>CAWDDF010000004.1:0-314646 GCA_963801035.1 uncultured beta proteobacterium | reverse complement strand
GCGGACAGTCGGGTCGCTCTAAAGCGGACCTTCATTAAGAGTTGAACGCGCTGGCGCTGCAGCGCTGGGTCGGCCATTGCCTACTTTTCAAAAATTCAGCATGACTGCAGAGTGATCTACTTTCCCGAATAATCGATGAAGCCGCCCTTGTTCGGCATCTTCACCTGCGGCAGCGTTTGCGCGTTCATCACTGCGTCCTGCGGAATGATTCCATTCAGTTGCAGCACGTATGCGCTGACGGCATAGACCTCGCTATCAGTAAGCGACTTCGGCGCATTCGTCGGCATCGCGCGGCGCACGTAGTCGAACAGCGTCGTTGCGTACGGCCAGTAACTGCCGACCGTGCGTGTCGCGTTGTCCGATGCAAGCGTGCCCTGCCCACCGACCAACGCAACGACAGGCTTACCCTCGCCGTTAGCGCCGTGACACGCTACGCACTTCGCTGCGTACACCGCCGCGCCCTGCTGCACCGAGCCGCTGCCCGGCGGCAGCCCCGCGCCGCTCGGTGGAATGCTGATGTCCCATGCTTTGATTTCGTCCGCCGTAACAGCGCGGCCGAGGTTGAGTCCCTGTGGCGCGTTGCGGTCCCATCGATGGGGCAGCGCAGGCTGCAAGCAGTGCTGCGGCCGCGACGACCAATCACCGTGCGCTCATGCGTATACATTTTTCACGCTCCCGTCGGCATTGACCGCCCAAGTCTGAATCATCGTGTTGTGGTAGCGATTCGCGGGCGAATACAGCGCGTTCCATGCAGCCCGCGATTCCTGCACATGGCCTTTCTCGTCGGTGGCCCGGCTCTGCAGCATCGCGGGCGCGCCGTTCCAGTTCCAGGGCAGGCGGAAGCGAGTCAACGATTTCGGCAACACCGGCGCCTGCAGCATCGCGTCGCGCCACGTTGCACCGGCATCGGAAGACACCTCGACCCTGGTGACACGGCCCGCGCCAGACCACGCCAGGCCGGTCAGCTCATATAGCCCCGGCCCCTGCATCGTCATGCCACCGGAGGGTTGTGTGATCACCGACTTCACTCCGAGTTCATAGGTGAACTGACGTGCTTTGCCGTCCCGCATCAGGTCGGTGTATTTCGACGTCTCGTCTTTCGTGTGCGTCGGACCGTCAGTGAGCTTGATACGGTGCAGCCATTTCACGTTCATGTTGCCTTCCCACCCGGGCAACAACAGCCGCAGCGGATAGCCCTGTTCCGGACGAAGGCGTTCCCCGTTCTGGTAGAGCGCGATCAAAGCGTCGTCGAGCGCTTTTGTAAGCGGAATGCTGCGGCTCATCGATGCAGAGTCCGCGCCTTCGGCGAGTAGCCATCCTGCGTCGGCGTTAACGCCCGCTTCATTTAGCAGCACTGCTAGCGGCACCCCGGTCCACTCGCTGCACGACACCAGACCATGGATTGCGCCGCACGCCACGTCCTGCGCTTTGGGCAACGTGTTGCGAGAGCTGTTGCCGGCGCATTCGATGAAACACGTGCGGCTCACCATCGGATAGCGCGTCAGCGCAGCGACGTCGAATGCAAGCGGCTTTCTCACCAACCCGTGAATCAGCAGCCTGTGCCGCGCGGGGTCGATGTCCGGTACTCCATTGTGGTGTCGCTCGAAGTGCAGTCCATTCGGCGTGAGGGTGCCGTTCAGAGACTGCAGGGGCGTGAACGAAGCGCCCGCGCCCTCAGCGACCTTTCCGTACAGCTGCCCCACGAAACGCTTGACTGGCTCCTCAAACTTCGATGGCTGGCCGTATGCGCGCATGGGCGCGCCTTCCGTGGTCATCCAAGATGGAAATTGAGCTGCGGTTGATTCGCCCGCACGCGTTTGCGCACCTGCGGTGCTCGCCATACCGCCAGCGGCGAGCGCTCCGGCGACTTGTACGCCGCGCGCCAGAAAAGCGCGCCGTTCGACGGGCCCCTCACTGTCACTGCGCAATTCGGGAGAAGCAGAGCGCCGAGTGGCGATGACGGATTCTTTTTTCATGCGCGTCCAGGAATGAAGGTGAAAAGAATATGGCAGATGTTCGATGCGAGGAGAGCAACCATTAGCATTGCAAGCGCACCAATTTCATGGTCGTGCTCCTGCAGTTGGGGGATAAGCAGTTCACGAAACGTTGATTCCAACAGTGCCCCCGCACCTGGACTCGACGCCTGACGTCGTCGTCCGTCTAGGCAGTGTGACCCTTTCTCACCCTTTGTCCAGCAAAAGCGCGCACACGTGGAAGATTACGGAGAGGCCGCTTGTGGCCGAGGGCAGCCACGGAGTTAGCTCACGGGCCGACAGGAACTTACTGCGCCTGGAATCCCTTGGCACCTGCACACCAAAGTGCGAAGGTGTAGATATCCGCCATCAACGTGTCCCTTTGCTCGCGCGTGCTGCCGATTCCGTGACCGGCGTCAAAATCTATTCTTAATAAGACGGGCGATTTGCCGGCAGTCACAGATTGCAGTCGAGCCACGAACTTCCCCGCGTGGAACGTCGCCACGCGTGGGTCTTCGTACCCCGAGATAACAAGCACGGGCGGGTATCGAATTCCCTCCTTGATTGCCTGATAACTATCCATGTCATACAGAATGCGAAAACTCGCCGCATCGACCATGGGCCCCCATTCGTCGATGTCGCTGTTGTTCTGTTCCGCCTCATAGCGCAGGGGATTGAGCCAACCGACGTCGGAAATTGCACCGGCGAAAAGATCGGGCCTTTCGGTAAGCGCGCGACCGACTGTAATTCCGCCCGCCGAAGTACCTTGAATGATGAGGTGTCGGGAAGACGTGACGCGTGTGGCGATCAGCGCTTGCGAAACGTCGATGAAGTCGCGCCACGTATTGGGTTTGGTCGCCTTTTGGCCGGCCTTGTGCCACTCGCGTCCGTATTCGCCGCCCCCGCGTACGTTGGCGACGACATAAATGCCGCCCGCGTCCAAAAACGCGAGAAGCCTTGGATCAAACCTTGGCGAAAGCGAATACTGGTAAGCGCCGTATGCCGTCGCGAGTACAGGATTCTGGCCGTTGGGCTGCCATCCACGGCGGGCGATGATGGTGTAAGGAATCTGTGTGCCGTCGCGCGCCCGGGCAAAGCGTTGCTCAGCGATGTAAGGCAACAGGTCAATAGACGGCTTGCTGTCAAAGTCAGTCGCCGCAAGTTTCAACACTGATGCCACGCGCCAGATGGCTGGGGGCTCCAGCCAGCCCGTTAAGAACAGATACGCATCGTCGCGCAACTCCGAACTGAAGACGTCGCGAATCGATCCTTGGTATGGGAGATCGATTGGGTGTTGCCCCTGGCGGGTGACCCGCCTCAATCGTTGGACGCCGCCATCCATCGTTCGCACCAGAGCCCCACCACGGCAGGGATAGACATCTTCGGCAACTACGTTGGACTGTGGAAGTACCTCAGCAGCAGATGCCAGCGAAGGCGCAGACAATGACGTCACGAGGACGCGGCCGCGAGGCGTCGCGGTTTGATATGAAGTAGAGGTCATCGCCAGATGCGGACACGCCGACGACCAGATCTTCGTCAACCGCGAGCGGCAGGAAGCGCGGTTTGCCCGCAATGAGGTCAGCGACATTTACGGTCCAGACCGCTCTCTCGGGCCGAACATCGAGGACCATCACGATGGCGCAGTCCGTCCCGAGAACCGGGCGGATGGAGCCAACTTGAATCTCTTTCATCGGGACCTGCGGATACTGCCCCCGCCGCAGAAAGACTCGATCTGAACTGCGGATCCGTATAACCCGATGCAGCCTTACGACACTGTCCCAATAGAAGGTGGGCGTTCCTCGCTCGCCCGTAAGCTGGATATAAAAGAAGCCAGATCCATCCGGCAGCCAGCCTGTGATGCCGTTGTCAATGTTTGAAATGCGTTCTTCGAGGATCTTTCCAGTCGATACTTCCATCACATGGCCGGTCGAAGCTTCGGACCCGGCGGGAGACAAGCCGTAAACGACAAGGCGGCCATTCGGGTCAGGCTCCCACCAGTCGAGGCTGACGTGCTTGCCGTTCATGGTCAGGGCTGTGGGATCGACCAACGTCCTTGCCGCGCGACCATCTTGTTCTCGCACGAAGAAGCTTGTAGTTCTGCGCACCAAGCGGCAACTGTTCAAAGAACACTGCTCGCCCCTCGCCACTGCCTTCCTCGTCACCGACTGCTCACCCGAAAGCTCGGAAACGCGCGCTCGCAGGGCGGCTCGCCCTGGCACCTCTGACAACAACGTTCGGGTGTGCGCGTCTTGCGCCTTCAGCCACGGCAGGAGATCAGGATCCTTGGCGTCTTCCATCCACCGGTAGGGATCCGAGACCTTCGTGCCGTAGTAATCGTCGAAGGCTTGGTGCACGCTTGGCTCGAGGAGGTGTCGAGTCTGCTGTTTGGGCTCGTGCCGGAAAGGTCACAAAACTGGCCAGTGCACTGGCAGCTTGCGAGAAAGCGGCGGCGGCTCTCATGCGCACCTCAGATTAATTGAATGTCCGCTTTCTAGCCGATTAACCTGCTTTTGCCTAGGTCCGCTTGTGGCCGGAAGCCGACCTAAACTAATGACTGCTTACACGCCGCGCCGATTGCGGACATTTCGCATGTCCGCGTAGCTGTCGAAAACGAAGACAAAAGGCGTGGAGCTAGGAGGGAGTGTGTCACGCTGACGGAAAGCGCAAGACGCGCGACACGCAAAAAGCTCAAAGGTCATAATGCATCGTGCACGGACCGAAACAAATAATGTGACCTTGGCTCGTAGCAAATCATCAATGCGCAATGGTGACGGAAAATTGAGTTCCATCCTATGCGGAACGAGCGAGCAAGTTGCTGCCAGCCGGGCGCTCGCTGAGTTCCGTTCTGGAAGGCCGGTGATCGTCGCGGGCGGAAATGAAACGCTGCTCTGCCTTCCGGTCGAAGGGCTCGATGAGGACAGATTGGCTGCGTTTCGCGCGCTTGCCGCGCCGATGGCGCCGCGTCTGGTTCTGACCAGCAGAAGGGCGCGTTCGCTCGGGATCGAAGCCAGTGAACCCGTGGCGATCGCGCTCTCGGACGATGTGGATGCGCAGACCGTTCTGGCGCTGGTTGCGGAGAACAAACCCCGCTTCGAATTCCTTCCGGAGCCGGCGGGCGCGGCAGCGGCGGCGGCGATCGATCTCGTCAAGCTTGCCAAGGTGTTGCCCGCAGTACTTATCGCCGATACCGATCCCGCGATCTCAGGAGCGTTCGATCCGCGCATCATCACGGTCGATGCCACGGCGGTAGTGCGTTTCCGCGAGGAGGGGATGCAATCGCTTGCGATAGCAGGTGAAGCGCATGTTCCGCTTGCCTCGCGCGTTCGCGCCCGCTTCGTGGTGTTTCGCGACTCCTTCGGCGACGACCCGGTGGCGGTGATCGTCGGCGCGCCCAATCTGTCGTTGCCCGTCCCGGTACGGGTCCACTCCGCATGCCTGACCGGCGATGTGTTTGGTTCGCGGCGCTGCGACTGCGGCGATCAGCTGCGGCTTGCGCTGGCGCGCCTTCACGAAGCCGGCGGAGGGATCATCCTGTATCTCGCGCAGGAAGGCCGCGGCGTGGGCCTCGCCAACAAGATGCGCACTTACGAGCTGCAGGATGCCGGACTCGACACTGTCGATGCCAACACCACGCTTGGCTTCGACGACGACGAGCGCGATTACGGTGTCGCCGTGCGGATGCTGCAGATGCTCGGCGTCACGCGCGTCATGCTGCTGACCAACAACCCGGTCAAGCTCGACAGCCTCGCCAAGGCCGGAATCGAAATTTCCGGCCGCATGCCGCTCGAGACGCCGGTCAATGCCGACAATCGCCGCTATCTCACGGCGAAAGCGGCGCGCGCCGGCCATCATCTTGGGCATGTGATCGCGGCGTTGTCCGAGTCGCCGAAATCGCTCAAGAAGGCGGCGCCGCTCGCGGTTGAGTCTTGAGCGAATGGCGAGCGGTTGAGTCGATGCGGGGCCCCGCAAGCCGGATGATCGGCCACCTCGTCTTCAGCGAGGTTGAAAATGCGGTTGAGGCAAGCTCGGTGCTCTGCTTACCGATGGGCTCGATCGAGCAACACGGACCGCACTTGCCGCTCAACACCGACTGCGTCATCGCGGAAGCGCTCACCCGGCGCATCGTCGCGCGCTGGGGCGACGAGCACGATCTATGGCAATTGCCAGTGGTGCCGGTCGGGCTCTCGCGTGAGCACGCCTGGGCGCCGGGCACATTGTCGCTCACGGTTTCGGGCATGGCCGCCTACCTGCGCGACCTCGGATCCGAACTCGTGCGCGCATTGCCGGCTCGCAATCTCCTGATCGTCAACGGGCACGGCGGGAACCGCGGCATCCTCGAAGCGGTCACGCGGGAGATGTGCGACTTCGGCCTCAATATCGC
Source organism: uncultured beta proteobacterium (assembly GCA_963801035.1). Classification (GTDB taxonomy): domain Bacteria; phylum Pseudomonadota; class Gammaproteobacteria; order Burkholderiales; family Burkholderiaceae_F; genus JACCZX01. The sequence goes on along the minus strand of CAWDDF010000004.1, from coordinate 308,292 downwards.
GACGCTTCATTTGGGCGCGATGATGAGCCCCGATACGGCGGCGGACGTGCCGGAAATCCACGCCGGCAAGGACGAGACCTCCGTCATGCTCGTGCTCGCTCCGGAATTGGTGCGACGTGAAGCACTGGCCGCCTTGAACCCGGCGCCCGGCGGCGGCACGACGCAAGCGCTGGTGTTCGATCCTGCGGCGAGCTACCCCTGGAGCAGCGACGATCCGCGGCTATCCGCGTCGGGCATCATGGGCGATCCGCGCGGAGCATCCGCCGCGCACGGCGAAATTCTCATCGCGCGTGTGGTCGAGGGTGCCGGCGCGGTCATGCGGCAGCTCAAGCAGAACGCCGCCACTAAGAAACGGGGTTGATGCCCGAGGCCTGCGATCAGAACGGCAGGCCGTGCCCCGCATGTCCCGTTTAGCAGCCGGCTCGCGTGCAGCTGATGCAAGCGCAATGCGTGCTCGAATCGTGTGCGCCGCCCGGAAGATCCAAGAAAGGGCATCTAGTCAGGTGATTCACCTTTCTTACCGGCACTCCTGTATTAGCTTTATCGCGGCCTTGATGTTATTGGTGACAACCGCGTCGCGAGCAGCCGCTGTAGTCGGAGAAAAGGTTTTCAGTGCTTCCCTCGGCAGAGGAGAAGGCTTCGATCAAAATCGCTCGCGTGCCGCCATCCTTGTAGAGCCAGTCGTCCGAGTCACCGAAGACTGGGTAGCCGTCGATTGGATCGCCCCTAGCTTCCCGTTGCGCTTCAAATCCGTCACGCAGATCGCGGTAGCCGGTGACGGCAGCTAACGCCCCCGTGAAACTGTCCAAGACTGGTCGGTCCGCAGGGTTGAGACCTGTGTTGGGCGAAACTGCCGGCTTGTGTGACATCGGGTGAGTAACCGTGCCTGAGTAGGTATGCCAAGACAGAGAGCAGGTCAAACCATCTATCTGCCGCGGGTTTTCTCCCAAGAATTGGCTGTGCGCCAAACCCCGCACGGCTCGAGTTTCCACCTCGCTAAACGGCGACGGCCCCGGGTACTGCGGACTGTCTAGATTGAAGTCGCCCGTCAGCGTCATTCCATTTGTGTCTTGGGCGTCTTTACTCAGCGCAGCACGCTGCGCTGGCGTGAGTGCCGTCGCATGCTCGAACCCGTAATTCCGATTCGGGTCGACGCCTGCACTTTGAATGGCTTGAGCCGGCGCCGCGCGCCGCGTGTTCTTTCGCCAGTCCACTTGCCCGAGGACAGCGCGTTGGTAACCATTTGGATTCACGACCGGAATCAGCCAGATCTCGCGCTTGTCCAACATTTCTCTAAATTCACGCAGGCCATCTGCATATCCTCTGGTCAATCTCTTAATCAACTCCATCGTGAAAGCGGCAGTGATCAGCTCGCGGGCATGATGCACGGCGAGAAAAGCAACTTCGGGCTCTTGCTTATTCAAGTGCGGCTGTGACGAAATCTTGACTGCGTAAATGCGTTGACCGGGCTTCTCACCTTCTTGGCGGTCGCAGCATTCAATAGCCGGCTCTGACCACACCCACAGGCGCATCAGGTCCGGTCCGTTCGTACCGTTGAATTGATTTGCAGTCGCAAATAGTTCGGCCACGATTTCGCCATACTCTTTGTAAATGCCGGGCGAGTTGCTCGGATTTAACAAGGAGCGTTGCATGAGCGCGGCTGAGGCGCGAACGCGGCCGGAGCGTACGAGCCCAGCAGTTACCTGAGCGTAGGGCAGTTGATTTGCGAGAGCGGGAGGAAAGGCGCCGCCTTGCCGTATCGAAGTCAGTGCTGCAGCCATTGCAGGGCTGTACGGGATTCCTGTGATTTCGCCAAGCCCACCTGGAATCGGCGCGCCTGCGGGATTCACCCCGGCAGCGTAGGCCGTGAAGTCGCTAATGCCATCGCCGTTCGTATCGGGGTTGGTTGGAGACGATCCAATCCGACGTTCGAGATCATCTGACAGACCATCGAAATCCGCATCGGCGGTTGGTACGAGCGGATCGAATCCGAAATAGCGATTCAATACTTCATCGAAGTCGCTCCAGCCATCATGGTCCGTATCCGGGTCGTTTGGATTGGTTCCGATCTTTTTCTCGTAGTTGTCCTCCAGACCATCTCCGTCGGTGTCTCTCGATGGCGTCAGCAAGTCAAATCCAAACTGGCTCAGTAGATCTTCGAGGCCGTCATCAAAGCCATCACCATCGGTGTCGCGAGAGTTCGGGTTACTTCCCAGCGCTCGTTCGCGCTCATCAGAAATTCCGTCGCCATCGGTGTCCAGGGCGGGTGATATGGGACGCATTGCACCGGCTGTCTGCGTTGGCACAAGGGTCCATCCAGACAAGAATCTTTCGGCGGATCTGCGATCTGATGCTGTTGTTGCGCAGCCTGCCAACGTACAGCACGCCAACATCTGCAGTCCCGCACAGGCCGACCACCACAGTTTTCTACCTTCCATTGCCTCTCCTGGAAATCCAGCGTGGCTGCCGATCACGCGTTTCAAGTCTTCATCTGATTTCACGCTCGACGATCTGAGCTGTCAGCGCTAATTAGCTTCACAAGGATCGTGGCGCACAGCATTGCAGCACCGGGTTGCGACGTCATCAATAACGGCTTTCGGCCACGAGTGCACATTCGTGTGTCATCCAGGTCAATTCGTGCGTCTCGAATCTCCAGCGACTTTCGCAAGCGAAGCGCAGCATGTCACACGCCGTGACGTACGCTCTCCGAATCACCCGGAGGGCATATGCAACTGAAAGGCTCCTGCCATTGCGGCGCAGTGAAGTTCCGCCTGCAATCCGATTCGCCCGTTCCCTTCATGCACTGCTACTGCACCATCTGCCGCAAGACCGCGGGCGGAGGCGGCTACGCGATCAACCTCGGCGGCGATGCGAGCACGATGAAAGTGACCGGCGAGAAAAACATCGGCATCTACCACGCATTGATGCGCGAGAAAGGCAAGCGCACCAAGCGCTCGCCGGCCAAGCGGCACTTCTGCCTGAAGTGCGGCAGCGCGCTGTGGCTATGGGACCCGCGCTGGCCCGAGCTGATTCACCCGCACGCGTCAGCGATCGACACGCCGCTACCGAAGCCGCCCGAAGTCATCGAAGCCGCACTCGCGTACGCCGCGAACTGGGTCGATGTGCCGAAGGGCAAGAAGCATGTGCACTGCAGGGAATGGCCGGGGGAATCGTTGAGGGAGTGGCATGAGCGGCATGGATTGCTTTAGGAATAGAAGCAGTCCTCCGTCCATAGTCTTTCATTGCAGATCTCGCTTAGCGAACGCCGTGAGCTTGTGCTTAAGTAGTAGGCTGCGCATGCTCACCAAGACCCATTTCAAATGAACGATGAAGAGAAAAAACGCGAGGCCCATGCGGACTTGCTACCTACATTCGCCGAGTATGGCGAGGCGCTGTTTCTGGCGCAGCATCTCGAGGACGGTCTGCGACTACTTCGTAAACTTCCCGGCAAATCCAAACAAGGGGATACGAGATCTGATTCAACTGACCCTAGCTTGGCCGCCAGTCCCGAAACACTGCGACCGCTACTCGAGGATGTAATGCAACGCGAATACTTTACAGATGCGGAAAAAGCAATCCTTCGTAGCGCGGTAAAGGAGCGCAATTACCTAGTCCACAAGTGTTGGAACGACTTCGCGAAAGTCATGGGATCACCAGCGGGACGTGCCTGGATCGAGGATTCAATCAGCAAACGAAAAGACTTGTTTCGTCGCGCTATCTCTTGTGTAAATGCACCGCTGAACGAGCGCTTGAAGAAGGCCGGTACCACGCTCGAGTTAATTATGGCCGAGGGACTTGAGCAGTGGGAGACGGGGTTCGAACCGCCGCCAGATAACCTGCATTGACCGCAATCAAAGCCGCTCAACTCAACGTTAAAACGCTCATGTACATCGACAAGTGTCCCCACTCATTCGCCAAGCTCACGAGTACTGTGCTTCCGGCATACATGAAGCAACTTCGCACGGCGATGGAGAAGCCGTTGCGGGCAAGCGTCTTTACGAAAATTGGCAATGGCCCAGTGTCGATTGCTCGGTCTTTGAAACGTGAAGGAGACTTCTCCGGTTGCTACGTGCTCATCGAGAAGGACAGACCAATCTACGTTGGTATCTCGCAAGGTACTTACTCGACTACGGCAACACTTCACTGGCAAGACACACTTTGATGCAAGCCTTGTCTACGCCATCGCGCAAAGACGTTTGCCAACAAAGGGCGGGCGGGCGGTAGTGATGGAGATCCCCAGGTTCAAAGCAGCGTTTGATTCTGCGCAGAAATATCTGCGCAACATGGACGTCGCGTTCGTCGAAATTGAGAATTCCCTTGAGCTATATCTCTTTGAGGCATTTGCCGCTATCGAACTTTGCACCCACGAATGGAACACGTTTCGCACGCACTGAAGCGGTCCTGCAACGCCGAAATGGTGCGGGACTCGTTGAGAGAATGGCATTCGAGGTCGTACTTGGACAGTGGAAGCGACGCTTGATTGATTAAATAGTCAATCGCCGATTTGTTCAGCGCTTAACTTCACGAGACGACCGCTACAACTGCGTTCCGCAATTAGTATTGGCGGGAAACTCGGTTGGGGAACCGGCTGCCATGCGTCAACAGCGCAGCACTGCGGTAAACTGATCACCTGTTCACAGCAGCGATCAAGCTTGCTCGTTCGTCTGTTACGCCTTCGATGATCGCAACTCCGCCCCGGTGATAGTTGCGTGAAACTCGAAGAACTACAGCCCGACGCGACCGTTCGTGGCATCCTGCCTGACGCACTAGTCATTGTCGTGAGTGTGGGGTGGCACGGCTCCGACGCATTGACCCTCGTGTATCGCGGGCCGAACGGCCGCGTGGCCGACGAAATTCTCTATCGGCACGATGAGCCACGTCTCGAGATCGCCGAAGCAGGGCGGCCATGGAGCTTTGATGGTGACGGCGCGCTGTTTCGTCTTGTCGCCGAAGCACACCGCATCCGCCTTGCCCACCTCTTCGATCCCGTGCTTGCGGTTCACACCTCGCTCGTGGATCCACTTCCGCACCAAATCACGGCGGTTTACGAGGAGATGCTCCCGCGTCAGCCGCTGCGCTTCCTGCTCGCCGACGACCCCGGCGCAGGCAAAACGATCATGGCTGGACTGCTCATTAAGGAGTTGATCGCGCGCGGCGATCTGAAGCGCTGCCTCATCGTCTGCCCCGGCAGCCTCGTCGAGCAGTGGCAGGACGAACTGCACAGGCGCTTCCATCTGCCCTTCGAGATCCTTACCAACGATAAGCTCGAAGCCGCGCGCACCGGCAACTGGTTCCTCGAGAACGATCTCGCCATCGCGCGCCTCGATAAGCTGTCGCGCAATGAAGACGTACAACAGAAGCTGAGTGCCTCCGACTGTCGCTACGACCTGATCGTATGCGACGAGGCGCACAAGCTCTCCGCTACCTTCTTCGGCGGCGAGGTCAAGTACACAAAGCGCTACCGACTCGGTCAACTCCTGTCGGGGATAACGCGCCACTTCTTGCTGATGACCGCAACGCCACACAATGGCAAGGAAGAGGACTTCCAGCTCTTTCTGGCGCTGCTTGACGGCGACCGCTTCGAAGGCAAATTCCGCGATGGAGTGCATAAGGTCGAGGTCTCCGACCTTATGCGCCGTATGGTGAAGGAGAACCTGCTTAAGTTCGACGGTCGGCCGCTTTTCCCCGAGCGCATCGCCTACACGGTTCCATACAAGCTGTCCGACGCCGAGACGCGGCTCTACAAGGAAGTAACCGACTACGTGCGGGAGGAATTCAACCGCGCCGAGGCGCTCGAGAACGACAAGCGGGCGGGTACGGTCGGCTTCGCGCTCACTATTTTGCAGCGGCGCCTTGCTTCGTCGCCTGAGGCCATCTATCAGTCGCTTCGCCGCCGACGTGAGCGCCTGGAGAAACGGTGTCGCGAGTTAGAACTCCTACAGCGCGGCGCAACGCTCACTCCTCCTGAATTGTCGGGTCCCGTCCTCGACGCCGACGATGTCGAAGATCTCGAAGAGGCTCCCGAGAACGAAGTCGAGGCTGCCGAGGCGGAGATTCTTGATCAGGCGACGGCCGCGGCGACGCTCGCCGAACTGAAGATCGAAATCACGACTCTTGCGCGCCTCGAGTCGCTAGCCGCGGAAGTGCGCCGCAGTGGCAAGGACACCAAGTGGCGCGAGCTCGCGCACTTGCTGGGCGAGATCTTCACACCAACTGCGCCGGGTGACATGATCGCCGAGCCCACAGTGCCCTATGGCGCCGGCGTCATTCCGAAGCCCAGTCCTTCGCCGCGCCAGAAGCTCGTCCTCTTCACCGAGCATCGCGACACGCTTAACTACCTTGAGCGACAGATCGGCTCGCTGCTCGGTCGCCCGCAGGCAGTAGTGCTAATACACGGCGGCATGGGTCGCGAAGAGCGGCGCAAAGCGCAGACCAGCTTTCTTCATGATCCGGAAGTACAAGTATTGCTCGCCACCGATGCTGCCGGCGAAGGCATCAATTTGCAGCGCGCTCACCTGATGGTGAACTACGACTTACCCTGGAATCCAAATCGCTTGGAGCAGCGCTTCGGCCGCATCCACCGCATCGGACAGACCGAGGTCTGCCACCTGTGGAACCTTGTCGCTGAGGAAACCCGCGAAGGCGATGTCTATCGCCGACTGCTGGAGAAACTTGAGGAAGCCCGCCAGGCGCTCGGTGGACAGGTCTTCGACGTACTCGGCAAGCTCCAGTTTATAGACGAAGGTGAGCCGAAGACATTGCGCGAGCTGCTACTGAAAGCAATCCGCTACGGCGATCAGCCCGAAGTGCGCGCGCGGCTCACGCACGCCATCGAGCACGGTGTAGATCGACCACACCTTGAGGGGTTGATCGAAGATCGGGCGCTCGCCCACGACGTGATGGATTCGAGTCGTGTGGCGCGCGTGCGCGAAGAGATGGAGCGCGCCGATGCGCGTCGCCTGCAGCCCCACTACATCGAATCATTCTTCCTTGAGGCGTTTAAGCGTCTTGGCGGCAGCATCCGCCAACGCGAGCCGCGGCGTTACGAAGTTACGCACGTCCCCGCTCCGGTACGTAATCGCGATCAGCAGATTGGTGTGGGCGATCCCGTGCTTGAGCGCTACGAGCGCATCACCTTTGAGAAGGATCTGATCGCGCCGCCGAGCCAGCCGCTCGCTGCCTTCGTTTGCCCCGGCCACCCGTTGCTCGACGCCGCTCTCGACCTCACCCTCGAGCGGCACCGTGATCTGCTGAAGCGAGGCACGGTGCTTGTCGATGAGCGCGACCTTGGTACGAGCCCGCGTGTGCTCTTTACCCTTGAGCATGCAATTCAGGACGCGAGCCTTCTGCCTTCCGGCGAGCGCCGTACCGTTTCGCGTCGGATGTTGTACGTCGAGATGGATGCTGAAGGTCACACCCGCCATCTGCATTACGCACCCTACCTCGACTACCGTCCTCTCACTGAGGGCGACCCCGCGGTTGCTGACCTGCTCGCCAGGTCTGAATGCGCTTGGATCACGGGCGGTCTGGAGCAGAAGGCGCAGCACCATGCGATCGCGCATGTCGTGCCCGAGCACATCGCCGAGGTGCGCGGCCGTAGGCTGGCTTGGATTGAGAAGACCCGCGCCGCTGTGAAAGACCGGCTGACCAAGGAAATTACATATTGGGATCATCGCGCTGAGCAGCTGAAGCTGCGGGAGCAAAACGGTGCGGCCGGTGCGCGTCTTAACTCGCAGGAGGCTCGTCGTCGCGCCGACGATCTGCAAGCGAGGCTGCAAAGACGTCTCGCCGAACTCGATCGTGAGGCGCAGATTTCAGCTCTGCCGCCGGTCGTGCTCGGCGGACTCGTGGTCGTTCCGCTGGGGCTCATCGCGGCGGTCACGGGTCGCGCGCACATGCATCCCGTCGACACTCAGGTATCGGCGGCACGCGCACGTGCCATCGTGATGGAGGTCGAGCGCGCTTTGGGCTTCCAGCCCACCGACCGCGAGTTCGACAAGCTCGGGTACGACATTGAGAGTCGCATTCCTGATACGGGACGGTTGCGTTTCATCGAGGTGAAGGGTCGCGTGTCCGGAGCGGACACTGTCACGGTTACGAAGAACGAGATTCTCTATAGCTTCAACAAGCCGGATGACTTCATCCTCGCCTTTGTCGAGTTCTTAGATAGTGAGCGTCACCGCGTGCACTACCTTCGACGACCCTTCGAGCGGAGCGGCGTAACTACCGACTTCAATGGAGCGAGCGTGAATTTTCCGTTTGCCGACCTGTTACGGCGCGCAGGTGAGCCTTCATGACCGTTCTCGCGCGGTAGCAAGCTCGGCGGTAGCAGACCTGGCACACCAGGGGCGACGGCAGACTCGGATATCGAGGCGAACGAAAAAGACGTGGAATGAAGGCTAACAAGAAACTTATCGAAGTGGCGTTGCCGCTGGACGCCATCAATCGTGCTTCGGCCGCTGAGAAGATGATCCATGTTGGCACGCCCTCGAATCTGCACGCTTCGGTGGGCCCGGCGACCTCTCGCGGGCATGCCGCGCCGTCGCGTTCGCGTCTCTAGTGGATGACCCCGGAGAGTATCTGCCAGTCGAGGAAGCGGAGACGAAGCGTCAAGAACTTTTTAGCCTGATCGAGCGACTAGTTGCCTGGGAGGCGAATGACGACGAGGCTGTGTTAGGGGCGGCTAGGAGTGAGATTGCACACTCGGCGCACGGTGAGGCTCCAACGGTCGCGGACTCCGTTTTGCGGCTCCGGCACGATTCCACTAGAGGCGTTACGGCTCGGCTTGAATGCCGTCGGATGCGACCTGAACCCAATTGCGGTGGCCATTTCAAAGGCTCTTGTGGAAGTGCCGCACGTCGTAAATGGTCATCGTCCCATTGGACCAAATGGTGGCCTCAACTCCTTGCCGACACCCCTGGGTTCCGACGGGTTTCGCTCCGAATCTTGCGCATTACTCGAAACGCATTATTGAACGCGCGCGTGACCAGGTGGGCCGAATTTACGCGGGGACGTATTCGGGATCATCTACTCCAATTGCTTGGCTATGGTGCCGAACCGCTGAGTGTCCAAATCCGGCATGCAGTGCCGCGATCCCATTGCTGAGTTCGCTGTGGCTCTCCAAGACGAAAAAGTCTCGCGCCTTTCTGCGCGTCCAGGACCGCGACGCGACGACTGGCCGCATTGCTTTCGAGATCATCGTTGGCACGGCAAGTGAGCCCGACAGTCCGCCACTAAACGACACTGGAGCCATTTGTCCAAGATGCCATACGCCCGTTCCATTCGCCGCTCTTCGGGACCAGGGTCGCGCAAGGAAAGATGGGCTTTCAAATGAACGCGTACGTGACCAAGACTGGCGCATCGATGAACTTCCACACAGCTACGGCTGAGCACGGAGCCAGCGCGATGTCTGTGCATCCAGAATGGGCGCCAGAGACGTTGCTCCCAAGTATGCTGGGCTTGGATTCCGAGTTCAGAACTACGGATTGAAGTCACACCGAGACCTGTTCCTTCCTCTGGCAGCTCGCTGCTTTGTCCTTCTTCGCTACATCGCTCCACGAGACTCTTGAAGAAGTAAGGAGGGACGCCGCTGAAGACCCGGATTACGTGAATGCTGTTTCTCTATACCTGGCGATCTTCTTCGATCGGCTCGTTCAGACCAACAACGCGCTGGTTAGATGGTTTGCTCACACGGAGCGCCCATCGAAGGCATAGCCGACATTCGACAAGCAGACTGTTCAGATGATGTGGGACTTCGCCGAAACGAATCCACTCGCCGATTCGAACGGGCGGCTGGGGTACTTGCTGTAAGTATCCTCAGACGGCACTCGATTGCTTGCCCGGCAAGCCAGGCCTTGGGCGTGTTTTTCATGGCAACTCTGCATTACTCGACCTGCCGCCCGGCAAGTACATGTTCTCCACCGACCCACCGTACTTCGACAACATCGGATACGCGGACCTCTCCGATTTTTTCTACATTTGGCTGCGGCGTGTCCTGATCAACGTCTATCCCGATGTTTTTCGGACCGTACTTGTACCCAAGGACGAGGAGATCATCTCGGATCCGTCGCGTCATGGCGGCGATCGCACAACCGCGCGCGAGTTCTTTTACGACCAACTGGGATTGGTCTTCCGCCTCATGTATGACGCCGCCAGTGACGAATATCCCGCGACGATTTTCTATGCTTTCAAGCAAGAGGAGACCACGGACGCGGGCGGCGTAGTTTCCAGTGGGTGGGAGCGAATGCTGCAAGCTCTCATCAATTCTCAATGGGCAATCACTGGAACTTGGCCCATGCGGACCGAGCACGCGAACCGGCCTCGGAGTATTGACGCCAACGCCCTCGCTTCCAGCATCGTCCTCGTCTGCCGCCCGCGCGCCGCTGACGCGCCCACCGCCACGCGCCGCGAGTTCGTCACCGCGCTCAAAGCCGAGCTGCCCGTGGCGCTCGCCCACCTCCAGCGCGGCAACATCGCGCCGGTGGACCTCGCGCAGGCGGCCATCGGTCCGGGATGGCGGTCTATACCCGCTACGCCAAGGTGCTCGACGCCGAGGGTAAGCCGCTCACCGTGCGCGAGGCACTGGCGCTCATTAACCAGACGCTCGACGAAGCGCTTGCCGAGCAGGAGGGCGACTTCGACGCCGACAGCCGCTGGGCGCTGACCTGGTTCGAGCAGTCAGGCTTCGCCGAGGGTGAGTACGGTGTGGCCGAGCAGCTCTCCAAGTCGAAGAACACTAGCGTCGCTGGCATGGTCGAGGCCGGCATCCTTCATCGAAGCGCGGCAAAGTGCGGCTGCTGAAGCCCGAGGAGCTTCCCGCCGCCTGGGATCCTACCTCCGACCCGCGCCTGACCGCGTGGGAGATTGTTCACCACTTGATCCGCGCGCTGGAGTCGGCGGCGAAAGCGCGGCCGCCGAGCTCGTCGCCAAGCTCGGTGCCAAGGCCGAAGTCGCGCCGCGAACTCGCTATCGCCTCTACACGCTTTGCGAGCGCAAGAAGCGCGCGGCCGAGGCGCTCGCCTACAACGGCCTCGTCCAGAGCTGGCCCGGAGATCGCCCGCCTCGCGCAGTGAGGGCAACTGCAGCCGCCATAGAGGCTCAGTCAAGCGGGTCTGTTCGCGGGCGAGGAAGACGCATGACGCAATACGCGCAAGAAGCTCATCGAAGTCGCGCTGCCGCTCGACGCGATCAACAAAGCCTCGGCGCGGGAGAAGTCGATCCGGCACGGGCACCCGAGCACGCTGCATCTGTGGTGGGCGCGGCGGCCGCTTGGCGGCGGCGCGGGCAGTGATCTTCGCGCAGATGGTGGACGACCCGTCGGCGCATCCGGATCTCTTCCCGACCGAGAAGAAGCAGGAGAAGGAGCGGCAGCGGCTGTTCCGCATCATCGAAGATCTGGTGCTAGTGGGAGAACACGACCAACGAGACGGTGCTGCAGGCGGCGCGCGACGAGATCTGGGCAGAGCTGGCGCGCGCCTGCGCCGAGAACGCCGACCATCCGCGCGCCGAAGGAGCTGTTCGACCGCAACGAAGCTGCCCGCCTTCCACGATCCGTTCGCCGGCGGCGGCGCGCTACCGCTGGAGGCGCAGCGGCTGGGACTCGAGAGCTACGCCAGCGACCTGAACCCGGTGGCGGTGCTGATCAACAAGGCGATGATCGAGATCCCGCCGAAGTTCGCCGGCAAGCCGCCGGTGAACCCCGAGGCGCGCAAGGAGCAAGAGCGCTCATCGACCGGAGTGGAAGGGCGCGCAGGGGCTCGCCGAGGACGTGCGCTACTACGGCCAGTGGATGCGCGACGAGGCCGAGAAGCGCATCGGCCATCTCTACCCGAAGGTCGAGGTCACCGCCGAGATGGCGAAGGAGCGGCCGGACCTGAAGCCGTACGTCGGCAAGAAGCTCACCGTGATCGCCTGGCTCTGGGCGCGCACGGTGAAGAGCCCGAACCCGGCCTTCGCGCAGGTCGACGTGCCGCTCGCCTCGACCTTCATGCTCTCTACCAAGGCAGGCAAGGAAGCATATGTCGAGCCGTGATCGAGAGCGGCGGCTACCGCTTCACGGTGAAGGTGGGCAAGCCGAAGGACGCGGAGGCGGCGAAGAACGGCACCAAGCTCTGCGAGGGGCGAACTTTCGCTGCCTGATGTCGGGTACGCCGATCGCTGGCGAGTACATCAAAGCCGAGGGCAAGGCCGGACGCATGGGCGCGCGGCTGATGGCGATCGTCGCCGAAGGCGACCGTGGGCGGGTGTATCTCGCGCCGACCCCGGAGATGGAGGCGGTCGCGCTGAGTGCGAAGCCGCGTGGAAGCCAGATGTCGACGATCTTCCGAGCAGGCACTCGGTTTCCGGGTGCAGCCCTACGGCCTGACGAAGTGGCGGCGACCTCTTCACCCCTCGCCAGCTCGTGGCGCTGACGACCTTCTCCGATCTGGTGCAGGAAGCGCGCGAGCGGGTGAAGCGCGATGCCTCGCCGCTGGCCTCGCCGACGACGGCAAGCCTCTGCGCGACGGTGGCGCCGGCGCGACAGCCTATGCCGATGCGGTGGGTGTGTATCTTGGCGTTGGCGCGTCGAGCAAGCTGGCGGACTACGCGTCAACGCTGTGCGTCTGGGATGATCCAGGCGAATGAGAGCGAGCACATGCACAGTCACTTTCGGCCGACAAGCGCTTCCGATGACGTGGGACTTCGCCGAAACCAATCCCTTTAGCGAGTCTGGCGGCAGACTTCGACGCAACAGTCGCTAGATCGCTGAAGTGCCATTGCGATTGCCTATCCTCGGTGCTAGGCGCGGTAGCGCGCAGCAGGCAGATGCGCACGGTCGCAGTCTCAGCCAGCGACGAGTCGTCTCCACTGATCCGCCCTACTACGACAACATCGGCTATGCAGACCTATCCGACTTCTTCTATGTCTGGCTGCGCCGCTCGCTGAGGCCAGTCTTCCCCGACCTCTTCGCCACGCTCGCAGTGCCCAAGGCCGAAGAGCTGGTCGCCACGCCCTATCGCCATGGCAGCAAGGAGAAGGCGGAGGCATTCTTTCTCGACGGGATGACGCAGGCGATGCATCGCCTCGCCGAGCAAGCGCACCCGGCTTTCCCGGTCACCATCTACTACGCCTTTAAGCAAGCGGAAGCGACGAGCGCTGACGGCACGACCAGCACCGGCTGGGACACATTTCTGGATGCAGTCATCCAGGCTGGCTTCGCGATCAGCGGCACTTGGCCGATGCGGACCGAGCTGCGGCAATCGCATGATCGGCATCGGACCAACGCCCTCGCCTCCAGCATCGTTCTCGTCTGCCGCAAGCGCGCCGCCGACGCGCCTACCGCCACGCGCCGCGAGTTCGTCACCGCGCTCAAGGCCGAGCTGCCCGCAGCGCTCGCCCACCTCCAGCGCGGCAACATTGCGCCGGTGGATCTCGCGCAGGCGGCCATCGGCCCGGGCATGGCGGTCTACACCCGCTACGCCAAGGTGCTTGATGCCGAGGGCAAGCCGCTCACCGTGCGCGAAGCGCTGGCGCTCATCAACCAGACGCTCGACGAAGCACTGGCCGAGCAGGAGGGCGACTTCGACGCCGACAGCCGCTGGGCGCTGCCTGGTTCGAGCAGTACGGCTTCGCCGAGGGCGAGTACGGCGTGGCCGAGCAGCTCTCGAAGTCCAAGAACACTAGCGTCGCAGGCATGGTGGCGAGGCCGGCATTCTCGAATCGAAGCGTGGCAAGGTGCGGCTGCTTAAGCCCGAGGAGCTGCCTGCCGACTGGGACCCGGCCACCGACGCGCGCCTCACCGCGTGGGAGATTGTCCATCACCTGATCCGAGCGCTCGAGAGCGGCGGCGAAAGCGCGGCCGCCGAGCTCGTCGCCAAGCTTGGCGCAAGGCCGAAATCGCCCGCGAGCTCGCCTACCGCCTCTACACGCTCTGCGAGCGAAAGAAGCGCGCGGCCGAGGCGCTCGCCTACAACGGCCTCGTGCAGAGCTGGCCGGAAATCGCCCGCCTCGCGCCGCGAGGGCGGCTCAACGCGAGACGAGCAGGCCGGCCTCTTCGCGAGACCAGGAGTAAGCCAATGGCCATCACCAATCAAGAACGTGTCGGCAAGGCGATGGAATTGCTCCGCGATGGGATCGCGCCGTTTGTCGAACGCGAAGTGCAAGACAGCCGTACAAGGCTGGCAGCGTGCGGATGGACGCGATCCGCGCTTCGCCGAAGATCCGATGCTCGGCCGAGAAGCCGATCGCGCAATGGGATGTCGCCGGGCTGCTCGAAGCTGATGTGGGAGGCTTGGAACGACGTCTTTCGCGCGGACGCTGGGTCGCGCCGAACGTTCGCTGGTGCAGGAGCTTCGCGACGTTCGCAACAAGTGGGCGCATCAGAATCCTTTCTCCAGCGACGACACCGATCGCGCGCTCGATTCGATGGCGCGCCTTCTCACGGCAATGTCGGCGACCCAGGCCGACGAAGTCGACAAGATGAAGATGGAGCTGCGCCGGCTCACGTTCGATGAGCAGGTGCGAAGCGAGAAGCGCAAGGCCGGCGGCTCGCTGATTGAGGCGTCGTCGACCGGCACGCTCAAGCCTTGGCGCGAAGTGGTGACTCCACACGCTGACGTCGCAAGCGGCCGTTACCAGCAGGCGGAATTCGCGGCGGATCTTTGGCAGGTGCACCTGGGCGAAGGCTCGGACGAATACAAGAAGCCGCAAGAATTCTTCCGCCGCACGTTCCTCACAGAGAGTCTGAAGCGCTTGCTTGTTGGCGGCGTGCAGCGCATCTCGGGCAAAGGCGGCGACCCGGTCGTGCAGCTGCAGACCAACTTCGGCGGCGGCAAGACCCACTCGATGCTTGCGCTTTACCACTTGTTTTCCGGTGCGAACGCCACGGCGAGCTGCTGGCATCGACGCCGTGCTCGCCGAGGCGGGCGTGAAGAGCCTGCCTAAGGCCAAGCGCGTTGTCCTGGTCGGAAACAAGATTTCGCCGGGCAATCCCATCACGAAGACGGACGGCACGGTAGTGCGCACGCTCTGGGGCGAGCTTGCGTGGCAGCTTGGCGGCAAGAAGGCATTTGCGCGCATCAAGGCCGACGACGAAAACGCAACGAATCCAGGCGACGTGCTGCGCGAGCTGTTCAAGGAGTACGGACCGTGCCTGGTGCTCGTTGATGAGTGGGTCGCGTACGCGCGCCAGCTTCACGATCAAAGTGACCTGCCGGCGGGCGGCTTCGAGACCCAATTCACCTTCGCGCAGGCGCTCACTGAGTCGGCGAAGCTTGCAGGTAATTGCTTGCTAGTGATCTCGTTGCCAGCCTCTGACACGTCGGGCTCGCCGCACGCCCAAGCCGACGACGTGGAAGTCGGCGGTATCCGCGGGCGCGAAGCGCTCGACCGGCTGCGCAATGTAGTTGGGCGAGTGGAGTCTTCGTGGCGGCCGGCGACCGCCGAAGAGGGTTTCGAGATCGTGCGTCGGCGACTGTTCGAGCCGCTCGCCGGGCCCGAGCGTTCAAGCAGCGCGATGTGAGCGCGCGCGCCTTCGCCGATCTCTATCACTCCCAAGCGGCGGAGTTTCCCCCGAGTGCCGCAGCGGCGACTACGAGAAGCGCATTCAAGCGGCGTACCCGATTCACCCTGAGATTTTCGACCGGCTCTACGCCGACTGGTCCACGTTAGTGAAGTTTCAGCGCACGCGCGGCGTCCTGCGCCTGATGGCGGCAGTGATCCACAGTCTGTGGGAGAAGGGCGATCGCAACCCGCTGATCCTGCCGTCGACAATTCCCATCGACGATCGCGCGCGTGCAATCCGAGTTGACCCGTTATCTCTCAGACAACTGGGCGCCCATTATCGAGAAGGACGTGGACGGGCCGACCTCCCTGCCGCTCAAGATCGACTCCGAGCAACCGAACCTTGGCAAGCTGCACGCAACACGGCGCGTGGCGCGCACCATCTATCTTGGTTCGGCGCCCACCGTCGACGGCTGCGCATCGTGGTCTTGAGGATCGTCGAGTGAAACTCGGCTGCGTGATGCCGGGCGAGTCGCCAGCCGTCTTCGGCGACGCGCTGCGGCGGCTCGCGGCCGCTGCGACCTACCTCTATCAAGATGGTCCGCGCTTCTGGTACGCCACGCAGCCGACGGTCACGAAGCTTGCGGAGGATCGTGCCGAGCAGCTCAAACGCGATCCCGATAAAGCGGCGCAAGAAATGGACGAGCGGCTGCGCTCCGATCTGCGGAAGATGGGCGATTTCGCGCGCATCCATCCGCTACCGCGTTCGGGCGCCGACGTCCCTGATGATCTCGATGCGCGGCTGGTCGTGCTGCCCCCTGAGCATGCGTACTCGAAAGAACCGGGTAACGCTGCAGAGACAGCGGCGCGCGCGATCCTCGAGTCGCGCGGTAATACCCCTCGTCTTTACCGCAACACATTGGTCTTTCTCGCCGCTGACAAGATGCGTCTGCAGGATCTGGATGAGGCGCTACGCAAGTACCTTGCGTGGAAGTCGATCCTGGCCGAGCAGAAAGCACTCAACCTGGATCCTCACCAAGCTCGACAAGCAGAGACGCAAATGCAAGCCGCAGACGGTGCCGTGACCGCGCGACTGCCCGAGACATTCCAGTGGCTTTTAGTGCCAGAGCAGCCAACGCCACAATCACCGATCAGTTGGCACGCAACTCGTCTCGCCGGCAGTGATGCGCTCGCGGCGCGCGCAAGTAAGAAACTCAAGGGTGACGATCTCTTTATCACAACACTTGGTTCGACCGTTCTGCGCAAGTACCTCGACGAAGTGCCGCTGTGGCGCGGCGAGACACGCGCCGGTCAAGCAGTTAGTGGAAGACTTCGCGCGCTATCTCTATTTGCCGAGGCTTGCTGGGCCGGAGGTACTAATACAGGCGATTCGCGATGGCGTCGAACTATTGACATGGATGTCTGACAGTTTCGCTTATGCCGAGAGCCTACGACGAAAGTGCTGGCCGTTATCGGGGACTGCGTTGCGGGCAGGTCATATCGCTCTCCGTCGATAGCTCGGGACTCGTGGTTAAGTCTGATCCGGCGCGGAAACAGATAGATGCCGAAACTACTGCGCCGCCGCCGAGCACTCCGCCGGCTAATGGAACTGGTACCGGAACGACGGCGGTTAAGCCCGGTTCTATCCCCGCACCGGCACTGCGTCGATTCCACGGCACCGTACGACTGGATCCTGCGCGGGTCGGCCGAGATGCGAGCCGCATCGCCGACGAGGTGATCGCGCATCTTGCCGGTCCGGTCGGATCAGAGGTAATGGTCACCCTAGAGATTGATGTGTCACTACCGGAAGGCGCACCCGATCAGCTTGTCCGCACTGTCACCGAGAACAGCCGCACGCTGAAATTCACTAGTCATGGATTTGAGAGTGAGTAACGGGTAGACGTAGCGCGATGGATCGTTGTCGCGATATGCATTGAGGATGAATGGGACGCAAACGAACGAGCGCTGCTGAGGACGTCATGGAGTTGACCGCTCGCTTCCCGTGGTGGGTAGGCGTTATAGCGGCGCTCATCGCCTTTGTCATTTGCGGTTGACTTCAAACATAGAGGTGACCCCGACTGGCGACGCAAGGACGTGGGCGGGCTGATGTTCCGCACGTTTATCAAGGCAGGTGCCATCGGTTGGGCAATGGCTGCTTCCTTTGTTGCTTCTTGTTGGTTCAGTAGTCGCTGCGCTTAAGCAGCGCAAACGGCGAGCCTTGTACAACGACGTGGCGCACACGAGCGGATCACGCGCTGCTAGTGAGCTGACTTGGCAGGATTTCGAACGCCTCATCGGTGAATACTTCCATCGGCGCGGATTCTCTGTAGTCGAAACTGGTGGAGGGGGTGCGGATGGCGGGGTTGACCTAACAATGAAGAAGGGCGCGGACCGCTATCTCGTGCAGTGCAAGCAGTGGCGAGCGATCAGCGTGGGCGTTGAGCCCGTACGAGAGTTATACGGCGTGATGGCAGCGCACCGCGCAGCTGGAAGCTTTGTAGTTACGTCAGGCAGATTTACCGAGGAAGCTAAGCGCTTTGCATCTGGCCGTGAGATTGAGCTCGTCGATGGAGCTCAGCTCGAACGAGAGATTCGTCAATCCATTTCCTCGAAGCCAATAGAAGCAAAACCTCGCGCTACGGAACCGACTTCAACGGCAGTCAAACACGTCTGTCCGAATTGCGGCTCGAGCTGGTGTTGCGCAAAGCGACCAAGGGAACGTCAGCGGGACAGTCGTTCTATGGATGTTCAAATTTTCCGAGTTGTCGCGGGACGCGATCAGCATGAACTTGAGCTTGCTGGTGGCTGCTGCCACGAACATGAGCGCCGCGGCAAGGCGCAGGTAATACAAGATGAAACGTGAACTTAGGTCGCCGCTGAAAGACAAGCCGTTGAGGTTACCTGGCCAATCGCTTCAAAAGCAGAAAGAGGAGCTCTTTGACGACAAGCTAGTGCCTGCGATTATTGCTTTCACCACCGCGCTTTCATTTGCGGTTTTTGAATGGGTCCGCCACTTCTTGCCGAAACAACCCTCCCCGTGGCTATTTACGTCAATCGCGCTCGTCACGCTCGCTTTCCTGGTTTGGTATTGGTTTCGTCTATTGCCGACTTTTCGTAATCTCAATCGCGCCATCGAGGGCGAGAAAGCAGTGGGCCAGTTTCTTGAGCGGTTGCGGATAAGCGGCTATGAGGTTTTTCACGATGTCGTTGGCAAGACCTTTAATGTCGATCACATCATCGTCGGGCCTGCCGGAGTGTTTACTGTTGAAACTAAGACGTGGTCGAAACCAGTACGAGGCGATATTCGAATTCGCTTCGATGGAGAAAAGCTTTGGAAAGGAAATCTTGAGCCCGATCGCGATCCCATTGTTCAAGCGAGGGCACAGGCGCAGTGGGTGAAGGCACTACTGGCCGAGAGCTGTGGCAAGGACTTCACCGTGCGGCCGGTTGTTGTTTTTCCCGGGTGGTTTGTAGAGCCTCCTGCTCCACCTGTTCCCGACATATGGGTGCTTGAACCGAAGGCATTACCCGCGTTTTTAGAGCAGGAAAAGACAAGGATGTCGCCAGAAGACGTAAAGCTTGCGGCGTTCCACCTTTCTCGCTTCATTCGTGTGCAGGAGCGCGCCAATGTTTGATCCCTTTCGGGCAAATAGTCCTTATCCGGAAATTCGGCGTCGCATAGCCCATTCATGACCACGGTGGAATTTTACGAGTGGGACTTCAAAGGCTCTCTTTTTCCACTAACGACAAACCTGCTGATGATTCGTCATCACAGCGCTGCGATTGCAGAGTACATAAGCAAGCAAGTCCTATCAGATGAGTTTCCTGGCGACAGCTTTCTCTCGCAATATCGCACTTACGCTACCAAGCCTCGAGGGCATCTGCGAAGAACCCTGAAACTTGATCCGGTCGCGGAATTCTTTCTGTATGACTTGGTGTACCGAAACAGATCGATATTCCGCCCGGCGGTAAGCACTGAACGTTTCTCGTATGGGTACCGCTTCGTTGACGGGAAACCTATCCCGGTTCACACAGCGTTTTACGATTACATAAACGACCTTGCCGCGCACAAGTTTGCTTTTAAGCACTCGTTAAGTTTCGATATCGCCTCGTACTTCAATTCGATATACCAGCACGACTTCACGCATTGGTTCGCTGCCTGTAAAGACGTATCGGACCAGGACTCAGCAGCTTTCTCTAAATTCTGCCGAGAAATAAACGCGGGCAGGAGCGTCGATTTTCTTCCGCAAGGAATTTATCCCGCAAAAATGCTAGGCAATGAGTTTTTGAAGTTTGTTGATCTTTCAGGCGAGCTCAAATCCGAATGCATGCTCCGATTCATGGACGACTTCTGCCTGCTCGACGCATCTCAGGACGTTCTGTTGCAGGACTTCTTGCGCATACAACAGCTTCTAGGAAGCAAGGCACTGAATGTCAATCCTAGTAAGACAGCTTTTGATGACGGCGCTGTTGACACTCAAACAAAGCTGACAGCGATCCAGCAGGCACTCCTTGACGTGGTCGAAGCGAAGGACGCTCATAACTTGTTCGAACAGGTGTCCGTCGCCTCCGGAGTAGAACTAGAACTCGATGATGACGATAATCTCGATCTAGAAGCCCAGCAGATTGAGGTACTGCTAGATCTATTGAAAGATGAGCGAACGGAGGAACCGGACGCAGAGCGAATCTTGGAGATCCTTCACAACCACAGCGCTTCGACTATCGAGCAGCTGCCCGGACTCATTTCGCGATTCCCAAATCTTGCGAAACACATCTACAAAGTTTGCGGAAAGGTGGAAGACAAGACCGCGCTCGCCACGGGCTTCGTGTCCATGCTGAAGGACAATAATCAGCTAGGCGAATACGCCCTATTTTGGATCGCTGTCATCGCGGAAGACCATCTTTCGAGCGCAAAGCCCTTCGGAGATCTCGTAATTCGCCTGTACGAAAGGAGTGGTGATTGGGAACTTGCACGGGCGAAGGTTCTCGAAATACCCATACAAGAGTTCGGGCTGAAGGAACTTCGTGACGAACACCCTAAAGTCTGGGGGGTCTGACTGGGCAGCATGGGCTTCGGCAATGGGAACCCGCTCCCTAAAACCAGCAGAGCGAAATTACGTACTAAATTATTTTTCGAAATGCTCGCCACTGAACTATCTCGTTGCTAGTTGCGCCAAGAGTCTTTGAGTTCGTGAATTGCGGGAGCGCTACTCATACCTCCGTTGCACATATTCACGCGCTACTTACGCCGATCCGCCAACCGCTTCACTTTCGAAGTCTTTGACGTTCCGGTGTAGCTATCAAGTGCGCCGCTGCCGTGTATTTCGACGGTGACGCGAACGCCGAGCACTTCCTTCATGCGGCGTTCGAGGTCGGTCTTCAGCGCTTGCTGTATCGACGGACGTGTCGCGCGCCTCCACCATCACCGTCATCTCGTCGGTGCCCGCCTCGCCGACGCGATCGACCACGCAGAAATACTCGCCGTTGGAGCGCGCATCTTCGACGACGACGGCGCCCACCGCCTCGGGAAACACATTCACGCCGCGCAGCTTCACCATGTTGTCGGCGCGGCCGAAGATGCATTGCAGTCGCCGCATCGTGCTGCCGCACGCGCAGGTGTCGGTGGCGTAGGCCGAAATGTCGTTGACGTTGAAGCGGATCTGCGGCGCGCCCCACTTGTAGAGCGTTGTTATATAGAGCGTGCCCTTTTCGCCGTCGGGCAGGATGCGCCCGGTGTCGGGATCGGCCACTTCGAGAATGAAAGCGTCTTCCTGCACGTGCAGGCCGGATTGATGCTGGCACTCGGCGCCCATCATGCCGCTCTCGTGCGTGCCGTACATGTCGAAGCACGGCGCGTCCCACAGGTTCTCGATCTGCGCGGCGATCTTCGCGGCCGAGATGCGTGCCGATCAGCCGGACGCCGAGCGTGCGAACGTCGATTCCCATCTCGTCGCGCGCGACCAGCGCCATGTGCCGCAGGTACGCGGGGAAGCCGAGGATGACGTTGATCTTCCACGCCTTGATCAGCTCGACCTGCCGCCGCGTCGGCGTGGTGGCGCCGCTGCCGGCCATCACCGGAATCGCACCGGTGTAACGCCACAGTGCTTCGCGCGGCGCCATGCCGCCGTTGGACAAGCCGAGCGCATACGTCACCAGCACCAGATCGCCGGGCCGAATGCCGTGCAGCGCAAAGCGGCGCCCGCCGAGAATCGCCATCGTCTCGCGGTCCACCGGTGCATACAGCATCGGGCGCGGCAGGCCGGTGGTGCCGCCGCTGGTTTGCAGCACCAGCGGCATGCGCTTGCCGTCTTCCGGTGACATGCCCATGAAGTCGCCGAACGGCGGATTGCGCTCGATGCTTTCGCGAATCTCGTGCACCGAGTACGGCGGAATCTTCTGCAGATCATCCAGGCTGCGGATGTCGCCCGGCTCGAGACCGGCGGCGCGCCAGTGACGCTGAAAGAACGGAATCTCCCAGCCGCGCTTCACCGTCGCCAGAAAACGCTTTTCCTGCAACGCGCGCAGCGCATCGCGCGGCATGCGGTACGTGGTGCGGAAGTAATCGGGCGGCGGCGGGTAGTCGCGCTGCAGCTGCTCAAAATCGAGCGAGCGCGAGTACCAGGGAATGGACTCTGCGCATTCCTCAGTCGGGTTGGAAGTTCACAGCAGGCTTGCGCGGCGGCCGCCGTCTACGTGAAACGTTGCGCCGGTGATGTAGGCGCCGTAGGGCGAAGCGAGCAGGCCGACGAGGCCTGCGATCTCGTGCGGTTCTCCCACGCGCTGCATCGGAATTTCTTTCTTGATGCGCGCGAGCATTTCGGCGTCTTCGTCTGCGCTTTGCGTTGAGCCGGCGCCGAAGACCTTGGCGAGCCTGTCCGGTGGCGATTCTTCCCGGGCAGATCGTGTTGACGGTGATCTGGTCGGCCGCGACCTCGAGCGACAGCGTTTTCGCGTAGCCGATCACCGCCGGCCCACGTCGAGACCGACAGACCGAAGCGAGCGATCGGCTGCAGCGCCGAAAGCGCCGTGATGTTGACGATGCGTCCGAACTTGTTGGCGCGCATCAACGGCAGCGCAAGGCGTGACAGGCGCACGACGCTCATCAGGTTCTGCTGCACCGCCTTGTCCCATGCGGCGTCATCGAACTCATCGAGCAGGCCGAGCGGCGGCGCGCCGTCGTTGTTGACCAGCACATCGATGCGGCCGAACTCGGCCTTGGCCGATTCGATGATGCGGGCGCAGTCCTCGGCGCGGCGGATGTCGGCGGAGACCGTGAGCACGCGCGCGCCGGTTCTGGTGCGCAGTGATATCGGCTGCAGCTTCAAGCGGTTCTTGGCGGCGCGCGACGAGCGTCACCGCTGCGCCTTCGGACGCGAACAGTTCGGCGATCGCGAAGCCGATACCTTCGCTCGATCCGCCGATGACGGCAACGCGATCCTGCAGCGCGAGATCCACAACAATTAGTGCTGCGTTTGCAGCGTCTTTTGCAGCTGCGGCGCGAACAGCTTCTCGGCGTTGCGATGGAACACGCGCTCGAGCGTTTCTTCTTCGAAGCCCAGCGTCTTCCAATCGGCCACCAGGCGTTCGTAGCGGAACAGCGGGTAGTCGGCGCCGAACATCACGCGATCTCTCAGGCGGCGCGCAATGTCTCGTCGCAGCGGCTCGGTCAGATATTTCGGTGACCAGCCGTGCAGCTCGGCCCACACGTTGGGCTTGTGCAGCATCACGGCGATCATCTCGTCCTGCCACGGCCACGCCGGCCGGCCGGTGATGATCTTCAGCGTCGGATAGTTGATCGCGAGCTCGTCGACGTAGCGCGGGTGACAAAGATCGAGCTTGACGCCTTTGCCGCCCGGAATGCCCGCGCCCGAGCCGGTGTAGCCCACCAGCACCAGCACCGGGATGTCGTTGTCGAGCGAGAGTCGATAGAACGGGTCGTAGATCGGGTCGCTGGCGGGGAAGCCCATTCCGGCGGCGGACACGCAGTAGCCGATGAAGCCGTCGCTTTCGTCGATGCAGCGCTCGATCTCGTCGACGGCCGCGCCTCCGAGTCGCGGATCGATCTGCAGCCAGTTGCCGAAGATCACGTCGGAGAAGCGCCGCTGCGTTTCGATCGCGTAATCGTGATACGGACGCACCTGGTCGAGCGTCATGTTCTTGGTGAAACCGAAATCCAGAATCGTGCGGACGTTGTTGCGGCGAAAGTATTCCGCCATCTGCTCTTCGGTGTCGTACGTCGGCGACGATCCCCACGTGCGTTGCTGCTGCGCCAGGTCTTCCGGCGTCTGCAGCACGTAGCCGCGCTTCGTGCCCCAGTGCGAGTGCAGGTCGAACAGACGCATGTTCGAAGTCAATTAGTTGCCTTTCATTCCGGTGATCTTGGCCACGCGCGCCCAGCGCTCGATCTCCGAGCGCATGAACTTCTGTGCTTCTTCCGGCGTGCCGCCGACGAAGTCGACGCCCTGGCTGCCGAGCCGCTCGCGCACTTCGGGATCCTGCATCGCCTTGTTGATCTCGGCGTTCAGCTTCTGCACGACGGCGGGCGGTGTGCCGCGCGGCGCGAGCACCATGTACCAGGCGCTGATCTCGAAGTCCTTCAGCCCGGCTTCGATCATCGTCGGAACGTCCGGTGCAAGCGGAGAGCGCTTCGGACTCGTCACCGCGAGCGCGCGCAGCTTGCCGGCCTTCACGTGCGGCAGCGCGGTCGTGATCGTGTCGAACATGATCGGCACCTGATTGCCGAGAATGTCATTCAGCGCCGGCGCGTTGCCTTTGTACGGCACGTGAGTCAGATCGATCTTCGCGGTGTACTTCAGCAGCTCGCCTGACAGATGAGCACCCGCGCCCGCGCCGCCCGAGGCATAAGCGACCGTGCCCGGCTTCGCGCGTGCGGTCTCGATCACCTTCTGCACCGAATCGAAGCCGCTCGCCGGATTCGTGACGAGGATCAGCGGGATGTAGCCGACGAACACGATCGGCGTGAAATCCTTGTCGGCGTCGTACGAGAGCTGCTGGCTGAAGATCGGATTCGTCGCGTGCGCCGAATACGCCATCAGAATCGTGTAGCCGTCCGGCGGCGACTTCGCCAGCTCCGCAGTGCCGATCGCCGCGCTCGCCCCCGGCTTGTTCTCGACCACGACCGGCACGCCGAGATTGGCCGATATCTTCGGTGCGAGCGTTCGCGACAACAGATCGACGCCACCGCCGGGCGGGACGGGAACGATCAGTTTGATCGGACCCTTTGGAAAGTCTTGCGCGGTGGCGAGTGTGCTGGTGGATATCAACGTCGCGCCGAGCAGTAGCCCGGCGGCGAATCGGATTGGTTTCATGCTGTCTCCTTGATTGCTTTGGCGCAGAGGATAGCCGGTCAATGGTGGCCAAGCTCAGGTGTACTGCGACGGCTCGCGGGAAGTCGTCGATAGCTGCTTGGTTCGGGCGCTCGCCGTCTTTTAACGCTAAAGCTACTTGACGTTTTGACGTCTTATCGCTAAGGTGGTGCCGTTCAGGCAAGCGAAACCCTTCTAATGAGTGAAACCATCCGCGCCACGATTTACCTCGATTCCCAACTGCATCGCGCGCTGCGGCTCAAGGCCGCCAGCACGCACCGCTCGGTTTCCGAGCTGGTCACCGAAGCCGTACGGGAGGCGCTGCGAGAGGATCAGGAAGACCTAGCCGCAGTGCGGTCACGCGCGGCCGAACCGTCAATGGCGTACGAAGTGTTCCTGAAGAAGCTCAAAGCTGATGGCACGGTTTGAACTTCGGTTCAAACCATCGGTCGCCAAGGATCTGCGCGGAATACCTAAGATCGAAGTCCGTCGCCTGCTGAAAAGGATCGAGGCGTTGGCAACGACCCGCGGCCCTCGGGCTGCGAAAAACTCACCGGCGGTGACCTTATCGAATCCGGCAAGGCGTGTATCGCGTGGTCTATTCGGTCGATGACGCGACTGTCGTCATCGAGGTGATCAAGGTCGGACATCGCCGCGAGGTTTATCGCACTCCGTGAACGCACTGCGCATCGAACCAAAGGCTGCGCGCATAGCAGGTTACTGATTGTTACGACATTCGGGTCCGCGCACGCTCATCGCAGGCCGTTGCATTGTCATCAGCGCCGTTCGGCGCTTTGACTGTGCTTGAGGAGGCCCTATGCCTAAGCATCGATTGATTCTGGTTTCGCTTGCCGCTGTCGCGAGTCGCAGCTTGTATCGGGTTGCGTCGTCGCGCCGGTGCCCGGCTACGGTTATGGCTACGGCTACGAGTCGGGATACGGGTACGTGGCACCGCCCGGCAGTTGTCGTGACACCGGCGCCGTATCCCCGCTATCGCCATCGCCATTGGCACCGCCGCCGCTGGTAGAGCTGGCTATTGCGATGTGCGTCGCGGCAGCAGGTAGTCCTGCTCGACGCGAAAATCCTCTTCGTTCATGCGCCGGCCCGAATAGAAGTTCGTGCGCTTCAGCACACTGCCTTCGGGCTGCTCGCAGTTGTTCGCGAGCGCGAGTGCCGCAGCCGCGAGGCGCGATGCATGCACTACGCCGTCATCGGAAAGCCGCTCGGTGCGATAGACCAGCGATTCGGTTAGCCACGCTAACAACTCGAGCACAGTGACGCCGGGGTCGTGCTCGTTGTAGTCCGTCCACTCCGGCGCGGGAACTGTTGCGAGCCGATGCAATTTGCTGATGCAGTCGCTGCCAATCAGGTCGGTTGTGGACGTCGAAACGCCATCGATCGGCTTTGCGCCCGCCGCGACTTCTACGACGTACACACCGGGGTAAAGGTATTCGGGCATTTGAAGTCCTCAATCAGGAATTCCGCACGACTTGGCCGCAATTGCGGAGGTATCGCCGCGAGGTCTATTCAACTGTTAAACGGCTTGGTTGCAATATTCCCGGCCTCATCGCGCTTCGAACCAAACGTTCGCGCATAGATCCAGGTGAACTCAGCACCCAACAGGAATATTTGGGCCGAGTAGTACACCCAGACAAGAATCACGATCAACGAGGCGGCCGCGCCGAAACCCGAAGCGATGCCGCTCTTGCCAATGTAAAGACCTATCAGAATTCGTCCGATCGTGAATAACAGAGCGGTCACCGTTGCGCCAAGCCACACGTCCCGCCACTGAACTTGCACGCGCGGCATCAGTTTGTAAATCATTGCGAAGCCGAGCGTCGTGACAGCGAATCCGAGCACGATGTTGGCGCTCTGCGCCAGCAATTCCCAGCTGCCGAACGCGCCGCTCCACCATTTACCAATTGCGGCGGTCGCTGCTCCCAGCACGAGGGAAACCATCAGTAGAAAAGCGATTCCGAGGATCATTCCGAACGAGAGCAAGCGCGCGCGCACAAGGCCCAGAAACCCGCCGGAGCGGTCGCGCGCGGGAGCGCGCCAAATTCGGTCAAGTGCGTCCTGCAGCTCGCCGAACACACTGGTGGCGCCTATCAATAGAAGAACGATGCCGATAGTGGTGGCGGCGACTCCCTCCTTAGGCTCGCTGACGCTTGTCAGCACATCCTCTATGGTCTTCGCGGCGTCGGCGCCCATCAAGCCACGGAGCTGACCGAAGATTTCGCCGCGCGCTGCCTCGTCTCCGAAAACCGCGCCAGCGATCGCGATGACGATCAACAGCATCGGTGCCAGCGAGAAAACGGTGTAGTACGAAAGCGCGGCACCCATGCTGGGCGCGTAGTCGTCCACCCAGGCTTCAACGGTGTGTTTAACAAGTGTCGACCACTTATTGAGAAACTGTTTCATGATCATGCGCACCCCCTCTCAGGCTGCGGGAGCCCAAACAGAATTGTTTTAAGGCTGTCGCATCATCCGATAAGCGCTCTGCGTATTTTTTTAAGTCAAAGCCGCAGGCCTTGCCGCTGCTCCCGTGAACTCCGGTCCGAGCACGTCGCTAGGCGAGTAGCCGCGATTGACGTCGAGCCCCGTGATGCGCCAGTCGTGAACCGGCAGCGGTAGCGGATGAACCAGGCGCTCGTATGAGCGCATCGGCCACAGCACACCGAAGCGACGCGCATGCTCGAACGTGTCTACCTCGGCGACCGCCCCACGCGTGCCCGCAAAACCCTCGAGCGTGAAACGCATGCGGCGTGTGATGTTGTCCGCGCGATCGATGTACAGAGCGACGCGATCGGTTGCCGCTTTGCCCAGGCCCGGTGAAAGCCACACATTGACCACGTCGCAAAGGCGATTATCCACACGCTCGGTGCCGGCGAGTTGCATCGACAGATCTCGATTCGCCAGCCATAACGGTCCCAACAGGAATAACGCATAGCCTTCTGCGACCAGCGCGGCGGTGTCTTGCGCTGCTGGGTTACTGCTGAGGACACCGTTGAACCACACCGCGACTTCACCCGTTTCGTTAGATGACGTGCGACTGCGGCGCCATGAAACCTGCTTGCGTCCGAGTGGGCCGGTGTAGGCCTGCGCAACCACGCCGGCCATGGGTATCAGGCGCTCTTGCGAGTCACCGCGAAAGCCTGCGTCGACCAATTCGGGCTGAATGCGATTGATCAGCGGCCGCCACTCACCGCTGTAGCTGACATTGATATCCGTCAGCGCACGATAGGCTGTAAGGCCATGCGCCTCAGCGCTTTCCTGCAGTCGCTTCGCTGCCGCAGCGTCGCCCGGCGGTCGAGCAATCAGCGGCAGCGGTGTGCTGCAACCGGCGAACAATGGCAGAACGGCAAGTCCGAGTGCGGCGCGGCGGGTCAGGCGGTACGTCAACATGGTGGTTGCTTTGATAGGGGCGAAACGATGGCTGCGGCAAGCCGCGACTTGCGATCTGGTGCGCGAACGTAGCAGAAGCTGGTTGCGAATCTCGCGTCCGCTAACCTCGCTTCGCCGCGAGAAAGTCGTCGATGGCTGCTATGTCGCGGCGCTCGCCTTTCCAATCCTTCGCGAGCTGCAGATACAGATCGGCAATGCCTTCGAAGATCTGCGCGGTCGATGAATCTTCACCTGCGAACGCCGCCACTTCGCGCATCTCGAATTCCCAGCGGTGCGCCTTCGGGTACATGTCCGGCAATGTGCGGCCGATGTGCGCGAGCAGCTGCGGTTGACTGTATGCAAGCTCTTCTCGCAATCCGTTTGCTGCGCCGGCGCGCGTGGCGGCAAGTGCCATCGCAGCCGCAAGCGCTGTCAGTCCCTTGTTGAGTCCTGCGTACGCCATCTTCAGCGCAGACGCTGCGCCGACCGGCCCGCCGGTCGACTGCACGCGCAGTCCGAGTGCAGACAACGTTGCAACGTCCGACGGCATCTCGCCCGCCAGATGAAAGGTCGGACCGGTTTGACCTTCGCGTGCTGGTGGACCAATGATCGACCCGTCGACAAAGCGGCCGTCACTGGCCGTCACCACCTTTTCGATTGCAGCGACCGTCTCGACACTGACCGCATTGCAGTCGATGTACACGGCTTTCTTCGAACTGCGCTGTAGCGTGCCCTGAAAGCGCTGCGCGATCGCCATCGCGTCTTTCGGCGGCACGATCGAAAGAATGAAATCGGCCGCTGCGATGGCATCGTCATCCGCATCGATCAATCCGGCGCGCGTCGCGCGCTCAACCGTGGCTGCGCTGCGGCCTGCAAGTGAGGTCAGCACGCGCGCGCCATGACGGCGCAACCGTTCGCCGATCGAACATCCCATTTCTCCGGCCGCGATCACGGCTACTGTGGTGGTCAAGGCATGTCTCCTGTTGAAGAACCTAAATTAGCCGAACGTGTTGTTTTAGGTTAATGCTCCAACCTAAATTAAGAATTCCAACCTACGGCAACTCGAACCGGTAGAGGTCCAACCCCGTGCCCTTGCCCGCAAGCAACGCTGAAGGTTTGTTCTTCAGATGTCGATCGAGAAATTCGATTCCATAGCGATCGATCAGATACGCGTTGGGCTTTGCTTTTAGACACTCCACGACGTTTGGTTGGCCCGAACACAGAAGGTTGACCCACTCGAGGTGCGTGCCCCCTCTTAGCTTCACGAAATACTTCGGCGGCGACGTCAGTGCATAAGCGCCCTGAGTGCCTTCAAGGCTGGGGGTGATTCGCGTCGAACTGAGCGCCTTGGTACATCACCGGCACATCGAGCCGCGCAAGCGTTCCCCGCTTGATGAACGGCAACACGTACGGCGAAAGTGCGAGCACTGCTTTTACGTCCGAATGCTTCCACGAGGGCCAACCACCGGCCATTCCGAGCGCTGTGTAGCCGCCGAGCGAATGGCCGATGAGGCCCACGCGTTGCACATCCACGGCGGGGCCAAGCTGCGGATCGTTCGCAACCAGATCGATGACCGCGCGCAGGTCGAGCAAGCGATCTCTCTGACTGCGGTCGGTCCAGCGCTCGGGCTCGAGGAACGATTGATCGGCGCGCATGTTGGCAAAATTGTGCTCGTCGCTGCCTATTCGACAGACTGCATCGTTGTGATCAGGTGCAGCGACGATGTAGCCGTGGCGCGCCAACTCTTCGGTCAGGAACAGTGACTGCAACGCGCAGCCGCCAAGCCCGTGCGAAAAAAGCACGAGCGGCACGCGCGGACAATCGGCAGCGCGGCGCATCCTGCGCAACGCTGCCCATGAAGCCACCGGTTGAGCGCGAGTACGCCATCGGCTGCTCGCGCGCCGCCGCCGGATACCAGACGGCGACTTTGCGGCCGTTCTCCATCGCGAGGACACGGTATCCCGCATCTTGGCGGCGCGAGCAGTCATCGGCAGCGAGGACGCTCGTGCCCAACAGCAAGCACAGTAATGGTGCGATACGTACGAGATTCTGTAGAACTTTCACTGCTTGGAGGGCTCGGTCAATGTTGCAATGATAGGTTCCGGGGCTGGTGCGTAAGAGAGACCCATATGAACCGCTTCATTCTCTGCACAGTTTTTTGTCTATTCGCTTCGTCCGCGGTTGGCGCAGACGTTCCCGATACCGTATTCATGGAGGAGCTCACCTGGACGGAAGTACGTGATGCGATCAAGGCGGGCAAGACCACGATCATTTTTCCTACGGGAGGCACGGAACAGAATGGTCCGCACATGGTGCTCGGCAAGCACAATTTCATCGTCAAGCATGCGGCTGAACAGATTGCGCGCCGGCTCGGCAACGCGCTCGTTGCGCCGGTGCTGGCGTACGTGCCCGAAGGCAACATCGACCCTCCAAGTGGTCACATGAGATACCCAGGCACGATTTCATTGCCCAACGAGGTCTTCATGAAGGTGACCGAGTACGCGGCGCGGAGTTTCAAAGCGAACGGCTTCAAGGACATCGTGCTGATCGGCGACAGTGGGGACAACCAGAGAGCCTTGCAGTCAGTCGCCAATTTGCTCAACAAACAATGGATTCATACGGGCGTGCACGTGCACTTCGTTTCGGACTACTACAAGGAGAGTCCGTTGCGCGAATGGTTGCAAGGACAGGGGGAGAAACGTGACGACATCGGCAGTCATGCTGGCATCGTCGACACGTCGCAGTTGATGGCGGTGAACCCGAACGGAATTCGCAACGACAAACTTGTTGCTGAGCGGCGACCGTGATGCGACTGGTGCAACCGGCAATCCAGCGCGCGCTACCGTTGCCTATGGCAAGAAAGGACTCGAAATGAAGATTGATGCAGCCGTCGCGCAGATTCGAAAGTCGATCGCGGCGAAAGGTGGACGCTGATGAAAGTACAAGGTGCATGCCATTGCGGAGATGTCTCGTACGAAGCCATCGTTGACCCAGCGCGCGTGTCGATATGCCATTGCACCGACTGCCAGGCGCTCACCGGTACGGCGTATCGCGTTACGGTGCCGACGCTGATAAAGGACTTCGAGTTGCGAAGCGGGTCGCCAAAGGTCTATATCAAGACTGGCGACAGCGGAGCAAAGCGCGCGCAGGTGTTTTGCCCGCGCTGCGGCTCGCCGATTTACGCACACGCGGTGGAGAATCCGAAGACGTACGGGCTCAGAGTGGGATGCATCGCCCAGCGACGCGAGCTCGTTCCAACGCTGCAGATCTGGTGCGACTCGGCGCTGAGCTGGACGGGTGACATTGAAAGTATTCCGAAGCGCCAGCGCGATTAGCTGCCTTTGAGGGGCCTTGCGGTCCGTTCTCAAGACGGCTACATTTGTAGCTCAAATGAGAACACCATCGCTTGCCACGGAACTTCTCGGTGCATCCCGCACGGCCATCCTGAGCACGCTCCTTCTACGGCCGGACGATGCATTGCACGTGCGCGAACTCGCTCGTGTAACCGGAATTTCGCCGGGCACATTACACCGCGAGCTACGAGCGCTGTTAGAGCTCGGCTTGCTGGCACGGCGCGAAACGGGTCGGCAAGTTTTTTATTCAGCGAACCGCGATGCGGCGGTCTTCAAAGATTTGGTCAGCTTTCTGCGCAAGACGGCAGGGTTGGCCGACGTGCTGAAGGTGGCGCTAGCCCCTCTCGGTGACCGAATTCGCATCGCCTTTGTCTACGGATCGATGGCATCAGGTTCGGCGCGCATGCATAGCGATGTCGATGTGATGGTGCTGGGCCCTGTGGCTTTTGGCGAAGCTGTGAAGGCATTGCACCCAGCGCAGGCCACGATCGGGCGCGAGATCAACCCGACCGTAATGTCTGTCGCGGAATTTAATCGAAGGCGACGCGAGCGAGATGGATTTGTGATGTCCGTTTTGAAAGCCCCGAAAATCTGGTTAATAGGAGATGACGATGACTTTGCAAAACTTGGCAAAGATCGGTCAACTAAACGCGCATAAGGCAACCTCTGAAGAAGTGGCGCGGCTTCTAGCGGCGGTTCGGCGCAACCTGGCTGATGCAGAAGTAAAGGGGATCAGCAATGAAACGCGCTTCGACTGCGGATACAAGGCCGTCATGCAATGTGCGCTGATTGCGATGATGGCGAACGGTTATCGTCCATCGACCAGTGCGCCAGGTCACCACCAGACGATGCTGCAGTCATTGCCGCTTACGCTCGGAGTGAGTAATGATGCTTGGATCGTGCTCGATGCTCTTAGGAAAAAGCGCAATCAGAACGATTACACAGGAATGCCGTTGGCATCGTCAGAAGCGAAGGAAGCGATCGAGCGCGCCAAAGAATTGTTCACGATTTTGGAGTCGTATCTGCGAGTCCGACATCCCGAATTGCTCAAGTGAAATACTTGCGTAGAGCTTCAGCCATAGGGCGCGGCCGTGGCTTCGACTGAGAACATGCGCTTCTGATTGCACTACTACTCTGATGCCGCTTACCTACCTCCTTATCGACTTCGAGAACGTGCAGCCCCAAGTGGCCGATCTCGGCCTGCTTCGCGGCGAGAGCTTTCGCGTGCTGATCTTTCACGGTGCACATCAGAACAAGTTCGATGTCGGCATGTACAAGGCGCTGCAGCCGCTCGGCGGGCACGTACAACTGATACAGAGCGACCGTCAGGGCCCCGATGTCCTGGACTTTCACATTTCGTTTTACCTCGGCCGCCTGTTGCAGAAGCATCTCGATGAAGAAGGTGGAACCGCGGCGCGCTTTTTCGTGATCTCAAAGGATCGCGGCTTTGATTCGCTGATCGTGCACATCCGCTCGCTGGGGTTCGACGCGCATCGGGTCGCAACGATTCGTGCGGCATTGAGTACCGCCGCGACGTCGAGTCCGGCACCGGCGCGGCCGGTGGTTGCCAAGAAAACTGCTGCGAAGAAAACGCCGGCGGCGAGGAAGCAGCCGGCGGCCAGGGTAGCCCCGAAGGCGCCGTCAGTCGTAAAGGCTGTAGTCGCGAGGCAGGCGACGAAGCCAGTCGACACGCCGAAGCAACTTGTCCTCACAAGTCTGCGGCGCATGGGCGAAAAGTTGCCTGCCAAGCGCAAGGGGCTCGAACATCACATCGAAAGTCATCTGGGTCGCAAAGTGGGCCTGGACGAAGTGCGCGCGCTTGTCGAGGAGATGGAGCGCGACGGCGCGTTTCGGATCGTCGACAACAAGGTTGAGTACACGCTGCCGAAGGCGAAGAAATAATTCGCGCTCGCCTTTCGGGGTATCCCGGGTGACAGCGCCGGGTGCGTGGTCTAAATTGCTTACCGAGTCAGCCTGACCAGCGGCTTTCTGCATCACCGCTCTATCCAGAACAATCAGGGAGAAACACATGTCGACACGCGCGTTCAACTTTTTTGCCGCTGCACTTTCGGCCGTCTTTGTATTTTTTGGCAGCGCCGTTTCAACCGCGGTGGCTGCGGAGCCAGAGGTCGTTCGCCTTGGCTGGTTCGGCGGACCGCGGATCTGGACCATCTGCAAGGCCACCAACATGTTCGACAAGGGCATGGGCACGAAGGTCGAGTGGGTTCAGTTTCCGTCGGGTGCTGCAGCGCTGACGTCGCTCGCAGCCAAACAGGTCGACATCAGCCGCCTCGGTTCGACGCCGACGGTCGCCGCTATCGCGCGCAAGTTGCCGATCGAAGTGTTTCGCTATCGACGGAATCATCCAGACCAGCGAACGGTTCATCGCGAAGAATCCGATCACCAACGTCGCCGAGCTCAAAGGCAAGCGCATCGCTTATCCGCCCGGCTCGACCGCGCACTACGCGCTGATGGCGGCGCTGAAGGTCAACAACATCGCAGCGAAGGATGTCACGCTGGTTAGCCTGACGCCCGCCGACATGGTCGCCGCATGGAAGCGCGGCGACATCGATGCAGGTTACGTCTGGGGGCCGTTCTCGCACACGATGGAAGGTGACGGAGGCAAGGAAATCCTTGCGACGCAGGCGTTGCAGAAGAACGGCTACTACGTCTGGAACGACTACGTCGTTCGCAAGGAGTTCGCCGAGAAATATCCGGACATCGTTGTCAAGTTCCTGCAGACGTACCAGCAGTCGCGTGGAGATGTACAACAAGGACAGGGAGGCGATGGTCAAGCTGGTCGCGCAGCACTTGAATCAGAACGAAGCGGCGGTGCGCGACACGATGGCGGGCTTGTACTTTCCATCGATCAAGGAGACGGTTTTAGACTAGCTGCTGGGCGAAGGCGGCCCGATCGCAACCTGCGATGCTCGATACCGCGCGCTTCCTGGTCGAGCTGGGTGATCTGAAGCAGAGCGAGGTTCCGGCGAGCTTCAAGCCGTTTGTGAACACCAGCTACCTAGAACGCGCGGCGAAGTGACGGACCGAAGGCTGACGGACCCAAGGGCGCTCAGGCGCTCCTTGATTTCTCTTTGCTCAGCGATGCCGAGACGATATCTTTCCGTTGATCAGCCTTGCCGCGGTGTGCGTGGTTCTCGCGCGCGTGGTTTCTGGCGGCTCGAATGCAGTTCGTCGATCCGCTGTTTCTGCCCGGCCCGATCGAGGTGCTGACCACTGCCGAATCGCTGATCGAGGAAGGCTATCGGCAGGTTTCGTTGTGGATGCACATCCTGGTGAGTGTCGGGCGCGCGATGTTTGCGTTCTTCATGGCGGCGATCACCGGTATTCCAATCGGTTTGATGATGGGCCGCTCGCCGGTCTTCAACGCGATCCTCGATCCGTTCGTGCAGTTTCTGCGGCCGCTGCCGAAGCTCGCATTGATTCCGCTGGTGGTGGTCTGGTTCGGCATCGGCGAGGTTTCGAAGTTCGTGCTGATCTACCTGTCGACGTTCCTGACGATCGTCGTCAGCGCGGCTGCGGCGGTACTGAGCGTTCCCGAAGGTCGCATTCGCGCAGCGCAGTCGCTCGGTGTCACTGGGCAGCAGCTGTTCCGTCATGTGATCCTGCCGAGCGCTCTGCCTGAGCTGTTCACCGGCGTGCGCGTTGGCATCGGTATCGGCTGGACCACGCTGATCGCAGCAGAAATGATCGCGTCGAGCTCAGGCCTCGGCTGGATGGTGATCAACGCCAGCTCGTATCTGCGGACCGATGTTGTGATGCTCGGCATCCTGCTGCTCGGCACGATTGGGTATCTGCTGGACCTTGCGATCGTGACAACTCAACGCCTGACGATTCACTGGATGGGTAAGGGCTAGACGTGCAGGCAGCAGCGGACGTTGATTACGCGATCAAGGACGCGCCGGCCGCGGCGCAGGCGACGGTCGAGCTGCGCAACGTCGGCAAGACGTTCATCGATCGCAAGCGCGGGCGCGAGACCGTTGCGCTCGCCGATGTGTCGATGACGATCGACAAAAGCGAGTTTGCCTGCATCCTCGGGCCGAGCGGTTGCGGCAAGTCGACGATCCTCAATCTGGTCGCGGGATTCGAGCAGCCGAATTCCGGCGCGGTATTGATCGATGGTCGATCCGATCACTGCACCGGATCGGTCGCGCGGCATGGTGTTTCAGCAGCCGCTGCTGTTTCCGTGGCTCAACGTGATCGACAACATCACGTTTGGTCCGCGCATGGCCGGCGCGCCCGCTGAGCAGTACGCCGCGCAGGCCGCGCGCTATGTGCAGCTGATGGGCCTGACCGGCTTCGAGAAGCACTACCCGTATGAACTGTCGGGCGGTATGCAGCAACGAGTCGCGCTGGCGCGTGCGTGGATCAGCGAGCCCGAGCTGTTCCTGATGGATGAGCCGTTCGGAGCGCTCGATGCACAAACACGATTGATGATGCAGGAGTTGTTGCTGCGCGTGTGGGAGAGATCGCGGACCACCGTCATGTTCGTCACGCACGACATCGACGAAGCATTGTTCCTCGCCGATCGCATCTTCATCATGACCGCGCGCCCGGGCCGCATCAAAGAGAATCTCGTCGTCGACTTTGCACGGCCGCGCAACTACGAGACGATCATCTTCGAACAGCAGTACATCACGTTGAAGCAGCGCATCCTGCTGGCGATTCGCGGCGAGACGCTGCAGGCGATGAAGCTCGAAGTCGAATAACAGGAACCGTCACGTGCGCCCTTTCGAATCGCGTCTCGATCTCTACGAGCATCTGGCAGCAAACAAAACAGCGATCCTCGCCGAGGCGCAGAAGATCGGTGCCGGGCTCGGCATTCCTGCGGAGCTGAAAGGCAAGCTCGGCACTTCGGGTGCCAACTCGTCGTTGCCGGGCGCATTACGCGGCGACATCGTGCAGGCGATCGAGCGCGATGCGCTGCAAGTACGGCCGAACAAGCATCTGGGCGATGACATTCGCCGCGTCGTGAAATCGGTGTACGGCGACGACTATGACGCGGCGCCGACCAACAGCTGCGAGGCAGCGCTCTGGATCACCTTTGACGCACTCTTGACACCGCCGTTGATGGGTCGCGGCGAGCCGTATCGAGCGCGATCGATCGGCTTGATCGAGCGACACGCCGAACACCATCTGAGTTACGACGCCCGTTCCCGCCGAAGTACAAAGATCTGTTCGCCGACCGAGGTGCCACGGCGGGAGAGCTCGGTCTCGCCGGACGGCGCAATCAGAGCACCGACATCGTGATGGTGCCGATGGCAGGCGCGAGCTACACACTGCACGGCATCAAGTTCTATCCATGTCCGCTGTTGATGAACACCGATGCCGATGCAACAGCAGAAGCGCTGCATGAAGCGGCTCACGTTCATGCAAGCGATCTGAGCGGTTTCATCTCGCTCGGCTACGACACTCCCGGATATGGTTGCGGCGCGAAGAAGCGTGACGGCGCTCCAAAGTTGCTGAGCAGTATCGGTGAGCTCGCAGCAGGGCATGGTGTTCCGTACGTCAGCGACAACGCATGGGGCACGCCGTTTCTCGGCACCGACCCGCGCCGCATCGGCGCCGACGTCATGCTGTACAGCATGGACAAGGTTGCCGGCGCATCGACCAGCGGTCTCGTGATTGGGCGCGAAGAGCCGATGGTCAACATTCGTCGCGCGCTCGGTATTCACAGCGATCGCTTCGGCAGCACATCGGCGCACGGCAAGGCAAGTCATGTCGCAGCCGATCCTGGCAAGGTGACGATGACCACCATGCTCGCGGCATTGCGCGTGCTGCGCGATAAGCCGCAAGTCGTGACGCAGCCGGTCGACACCACGCATGCATTGGTGCTCGACGAATACGCGCGAGTCAAAGGCGATCTCGGCGACGGCATCGTGATCACCAAGTCGTACAACGACGTTACTCTCGCTCAGCACCGTTCTCGTTGCGCCGAAGATTCGCTCGTGCAGTGAGCTCACCGAGTCCATTCACGAACGTCTCGGTGCTGACAGGGGTGACCAGGCGGATCGCCGGCCATTGCAGTGAGCTCATGTAAAGCGAATCGCCGAACCGGTGCTCCTTCGAGTATCGGTAGAGACTGAATAGTCCGATCGTCAACAGTGCAAACACGACGGCGAACTGTCGGGCGAACGCCATCGACAATGGCGTGATCGTTGCCACATGGAAATAGATCGCGGCCGAAAGCAGCGCAAGGTTGATGTAGGTCTCGAATTGCGTCAGCTCGGGAATCGACAGCGCATAACCGACCACCTCCGATGCCACCGCCGCTGCAACCGAGATGACCGCGCCGGTTGCACCAATCAACAAGTGCCGGCCCATGCGTGCGCGGCCCGCAAATAGACGATTTAACAGAGCCCAGAAGCCGCCCCACACAACCAGCGCACCTAAGACCATCGCAACGTTGGTCTCGTACGACAAGGTATCTTGCGTGGTCGTGTCTTCGCTCCATGCCTCGAAAAGTGCGAGCAACGTGAGCATCACGAAGGCAAGCGCTGCCGGTCGCAGCCCCTCCCAGGTGTGCGCTGCGGTGTCCAGTCGCTCTGGTGCGACCGTCTGCTCAACCGGTCGAACGCGAAACGTGCTGTGACCCACGCGGACCAGTGTGTCGGCGTTTAGAACCATCTCGCTGCATCGGGTAATCGCGTCGCGCCACAGTGAAAACCGTCGCTTGGGCACGACGTGCGTTCCGTTCCGCGTGTCCATGTCTCGTGCAACTACAACGCCGTCTGCCCGACGCTCGATTCGAACATGCAGCGGGGCCACGAACGGGTCGTCAATGATCACGTCGTTGTCGTACGCGCGGCCGAGAGATACCGGCAGTTCGTTGCACCGGTGGCGCGCCGAGACGGCGCCCGCCCGATCGAGTACTTCGATGATGACCGAAGCGCCGCTCATTGCTTACGCTCGATCGCGTCCAGGAACGCTTGCACGATGCGCCGCCCATTTTCCAGCGTCACGCCCGATATATCGACCCGCGTATGCAAACCACTTTGCGTGTCGTCAACCGTTGCCGCCATCAGTCCGATTTCATACAGTCCGTCGAATTTGCGCGACGCGCGCACGCAAAGCACGGCGCGCATCGGAACATTTTCGCTACCGTCGCCTTTGACGAAGGCGTCGTTGCATTCGGGGCCGGTCCAGTGACGATGCCGAAAGTTGCCGAAGGACTCTTTCCGGTATGCCCGGCTGTAGAACTGCAGGAAGCGAAACGAATCGAGCTGGTCCGTTGCGAAGTACTCGTGCCTAACGGCGATGAAGCCCGTGTACAGCGCTTCCTCCACCATAACGTTCGATTCCATGTGGCACGTGAGCCGCGAATAGCGATACTTCAACTGCGGCTGGCTCGAATCGTCGCCCCAGCATCGAATACCTTGCGTTTCATTGATCGGCGCGCGGTAGTCGCCGAGCAAGCGGGTCGATAACGGAGCCTTCAGCAGCTGATCGGCCATCGTGTTTTGATGCACCTGCAGTTGCTGCCCGATGTCTCGGCGAAACTCTTGTTGCGTCGGCTGTGCAGTGACCGCTTTGCCTTGCTCGATCAGCGCAGTCACGAACTTGGCAGGCACCAGGAAGCTGATCTGCTCGCCATCCAGGCGCTTGGAAACGTTGACTCCGACCACCGCGCCGGAGCCATCGACTGCGGGTCCGCCGCTCATGCCGGAATTGATCGCACCGGAGAACAGAATCTGCGGATAGTAGGGACGGGTGATGAGCCCGTTAAACGAACCTTCCGAGATTGCAAAGCCGAGATCGAGCGGATTGCCGATCGCGTACAGGCGTTCGCCTTGCTTCAACGTTTTGGAGCTGATCCGAAGCGCGGGCCACCCGCGCTGCTTGTTGATGCGAATCAGCGCAAGGTCGTGCAGGACGTCGATCTTGAGCACCGTGATGTCGTCGCGCTGACCTGCCGTGTCGAGCACTTCCGCGACGTAGCGCTTCGGATCGGTAACCAGTTTGGCCACCACGTGATAGTTGGTGATCGCCAGTCCGTTATCGCCCACCATGAATCCGGAGCCGGCAGTCGCTAATGAGCGGCCCGTCGACGTCAGGACGCGAACTTGAAACAACGAGCCCTTCGCCGCAGCGTAAACGCGGCTTGCATCGCGACTCAGCGTCTGCGGGGTCTCCGTGTCGTCAGCTGCGGGCGGCAACGTTGAAAGGTCGTCTGCGGAGGCGACCGCGGTGACCAGTAAGGCTACAAACACGGAAAGAAAAGTGCTGCTTGTCTTCACTGATGCTCCACCTTTCGCGAGTCCCGATTTCCTCGCGCCCCTGGGCAGCATTACGCATCAGTACGCTGCAATCAGTGGTTCCGAGAAACGTGGTCTTTGAACGCCAATGCAGAGCTTCTGCGTAGGATTTACACGCGAACGGCCGGACGAACTACAGCCAGCGCCGCACCTTCGCCCGGTACGCGTCATAGGCGGCGCCGTGCAGATTCGCTAGATGCTTCTCCTCGAGCCGCACCTGAACCTGCATCAGGATTTCGCCCGCAACCAGCAGCGCCGTCGTCACGGCTGATGGAAATATCAGAAACAGTCCGAGCAGATTGATGCGCAGTGCCAGAAAGATCGGATTGCGCGAGCGCGTGAACAACCCGCGCTGCACCAACTCGGTTCGATGCTTGTCATCGATGCCGATGCGCCACGAAGTGCCCATCTGTATTTGCGCGATCACGAGCCAAATCAACGTGGCGATCAACAACGCCCAACCCAGATAGGCAAGTGTCGGTGTGCTCAGCACAGTCCAAGGGCCGAAGTAAGTTTGCGATGCAGGCCAGAGCGCCATTGCGATCACCACGGTGGCGATGCCGGCAATCGTGACCTTGAACGCGCGGCCGACATATCCGTAAGCGTCAGCAGTGGACGGCAGCACCAGCGGGTTGACGCCGGTGCGGCGGTAAACCAGCAGCGAGCGCCAGGCGAACGCGACCGCAAAGACCACGATGTAGTAGATCAGCAACGCGATCGGCCAATACGCTTCGTACATGTGAGGCGTTAAATGCTCCGTGAGTCGGCGATGCCAAGATATCGCAGATTTCTTTGAGACCACGGCCACATGGCTATAAAACAACTGACCGAAGAACAGGTTCGAACCTGGACTCGGGAGCAGAAAGACGAGTGGT
This sequence comes from uncultured beta proteobacterium, assembly GCA_963801035.1. Taxonomy (GTDB): domain Bacteria; phylum Pseudomonadota; class Gammaproteobacteria; order Burkholderiales; family Burkholderiaceae_F; genus JACCZX01. The sequence continues at coordinate 267,600 of CAWDDF010000004.1, read as the reverse complement.
GGCTGAAGAACGTGTTTCGCGGCGACATGCCGCAGCTGACGATTCGGTCAGCGTTGACCGGCGCATTGCTCGGCGCTGTGCTCGCGGCGACCGCGCTGTACATCGGTGCCAAGACAGGTATCACGATCGGCGTCGGTCTGACATCGGTCATCCTTGCATTCGCGCTGTATCGAGCGATGAATCGAGCGGGATTTGCTTCCGACTTCACGATCCTCGAGAACAACTGCACGCAGTCGATCGCGACGGCATCCGGCTACATGGTCTCGCCGATGATCTCCAGCCTCGCCGCCTACATGCTGGTGACAGGCCAGATCATTCCGTGGTGGCACATGGTGGTCTGGATGTGCGTGATATCGATCATCGGTGTGCTGCTGGCGTTCCCGATGAAGCGGCGCTTCATCAACGAAGAACAGCTGCCGTTTCCGGAAGGGCGAGCGAGCGGTGTCGTGCTCGATGCGCTTTACACCGGCGCAGCGAAAGCGGGCATGTTCAAGGCGCGGCTGCTGGGCTTCACAGCCGTCGTTGCGGGCGCCTATCAATTCATCATCAGCGACGGCTGGATGCGAATTCTGCAGTTCAAGATCCTGCAGCTCGATCAATGGGCGGGCCTGAAGGAGCCGTGGACGTTTCACGAGCGGCTCGACTCTTACTACTACGCGGCCGCTGCCAAAGCGAACCTATATATACCCACCATTCTTGGTACCGACATCCGACAGCTGGGTCTGCGCCTGACGCTCGACGTCGCGATGCTCGGCATCGGTGGACTGATCGGCATCGCGGTGGCGACGAGCTGTTTGCTAGGTTCGTTCATCAACTTCGTAATCCTGGCGCCGATCATGATCCAGGCCGGCGACATTGCGGCACGCGTCGGGCCGGACGGCGCACTGGTGCCCATCTCGCGCGCCGAGATCGTCAATCAATGGTCATTGTGGTGGGGCGTGACGATGATGGTCGTCGGATCGCTGGTCAGCTTGTTCGGTCGGCCCGAGATCTTCAAGGGTCTGTGGAAGCGCAGAAAGAAAGAGGATGGAAAAGATGTGCTGAAGCACATCGAGTTTCCGCTGTGGATTTCGGCGATTGGCGTGCCGGTGTTCAGCGTGCTCGGCGCGTGGGTCACGCACGAATTCTTCGGCGTGCCGTGGCTGCTCGCATTTATTTCGTTGCCGTTGATCTTTGTGCTGGCCGTTATCTGCACCAACTCGATGGCGCTGACGTCGTGGACGCCGACCGGATCGCTGTCGAAGATCACCCAGTTCACGATGGGTGCGATCGATCGCACGAATCCGGCCAGCAACCTGATTCCCGCCGGCATGACCGGCGAGATCGCTTCTAACTCCGCCAACCTGCTGTCCGATATCAAGCCGGGCTACATGCTCGGCGGCAAGCCGCGGCAGCAGGCGATCGGCCACGTCATTGGCATCTTCGCCGGCGCGCTCGCATGCGTACCGCTGTTCTTTCTTTTGTTCCTGCCGGCCGACGCGAATGGTGTGCGCTCTACCACGGCAATGGTTTCGGACCAATTTGCTTTTCCGGCGGCGCTGCAGTGGAAAGGTGTGGCCGAACTGATCGCGAAAGGGTTGACCGCGTTGCCGTATTCGGCGGTCGTGTCGATGGTGGTCGCCGCAGTAGCCGCGGCGGCGATCGAAGTCGCTCGCATCGTCACCAAGGGCCGCTTTCCGTTGTCGGCGGTATCAATCGGCCTCGGTGTCGTGTTGCCGCCCGAAGCGACTTTTGCGATGTGGGTGGGCGCGATGGTGTTCTGGTTGATGGGCCGCCGCTACAAAGCCAAAGGCACGCGCGGCCACGACTTCTGGGTCGAAGGTCTCGAGCCGATCTGCGCCGGACTGATCTCCGGCGCGGCATTGATGGGGATCGGCAATGCGATCGTCAATGTGCTGATGAACTGAAGCGGTGGCTGGTTACCTGTTGGACCGTGGAGCTGCGCGTATCCCTCCATGCGCGACAATACCGGCGCAACAGCGAGGACAGCGCCATGAGCAAAGGTTCGGATCTGCTGGTATCAGCGCTCGCGAACGAAAGCGTCGACCGCGTTTTCGGAGTGCCCGGCGAAGAGAATCTCGACGTTGTCGAATCGCTGCGGCAATCGCGCATTGAGCTGGTATTGACCCGACACGAGCAGGCCGCGGCCTTCATGGCCGCCACTCATGGCCGGCTCACCGGGCGCGCCGGTGTGTGCATCTCCACGCTGGGACCGGGTGCTCTCAATTTCTCGACCGGAGCCGCCTACGCGCAGCTCGGCGCGATGCCGATGATTCTGCTGACGGGGCAAAAGGCGATCATGTCCGGCAAGCAGGCCAAATTCCAGATCGTCGACGTGGTCGCGTCGATGAAGCCGCTGACCAAGATGGCCCGGCAGATCGTGAGCCCGCGCAGCATCGCGACGATCGTGCGCGATGCGTTTCGCGTGGCGCAAGAAGAGCGGCCAGGGCCCGTGTTGCTGGAGTTGCCGGAAGACGTGGCCAGCTCTCAGGTGGGCGACGTGCCGCTCGTTCCTCCGCATCCGATCGCGTGGCCGGTCGCGCATCCGCAAGCCATCACACGCGCGGCGAAGATGATTCAGAAGGCGAAGCGGCCGCTGATCATGATCGGTGCGGCAGGCAATCGACCTCGCCTCGTTGCGGAGTTATCGAGCTTCGTGCAGCGCACGGGCATCCCGTTCTTCAATACGCAGATGGGCAAGGGCGCCGTCACCGGCTGCTCCGAGCATTACATGGGAACCGCTGCCCTTTCGGCCGGCGACTACGTGCACCGCGCAGTGGACCATGCCGATCTGATCGTTTCGATCGGTCATGACACGGTCGAAAAGCCGCCGTTTCTGATGAGCTCCGACGGCATGCAGGTGATTCATATCGGATACACGTCGGCGAACGTGGAGGAAGTGTTCTTCCCGCACGGCGAGGTCATCGGCGATATCGGGCCGTCGCTCACGCTATTGGCCGATCAGCTCGAAGGCAAGCTCAAACTCGATCCCGCGTTTCTCGCGCTGCGCGAGGAGATTCTCGGCCGCGTCACCGAAGGTTCCGACGACGACCGCTTTCCGGTGATTCCACAGCGCCTGGTCGCCGACGTGCGCAAGGCGATGCCGGAGGACGGCATCGTCTGCCTCGACAACGGGATGTACAAGATCTGGTTCGCGCGCAACTACCGCACGCACGTGGCGAACACGCTGTTGCTCGACAACGCGCTCGCCACCATGGGCGCCGGGCTGCCGTCCGCGATGATGGCGGCGATGCTGTATCCCAAACGCCGGGTGCTCGCGGTGTGCGGTGACGGCGGCTTCATGATGAATTCGCAGGAAATGGAAACCGCCGTGCGCCTGAAGCTGAACCTCGTGGTGATCGTGCTCAACGATTCGGCTTACGGGATGATTCGTTGGAAGCAGGCGGTCGACAAGTTTCCCGACTTCGGCCTGACGTTCGGCAATCCCGATTTCGTGAAATACGCAGAGGCGTATGGCGCAAAGGCATCGCGCGTGACCGCCAGCAAGAATCTCGTGCCGGCATCGACGCCGCGTTCAAGGGTGGTGGCGTGCATCTGATCGACGTACCGATCGACTACAGCGACAACGTGCGCGTGCTGGGCGAGGAGCTCAAGCAACGGGTCAACGAGATCGAGCTCGCCTAAGACGATGCCGACTCCAGCCAAACTGCAAGTGGTGCAGGCCTACGATCGAGTGCCGATCGCCGAGATCGACACCGATGACGCTGCCGCGCTGGAGGCGAAGCTCGCGACCGCGACGCAGGTTTTCCGCGATCGCAAGGGCTGGCTGCCGGTTCATCAACGCGTCGATGTGCTGAGGCGGTTGGCGGCGCTGATCGAGACACGGCGTGACCACTTCAGCCGGCTCATCGCGCAGGAAGGCGGCAAGCCGCTGACCGACGCCATCGTCGAAACCACGCGCGCGATCGACGGCGTGCGCAACGCCGCCGACGAGCTGCGCAACTTCGCCGGCCGCGAAATTCCGATGGGCTTGACACCCGCGAGCACAGGACGGCTGGCGTTCACGACTCGCGAGCCCATCGGCGTGGTGGTGGCGATCTCTGCCTTCAACCACCCGCTGAATCTGATCGTGCATCAGGTGGCACCGGCGATTGCTGTCGGTTGTCCGGTGATCGTCAAGCCGGCGACGGCGACACCGCTGTGCTGCATCGAGTTCGTCTCGCTGGTGCGCGAGGCCGGACTTGCCGAGCCGTGGTGCCAGACATTCATCACGCCGGACAATGCACTTGCCGAACGGCTTGCAACCGATCGTCGCGTCGCGTTCCTGAGTTTCATCGGCTCGGCGCGTGTCGGCTGGCATCTGCACAGCAAGCTCGCGCCCGGGACGCGCTCCGCGTTGGAGCACGGCGGTGTCGCGCCGGCCATCGTCGACCGCAGCGCTAATCTCGAAACGCTGATCGAGCCAATGGTCAAGGGCGGCTACTACCACGCAGGGCAGGTGTGCGTTTCAACGCAGCGCATCTACGTGCACTCGACACTGATGTCTGCGTTCCTGGACCGCTTCGTGAGGCGCGTGCAAGCGCTGCGTGTAGGAGATCCGCTGTTGCCGGAAACCGAAGTCGGCCCGCTCATCACCGCGCGTGAAGCGGATCGCGTCGAATCATGGGTGACCGAAGCGGCCAGTGCCGGCGCAAAGGTTCTTGCGGGAGCAAAGCGCAGATCGCCGACGATCCTGGAACCAACTGTTCTGCTCGAGCCTGCGCCGGATGCACGAGTGTCGCGAGAAGAAGTATTCGGCCCCGTGACCTGCGTGTACGGCTTTGATCAAATGGACGACGCCATCGACCGGGCAAATTCGCTGCCGGTGGCGTTCCAGGCAAGTGTCTTTGCCAACGATATCAACGCTGCGCTGTATGCCGCCGATCGCCTTGATGCATCGGCGGTGATGATCAATGACCACACCGCGTTTCGCACCGACTGGATGCCGTTCGCGGGACGCCGCGAGTCCGGTTACGGAGTTGGCGGCATCCCGTTCAGCATGCGCGAGATGACGCAGGAAAAGATGCGTGTGTTCCGCTATCCCGCGTAACGCATATCTGTTCTGATTTCCTCGGAACATTGACCGCGAGCTTGCGGTCACACCACATTCGAACCAGTCATTGGAGGGATGGCAATGACGAAATCGACAATCGCATGGGTGGTGGGAGCCATCGTACTCACCGCGGCTCTGATCTTCGCGGCGCGTTGGTATATGACCGCGGCACCCACGGTCACCACTCCACCGGTAGCGCAAGTCCCTGAACCTGCGCCCGCCGCGCCATCCGCACCGAAGATCGAGCATCCGATCGAGCGTGCGGATGCCGAGCCCGGTCCGGCATCTCAGGCCACGCTCGAGGGCAGTGATCCCGCCATGCGCGACGCGTTGGCCAGCCTGTTCAAGGGCAACAAGCTGCCTGAGTTCGTGCAGCCGATGAACCTGATTCGCAATATCGTCGCGACGATCGACAACCTGCCGCGCAGTAAAGCAGCTCCGCGTCTGTGGCCAGTGCAACCGATGTCCGGCACGATGCCGACGACCAACGCGGGTGACGACCTGGTTATCGCTGCCGACAACTCGGCGCGCTACGCACCGGTCGTCGCGCTGGTCGAGGCCGTCGACACCAAACAGCTGGTCGCGATCTACGTTCGCTTCTATCCGTTGTTTCAGCAGGCGTATCGCGAGCTTGGATATCCGGATGGCTATTTCAACGATCGCCTGGTCGCCGTGATCGACCATCTGATTGCGACACCGGACGTCAAGGCGCCGATCGCGCTGGTGCAACCTAAGGTTCTTTATCAGTACGCAGATCCAGAACTGGAGGCGTTGTCAGCCGGACAGAAGGCGATGATTCGTATCGGGCCCGACAACGCTGCCGTATTGAAAGCGAAGCTGCGCGAGATACGCTTCAGAGTCGCCGGACCGGTTGTCACGCGGTAACGTCTGCGCTACTGAATGACGCCGCACGCTACGCGGCCGCCTGCGTTGCCGGTCGGATCTGTCTTCAGGTCGTCTGCCTGCATGTGAATGATCACGGCGCGGCCGATGATGCCGTCGGGCTTCTCTTTACTTACCGAGATGCCGTCCACCATCACGTTGATCGTCGCCGACCCGCGCTCGTTCACGAGCAGGTTGCCTGTATCGCCAGCGTGCCGAACGGCGTCGGTCGGGCCGCCGTGCTTGTTGCCGCGAGGATTGAAGTGGCTGCCCGCGCTCTCCGCTTTCGGATCACTGCAATCGCCTTTCTCGTGGATATGCCATCCCTTGGGCCCGGGGGTGTGGCCGTTCACCGTGCCCTGGATTCGGACGCGTTCGCCGACCTGAGTGAATGTGACCTCACCACTGACGCTCGAGCCACTTCGCGGCTCAAGTTTCGCGGTGGCAGTCGGCGGTGTCGGCGATGTCAGCGATCCGGCGCAAGCTGAAATCAACAGCGCACTGGTCGCGATTCCAAGAATTGTTTTCATTGTTGGTCTCTGTGTGAGTCGGGGCGACAGCGCCGGTCGCGCTGCCCCAGACCGATTATGCGGCGACAGCACAGACAAGACCCCGCTCCGGCGGGTTTTTGTTTGGTGCAAGGCGCGCTTTGGCACAATCGGCGATATCGAACTTCTAATCCCGACGCACGCCCGAACCGTCGCACGACGCAAAATCGCAACCCTTGCTTGGCGCACTGGCGCTTCTAATCCGTTTCCTAATTTCTAGCGAGTCATGAACTCCGCTTTGAGTACTACCGAGATATTTCTGATCGCGATCGGCATCATCTTCACGGTGCCGTATCTGATCTGGCGTGTCGGCAACACCGATTACTACGCTCCTCTTGTTGTCGTGCAGATCATCACCGGAATCTTGCTTGGGCCTGGCATTCTGGGAAAGGCCTTCCCGGATTACTACGCCTTCGTCTTCACACCCGCGGTCGTGCAATCGCTGAACGGCATTGCATGGTGGGCGGTTATGGTTTTTGTGTGGATCGCAGGCATCGAGCTGGATTTGAAAAAGGCCTGGACGTATCGACGCGAGAGTTCAATCACGGCGGGCCTCGCGTTGGCTACACCACTCGTGCTGGGCAGCATCGTGGCGGCGGGCATGCTGATGTACGCCGGATGGATCGGGCCCAACGCAATGACATGGCAGTTCATTCTTGGGGTCGGCATGGCGTGCGCTGTTACTGCACTTCCGATCCTGATTCTGTTGATGGAAAAGCTCGAGATCCTGCGCCAACCCATAGGCCAGCGCATCCTGCGCTACGCAAGTCTGGATGACATCGCTATCTGGGGAGTGCTGGCGCTGATCCTGATGGACTGGGAGCGGGTGGGCAAGCAAGCGATGTTTCTGTTGGCCTTCGCCGTGTGCAGTTACGGATTCCGCAAGCTGATGGTGTGGTTGCCGCCAAAAGACCGCTGGTACGTCGGGTTGATTTGGCTCGCGGTGTGTGGTTTCGGGGCCGATTGGTCAGGGCTGCATTACATGGTCGGGGCATTTCTAGCCGGCGCCGTCATCGACAGTGACTGGTTCGATCAGAAGCAGATGGATCAGCTGCGCCACCATGTGCTGCTGGTCGTGATGCCGGTGTTTTTCCTCAGCACCGGTTTGAAAACCAATTGGAGCGTCGGTGGCGAGGCGGTGTTCGTCGCCGCGTTGGTGCTGCTCGTCGCGTCGGTCGCGGGCAAATGGCTTGGCGTTCAGATCGCGGGCAAGATCCTGAAGTGGCAGCCGGGCGAGGCGTCGATCATCGGTTGGCTGCTGCAGACGAAGGCGCTGATCATGATCATTTTCATCACGATCCTGCTGGACAAAAGCATCATCACAAGCGAGACGTTCACCGCTTTGCTGCTGATGGCTGTGGCGAGCACGATGCTGACGGTTCCGATAGTGGCTCCGAAACTGCAGCGCATGAAGAGCCTCGTTACGCAGGCCGCGTAATACAGGTCGCGTAAACGGGGTCGCGATGAGCGCACAATGAACGCTGGCATCACGCGCATGTAAGACAAGTTATGGTGCGATTGATTGTCGTTCTTCTTTCGCTGACGCTTGCGTGCTATCCGGCACAAGCCGTCGCTCCCGCCGTGCTGATCGCCAAAGAGATCGTCAAGCAGATCATTTTCGATTTCGTGGAGGCGCGCATCGAAGATGGAATCCGCGCCTCGTTCGGCCCCTGCAAGGCCGACCTCGCAGAAGATGCCGTCAAGCAGAGTCGAACACTGACCGGGCTTCTTCGCGGCAGCGGCGGGGGTGGCCTCGCCAACATCGGCGCGCTCGGTAATGCGGGCAACCTCGGCAGCTTAAGTAGTTTGGGCGCGGCGGGTGGTCAGGTGCGCGCCGTTCGAAATCTGCAGAACGTGCAATCGACCGCGGAATCAGTTGCCGGCGCAGCGAACCTGATCGGAGCCGCAGGTGGCGGTGACGCCGCGCTCGCAGTTGGTCAGATTGCCGGCACCGTATCGGGCGCTGCAGGCATGGCGGGCAGCGCAGCGAGTGTTAGCGGTGCAGCAGGCGCGGCGGGTGCACTCGGCGGCATCCCGAATGTCAGCGGTATCGGTGGAATGGGCGCACTGAGTGCGTTAGGTGGTCAGGCTATCGGTGGCGCAGACATGACGGCTGCGATGTCGCAGATGATTCCGCAGGGCACAGGCATGGCCGGCATGGGCGGCGCCGACATGCAGCAGGCGATGGCGATGATGCAGCAGATGATGAACGCCAAGCCGCTCGATGCTGCCGAGATGAATGAGCTGGCGTTGATTCTGGAAAGCTTCGGCAAAATTTCCGAAGCGATTCAACCCGGCAGTGCGTGCAGCGCCGATGACTATCGCCGGCAGTTCGCGCGCATGACAGCGATGACCGCGCAACCGGGTCTTGGCGCGCAAGGCGGCGCGATGATGAACGGCATGATGCGAATGATGTACACGAGCTTCAAGGACATGCAGCGCTCGACGGCCGAGGCCGAGCAGTTGTTCCTGAAGATGAACGCGGAAGAGCGAGCTGAGTACGTGCAGACCACGGTGGTTGAAATGAAGGATCAGCCTCCTGAAGGGCGACGTGCATTTCTCGCGATGATTGACGCCGGCATGCTCGGCATGCCCGCAGATATGAGAGACGCGTTTCGGAATCAGTTGGCCAGCTGACCGCGCGCTTGTCGAGCTATCGATTCTCAAGCCGGTTGTAGTCGAACAGTCCCGCCTCGACTCCGCCCCAACGCGCGTAGGCATCCATCAGTTCATCGCTCGTAGCCCAGAAGCGCGGGTTGGTGCGGCGAACCGCGTAGCGATCGGCGAGCTTGCGGTACTCGTCTTCCGACGCCAGCGATCCGATTGCATTCGCGAGCGCCGGCAGGTCCGCTGCCTTGACGCTGAAAATCGCGTTCGGATAAGCGCCGAGGAATCCCGGTACGACCGTCAGCGTGTTCTCCGCCGGCAGCACTTCCTCCGTGAACAGGTGCGCAACATTCTTGTGCCCGGTATTGCGCAGCACAGTGAAGTACTGCGGCGCGCTTTCCTTAGCTGAACTTGTCGGCTGCTCCACGCGCAGGAATACGACCTCCGGTATCCATGCGAGGCTCGCGCCGCGCACGTTCGACAGTGTCTGCAAGTCGCGCCGTAGCGCGGGATCTGCCACCGATGAGAGGTCGAAGCGCTTTGCCGCGGCCGGCGCCACCCGCGCGCTGAGCATTTCGTACAGCTCGCGTTGTGGATCGCTGGTCCGGTACGTGAGGCCGCTCGGTCGGTTGAAGTGCGCGTCTCGGCCGTAGACGAAGTCGGTCACGTGTGTCGGCGCGCCTCGATACCAGTATTCGGCCGTTGAGCGTCGAGCCTTCTCCGGCAGCAGCACGAGGAAATTGAACTCGCCTTCCATGCGCATGAAGTCCATGTAGAGCCGGCTGTTCAACTGGTGACCGGCGTTGCCGTAGACGTCGTAACCCGCGACGAGCAGGTAGTAGATCCGCTCGAACAACGGATAGCCGATGACCCACGCTGTCTTCGGCTGATCGCCGACCAGACCCTTGACCACTGTTGCACTGTCGAAGTGACGGAACACGGTCAACGCTGCGTTTGGATTGCTGCCATCGCCGCTCCAGATCATCGAGAGATCGTCCTTGCGCGCCTTTGCGTTGCGCTCGAGCCACTCGCTTTTCGCACGCAGGTAGTTTGATTCGAGCTTCGAGAACTCGAGCCAGGGGATCAGCGCCAGCGAGTTGCTGCCCCATTCGGCGGGCAGACGCAGGTTGGTAGTTTCACGCGCAAGCAGTTCGCCGACCATTGCATCGCTGCCCGCCTTCGGATCGACGAAGAACACCCAGAAGCGGTCTTCGATCACATCGAGTGCGAGCTGGCCGCGGCATACCGGGCCCTTGATGAAATTCATCACGAAGTATTCGGCTTCATCGAGCATGAAGCGGTAACGGCCGTCGAGCGGCAAGTCACGAAATGCCGCGATCGGATTGGATGCGATGTCGGCGTCGTACGACGGCAGCGCATTCACCGTGTACGCAGGATCGAGAAACCAGCCACGGTACTTCGCCATGCGTGCCGCGCTGAGCGCATACGGCATGTGCGTCTTTGCGAGCAGCGCTTCGCGTTCGGGCTCGAGTCGGTAGAAAAAGCGCGCGACGCCGGGGTCGTCGTACGGGCGGCGCGTGGCGATCGGCACGATCGGCTTGCCGCTCGGAGTGGTCGAGCGGACGATGCGAAATGGGCGGTGCTGTGAATCGGTTTCGAAGTAGAGATGACCGAGGTACAGATGCTCGTACAGGTAACGGCTCATCAGCCGTTCCTTGTTCGAGTCGCCGTTTAGGAATGCTTCCCAAACCTGAATCTGTTGCTGGACGCTGGCCGGCAACGGCTCATAGCCTTCGAATGGCGCACCGGCTTCGATCCAGCGCGTGATCGTTGAGAACTCGCGCTCGTCGAGGCCGGGCAAGCCGTACGGCATGCCGGCGAGCGGATTTTTTTGGGCGAAGGCATCGAACTCTTCGATGCGCGGACACGTCAACGCGCCGCTCGAGCGACACGTCGAACGCATCGGAAAGCAGCGGCGAAGTCGGTAGCGGGTGATCACGCTTCAGGGCGAGCGAGCGATACAAAACGCTCGCGGCCAGGTTGATTTGCGGGGTTTGTGTCCTCTCGTTCAATACTGCGGAAAAACCATGTTGCCGCCACTGCGAAGGCAGTTGCTGATCAATGAACAGGCGCGTGGTCGGCGCTTCAAACAGTCGGGCGGCGTCATAGACCGGCTGCTGACTGCTTCCACGCGCGATGCCCTCCCAGGCGCCGAGCTTCAGCTGGCAGGGTGAGTCGTAGCAACCGTGGCACACGACGCAGCGACGTTCGAGGATCGGCTGCACATCTTTGCGATACGACATTCCTGCGATTGGCTGCATCGGAGCATCGAAGCGCTTCGGGTCGGGTGAGCCGTAACGCTGATCAAACTCGTGCAAGGCAACCGTCGCGCAGCCTGCAATCCCGATGATCGCAACAAGTCCAGTAAGAGATCGCATGGAACCTCGCAGCGGAGGCCATGATGGTAGCGGAGCTTGCGTTGCAAGCTGCGCGACGGGCTATCCGGCTATTTCGACTGTTGCTTCAGGTGCCGACCAGCCACCACCGAGCGCTTTGAACAGATCGATCGACGCAGTCAGCCGCTCGAGCCGCGACTGCGCCAGCTGATCCTGCGCTGAGAACAAACTGCGCTGTGCGTCGAGCACGGCGAGCAGATCGCCGGCGCCTTCGCGATAACGGATCTCGGCGAGCCGCAACGAACGCTGCGCCTGCTCGACCGTTTGCAGTTGCGCGTCTTCCAGGCGTGCGCCGCGGTCGGCGTTGGCCAATGCATCGTCGACTTCCTTTAACGAGGTACGTACCGCGCTGGCGTACGTCTCGACCAGGATGCGCCGCTGCGATTGTTCGATTCCGACCTGCGCGCGCCGCTGGCCGCCGTCGAACAGTGTTTGTGCGAGTGATAGTCCGATTGAGATCGCATTGGTCGGATTGGCCAAACTCAACAGCGCGGACGTTGCGAGTCCCGCCGATGTCGACAACGAGATGCTCGGCAGCAGCGCTGCGCGCGCGGCGGCGACGTTGGCATCGGCTGCGGCGAGTTGTGCTTCGGCCGCGGCCAGATCCGGGCGGCGCGTCAGCAGCTCGGACGGCAAGCCGGCGCCGATGGTGGGAATGCGCAGCGCTTCGAAGTTGTCTTCCGCCACTCCGAAGCCTTGCGGAACTCTTCCGATCAGCAGCGCGAGCGCAGAAACGGTCTGGCGCTCGGCGACTTCGAGCGGAATCAATGCGGCACGGACGTTCAGCACCGCGGTGGTCTGCTGCGAAAGATCCAGCTGCGTCGCGACGCCGTTGCGATAGCGCGCGTCGACGACCTTCAGCACGCGCTCTGCCGTGGCGAGGTTCTCGCGCCCGATGTCGAGCCGCTCGCGCGTGGCGAGCAGCTGAAAGTATGTGGCAGCGACGGCGCTGGTCAGCGTCAGCCGTACGGTTTCGGCGTCGAAGCGGCTGATGTTGAGCGCCTGCTCTTGCGCCTGGATGCCGGCGGCGATCCGACCCCACAGGTCGATCTCGTAGCTCATCGCGACCGATACGCTGGTGCCGCGGCGCGTGCTGGCATCGGTGCCGGGGCTGTCGCTGCGGCTGAATGATTGGCCGGCGCCGAGGCCGATCTGCGGCAGCAGTGACGCATTGGCCTGGCGCAGCGCGAGCTCGGCTTGCGTGATGCGCTCGGCGGCGATGCGAATATCGGAGCTGCCGGCGAGTGCCTGTTCGATCAGCGACGTCAGCTGCGGCGAGCCGAAGTTGGTCCACCAGTCAACGGTCAGCTGGCTCGATGCTCCGCTGGCGATCGGTGCAGACGCTTCGGTGTACGCCTGCGGCATGTCGATCTGCACGCGAGTCTTCGGTTCGGTGACTGCACAGCCTGCGAGTGCAACTGCGATCGCAAGTGTCAGCGGTTTGATCAGTGCGTTCATGTTTTCTTTCTATTCCGATGAGAGCGCGACTACCGGGTCGAGCTTCGCGGCTTTGTTCGCCGGCAGCCAGCCGAAGATGAGGCCGGTGGCGAATGCGCAGCCGAACGCGAGCAGCACCGGCGCGAGCGAGAACTGCACCTGCGTGCCGAGCGCATCGACGATCGCGGCGGTACCGAGCCCGAGCACGACTCCGATCGCGCCGCCGACCGCCGAGACGACCAGCGCTTCAATCAGAAACTGCTGCAGGATGTTGCGCGTGCGTGCGCCGGTCGCCATCCGGATGCCGATCTCGCGTGTGCGCTCGGTGACGCTGACCAGCATGATGTTCATCACGCCGATGCCGCCGACCAACAGCGAGATCGCGGCGACCGCGCCGAGAAGGATCGTCAGCGTGTTCTGCGTTTCGGTTGCGGTGTCGATGATCGACGCCATGTTGCGGATCTGGAAGTCGATCGTGCCGTGGCGCTGCGCGAGCAGTGCTTCGACTGCGGCTTGTGTTTCGTCGATGCGCTCGACGTCTTCGACCGCGATCGTCACGTTGCGCAGGAAGCGCTGGCCCGAAAGCCGCAGCTGGCTGGTGGCGTACGGCACCAGCACGACGTCGTCCTGATCCTGACCGGTGGGCGAAGCGCCGCGCGGAGCCATCACGCCGATCACCTGAAACATCAGGTTGTTGACCAGCACGAACTGGCCCAACGGATCTTCGCCGTTCGCGAACAGCGCCCTGGCGACGGTCTGTCCGAGCACGGCGACTGTTGCATAGTCGCGTTCGTCTTCTTCGCTGAAGAACACGCCGCGCGCGATTTTCCATTGGCGCGCCAGCGGAAACTTGGCCGAGGTGCCGGTCACCTGGCTCGAGTAGTCAGCGCCGCCGAAGCGCAAGGTGGCGGTGCTGCTCTGTTCAGGAATGGCGGCCAGCACGTTGGGCACTTCACGATCGATCGCCTGAACGTCCGAGAGCACCAGCGTCGCAGTGTTCTGAAAGCCGCGCTGGTTCGGCGCACCGGGGCGCACCAGCAACAGGTTCGAGCCCATCGCGCTGATGCGATCGATCACCGCCTGCTTGGCGCCGTCGCCGATCGCGAGCATCGCGATCACTGAGGCGACGCCGATCACGATGCCGAGCAACGTCAGCACCGAGCGGAAGACGTTGGCGCGCAGAGCGCGCAGCGCGGTTTTCGTTGCTTCGGTGACGTCGGCGCCGTGCGAGATGCGGCCGCGCCGCGGCTGCCATGCATCGGCAGCATTGTGATTCGCGGGCGGCTGCGGGCCGGGATCCGCAACGATGCGGCCATCCTTGATCTCGATCACTCGCGGCGCGTGCTCGGCGACTTCGCGCGCGTGCGTGATCAGTATCACCGTGTGACCCTCCGCGTTGAGCTCCTTCAGCTTGCGCATCACCTCGGCGCCGCTCTTGCTGTCGAGCGCGCCGGTCGGCTCGTCGGCAAGGATCACGCGGCCGCCGTTCATCAGCGCGCGTGCGATCGATACACGCTGTTGCTGACCGCCCGACAATTGATTCGGGCGATGGTGTGTGCGATCGCCGAGGCCAAGCATGTCAAGTAGTTCACTCGCACGCGCGTGACGCTCGGCGGGCGACAAGCCGGCGTAGACCGCCGGCATCTCGACGTTATCGGTCGCGGTGCCGGTCGCGATCAGGTTGTAACTCTGGAACACGAAGCCGAACGATTCGCGGCGCAGCTCGGCCAGCTGATCACGGTCGAGCGTCGACACGTCACGGCCCATGAATTTGTAGCTGCCTTCGGTCGGACGATCGAGGCAGCCGAGGATGTTCATCAGCGTGCTCTTGCCCGAGCCCGATGCGCCCATGATCGCGACCAGCTCACCCGGATTGATCGCGAGGTCGATGCCGTGCAGCACTTCGACTGCGAGGTCGCCGTTAACGTACGTTTTCTTGACGCCGGAGAGCTCGATCAGCGGCGTCGTATCGCGCGTCGCTGTTGCGTGCTTTGCGGCAACAGGAAATCGTGATGTCGCGGCCGGAAATCGTGACGAACTGTCGGGCGTCATCGCCTGAAGCCTCCGCCCATTCCTCCCGGCGCACCGGCTGCGCCAAGCGGCGTCGCGCCTTTGGTCTGTGCACCCGCCTTTGCAGGCGCCTCGGGCACTTTGACGCCGACGACAATGCGCTCACCTTCGTTCAGGCCGGAGAGGATTTCGGCGTTCACGCGGCTCGCGACGCCGACGGTGACTTCGCGCTCGACGATGGTTGGATTGCGCTCATCCTTCGAGGTCGCAACTTTGACGATCGCGCGGCGTGGTGTTGAGGTTGCGCTGGCTGCAGCATCTCTGCGCGGACCCCGTGCACGTTCGCCGCGAGGTCTGTCCGCGGAGTCTTCGCTGGCTTTTTTCGGCGCTTCGGCACTGGACGCGGGAGTCGAGCCGTTGCCATCGTCCGCAACAGCGGTTTGCGTGCGCGCCGGACGTTGATATGTCAGCGCCGCCACCGGCAGCGTCAGCACATCGCGCGCTTCGGCGACGACGAAGAACACCTGCGCCGTCATCTGCGGCATCAGCACCTTGTTCGGATTCGGCACGTCGAACAGCGCGTTGTAGAGCACGACGTTGTTGGTGACCGTCGGAGTCGGCTCGATCTTGCGCAGCTGGCCGTAGAAGCGGCGGCCCGGGCTGCCGAGCGTCGTGAAGTAGCTCGACATGCCATTGCGCAGCTTCGCGACGTCGGCTTCGCCGACTTGCGTCTGCACCGTCATCGTCGACAGATCGGCGATGCGCAGCAATGTCGGCGCCGACTGATTGGTGTTCAACGTCTGGCCCTGGCGTGCGGTGATGCTGATCACCGTGCCGGACATCGGCGCGTAGATCTTGGTGAACTTCAGGTTCGCTTCCTCGACGCGCATGCTGGCCTGCTGCTGCTGCATCTGCGCCTTCAGCGTATTGATCTGCGTGGCTGCAGTGCGCACGGCGGTCTCGGCGTTCTGCACCTGCTCGGTAGTGGTGGCCTCTTCGGCCATCAGGTTCTTCTGACGCTGCAGATCGCGCTCGGCTTTTTCGAGATTGACCTGGCGCTCGACCAGCGTCGCCTGCTGCGCGCGCAGCGACGCGCGATTCGCATCGACGCGCGCGGCGGACTGCTCGGCATCGATCTCCGCCAGCAGTTGGCCTTCTTTGACTTCGGTGCCCACTTCAACGTGAAGCTTCTTCAACTGTCCGGACACCTGAGCGCCGACGTCGACATAGTCGCGTGGCTGCAGCGACCCCGTCGCGCCGACCAGGTCTTCGATGTCACCGCGCTGCACAGTGGCGAAAATGAATTCGTCGGACTTCTTCGCGCCGGCACCCCACGCTTGCCACGCCCACCAGCCGCCGGCGGCGAGAACGAGCGCAAGCATTAAGAGCGCGATCGGCCGAAACCATGATCGAAGGTGCGAAATGGAGGCGTTCATTCAGTGTTGGCTGGCGGCAGGTGGAAGAAGTTTTTCTTGGCGATATAACGTTCGATCTCGCGCAGGTGCGGACCGCAGAAGCCAGCGCAAGCAGGCTTCGGGTGTGTCAATCGCAACAAGATGTATCAGCGATGGCGAAATGAACGTGGGCTATCGCGCCCGAAATCTCGCGAGTAGCATCGCCAGACTTTTCATCACCGTGATCGCCAGGATCATCGAAGACGGCAAATGGGTACGAAAGCGCGCCAAGGGATCGATTTATGCAAAGCGTCCAAACGGCAAATGCCCTAGCGCGACTTACAAACCGCAGGAGAAGACGAAGCCGTGATCGGAAATGCGTGAATCGCTCGGCTTTCCTGAGGCAATTCGCTGCTTTGACCGGTCTCGCCCGGACTAGGGGCTTACAAGCTCGTTTTTGACAGTTCGATAGCGGTGGATGAGCCGTAGTCTCGCGCAATGCAGGACAATTCCGCGAGGTTTCGGGCCATCCAGGTACGCGCTGCCGCGTTGACGGCCAACGCGTCCGGACGCGCCGCCGGCGACATGCTGATCGAGCTCGACGGTTTGCAGCGCGAGCTGCGGGCTGCAGAGGCTCGAAGCGATGCTTACGTTGCTGCTGTGTTCGCGGTGGTCGCCGGATTCAACGCGCTCGGGCGTGCGCAAAAGATGGGGCCGTTGCTCGAGCGCGCGATCGACATTTGTCGCGACCTTCCCGATCGCCGCTTGCTGCGGCGCGCGCTCTCGCTGCATGGGTACTTCACTGGCGACATTATCAATGCGCCCGCGGCGCTTGGCAGTCTGCAGGAAGCCGTCGAGATCGCGCGCGAAATGGAAGATCCCGTTGCCGAAGTGTCGACCGTCGTCAATCTGGGTGTCGTGCTGACGAACATCGGCTGGGACGACAACGCGCAGCGATGCTTTCAACTCGCGTGGGATGTGTATGAGCGCTGGCCTGAAGCATTCGAGGGCGCCGATGCCAGTGGAGCACCCGCGGTGCTGATGGCTGCGGCGGCTGCTGCGAATACCGCGGCGATCTCGTCACAACTGAACGATGTTGAACGCGGACTCGAGTTCAGCACGCGCGCTCGCGCCCTGGCGCAAGGTCAAGACGCCAATCCGCAGCACCGCACGGTTCAACTGCACTACGACAACATCCATTGCATTTTGCTGGCAAAGGCCGGCCGATTGAACGAGGCGAGCGACGTTGCGAAGTCGATGTTCGCGAGCGCCAAGGGGTCGGGCAACGTGCGATGGGAATATCTAGCGCTGCAGGCTGCCGGCACGGTCGAAGTTCGCCTGGGCAAGGTAGACGAGGGGCTGGAGCTGCTGAGAAAGTCACACCGGCGCGCGGCGTCTATCTCCACGGGGATGGAAGTGCCGGCGCACCTAGTACTCGCGGATGCGTATCGATATGTCGGACGCGGCGAAGAGGCGCTGCAGGTGATGCGTGATGTGTCGGTGCTTTTGAAGAAGATGCAAAGACTGCACTTTGACCGCGCCGATCCGCAGGCGAGCGAGCCGGATGATCGAGAGTGGGAAAACACGCGGCCGTTGGGCTGGGAAGAAACGATCACGATTGATAGCAAGCTGGTCGCTCTTGAAAATCTCGCGGCGGCAGCCGAAGCGAAACAGGAGCCGAGCGGCGAGCACACGATCCGCGTCGGCGCGCTATCACGGTTGGTGGCGAATCAGCTTCCGTGGGCGATCGCTATGCAGACGACGATCGAGCGCGCCGCCCGGCTGCACGACGTTGGCAAAGGCTCCGTTCCGGAATCGCTGCTACGTCAACGCGGCCCGCTTACGTGGCAGGAAAAGGAATTCCTGCACTCGCACGCGAAGTTTGGCGAGGAGCTGATACGTGAGCAACTCGGTGCGCAGCGCGGCGCTGCTTTCGCGCACGTCGCCCGCTCACACCACGAGCGATTCGACGGCAACGGAACGCCCGACGGGATGTCCGGTCAGGATATTCCGCTTGAAGCGCGCATCGTGCATGCGGCCGACGCGTATGACTCACTGACGCACGACCGGCCGTGGAGAAAGGCGCTGCCGCACGATGAGGTGCGCATTTATCTGTGCACCGAAAAGAGCGCGCAGTTCGATCCCGCCGTCGTCGATGCGCTGCTGCAGGTCACCAAAGACCTGCGCGCGACCGGGCGTAGCCTGGATGATCAACTGGTCGAAAAGGCCGAGCCCTCAGAATTTGTATCCGCGCGCCGCGCACTGGGCAAGCTTCTGTTGAACTAGAGACGGAAGAGTGGATCCCTTACGGACGTGCTGACACGAGTCGTAAGTGTGTGATCTCGGAAGGTGCGCCGAATCGCTTCGGCGGTCCCCAGTACCCGGTGCCCCGGCTCGTATAGACCCATAGACTCTGCAACCGATGCAATCCGGCTGTAAACGGCTGCTGCAGTCGAACGAAGAAGTTCCACGGCCAGAACTGGCCGCCATGTGTGTGCCCAGAGAGTTGCAAGTGAAATCCCGCCTGCAGCGCTCCGGCTGCGGATCGCGGCTGATGCGCCAACAAAATTCGCACGACATCACTCGGTGCACTGGCGATGGCTGCCACGGCATCGCTACGGTGAGATTCATCGAAGTGGTGCCCGCTGTAATCGGTGACCCCGGCGATAACCAACGAGTCGTCGTTATGGCGTAGGACCACATGCTCATTGAGCAGCACGTTTATTCCGAGGCGGCGCAGCTCGGACACCCACGCAGTGACGCCGCTGTAATACTCGTGGTTGCCGGTGACGAAGTACGTTCCGTGGCGGGATGTCAGATCTCGGAGCGGCTCGACGTGCGAACGTAGCTGCGCCACGCTGCCGTCGACCAAATCTCCGGTGACAGCGACCATATCGGCCTGCAAACTATTTACGGCGCCGACAATGGACTGCAGATAGTCGCCCTTGATTGTCTGGCCAACATGGATGTCGCTGATCTGTGCAATCGTGAAGCCATCCAGCGATGCCGGCAGATTAACGATCGGCACATCGACTTTAACTACTCGCGCCGTTCGGCGCGCGTTGATCAGTCCCCAAAGTGTCATCAGCGATGCAGCCGCAGGAACGACCAGCGCACTCCATACTGCGAATGTCGATACGGACAGCGGCAGACCGAGTTGGCTGCCGATCCACATAATCGCGAGTGCAACATCGCGCAGCAGCGTCAGGACAAACAGGCTCGATAAAAAGCCCATCGCGATGAACGCGGTCGCCATGACGAAGTTGTGCTGCCGGCTCTGCTGCAGACGTCGGCTGCGCCAATGACTGAAACCTGCCTGCAGAGAAACGGCGGAAAGGGTTACGAGCAATGCGATACCGATCTGCGCCCACGTGAAATCGACCAGATCGGGGATCAGCCGCCAGGCAACGTACGCATGTACTAAAAGGGAAAGAACGCTGAGTGGCACGTGTCGTTAACTACGAGATTGTGTGGGGCTGCCAATATGTTGCGCCCCTTCTCGGTTCTTCAACACGCTACATAACCCGACGTTGTGGGCGATTTGCTCGACCGTCGTCTCCCGCGCAATTCGCGAGCCTGCGCACGTTAGCAGCACTTGCCTCGCTCAGGCGGCCGCGCTCAGTGGTTCAAGCGCTGAGCGCGAGTCCTTTCGTTGCGTATCCAGAAAATGCACGACCCGCTGATTGAACTCTGCTGAGTGAGTAATCGGGCCCATGTGACCTGCCGCTTCAATTACTTCGTGTGCGTCAGCAGGAAGTGCAGCGCGCAGCACGGCAGCAATGCGACGCGTGATGTCCGGCGTGCGCGAGCCGCTGACGAACATCATGGGTGGGTCTAGACGCCGCAGCTCGGAAAGCTGAAGCGGCTCATGCAGCAGTGCGTCGAAGTGCTGAGCGACGGCATGCATCCGCGGGGCGATCGAAGCCTGCTTGCCGGGTGGCAACGAGTCCCATGCGCCGGCGCCCGACCAGAAATCGATGAAGACCCGCGCTGCCGAGTTTGTGTCACCGCTCGCGAGCATCTTGTTTATCGAGTCCGCAACACGCAGCGATTCCCTGCGCCGCGCGATTGGCGCGAGAAGCCATCAAGTACCAAACGAAACAGCACCGGCTCGTACACGACGATGCTGCGCACCAGGCGCGGACACATCGTCGCGAGCTTCAGCGCGACGGCGCCTCCGTACGAATGCCCAACGACGTGCGCGCCACCGGCTTTCTCGAGCGCCGGTATTGCAAGCGCGGCCTCGTCCGCGAGTGTCAGCGGCGCGTTGGCAGCCCACGTCGGCTGCTCGCCGTGGCCATGGAATTCGATCGCGCGCACGTGGAACCTCGGCTTCAATGTTTCCGCGAGACGATCCCACTGTCGTGCCGAGCTTGCGCTTGAATGCAGCAACACAACGGTGGGCTGCGGAGAATTGATGATGTGCATATCGCCTCCTCAATGCGTTACGAGCGCCGGCCGCTTCAGCCTGGGAACAAGGCGAGCGCGAGTGGATTCGGTAATGCCGGCCGCTTCGGCGGACACCGACATGAGTTCGCTGCGATGGAAGCCGAGATCGCGCAAGATGCGTGGATCAAGCTCACGCAGCGCGGCGAAAGTCGCTCCCGCCTGCTGCCGGTGTTTCCACCGGACAATCACTCTCCGACCGAAGTCGCCAATCGCCTGCAGTGCTGCGCTGACGATCTCTCTCAATTGATAAGAGCGATGCGCTCGCGCGAGGTGGTAAAGCTCGCCGCTCGATAGAAATGATTGCAGTTCAGTGCGGCCGATCGCGGCATCACCAAACCCGTTGCCTGCGAAGACCCGCAGGGCTAGCTGCATCACTCTCGCCACGTATTTCAGATGTGTTTTGCATGTTCGTCCTTTCGAAAGACGAACTGTGCTCAACGGTGCGTTGCTCCAGCGTTCCTCGTCTGTCGAAACGCGATGGTGAGGAATGCCCCTGACGCCCGTGTTTCCTAGGTCTTCCCTGATTCTTACGTTTGAAATGACCTAAGGCGGGGCCGGCGCAAGGCCGGCAGAGTACTCATCAAACTCGCTGTGGAGCCGATGAAATGAACACGGCGGTCCGTGGTGGCCCCGCCTTTTCGGCAATGAATTGGTTAGTTATGAGTTCCGTCTACACCCAAGCCGCCACCGACTCGGTCGAGCTCTTCGGCGGATAGTTCAGTCGTTAATTCTTGTGTTTCAAGTTCCTTTGCCGTTTCGTTGATTTCCATTTGACGTTCCTTTCGATTTTCGGGCCCGATCTTGGGCTTCAGCATTTTAAGTGTGGCCGCGAGCGGGCACAACGCTAACTGACCGCTACCAGCTTGCTGGCGTTGCGCAGCATCGCGATCAGCGGCGCATGAGAAATGTCGCTTTCCACGATGATGCGATGGACCAGTTCGTTCAGATCCAGCCCGGGCCAGGGGCGCTCTTCGCCTGCTTCCGAAGGCCACTGTGCGAGCCGGCGCTTGGCCTCATCGCGTTCGGGAATGTTCAGCAACGGATGATTGGCCACGAATGTGAGCGTCATCCGCGCGCAGTCCATTTCACCTCGGGCAGCGAGCAACTCGGCAAAACAGGCAACACTCTCCAGTAACAATGACGGGCGGCCAATACCAATGGCGATCTGCAGCGAGGACGTCAGATTCGCGCGCGCCGTTTGCAAATCGCCTCGGAGCAAGGCAAGACGCAGGAAACGCAGCTGGATGTATGACACGACATACTGATTGCCCGTCGCCTGAGCGAGATCGAGTGCCTGCTCGCCATACTGTTGTGCCGACGTGCGGTCGCCTGCTTTCAGCGCGAGTGTCGTTAGGTTCGCCAGTATCAATGACCGCGTACCTATGATGCCATGACGTTCGCAGATCATCAGTCCGGCTTTCAATTGGGCGATAGCCGACTCAAGCTCGCCACTTTCGGCATACAGCAAACCGATATTGGCCAGAATCAGTGCCTCGCCGGCGACATCGCCAAGTCCCTGGGCGCGTCCCAGGGTCTCGAGGAAAAGACGCAGTGCCTCGTCGCGGTTACCCAACAACTTCTCGACCAATGCTCCGTTGTGCAGCATTGACTCGATTTTGCGCACGTCGGACACCTTGGTCGCCTGTTGCAATCCCAACTTGAAATAGCGCTTGGCATCGGCATGTCGCACGAGCCTCATGCTGCATAGACCCAGAACTTGAAGGCATTGACCGTGGATGGCGTGATCACGCGCGGACTGCGCCGCGTCGCGTCCTCGCTCCGCTGTCGCAATGGCCGCGGGGTAGCGTTCCAGCCTGAACTGGAGTTGCGCGATAGCTGCAAGCAAAGTACCAAGAGCTTGCGGATTTGACTCGAACGCTGGAGCTTGAGCGGCCTGGGTCAGCATCGAGACGCCTTCTTCGAAGCGGCTGCGATGCTCGAAAAAAAACTGCAGGGTCGGCACCGACTGAGTCATCGCGTCGACCGCAGCATGCGCAATCACCCAGCGGCATGCGGCGCGGCAATTCTCGAATTCGGTATCGACATGCTGAAGTGTCTTCCCGTCTCCCTTTTCGACGTTTCCGCGTACCTGCTGTAGCAGGCGATGAAAGTACATGGCATGCGCGCGTTCGGTGGATTCGCGCGCCTCGCCCGTAAGGCGCACCGCCGCCAGTTGCTGTACGAGGGGGTGCAGAAAAATGCGCATGCCGTCTTTCCGCAATAAAGACTTGTCGCTCAGCGCGCCCAGCACGGGCAGTGGCGCGCCGGTAACGGCGCGCGCCGCTTCAGCGGAGAAACCGCCGTGAAAAACCGATAGCCGGGGCAGCGCGTCACGCTCAGTGGCCGTCAGAAGCCGCCATGAATGATCGAAAACGACCTCTAGACTCGCGTGGCGCGCCGGATGGGCAGCGTCGACTGCGTGCAGCAACTCGGCGCCTCGGCGGAGCTCGGCAGCGATCGCTTCGCAGGAAAGCACGCGGGTCCACGCGGCGGCCAGCTGCAACGCCAGGGGCAGTCCTTCAACCTGCTGGCAGATATCGACGATCGACGAAACCTCCGCCGCCGGTACGAATGCGGGCTCGACACGCTGCGCAGCCTGAATGAATAAACGAACCGCATCGAATGCTTCGAACTGTTCCTGATCTTCCGGCTCCGGGAAAGGCAACCCTTCAAGCGGCAGGAGCCACTCGTTGATCAGACCGAGACGAACGCGCGTAGTGACGAGAATCTTTAGCAGCGCACACGCCTGTATCAACTTTCCAAGAATCGCCGCATTGGCAGCGAGTTGCTCGAAGTTGTCCAGCACCAGCAGCAATTGCCGATCGTTCAGATGCTTGATGACTTGACCCAGCGCGTCCTGAGTGCCGGCCAGCACAATGCCCAACTCGCGTGCAATATGCCCTCCCAGCTCGCCCGCTGAATCGATGTCCTCCAGCTGAACAAACACTGCGCCGTCGGAAAAACGCGGCCCGAATTCACGCATCGCGCGCTGCGCAAGCCGGGTCTTGCCGACGCCACCGGGTCCGACCAGGCTAAGCAACCGGCAATCATCCTGCGCCAGCAGCTTGCCGATCCGGCGTAGTTCGACGGTGCGCCCGACGAAGTCCTCATCGAGCTTTGTGGGTTGACCCGATGCCGCGGGAACCGGTGTCCAGACGGCGGTCCCCAGCGAGTCGTGCAGCGCGCGCAGCTCGGAGCCGGGAGCAAGCCCAAGGTCGTCCGCGAGGCGTTTTACGAACGCTTGATACGCCTGACGGGCGCGCGCGCTTTGCCCGCCGCGCGCCAGCCACGACATGTGTGCGCGCAACGCGGCTTCATCGAGCGGGTCGGCGTCGAGCAGCCGCGCCGACAGATCGATTGCTTCCGTCGTTTCGATATCCGCCGCCAGGCGGTTGAGCGCCGCGTCACGCCAGGCAAGTCGCAGGCGATCGCGTTCGAAGCTCAGCCAGCTCGACCACGCTTCACTTTGATCGTCGTCAAATCCGGCAAGAAACTCGCCGCGGTGCATTGGCAGCGCATCGGCGATGCGCTGTTCGCGTAGCGCCGAATCGAACGCCCCTACGTCGGTGTCAGCATCAAACCGAAGCGCACCGCCCTGCGACTCGATCCCGGCGCCCAAGCGCAGCGACTGCAACCGATGCAGCGTCTTGCGAAGGTTGGTGTAGGCGAGCTTGTTTTCCTGTTCGGGCCACAGCAGTGCCGCCAGTTCGGCGCGCCCCACCCACGCGCGCTTCAGCGCGAGGAACGCTAGAAGTTGGTTGCGCCGTTCGAAGGGCAGGGCGAGCGACTGGCCGCCGTACTCAACTGTCGGCGATCCGAACAGAAGGAGACGGACCGTCATCTGCGGGGACACGAGAGAGCTGGTCAGCATGCGCGAATCCGTTTGCGGCCGCAAGTGGAACGCTCGTGCAACGCCGGCCTGAATAAGGTTCGTCCCTCACCTAACTTCAGAGGCACACGATGAACGACAAGAATCACGAAAGCCACGCGCGGATCGGCGCTTTGGCACTGTCGGTTGCACTGACGATGGCTGCGGCCATTCGGACTGACGACCGCCAGCGAATATCAGGGACCTCGGGCCGAGGCGCAGGCGCTACGCGCCACCACGGCGCCCAACCCGGGCTCAGCTTCACTGCCACCGAATGCGCCAAACGACGACCCGGAGCTGATGCGGGTCGATCGCGCAAACGAACACCACGGATAACTCAACTACGCAATGGAGAAACATTCAATGAACGCTGTACTCGATGCATCAACCGCCACCCCAAACTTTGCTGCAATCAAGCAGCGCCAACAAGCCACCTGGTCGAGCGGCGATTACGCCGTCGTCGGCACGACGCTGCAGATCATCGGCGAAACGCTTGCCGAGGCCGTCGATATCAGGGCCGGTGAACGAGTGCTCGACGTCGCTGCCGGCAACGGCAACGTCACGCTCGCTGCTGCGCGACGCTTCGCGAACGTCACGTCAACCGATTACGTCCCGGCTTTGCTCGACAAGGGGCGTGAGCGGGCGCAAGCGGAAGGGCTGAACGTGCGGTTTCTCGAAGCCGACGTCGAGAATTTGCCGTTCACCGACGCGAGTTTTGACGTCGTGGTATCGACGTTGGGCTCGATGTTCGCACCGGACCATGTCCGCACCGCGCGCGAGATGATGCGTGTGCTGCGCAGCGGCGGCCGCATTGGGCTGGCGAGCTGGACGCCGCAAGGATTCATTGGCCGGCTGTTCAAGACCATCGGCGCGCACGTACCGCCACCAGCGGGCGTGAAGTCGCCTGCGTTGTGGGGCACCGAAGCCCACATGCAAGAGCTGTTCGCTGACCAGGCGCAGGAGATTCGCTGCGAGCGGCGGCACTTCAACTTCCGCTATCTGTCCGCCGCGCACTTCATGGAGATCTTCCGTGACTACTACGGACCGACGCTCAAGGCGTTCAACGCGCTCGACGATGCGGGAAAGCAAGCGCTGCAACGCGACATCGTCACGCTGCTCGATGAGTTGAACGTCGCAGGCGCCGCATCGCTGGTCGTGCCCAGCGAATACCTCGAAGTCGTCATCACAAAACGCTGAGGAACACGATGAACAGAAATCTAGGCCTCCTTTGCCTCGCGTCCTTGATGCTGATGGCGTGCGCAAGCGCTTCTGTTGTCGACGTACCCGACACGCTGAAGCCTGGCGCCAACGAATCACTCTTCATGGTCGTTCCGGCCAAGGGTGTGCAGATCTATGAGTGCCGCGCAAAGAAGGACGCGAGCGCTGGCTTCGAGTGGGCCTTCGTGGCACCCGACGCCGAGCTCTTCGATGCGCGCGGCAAGAACATCGGCCGGCACGGAGCGGGGCCGTATTGGCAAGCCAATGACGGCAGCCGCATCGTCGCAACGCTGAAGCAGCGAGCCGATGCGCCCATCAGCGGCGCTGTTCCCTGGCTGTTGCTGACCGCGAAGTCGAACGGCCCCGAGGGTTCCTTCAGCAATGTGACAAGCATTCAACGCGTCAAAACCGTCGGCGGTGTCGCACCGGCAACGAGCTGTGGTCGTGATTCTGCCGGCGCGACCGCGCGCATTCCGTACACGGCCGATTACTACTTCTTTGTTAACCGATAGCAATTCACTTAAGGGAAATCACAATGAAAAACGCAACACGACTCTGCATCGCCGCTTCACTCCTCCTCGTCGCGTCTGGCTCCAAAGCCGACGTGATTACCGACTGGAATGTCAAGGCGGCGGAGATCGTCACCGAGTCGAAGGTTGGAACGCCTCCGGCGATCCGCACGATGGCGATCGTGCAAACCGCCGTCCATGGCGCATTGAACAGCCTGGCTCCCGGCGCGTCGATCAACGCGGCGGTAGCGTCGGCGAATCGCACCACGTTATCGAAGCTGATGCCTGCCCAGCAGGCGTCGATCGATGCCGCTTACCAGGCTGCATTGGCTCAGATCGCGGACGGTGTGGCCAAGACGGCCGGTATTGCTGCGGGCGAGCAGGCAGCCGTTGCAGTGCTAGCGCAACGTGCCGACGACGGCGCCGCTACAGCCGAATCGCATCGGCCCTTCACCACCGCTGGCACCTATGTGCCAACGGCTACGCCTGCAGTTACGCAGTGGGCGCAGCGCAAACCGTGGCTGATGACAAGCGCGGCGCAGTTCCGGCCGGGCCCGCCGCCCGCACTCGCCAGCGATGTCTGGACGCGCGACTTCAATGAGGTCAAAGCGTTCGGCGCCAAGAACAGCACGCGGCGTAGCGCTGAGCAAACCGAGATCGCTCGCTTCTGGGAATACTCACTACCGGCGATCTATCACGGCATCGTGCGCTCCGTCGCGCAGGCTCCGGGACGCGACGTACTGCAGAACGCGCGGATGTTCGCTGCGGTGGCACAGTCGATGGATGACGCGATGATCGGCGTGTTTGAGGCCAAGTATCACTACAACTTTTGGCGTCCGGCGACGGCCATCCGCAACGGCGACATTGACGGTAACGAAGCCACTCAGCGCGAAGCCTCGTGGTCTCCATTCGTTGATGCACCTATGCACCCTGAGTACCCGAGCGCGCACAGCATTCTGGCGGCCGCGGTGGCGACGGTGTTGAAAGCCGAGATCGGCAACAACCCGACTCCCGTGTTGACCACGACAAGCCCGAGTGCGAAAGGAGCGACCCGCCGCTGGACGAGCCTCGACGACTTCATGCGCGAAGTGGCTGATGCACGTGTCTATGAAGGGATTCATTACAGAACGTCGACCGACGTTGGTCTCGCGATGGGCAAGCAAATCGGTGACTTGACGGTGAAGAAGTTCGTGGAAGTAGCGCATTAGAGAGCGAGATTGCGGGCCGGTTGGTAGAGTGATGCTTCATCGGGCATTTTTGAGATTAGGCTGAGGATGAACTGCGCGCTGTGCATGGATCACAAGTTTTTGTGTGAAACATGCAGTCAGTTGACGCCTTGGCCGTGCCCGCTGGAGCACGATTGCTCGATGCCGTGCCCGCAGTGCAATCCTGAAGATGATGCGCCGAGCGGTTTTGAATTGACGGACGGCGAAGCAGGGGATGAGCGGTATTGAGGCGACGCCTCAAAAGGTACGAGTGGCGCGCTGCCTTGCCTTCGTATTATTCGGTTCGGTCTGCCTGTCATCAGCGATGGCCATCGATCTTGAACCGTTGTGGAATTTCAGCCAGCCGGAGCAGAGTGAGCAGCGCTTTCGCGCGGCGCTTGCCGGCGCCAGCCGCGACGACGCTTTGATTCTGCAAACGCAAATCGCGCGCAGCTACGGACTACGGGGTGATTTCGCGCGTGGTCAGCAGATTCTCAAGAGCATCGAAGCGGAAATTGCGGTTGCCAGCACCGAAGCTCGCGCGCGCTTCGAGCTCGAAGCCGGACGAATGCTGGCGTCGGCCAAGCATGCCGCTGATTCGCAGACACCGGAGGCCAAGGCGCAGGCGCGAGCAAGATACTTACGCGCTTTGGAGCTCGCGAAGGGTGGACAGCTCGATGCGCTCGCAATCGATGCGCTGCACATGCTTGCATTCGTCGATACTGCGCCGTCGGACCAGCTGAAATGGGGCGAACAAGCGCTTGCAATCGCCCTCGCATCAACTCAACCCTCTGGACGGAAATGGGAGGCGTCACTCCGCAATAACATCGGTTACGCGTTGCATCAACTTAAGCGATACGACGAGGCGCTGGCGCAGTTCGAGCGGGCGGTGGTGCTGCGTGAGCGGGCCGATGATGCCGAAGCCACCCGTGCCGCACATTGGATGGTCGCGTGGACTCTGCGCGCGCTGAATCGATCCGATGAAGCCCTTGCGATCCAACTCCGCCTGGAGCGCGAATGCGATGCTGCTGGCGTTCCCGACCCGTACGTCTTCGATGAACTGGAAGCGCTGTACCGGGCCAGAGGCGACGATCTTCGCGCTGAGGAGTATGCGAGGAAGAGAAAACTGTTGACGCGTTGAGCTAAACGCTCGCGACGAACGTAGCTTGCGCCGACGGCAAATGCCTGACCGTCACCTACGAGCCGAACTCACTGATGCGCTTATTGCTTTTGCTTGTGCGCGTTGTGTTCCATTTCGGCGCTGTTCAGCATCATCATCTGTTCGCCGATCCAGATCTTGTCGCGCTCGGTTTCGTTCGGATAGATGTGCGTCATCCAGCCGAGCGCTAGCGGGATCCAGTAACCGCCCGCAGCCGTGCACGAAGCTTCGTCGCCGATCGAACCTGCAAAGCCGAAGCGGGCGTTCGGCCCGTCCCAATCCTTGCGCGGAGTGCCGCTGGGCCATCCGCAGAAATGGACGTGACGATGCCAGACGCCGACGCTCAGCGGCACGCGCCTGTCCAGCTCGGCGGGTAGCGCATTTCCGGGCGCGGTGTACATGACGCCGACGGCCTGCATGCCGTTGGCAGTGCGCTTGTACAGAATCGAACCGGGGCGCTCGAGGTCGATTCCGTTTTTTTCGTTGCCGGCGCGCCAGTGATGGGTGTAATGCACTTCTTCGCCGATTTTGCCGCTTGGCGCAAACGGTGCGTAGCCCTCGGCTTCGGCGTCGGCGACATCGCGATACGTTTGCAGCACGCGACGCGCCGCGGCGCGGATTTCTTCGGCGCGTGCCGCGTCGCCGGGTTGCGGAGGCTGCCGCACGCTCATCTGCATGTGCTTGCCCATCATGTGCGTCTGCACGGGCGTGTCACTCGTTTCGCCGCTCACCCAGCGAAGCACGCGCTGCCACAGCGGCACCCCGGCGTGCGCAGCGCTCGCAACGAGCGCGGCGGCGAGTGCCGCTGCGATCAAGCGCTTGCGTCGAACCATTTGTAGTGCTCCGAACCTCGATCAGTGTCGATGCTGATACAGGGAGCGGTGCTTGTGTGTGTCGTTTGATGTCACGCGTGTCGTGGTTGACACACGGAATGCCAGCCGATGTCGCTGTCTAGCGTGGTGCTCGGGCGGCCTCGGAGTCTGCTTTCGCAATCGCTGGAGCTTGCTGCAGGCGCTCGACCAGATCGGCAGTCACGAGCTCTGCGGTCATGGCCGCGAGCTTCATCCGCATCAGGACCGCATACACCGTCCGGCTGTGGCCACGTGCAGTCAGGCGGTCGAGCTCGCAGGCGAGGCGTTCGACGTCTTTGCACAGCTGGACGATTCGATCCGAAATCATTACCCAATCACTACGGCACTCGATCCATGCCGCCTGTTCAATCGATGCGATGCGAGTGTGTCGTTAATCGGCTCCAGCAATTGCGTCGATAAGCGAGGGATTCGAGTACCGCAAAAAGCGAGGGATTCAGGCGTGTCTTCGCTGGTCGCCATCGGGCATGCAGTGGCCCCCTGATGCGGGTGCGGCGAGAATCGCGTTTAGGAAAAGGGCCAAATCTGCGGGTTTGTCTGCTGATGGCGCCCTCGCGGACAACCGCTTATATTGAAGCGTGCCCTGCAGACACCCCTTTGAGGAGGAGCCATGTATCAAAAATCAGCCGTGAAATGGATTGCGGGTGCTGCCGTGTTGCTGACGGCGGCGGTCAGTCTTCCGGCGTACGCCGGCAAGACGCTGGATACGATGAAACAGCGCGGGGCGCTCGTCTGCGGGGTGAATGTCGGCCTTGCCGGTTTTTCCGCCGCCGACAGCCAGGGCAACTGGACCGGGCTCGACGTGGATATCTGCAAAGCGTTGGCCGCTGCCGTGCTGAACGACGCGAACAAGGTGAAGTGGGTGCCGCTGACCGCGCAAGCTCGATTTACTGCGCTGCAGTCGGGCGAGGTCGACATCCTGTCGCGCAACACCACCTGGACCCTGACCCGTGACGCGTCGCTCGGGCTCGACTTCGTCGGCGTGACCTATTACGACGGCCAGGGCTTCATGGTACCCAGCAAGATCAAGGTCACGAGCGCGAAGAATCTAAAGGGCGCCGATGTCTGCGTGCAGTCGGGCACCACAACCGAGAAAAACCTGAACGACTACAACAAGAGCAACAACCTGAACATGAAGCCGGTCGTGTTCGAAGGTGTGGAAGCGTCGGTGAAGGCGTTTTTCTCGGGCCGCTGCCAGGCGTACACGACGGACGCGTCGGGCCTGGCCTCAATTCGCAACAAGGAGGCGAGCAACCCCGACGACTACGTGATCTTGCCCGAATTGATCTCGAAGGAGCCGCTCGGACCTGCGGTGCGCCGTGGCGACGACGAGTGGTTCGCGATTTCCAAGTGGGTGATTTTCGCGTTGATCGAAGCCGAGGAGTACGGGATCACTCAGGCGAACGTCGACAAGATGAAGGCGAGCACTGATCCGGCCGTGCAGCGCATCCTCGGCACCGGCGAGGACATGGGCAAGCTGCTGGGCCTCGACAAGGAATGGGCGTATCGCGCGATCAAGGCGGTGGGCAATTACGGCGAGATTTTCGAGCGCAACGTCGGCCCGAAATCCGCGTTGAAGCTGCCGCGCGGACTCAATAACTTGTGGAACAAGGGCGGCATCCTGTACGCGCCGCCTATTCGCTAAATAGCGCTGACCGTTTGCGGCCGGGCTTGAACCTCCCTCCTTCGCCGAATCGAAGGAGGGATTTTTATGGCTGACACACCCGCGCCGAAACCTGCGCTGCAACGGCGCAGTTGGTCGTGGCGCAGTCAGGCGTTCCGTGGCGTCGTCTATCAGGTTGTCGCAGTCAGCGTTATTGCGCTCATCGCGTGGTTCCTGACGTCGAACACGCTGACCAATCTGCGCGTCCGCGGCATTCAAAGTGGCTTTGATTTCCTGATCCAGCCGGCCGGCTTCGGCATCGGCGAAACGGTGATCGAATTCGACTCGAGCAATCCGTACTGGAAGGCTTTCGTGGTCGGCCTGACGAACACGATCCGCGTCGCGATCATCGGCATCCTGATCGCCACCGTGATGGGAACGTTGATCGGCATCGGCCGCTTATCTCGCAACTTTCTGGTGCGCGGCGTATGCTCGGCGTATGTCGAGCTCTTCCGCAACATTCCAGTGCTGCTGCAGTTGCTGATGTGGTACCTGCTGTTGAACGAGCTGCTGCCGCCGGTCATCGATGCGCTAAATCCCGCTCCCGGGATCTATTTATCCAAAGGCGGGTTGGCCTTTCCGGTGCCGGTGTGGGCTCCGGGGTTCGGGCTGATAGCGGCGGGCGCACTTGCCGGCTTGTCTTTGGCCTGGCTGTATCGCCGCTGGGCGCTTTCGCAATTCGTGCTGACCGGTCGCGCGCGCCCTGTGTGGTGGCCCGCGCTGGCAATTTTTGTGGTCGGGATCGTTGGCGGTTGGGTTGCGGCTGGCACTCCGACCGCGCTCGACATGCCTGAGAAAACCCAATTCAACGTGGCCGGGGGCGGAGCGGTAACGCCCGAGTTTTTGGCGCTGACACTGGGACTTGCGATTTACACGGCGGCATTCATCGCCGAGATCGTGCGTTCCGGCATTCAGGCCGTGCCTTGGGGGCAGATCGAAGCAGCCAGCTCTCTCGGCCTGAGCCGCAACCGGCAACTGAAACTGGTGCTGCTGCCACAGGCATTGCGCGTGATCATCCCGCCGCTGACTAATCAGTACCTGAATCTGACCAAGAATTCTTCGCTCGCGGTTGCCGTCGGCTATCCCGACCTGGTGTCGATCTCCAACACCACGCTTAACCAGACCGGACGTGCGGTCGAGTGCATCACGATCATCATGGCGGTGTATCTGACGCTATCGCTTTCAACGGCGGCCCTGATGAACTGGTACAACGCGCGCGCCGCGATCAAGGAACGATGAGCGCGAGTCTCAGCAGACTCCGCTGGCGCCTTCACGCCGGTTGCCGCACGTCCGGCGCCGGTCGTGACGCGTGGCGCAGTGGGGTGGCTTCGGCGCAATTTGTTCGGCGGCGCTGGTAGCGCGCTAGCCACGCTGACGATCATCGCCGCGTTGTTCTATTACGTTCCGGGGTTTATCGACTGGGCGGTCGTCAACGCGGTGACGCAACCCGATGTTGCCGCGTGCCGGGCGCTGGATGGCGCCGGTGCGTGCTGGGGAGTGATCGCAGAGAAATACCGGCTGATCCTATTCGGTCGTTTTCCGTTCGACGAGCAATGGCGGCCGTTGGCGGCAACGGGGCTGATGCTTGCGATGCTGGTGGCAAGCTGCACCCGGCCGTTATGGAGCCGATGGTTGCTGATTGCGTGGATGGTCGTGTTCGCCGCGTTCTTTGTCCTGATGCACGGCGGCGTATTGGGTTTGTCTGCCGTCGAGACTGATCGATGGGGCGGGCTGCCGCTGACGCTGCTGCTCTCCACGATCGGCATCGCTGCTGCGTTTCCGCTGGCGGTGCTGGTCGCGCTCGGGCGACGTTCCCATCTGCCCGCGCTGCGCACGATCTGCATCGTGTATGTCGAGTTGATTCGCGGCGTGCCGCTGATCTCGGTGCTGTTCATGGCGTCGTTTATGTTTCCGCTGTTCATGCCGCAAGGGGTCACGATCAACGTGCTGGTGCGCGTGCTGGTCGGCATCACGCTGTTCGCGGCGGCGTATCTGGCCGAGGTCGTGCGCGGCGGGCTCCAGGCGATTCCGGCCGGGCAGCACGAGGCGGCGGCATCGCTCGGCCTTTCCTATTGGCAAACGCAGCGCAAGATCGTGCTGCCACAGGCGCTGCGGCTGGTGGTCCCGTCGATCATGAACAGCTTCATCAGCACGTTCAAGGACACATCACTGGTGACGATCGTCAGCCTTTACGAGTTGACGGGTTCGGTAACGCTGGCATTGGCCGGTGACTCGAACTGGCGGCCGTTCTTCACTGAGGCGTATCTGTTCATCGCCGCGATCTACTGGATCTTCTGCTTCGCGATGTCGCGTTATAGCCAGTGGGTGGAACAGCATCTGAACGTCGGCCATAGGCGAGCATGAGCCAAACGACTTTGTCTCAACCGATCATCACTTTCGAGAAGGTCAACAAATGGTTCGCGCAGTTTCACGTGCTGCGTGATATTGACCTCGCGGTCGCGCCTGGCGAGCGAATCGTCATCTGCGGCCCGTCGGGGTCGGGCAAGTCGACATTGATCCGCTGCATCAACCGGTTGGAGGAACATCAGCAGGGCAGGCTGGTCGTCGACGGCGTCGAGTTGTCAGACGACGTTAAGGCGATCGAAACCGTTCGGCGCAAGGTCGGCCTCGTGTTCCAGCAGTTCAATCTATTTCCGCATCTGACGGTGCTCGAAAACCTGACGCTGGCGCCGATGTGGGTCACCGCCGTGCCGAAAAAAGAGGCCGAGGAACGAGCGATGGCTCAACTGACGCGCGTTCGGATCGCCGAGCAGGCGCAGAAATATCCGCTGCAGTTGTCCGGCGGTCAGCAGCAACGCGTTGCGATCGCGCGCGCGCTCTGCCTGACACCTAAGATCATGCTGTTCGACGAGCCCACGTCAGCGCTCGACCCGGAAATGATCAAGGAAGTGCTCGACGTGATCATCGAGCTGGCCGAACAGGGCATGACGATGATCTGCGTCTCACACGAAATGGGATTCGCCAAGTCGGTCGCCGACCGCGTGATCTTCATGGACAACGGCCAGATCGTTGAACAGAACACGCCGGAGGAGTTCTTCAGCAATCCGAAGAACGAGCGGACGCGCGATTTTCTGTCAAAGATTCTGAGTCACTAACGCTCGATGCGCGCGGGAGACCGCCGGCGCAGAAACGCGCCAGCGATTACAGCGTAGGTGCAGGTGCGCTAGCCTGGTTGCGGGTTACGCACTGAAACTGCATGTCCGAAGATTGCGCGCCCGATGCCGAGACCTGATTAGCGCTGTTTGACGGAACCATCAGCTTGTTCTTGGCAGCGCAGTGTTTATAAGCATCTTGATACAGCCTCGCTTTGAGAGCGCTACTCGAGTAGTCCTGGAAGCGTCCATGGCTGCCGACGCGGTAGGTGTCGGGGCCCACTTCGATGATCCCGTCGCTTCCGGTGCTGGTCGCACATCCGCCGATCAGGCCGAGGAACATCATTGAGGTCACAGCGATAAGCTTTTGCATTTGGGCCTTGTCCAGTTACGCCTCGTTGGCGCGAAGAAAGCGCAGCCGAAGCCGCGTTGCAACCAACTTAACGCGCCCGGTGCGTGGCCTTCTGTTGATTAGCGCGGGCGGGCCGACGCTATTGCACCAATCCAATAGCCCAAATGACGGGCGCACACCCTAAAGGCGAAGACGGGCGTGTTTTCGCCCACGCCGGCTTGACGACGTGAGTTTGATGAAAATGACAACGCATGCACCGATCGCTGCGACCAGCAGCATGACTTCCCAGATTGCATGGAGATGCGGCTCCGGCGCGTCGTGTCCCGGATGCGCCAGCGCGGAGCACACATAGAGTGAGACAACAAGGAGCAACGTGACCCGACTCATAGCATCCCCTCGGTTTCGATGAATTTGACGATCGTGTCCACGCCCTGTCCGGTTTTCAGGTTTGAGAATACGAACGGCCGCTCGTTTCGCATCTTTTTCGCGTCGCGGTCCATCACTTCGAGTGAGGCGCCGACCATCGGCGCCAGGTCAATCTTGTTGATAATCAGCAGATCGCTCTTCGTAATTCCTGGCCCACCTTTGCGCGGAATCTTGTCGCCCGCCGCAACGTCGATTACGTAAAGAGTCAGGTCGGAGAGCTCCGGACTGAACGTCGCCGCGAGGTTGTCTCCCCCTGATTCAATCAGAATCAGATCTAAATTTGGAAAGCGCTTGTCGAGCCTTGCGACGGCTTCGAGGTTGATCGATGCGTCTTCGCGAATCGCAGTGTGTGGGCAGCCGCCGGTTTCAACACCGATGATGCGCTCGGGCACCAACGCTTCGTTGCGCACCAAAAACTGTGCGTCTTCCTCGGTGTAGATATCGTTGGTCACCGCAGCGATGTTGTACTTGTCGCGCAGCTGGCGGCATAGCGAAAGCATCAGCGCGGTCTTGCCAGATCCGACCGGACCACCAATTCCAACTCGGAGTGTCATGACCGGAACAATCTCGAGTATTGCGTTTCGTGCTTTGACGAAAGAATAGCGAAGCCCGGCGCGAAGCTGCCGATGTCCTCATCGCGCGTCGCAATCGCCTGGCTGACGATGTCAGGAATTCGATTTGCGAGCGCCAGCAGCATTTGCTGCCCGTCGGTTTGCCCAAGCGGCACGGCTTTCAGCGCCGCCATCACCTGGTTTTCAAGCCACGACCAAACGTACGCCTGCAGCGCCTCGTGCGTATCGATCTGCCATGCATTGATGGCGGCGGCAAACGCGGCCGGGAATGACGGCTCTTCAATGGCGAGTGCCTCAACGCCAAGGCTTGGTAGAAGACGGTTCAACGAGTAACCCATCTGCACGGTTTCGGCCCGCAGCTCCGCAGTTTCACGATTTGCAAGAAACAACAGGTTCAATGCTTCGATATCGTCCGGGTTGCTGATCATTCGGAAGAGCAGCGGCGCTTCCATGCGCGACATCGAGAGCTCGAGCAGATCGCCAATCCACTGCTCGGCGCTCGACGCATCGGTCACAACGCCCGCCTCGATCGCTGCTTCGAGACCCTGCGAATAGCTGTAGGCGCCCACCGGCAATGTCGGGCTTGCGAGCTGCAACAGACGCACGAGATTAGTGTTCATGGTCATGGCCGCAATGGTCGTGATCGTGCGTGTGATCGCCATCATGATGATGATGATCATGGATCTTCGCTGCACCGTGCTCGTGTCCCGCACCGCCGTACGCACCGGCTTCGGGCTCGAACGGCGCCATCGTGCGGCTGACTTGCGCGCCAAGGCCCTCGAGCATTCGCTCCAGCACGTGATCGTCGCCAAGCCGCAGATACCCGTCACCGACTTCGACCGGCACATGCCGATTGCCGAGGTGATACGCGATCCTGGCCAGCGCGGCGGCCGATGTGCTTTCGACATGCAGCACGTTTTCCGGATGCGCGATGACTTCGATGATTCTGCCGTCGGAGGTCGTGAGCAGATCACCGCCGCGCAGAATCTCGCCGCGCGGCAGCAGCACGCCGACCTCTTCGCCCGATGCGAGTGCCGCTTTGAAGCGAGACTTTTGGCGCATTTCGAAAGGCAGCTCCAGGTGGCCCTTGATTTCTATCTTGTACGCGCCGCGCACGATCTTCAGCTTGTGCTTGATCTCGACCATCAGAACAGAAAATAGCGTTGCGCCATCGGCAGCACGGTCGCCGGCTCGCAGGTCAGCAGCTCGCCGTCAGCGCGCACTTCGTAGGTCTGTGCGTCGACTTCGATCGTTGGCGTTCCGTCGTTGTGCACCATATCCGCCTTGCCGATCCTGCGCGTGTTCTTGACCGCCTCGACGCGGCGGCGCAGCCCGAGCTGTTCGGGAACGCCCGCGGCGAGTGCCGCCTGCGAGATGAAGTTGATGCAGGTCGCGTCCATCGCGGAGCCGAACGCGCCGAACATCGGCCGGTAGTGCACCGGCTGCGGTGTTGGAATCGATGCGTTCGGATCGCCCATCGCCGCGGCGGCGATCATGCCGCCCTTGACGATCAATGATGGCTTGACACCGAAGAACGCCGGCTTCCACAGCACCAGATCGGCAAGCTTGCCCGCTTCGATCGAGCCGACGACGTGAGCGATACCCTGCGTGATCGCCGGGTTGATCGTGTACTTTGCGATGTAACGCTTGACGCGAAAGTTATCGTTGCGCGCAGTGTCCTGCGCAAGCGTGCCGCGCTGCGTTTTCATCTTGTGCGCCGTCTGCCACGTGCGGATGATGACTTCGCCGACGCGTCCCATGGCCTGGCTATCCGACGACATCATCGAGAACACGCCGAGATCGTGCAGCACGTCCTCGGCGGCGATGGTTTCGCGACGGATACGGCTTTCGGCGAACGCAACGTCTTCTGCGATCGATGCGTCCAGGTGGTGGCACACCATCAGCATGTCGAGATGCTCGTCGATGGTGTTGACGGTGTACGGCATCGTCGGATTCGTCGACGACGGCAGCACGTTCGGCAGCCCGGCGCACTTGATGATGTCGGGCGCGTGACCGCCGCCCGCGCCCTCGGTATGAAAGGTGGCAATCGCGCGGCCTTTGAACGCGGCGATCGTATCTTCGACAAAGCCCGATTCGTTCAGTGTGTCGGTATGAATCGTCACCTGAACGTCGTGCTTGTCGGCAACGGTCAGGCAACAGTCGATTGCCGCGGGTGTCGTGCCCCAGTCTTCGTGCAGCTTCAGTCCATACGCGCCCGCCTCGACCTGCTCTTCGAGCGCCGCGGGCAGGCTCGCGTTGCCTTTGCCCTGAAAGCCAAGGTTCATCGGAAAGCTCTCGGCCGCTTTCAACATTGAATGGATGTGCCAGGGGCCTGGCGTGCACGTCGTCGCAAACGTCCCGGTGGCTGGTCCGGTGCCGCCGCCGAGCATTGTCGTGATGCCGCTCATCAACGCTTCTTCGATCTGTTGCGGACAGATGAAGTGAATGTGCGTGTCGATGCCGCCGGCGGTGACGATCGATCCTTCGCCGGCGATGATTTCGGTGCCGGGACCGATGACGATATCGATGCCTGGCTGCACATCGGGATTGCCGGCTTTGCCGATGTGCGCGATCAGTCCGTTCTTGATGCCGATGTCGGCCTTGACGATTCCCCAGTGATCGATGATCAATGCGTTGGTGATCACGGTATCCGCAACGTCGGCGTCGCTTGACCTGCGCTGGCTTTGTCCCATGCCGTCGCGAATCACTTTGCCGCCGCCGAACTTCACTTCCTCGCCGTAGACCGTGAAATCCTTTTCCACTTCGATCCACAGCTCGGTGTCGGCCAACCGTACACGATCGCCGGTGGTCGGGCCGAACATCTCCGCATAGGCCTGGCGCGAGATTTTCATTTAAGCGCGCCCATCACCTTCGCGTTGAAGCCGAACACTTTTCGGTCACCAGCAAGCGCCACCAGCTCGACCGTGCGTGACTGACCGGGCTCAAAGCGCACCGCAGTGCCTGAAGCAATGTTCAGTCGGAATCCATACGCTTTGTCACGCTCGAACTTCAGTGCGTTGTTCGTCTCGAAGAAGTGATAGTGCGAGCCGACCTGAATCGGCCGATCGCCCGAATTCGTGACCTGAACGACGACAGTCTTCCGTCCTTCGTTCAACACGATGTCGCCTGCAGCCGCTTCGATTTCGCCTGGAATCATGGAATCGGGTGATGCACGGTGACAAGCTTCGTGCCGTCGGGAAACGTCGCCTCGACCTGGATTTCCGGAATCATCTCCGGCACGCCCTCCATCACGTCGGCTCGCTTCAGCAGCGTTGCACCGAAGCCCATCAACTCCGCGACCGACTTACCGTCGCGCGCGCCTTCCATGATCGCGGCGCTGATAAACGCAACCGCCTCCGGATAGTTCAGCTTCAAGCCGCGGCCTTTGCGTCGCTCGGCCAGCAATGCTGCCGTGAAGATCAGCAGCTTGTCCTTTTCGCGCGGGGTTAGCTCCACATGAGCTCCACTATGTTCTCCAAATGCGCGGCGGCTGCGCCGCGCGGCCAAGAAGTGCGGGTCGAAGAATGCGCCACAGTTCGACGAAGCGCTGCTTTGCCGCTTCGCTCGAGTCGCCAAGATGGCGCGCGATCAGCAGCCCGGGCAGCAGCGTCACCGCCACGTCTTCAATTTCGCGGCACTCGGCGACGACGCTGCGACTTATTTCGGGTGCGGCCGCGATCAACGTTGCACAGACTGACTTTCCATCGAGCCCCGCCGGCGCGTGCATCAAGCGTCCGTTCGCATCGATGGAGCCGCGTTCGTGCCAAAGCGGTCGTCCGTTTCTAAAGACCTTGTTGCGCAGCTCGATCCTGCCGCTGTCGAAGCGCTCTCCTGCACCGCGGCCGAGACACAGGATTTCCCATCCGATGTAGCTGGCGTCCGCACCAAGATTCACCTCGCACGCGATGTCAGCCAATGCACCGTCGAACACGATCGTTTCCTGCGGCAGCCACTCCAGAGTTCCGCCCACGTCGAAGCAAAGTTTCTGGCTTGCCCATGGGCCGGCGGATCGATACCACTTGCCCGCGCCGGGCGTTGTCATCAGAACCGCCGATTGCGGCTCTGCGCGTACACGTACCGACAACTGATCGCCGCCGACGATTCCCGCTGGAGGATGAACGACGATCGCATGGCAGACATCATCGCCTTCCGGATACAACGGCTTCTGTACAACCAGCGGGCCGCTGAAACATTTTTCCGCGAGCACCGTCCGATCGTTTTCATAGCGGAACCCGAGCGACAGTTCGGCTTTCCACGGAGCGAAGATTGGTTCAGCGACACCCATTGTTGGTTTTCAGCCTGCCAGGGCGTCATACTGCCAGCAAGCGTCTTACGTCGTCGCGATCCATGTCCGCGCCGGCACCGCGCGCGACGATTTCTCCGCGCTCCATCACCAGATACTGATCGGCGAGCGAGCGCGCAAAGTCGTAGTACTGCTCGACCAGCAGAATTGCCATCTCGCCGCTTTCGGCCAGCGTGCGAATCGCGCGCTCGATGTCCTTGATGATGGACGGCTGGATCCCTTCGGTCGGCTCGTCGAGAATCAACAGGCGCGGACCGATCGCAAGTGCGCGGCCGATGGCGAGTTGTTGCTGCTGACCGCCTGACAGATCACCGCCGCGCCGCCGCAGCATGCTGCGCAACACCGGAAACATCTGAAAGATCCGCTCCGGAACGCGCGCGCCGCGCGGCCGGGACGCCAGCCCCATCTCCAGATTTTCCTCGACGGTAAGCCGCGGAAATATCTCCCGGCCCTGCGGTACGTAGCCCATGCCGGCTCGCACCCGCTCGTACGGCTTCACGCCTGTGATGTTCTTGCCTTCGAAAGTAACCTGTCCGCTCTTGGCCGGCACCAGGCCCATCAACGTTCTAAGCAGCGTCGACTTGCCGACACCGTTGCGACCAAGCAAAGCCGTGACTTTGCCGGCGGGTGCATCGAATGTCAGGTTCGCGCAGAATGTGACTGCCGCCGTAAAACTGGTTCAGATTGGAGACTGTAAGCATTTGAATTTGGCGAACGCGGGCTTGCCGACTTAGCGTCCGAGATAAACCTCGATGACGCGCGGATCGTTCTGCACGTGATCCATCGACCCCTCGGCCAGCACGCTGCCCTCGTGCAGTACCGTGACCTTGCGCGCAATCTTGCTGACGAACGCCATGTCGTGCTCGACCACCACCAGCGAGTGCTTGCCGGCGAGCGAGAGGAAGAGCTCCGCGGTGCGCTCGGTTTCTTCGTCGCTCATGCCGGCGACAGGCTCGTCGAGCAGCAGCAGCCGCGGCTCCTGCATCAGCAGCATGCCGATTTCGAGCCATTGCTTCTGTCCGTGCGACAACAAACCTGCGATTCGATGCATGCTGTCGTTCAGGCGAATCAGCTTCAGCATTTCACCGATGCGATCGCGCTGCTCGGACGAGAGCTTTGCAAACAGCGTCCTTCGCACGCGCTTGTCGGCTTTCATCGATAGCTCGAGATTTTCGAACACGGTATGACGCTCGAAGATCGTCGGCTTCTGAAACTTGCGGCCGATGCCGGCATGTGCGATCTGCGCCTCGGACAGCTTGGTCAGGTCGATCGTCTGTCCAAAGAACGCGGTGCCGGCGTCGGGGCGCGTTTTGCCGGTGATCACATCCATCATCGTCGTCTTGCCTGCGCCATTGGGACCGATCACGCAGCGCAGCTCGCCGGCGTCGATCGAAAGCGACAGGTTGTTCAGCGCGCGAAAGCCATCGAAGCTGACGCTGATGCCCTCGAGGTACAGCACGACGCCATGCGTCAGGTCCAATCCCTCGGTGGCGACGCGGCCAAGGTCGCTGGTTGTCGTTCCTTCGCGCGCCGCGGGATGCATGGCGATGCTGCTCATCCGTGGGCTTTGCGCCGGTTGATCAAACCGAGCACACCCTGCGGGAGAAAAAGCGTGACGAGAATAAAAAGCAGGCCGAGGAAGAACAGCCAGTACTCCGGAAAAGCCTGTGTGAAAAAACTCTTCGCACCGTTGACCAGTCCGGCGCCCAGCGCGGCACCTGCCAGCGTGCCCCTTCCACCGACCGCAACCCAGATCGCGATCTCGATTGAATTCGCCGGCGACATCTCGCTCGGATTGATGATGCCGACCTGCGGCACGTACAACGCTCCGGCGATCCCACACAGCACGGCCGACAGCGTCCAGATAAAGAGCTTGTAGTGAAGAGTGTCGTAGCCGCAGAACATCACGCGCGTTTCGGCATCGCGAATCGCAGCGAGCACACGCCCGAACTTCGAAGTGACCAGCCAGCGTGCCAGCAGCAGCGTTCCGATCAGCGTCGCTCCGGTGATCACGAACAGCGCCATGCGCGTCTGCGGTGTTGCGATCGGTATGTCGAGAATGCGGCGGAAGTCGGTGAAGCCGTTGTTGCCGCCGAAGCCGGTGGCGTTACGAAAGAACAGCAACATCGCTGCAAAGGTCAGCGCCTGCGTGATGATCGAGAAATAGACACCCTTGACGCGCGAGCGAAACGCAAAGTAGCCGAACACGTAGGCGAGCAGCCCAGGCACGACGACGACCAGCATTGCGCACCAAAGAAATGAATCCGAGTTGAACCATTGCCACGGAAATTCCTTCCAGTCGAGGAACACCATGAAGTCCGGCATCGGCTGCCGGTACTGGCCATCGGAGCCGATCTGCCGCATCAGATACATGCCGAACGCGTAGCCGCCCAGCGCAAAAAAAAGTCCGTGGCCGAGCGACAGAATGCCCGCGTAGCCCCAGATCAGATCCATCGCTATAGCGACGATCGCAAAGCACATGATCTTGCCGAGCAGCGTGACCCAGTAGGCGGAGATGTGAAACGCGCTGTCCGCGCCGACCGCGAGATTGAAGAGCGGAAAGCCGATGAAGATCACCGCTGCAAACGCAAGCAAGATCGTCCAACCCTTGGCTCCGTAAAAGCGGCGCTGCGACAGGTCCGCGCTCATGATTCCAACGCTCTGCCTTTGACGGCGAACATGCCCTGCGGCCGCTTTTGAATGAATACGATGATGAAGACGAGCACCGCGATCTTCGCGAGTACCGCGCCCTGCCATGCTTCAAGCAGCTTGTTCGCGAATCCGAGTCCGAGTGCCGAATACACGGTTCCCGCCAATTGCCCTACACCGCCGAGCACGACCACCATAAAAGAGTCGACGATGTAGTTCTGGCCGAGGTCGGGGCCGACGTTGCCGATCTGCGAAAGCGCGCAACCGGCGAGGCCGGCGATGCCGGAGCCGAGGCCGAAGGCCCACATGTCGACTCGTGCAGTCGGCACGCCGACGCAGGACGCCATCTCGCGATTCTGCGTCACGCCGCGCACGAACAAGCCGAGCCGCGTCTTGTTCAGCAACAGATAGATAAGAAACACCACGGCGAATGCAAAACCGATGATCACGATGCGGCTCCACGGCAGCACGACCCCGGTCAGCAGCTCGACGCCTCCCGACATGAACGCCGGGTTCTCGACCTGCACATTCTGCGCACCAAAGATGGTGCGCACCGCCTGAATCAGGATCAAGCTGATTCCCCACGTAGCGAGCAGCGTTTCCAGCGGGCGGCCGTACAGCCAGCGGATCACTGTCCGCTCAAGCGCTATTCCGACCAACGCAGAGACAGCGAACGCAACCGGGATTGCTGCGATCAGATACCAATCGAAAAGCGCAGTGCTGCGAAACAATCCCTGCACAACATAGGTGGCGTAAGCGCCGATCATGATCAGTTCGCCGTGCGCCATGTTGATGACGCCCATCAACCCGTATGTGATGGCCAGGCCCAACGCGGCGAGCAGCAGGATCGAGCCGAGACTGACGCTTGTGAACACGATGCCGACGCGTTCGCCCCATGCGAGTCCGCTTTCGATCTCACGCAAACTTCTCTGTGCTTCGGCGCGCAGTTCGTCGTCCTTCTCTGTCTCGAGGAAGGAGAGCAACAGGCTCTTGGTGCTCGCGTTGTTCGAGCTCGCCAGTTTTTTTACCGCGGCGAGCCGTGTGCTGCGGTCCTCGGCCCGTAGCTCCAGCGTCGCTGCAATCTGCTCGAGCATCGGCTTGATCGCGGCATCGGTCTCCTGACTCAGTGCTTTCTTCACCAGCGGCAGCATTGCCGGGTCTGCGCCTGCGCCGAGTTCTTTCGCCGCTGCCAGGCGCACGTCACGTTGCGGCGA
The DNA here is from genome assembly GCA_963801035.1 of uncultured beta proteobacterium. Lineage (GTDB taxonomy): Bacteria > Pseudomonadota > Gammaproteobacteria > Burkholderiales > Burkholderiaceae_F > JACCZX01. Next base: position 223,683 of record CAWDDF010000004.1, on the reverse strand, counting down.
CACGAGCTTCAGCGCAGCCAGCGCCGCGGCAAGCTCACGCCGCAGGCGGTTATTGACGGTGATGTCTTCCCGGTCGGCGGGGACAGCCGGCAGCTGCACGCCCGTTAGCGCTTCGGTTGCGCTATCGCCTTTGACGATAAGAATCCGTTTGCCTGCGGTGACGAGCTCACCTTCGGCAAGTGCCTGCAAGATAGCCGCCGACTTGGCGTTGCCCACAGCCACCAACTGCGCAATGGCTTCGACTTGCTCATCGCTTTCGCCGAAAGCAAGTTTTTCCAGCGTGCTTGCATCCTGCGCAAACACGAGCGAAGGCCGGAGACAGGACAGCAAACAAAAAATCGCTGCTAACAGGGTTCTCATGTGAAAAGGGGCCGCCGAAGCGGCCCCCGCTGTGCAACCCACTGCGTCAAGTCTTAGTGATGATCGTCTTTCCGCTGGGAACATCCGGCTTCTTGTCATTGCCCGGGATATAGGGACTCCACGGTTGCGCTCTGACCGGCCCCTTCGTTTTCCAGACGACGTTGAACTGGCCGTCGCCCTTGACTTCACCAATGAACACGGCTTTGTGCAGATGATGATTCTTCTCGTCCATCTTTGACACGATTCCCGACGGCGCGGTAAACGTCTGGCCCGCCATCGCTGTGATGACTTTGTCGGTATCGAAAGTTTTGGCTTTCTCAACCGCCTGCTTCCACATGTAGATGCCGATGTAGGTGGCTTCCATCGGATCGTTGGTCAGCGGCTTGTCTGAACCGGGCAGCTTTTTCGCCTTGGCGTAGGTCGCCCACTTCGTCTTGAAGTCGTCATTGGCCGGTGCCTTGATCGACATGAAATAGTTCCAGGCGGCTAGATGCCCGACCAGCGGCTTGGTATCGACGCCGCGCAGCTCTTCTTCGCCGACCGAGAACGCGACCACTGGAACATCGGTCGCCTTCAATCCCTGGTTGCCAAGCTCTTTGTAGAACGGCACGTTCGAGTCACCGTTGATGGTCGACACCACGGCCGTCTTGCCGCTCGCGGCAAACTTCTTGATGTCGGCAACGATCGTCTGATAGTCGCTGTGACCAAACGGTGTGTATTTCTCGTCAATATCCTTGTCGGCGACACCTTTCGACTTCAAAAATGCGCGCAGGATCTTGTTTGTCGTGCGCGGGTAAACGTAGTCGGTGCCCAGCAACACCCAACGCTTGGCGGCACCGCCTTCCTTGCTCATCAGGTACTCGACGGCCGGAATTGCCTGCTGATTCGGCGCGGCGCCGGTGTAGAAGACGTTCTTCGACAGTTCTTCGCCTTCGTACTGCACCGGATAGAACAGCAGGCTGTTCAGCTCTTCAAACACGGGAAGCACTGACTTGCGCGATACCGAAGTCCAGCAGCCGAACACCGCGGCCACTTTGTCTTGCGTAATCAACTGGCGCGCCTTCTCGGCAAACAAGGGCCAATTTGACGCCGGATCGACTACGACCGGCTCGATCTTCATGCCCATGACACCGCCCTTGGCGTTGATTTCATCGAACGCCATCAGCGCAACGTCCTTCAGCACTGTTTCTGAGATTGCCATCGTGCCGGAGAGCGAATGCAACACGCCGACCTTTACGGTCTTCTGCTGCGCCAGTGTGTTGCGCGATCCGGTTCCTGTGGCTGCGAGTGCAGTACCCCACGCAAGCGCCTTTAGCGCTCCTCGTCTTTTCAACATGTGATTTCCCTTCCCCGTCGGTTGCGATGCAGACGCCGGACTGTGGCGCGCTGCGCAATCGCTTCGCAAGAGCTATGCCAAAGGGCAACTCACTGAAATCACAGGCTTAACTGTGAATCACGTTTGCTGTAACGCCCTTGAACGGTGCGGCGCCGTGCCGCACGCACCGCTTTCGGGCGATGCGTGCTCGCTACGGTGCGGGGAAGGAGCGAAAGCGAACTTCCACGCCAAGCGATTGGATGAAGTCGCGATAGCGCGACTTACTTCGCGGTTGCACTAGCTCCTGTGGCCTTGCCTGCGCGTTCGCGCTTGATCGCAATCTCATCGCGCTCGTCGAAGGCTTTGTCTGCACAACGCTCGACCCAGTTCTGGCGCTCCTTATCCAGCGCGGCGCCCTGTTCCCTCAAGCTGGGCAGACGCGCGTTGTACATATCTCCGATCTGATTGCGACGCGCTTCCTCGTCCAGCAACGCCTGCTTTCCGGCTGCGTCAGACGGGTCCAACGCAGCCCGTTTGCGTTCGAGCTCCGCGTCCATCGACTTCACTTCGGCACGCTGCTGGTCCAGCGATGTTTGCTCCTTCAGCACGTTCTCGCGCATCACCATCAGGCGATCCTGCTGATCCATGCAAGAGCGCAGCTGGTCCCGGCTCATCGGCTTTGGCTTGCTTTTGCTCTGCGTGGGTGCCTTTTTCGCAGGAGGGTCCGCGGCGTATGCCGGTACCAGAAAGGCTGCGATGACGAATCCGCCAGCGAACAGGCGGCGCACACGCGAATTGTCTACAGTGGTTTTCATCAAAGTCTCCGGCATTGCGCAAGTTTATTGAATCCGGAACGGCAAGCGCCGTACCCTGGGTCTGCCCCGTTTGACGCCGGTGGATAGCGGGTTTAACTTGCCCGAAACGCCGACGCAGCACAGGAGACATCGATGAAACTGACCCCCGAACAACGCGAGCAGTTCGACAGCGAAGGCTATTTGTTTTTCCCCGGCTTGTTCTCGCGTGAGGAAACGAAGGTGATGACCGATGCGGTACCCGAGCTTTACGCGCGGCGCGACATCTGCAATGTGCGCGAGAAGGATTCGGACGCGGTGCGTACCAACTTTGCCGCTCATCTGTACAGCGTGCCCTTCGCCAAGCTGGCGCGCCATCCCAGGATGGTCGATCCGGTTCGCGATCTGTTCGGTGAAGACGTTTACATGCACCAGTTCAAGATCAACGGCAAGATGGCATTCGAGGGCGACGTGTGGCAATGGCATCAGGACTACGGCACCTGGCTGAACGACGATCTGATGCCTACCGAGCGTGCGATGAACGTCGCCATTTTTCTGGACGACGTCAACGAGTACAACGGGCCGTTGATGTTCATCCCCGGCAGTCACAAGCGGGGCGTCGTAAATGCCAGGCACGATGTATCGACGACGAGTTATCCGCTATGGACGATTGATAACGACCTGATCCGGCAGCTGGTGGAGCGGGCAGGTGGCAAGAACGGCGGCATCGTTGCACCGAAGGGGCCGGCCGGATCGATGATTCTTGTTTCATTCGTGCCTGGTGCACGCATCGAGCAGCAATCTGTCGCCGTGGGACCGGGTCAGTGTGTATCTAAGCCTGTGCGCGGTGAGCAACCATATCCGCCGCTACAAGCGGCCCGAATACATTGCGCATCGTGATTTCGCGGCGATCCAGACGCTGCCCGATGATTGTTTGCTGAACGACTACGCGGTCGATCTGCCGTGGCAGAACGGAATGCCGCCTAGTGCACTGCAGACGTCGGCTGAGGAAATCAGACTGGCCGCTTGAGTGACCGGCGCGTCATAGGTGCCGAACCTCGGCCGGTGCGGCTTTGTAATTGTCGTGGCGGCCGTCGACATAGGTGATCGGTGCGCCGATTAGTTCATCGGCGGTTGCATTGTCGAGACACGTGACCTTGACGGCATAGAACTTTCCGCCGAGATTCTTATCGTCGCCCCACCAGAAAGAACTGACTCCGCACCGCTTGCAGAACAGGTGGTGCGAGGTCTTCTTGCCGAATTGATAGTCGCTGAGTAATGACTCGTTCGCGAGAAGCCGGAACGCATCCGGCTTTACGACGGCCAGCCAGTTTCCCGACTTCGTGCAGCTCGAGCAGTTGCATTTGAATGTGCCCTCGCTCAGATCAATATCGGCTTCGAAGCGCACCGCGCCGCAGTGACAGCTTCCAGAGTAAGTTTTTCTCATGCGGCTCGCCGTTGCCTGCTCGTGGTCGCTGATAAGCCGATGCGCCTATGGCTTCAATGCCCGATAGAGGAACGGCAGGCTGACGTCCATTCGATAGTCGATGTCCGAGTGATCGTCGTCGAACTCTTCGTATCGGTGCGCAATGCCAATATCGCTCAGACGCCGTGACAGGATGCGTGTGCCATAGTGGATATGAAACTGGTCGCGCCAGCCGCAGTCGATATAAATCCCGGAAAGCGACTTCAGATTGTCCGCATAACGCTGCACCATATTGATCGGGTCACTCGCGAGCCAGCGTTGCCAGCGCCTTTCGATGCGCTCGCCAGTCTCAAGATTGCATGGCAGGCGAAAGCCGAGTGCAACTCCAGGGTCAGGGTCGTACGTCGCGGCCATGCACAGATTCATGATGCAGTGGCCTTCAGCCGATGTGACTTTCTCCTTGCCCCAGATGTGCTTCAGAAATCGCTTGACGCGCCCATCGTCGATACCCTGATCGAGCTCACCCGTGGATGCTTCCTTTGCCGCGTCGTACTTTCCAGCCGAGCGTTTCTTGGCGCGATGCTTGCCGAGCTCGTTCAATGTGTTCGGCCAGTCGTGCCAGTAGACAAAGTCGAAATAGGAATCGCCGGAGTGGTCGGCCACCGCTCCCCAGTGCGATGCGTACTTCATGCCATGCACGATGGCGCCATAGCCGCCGGAGGATTTGCCGAAACAACCGCGATGCTCGCGCGAGGCGAGCGTTCGGAATTCGCGATCGACAAACGGCACGATCTCTTTGAGCAGATAGTCGGCGTAGCGGCCCACTGCCGACGAATTGACGTATTGATTGCCGCCGAGTGCCGTGAAGCAATCGGGCATTACGACAATGGCTGGCCCCATTTTGCCTTCGTAGGTGAGCCGCGCGAGACGCTCAGGCAGGTTGTACGAAAACGCTTTCCAACCCGCGTGCGCAAGGCCTGAACCGGTGAAGCCCACCATGTCGTACAAGACTGGAAAGCGCGTGCCGCTCGACTGTGTGCGGCCGACGCCTGCAGCCTGGTCGTATTGCGGCGGGAGCCAGACCGCGACCTTGCGTGCATGGGGATCAGCCCACGGGTTATCGCGCAACACGCGCGAGTCGTGCTCGAGAATCACGACGGTGCCTGTCGGCGCTTTCGAGCGCTTGATCGCCATTCGATGGTCTCCGATGTCACGGGTATTTTAGTCAGCAGGTCAGGCCACCTACGGCAGTTGTGCATACTGCGTGTTTGACTCTCACGCACAACCAACATGGATGCAATAAAACTGCTGATTGACCAGCACCGCAAGCTTGAGGCTCAGATGAAAACCGCCGTCGAGGCGCAAGAGCCAAAAGCGCGCGCAGCATCGTTGGCGCGCGTTGGCGACGACTTGACCAAGCACATCACCTCAGAGGAAGAAGTGTTCTACCCGGCAGTGAAAGCAAAGCGCACCGAAGACATCCTGCTCGAGTCTCTCGAAGAGCACTTGTCACTAAAGCGCCTGCTGGCGGACTTGCTCACGCTCGATCCGGCCGCCCAGAACTGGGAGGCCAAGTTCAAGGTGCTGCAGGAGCAGACCGAACACCACCACAAGGAAGAGGAAGAACATCTCTTTCCGAAAGTTCGCAAAGGGTGGGAAGCATCCGAGCTCGAAGCGCTCGGCCAGCGGATGCTCGCGTTACAGCAGAAGCTGCAGCGTGCCGGCGATCCACGCGATGCGGTTATCGAGCAGACCGACGAAGCCACGCCGTTAAAATAGCGCTTTCACCAGTCGAGGGCCATCAACACGCGCGTCATGTTTTTGCCGCATAACTCGGGCACCTGGACGCGCGGCGTCCATCGGTAGTCGTCAACTTCCGGGATCTCGCGCTTGCCGTAGCGCGGCGTGTAATGAGTTGAACAACGGCACTGCCCGATCTCGAGCGAAGGGTCTGGTGGATCGAGTACGAACAGATGCAGGTCTTTGCGCGGCAGATATTTATGTACGGCGGCGTCACGCAACTGAGTCTCGTCCAGCTCAATGCCGGCTTCTTCGCGTAGCTCGCGCATTGCCGCCTCGATGCTCGTTTCGCCTTCATCGCGCACGCCCTTCGGAATGTCCCAGTAGTTGCGGCCAGTTGCATGACAGAGCAGCAGTTCTCCGACAACACGACGCACGATGACGCCGCAGCTCAATAACCTTGGCATGGGATCTTGATCAGGAATAACGCTTGCATCAACGAGTATTCTCAACTGTACTTATCAAATGCAATTTCCCCTTGCTTCGTATCGCCGCCGCGCTGATCTGAATGGCGCCGTCCGCTCAACTCTAGTGGGCGCTGCCGTGCTGGCCACGGCGTGGGCCGCGCTGCAGGCGTTTCGACTGTTGCGTGCGCAGCATCGTCGCGTTCAAACCGCTGCGTTTTCTCACGGCTTCGCGGGATCGGGACGGCGCATCCTCGTCGTCGGGGACAGTACGGGCGTGGGCATTGGAAGCTTCGACTCGCGCTCAACGGTGGCAGGCCGCCTTGCGGCGGCGTTTCCCGGTACGGTGATCGTCAATCATGCGCGCGATCGCGCACGGTCGATCGATATTCCTGCACAGATAGAAGCAAGCAGCGGTCACTTTGACCTGACGTTGATCTTCGCCGGCGGCAACGATGTTGTGCGCCTGTCCTCTTATGAAGCCGTATTGCTCGCGGCAGAACACACGCTAGACGTTGCGAGCGCCCGCAGCGATCACGTCGCGGTTGTCCCGCCGGCGGACGTGGGCACTGCGCCGCTGTGGGTCTGGCCGCTTGACGTTCTGTTTTCTCACCGTGCAGAAACCGTGCGCCGCGCATGGCAATACGCAATGCGAGAACGCAGCAACGTGCACTTAGTGGACCTGCGAATGCCGCGTGATCGCGATCCGTTTCGGATTGCGCCACGCCGTTATTACTCACCAGACGGAATTCATCCAAGCGCGGACGGCTATGCGTTGTGGTTTGCGCAGATCACCCGCCAGGTGCCGGTGTTCGCCGAGGCGGATGGCGTTGCGGAGACTTAGGTTATGCACAAGAGCAAGCTCGTGGCCGCCGTCATCGATTGCCAGGTAGAGGATCTCAACGAAGGTGCGCGGTTCTGGAGCGGCGCGCTCGGGCGCGAGGTCAAGCAATCGGAAGCAGGTGACAGCCCAAAATACGCCGTGCTGGGCGACGGCAACGAAGACTTGATGATCCTGCTGCAGAAGGTGCCGCATCCAAGCCGAGTGCATCTCGACATCGAAACCGACAATATAGAGGCCGAAGTCGCGCGGCTCGAGGCACTGGGAGCGAGACGGCTCGAAAAGATCAAGACGTGGTGGGTAATGGAGGCTCCCACCGGACATCGTTTCTGCGTCGTGCGTCCGCAGCGTGACGGAAAGATGCCTGACGATGCCGCCGAGTGGCCGTAGGTGGCGCAGCTGATGACTGAACGGTGTTAGCGGTTGCGACCTACAAAATACGGTTGAACCACCACATCGACAGCAATGCCGCCGGCCAACGCAAGGGTTGCGCCGATCGCGGCGAAAATTGCGGTGATCTCAGTCGGCTGCTGGCGCTCGAACGACAGCTTCGTGCTCAGCAGCTGATAGATTTTCTTCAGCTGTGAGGCGTCGGCAGCGCGAAAATATTCCGCACTTGTGACATCGGCGATTTTCTTCAGGGCCTCCTCATCGAGACGCACGCGCATGTTCCAGCCTTCCGCGTTCACTACGGTCCCTTCGGTGGTACCTATGCCGACCGTGTAGATCCGTACGCCGTAGTCACCCGCAATCTCGGCGGCTTTCAGCGGGTCCGGTCCAACGTTGCTTTGGCCATCTGACAGAAGCACGATCGCAACCTGCTTGTTATCGCCTTTCGACTCGCGTGCCGGCACCTCATCGGTAGGCCTGATCTTTTTCTCGCCGGGACGGGGATTGATGAATTCTTCGACATTGATACGCGCTGCTGGCAGCGCCGTATCGAGCGCAATGATCAGTCCGCTGCCGAGCGCAGTCCCGCGCTGCGTCTCGAGCCTGTCAATGGCCGCCGCCAGGTCTTCGCGATTGTTGGTTGGCGATTGCACGACCGCCGCGGAGGCTGCCACTGCAACGATGCCGATGCGCACGTTGCCCGGCTGCGCTTCGATGAACGTCTTTGCGGCATCGCGTGCGGCGCTCAGGCGATTGGGCTTGACGTCGGTGGCGCGCATGCTGTTCGACATGTCCAGCGCCAGAACGACGGCGTCGAGCCGCGCCGGCAATGTCAGTGCTGCCTGCGGACGGGCGATGGCGAGAATCAGCGCAGTCAGCCCCAGCGTCCACAGCAGCAACGGCACCGCGCGCCGCATGCGACTCGAACCACGAGCCTGGCCGCCGACGGTCTCAAGACTCGCATACTGAGCTGACGAACTGCGGCGCCGCGTTGCGAGCCACCAGTAAAGCGCCGCCGCAAGCGGAACGGCGACCAGCAGCCACAGCATGCTGGGCCACAGGAACGTCAGCGAGCCGGCGTCGAGCATCAGCGCTTGTTCGAGAAGGTTGCGGTGACTCCCGACGCCAGCTGGCTCCGACGCTTGCGCAACTGCGTAAATCGCAGCAGCGCCTGATCGAGCGGTTCATCGGTCGTCAGCTCGAGGCAATCGACGCCGGCTTCGGCGAGTCCCTGCCGCAATGTCTCTTCACGCTGCTTTGCAGCCTCTGCGAAGCGCTTGCGAAAGCGGCGATCGTGGGTATCGACAAAAATCTGGTCACCGGTTTCGGCGTCCTGCATTACGACCAGGCCGATATTGGGCAGTTCGAGCTCCATCGGATCGTACAAACGTACGGCGACCACTTCATGCCGACGTGACAGCAAAGCAAGCTGCCGCCCCCAACCCGGTTTGCTGATGAAGTCCGAAACGACGAACACGACCGAGCGGCGCTTGATCATCGGTTGTGCTGCTGCAAGTAACTGCGCAAGATCGGTTTCGCTGCCGGCCGGCGCCGTTTGCATGCGCTGCATTCGATCGAGTACGTGCAGCACGTGACGTCGGCCATTTCGCGCGGGAATCATTTCGTTGGCGTGATGCGTGTGTAAAACGGCGCCGACACGATTGCCGTAGCGTGTGAACAGTCGGGCGAGCACCGCGACGAGCTCCGCCGACAGCTCGCGCTTGCGCACCTTGCGTGACCCGAAGTCGACCGAGCCCGACAGGTCGAGGATGAACCAGGCAGCGACTTCGCGATCCTCCTGGAACTCGCGCACGTGCGGCGTTTGCAGCCGTGCGGTGACATTCCAGTCGATGTAGCGGACGTCATCGTGCAGCTGATACTCGCGCAGGTCTGCCAGATCGAGCCCGAAGCCGCGAAAGAGCGTTCGGTAATCGCCTTGCAGCAGCCCGTCGAGCCGCCGAAGCACGGTGAACTCGAGGCGTCGCAACAGTAATTCCGAATCCGGTCGTGCGACCGGTTCGTTTGCTGCGGGGGTGTTGCCGGGCTGTTTACGAAGCCGCGGCAACCCGAACATGCGCTTCCAGCGGTTTATCCGGCGCGGGGATCGCCTGCAGCACGCGCATCACGATTTGATCGGGAGTGAAGCCGTCTGACAGCGCTTCGTACTACAACACTAGCCGGTGGCGCATCACATCAGGCACCAGATCGACCACGTCTTCAGGCAGTACGTAGTTGCGGGCGCGAAGGAATGCCAGTGCGCGTGCACCTTCGATCAGGTTGATCGTCGCGCGTGGGCTCGCACCGAACGTGATGTAGCGCGACATGTCCTTCAAGTTGTAACGCTCGGGCCGGCGCGTTGCCGAAACCAGCTTCACGGCGTACTGCATCAAGCCCGGGTCGACGTAGATCTTGCGGCACTCGGCCTGCAGCTCCATCAGCTGAGTCGTCGAACACACTGCACTGACCGTGGTCGCCGCTCCGGTCACCCGCTCGACGATGACAAATTCTTCTTCTTCGCTCGGGTAGCCGACCAGCACCTTCATCATGAAGCGATCGACCTGCGCCTCGGGCAGTGGGTATGTGCCTTCGGTTTCGATCGGGTTCTGCGTCGCCATCACCAGGAACGGCTCGGGCACCCGGTGCGATTCACCCGCAATCGTCACCTGCCGCTCCTGCATCACTTCGAGCAGCGCGCTCTGCACCTTGGCCGGCGCACGATTGATCTCGTCGGCCAGCAACAGGTTGGTAAACACCGGGCCGAGCACGGTCGAGAACTCGCCGGATCGCTGGTTGTACATCCGCGTGCCGATCAGATCCGCCGGCAGCAGATCGGGAGTGAACTGGATGCGCTTGAACTGCCCGCGGATCGTTTTTGCCAGCGTATTGACCGTCAGCGTCTTCGCCAGACCAGGCACGCCTTCGACCAGCAAATGTCCCTGCGCGAGTATCGCGACCAGAACGCGCTCGAGAAAATGATCCTGTCCGACGACGATCCGTTTGACTTCATACAGCACGCTTTGCATCAGCGCGCCGGCATTGCGGCTTGAATATTCGTCCACGTTGTTCCTGTCTTGCGCAATTAAAACGGCGGGATGCCGACGGCACCGCCGGCGCTTTCAATGGTTGCTGCGAAGCCGATGCCGGCGAAAGTAGGTCCGGTAGGGTTCAGGATAGCGGTAACGATTCCGATCACTTCGCCACTCATCGTAACCAGCGGCCCGCCCGAATTGCCCGGATTGGCCGCAGCGTCGAATTGAATCAAGCCGGTCAGGATGCGCTTGCCCTCACGCGAGCGGAACTCGCGGTCGAGACCGGAGACGACACCGGCGCTTGTCGAAGGCCCGATGCCGAACGGAAAGCCGACAGCGACGACCTCGTCGCCCTGCTGCAGATGAGCGGTCGAGCCGAGCGTAGCCGCCTGCAGGTCGTCGGGCAGCTTCTTGGCGCGGATTACCGCCAGATCGTTCTCCGGGTAGGCGCGAATGACTTCGACCTCGGACTCGGTGCCGTCAAAGAACGTGACCGACATGCGTTTTGCGCCGGTGACCACGTGCAAATTGGTCAGAATCGTTCCGTTATCGACAATCACGACGCCGGAGCCGACGCCGTTCATGCGCTCGCCGGCGCCCGGCTCATCGTCCTCGTCGTAGCCGCGCACGCGCACCACCGACGGCATCACTGTCGCGGCGGCCTTCGCGGCGCGCGAGGGCAGCGTCTTATTTTCCAGCGTGTGCAAAACCGCGGCGTCGATGTCATCCTGCGCCAACTCACGCGGCGCAGGCTGCATGCGATCACGCGTAACGAACAGCGCCAGCGCAATCAGCATGCCACCAAAGAGCAGCAATGTCCGGTCATGGCGCCGTACAAACGAGGCCAGGCGTCCCGGTTTGGCGGCTGCGGGCGCGACGATTGCGACCGGGGGTCCGTCGGCCGTAGGCGCTGGATCGGCGGCTACGGGCCTCGCAGCGCTATAAAGCGCGGGACGTTTCATTTGGAAAAAATAGCACGGACGAGTGATAGAGTGATCAAAAGCACGTAGGCAGGAACGGTGCCGGTATTCGGCCTGTCATATGAGCACACTTTCGGGAAAATGGTTCGCGCCGAAAGTTGCAATGACCTCGCCTTATGACGTGAGTACGCGCTAAGAGAGATCGACGATGCGGTTTTTGTGGCCGGACATGCTCTGGCTGTTGCTGGCAGTTCCGTTGCTCATCGCGGGCTACATTTTTATCCTGCGTCGACGTAAACGCTCGGCGATTCGCTATTCGAGCCTGATTTTGGTGCGCGAGGCGGTGCGCGGCCAGCGCTTTCGCCGGCATGTCCCGCCGGCACTGTTCCTGATTGCGATAGCGGCAGCTCTCGTCGCGATTGCGCGTCCCACCGCAACGGTGGTTTTACCTTCCCAATATATGACGATCGCGCTGGCGATGGACGTGTCGCGCAGCATGCAGGCAACGGACGTTGAGCCGACTCGCATCAGCGCGGCACAAGTTGCGGCAAAGTCGTTTATCGAAGAACTGCCGCGCTACGTTCGTCTCGGTATCGTTTCGTTTGCCGGGACGGCCAATGTTGTCCAGACCCCCACCGACAACAAGCAGGACATGCTCGATGCAATCGACCGTTTTGAGTTGCAGCGTGCGACTGCGACCGGCAGCGGGCTGATCCTTGCGTTGGCAATGCTGTTTCCGGAGGAGGGCATCGACATCGAAACGGTGATCGCCAACACCGCGCGGTCGCGCGGCTATCCCGGCGGCGCTGTACCAATCGATGCTCCGCGGAAACGCGAACCGAAGAAGATGATTCAGCCGGTCGCGCCCGGTTCGTATGCGTCAGGAGTCATCATTTTGCTGAGCGACGGACGGCGTACCACCGGACCAGACCCGATCGAGGTCGCGAAAATGGCAGCCGAGCGCGGGGTGCGGGTCTATACCGTCGGCTTCGGCACGATCGAAGGCACGACCATCAGCATGGATAACTATTCTTTTTACGTCCGCCTCGACGAAGAAACATTGAAGGCAGTTGCGAAGATGACCGGTGGCGAATACTTCCATGCCGGCACGGGAGCCGATTTGCGCAAGGTGTACGCCAATTTGAGCACCAAACTTTCAATGGAGCGCAAGGAAACCGAAGTCAGCGCTTTTTTTAGCGCGCTTGCAGCGCTGTTCGCACTGATGGCGGTGATCCTGTCGGTGCTGTGGTTTCACCGCGGCGCTCGACCTGCCGTCTCTGTCTAGCTTGCCGGCGCCAGGTTGCCCGCGCGTACGCCTAACAACCGAATCCGCTTCGTCAAGTCCACACGCTTCAGGCATTCGCCGGCGGCACGCCGAATCTGATCGGCTTCGTCGGTCGGTACTGGCAACGTGTTATCGCGCGTTACCGTCTTGAAATTTTCAAAGCGCAGCTTGATGCCTATCGTCCTGCTCGTATATCGCTTGCGCTGCAGGTCGTCGCTGAGCTCGACGCACAGATCGGTAAAGATGCGGGTTAACTGCTCGCGGTCGCGCACCGCGTGAAGGTCTCGCTCGAAGGTCGTCTCGCGGCTCATCGACTGCGGCTCCGAGAAGGTTACGACGGGTCGGTCATCGCGCCCATGCGCGGCATCATGCATCCACGCCGCGTTCGCCTTGCCGAAGTGCTGCGCAAGCCACGCTGGATCGGCTTGCGCGAGCTCGCCGATGGTTGCAATGCCGAGCCGGGCAAGCTTCGCCGTGGCCTTCGGCCCCACGCCATGCAGACGCCGTACTGGCATCGGCCACAGTCGCGCCTCGATCTCGGCCTCGGTGACGATCGCCAGACCATCGGGCTTGTCGAGCTCAGAGGCGATCTTCGCGATCAGCTTGTTCGGAGCCAGCCCGATCGAACAGGTCAAACCCGTTGCATCGCGAACCGCCTGCTTCAATTCGCGCCCGATCTCGCGCGCCGACCACCACGATTCCGCTATTTGCTGATCCGCAGTCTCGGTGCGATCGGCGTCATGGCTCGTTGACACACGCGCGGCGACATGGTCGGTGAGGTCGATGTAGATCTCGTCGATGCCCCGGTCTTCGGTTTGCGGCGCTATCGCCTGCACCGCAGCCTTGAACATCCGTGAGTACTTGCGGTACTCATCGAAGTCGGTCGGCAGCAAAATCGCATCGGGCACTTTCTTCGCGGCCTTCATCAGGCCCATTGCGGAGTTGACGCCAAACGCGCGTGCCTCATAGGTGGCGGTCGTGATCACACCGCGGCCGACGTAGTCGCGCAGCCGCGCAAATACGCGCCGCGGTTCACCGGTCGCGGGATCGTTTTCCCAGAACGGCTGATGCCGCGAGCCGCCTCCGATCACAACTTGCTGACCGCGCAGCTCCGGATAGCGCAGCAACTCGACCGACGCATAGAAAGCATCCATGTCGAGGTGAGCGATAACGCGCTGAGAAATCATGACTGAATCTGTCGTGCCGCTAAAGTGTATGGGCGCTGGAGAAATCGCGGCAAACTGTTGAACACCGATAACGATCGACTGCTGATCTACGGCGCTGCGTTGCTGCGCGGGCTCGCTGCCGGCGCCATCAGCGTGCTGGCCGCGGTTTATCTGGCCAAGCGCGGGTTCGACGAAGCGGCGCTCGGCGTTGTGCTGAGCGCAGGAATGGCGGGCGTTCTGGCGGGCACGATCTTCGGTACCTATTTTGCCGACAAGATCGGACGGCGCCGAAGTTTGGTGATGCTCGCGCTGTTGACCGCCACCGGCGGCGCATTGCTGGTCGCGACCGACGCGCTGTGGGCAGTCGCGCTCGCAGCATTTTTCGGCATGCTGAATACGCAGGGCTCCGATCGCGGCGCCGCGCAGGCGCTGGAGCAGGCGATCCTGCCGGCGACGGCGACGGATGCCGAGCGCACGATCGTTTTCGCTCGATACAACGCGATCGCCGATGTTGGCGGTGCGGCCGGCGCGCTGCTCGCTGCATTGCCGGCGCTGCTGCGCGACCGTTTACACGTGGCCGAACTGCATGCCTACGACTCCACGGTGCTCGTGTATGCAGCGTTAACGCTTGTCGTCGCGTGGCTCTATTCGCGCCTGTCGTCGCGCGCCGAGAGCGCCCCGTTGCCTGCACTCGCCGATCTTGCGCACGAAGCGCCGCCGAGCATTCGCCGGGAAGTCCGCAGGTTTGCGTGGCTCGCGGCGCTCGATGCAGTAGGCGGCGGATTCATCGGCTCAGCGCTGATCGCTTACTTCCTTTACGCGCGCTTCGGTGTCAACGAAGCCGAACTCGCACTGCTGTTCGTCGCGGCGCGAACGATGACCGTGCTGTCGCACTTCGTCGCGGCCTGGCTTGCCGTACGCATAGGCCTCGTCAACACGATGGTGTTCACGCACATCCCGTCGAGCCTGTTATTGCTGACGCTGCCGATCGCCCCGACGTTTGGCATCGCCGCCGCACTGTTCATCTTGCGCGAAGGATTATCTGAGATGGACGTGCCGACGCGGCAGTCGTACCTGATGGCTATCGTGCCTCCGCACGAGCGCGCGTGGGCTGCGGGAATTTCGCAACTCGCGCGCGCAGCGGGACGCATGATTGCGCCGGCGCTCGCCGGCGCGGCGATGCAGGCGGGCGCACTCTGGGTTCCGCTTGCTGCCGGTGCTTCGATAAAGATCGTGTACGACCTGCTGCTTTGGCGCGCATTCCGGCGCCTCAAGCCACCGGAGGAACGTTAACGGTCTAGCGCTTTCGGGCCAGTGTCAGGCCATCGCCGATAGGCAGCAACGAGATATCGACGCGCGAGTCGTCGCGCAACTTCAGGTTCAATGCCTGCAGCGCTGCGGTGTCGGCGTCCTTGGCCGGATCGACTGGCTCTGCCACGCGCCCGCTCCAGAGCGTGTTGTCGATCGCGATCAAGCCACCGGTGCGGAGTAGTCGCAGACAGCGCTCGTAATAACCGTCGTAGTTCGTCTTGTCGGCATCGATGAACGCAAAGTCATAACGGCCGGCTTCGCCGGCGGCGAGCCTGGCGTCGAGTGTCGTCAGCGCCGGCTCAAGCACCAGATCAATCTTGTCCGATACGCCGGCGCGTTTCCAAAACGGCTTCCCGACACGCGTGAACTCATCGCTGACGTCACACGCCAGTATGCGACCGTCATCAGGCAACGCGAGCGCAACGGCCAATGCGCTGTAACCGGTGAATACTCCGACCTCGATCGTGCGGCGTGCGCCGATCAGCTTGACCAATAGCGCGAGCAGCTGTCCCTGCTCGGGCGAAATCTGCATCTGAGCATGCGGATGGTCGCGCGTTGCGGCGCGCAACTCCGCCAGCAGTGGGTGCTCGCGCAGCGAAGCCTCGAGCACGTAGTCATACAGCCGATCGTCGAGATTGAGTGTCCGTCGCGACATCAATCGGTCAGCCGCGACTCGTATTGGGACGGAGTGGCTCCACCGCGTGTCAAAAGATCCCGCAACGATTGCACCGAGTGGCGATCCATCGTGTTGCCGCCATGATGAGGCCGGTGCAGGACTCCTTCCGCGTCGTTCAGCTTGACTCGCATGCGTGCCCCGGCGACCGACTCCATCTGCGCGCCAAGGTGCTTCAGCAATGACTCGACCTCGCGGAACGACAGTTTCGTGTTCACCGGGTCCTGAAATATCTCGCGCAATAGATTGACGTGCTTCTTGCTCATGAGGAAATGGATGGACGGAGCGTCGATTCAGGCGCGATCGTACCTGCACCGGGCATACGGCTTGATGTACCGAACGTAAATGAGTTCTGCAATTCGAATCGGTGTATCCGGCTGGCGCTACCCACCGTGGCGCGGCGCATTTTATCCGGACGGCTTGCGCCAGGCCGATGAACTGGCATACGCAGCGGAGAAACTGCCGACGGTCGAGATCAACGGATCGTTCTACTCGTTGCAAACCCCGGCAAGCTATGCAGCGTGGTACGCGTCGACGCCGCCGGGCTTTGTATTCAGCGTCAAGGGCGGCCGCTTCATTACTCACATGAAGCGGTTAAGAGATATCGATAAGCCACTTGCCAACTTTTTCGCTTCGGGAATCTTCAGGCTAAACGAGAAGCTTGGACCGGTGCTGTGGCAGTTTCCACCGAACATGAAATACCAGCCGCAACTGTTTGCCGACTTCGTCGGCAAGCTACCGAAGGATACGAGTGCAGCGCTATCGTTGGCGCGCCGGCGAGACGCACGCATGACAGGGCGCGCCGCGTTGAGTATCGATGCAGTCAGGCCGATGCGGCACGCGATCGAGATTCGCAACGAGACGTTTCTTGTCCCTGGCTTCATCACGCTGCTACGCGAGTACAACGTCGCGCTCGTCGTTGCTGATACCGGCGAGCGATGGCCGCAGCCGCATGACGTCACATCGGACTTTCTTTATTTGCGCCTGCACGGCGCAACCGAGCTGTATCAGAGCCGGTACAGCGACGCGGAGCTGCGCTGCTGGGCTGACCGATTGAGGGCCTGGAGCGCGGGCGATCAACCGCCTGATGCCAACCTCGTGATGCCGGACGCAAAGATCCGGCGTGTTCCGCGCGACGTGTTCTGCTACTTCGATAACACCGACAAGCTGCATGCGCCGTCGAATGCGCGCCAGTTGATGCAGATGCTCAACATTAATTGGATGCCTGCGGTCTGCCTAGAAAGGCGCCAACCGGCATGCGCTAGCGCTGCTGATAAGGCGGTGGTGGCGCGTTAGGCGGCGGAACCGCGAAGTTGGGCGGCGGTGCATTGGGTGGTGGAATTGCCGCGTTCGGTGGTGGTGCGTTCGGCGGCGGGATTGCTGCATTTCGCGGCGGAGCGCTGACGTAGGGCGCTGGCGCTGGACCGGCGCTCGCCTGGCGCATTGAACGCGCGTAGCTCGCCGGCATCGGCACTTTGTGTCCTTGCGAATACATGCACTGGTAGTACGTGTTGTCGAATCGTTGCTGTGTCGTGTACGACGCGTACTGTGCATTGCTTGCACCCACCGCGCTGCCGCCAAACAGACCCATGCCCGCACCGACTGCGGCACCATCACTGCCGCCAATCAGCCCGCCGACCGCCGCGCCCAGGATCGTGCCGACCACCGCGCTGCCGACTGCCGCGTTGGCAGCAGCGTCATTCGGCGTTCCGCCTGTCGTCTGCACCGCATACTGCCGGCACGACGCATCGTCGAACTGAAACTGATCGAAGCTCTTGCGGCTGCCAGGCATCGCGTTGTACGTCGGGCCCGTCGGCACGGTCACGCAACCGGAGAGGACCACGATCGCCACGGCGGGGATAAGCCCGCGTACGTAGCTCATTGGGCGTTCGGCGTCGGCTGCGGCGCTACGCGCTGCCAGCCTTCGGCGCAACTATTGACGTAAGGGTAGTAGCCTCGGGAGCTGACACACCAATACCACCACTGCTGCGTGTTGGGATTTGTGAGCCGGCGCGGCAGCGGGCGGCGGCGTGGCTCCCGCCGCATCGCTTTCGACCCACACCCTTTCCTGGGTAACAAACGGCGTGTATGCAACCGCTGGCGCGCCGTAATAGCCCCAGCCGGGTCCCCAGTAACTGGCGCCCCAGTAGCCGGGCCAATAACCGGCACCCCAGTAACCTGGGCCCCAAAAGCCCCCGCCCCAGAAGCCAATGGAGCCACGGTAGTAGTGACGATGACCACCGTGGTAATGCCCACCGCCGCGATAACCCCCACCGCCGTGATAACCACCACCGCGCCCGCCGCTGCCTGCGCCCCCAGGCCGCGCGAATGCAGAGTCTGCGACGGTCGTTAAAGCGAAGGCGATCGCGCCGGCGGCGGCCAATGTCTTGAGCGGTGTCATAGCGGTTCCCACATGCATCTCGAGCAAACAAAGCAACGCTTGAATGCTAGTTTGCGCCGACCGAAAAAGCCGTACCAAAATGTAACGAAACCGCGTGCGCTGGCCCTTAATGCCGATCGTCGGCTCTGGCTTTCGCCTCAATCCGAGCCTCAAGTTTTTGGACGCCGCGTAACACCACCAGGGCAAGCAGCGTCGCGCCGACGGCAAGCCACCACTGCTGCAGTGCCGCGCAAACGCCGATCCCCCCTGAAAACAACAACGAAGTCGCCGTTGTGAGCCCTTCGACCCGTTGTCCATCGGGCCGAAAAATGGTGCCCGCGCCGATGAATCCCAGCGCAGTCACCACACCGCCTACCAGTCGAAACGGGTCCGCACTGATCACATCAGGGTGTTGACGCGAGAATATGTCGAGCATTGAGCCGCCAAGCCCGACAAGCAGTGCACATGCGCCGGCCAGCATCATGTGCGTACGAAATCCAGCTGGCTTGTTCGCGGTCTCGCGCTCGTAGCCGATCAGGCCACCGAGCAGCATGGCTGCGGCGACTTCGCCAAGCACGACAAGCTGCGGCCACGCGTGCCCCAGCGCGTTCATTGAGCGCTACGCGCAGTAGGCGCGGAAACGCCTAGTGCTTCCAGGGAATGTAGTCGCGCAAATGCAAATCGCGCAGATCGTTTGGGATGTAGTCGCGCAAATTGCTCAGAACCGCGCGACGGTCACGTAATACATACACGGCGACCAACGCCACGATGGCTGCGCTTCCCAGTGCGATCAGCGACGGTCTCGCTTTGCGCAAGCGGCGCTTCCAGATTTCGCGCGACCGATTTTGTTCGGGCAGCACCGGCTCCAGACTCGCTTCGTACGCCGGTGAAATCGGATCACTTGCCGGAAAACTTTCTGCGATCGCCTGGTCGAGCAGCCGTTCGCGATGTTCAGGGGTCTTGATTGCCATGGAATCTCCCGTTGAATTTTTGGACGCGTCTTGATGATTGAAGCGGCGCGAGTGTGTAATAAAAGCAAGCTCTATGCCGTCAGTCGCAATTGGAGCGCCCCAGCGGCAGAAGTCCGTGCTCGGTATCCTAGATGATGGTCCGAATGAGTCTGAGCGATTTAATCAGCCAAGCTGGCTCAGAGATTGCGGTAAGCGAGTGGTTCGAGATAACGCAAAGCGTCATCGACAGCTTTGGGCGCGCCACCGGCGATCTTCAATGGATTCATGTCGACGCCGAGCGTGCGGCACGCGAATCTCCCTTTAAGGCGCACGACGGCACAGGATCCACGGTCGCACACGGATTTTTGACGCTATCGCTGCTTTCACACTGGATGGACAGCACGGTTGTCGTGACCGACCGATGCGCCGGTATTAACGCCGGGTTCAACAAGATTCGCTTTACTGGCCCGGTCGTTGTCGGAAGCCGGATTCGCGGGCGCTTCACGCTCGTTTCGAGCGAGCCGATTCGTGGCGGCGCAAAGCTGCTTTGGAAGGTGCGCGTTGAGCGCGAGGGCCAAAGCGGGCCGGTGTTGACGGCCGAATGGCTGACTCGTGCGCTGACAGCACCGGTTCCTGATCAGCGTGCGTCGCGCTCACCCAGCGTGTCCTCGACATAAACCATTTGTACGGTTACGAGCAACGCGGCGGTGAGGGGCGCAGCAAGCAGCAACCCCAGCCAGCCGAAGAACAACGCACCCACTAATAAAGCGGTTAGCGTCAACGCGGGTGGCAATTCAACGGTGCGTCGCTCGATCAGAGGCGTCAACACATAGGCTTCAACGGTTTGGACGGCGCCGTAGAGCAGCGCGACATAGAACACCTGCGTTGGGCCCTGCAGCAGTGCGAAGAGTGCTGCCGGAATGAACGCCAGCAGAGGGCCGATGTTGGGAATGAAATCAAGAAGCGCAGCGATCAGCGCTAGCGCGGCCGCCATCTTCACGCCGAGTGCGAGCAGTCCGATGAACACCGCTGTGCCCACTAGCGCCATCGAAATCGCTTTGCCGAAGAGCCACCATCGGAGCGTGTCTCCGATCGCATGCAGAACTTCCCGCGCACGCGCGCGGTGTGCGGGAGGGAACAATCTAACGGTGCCTTCAACGTACGGCCGCGGATCGGCCGCCAGGTAAAGCGCAATCACGATTGCGAAGACCGCGTGGCCGAGAGCCGTCAGCGTTCCCGAAATAGCGCCGGTGACTCTACTTGCCACCTGGGGCGGTGCAGCGCCGGTTCCATCAACCTGGTTCGCGGTGTCCAGGAACACTTCAAGCCAGACGAAGCGACTGAGTTCCTGCTGCAATCGCTGCAGCGCCTGGGGTAATGACGCTCGCAGTTCGCGGACCTGCTCACCGATCGACGGCGCGATGACCCACGCAATGACGCTCAGCGATACGGCCAACAAAGCGACCACGACCAACACCGCCCAGCGCGGCGAAATGTGCAGCCGAGCTGCCAGCGGCTCCGCGAGGGAGCGAAGCAGTATCGCAAGCAGGATGCTGGCAAACAGCAGCAGCAAGACGTCCACCGCGAACACGACGAACAGCAGCACAACCGCAGCGAACGCAAGCTTCGCCCACGTGCGCTTGGTCAGACGCGCACGCGGCGGTTTGCCAGATGTGTCGGCGGATGGATCGCTGGTGGACGAAGTGGTACGCGTCGCAGTCACGGTAGCCACTATAGGAGATCGGCTCGCGAACGCGCTTCAAGCGACGACCACTGCTCGAACTTGGCCGCGATCTGATGCTCGATCTCTTCGATGCGAAGCCGGTCGGATTTGACTTGGCCTCCATGTTCGCGGTGGTAGTCCGGCTGGCTCATACGCGCGCTGATGACTCGTTGCTCGTTTTCGAGCGCTTCGATTTCCGCGGGCAGCGTGTCGAGCGCGCGTTGCTCCTTGTACGAAAGTTTGACGCGCGGCGCACGAGTTGTCGCTGACTTGGTCAGCGTGGCTGACTTCTCCGAGGTTTCTGCGCGGTCGCGAGCCGGCCGCTGCAGTAGCCAGTCTGAATAGCCTCCGACGTATTCGCGCCACACTCCGTCGCCCTCGGCGACCAGCGTTTGCGTCACTACGTTATCGAGAAAGGCGCGGTCGTGACTGACCAGCAGCAACGTGCCGTCGTACTGCTGCAGTGTGGATTCCAGCAGCTCCAGCGACTCGATATCGAGGTCGTTAGTCGGCTCGTCGAGCACGAGCAGGTTGGCCGGTTGTGCGAACAAGCGTGCAAGCAGTAATCGATTGCGCTCACCACCGGACAAGGTCTTGATCGGCGCTTCGGCGCGTTGTGGTGGAAATAAAAAGTCGCCGAGGTAGGTCATCACGTGCTTGCGCTCGCCGCCAATTTCGATCCAGTCAGATCCGGGACTGATCGTCTCGATCAAAGTTTTGTCGGGATCGAGTGTCGCGCGCATCTGATCGAAGTAAGCCGGGCTCACTTTTGTACCGATACGCACCGTGCCGTGGTCGGGAGGCAACGTGCCGAGCATCAGCCGCAGCAAGGTCGTTTTGCCAGCACCGTTGGGGCCGATCAATCCGATGCGATCGCCGCGCAGAATTCGGATTGAAAGCTTGTCCGCGATCAGCGTCGATCCGAACTGCTTGGTCACGTCGGTCAGCTCGGTCACCAGCTTGCCTGAGCGCTCGCCGCTGTCGACCGCGAGCTTCACGCGGCCAATGTTGTCGCGCCGCGCCGCACGGGCGCGCCGCAGCTGCTCGAGCCGTTCGACGCGCCCTGCGTTGCGTGTGCGTCTGGCTTCAATCCCGCGTCGAATCCAAGCCTCTTCCTGCTGCCAAAACTTGTCGAACTTGCGAGCCGCTGTCTGCTCGGCGGCAAGCTCGACGGCTCGCCGCGCCTCCCACGCGCTGTAGTTACCTGGGTACGACCGCAACAAGCCGCGATCTAGCTCGACGATGCGGGTTGTCACTCGATCGAGAAATGCCCGGTCGTGCGTAATGACGATCATCGTTTGCTTCGCCAGCAACTGCTCGAGCAGCGTAATGCCGTCGATGTCGAGATGATTGGTCGGTTCGTCGAGCAGCATCAAGTCAGGAGCGAGCGCAAAGGCCAGCGCAAGGGCGCCGCGCTTGCGCTCGCCGCCCGAAAGTCCTGCCGGATCGGCTGCTTCATCGAGCCCAAGCCGGTGCATGTACTCGATCAGCCGCGCCTCAATGCGCCAGCGCTCGCGATCGTCATGCACCAATACGTGTGCATCATGCGCATCCAGCCCGCCACGTAATGCGAGGCTCGCACGCAACGTCGGCGCGGACGGCAAAACAGGCTCCTGTTCAACCATTGCGAGCGACAACCCGTCGCCTTTCTTGATCTCGCCGTTGTCAAGGTCGATCGTTCCTGCAATCGCATTCAACAGAGAGCTTTTGCCGGTCCCGTTACGCCCGATCAGTCCGATGCGATCGCCGGCATTCACCGTCAGCGATGCACGATCGAGCAGCGGATGCAATCCGAACGCGAGTTCGGCATCGAGAATCGTCAGCAAGGACATCGTGATCCGTCAATGCGCGGCGGAGTGCCGCGCTGAACTGATGAGAAAAATGCCCGCAGCTGCACACGCCAGCGCCGCAGCCTGCATCCAATTGAATGTTTCGCCAAGAAAGAATATGCCGACCAGCGTGGCCGCGATCGGTAACGCCACGGTGAACACGCCGGCGTGACTCGCGTCGACGTTTTTGAGACCTGCCACCCACATCCAGACGGCAAACAAGCTCGCCGCCAACGAATAGAAAACCAGCAACACCCACAGGCTGGCGGTCAACTGACCGGCATCAAACGATGCGAGCTGCCATAAGCCCAATGGAGCGATCAACAGCAATCCGAGCAGGTTGATCAACGCTGAAACGCGCAGCGGTGAACGGGTTGCCGATAGCCGCTTCGAAATGATCACGTAAATCGCTTCGCATACCACGGCTCCAAACAGCAGCAAATTACCGAGCAGCATCGTCAGCGATGAGCCAGGCTCGACATTCGATTCAGCAGCTCTTGCGAGCTGCAACAACACGATGCCGGCAACAGCGAGCGCGATCGCGAGCCACACGCGCGGCGTCAACGTTTCGTGCAGGAACCAGCGCGAAAGAAGCGCCACGACCGCTGGCAGCGTCGCGAGAGTGACCCCCGCGGCAGTTGCGGTCGTCAGCGCGATGCCGCTCAACATACAAATCGAAAACAGGAAATTGCCAAAGAAGGAAAGCAAAAAGAAAAGGCGCTTTTCGGTACGCGTCAATGGCAGTTCGCCGTGCGCGCGAAACGTCCACGGCAGCATCGCCACGGAGGCAATTGCAAACCGCAAAAATGCCAAGGCGAACACCGGGATGACCGCAACGAGCGGCTTCGACAGCGCGACGTACGTGCCGACCAGTGCCATCGACGCCGTCAGCAGCAAGTACGAGAACGATTTCGATGATCGTGCGGTGGTGTTCATTGGCGAGGCGACGATACCCGACGCATCGCACGGGCTCGAATATGCATATACCGATGACCTTAGCTCCGCCGCCGCAGCGTGCTTATGATGATTGCCGCTCTTTGTAGATGAACATGAAAGCCATTAGCTCTCTCGCCTCCTGTGCAGTCTTCGCGCTGCTGGCATCGCTCTCCTTCGGTGCCGCCGCGCAGAAGCTGGATCCTGCGCGCGTCCCGGAGGAAATGCGCACGCAGCAGGGTTTGTATCTGTTGCCGGTTCAGGCGCATCAATTCGTGCGCGCGCAGAAGGGAAAGGTCCTTTTCATTGATGTGCGCACGCGAGCCGAAGCACAGTTTCTAGGCATGGCAACTCCGGTCGATGCGCTCGTTCCGTACGTCGAGTTCCAGGAATTCATGACCGACTGGGATGAGACGCGCGGTTTTTACAAGCTCGAACCGTTCAGCGACTTCGTTCCTGAGGTTGGACGTCGGCTGCAAGCGAAAGGCTTGTCCAAGAGCGATCCGGTCGTGCTGATCTGCCGTGCCGGCGAACGCAGCTCGCGTGCGGCGAACCTGCTGGCGGACTCGGGCTACACGCGCGTTTACACCGTCGTGTACGGCTTCGAAGGCGAGTTGTCCGACAACGGACGCCGCACCGTCAACGGCTGGAAGAATGCCAAGTTGCCGTGGAGCTTCGAGCTCGACAAGAGCAAGATGTATTTCCCGCGGTAGGTACCTGACGCGGAAGTACGCGACGGCTGCCTGTTCGGAGTAGTTTGCACTAGCTGACTACGCCTCCATAATCCCGGTCGCAATGGCGACCAAGCTCTTCCGGCAGCAGGCGATCGACGCGCAGCGTGAGAAGTTGCTGGGCGAAGTATCCCTTGCGCGCACGGTTCCGATGTGGGGATATACGTTGCTCGCAGTCGCGTTTGCTTCCGCGCTGGTTGCATTCTCTATTTGGGGCGAATACGCGCGACGAGAGCGCGTCGATGGATTTCTCGCACTCGATTCCGGCGCCGCACGCCTGCTCGCACCGCAGGCCGGCACGATCGCTGAGTTTCTCGCAAAGGAAGGCGACGATGTGGTGGCCGGGCAGCCGTTGATCCGACTGTCATTCGAGCGCGTAACGGCCGCCGGCGTCACTTCGGGCGAGCTCGTGCAACGTGAAATCGGTGACCGCATCAGCGGCCTCGAGCGCGAGCAGCTACAGGTTCGATTGCTCGGCCGGCAACAGGCCGAAATCCTGCGCCGCAAGATGGACGACCTGCAGCGCGAGCTTGCGCAGTTCGAGTTCGAGATCAGGGCGCAGCAAACACGGCTGGCGTCGTCTCGCAACGAATACCAGCGCGCCGAAGATCTCTACAAGGACAAGTTCTATTCCGAGAGCAAGCTGATCGAATTTCGCAACAACGTGCTCGACCAGCAGGTGAAACTCGAAGGTCTGAAGCGCCAGCGCGCGAGCGTCGAGCGCGAACTGTCGTCAACTCGCTCGGAACTGCCGTTGATAGAAACCAAGGTCGGTTCGCAGATCGATCAGGTCAAGCGTCAGATGAGCGAGCTGCAACAGGGCAGTGTGCAGGAGGCCGCCAAGCGAGAGAACGTCATCCGTGCGCCGATCTCGGGCGTCTTCACGAACATCGCCGCCAACAGCGGCGAAGCGGTTGCCGATGAAGCGCCGCTGGCGATGGTCGTGCCCAAAGGCGGCGGACTGCATGCGCAGCTACTGGTGCCGACACGCGCGATCGGATTCGTGCAGCCGGGCCAGGCGGTGGTCCTTCGATACGACGCATTTCCTTTTCAGCGCTTCGGGCAATATCGCGGTACGGTCGAGCGCGTCAGCAGCACCGTGTGGTCGCCCGGCGAAAGAGTTGGTCCGATGACGGTACGCGAGCCGGTGTATCGCGTCGATGTGAGACTGGATGCGCAAACTGTCGCGTCCGGTACGCAGACGCTGCCGCTGCGACCTGGCATGTCGGTCAACGCCGACATCCTGCAGGAAAAGCGCAAGGTGTGGGAGTGGGTCTTCGAGCCGGTACTGGCGCTCAAGGAAAGGCTGGGCTGATGCGGGCGCTTCGGTAATGCGGCGCGTGCCGATGATTCTGCAAAGCGAGGCGCCTGAGTGCGGCATCGCTTGCGTCGCAATGATCGCGAGCTATCACGGCTTCCGCACCGATCTGGGCGGCATGCGAATGCGGCTCGCGCCTTCGATGAAGGGCGTGACGCTGAAGCACATCAGCTCAATCGCCGAAGTCATGGGAATGGCGGCGCGCGGTGTCAAGGTTGCGCTCGAATCGCTGTCGCAGCTGAAGCTTCCGGCGATCCTGCATTGGGACATGAACCACTTTGTCGTGTTGACTCACGTGAACGGCGACACGATCACGGTCAACGATCCTGCGCGCGGGCGCCGTGTGCTGAAACTCGCCGAAGCGTCCGACCACTACACCGGCGTCGCGATGGAAATGACGCCGGCGGCGGGATTCAAGAAGCGCGACGAGCGCGAACAGATCAGTGCGTGGCAATTGGTGCGGACGGCCACCGGGTTGAAAGGCGCGATCACGCAGGTGCTGCTGCTATCACTGGTGCTCGAAGTGCTGGCTATCGCGACGCCTTTCTTTCTGCAATTGGTCGTCGACCGCGTCGTCGTAGGGCGTGACCGCGATTTACTGGCAGTACTCGGCATCGGATTCGTTCTGCTGGCAGTGACGATTGCCGTCGTCACCGGGCTGCGTGCCTGGCTCGGCGTGTACATCAGCACGCGGCTGAACCTGCAGTTGCTCGACACGCTGTTCGCCCGCCTGCTGCGTTTGCCGCTCGCGTGGTTCGAGAAGCGCCACATCGGCGACATCGTGTCCCGCTTCAGGTCGGTCGATGCGATCCAGCGCACGCTGACGCTGACCTTTCTCGAAACGGTAATGGACGGTGTGATGGTGCTGGTCACGCTTGCCGTGATGCTCTGGTACAGCCCCACGCTGACCCTGATTGTGGTGATCGCGGCCGTTTGCTACGGCTTGCTGCGCTGGACGATGTATGCGCCGCAGCGGCGAGCTACTGACGAGCGCATCGTGCATGAGGCGAAAGCGGCCACTCACTTCATCGAAACACTGCGCGGAATGATGGCAATCAAGCTCAACCTGCGGGAGTCAGAGCGCCGGTCCGCTTACTTGAATCACATCGTCGATCAAACCAATGCCGATGTGCGAGTGCAGAACCTGGCACTGCTGCAGCGTGCGGGCAACGTGCTGGTGTTCGGCATCGAGAACGTGCTGGTGATCTGGCTCGGCGCCTACGCAGTGCTCGAGAACCAGTTATCGGTCGGAATGCTGTTCGCCT
This sequence comes from uncultured beta proteobacterium, assembly GCA_963801035.1. GTDB lineage: Bacteria > Pseudomonadota > Gammaproteobacteria > Burkholderiales > Burkholderiaceae_F > JACCZX01. The sequence continues at coordinate 196,843 of CAWDDF010000004.1, read as the reverse complement.
TCCTGCTGTTCAAGCTCTTGTTCATCACGCGAGTCAACAACCTGGTCGATAAGACGATCGAGTTCCGGATGCTCGATCTGCATGCCGATCGTGTTGCCGACATCGCGCTCGCCGAACCCGAAGGAAGCCCGTCCGAGTTGCCTGCAGTCGCGCGGGCCGACGCACCCTCCGCACCGTTCGTGTTGCAGGGGCGCGACATTGGGTTCGCCTACGGCATCGAGGGTTTCGTGTTCCGCGGCGTTGACTTTGCCGCCAAGCCGGGCGAAATGGTAGCGATCGTCGGGCCAAGTGGCGCCGGAAAAACTACCTTGGTCAAGGTGTTGGCGGGGTTGTTCGACCGGACCGAAGGTTCGCTAACAGCCGCCGGCCGCGACGTTCGCGACTGGGATAAAGCCGCTTACCGAAGCCGAATTGGCGTCGTAATGCAGGACGACCATCTGTTCGTTGGCACGATCGAAGACAACATCAGCTTCTTTGACCCGCAGCACGACCCGCAACGGGTCCAGGACTGCGCCCGGCTGGCGATGGTCGATCAGGAAATCGACGCCATGCCGATGCAGTTCAACACGATCGTCGGCAGCCTGGGAATGGCGCTGTCGGGCGGGCAACGAAGCCGAGTGCTATTGGCTCGCGCTCTGTACCGTCGGCCGCAAATACTTTTCCTCGACGAAACGTTCGATCAGCTCGATCTGGCGAAGGAGCGGGCGATTACCGATGGGCTGCGGAAGACGGGGATTGGGCTGGTGATCGTCAGCCACCGGCCCGAGACAGTCGGGGCAGTGGATCGGATTGTTCGGCTGGGTGAAGTGGCGCGACACCGTGCGAACCAGCTTGCGGCCTAGGGCAAAAATAACCGGACAGCCCTCGTCGGGGCCGTCCGGCTAAGCTCGTAGAGCAAAAAATCTCTGGGTTATTAGTTGACGCTTAATGTGTACTCGATGCCTACTATCAGCAGGACGCCGAATGCGCCGCCGCCGACCATGTCAAGTTCGGACAGTGATAATTCAAGTGGGCCTCTCGATGGAGTCAACAACGATTTCCTCGGCGGCGGCAAGTTCGATCTTGTTCATTTGATTCCTCTACGAGTGGCTGACTTGTTTGGACTGGAGCCGAGTTCTTATAGCCCGACGCGAACGCATCTTCGATGCAGTGAGAAGGCGTGGGAAATAGCCCGCTTTTGGTTCGTCTTCACCCTATAGCCACAGCGCGTGCGGGCGATCACAATCCCTCGATCCAACTTTCCTCCTAGCCAGGATGTCTGAGCACGCTCAAGAAGATCTAGCAGTCCTAGAGCGCGAAATCAAGGCGAATCTAGCCTCGCCGTGCGCCGAAACGATTGCTTTCCTAAGTGACGCACTTAAGCGCCTGCGTTCATTCCTTTCACGGTCGATCCGATAGCGCCGCGTCAACTGCCTTATTGACATCGCGTCGCAGTTCTATCATCAGGGTCAAAGCACATTTGAGCGGCGTCGAACCGGCAGCACTTGCAGTGATGTTGGCGCGCGATGTCAATGAACGAGCGCTACTGAGGAAAGCCTTCACGGTGCAAGCAGTAATCCTGTTTCCACGAACAATCCAGGTGATGCACTCACCGCCCTCTCGGAAGCGCTAGAAATCGCTGAGGAGATGCGGACGATCCGATTGGCAAAGTTGCTGTTTGGAATAATCTGGGGGCCGCTTTCTATGAAGCTGCGCTTTACGCGGACGCCCGAGACTGCAGCTGAGCGAGCGACACGCTTGAGCGACAGGTTCTGGCGGCAACTGCGGCCGCTTAAGGTCAGTCGCGCTTGCAAACGTTGCGCTGTGTTGCCTGCACATGCAAGAGTATGAAGCAGGGCTTGACAGCTATTCGCGACGCTATTGCCTAAAGCATGCACCGGACACCCCTGCTGAAATGCTCAACCGTGTTTTTGCTGAAGGCACGTACACGCGACTCTTGCTGGCTATGGGGCGCGTTGCAGAAGCATCCGAACGCGCGCAAATCGCGAGGGAGTTGGCGCCCAGGGCAAAGTCAGTGCGCGCCGATATTTCAGCCGCGTGTTCCGAAGGGCTAGTCGAGGTGTACTCGGGTCTGGGCGATGTTGGGCTTTCGCGGGGAATGGCCGCTCTTGAAAAGGCGCGCGCCGTTAAGCCATCACTACGAGAAACGCTGTTGGCGCTGGTTCAGGCGCATGAGAAAGCGGGCCGGCCTGAGCGAGCTTTGGCGCTGCATCGAGAGTTGACACTGCATATCCGCAAGGCCCAACACGACAGCATTGTCGGCATCAAGAATTGCACTTGCAGCAGATTGAATCCGCGCACAGTTTCCCGAACATTTGTTGACAGACAAAGAAGCCGAACTAAGCGACAAGATTGCTGCGCAAACAGCCGGCACGAAGCAGGGCGATCTGCTGGAGCAGATTGCATTTACGGCGGAGATGCGAGATGACCCGACAGGCGAACATTGTTATCGCGTGGCAAAGCTATCGTCGCTAATGGCGAAGGCGCTCGGCCAATCGGATGACGCATGTGAAACGATCGATCTAGCAGCTCGATTGCATGACATCGGCAAGGTCGGCATTCCAGATTCATTGATGCAAAAGCCTCAACCTTTGTCTGAAGGCGAGCGACAAATTCTGCAAACGCATGCCGCAACCGGCGCCGATTTGCTTTCTAAAACGAAGGTTTCGTACAGCGAACTCGCGAGTGATATTGCCAGGCATCATCATGAACGATGGGATGGAAATGGCTATCCGGAGGGGATTTCCGGCTCGGCGATCCCTTTGGCGGCACGAATTGTTTGTCTGTGCGACTCATACGATGCACTGACCCATGAAAAGGCGTACCGCCGCGCTTTTACAAGCGATGAAGCGATCAGCGAGATTCTTCGACTGCGGGAACTGCAGTTTGACCCCCACCTAGTCGACCTTTTCGTACCCATGGTCATGAGCCTGCGGCGCGAGCATCGAGAATCTGGATGATTTCCTGGGCGCCGCCGCCCGCGAGACCGCACTCAATGCGGCGCGTCTGAAGATCGCCGAGTCGCTGGCAAAGCCGATCGAGGGTATGGAGCAGTTGAACCAGCCGCCGCCGATTATTGAGCGTCGGCAGATCCGGCGTACGTTGCCCAAGCCCCGCTAGCTTTGTCTGGGCGCGGCGAGTTCGGCCCGCCAAAGACCCGCCCGTCGCCCGCAACTCGCACGCCGGGCATTTTCCGCATCCGACGCCCCAGTCATGACGAGAAGCTCGATTTCCCAGATAACAGGTGTGCGTCTCGTTGCGGATGAGGTTGACTAGCGGCTCTCCGCCTAGCTCTTGCGCCAGCTTCCATGTCTGCGACTTGTCCAGCCACATAAGCGGCGTCTCGATAGTGAAGCGCTGCTCCATGCCGAGCGAGAGGGCGACTTGCATGGCCTTTAGCGTGTCGTCCCGACAATCCGGGTAGCCGGAGTAGTCGGTTTCGCACATGCCTCCGACGAGTACACGAAGGTCTCTCCGGTAAGCGACGGCCGCGGCATAGACGAAAAACAACAGGTTGCGGCCCGGTACGAACGTGTTGGGCAGGCCGTTGGCGCTCATCCGAATCTCGGCAGCCTGGGTTAGCGCCGTGTCCGACAGTTGCGCTAGCTCGCGCATTGTCACCAAGTGGTCTTCTCCCAGGCGCTCGGCCCACTTCGGGAAGCGATTGCGCAACAGCTGGAGGATGCGGGGGCGAACCGTCAGTTCGACCGCGTGCCGCTGGCCGTAGTCGAAGCCGATTGTCTCAACGTGTGGGTAGCGCTCCAATGCCCAAGCCAGGCAAGTAGCCGAATCCTGGCCACCGGAAAACAGGACTAGTGCTTTGGAATGCACGCCAGACGCCGCGCAGCCGAATCGTCCAGCCAGCCTTGTTCCGCGAGTGCGCGGATACGAGCCACCGTGTCCAGGTCCGCGCGCTCGTAGGCCTGCTTCCGCAGCGTGGTGGTGACGTCGTCAAGATCGCCGTGCGCCGACGTTTCGTCGGACTCATATAAGAAGCGCAGGAACAGCAGCTCGGGCTGTGGCTCTTCGATCTCGATGCTCATCCGGCTTGACGGCCAGGTCGCCCCGCGCTGAGTGTGAATTTCGCTTCGACGCTGCGGCATCAGGCGCACACGGTCGTCGACTTTGAACGTTCCGAAGTCGAGCGTTCGTACCAGCTCGACTTCGTCGCCCACGTCACGTCGGGAGTGGATGATGGCGACCTCGAGCCCGAGCACGAACTGAGTCGGGTCTTCGGCCCGCAACACGAGCCCGCGCCACAGTTGCTCGCGCGTCAGCGTGTCGAGCAGAGGCATCAACGGATCGTTGATCTGGATCAGGTGTTCGAACCGCACGGTTCAATTCTGCCCGAGGCCGTCAAATGGATAACCCCTTTTGTCGCGGGCGGGCGTTTCAACATCTCTACCTACGACTTTGGAGAGTTTTCAATGTTGATCAGAACGCTGGCTGCAGTGGCATCTGTCGCTGCCTTGACTGCTTGTTCTACCCCCGCCGTAGCGGTTGGCTCGATGGTTGACATCAACGTAATCGATCGCGTCACCGGCGAGACGCTGCCAATGTATTGGCATGACGGCCGCTGGTGGGTGCCCGGCAAACCGGGCAATCGCTATGCCGTATCGCTGACGAATCGCAGCGGCGGCCGTACGCTGAATGTCATTGCGGTCGACGGAGTCAACGTCGTTTCGGGCGAGACCGCCGCGCACGATCAGACTGGCTACGTACTGAGCGATGGGCAGGCGGCGCAGATCACCGGGTGGCGCAAGAATCTGGCGCGCGTCGCCGCGTTTGAATTCACGGCGCTATCTAATTCATATGCTGCGCGCACCGGTCGGCCGGATAACGTCGGCGTGATCGGCGTCGCCGTGTTTCGCGAGAAAGTGCGCTACGTGCCGCCGCCGGTATCTGCCGCACCGCCCTTATCGCGCTCGAAAGCGGAAGTGCAGCAGGATTCGGCGCGCGAAGGCGCCGCGGGACGCGCAGCGAGCCCTTCCGCTTCCAACGATGCCTATGCCGAAACCGAGCGTTCCGCGCGCAGAGATCAGCAACGGCTTGGCACCGGCCATGGGCGCAGCGAATATGCGCCGACACAGCACGTGGCATTCGAGCGTGCGCAGTCGACGCCTGACGAGTTGATCACTATTCACTATGACAGCCGCGACAACTTGATTGCGATGGGAGCAATTCCCCACCCCCGAGTGCGCCACGGCCGTGCGCCTGAGGCTTTTCCGGCACCGGTGGGCTTCGTGCCGGACCCGCCGCGCCGCTGGTAATTCATGCTGTTGTTCGTCGCGCTGGTTCAGTGGACTAGGAGGCACAATGCCGCGCGATGAGCAGCGACGAGGATCTGCTGGCGGCCTATGCCGCGGGAGACGCGCGCGCTTTTGCCGAGTTGTACGAGCGGCACGAGCGCGCCATTTTTCGCTTCTTTCTGCGGCAGGGCACAGCGACCTCGGCGGCGGATGATTTGCTGCAGGAAACCTGGTTGGCCGTGGTGCGCAACGCGGCCAACTTCGAGCCGCGTGCCAAGTTCACCACGTGGCTTTATACGATTGCGCGCAGCAAGATGATCGATCACTGGCGAGCGCGCGACGACGCCGTATCGATGGCTTACTTTGCTGGTGATGCAGCAAACGAGGCTGACGACGCGGTGCTGGAGATTGCGGGCAGTGATGCGCAACGGCCCGATCATCAGGTGATTGCACGTGCTGAGGCGCGCGCATTCCTGCAGGCGGTGGAAGCGCTGCCCCCGGCGCAACGGGAGGCATTTCTGCTGCAAGCCGAAGGCGGCTTGTCGCTTGAAGAAATTGCCGCTGCCACCGGGGCAGCACATGAAACGGTTAAAAGCCGGCTGCGCTACGCGATGAGCAAGTTGCGGTCGGCCATGGAGGCATGGCAGTGAGTAGGGACGGCGTTAAAACGGGCGCTGGTGATTCCGCCGGTAGCGGTGCGGAGCGCGACGTGATCGATCGCTATCGAAAAGCGAGTGGCGAGCTGGACGAGCGCCCATCGGCAGCCGCGCGAGCCTCAATATTGGCGGCCGCCTCGCGCGAAGTCGGCGCCAAGCCGGTTGACGCAGCCAAGCCGTATCGCGCCGGTCGGCGGTGGCCGCTGGCCGCCGCCGCGGCGGTGATGCTCTCAACACTCGCCGTGATGATGGCGATCCGCACAAACGAGGAGATGCCGCAGTTCAGCGATTCGTCTGCACCGGCGCGGAGCGCCGCTGACACCGTGGTGCCGCCGGCCGCGACTGCACCGGCGGCACCGGCGGCACCCGCGGCTCCCCCGCCTCCGATGGCGGAAAAGCCGATCCCCAAACCCGAGACGAAGGATGCGCAGGCCGTTGAGCGCTCGTCGACACGCGCTCAAGAACGTTTCGGTGGGCGTCTGAAGAAGGAATCGGATTCGGTTGCGCGGGCGCCGCTCGAAGAGAACCGTCCGGTTGTAAGAGAAGCGCCCGCCGCTGCGCCTGCTAACGAGCTTGAGAGAGCGCGACAGAACGCGCCGGCCGCTGCAACTGTGCCCCCACCGCCGCCACCCGAGCCTACGCAGCGTCCAAAACTGCGAGCCGAGCAGGGCGCGGCGGCAGGTGCTGCAGCTCCAACGGCTCCGACCGATCAGTCGAGCGGCGACGCACGGCGCGATGTGGCGAAGGCTGCCGCGTCACCTCCGGTGGCGGCGGCACAGAGCGAGCTCAAGCAGGCCGATGAGTCCGCCGCAGTCTGGCTCGAACGCATCATCAAGTTGCGGCGTGAAGGTCGTCACGAGGAAGCGGATGCGGAGCTAAAACGTTTCCGCGAGCGCTATCCGCAAGTGCAACCGCCAGCGGAAGCGTTGCCGCCAACGGGGACGCGTTAGACGCGAGTTCCACCGCCAGCAGCGGCCACGGCGACCGAGCAGACAACGCCTGCACCGCCAATCTTGCGGCATCGGCTTCGAACACGCGCGGGGCACTGCGTGCCAGATCGAGTGCGGCATTCAATGATTTGACCGTTCCGAGCCAGCACCATTGGTCGAATACGTGCCACTGCTCCTGAAAGCGCTCGGCATTGCGCTCGACCAGCGCGATCGAACTCGAATGCGGCCATCGCGGTAACAGCCACGACAGCATCAGCTCCTTGATACGCGCGGTGTGCTCATCACGCGTCTCCTGACCAACGCATGCGCCGTTGCAACGACGCAGTTGATAGTTAAAACACGGCGCTCCATCACTCGCTGCTTTGCGGCGACCTTCGAATCCGATCGCCTTCAGGCAAATGCGATGCTCAGCAGCGAGCTCGGTCATCCAGCGCCGCACGGATGCGCGCGATGCGAACGGGCCGTAACAGCGGCCAAGCTGCGCAAAGTCGAAATCGCTGGCACGAGTCAGCGTTGCGCGACCCTGATCATCGAAGGCAAGCAGCACCTGGTTCAGCTTGCGCCGCGAAGCAACGTTATGCGCCGGCAACTGCGATTTGATGAGCTCCGATTCGCGCAACAGCGCGCCGAATTCACCCGCCGTCTCTTCCCACTCGAGCCGATGAATCTCCTGCGACAGCCGCAATTCGCGCGGCGCGCGGTACTCGGAGTTGAAGTGGCCTGCAACCCGCGCGCGCAAATCGATGCTCTTGCCAATGTAGATCGGATGCTCGTTCAACCCATAGAACAGATACACACCCGGCGCGTGTGGCAGAGCGTCGATCGCATCCGGTGGCAAGTTCGGCGGCAACGCCGGGCGTCGCAGCAGAGCGCGCACGGCGACCTCGATTTCTGACGTCGTATGTCGATCCGAAAGACGTTGCAGTAGCCGCCAAAGCACGCGCGCATCGCCGAGCGCGCGATGCCTTGGCTCGCCGTCGAGATTGAAGCGCGCGATGATTGCGTCGAGCGTGTGCGGCGTCCGGTCCGGATACAAGTAGCGGCTAAGCCGCACTGTGCACAAAGTCTTCGCGTTGAACGACAAGCCTGCGCGATGGAACTCGGCGCGTAAAAAGCCGTAATCGAAGCGCGCGTTGTGGGCCACAAAGAGTGCGCCTTCGAGACGATCGAACACCAGCTGTGCGACTTCTGCAAATGATGGTGCCGCGCGCACCATCTCGTTGGTAATTCCGGTGACCCATTGAATCTCGGCCGGAATGGGTACTCCGGGATTGACCAGTGTCGACCATTCATCGACACGTACTTCGTCATCATCGAAATCGACTCGCACGACGCCAACCTCGGTGACGCGCTCGCGAGCGGGACTGCCGCCGGTGGTTTCTACATCGACGAAGGCCAGACGCGGTCCAAGCGCAGGAAACATAGCCCTAATTATTAGTCACGAAGAGGCATACTGCTGCAAAATCAAGCTGGAGAAATGAAATGTCACCGCTTGAAGCCAAGCCCGATTTAAACAAGAAGGCGCGCATCGATGCGGTCGTTACATTAATCAACTCGCGCATTCAGAAGAACGAACGCGCGTCCCTGATAACTTTCGCGCGCGCCTATTTTGAGCGCGTCGACCCCGAAGATCTCGCTGCCCGCGAAGTCGAGGACTTGTACGGCGCGCTGCTATCGCATTGGCAGTTTGCACGCACACGCGAGAGCGGCAAGGCCAAGGTTCGCGTGTTCAACCCTGACGCTGGCGAGCACGGCTGGGCCTCGCGTCGCACGGTCGTCGAGATCGTCAATGACGACATGCCGTTCCTGGTGGATTCGGCCTCGATGGAGGTCAGCCGACAGGCGCTGACGCTGCACTTGATCGTGCATCCGATCTTTGCAGTAGAGCGCGACAAGAGCGGCACACTGCAGTCGATCGATACGCGAGAGAACAAGCCCGACTGGCCGCGTGAATCGTTCATGCACATTGAAGTCGACCGCCTGGCCGACGCGGAGTCACGCGCGGAGCTTGCTGCCGGTATAGAGCGCGTTCTCGCGGACGTTCGTGCCAGCGTCAGTGACTGGAAAGCGATGATTGCGCAATTGCGCGCCGTCATTAAGGAAATCGATAAGAAACCGCCGCCGCTCGCGAGCGAAGAAGTTGCGGAGAACCGTGCGTTTCTGCAGTGGCTCGCAGAAGACCACTTTCTGCTGCTCGGCTATCGGCGTCATGACCTTGTCACGGCGGAGGGTGAAGACGCCTTGCGGCTCGTGCCCGGAAGCGGCCTTGGCATCCTGCGCGAATCCGAATCTGAAGCCGCACTTTCGAGCAGCTTCGCCGTGCTGCCGCCCCAGGCGCGTGCGGTCGCGCGCTCGGTTTCGCCGATGATGTTCGTGACGAAGGCGAATTCGCGCTCCACGGTGCATCGCCCCGGATACATCGATTACATCGGAGTCAAGCGCTACAAAGACGGCGTGGTTGTCGGCGAACATCGTTTCGTAGGATTGTTTACCTCCGCCGCATACAACACACGCGTCGCTGAAGTGCCTTTGATACGCGGCAAGGTGAAGGAAGTCGCCGCGCGCTCGGGTCTCGCGCCCGGCAGCCATCTCGGCAAGGCGATGACGCACGTGCTCGAAACCTATCCGCGCGACGAGCTGTTTCAAATTACCGCCGACGAGTTGTTTGAAATTGCTACCGGCATCGTGCAGCTCGGCGAGCGTCAGCGGTTTCGCTTGTTCGTCAGGCGCGATCCGTTCGAGCGCTTCGTATCGTGCCTGATCTTCGTCCCGCGCGAGAACTACACAACCGACTTGCGGCGGCGCTTTCAAAAAATTCTGATCGAAGCGTTCGATGGCACTACGGCCGATTTTGACGTACTGCTGACCGATGCCGTGCTCGCGCGAATTCATATCACCGTACGGACGACGCCGGGCAAGGTGCGCCAGGTCGACCGGCGTGCAATCGAGGCGCAATTGGCCGATGCCGCGCGACGCTGGGAAGACGATCTGCGCGAAGCGTTGAATGACGAAGAAGGCGAAGGGCAAGCGGCGCCGCTGTACAAGCGTTTCGGCTCGGCGTTTCCCACTGCCTACGAAGAAGCGGTGTCGGCGCGGCAGGCGGTCGCCGACATTCGCCGACTCACGACGCTGGACAGCGATACGAAAAGCCTTGCGCTTAATCTGTATCGGCCACTCGAAGGACCGCCAGGACGCCTCGGGTTCAAGTTGTATCGCAGCGGTGCGCCGATCGCACTGTCGGACTCGTTGCCGATGCTGGAGCGCATGGGTGTGCGCGTGCTGTCGGAGCGCGGCTATCAGCTGACTCCAGACGGCGGCGGGCCGCTGTGGGTGCATGATTTTTCCCTACAGCTGTCTGGCACCGACGACGTCGATGCGGAGGAGATCGCACCGCTCTTTGAGGAGTCATTTGCGCGCGTATTTGAAGGCGCAGTCGAAAACGACGACTTCAACCGCCTGGTGTTGCGTGCCGGACTCTCAGCCGATGAGATCGTGGTGCTGCGAGCGTATGCAAAGGTCATGCGGCAAACCGGTTTCGCGTTGTCGCAGACGTTTATCGAAACGACGCTGGCGAGTCACCCACGTATCGCGCGCATGCTGGTAGGGCTGTTCAAGTTGCGCTTCGATCCGGAGCGTGCCGACAAAGTGGCTGCTGCCAGTCAGGTCAATGCGATCGAGCAAGCGCTCGACAAGGTCGCTAGTCTTTCCGAAGACAAAGTGCTCCGCCAGTATCTGTCGCTGATCGGTGCCACGTTGCGCACCAACTACTGGCGCACCGGTGTCGGCGCGAGCGGTGCGGCGGGGCCGCGCCGCACATTTTTATCGTTCAAGTTTGATTCGGCGCAGATACCGGGGCTGCCCGAGCCGCGTCCGTTGTTCGAGATCTTCGTTTACTCGACACGCTTCGAAGGCGTGCACCTGCGCGGTGGCAAGGTCGCGCGCGGCGGTCTGCGCTGGTCCGATCGACCCGAGGACTTTCGCACCGAGGTCCTTGGACTCATGAAGGCGCAGATGGTGAAGAACACCGTCATCGTGCCAGTCGGCAGCAAGGGCGGCTTCGTATTGAAGAAGGCGCCTCCGATGATCGATCGCGACGCTTATTTGAAAGAGGGCGTCGACTGTTATCGCGATTATCTGCGTGGGCTGCTCGATCTGACCGACAACCGCGTCGGCAATGCGATCGTGCCGCCGCCGCAAGTCGTGCGGCACGACGGCGACGACCCCTATCTGGTGGTTGCGGCCGACAAAGGGACGGCAACCTTCTCGGACTACGCCAATGGAGTCAGTGCCGAATACGGATTCTGGCTGGGTGATGCGTTTGCGTCCGGCGGCAGCGCGGGTTACGACCATAAGGAAATGGGTATTACGGCGCGGGGCGCCTGGGAAAGCGTCAAGCGGCACTTTCGCGAGCTCGGCATCAACACGCAGACGACCGACTTCACGTGCGTCGGCATCGGCGACATGTCGGGCGATGTATTCGGCAACGGCATGCTGCTGTCACGGCACATTCGCCTGCTTGCGGCGTTCGATCATCGACACGTGTTTGTCGATCCCGACCCCGACGTGGCTGCCAGCTTTGCGGAGCGCGAGCGCTTGTATGCACTGCCGCGGTCATCGTGGGCCGACTACAACCAGAAGTTGATTTCCGCGGGCGGCGGAATCTGGGCACGCTCGGAAAAATCGATTCCGATTTCTCCGCAGGTGCAGACAGCGCTCGGTATTTCAGCGAGCAAGTTGACGCCGGCGGAGCTGATCTCGGCGATTTTGAAAGCGCCGGTTGATCTTCTCTACAACGGCGGCATCGGAACCTACGTCAAGGCGAGCATTGAATCGCACGCGGACGTTGGCGATCGCGCCAACGATGTGCTGCGCATTAACGGCGCAGAGCTGCGCTGCAAAGTCGTCGGCGAAGGCGGCAACCTCGGATTCACGCAGCTCGGTCGGGTGGAGGCCGCGCTGCATGGCGTCAAGCTTTATACAGACGCGATCGATAACTCGGCGGGTGTCGACACGTCGGATCACGAGGTCAACATCAAGATTCTGCTGTCGCTGCCGATCGCTGACGGCGAGCTGACGGAGAAGCAGCGCAACGCACAGTTGGTCAGCATGACCGACGATGTTGCTGCGCTCGTTCTGCGCGACAACTACTTTCAGGGACAGTCGTTGTCAGTCTCCGGCCGCATGGGGACGCGGCTGCTCGATCAGCAGCAGCGATTCATCCGCTTTCTCGAAAAGCAGGGGCGGCTCAATCGCGCGATCGAGTTTCTGCCGAGTGACGAAGACATTGCCGAGCGCCGTCTTAAAGGCATTCCGCTCACAAGTCCGGAGCGCGCCGTGCTGCTTGCGTACTCGAAGATGTGGCTATCCGACGAGCTGCTCGCGTCCGACCTTCCAGAGGATCCGTGGGTCGGCACTGCGCTCGCGCGCTATTTCCCATCGGTGCTGAAGGAAAAGTTCGGTAGATATATCGAGCGTCATCCGCTGAAGCGCGAAATCGTCGCGACACATGTGCTGAACAGCATGGTCAACCGGGTCGGCTCGACGTTCGTGCACCGGCTCATGGAGACGACTGGCTCGACGCCATCACAGATCGTGCGGGCCTATCTGCTGACGCGCGAAGTATTTGGACTCGTGCCTGTCTGGCAAGCGATCGAGGCGCTCGACAACGTCGTGCCCGACGAACTGCAATCGCAAATGCTGATCGCGCTCGGGCGCCGCACCGTACGTGCGACGACCTGGTTCCTGCGTTCGCGCCGACTCGCCGAGCCGATGGCGGCAACGATCGAGCGATTTGCGTCGGCCGCAGCTGCGCTGCTGCAGTTCATCGCTGCGACTCCGCCGAACACGCCGTGGCGTGTGCCGATTGCGCAACTGAACCAGGAATTGGTCGCCAAAGGTGTTCCGCCGCCGCTCGCACAGGAGGTGGCAGCCTCTGACACGTCGTTCGCAGCGCTCGATATCGCCGAGGTTGCCGAGTCATCGAAGCAGCCGCTGAACGTTGTCGCCAATACGTACTTTTCGATTGGAGAGCTGCTGGGACTTGCGCGGCTTCGTGCGCAGGTTTCAGCGCTGCTGTCCGACGGTTACTGGCAGGGCATGGCTAAAAATGCGTTGGGTGATGACCTGGCGGCTTTGCAACGCGAGCTCACCGCCGATGCCTTGCAGGCAGGTGGGCAAAGCGTATGGGAAGTAGCACAGCGCCCCGCCGTCGAGCGAGCTCAGCGAATGCTGAGCGAACTGGCTGATACGAAGTCACCGGATCTGGCGATGTTGTCGGTCGCGTTACGCGAGTTAAGGCATCTCGCTTGAGTAGATGGCGTGGCCTGACCGGATCACACCGACGGGCGTCTGGCTGGTATCGCGCGCGTGGATCATCGAGGAAGTCGCCTCGCGCGGTGTCGATCCGGACCAACAGGCAGCGTTGGTCGACGAACTGACGATCTATGAACCCAAGCGCCAGCACGGGCTGCGCAATGCCTTCATTTTCTGGCTTGTCGCGATCGCGTCCGCTCAGCTGGCTGATGCTGTCGGGCTGCCGAAGTGGACCGGCTTTATTGCAGCGCTGCTGTTTTTTTTATGGATCGCGCGTGAACTCGCAGTACGCGCGGTGCGTTGGCGGCTCGACCAGTTGTTGACCGACACGCAGCGCTAGGCCGGACCAAAGGTCTCGCAATGCAAGACTTTGCGCATTGCATCGCTCATCGAAAGGAAGTCGAAGTAGCGTGAGCCGCTCTTGAACGAAGACAGCCATGAACACCTCGACATCCACCGCTTCATCCCGCAACGCTGAAGGATCATCAACTGCGCGCATTAATGTGCTCGCGCTCGGCTCTCTGATAGCGCCCTGGCTCGCCGGGTGGTTGCTGCCGTCCTTCGCTCAGCCGCAGTCGTATCACGACTATGCAGATCAGCGCGCATGGCTTGGGTTGTCGCATGCAGCGGATGTGCTTTCGAATCTGCCGTTTCTAGTCGTTGGGGTGATCGGAATCCTCTACACGTTGCACGGTTGGAAATCGAGTAATCGCAATGCGTTTGCCGATCAGCGCTCGGCGTGGCCTTATGCGTTGCTGTTCTTCGGCATTTTCTTGACGGCGCTCGGCTCGGCTTGGTATCACGCCGAACCAAGTGATGCGACGCTCGTATGGGACCGTATCCCAATGGCGCTCGGTTTCGCGGGCCTGGTGGCCGGCACGTTGATAGATCGCGCGCCGCAGCGAGTTTTGCAGTGGCTGTTTGCGTTCGCGGCTGTTGGTGCCGGTACCGTGCTTTATTGGCACGCCTCCGGAAATCTTGTGCCGTACCTGGTGATGCAAGTGAGTTTCATCACTGCGGCGCTAATAGCTACGGCCTGGATCAAACCGTTGTACACACATAGCAAGCGAATCTATGCGGCTACGGGTCTTTATCTGATTGCTGTGATCTTCGAGCGCCTCGACCATCAGGTGTACGGGCTGCTCGGAGGTTGGATCAGCGGCCATACACTGAAGCATCTGTTTGCCTGCGCTGCGATCGCGGTGGTCTTATCAATGCTGCGTACCAGGCGACTGGCCGTGCATTAAGGACGGTGATGGCTAGCGGCGCAAAAACTCTGGCGGTAGCGGCACTTTGTTTGAGCAGCTTTTCGTTCGCGCAAACAAATTCGCACACCAGCAGTCATCACACGACCGATCTGGTTGAAGGTGTTGTCGAAATGGTAGACACGAAGGCACGCAACATCACGCTGCGCCATGCCGAAATCAGGAATGTGCAAATGCCGGCCATGACCGCGCCGAGCTTTCGCCCGGCGCGACAAGCTGAGTGACGTGACGTGATCAAGCCGCTGACAGGCCGAGCAGCTTCAACTCCTCGGCTTCACTGCGGCGCTTGACGCCGGTCAGGCGTTCAATCACACGTTCGACGCGCGACCAGAACATCACCTCCTCCAGCAGTGGGTTCAGGAAGTTGGTGATCACGCAATAGTGGGTCGTGCGCGAGCCGGCGTGATGCTTGCCGTGGTGACGCGGCGTCTGGAGAACGTGCAGCTTTTGCAGCCAACGCACCGTGGTCGGCACCTCGGCGCTGTGCATGTGCGCCCACTTGTGTATCTGGTTCGCGTTAATTACCAGCAGCGCGAACAGCACCACGTGCCAGCTTAGCCAACCCGTGTAAAGCGCAGACGCGACCAGTATTGCGCCGGCAAGCAACAGATCCCATGAGCTCGCGAGCCAGTTCTTGCGCAGAAACTCGCGCGGCCGCCAGTGATGGCGCAGGTTGTTCTCTGCCAATGAGCCGATCAGCGGCGCTCCGGGGCGCGCGTACGCATCTTCAACCCAGTGCACGACGCCGGACACAAAGTCAGCCAGCAAAACAGTCACGCCTGCTTGCATGATCAAGCTACTCATACATCCTCTAGGGCATACCGCGACATCGCGGCATGCACAGAATCAACGACGAGCAGTCACCGCCACGCACTTCGGTGATAACGTATCGAGTATCGATACCGCGGGCAGTATCCGGGCGCACGAATGAGTACCGAGCAGCTGATCGATTCGCTGAAGCGCGTGCTGAAGAGCAGGCACATGACTTATGCCGAGCTGGCGCGCCGCATCGGGATGTCCGAGGCCAGCGTCAAGCGGCTTTTTTCGCAGCGCACATTTACGTTGAATCGGCTCGAGCAGGTGTTGTCGGCGCTCGATCTCGACTTTTTTGAATTGGCAAAGCTCGCGCGTGGCGCCGGTGACGCGCCGGAGGAGATGACCGAGACGCAGGAGCACGCGCTGGCTGCGGAGCCGCGCCTGATGGGGGTGTTCTATCTGCTGTTCAATGACTGGCAACCAGCGCAGATTCTGGCTCGCTACGAGCTGACCGAACCCGAGCTGACAAAGCTGCTGGTGAAACTCGATCGATTGCAGTTGATCGAGCTTTTACCGTCGAACAAGGTAAAGATTCGCGTGGGCCGACACCTACGCCTGCGGCCGAGCGGTGCGATCCGCGCCAAGCACGGTCAACGGACGATGGCCGAATTTCTGGCGGTTGAGTTCGATCGCCACGGCGGCAACTTTCGTTTTGAGTTCCGCGATATTTCGCCCGCGTCATTCGCGGTCATTCACCGCAAGCTGGACCGCTTGGCGGCGGAGTTCAACGAACTGGCCGAACTCGATAGCACGCTGCCGCCCGATCAGCGGCAGTCGATCGGCATCGTGCTCGGCATGCGGCCGTGGAAAATCGGCCAGATCACAAACCTGAAAGAGCGACCGCGCAGGCACTAGCAATTCGGCGCGGCCGTTATCCTTTAATGGAAGCCGCGCTTTGCTGCGAGCTTCGGCGCACGAATTCAAGCACCGCGTCGCGGTAGGCGGCGCCGCCGGTACGACTTGCGCCAGAGTGCGTTCCACCGTCAATCTTGACGACCTTTTTCACTTTGCTGGCCGCTGCCGCAAACAGCTCGTCGGCCATTGCATGCGGGACGACGCCATCAGCAGTGCCATGAATGATCAACAACGGGGTTTGGACTTTGCTGATCTTGGTCGCTGAGTCAAACGGCTGAGTGACCGCGAGTCCGATACCCGGTACCCAGCCATATTTCATCGCACGTACGACCGCGGGAATCGACGTAAAGGTGGATTCGATGATGATGCCGCCGACTTCGTTTTCCGCTTTCTTTAGCGGCCCGGCCGCAAGGTCGATTGCCAATGCGCCTCCCAGACTGTGACCGTAGATGAATCGGCGTGCTGGATCGGGCTCGCGGCGCTTCAACTCGTCAAGGGCGACGCGCGCGTCGGCATAGGCGGTTTCTTCCGAAGGAAGGAGCTCGGTGCTCTTGCCGAAGCCGCGGTAATCGACCGCGAGCACATTAAAACCGAGGTCCACCCAACGTGACATCCTGAATACGCTGCCGTTTAGATTCCAGCGCGCGCCGTGCAGATAGAGCACCGTTGGCGCGCCCTTCGGATCTTCTTGCGGCACGTACCAGAAATTGAGCGTATGGCCGTTCGCAAGCGTGACGTCGAATTGCTCGGTACCGGGCAGCGGCTCGGAGAACCATCGCTGGCTGCCGTTTCTCGGATCGAAAATGGCCTGCCGCTGCCACTCGTCGAGTGACGCGCAACCTGCCGCGCCAGCGCCTACGGTCAGTGCGCTCATCAGCAAAGTCAGTGGACGGGTCAAGAATTTTTTCACAGCGTCTTGGACGTTAGGCGTGAGCGAGAGTTCTCGCTATCGAACGTGTGGATGAGCAAACCCTCAATGCGCAGGACCTCAACCTGGTTTACGTCCCGACTTGCGCGATTTCGCGGTTTTGGGCATTTGCCGCTTGCTCAGGCCGAGCATCGTGCCACGGCAATTCTTGGACCCGCACCGGCATTCGTAATTCTTTCTGAGCGTTGGCGTCAGACGCTCTTCGATCGTCAGGCTGTAGTCGTAGTTAAGCTCTTCACCCGGCCGTATATCGCGGATCGCCTGGATAAACACCCGGCCGTCATCCGTTTCCTCGGTCTCACAATTCGGGTCGCACGAATGGTTGATCCAGCGCGCTGCATTGCCGCCGACCCCGGCATCGATCACTGTCTTCTGATCGTCGAGTGAAAAGAAGAACGTGTGAAACGGGTCCTCGGGATTCGACGGCGGACGTCTGTCAGCCTCTTTCCATGGAATCCGCTCGCCCCTGTATTCGATGATGTTTTCACCGGCTTTTAGACGCCGTGCTGCGTAAACGCCGCGTCCGTGGATGCGAGAATTCTTGACGATGATGCGAGGTTTGCGTTGCGTTGCCATGTTGAGTCAGCTAAGTCCGATCAAACGTCGGAGCTCGTTAATCGGATTCGATTTCAATACGTCGATCAGGTTGTTGAACTGATCGGTCCAAAGCGAGAAGTGCGGATTTGGCTCGATCGCCTCGACGACTTCGGCAAGCCGCTCGTCGTCAAAGCGGCGGGCGAACGTGCAAGCAGCACCCAATCAGTGATCGACGAGGTGCTGCCATCGCCCGGCGAATCGGTGATTAGCCTCACCGACAGGTTATTGGCTTGTGCAATGTTGGCGAGCACCGGCTTCAGATCGAGGAAGCGGTTGGAAATGTGGTACGCGAGTATGCCGTCGGGCTTCAAGTGTTGAAAAAACAGCGCGGCCGCTTCCGAGGTGATCAGGTGTACGGGTATTGAGTCGCTCGAGAATGCGTCGATCGCCAGCACGTCGTACGCCTGCCGGGCGCCCGATAACAGCTCGCGCTCCATCGACAGGCGAGCATCCCCAATCATGAATTCGATCGTCGCCGGCGATGAGCTCAGATACGAGAACTGCGTCTTTGCCAGCGCCAGCACATCCGGATCAAGCTCGTAAAAACGCACGACATCGCCAGCACGGCCGTATGCGGACAAGGTGCCGACACCGAGACCAACAAAGCCCAATCTGACCGGCCCCTGGGTCTGCTTCGCTTCGATGGCGCGGCCCACGCCCGACGTACGCGCGTAGTACGTGCCGGGCTCGAGCCGGGTTGCGCTGATCGTCGGCTGTTCGCCGTGCAGGATCACGCCATGCAGTAACCGACGCACCTGCTGATCACCCTGCCCCTGCTCCTTGACGCGCAGCGTGCCGTAAAAGTTTCGATGCATGTATACGACATCATCGCGAAGAAAGCCGATGTACTCACTGCCGAACCACGCGGTCGCGAGCGTGGCGACGATCGCGGGCCCGATCAGCCAACGCGTCTTGCGCGCCACGAACACGGCGAGCGACGCGAGCAGCACGAGCGCTACCGGCAACTCGAAGTAGGTTGGAAACACGCGCGGCGCAACCAGCCCTACCAGCATGCCGCCGAGTGCGCCACCCAGCGAGATCGTCAGATAAAAATGTGTAAGGTACCTTGGCACCGGTTTGCTTAACGCGAGCTCGCCGTTGCAGAAGAATGCCGCCATCATCATGCCGATCGTGTAAAGCGGCACCGCGAGACTGACGTCGAGCACGCCGCGGTTCGCCTCCAAGCCTGCTGCCATCGCCACTAACAAGAGCAGCGTAGGAAACAGAAACCAGGCGCGCTGGTACCAGCCACGGCCCTGGCGTCCTTCAAAGGCGATGACGAAGGTCAGCAGATACAGCGACAGCGGCAGCACCCATAGAAACGGTACGGACGCGATGTTCTGCGTGATGTGGCTGGTCGTCGCCAGCAGTAGCACAGATCCAAGCGCGGCAAATGCAAGCCACAGCGCGTAATCGCTGAACCTCGGCGCGGGACCTTCAGGGTCTGCCGCCACTGGGCTGATGTCGCTTGCGTTGGCGGCCATCGACTGTGATGCTTTCCACGCCGATGCAGCGCACGCCGCCGCAAATACCGCGTACGCGACGCTCCATACGATCGATTGTGCGCGCGATGTCGAAAATGGTTCGATCGCAAACGGAAATGCGAGTAGCCCGATCAAAGATCCGAAGTTCGACAACGCGAACAACCGGTAAACGGACTTTTCGGGGAAGCGCGGCGCCACCCACTTTTGCAGCAGTGGGCCGGTCGATGACAAAAGGAAGTAGGGCAGCCCGATCGTTGCGAACAGCAGCACGACGATGCGCAGCGCGGCGTCGGCGCCTGCCGCCGGCTTTAACGCTTCGCTTGGAATGATCGGCAGAAATAGAAGGCTGACGACGAGCAACGCGATGTGCAGACGCGCTTGTTGCTTGGGCGACAGGTACCGAGTTGTCAGATGGGAATACGTATATCCCGCCAGCAGAACCACCTGGAAAAACACAAGACACGTGGTCCAGACGGCCGATGTGCCCCCGAACCACGGCAGGATCTGCTTGGCAATAATCGGCTGCACAAGAAACAGCAGAAACGCCGATAGCAGGATCGTGGAGGCAAAAAGCGGCATCGACTGATAGTGAAAGACCGAATTGGGGGATAAATGGGCGTGCAGCGGCGCGAAAAGCGCGCGATTGTCTCATGCGTAAACGCGGCACCTACTGCAGACGCCATGCCCGGCTAGCTCATGGTCACTAAAGCAGCGTCGAAGACTGCCTTTTTAGGGCTCCGACACGTTCAAGCGATAGGGGTTTGACGCCGAAGATCAGGTATGGACGGCTCCCTCCTTCGACCCGACGACGTCAGCGAGCGCGCAGCTGAGCAAGGCGTCGCGTTGGATCACCTGCGTCTTGGTTGGAGGCCGATTGTCGCGCGCGATCGCCGTGTGCTCGGCGTGAGAATCGAGATCCGTCCGGCGACCAATGCTGTCGAGACCTCTACGTCCGTGGCTGGGGCTGTCATTGCTGCGCTGGCGGATCAGACGACGTCGCCCTCGCGCGGTATCGTCGTGCTGGCGCCGACGCCTCTTTCACTGAGTACCGAGTTGCAGGCGATCGGTGAATGGAGCGGCCGAGCCAATGTGCTGCTGGAAATTGAGGCCGACGCGCTGACCGCACGGCAGCAGCCGATGGTGGAGGCCGCTCATCAGGCCGGGCAGAAATTCGTATTGCGTCAAACGAAGCATCCGCTGCCGCGCGATACCCAGCGGCTGTTCGGCGCCGTCGTCGACGACTCCGAAAGCGGCCGTGCACACGATGCCGCCTCGGCGTTGTGGGTGCGAGATGTGCACACGCGCTCAGATGTCGAAGCTGCGCTGGCGCAAGGAGCACAGGCGACGATCGGCTGGCCGCTCGATGAGCCGATGGTCGAACCCTCGGCCGGCCTTGAGCCGACACGGCGTGCGGTGCTCGACATCGTGCGTCTGATTCAGGGGGACGCCGATGTGATGGCGCTGGAGCGCGCGTTCAAGAATGAGCCGAGCCTTGCATTGATGTTGCTGTCGGTCATCAACAGTGCGGCACTCGCGCCGACTGCCGCGTTGACGGCACCGATCACGTCGCTGCGCCATGCGATCCTGGTGCTCGGCTACAAACGGCTGGTGCGGTGGCTGGTGCTGCTGCTAGGCGTATCTGCGGCGAACACGCGCTCGATGCCGCTCATTTATATGGCAGTTCAACGTGGGTTCTTTTTGGAAGCGCTCGCGGCATACGTAGGCGGCATGCGCGATGATCTGTTTGCCGTCGGTGCATTTTCGTTGTTGCAGCAGATCACTGGGCATTCGCACGAGCGTTTGTTCGCCTCGGCCGCGCTGCCGCGGCCGGTGCTGGACGCGGTGCGTGCCCATCAGGGTGCATATGGCGTTCATCTCGCGCTGGCCGAGGTGATCGAACGCGGCGATACGGTAGGTTCGGAGCGGGCCGCGCAACTGGTTGGAGTGTCGATGGGCCAGATTAACGCTGCGCTGCTGTCATCGCTTGCGGCTGCCGACGCCATTACGATGAATTAAGAGCCGCTCCTCGTGTACGCGACCGCTACGCGGTCGCACGTGCACTCGTCGCGATTAGTTAGGCGCCGCTCCTCCGGAGCGGCCGCGCGGAGCGGCGCAGCACAAAGGCAAACGGGGCCACCCTCGCACGCCATATGAATTCAATCTAGGCGTGCGCCGCTGCGCTTGATCACCGGTTGCCAGCGAGCACGTTCGGCTCGCATGAAGGCCGCGAAGTCTTCCGGCGTGCCGCCGCCGATCTGCCAACCAGCCGCTTCGATGCGTGACCTCACGTCCGGCATCGTAAAAATCGTGTTGATTTCGCGATTGAGTTCTTCGATACGCGCGCGCGACGTGGCCGCCGGTGCGACAAATCCATTCCACGCGATCGCCTCGAATCCCGGGAACCCGCTTTCATCAATTGTCGGTAGCTCGCGCAATGCGGGCCATCGCTCGCGACTGGTCACGGCGAGCAGTTTTATTCGACCCGTCTGCGCGATCGGTAACAGCGTCGTTGGATTGGACATGACCGCATGTACATCGCCGGCCGCGGTGGCGTGTACTGCGGGCGGTGCTCCGTTAAAGGGAATGTGGACGATAAACAATCCGGCGTCAGTCTTCAGCATCTCCATTGCTAAGTGCGATGCGCTGCCGTTGCCAACCGACGCATAGTTGAGCTGCCCGGGGCGCTGGCGCGCGTATGCAATGAATTCCCTGAACGAGCCAACCGGTAGCGTGCTCGAAACGGCCAGGATGTTCGGCCCGGTGCCGACGAGCACGATCGGCGCGAAATCTGTCGCCGGGTCATATGCAAGCTTCGAATACAAGTACGGCGCAGTTGCCAGTGGACCGGTAAATGACAGCCCGATCGTTGCGCCATCGGGTGCGGACTTTGCGACCTCATTGGTGCCGACAGTGCCACCGGCGGCCGCCCGATTTTCGACAACGACTGCGTGACCGAGACGCTCGCGCAGTTTGTCGGCCACCACGCGGCCAATTACATCAATTGATGAGCCAGGCGGCGCAGTCAGAATGATGCGTAGCGTGCGTGTTGAAGAAAGCTGCGCGACGGCATGCGTCGTTGTGGTGCTGATGACCGCAGACACCGACGCACAGAGCCACCGCCTGCGGGCGACG
Organism: uncultured beta proteobacterium; assembly: GCA_963801035.1. Lineage (GTDB taxonomy): Bacteria > Pseudomonadota > Gammaproteobacteria > Burkholderiales > Burkholderiaceae_F > JACCZX01. Next base: position 174,599 of record CAWDDF010000004.1, on the reverse strand, counting down.
TCAATCGCGTGCACCGTGAAGCTTTACAAGACTAACGGCGTGCGACCGGTTTTCTGCTGCCGGCCCCGCGCGCATTTTTGAGTGAGGTTTTGCGAGCACCCGCGCTGACCTTCCGCGGGCGTGCACCTTTCTTCGCGGGCGACGGTGAAGCTGCACCGGCCACAACAGTTGCTCGGGCCCGCGTCCTTGCCGGTTGAACCACCGGTGGCGTTTCGACCGCGTCACCATTGACTGCCTTGCCGCTGCGTTTAGACGCGGTGGTAGTTTTTGACCCGGTCTTTGCGGCACGCGGCTCAAACTCGAAACCGGTCGTGCCGTCGGGCTTCCGGATCAAGAAGGCCGAGAATTTTCGACGTGTGCGATTCGAAACGAACCCTCGCATCAGCTCGGTGCGTCCTTCATTCAGCAGCTTTGCCATCTGCGTCGGGTCGATCTGCTGCTGCAGGACAACTTTGCCTGAACGAAAGTCGCAGCGCTTCTCTGACCCGACACTGTTTTCGCACAGGTACGACATCGGCTGTTCGAACACGCGGCCCGCGCATTTCGGGCATGCACCAATCATCGTCGCGGCCGAAAAGTCGATCGGATCGGAGCTGCCATCATCGTTGCTCTGCCCGAAGTCGAACTCGATTTTCAGCTCGGGCGTGATCTTCAGCACTGCCGCGAACGGCCTGCCCATTTTGCTGATGAAGCCATTCAACGGACCGATCGTTCGATCACGCAACAGTTGCTCGACTTCTTCGACCTCGAACGTACGGCTGCCCGGATGCTTCGGCAACGAGAATTCGCATTTCGTGCACGCGTAGCGCCGGTAGTTCTCGACGATCTTGCCTTTGCAATTCGGGCACGGTGTCGCGAGCGTGGCCGGATCGTCGATCGGCACGGTGTTCGACTGATAACTCTTTGCGCGGTCGACGACTTTCTTAGTCATGCCGGCGATCTCTTTCATGAACAGATCGCGCTTGAGCTGCCCGCGCTCCATCAGCGACAGCTTGTGCTCCCACTCGCCGGTCAACTCGGGCGCGGTCAGCTCTTCGATATCCAGACCCTTCAGCAGGGTGATCAAATCGAACGCCTTGCGCGTGGGCCGCAAATCCTTGCCATCGCGCACCATGTAGCGCTGGTCGATCAATCCTTCGATGATCTGCGAGCGTGTCGCCGGTGTACCGAGGCCCTTGCCGACCATCGCGGCGCGCAAGTCATCGTCTTCGATCAACTTGCCCGCGCCCTCCATTGCCGATAGCAATGTCGCTTCGGTGTAGCGCGCTGGCGGTCGCGTTGCGAGGGCCATGGCCTGCACGTCGGTCGTCTTGACACGCTCGCCCTGATCGATTTTCGGCAGCGACCCTTGCTCCTGCATCGCCTCGCGTCCGTAGATTGCAAGCCAGCCGGGCTCGACCAGAACCTTGCCTTCGGTCTTGAACGAATGACCCTCCACCTCGGTGATGCGGGTGGTCACCAGATACTCGGCCGCCGGGAAAAAGATCGACAGAAAGCGCTTGACGACCAGGTCGTAGAGCTTTGCTTCGACTTCCGACAGGTGGTTCGGTGTCTGCAACGTCGGAATGATCGCGAAGTGGTCGGAGACCTTTGCGTTGTCGAACACGCGCTTGTTAGGTTTCACCCATCCCTGCTTGACAATTTTCTTCGCGAAGTCGCGATACGGCGTTGCGCTGCTCAACACGTCCATCGTTTTACGCACGGTCGCGACATAGTCTTCCGGCAGCGCGCGCGAATCGGTACGGGGGTAGGTCAGCACCTTGTGGCGCTCGTACAGCGCCTGCGCGATCGACAACGTTGTCTTCGCCGAGAATCCGAATTTCGAATTCGCTTCGCGCTGCAGTGACGTCAGGTCGAACAGCAAAGGCGCGAGCTGCGTACTCGGCTTCGCCTCCTCGGTCGCCGTGCCGGTCTTGCCGCGACACGCTTCGGCGATAGCGATTGCTTTCTCGGCTGTCCCACAAGCGCTCGGCGCGGGCATCGACGTCATCACTTTTCTTGAACTTCGGATCGAACCAGCGCCCTTCATAGGCGCCGGCCTTTGCGTCGAACGACGCGCGCACTTCCCAATAGTCGCGTGACACGAACTTGCGAATCTTGTCTTCACGCTCGACGACGATCGCAAGCGTCGGCGTCTGTACCCGGCCGACCGTGGTCAGATAAAACCCGCCTTCCTTGCTATTGAAGGCGGTCATCGCGCGGGTGCCGTTGATGCCGACCAGCCAGTCGGCCTCTGAGCGGCTGCGCGCGGCGTCCGCCAGCGGCATCATCTCGTCATCGCTTCGCAATTGCGCGAATGCCTCCCGTATTGCGGCAGGCGTCATTGACTGCAGCCACAGCCTGCGCACCGGCTGCTTCGCCTTCGCCGCCTGCACGATGTAACGGAAAATGAGCTCGCCTTCGCGCCCGGCGTCACACGCGTTGATCAGCAGGCCGACGTCTTTGCGCTTTATCAGCCGCATCAGCACCTTCAACCGCGCTTCGCTTCTCGCGATCGGCGCCAGATCGAAGTGCGGCGGTATCACCGGCAAGTGCGTAAACGTCCATTTGCCGCGCTTGACGTCGTACTGCTCGGGAGCGCGCAGCTCGAGCAGATGCCCCACCGCCGACGACAACACATATTGGTCGTTCTCGAAGTAGTCCTGATGCTTGACGAAGTCACCCAGCGACCGCGCAATATCTGCGGCCACGGAAGGCTTTTCGGCGATGATCAATGCTTTAGACATGAATGAGCGAAGCAACTCGAAAACGAGCGCTTCTAGCTTGTTCCTTTTTTCAGGATAACAACTAAATGAATGCAATTGGAGGCGCCTAATCTCACGCCCTTGTTTGCAGTTATTCTGCGCGCGGACGCGCGTTGTTTGCAGTTCGTCTGGCGCGAACCGCAAATCCCGCGATGAATCTGCGGGACCAACGGCGCTTCGCGGCCTTGTCCGGCGACATGCGCCGCCATGTCGCTCGTCGCTCCGGAGGGAGCGCCTAACTAATTGCGACGAGTGCACGTGCGACCCAAAGGGTCGCGTACACGAGGAGCACAGCCTTTAGTGCTTTGCGCGATCGTCGCCGGCGCCGAGCAGTTCTTCCAGAAGTAATACGTCGATATCGGCCTGCTGACTCCACAGCACCATTAGTACGATCACTTTCAGCATATCGAGCGATATTGGTGATTCGTCAGTCGCGAGCGCTCGTTCGATGACGATCTCACGCTGCGTCGGTGTCAACTGCGACGCCTGCTCGAGAAAACTGAGAAAACCTATCGCTTCAATTCCGAGTCGCTCGAATTCGGTGGCTGCATAGACGCGAAACGCGCACTCGCTTTCCGGGCCCACAGCGATTGATTCGGAAGTGACGAGCTGCAGTCCGGACAGCCAGATCAGCGCGTCGGAAATCTCTTCGTCTTCGAATCCGGCGTCGGTCAGGCGTTTCGACAGCGAGTCGGAGTCCGGGCACGCATGCAGCGCGCCATAGTTTTCGTATAGGTAGACGAGGACGTCAAACACGTGGACGCAATTTATGCGAGCGACAGCGCGCTGTAAAGAGTCATAGTCGGATTAACGCAACCTTTGGTATCGGTTACCCGGTAGGCGCTCAACATGTTGTGCCAGCTCGAGCTCCAGCAATGCACCGACCAGTTCGCCGGGCTCGCGTCCGCTCTGCTCGACCAAGCGCTCGAGATCGATCGGGTCATGGCCTACGAGGTCGAGCACGTCTGCATGGGCTGCCGGCTCGATCGGCGCGTTTCCGGCATCGGCACCGCGGCTAGCGACACCGATTTCTTCGAGGACGTCCTGGGCAGATTCGACGAGCTTGGCGCCGTCGCGTATGAGCCGATGGCAGCCCTTGGACAACGGCGAGTGAATCGATCCCGGCACCGCAAACACTTCGCGGCCGTTGTCGGCAGCCAATCGCGCGGTAATCAGAGAGCCCGAGCGCAGCGCGGCTTCGACGACCAATGTGCCGCGCGTCATGCCGGCAATGATGCGATTGCGCCGCGGAAAGTTGTGTGCAATGGCCGGTGTGCGCAGCGGGAACTCCGAGATCACCAGTCCACGCTTTCGGATATCGGTCGTCAACGTGCGGTTGCTCGCCGGATAGGTCACATCAACGCCCGTACCAACGACCGCAATCGTCGAAGCATCGCTATCGGCGGCTAGTGCACCCCGGTGCGCAGCGGCGTCGATGCCGAGCGCAAGACCGCTGACGACCGTGATGCCCGATTGCGCCAGCGAACGCGCAAATAGTTGCGCGTTCTCGCTGCCTTGCCGAGTTGCATTGCGGCTGCCGACGATCGCCAGCGATTGCCGGTTCAATAGTTCGATCCGACCGATGGCAAACAAGACCAGCGGTGGATCGGACGTTGCGAGCAGTGCTTGCGGGTACGCGGCGTCGGCCAGCGTCAGCAGCGCATGATCGGGCGCTGCCAGCCAGCCAATGCTCGGTCGCATCGATCGAGGAACGTGCTTCGGCACTTGGCGGCTGAGCCAGCATTCGTGCCAGCGGCTCGGGCATCGACCGCAACAGCGTCGACAGCCCCGCGTCGAAGATCGCTTCGGGCAGGCCGAACGTGGAAAGAAGCTTTCGTGCGGCTCGCGGGCCAAGGCCCGGAGTGCAGATCAGGCGCAGCCAGGCGGCGCGTTCGGCCGCCTGCATTTGCGTGCGTGAGTGTAGGGATGCCGCGTTATTTCACCAGGTTGCCGAGGTCTTTGGCGCGCTGTTCCGGCGGCGACAGCCTCGTCGGCTCCCCGGTGATCCCCATGCGCTCTTCTTCACGCGCAAAGTCCACATCGTCGCTCGGATTCGTTGCGCGATCGCCGACTTCCACTGCCCTTGTTCCGCGAGCGATCAGCGCGTAGGAAATACCGGGAAACACTCTGAACACGAACGCCAGCCCGATCTGCTCGTCGGGCAACTTGATGAATTCCCGTTTGTTGGCGGTGCGATCGAGTTTTGTCTCACCCGTGCGATACAACTGAAGCACGTCGCCGGTGGAGACTCCCTCGTTGCTGCCGCGGCTCAAAGTGACGATGCTTCCGCCACCGGCATATCGAACGCCGTCATACATCGCAATGACCCGCGCATCGACCGGCGCATCCGGCCGCTTGGGCATGTAGGTGACCAGTTCCTGGCGTTCGACCGCTTGCAGCCGGTCGCCGACGCCGATCTCCTGCTTGCTCGAATCAATACGCATCTTCGCGATCTCGCCGCCGCCCACCTTGTTGGCGGTTCCCAGGTAGAACGCTTCGTACGCGATGGGTTTCTTGCGGGCGGTGTCGTCCGGGTCATACAGCGGACGCAGCGGGCGGAATACGTTGTAGTTGATGATCGCATCGTCCTGGATGCCGCGTGCGTAGGCGTCGTCACCACGGCCGACGAACACGCGGCCTTCCTGCGTTGCGACGATGCGCGGCGAATCCGCCAGTCCGTTGGCGTCCAGCACCAACGGCTGCGACAAAAATGGAGCGATCAGATTGTTTGGAATCGCGGAAATCGCCGTGCGCTCATTGCCGATGTCGCGTATGCGCGGCTCGAGCCGGCCCACGCCAGGCTCTCCTTCGCCGGCTATTTGCAACCGGGCACGGTCGCCGTCCTTCACTAGCACCAGCGTTTGCCCCGGGTAGATCAGGTGTGGATTCTTGATCTGCGTCTTGTTCATGCCCCAGAGCTCGGGCCAGCGCCAGGGGCTGGTCAGATACATGCCCGACAGATCCCACAGCGTGTCACCGCTCTTCACGGTGTAGCGTTCAGGCGCGTTCGGTGCCAAGGCGGAAAGCGGAACACCCGCCTGCGCGACCTGATCCGCGGTGCTGCGCTGCTTGGGTGTAACCGGTAAACGCGACGCGGGAGTCGAGTCCTGAGCCTGCGCACCGCCGCCCGACAGCGACAGAGCGAGTAGCGCGGCTGAAACGACGCCTAACTTATTGTGGGTCATTGAAACTCCTGGTCACGCTTGAAATTGCGGAACGGAAACGAAGACAATGGAAGCGCTGAGCCCCTTCCCCTTGAACTTTTCAGGGCTGCGCCGATATCTAATAATGGGCTGCAAATTTTGACCGTAATGCATTGATATAGCAACGGATGCTGTAGGACTTCGATCCCGACTAAGCGCGATGCCATAGGTCGTAACGGACGGTACCTGGCGCGCAAGTTTGGCTGAGCCGGTGCCCCGGCGGGGGCTTGAAAAGCACGCAAACTTCGGGCAAATAAGGAAGATTGAAACAAGGCAGATTGAAATCCGGCCGAATCGCTTCGGCCGGAGAAAAAAGGCTTTCTGGAGACGCTCAGTGGCAGTGCTTAACATCATCGAGTATCCGGATCCGCGCCTGCGAACGGTCGCGCGGCCGGTGACTCGCTTCGACGATAGGTTGCGTGAATTCGTCGCCAACCTGGCACAAACGATGTATGAGGCGCCTGGCGTTGGACTCGCGGCAACGCAGGTCGACGTTCACGAGCGTGTGCTGGTCGTCGATGTCTCGGAAACCAAGGATCAGCTGCAGGTGCTGATCAATCCCGAGGTCGTGTGGGCGTCGGACGAGCAGATCGAGTGCGAGGAAGGTTGCTTATCGGTGCCGGGCATCTATGACGCGGTGACGCGGCCGGCGAAGGTCCGGGTGCGTGCGCAAAGGGTCGAGGGAACGCCGTACGAGATGGATTGCGAGGGCTTGCTCGCAGTCTGCGTGCAGCATGAAATGGACCATCTCCTCGGCAAGGTCTTTGTCGAGTACCTGTCGCCGTTGAAGCAGGACCGAATCAAGACGCGGCTGAAAAAGCGCAAAGCCAAGGCGGCATAGGCCCGCCAGGCTCTTGGGTAGCGCAGCGCTGGCGATTGTTCGCGTCGATTGGCGACGCTTTGCTGTTGCTCCGTCGTATCCTGCAGCAATGGCTTCAGGCGGCGGCTACATTCCAGACCCCGCATCGGCGCGCCGAATATGTTGAATGTCGCGTTAATACGCCAATCCTGGCGCAGTTGGTGGTCGTTTTCGGTCCGCCCGGCTGGCCCCGTCTGGCTGCAATTTCTCTGGACCATTCTGTTCAATACCGCCATTGCGGTGGTGCTGGCACTGGTGGCATGGGGCTTTTCAAACCGCGCCGATCCTTGGTACGTGCTCTGGGCAAATTTCGTTATCGCCCAGTCGATCGGCCTCACGATCCATGTGCTGTTCGACATCGGCGGATATCTGATCGGGCATCAGCGCGTCATTGCGCTCTCCACGAAGGCGCGCGTGCTTTTTTTTGCCGGCATCCCAATCATCGGCTGTTTGATCGGCTATTGGATCGGCTTGAGTCTGCTCGGCGTCGACGTGGGGCGGATCGTCCATGGCGCGCCGCGGATCGTGATCGCGATCGTCATGCTATCGATTATTTTCTCGACGCTTTGGTATCGCTATCTAAGCGGCATGAACCGGCTCGCGCAGGCGGAAGCCGAGAGCGCGCGCGAGCGAGCGCGGGTCGTCGAGCTTCAACGCCAGGCGCTTGATGCGCAACTGCGCTCTTTGCAGGCGCAGATAGAGCCGCACTTTCTATTCAATACGCTGGCCAATGTCGTCAGCCTGATTGACAGCGCGCCCGACAACGCTCGACGGATGCTGGAGCGTTTGATCGACTTGCTGCGCGCCTCGTTGGCGGCCAGCCGTAGCGAGCGCACTACGCTGGCGCAGGAAACTGCGTTGATTACTGCTTACCTGGATATCCTCCGCATCAGAATGGGCGAGCGGCTTTCTTACAGGATCGACGTGCCGCCCGAACTTATGAGTGCACACATTCCGCCGCTGTCACTGCAGCCGCTGGTCGAGAACTCGGTCAAGCACGGGCTCGAGCCCAAGCTTGAGGGCGGCCGCGTGCACCTGACCGCACGCTCATCCGGCGACGCGTTGTTGCTCGACGTTGAGGATGATGGCCTCGGCTTTCCGCCCAACGCAGCCGGAGGCGTCGGTCTAAGCAACTTGCGGGAGCGCATCGCATCGATCTACGGCGGGCGCGGCCAACTGGTCGTTGAAACCCTGGCACGCGGAACGCGCGTGCGGATGACGATACCGTTGCAACCGGCATGAAGGCGATCATCGCGGATGACGAGCCGCACTTGGCCCAGTACCTGCGCGACAAGCTTGCAAAGCTGTGGCCCGAGTTGCAGATCGTGGCAATGGCTGACAGTGGCCCGGCAGCGGCTGCTGCGATTGCCGAACACGCACCTGACATCGCGTTTCTCGACATCCGTATGCCGGGTGCGACCGGATTGCAGGTAGCGGAGAAGCTCGCGCGTAACACCACTGTTGTGTTCGTTACGGCGTACGACCAGTACGCGCTCGACGCCTTCGAGCGTGATGCGGTCGATTACCTGCTCAAGCCGGTGACCGACGAACGGCTCAGCCGCACCGTCGAAAAGCTGAAAGCGGGGGTGCCTTCGCGCAATCTGGCGCCGCTGCTGCAGCAGCTGTCCGAACATCTGGGCAGCGCTACGCGGCACCTGCGATGGATTCGGGCGAGCAAGCGCTCTGCCGACGGCGACATCACGCAGCAGATACCGGTTGCCGACGTGCAGTACTTTCAGGCAGATGACAAATACACGTGCGTGTTCGCACGAGACGGTGCCGAGCTCACCGAGTGGCTGATCCGCGTGCCGTTGTCCGAGCTCGGCGAGCAGCTGAATCCCGATGATTTCGCTCAGATCCATCGCTCGGTCATCGTCAATCTGAATGCGGTGGCCGCCACGCGCCGCGATGTCGGCGGCAAGCTGTACGTCCGCATGCGCGACACGGCACGTGAGCTGCCCGTATCCAGGCAATACGTTCACCTGTTTCGACAAATGTGAGGGAGGCGCTCCTCGTGTACGCGACCCTGCGGGTCGCACGTGCACTCGTCGCGACTTAGCTAGGCGCGCTCCCTTCGGAGCGGCCGCGCGTGCGCGCGCAGTACAACAGCAGGGGATGACTGCCTGCGATCGCCGCGTTTTCGAGCGTCGCTGAGGTCTTTCTACAATCGCGCATGAAAATTGTCTTTGCCGGCACGCCGGACTTTGCGGCGGTCGCTTTGGACGCGATCGTGAGCGCTGCGCCGGATGCGGGCTGGACCGTGCCACTCGTGCTGACTCAGCCGGATCGCCCTGCTGGCCGCGGGATGAAGACGCAAGCGAGTCCGGTCAAGCAGCTCGCGCTGTCGCATGGTCTTGAAGTCGATACGCCGCCGTCACTGCGCAAAGGCGACGCGGCAGTGACTGCCCAGGCACGGCTCAAAGCCGTCGCTCCCGACGTCCTGGTGGTCGCCGCTTACGGCTTGATCCTGCCGCCGGAAGTTCTCGACATTCCGCGTGGATTGCGCCCCGGATGGCAGCCGAAGTTATCCGCTTTGAACATTCATGCTTCGTTGTTGCCGCGCTGGCGCGGAGCGGCGCCGGTCGCGCGCGCGATCGAGGCTGGCGACTCCGAAACGGGAATAACGATCATGCAGATGGACGCCGGTCTCGACACCGGGCCGATGCTGATCGCCGAGAAAGTTGCGATCGAGCCGGACGACACCACTGCTACTTTGACAGCGCGCCTTGCGCGGCTCGGAGCACGCATGATCGTCGATGCACTGCGTCGTGTTGATACGCTGACTGCCACACCGCAACCCGATGGCGCCAGTTACGCGGCAAAGCTTTCGAAGTTGGAAGCGTGGCTCGACTGGTCGAAGCCAGCGGCCGAACTCGAGCGCAAGGTGCGGGCGTTCGATCCTTTTCCGGTGGCGTCGAGCCTGCTTGGCGGTTCGACGGTTCGCATCTGGCGCGCGCACGCTGGCGCAGGCCCGCCGTCGGCGCATGGCGATTCAGGCGTTGTTAGATCGGCCGATGCTTCCGGAGTCCACGTCGCCTGCGGTTCCGGTGAGCTCGTGATTACCGAGCTTCAGCGAGCCAGCGGCAAACGGCTCACAGCTCGCGAATTTGTCAGCGGATCGCAGATCAAGGTGGGTGACCGATTCATCAGCGCGCATACGGTCGCACCTGAGTGAGCGCGGTTGCGTCCCCCGGATTGGCCGATGTTCTTCGACACGCGGCCGATGCCTGGCATTCGTTTCGCTCGGGGCGCTCGCTTGAGCGCGCTCTGACGGCTGCGATCACCGACCACGAGGAGCTCAGGCCGGCCGTGCAGGACGCGCTTTACACCGCGGTCCGTCATCTTGCGGCGGTCGAGCGAATACTCGAGCGGCTCGCGGCACGTCCTCCCGCGGCCGACGTCGCAGCGTTGCTTGCGGTTGCGCTTGCGCAGTTGCTACGCGAATCGTATGCGCCGCACACCGTCGTCGACCAGGCCGTGCGCGCTGCTCAGCAATCACGTCAAACATCGGCTGCATCCGGCTTCGTCAACGCGGTCCTGCGCAACTTCCTGCGTCAGCGTCAGACCCTATTAGCAGAGCTGCAAAACGATCAGACCGTTCGATACAACCTGCCCGCATGGTGGATCGAACGTCTGCGCAGCGAATATCCCGACTGGAGCCAAGTTGCCGACACGCAGCAGCAGATGCCGCCGCTTGTCCTGCGCGTCAACCCAATGCAGAGCACGGTCGACGATTACATGGTGCGCTTGACGCAGCTCGGTCTGTCCGCGACCCGCGTGGGTAAGCACGCCGTCTGGTTGCATCAGCCGCGGCCCGTGGCCGGCATCCCGGGCTTTTCAGACGGCGACGTGTCTGTGCAGGACGGCGGGGCGCAGCTGGCCGCACCCTGGCTTGACGCGAAGCCCGGCATGCGTGTGCTGGATGCGTGTGCTGCGCCAGGCGGAAAGACTGCACATCTGGCCGAACTTGGCGCTACTGACCTGACGGCCTTGGACGTCGATGCTGCACGGGCTAAGCGAATTGACGAGAATCTCCGCCGCGGCAACCTAACCGCGCGCGTCCTTGTGGGTGATGCGGCCCATCCGGATGCGTGGCTCGCTGACAGCGGCGGCAGTTCGTTCGACCGAATACTGCTCGACGCCCCGTGTACCGCCTCGGGAATCGTGCGGCGTCATCCCGACATCCCCTGGTTAAGGCGTCCGGCTGATGTTGCGCAATTGACAAAGGTGCAGCGCGAATTACTGGACGCCTTATGGCCGCTGCTAAAGGTGGGTGGTAGGCTGCTTTACGTCGTCTGCTCGCTGTTCCCGGACGAAGGGCGCGAACAGATTGCTCGCTTCGGCGAGCGGCAACCTAACGCACGCCGATGTGACTTACCGGCGTCTCAGTTGCTGCCGGTATCGGTCGCCGAACCGGCTTCCGTAGCCACGTGGCAAGGTTCGGATCTGCCGACGCTGCATGACGGCTTTTTCTACGCGTTACTTGAGAAGACCGGATGAAACCGATCATCACTCCCCGTCTTGCCGCAGCACTTCTGGCATGGCCGCTGTGGCTCGCAATTGGGGCATTGTTCTTCGCGCCGTCGGCCGCTCTGGCCGATGAACGCATCGGCGTGATGGCGGCGATCCTTGAGCCCGCGCGCGATGCGCAAAACCCGGTTGGCGATGCGCTACTGCTCAATGCGACGTTTGAGTTCGAGATGCCGCAGGCGCTCGAGGAGGCGGTGCAAAAGGGGATCGCGCTTTATTTCAACATCGAGTTCGAGCTGTTTCGAAAACGCTGGTACTGGTTCGACCGGAAGGTTGCGTCGAGCACGCTTACATATCGTTTGTCGTACAGTCCGCTGACCCGGCAATATCGATTGGCCCGAGGTGGACTTTCACAGTCGTTCGAGTCACTTGACGAAGCGCTGGCACTGCTGAAGAGTGTTCGGAATTGGAAAGTGGTGGATAAAGGCCTGCTCAGCCCGCGTGAGGATTATGAGGCGCAGGTGCGCATGAGGCTCGATGTCAATCAGCTACCAAAGCCATTTCAGGTGAACGCGATCACCAGCCGAGAGTGGACGCTGGCGTCCGATTGGCGCGAAGTGCCCGTCACGGCAGAACTTACTCGCTGAGACGCAAATGAAATATGTAGCGGGCAGTCGGCTGGCGCAGATGATGCCGCGCGCGCTCCGCTACGGCCTGCTTGCCGCCGTTGCGGTGGGTGGCGTTCTTTTGTTCCTGTTGGCATCCGCCAGCGGCAACACCGCATTCTTCGAGCGCAATTATCCGCTGCTGCTGGGCATCAACGGCGTGATTGCAGCGCTGCTGTTCGTGCTGGTACTCGCCTTGATTCGCAGGCTGGTGGTGCGGTTGCGCGCGAAACAGTTCGGCGCGCGGATGATGATGCGGTTCACGGTGGCCTTTGCGTTGATGGGCGTGCTGCCGGGCGTCCTGATCTATGTGGTTTCCACCCAGTTTCTGTCGCGGTCGATCGAGTCGTGGTTCGACGTGCGCGTCGATCGAGCGCTCGATTCCGGTCTCACACTGGGTCGCGCCGCGCTTGACAACCTGAGGGATGACGTCAGCAACAAAGCGCGCAGTTGGGCGCTCGAGCTCTCCGACATCCCGGAGTCCGCGCAGCTTGCGCAACTGAATCGATTGCGCGAGCAGGGCGGGATTCAGGACGCACTGATAGTGAGCGGCAACGGCCAGCTGATTGGCACCAGCGGTTCGGGGTTGTCGCAGTTGGTGCCCGAGGTTCCTTCGAGCAACGAGCTGCGTCAGGCGCGCACCCGGCTTATTTTTGCGACGACCGAGGGCGAGGCAGGCGCAATTGAATCGCGTCATGGGTTACGGGCGCGGGTCATCGTTCCGATACCGGCGCCCGCGTCTTTACTTTCCGCCACCGGCTCTTCGACAAAATCAGCATCGCTACGCGACGACGCAAAGGCCGGTTCGGCTTTTGTCACCATTGTCCCGCGGAGCGAAACCCATTTCTTGCAGCTGATCCAACCGGTGCCGCCGTCGATCGCCGCGAACGCAGAGGCGTTGCAAAACGGATATCGCGAGTACCAGGAGCTATCGCTGGCGCGTCAAGGGCTGCAGACGATCTATGGTCTGACTCTGACGCTAACGCTGTTGTTGTCCATCTTCGCAGCGATTGCGTCCAGCGTGCTGCTCGCGAGCTCAATGACGGCGCCGCTGTTGCAAGTCGCCGAAGGCACGAAAGCAGTCGCCGAGGGCGACTATCGACAGGTACGCGAGTTTCCCGGCAACGACGAGCTGAACTTGTTGACGCAATCGTTTAACGCGATGACGCGACAGTTAACGGAGGCGCGTGATCAGGTCGAAAAGAAGCAGCGCGAGGTTGAAAACGCGAAGACTTATCTGGAGCGCGTGTTGGGCAACCTATCTGCCGGTGTAATTGTGCTGAATAAGGATTTCAGCTTGGTCACTGCGAACCACGGCGCTTCGCGCATCCTTGGTTATCCATTGATGCAGCAGGCCGACCGACCTCTGCGTGACATTGATTCGGCGTTGTCTGCCGCACTCGCGACCGCGTTTTCGGATCACGCGCTGACTGCATCGCCGAAGGATTCGTGGCAACAGCAAGTCGAAGTCAAACGCGCACCGGCACCATCAACGGCCGAAGTCAACGACGGCACGAAGCCGAACACAGCGGGCGAGCCGCTGATGCTGCTCGCGCGTGGGTCACGCCTGCCACTCGATGATGGCCTCGGCTACGTCGTGGTGTTCGATGACATCACTCAAGTGATCTCGGCGCAGCGCGCACTGGCATGGGGCGAGGTTGCACGACGCTTGGCGCACGAAATCAAGAATCCGCTGACACCGATCCAACTCGCGGCGGAGCGCTTGCAGATGAAGTTAATCGAGAAGCTGAAGTCGCCCGACGCCGACGTACTGAAGCGCGGCACTGCAATTATCGTTAACCAGGTCACGTCAATGAAGAGGATGGTTGACGATTTTCGTGACTACGCGCGTGTGCCGCCAGCACGTCTTTCCCCGCTCGCATTGAACACGCTGGTCGAGGAAGTGGCTGCGCTTTACGGTGCGGAGGCGGGCGCCGGGACGATCCAACTCTCGTTACGCCCCGGATTGCCCTTGATCGAGGGCGATGCAACCCAACTGCGCCAGGTCATTCACAACCTGCTCGTCAATTCGCAGGATGCTTTGGCCGGGCAGGCCGACGCGCGCATTCACGTTCGAACCGAGCTGGTGGAGATCGAAGAAGCCAACACTAAAGCGCGCGCGGTGCGCTTGGCGATTGAAGACAATGGGCCTGGCTTTCCGGCCAATATACTTCGCCGTGCGTTCGAGCCCTATGTCACGAGTAAGTCCAGTGGCACGGGTCTCGGACTCGCGATGGTGAAAAAGATCGTCGATGAGCATGGTGCGCGCATCGAAGTCGTCAACCGCAGCGGCGCGGGGCAAAGTGGCGGCGCAATCGTTACCATTGTCTTTCGTCGGCTTGCCGAAGTGACCGCAGCGCCGGCGCTTTTCGCTGCGTAAATTTTGGTGGCGATAGAAAGCGGCACGTTTCGCGTTCACGCAGCGTGCGGCGTAAGCTTGCATACTTAATTGCAGAAAGCTTGTTGATCGGTCATGGCTAACATCCTCGTCGTTGACGACGAAATTGGAATTCGCGAGCTGCTGTCGGAAATTCTGGCTGACGAGGGCCACGCTGTGTTGACGGCGGAAAATGCAGCCGCGGCTCGATCCGCACGCAGCCGCGAAGAGCTCGACCTCGTGTTGCTCGATATCTGGATGCCTGACACCGACGGTGTGACTTTGCTGAAGGAATGGGCGTCAACCGGTCAGCTGACGATGCCGGTCATCATGATGTCGGGTCACGCAACGATCGACACTGCGGTGGAAGCCACGCGCTTCGGTGCGCTCGAATTTCTGGAGAAGCCGATTGCGATGACGCGCTTATTGACTGCGGTGCGCTCCGGCTTGGAGCGCGGACGAGTGATGCGCAACATGCGAATGGCGGTGCCCGCATCGGCCGCCATAGCGCCGGTGCCTGCCGTTACGACTGTCGAGGCCGACAGTGCGGTGGTAAAGCATGCGGAGGCTCAGCCGACCGAACATAACGGCGTGGCTCTGGATCAGCCATTGCGCGACGCGCGCGATCAGTTTGAGCGCGTCTACTTCGAATATCACCTGGTGCGCGAGAGCTACAGCATGACGCGCGTTGCCGATCGCGCCGGGCTGGAGCGCACGCACTTGTATCGCAAGTTGAAGCAGCTTGGAATCGAGCTGTCGCGGGGCTCACGCCGCAACGATCGTTCGCCCGATGAAGTTCCCAGTGCACACGAAATGCCTGCGGCGCGCAGCGAGCCACCGGTTTATTCCCAGCGCAGCACCCACGAGTACGACGACTAAGTAACGCCGACTGCTCGCTCCACGGTTTCATGAAAATCATCATCGTCGGCGCCGGCAGGGTCGGCACTTCGGTGGCCGAAGCGCTGGTCTCGGAAGCAAACGACATTACGGTGATTGACATCGACGGCGCGCGCGTTGCGGAGCTGCAGAACCGCTTCGACCTTCGCGGACTGGTTGGCAATGCCGCGCTGCCGTCGACACTGGCGGCAGGCGGCGCGCACGACGCCGACATGCTGATCGCAGTCACCGCATACGACGAGACGAATCTCGTCGCCTGCAAAGTGGCGGCCGATCTCTACAACATACCGACGCGCATTGCGCGCGTGCGCAACACCGAGTTGCAGCAGCACCCGGACCTGATGGGCGAAGGTGGCTTCCGTGCGACGCAAGTCATTTTTCCCGAGCAGACGGTGACCGACTATCTGCTGAAGTTGGTGGACTTTCCGGAGGCTTTGCAGGTACTGGAGTTTGCCGATGGCCGTGCCAGCTTGATCGCGGTCAAGGCATTCGCTGGTGGGCCGCTGGTATCGCAGCCGATCAAGGAAATGCGGCGTCACATCCCGAATGTAGATACGCGCATCGTCGCGCTGTTTCGCGACGATGCCAGCGTACGCGTTGACGGTGACACGATGATCCTGCCTGGCGACGAAGTTTTTTTTCTGGCTGCCACGCGCGATGTGCGCGCGGTGATGAACGAGCTGCGGCGGATGGAAAGGCCTGTGCGAACCGTGATGATTGCCGGCGGCGGCAACATCGGTTTGCGTCTTGCCCGTGCGCTGTCCAC
The DNA here is from genome assembly GCA_963801035.1 of uncultured beta proteobacterium. Taxonomy (GTDB): domain Bacteria; phylum Pseudomonadota; class Gammaproteobacteria; order Burkholderiales; family Burkholderiaceae_F; genus JACCZX01. Next base: position 158,618 of record CAWDDF010000004.1, on the reverse strand, counting down.
CGGCGAAGGGCTTGATGTTGCGCAGCGTTGCAGCGTCAAGATTATCGAGGCCAATAAGCGCCGCGCCGAGTCTCTGGCGCAGCAAACGCCGCCTGAGGTGCTCGTGCTGCTCGGCGACTGCACCGACGAGGAGCTGCTGTTGCAGGAAGGCGTTGCGGACGTCGATCTGTTCGTCGCGCTGACCAATGACGATGAAAACAACATCATGAGCTCGCTGCTCGCGAAGCGGCTCGGGGCGCGCCGCGTGATTTCGCTGATCAACCGCAAGAGTTACGGCGACCTGATGCAGGGCGGACAGATCGATATCGCCATTTCACCGTCCTACGTCACCATGTCCGCATTGCTGCGCTTCGCCCGCCGCGGGGACGTTGTGGTGGCGCACACGTTGCGCCGGGCCGCCGCAGAAGCGCTCGAGCTGGTCGTGCATGGCGACGCCCGAAGCTCGCGCGTGATCGGCAAGACGATCGAACAGGTCGAGTTGCCGCGCGGCGCGATCATCGGTGCAATCGTGCGTGGGCACGGCGATCAGGCGCAGGTATTAATGGCGCACCATGATGTGGCGATCCAGCCTGAAGATCACCTGATCATCTTCGTCGAGAACAAACGGGTGATACCGCGCGTGGAAAAGATGTTCACCGTCGGGCTTGGTTTTTTTAGTTAGTTGCTGCACTGCGCAACGAGCTCCTTCTTGGGACTTACGCGAAGTTCGTCGCTACACACGTTACAGCGGCCAATGCTTTCAATAGAATGCACGAATGCGGCATTTGTTCTAGCGACTCTTGCAGTTGCCGCTTGCCCAGGCAATCAGTGGCGCTTTGACTACCGGCCTCGAAGTCGCACGAGTTTTAAAACGTTAGTTGCATCCCCTAGGAGACCCCATGAATTTTCTCAAAACAAAAGACAAGCAGAAGGACACCGCGTCTTCAGTCGGAAAACGCCGCAAATTTCTTTCAGGCGCGGCTGGCGCGGGTGCCGTAGCGCTCGGCTTTCCGATGGTGGCAAAAGGACAAACCACGCCGGTCGCGATGCGGTGGCAGAGCACGTGGCCGGCGAAGGACATCTTTCACGAATACGCAAACGATTTCGCCAAGAAGGTCAACGACATGACCGGCGGCGAATTGAAGATCGAAGTGCTGCCGGCGGGCGCGGTGGTGCCGGCGTTCGGCCTGCTCGACGCAGTGACGAAGGGCACGCTCGACGGCGGCCATGGCGTGCTTGCTTATCACTATGGCAAGCAGAACGCGCTTGCGCTGTGGGGCTCGGGTCCGGCGTTCGGTATGGACGCCAACATGCTGCTGGCATGGCACAAGTACGGCGGCGGCAAGGATCTGCTGACCAAGCTCTATAACTCGATCAATGCCGCTGTCGTTTCGTTTCCGTACGGTCCGATGCCGACGCAGCCGCTCGGCTGGTTCAAGAAGCCGGTCACGAACAGCATGCTGACTTCAAAGGGCTGAAGTTCCGCACGGTCGGCATTTCGATTGACGTGTTCACCGGGATGGGAGCAGCGGTCAATGCGTTGCCTGGCGGCGAAATCGTTCCGGCGATGGATCGCGGCCTGCTCGATGCGGCTGAGTTCAACAACGCAAGCTCCGATCGCATCCTCGGTTTCCCGGACGTTTCCAAGGTCTGCATGCTGCAGAGCTTTCACCAGAACGCCGAACAGTTCGAGATCATGTTCAACAAGCCGAAATACGATGCGCTGCCCGCGCAGAATGCGAGCGATCATCGAGAACGCCGTTGAAGCGGCGTCGGCCGATATGTCCTGGAAGGCGGTCGATCGCTATTCGAAAGATTACATCGAGATGCAGACGAAACAGGGCGTGAAGTTCTACCGCACGCCCACGGCCATTCTGCAGCAGCAGCTCACTGCTTACGATCAGGCGGCAGCGAAGAAAATCCGCGGAGAATCCGCTGTTCAAAGAGATCGAAGCGTCGCAGCGTGCGTTCGCCGAGCGCGCGGTGCGGTGGGATCTGGATACCAACGTCAATCGGGGCATGGCGTATCAGCATTACTTTGGACAAAAGTCTGGCACGGCACCGAAGAAGGCGTAGCCGAGCGCCTGCGGTCGATGTAAAACCATCCGGCGAGTGCCGGATGGTTTTTGTATTATGAATAATTGAGCGGTCGAACAAGCGACGACGACCGGCGGGAGAGGGCCTTTGCAAAAGCTATTGCTGGCGGTCGACCGGTTTAGTACCTGGATCGGACAGGCATTTTCCTGGCTGATCGTCGCGTTGACGCTGTTTGTGTCGTGGGAGGTGTTTTCCCGCTACGCGCTGGGTGCTCCTCACGCTTAGGCGTTCGACGTAATGACCATGTTCTACGGAACGATGTTCATGATGGCCGGCGCCTACACGCTCTCGAAGAACGGCCATGTGCGCGGCGACGTGCTGTACGGGTTTTTCAAGCCGCGCACGCAGGCGTCGATCGACCTGACGCTTTACATCGTTTTCTTTATTCCGGGCGTGGTCGCTCTGGCCTGGGCCGGCTACAACTACGCGTCCGAATCGTGGGCGATCAACGAACATTCAAACGTCACCGCGGACGGTCCGCCGATTTACCCATTCAAGACGGTGATTCCGATTGCCGGCGCGATCCTGCTGCTGCAGGGCATCGTCGAGATCATTCGTTGCGTCATTTGCATCAGGCAGGGTTACTGGCCTTCACGCGAGCAAGACGTCGAGGAAGTCGACGTCGACAAGCTGAAAGAAATGGTGCACGTCAAGGACGAGGATATTCAGAAGCTCGACCAATACGTCGTGCGCGAACAAACCAAATGAGAAAGGAACTCTGGTTCGGCTTTTCGCTGATGGCGATTTTGATCGCCGGCTGCGTTTTCATGCTGGTAAGCGCGCAGACCATCACCAACGGCCATCTCGGGTTGCTGATGCTCGGCCTGGTGGTGGTCGCCATCATGATGGGCTTTCCGACAGCGTTCACGCTGATGGGAATGGGCATGATGTTCGGCTGGTTCGCGTATCGCAGCGTCAACCCCGATCTTGCTCTCAATCAGATCCTCGATCTGATGGTTCAGCGCACGTATTCGGTGATGTCCAACGATGTGTTGATCGCGATTCCGCTGTTTGTTTTCATGGGTTACCTGGTCGAGCGCGCGAACCTGATCGAAAAGCTGTTTCAGAAGTTTGCATCTTGCGATGGCGCGCGTACCAGGTTCGCTCGCGGTTGCGACCATTGTCACGTGCGCGATATTTGCGACCGCAACAGGGATCGTCGGTGCGGTCGTGACATTGATGGGGCTGCTTGCTTTTCCTGCAATGCTGAAGGCTGGCTACAACGTCCAGGTTGGAGCCGGCGCTGTTACCGCTGGCGGGTGTCTGGGTATCTTGATTCCGCCTTCGGTGCTGTTGATCGTCTATGGCGCTACGGCAGGCGTGTCGGTCGTGCAGTTGTATGCCGGCGCGTTCTTTCCAGGAATCATGCTGGCCGCGCTGTATGTCGGGTATGTGATCGTCCTGGCGAAGATCAAGCCCAGTCTGATGCCGCCGTTGTCGGAAGAAGACCGGCGCGTCGCGTTGCCCTCGTTCGCGCAGCGCTTGTCGCACACCGGCGATCGCGCAGTAAGCGGTCTGGTACGCGGCCTCAAGGGTCCGCGAAATGCAGATGTGCCGGCACGCACTTTGGTCTTCCAACTCGGCATCACGCTGCTGCCCGCATTAGTCGTTGTGTTGTTCATGGGGCTGATATTCAGATCGGTAACTGCGCCACCAGTGGTGCAGGACACCACCGGCCTGCAGGCGATGGGCTTTGCGGGAGAAGCCGGAGGTGACGTCGATCAGGCATCAACGGGGCTCGCTGAACCGCCCCCGGTTGAAGGATCGTTGCAGGAGCCGCCCTCCGAAGGCGACGCGGCTAAGGGCGCGTCGACGGTGCCGACGAAAGACGAGGCTGCGGCCGAGGCCCCGAAGGCGAACACGCAAGAAACGGCGACACCGGATACTGATCCGCGGAACGCGTTGACGCTCCGCTGGCGTTCTGGATCGTGCTGGCCATCTGTGTCGTTGCGTTGCTGATCTTTTACGCCACATTCAACTTCGCGCGTCTTGAGATATTCAAGATGCTGCTGTCATCTTTCTTTCCGCTTGCACTGCTGATCATTGCGGTACTGGGATCGATCGTCTTCGGGCTGGCAACGCCGTCCGAAGCGGCAGCAGCGGGCGCGCTCGGAGGGCTGCTGCTGGCCGCTGCCTATGGAGCAGTTGAACTATCCGGTAGTCCGCGATTCGGTTTTTCTGACCGCAAAGACATCCGCAATGGTGTGCTGGTTGTTTGTCGGTGCGTCGATATTCTCTGCGTCTTTTGCGTTGCTCGGCGGTCAGGAAATCATCGAAAGATGGGTGACGTCGCTTGGCCTGACGCCGATTGAATTTCTGTTGTTGTCACAGGTCATCATCTTCATTCTCGGCTGGCCGCTCGAGTGGACCGAGATCATCGTGATCTTCATGCCGATCTTTGTTCCGCTGCTGCCGCAGTACGGCGTTGATCCGCTTTTCTTCGGGCTGCTCGTGGCATTGAATCTGCAGACCGCGTTTTTGTCGCCACCGGTTGCGATGGCGGCCTTTTATCTGAAAGGCGTGTCGCCGCCTCATGTAACGCTGAATCAGATCTTTGCCGGAATGCTGCCGTTCATGGGAATACAGGTGATCGCAATCTTCATCCTGTATGTCTTCCCGCAGATCGGCATGTGGCTGCCTAGCGTGCTTTACGGTCGATAGCTTGCAACAACCGCGGCTTGCTACGGCGCGCGGAAGCGACAGCGCCTAGGCAGCGCAGCGCATAATCCGCGCCGCCGTTCACCATGACTGCGCTCGTGCGCTCCACGCTCCCGGTTTTCAACGTTCTTGGCTACGTCGTGCTGATGTTTGCTGCGACGATGCTGGTGCCGCTGGCGTTCGCCGTTGCTGCGGACGATGGGTCGCAACGCGGCTTCGATATCGCTCTTCTGGTCACGGCAGTATCCGGCCTGGCACTGACGCTGGCGACACGCAGGTTTCGCCGGGAGCTGCAGGTGCGCGACGGGTTCCTGTTGGTGACGCTGGTGTGGACGGTATTGCCTGCATTCGCAACGTTGCCGCTTCTGTTGCAGTTGCCCGATCTGTCGATCACGGATGCCTACTTTGAAGCGATGTCGGGCTTAACCGCGTCTGGCGGCACCGCGCTTTCCGGAATCGATCAGCTGCCTTTGCCGGTCAACATCTGGCGCCACTTTATGGTTTGGATCGGCGGCATGGGAATTCTCGTGCTGGCTGTAGCGATCCTGCCGCTGCTAGGTGTCGGTGGCGCGCAGGCATTTAAAGCCGAGACCGCGGGTCCGTTGAAAGAAACAAAGCTCACGCCGCGCATCGCGGATACGGCGAAGGCTTTGTATGCGATCTATTTTGTGTTGTCGCTGGCGTGTTTTCTGGCCTATGCCTGTGCCGGCATGAGCTGGAGCGACGCCTTCATGCACATGTGTTCGACTGTAGGGCTAGGCGGATTTTCGTCGCACGACGCCAGTTTTGCGTACTGGAACTCGCCGCTGATCGAAGCCGTTGCCGTCGTATTCATGCTGCTTTCAGGATTCAGTTTTCTGCTGCACTTCACCGCTTGGCGCCGAATGTCGTTGCGGCCGTACTGGAAAAGCGCCGAGGCGCGCGCTTACATGTTCACGCTGGCGGCGGCGGTGCTGGTCGTCGCGGTCTTTTTGTTTGTTCATAACGTGTATACCGACTGGGCAAGCGCGCTTCGTTACGCACTGTTCAATGTGGTGTCGGTGGCGACGACGACCGGCTACTCGAGCACTGATTACAACCTGTGGCCGCTCTTCGCGCCGATTCTGATGCTGTTCCTATCTGGCTTCACCACATGCGCTGGGTCAACGGGAGGCGGGATCAAGATGATTCGCGCGCTGATTCTGTTGCGGCAGGCAAAGCGCGAGATGATTCGGATCCTTCATCCACGCTTGATCAACCCCGTTTGCATCGACGACAAGGTCGTTGAGAACAACGTAATCTTCGCGGTGCTCGCGTTCATGTTGGTCTATGGCGGCTCGATCATCTGGCTCACCTTCCTGCTGCTGCTTTCGGGGCTGGATGTCACTACCGGATTCACAGCGATCGTTGCTTCAGTCAACAACACAGGTCCGGGGTTGAACCTTGTTGGGCCGGCGTCCAACTTTGGCGTTCTCAGCGACTTTCAGACGTGGGTTTGCACGTTTGCGATGCTGATAGGGCGGCTCGAGCTTTTTGCCGTTCTGGTGCTATTTACGCCTGGTTTTTGGCGCAAATAGCAAGCGAGGTTAGCGGATACTTTCACCCGGAGCCCTGCTGATACTCGCCACTTGATTCGCGCTTCCAGGTACCGATATTGCAGGTAGGTGGAAGAAAGGAATCCCGGCGATGGCAGTTACGATGATCTACAACAGTCCTCAGTTCTGCGTTTTCGAGTTCGAAGGCGCGGTGCTGGCGGGCGACCGCGAAGTGGGCGGGTACGAAATCATGGACAAGCACCTTCGCAAGGAAATTTTCCTTGGCGGAGAAAATGCCGCGGCATTTCGCAAAAGCGTGCAGGAACTGATCGAGCAAGGACCGACCTCGGACGAGGTCGACGAGTTTTTGCAAGGTTTCAGCGGATTGATGCATCAGCCGGTAGTGCTTCACTAGCACTTCGGTGCGCTCGCTCTCCTTCAAAGAAGCGACCCGAAATCGAGGAACGTTTCTAGTCAGTCGCTCGGTCGTAGCGTCCTAAGACGCGAGAATGCGCGTTGCGTGAGCGGTTAGTAGCTCGCGCCCCATTAAGGAACGCGGGCGCATTCATGGAGTTCGATTACATCATCGTCGGCGCCGGCTCTGCGGGCTGCGTCCTCGCGGCGCGCTTGTCGGAAGATCCTGCCGTAAGCGTTGCCCTGATCGAAGCGGGCGGCAACAACGAGCACGTACTCAATCGCGTGCCTACCGGCGCGGCAATCCAAATCATCAAGCGCAACGCGTGCAACTGGGCGTTCTCGACGGTTCCGCAACCGGGTCTTGGCGGCCGCCGAGGCTATCAGCCGCGTGGCCGCGGCCTGGGCGGCTCTTCGGCACTCAACGCGATGATCTATCTGCGCGGCCAGCGTGAGGATTACGACGACTGGGCGTCAAACGGTGCAAGAGGCTGGGCTTGGAACGACGTGCTGCCATATTTCATGCGGTCGGAAAACAACGAACGCGGCGCCAATCCTTTTCATGGTGACGCCGGCCCGCTGAATGTGTCTGATCTGCGATCCCCGCATCCGGCAGCCGCGCTTTTCATCGAAGCGGGCCAGCAGGCAGGCCTGCCACGCAACGGTGACTTCGCCGCCGAAACGCAGGAAGGCGTCGGCTGGTACCAAGTCACGCAAAAAAATGGCGAACGCTGGAGTGCTGCGCGTGCGTATCTGGAGCCCGCGCGCCAGCGACAGAATCTGCATGTGATGACCGATGCGCTCGCAACGCGCATCATCATTGACGCGCAGCGCGCGACAGGTGTCAAAGTGCTCCAGGGCAATGTCGAGCGCGAGCTGCGTGCGCGACGTGAAATACTGGTCGCGGCGGGTGCACTGCAGTCTCCGCAGTTGCTGATGGTGTCGGGCATCGGTCCGGCTGCGCATTTGCGCGAGCTTGGCATCCAGTCTCTTGGGGATTTGCCGGTGGGAGACAACCTGCATGACCATCCCGACATCACGATCAATCGGCGCGTCGCGAATACGGACCTGTTGGGATTCTCGTTCGTTGGAAGCATCAAGTTGCTGCGTGCCATTCGGCGCTGGCGCCGCGAGCGGCGTGGCGTGCTGACTTCAAACTTCGCCGAAGCCGGCGCCTTCATTCGCACGCTGCCCGAGCTTCAGCGCCCTGATCTGCAGCTGCATTTCGTCATCGGCATGGTCGATAACCACAACCGTACGTATCACTGGGGCCATGGCATGAGCTGCCACGCGACTGCGCTGCGGCCCGCGAGTCGCGGCACCGTACGGCTGGCCTCGCGCGACATGCGCGACGCGCCGCTGATCGACCCCGCGTTCTTTTCGGACGAAAGCGATCTAGATACGCTGGTGCGCGGATTCAAGTGGGTGCGCAAGATTTTCGCGCAACCGGCGTTTTCCGACTACGCAGGCGCCGACCCGTCACGCGAGCTGCATTTTTCTAAAGCGCAAAGCGACGACGAGATACGGCAGGCGATCCGCGAGCGTGCCGATACGATTTATCACCCGGTCGGAACCTGCCGCATGGGGTCTGACGAGCGCGCGGTCGTTGATCCCCAATTGCGCGTCCGTGGCATCGAGCGGCTGCGAGTCGTCGACGCGTCGGTGATGCCGACGTTGATATCGGGCAATACCAATGCGCCGGTCATCATGATTGCCGAGAAAGCCGCCGATCTGATCAAAGGCAGCCTGCATTAGCTCATGCCTGGCGCGACGAAAATTGCGTCGCGCTTCACCTACAATCGCCGGCCACTGTTAATAGCCCGCGATGAACACGTACGGCGTGGAACCGAGATGAACCCGCAGCCACCTTCCTCAGACATGCAATCGATCGAGTCGCAATTGCGCGAGCTCCTTGCGCGCCGCATCCTGATGCTGGACGGCGCGATGGGGACGATGATCCAGCGCTACAAATTGTCCGAGACCGATTTTCGCGGCGCTCGCTTCGCCGATCACCCGGTCGACGTCAAAGGTAACAACGATCTGCTGTCGTTAACGCGGCCCGATGTCGTGCGCGAAATCCACAACGCATATCTGGACGCCGGCGCCGATCTGATCGAAACGAATACGTTCGGCGCAACTTCGATCGCGCAACACGACTACGGTCTGGCGCATGTGGCGTACGACATTAACCTTGAAGCCGCAAAAATCGCCAAGAGCGCATGCGCCGAGTATTCGACCGCCGACAAGCCTCGGTTTGCCGTTGGCGCGCTGGGTCCGACGCCGAAGACAGCGTCGATTTCGCCCGACGTCAATGATCCCGGCGCACGCAACGTCACGTTCGACGAGCTTGTGACGTCCTACGGTGAACAGGCGCGGGGCCTGCTCGATGGCGGCGTTGATCTGCTGATCGTCGAGACGATTTTCGACACGTTGAATGCGAAGGCCGCGCTGTTCGCGATCGATGCGGAATTCGAGAGGAGAGGAGCGCGGGTGCCGCTGATGATTTCCGGCACGGTAACTGACGCGTCGGGCCGCATCCTCTCCGGCCAAACGGTCGAGGCATTCTGGAACTCGGTACGGCATGCAAAGCCGCTGACCGTTGGCTTGAACTGCGCGCTGGGTGCGGCGCTGATGCGGCCCTACATCGAGGAGCTGGCGACGCTTGCCGATACGTTCATCAGCGTATATCCGAACGCCGGGCTTCCAAACCCGATGTGCGAAACCGGCTTCGACGAAACCGCCGACGTCACGTCGAGGCTGCTAAAGGAATTTGCCGAAGCGGGCTTTGTCAACATCGCCGGTGGATGCTGCGGAACGACGCCGGATCACATTCGCGCCACTGCGCTGGCGCTCGAAGGATTGCCTCCTCGCGTGGTTCCGGACGGCGGCGCCGGCGATGCGGCTGTCGGGTCTGGAGCCGGTGACGATCAACGACGAATCGTTATTCGTCAACGTCGGCGAACGCACCAATGTCACCGGCTCGAAAGCATTCGCGCGGCTGATCCTGAACGAGCAGTACGAAGACGCAGTCGCCGTTGCTCGGCAGCAGGTCGAAAGTGGCGCTCAGATCATCGACGTCAACATGGACGAAGCGATGCTCGATTCGGTCGCGGCGATGACGCGGTTTTTGAAGCTGATCGGCTCGGAGCCCGATATCGCGCGTGTGCCGGTGATGATCGACAGCTCGAAAGTGGAGCGTGATCGAAGTCGGGACTGAAATGCGTGCAGGGCAAATGCATCGTCAACTCGATTTCGATGAAGGAAGGCGAGGCAGCGTTTATCGAGCAGGCCAAGCTGGCACGGCGATACGGCGCAGCGGTCATCGTGATGGCGTTTGACGAGCAGGGCCAGGCCGATACGTTCGAGCGCAAGATCGGAATCTGTGAGCGCAGCTATCGGCTGCTGGTCGACACCGTCGGCTTTCCTCCGGAAGACATCGTGTTCGATCCGAACGTGTTTGCGATCGCTACCGGAATCGAAGAGCACAACAACTACGCGGTCGATTTCATCGAAGCGACGCGCTGGATCAAGCAGAACCTGCCATTGGCGAAGGTCAGCGGCGGCGTCAGCAACGTCAGTTTCAGTTTTCGCGGCAACGACCATGTGCGCGAAGCGATCCACACCGTGTTCCTCTATCACGCGATTCGCGCCGGCATGACGATGGGCATCGTCAACGCAGGTCAACTCGGCGTTTACGAAGACATCGATCCCACTCTCCGCGAGGCAGTCGAAGATGTCGTGCTGAATCGGCGTGCCGACGCCGGCGAGCGTCTGGTGCAGCTGGCTGAAACGATCAAGGCCGGCGGCAAGGAGCGCAAGGAAGATCTTGCGTGGCGTGCCGACCCCGTCGAAAAGCGCCTGGCGCATGCACTGGTGCATGGAATTACGCAGTTCGTCGTCGAGGACACCGAGCAAGCGCGCGCCCAGGTTGCCGAACGCGGCGGGCGCCCGATCGAAGTGATCGAAGGCCCGTTGATGGATGGCATGAACATCGTCGGCGATCTCTTTGGCGCCGGCAAGATGTTCTTGCCGCAAGTGGTCAAGAGCGCACGCGTGATGAAGCAGGCGGTCGCGCATCTGATCCCGTTTATTGAAGCCGAAAAGACGGCGGCGGGAGGTGAGATCCGCGCGAAAGGCAAGGTCGTGATCGCAACCGTCAAGGGCGACGTTCACGATATTGGCAAGAACATCGTCTCGGTCGTCCTTCAGTGCAACAACTTCGATGTCGTCAACATGGGCGTCATGGTCCCCGCTGACAAGATTCTTGCAACTGCGCGCGAAGAAAAGGCGGACATGATCGGTTTGTCAGGACTGATCACTCCCTCGCTGGAGGAAATGCAGCACGTCGCGCGCGAGATGCAGCGCCAGGGATTCAAGCTGCCGCTGTTGATCGGAGGCGCAACCACGTCGCGCGTGCACACCGCCGTCAAGATTGCTCCGCACTACTCGAATGGGCCGGTCATTTATGTATCGGACGCGAGCCGTTCGGTCGGTGTTTGCCAAAGCCTGGTGTCGGACGACGCCGCCGCCAAGTACATCGCGGATATCAAAATCGAGTACGAGCGCGTCCGTACACAGTACGCGTCGAAAAAGGCACCCGAGCTTGTCACGCTGGCCGATGCGCGCGCTAATGCGCCGCGCATCGAATGGACGGGTTACGCACCGCCAAAACCGAAGTTCCTCGGCCGCCGCGCGTTCAGGAATTACGACCTCGCGATGATTGCAAAGTATGTCGACTGGGGTCCGTTTTTCCAGACATGGGATCTGCACGGCCCGTTTCCGCAAATCCTCACCGACGAAGTCATCGGAGAACACGCACGCCAGGTGTTTGCCGAAGGCGAGAAGATGCTCGAGCGCATCGTCAACGAGCGCTGGCTGAAGGCCAACGGCACCGTCGCGTTCTACCCTGCCAATGCGGTCGGTGACGACATCGAGGTCTACGCCGACGAGTCACGCAGTGAAGTGCTGTTTACCTGGAACGGATTGCGTCAGCAGACCAAGAAGCCGGTGATCGATGGTGTGCCGAATCCGAATCAGTGTCTGGCCGATTTCATCGCGCCGAAAGGTTCGGGGATTGCCGATTACATTGGAATGTTCGCTGTCACAGCAGGCATCGGTCTCGAAAAACGCGAAGCGATGTTTCAGGCCAAGCACGATGACTATGGCTCGATCATGCTCAAGGCCATCGCAGATCGTCTGGCCGAAGCGTTTGCCGAAATGCTGCACGAGCGGGTTCGGCGCGACTTGTGGGGCTACGTGCCCGACGAGGCGCTGACCAACGAACAGCTGGTGAAGGAATCGTATCGCGGCATTCGCCCAGCCCCCGGCTATCCGGCCTGTCCCGAGCATTCGGTCAAGCGCGATCTGTTCGAGGCACTGCACGCGGAAGAAATCGGAATGACGCTGACCGAGAACTATGCAATGAGCCCGGCATCGAGCGTCAGCGGTTTTTACTTCTCCCATCCGCAATCGAAGTACTTCAACGTCGGCCGGATAGGACGTGATCAACTCGAGGACTTGGCCAAACGCAAGAGCGAAGCGGTGAGCGAACTCGAGCGCTGGCTTGCGCCAAATCTCGGCTGAGCCGGACCTGCATCCGACTCAGCCTCGCCTGGTTCAAGCGGACGCGCGCCGCTGCTCAACTCGGCGAATCGATAAGCTGATGTGACGACCGTGATGATGCGGGGCACATACCTTCTACTGGCGCTCGCGATTGCGCTGGCCGCTTGCAGTCGCTCCGATCCCGAGCGTGAACTGCGGTCGGCGGTGACCGCAATGGCGCAAGCAATCGAGAAGCGCGAACCGGCCGCGTTTCTCGATTCGATCAGCGATGATTTCGCACGCGAATCCGGCGCGTTCGGCAAGCAGGATGTCAAGCGCTTGCTGGCCGGGGCATATTTGCGCAACGAAAAAATCAGCGTCAAGGCGGTCGTGACGGAAGTTCGAATCGACGGGGATCGTGCGCGTGCGAAAGTCCGAGCATTCGCAACCGGTGGCGCCGGCTTGCTGCCTGAGCGCGGTCAAAGCTGGGATTTTGATTCGGTCTGGCGCCGTGAGAACGGTCGCTGGAAGGTTTACAACGCGGAGTGGGTTGAAGCTTTGTAGTGTGCTTCCAGTATCGTGCCGCACTTGCTAAAAACTGGTTGCTATCGATGAAGGTATTCGGTGCTGCGCTTGCATTATTCGCAAGCGCTGTGGTTTGCTCAGGCCCCGGCACAACCTGCGGTTCTTGTGCCAAATCCCAACCTTCTGATAGAGGGGATCCCTCCGATTCCGCAGTCGCTCGCCGAACGAGTGGGTGGCTACAGCGACTTTCGGGGGCACGCATTTTCGGACTGGCATCCGACGCGCCGCGAGATGCTCGTCAGCCACCGCGCTGCCGGTTCAAACGTTAACCAGCTGTTCTTGCTCACTGCGCCGGGCGCTTCACCGGAGCGACTGACCGATTTCCCGGAGCCGATCGGCGGCGGCTCGTTCGATCCGCGTGATGGCCGCTTCATTATTTATTCGCGCGACACCGGCGGCAACGAGGCGGCACGCATCTACCGGCTCGACCTCGCGTCGCGTGCGAGCACGCTGCTGTCGGATCCGGAAACCCGCAGCCAGGCAAGCTGGAACGAAGCTGGCACGCGACTGCTGATCGCTTCGGTGCCGCTCGATCGCACCGCGCAGGGTGGAAGGCGCGACCAGATAGGCGTGACGCTGACGTTACTCGACCCTCTGAAGCCGGACGATCGTCGCATCATTGCCGAGCTCGAGGGCCCTGGGTGGTTCGACTTCACGTTCTCTCCTGACGACAAGTGGCTGGTGATGATTCGATACATCAGCCGCACCGAGACCGAGGTCTGGCGTATGGAGGTTGCAAGCGGGAAACGCGAGCGGTTGCTTCCGTCAGCAGACGCGACGGCTCGTGCAACTTACTTTGGTCTCGAGTTCAGCCCTGACGGGTCGCGCCTGTACCTGACGACGACCGCACGCAGCGAGTTTCAGCAGCTCGCTGAGTACCGATTCGATACGCGCACGCTGCGCTACTTCTCGTCCGACGTTCCTTGGGATGTCGAAGGCATTGCGCTGTCGCACGATGGCCGTCGGCTGGCCGCGGTGTTCAATGTCGATGGCCGCGATGAACTTCGACTGTTCGATCCGGTAAGCGGCAGGGAACTTCCTCGCCCGAAAATTCCTGGCGGTCAGATCTCTGGCATCCGTTGGCACGAGAAGCGCGTTGGCGAACTTGCATTCACGCTGAATTCGCCGCAAAGCCCGGCAACCATTTACAGCATCGATGTCACGGGTGGTGCCGCTCAGCAGTGGACCACGGCGGATACCGCTGGAGTCGACGCCAGCGAAGTTTTCGCGAATCTGAAATCGTGCGCTGGAAGAGCTTCGATGGCCGCACCATCAGCGGCGTTCTGACGTTGCCGCCGCCGCGCTTTACCGGACCCAGACCTGTAGTCGTTGCCATTCACGGCGGCCCGGAAGGGCAGGCGACCGTCAATTTCAATGGCCGGTTCAACTACCTGATCAACGAGCTCGGTATCGCGTTGCTCGAGCCTAATGTGCGCGGCTCGAGTGGCTATGGCAAGACGTTTCTCGACTTGGACAACGGCGTCAAGCGTGAGGACTCGGTCAAGGACATCGGTGCACTGCTCGATTGGATTGCCACCGACTCGCGTCTCGACGCGAAACGAGTAATGGTTCAGGGCGGCAGCTACGGTGGATACATGGTGCTCGCAAGTCTTGTGCATTACGGCGACCGGTTGCGCGGTGGCATCGACGTCGTCGGTATCTCGGATTTCGTCAGCTTCCTCGGCAACACCGAGAGTTATCGGCGAGATCTCCGGCGGGTGGAGTACGGCGACGAGCGCGATCCCGCGGTGCGCGCCGTGCTCGACAAGATCTCACCGCTCGCCAACGCCGGAAAAATTCGTGCACCGCTGCTGGTCGTCCACGGGAAGAACGATCCGCGCGTGCCGGTCAGCGAGGCCAAGCAAATCGTTCAGAAAGTGCGCGCCAACGGCATCCCTGTGTGGTATCTCGAGGCCGATAACGAAGGACACGGCTTCGCGCGTAAGGCTAACGCCGACTACTATTTTTATTCGATGGTGGCGTTCATCGAGCGCTACTTGCTCGGCAACTGACCGACCTTACTGGGTCAGCGGCCGATCGCGGAAGTGCCGTTAAGTCGATCGCTGTGCGGCGCGTGAACGCGAAAAATTACGCGGAACACAGCGCTGCAGAGCGACTTGATGGCAACAAGGCTCCCGCGATCGGCAGAGCGCCGACGTAAGGCGATCCGCTCGTCCTCTGCTTCAGGTGTTTCGATCGCGCACAGCTTCGCCGGTGAAGGCGTCGTGCGTCCGATACGAGCGTTCAAAGTATTCGGCATCGACGCTACTTCGCTGTAACGGCCAGCGCGAAGGACGCGTCGGCCCGCACCTGCGTCGGCAGAGTCGACCAGACGATGCCGTCGGGCGTGCGCGTTTCGATTTCGATTGCACCTGATGCAAGCGCCTGCAGCGCTTCGCGGCTTGCAAGTGGAATGATGTACGCCGATGACGTTTCGCTCCTCATGCCTAGCTCGATGTTTTGACTGGCCGCACCATTTGGACGAAGCGTCAGGCGGCCAGTACCACTCGCCAAGCGATGCGGCACGATGACAACGAACTGCGTATCACCCTGATCGACCAGCAGCGCTTGTGATTCGATGCCGGCAAGCGGCGGCAGTGCGAGGCGGTATGCCGCGCCGGGCGACCGCGACAAAGACTGTGTAGCAATCAGTTCGACTAACGCTGTTTCGCCTGGGGCAAGCTGCAATGCATCGGCGATGGACTCGTCGACTGCAAGCTGCATATGCCCGCCGATGTCGGCCTGCAGGTCTTCGTCATCGCTTTCTTCGCCCCCACCGCAACTGGAGCCAAGTTGCAGTAGGTCGAATACTCGTCCTCTGCGATGAATTCGAAGCGCGTCGGTGTACTCGTCAGCCACGGGCAGGTAGCCAGAAAGGTTGATTGTGGTTGCACTCCCGTTGCGAAACTCCCGGCTCACCCGGATGTCGGCAAGTGAGCCGAGCAGTCGGACATCGAAAGATGTCGAGACCAGATGCAGCGCCCGTGCGCGTTCGTAGGCCGGTGCGCTTGCTGTGCGCGCGAGGCTCGGCTGCTCCGTCGCCGAGACCGGCGAAACGAAGAGCAGGGCGAACAGTTCCGCCGCGGTCAGAAATGCGTCAATCGCTACTTGAAGCGCTGGCATCGTCTTTCTCCTCGATCGACCAGGTTTGGCCGGCGAGACGAACGATCACCTGCTGACAAGAAGCGCCGTTGAATGCAAGAGGGAGAGTGTGTGAAAAAGCCGTGAACTGCGGGTTGATTGTGCAATGGCGCTTCATTTGAGTTGATTGCACGATGGCGTTACAGCAGCAAGCGGTGCAAGGAGGTTCAAATGCGAGTTGATTTGGCGCTACAGCAGGCAAGAAGAGTTGAGAAGAGGCGTAGGGAGCACATGTGGTGCGTTGTCAAAGCGGTCGCCGGGTCGCTTGCGGCGGGCAGCGCCGGATTGACTTTCGCCCTCGCGATGGGCTTGCACGATGCGCGCTGGTCCGATGCGTGGACGCAGGTCGGCTATGCGTCGTCGCCTTTTAGCGCACCAGCTGGCAACGGCGTAGCTCGCAACGGCGTACTTCACAACGGCTGAGCGACGTCAGGCGCCTGCGGTCACGGCACTTCTGGTTCTGGTGCTCCGAGCCCTTGTTTGTCTCCCACTTTTGCTCGGAGCTCTTTTTTAGCTGTCCGTAACTTGTGGTAGCGAGATGGTTGCGAGTGCGCCGCCGTCAGGGTGATTGACGAGTCGCGCGTGACCTCCATGCAGCTGCGCGATTTCGCGCACGAATGCAAGCCCAAGTCCGGTTCCTTTTTTCCCGTTAGGCCGCGGCGTCGAGAAGAATTTTTCGAACGCGCGCTCGCTGGCGTACGGCGGTAGGCCGGCACCGTGGTCGCGCACCGTGACTTCGATCCTGCCGCGCACTTGCTGCGCATCGACGGTGACCGCTGTTTCGGCCGGCGCGAAGTCGATTGCGTTGCTGACCAAGTTGGACAGAGCACGCTGCAACAGAAATCGATCGCCGCTGATTTCCAGTTCGGGGTCTGCATCGATAAACAATTCAACGCCGTGCTGCGCTGCGACCGGCGCCAGCTCGGCGCGTACGGCGTCGGCCAGAGTCGCAACGCTCAGTCGTTCGTGTTGCGCGACGATCGCGCGCCGCTCGAGGCTCGAAAGCTCGAGCATGCGGTCGACCATGTCCTGCGCGCGTGCGACCTGCTCTTCGATATTGTCGGTAAAGCGCACGCGCGCGTTCTCCGGCAGCGGCTCGCGCAATAGCTCGGCAGCGCCGCGAATCGCAGCCAAAGGGCTCTTTATTTCATGCGTCAACGTCGCGACGTATTCCTCGACGTAGCTCTTGCCGGTCAAGGCGTCGCGGATGTCCGCGAAGGCCACGCGAAACGGATTCAGGACACGGCCCGCACCGCCGCGCTTGGATCGCATGGCACGCCATAGGTCGGTCACCAGTCCGAATGGTCGCACGAGCCAGACGGTGACGATCAACAGCAGCAATGCGAACGCCCCCGCCGACAAAGCTCCCGCCGCGAGCAGGTTTTGGCGGGCATTGGCAATGAATGGAGAAAACGCAGCCACCGGCTTGCCGACACTCAACATCCCGACAATCTGATCGGTGCCTTGCGGTGACGCACGTTCGCGAATCGCCGCGCCGACGTACATCACTGCGGACGACGGATCGCCGGGGTCGGCGAGAGTGGTGCGTGCTCCGTATTCGCCTGCCAGAGTGCGCCGCACGTCGATCCACTCGCGATAATCCTTGCCGATATCGCGATTAGCGGAGTCGTACAGCACGATGCCGTTGGCGTCGGTCACGTAGACGTGCAGCACAACCGCATTTTTCTCGATCGCAAATATCTTCGCGTTCAACGGGCGCTTTGCGACGTGTTGCAGCGTACGTTCCAGCTCGTCGGTCTGGATGACACCGTTGTAAGCCTGTCGCTCGAGCAGCGTCGCCAGCACGTTGGCTGTGTCGACGAGCGATTCCTCGGCGGATTCGCGATAACGCGGATCGATGTCGAGGCTGATCCGGTAGAGCAAAAATGCAACTGCGCCGACGTAGACGGCGACGATGCCCAGCAGGATGCGGGTGCGCTTAGACACGCCGGACACGCGCGCCGCTACGCGGGATCTTCTCGCAGCGAATATCCCATCCCTCGGTGCGTCACGATCGGATCATCGCCGGGCGACGCCTCGCGCAGTTTCGCGCGCAGCGCCTTTACGTGCGCATCGACCGTGCGATCGAACGCCGACGCTGGATCGTCCCACGCGCGCTCCATCAGCTCGTCGCGCGAAAACACGCGGCCCGGGCGCTCGATCAATACTTTGAGCAGCCGATACTCGGTGCGCGACAGATCCAGGGCGCGGCCATGCAGACGAATCAGCTTGCGCTCGTCATCGATCGCGAAGCCGCCCGCTGCTGTCGGCGCCGCAGACGTTGGCGCCGAACGCTGCACGCGCCGCAGCACCGTGCGAACGCGGGCCACCAGCTCGCGTGGAGAAAACGGCTTGGCAATGTAGTCGTCGGCGCCCAGTTCGAGGCCGACCACCCTGTCGATTTCACTTGACCGTGCAGTCAGGAAGATCGCCGGCAGGCCGGCGTGGATCTGCTGCAGCTGCCTAAAAAGCTCGAATCCATTGATATCCGGCAAACCGACGTCGAGCACTGCGAGTGCGAACGTGCCGCCTCGCACGGCTTCAAGCGCAGCTCCACCGTTGGCGCACCATTCTGGCTCGAAGCCTTCGGTGCTAAGCGCGTAGACGATCGTGTCCGCAATCGCCGGTTCATCCTCGACCACCACAATGCGCTGACGTGACATTAGCGACGCATCGCTAAGCGACGATCAGCGGCAGCGTCACCTGTGGCTCGCGTCCGGCGACCATCGTGCGATTGCGACCTGCCTTCTTCGCTTGCAATAGCGCTTGGTCCGCCCGCTGCACGATTTCAGTCGCGGTCTCGCTTCCGTCCCACGTCGCGATGCCCGCCGAGAACGTTTGTCGGTCGGGAACCAATGGGCGCAAGCGATCGACCAATTGTGCGGCCTGATCGGCGTCTGTACCGGGAAGCACCAGCGTGAATTCCTCGCCGCCGTAACGTACGAGCATATCGGTCGGACGCAGTTGCTTGCGCCAGGCTTGCGCGGCTCCGCGCAGTAACGCATCGCCGGCCGGATGCCCGCGGCGATCGTTGTAGCGCTTGAAGTGATCGAGATCGATCATGACCAGTGTTAAAGGTTCTTCGCTGCGCTGTGCGCGAGAGAATTCCACCGGCATTGCATCCTCGAGTCCGCGGCGGTTGATTGCACCGGTCAGCGCGTCTTCCTGCACCAGTTGTTGCATGTCCCCGAGCAATGAGCGGTTTTCGCGGAACGTACGTAGCGTCAACAAGATCGACAGGACGCCCAAGGCGAGCGTCACGGCAGAGAATGCAATCAGTGCGTAACGCGCGACCAGGTTTAGGTCGTCCGCCCGGCGCGCGGCAGCGACCGTGCGAGTGCGTACGGCTCCAACCAACGCGGACAATGAATTGGTAAACGCTTCGAATCGTTGATCGGAAAGAGCCGCCAATTCACGTGCGGTGCTGAAGCTTCGGTCGTCGCGCTGCCGTGTTTCGGCAAACTGCGCATTAAGCTCGTCGATGCTTTTCAACGTATTTTTAAGTTCCGCCAGCAGGCGTGCTTCTTCGGGCGATAGCGGGAAGCTGCCGATTTCGTCGAGCTTGACGCCGAGGCTAGCCACGGCAGCTTGCAGCTGCGTCGTATCGCGCGCGGGAGCAAGCAACGTCATCTGTCCCGCTCCGCGCGCTATGCGCAACTGATCGTTGCGTAACTGTGCGCTGGCCTGCTGCGTTTCCAGCGCAAGATGCGATAGCGCCAGCGCATCCTCGTAGTGGGTACGCATTTGATCTTCAACGCTCATCGATTCGACGGCGAGCAGCACGCCGCCGATCAACAGCGCAAACGCCAGTATTACCACCGCGGAGGGGCGTATCTCCCCCACTGATGTCCCCGGCGTTGCGCGCATCTTGTCTTTTGTTTCCCCCGTCGATCGAAATTCTGGTGTAGCGGCCGGAACCGCGGCGCGCAGTCTGAAGCGCAGATTCGCTATCACGCCCCCCACGTTACATCGGCCCCTTTTTTCTGCGCAGCACGCAGCATTTCGATCAACGGAAATGCACGCTGGCTGAACGTGACGCCACGCGCCTGCAGGCCTTTGCTTGCAGCCTCGTCATCGGCAGCGTTGTCAGAAGCCCTGTTTTGGGCCTTGTCCTGCTCGACCGCCGTTGTCAGACGCTGCAGCGCGTCGGGTATTTGGTCGGCGGTGATCACACCACGTGCCGATTCAGGTCGACCAATGATCTCGAAAATGCGGCGGGCACTTTCGGCGAACATCGTGATGTCCGCGGCCGCCTTCGAACGAAAAATTACCAGTGCCATTTATCTGCTGCGCCTTATGTGGGAACGGGCATTGTATGTTGGCCCTCTATACTGGATCGATCCCACATAACAATGGAGCCACACTCAATGGGCAAGGGCGATCTGCGCAGTCGGCGCGGCAAGATTTACAACGGCAGTCACGGCAAGAAACGTCCCGGCAGGGCGAAGAAGGCAGCGCCGGTCACGCGTACGAATGTGGGAACCGCTCGCAGCGTCAAGCCTCGTTAAGGTAACGACACTCCTACGCGTCGCTGCGTGTGTCATCGCGCTAGGCGTCATTGCCACTGCATGTAACCCGACGTTTAACTGGCGCGAATTCCGCTCCGCTGACGGCTTTGCGGTGATGCTTCCCGGCAGGCCACAAACGGTCAGCCGCGAAGTGAGATTGCCGGACGGAGTGGTGCAGATGTCGATGACGTCAACCGGTATCGGCGCCACGCTGTTCGCAGTTGGTGCCGCTCAATTGCCGTCGGGACTGAGCAGCGAGGCGCCGGGGCGAGAACGAACGGTCACACACTTGCGCGATGCGCTCGTGCGCAATGTAAATGGCCGCATTATCAACAGTTCGGCAGCGTCGCTATCGGTGCCACCGGGCGATTCGCGCAAAGTGCTCGCGGCCGAAGCCATCGAAGCGGCCGGGCGCGATTCCGGCGGGCGTGCAGTGCGACTTACCGCACGCTTGTTCATTGTTGACGACCGGCTCTATCAAGTCATCGCATTGAGCGCTGAGGGCGAGGTGCCTCCCGACGCGATCGAGACATTCTTCACATCGTTTCGACTGCTCTAACACTGTGAAAAAGTCGCAACTGCAACGTTGAATGTTCGGTATTAGGCCGAAGTAATTGATCGACTACGACGCCTGTTGAATGGCGCGCGCGCGCCGTGCATCGCACGATGCTGCTACGGCATTTCGCCGCCAACCAATAGGAGCACGTTATGCGAGTCGATTTCAGCAGCCAGCAATTAAACGCCGACGAAGTACAGCAGTATCTCCGCCTTGCGCGCATCGCACGCGGTGTGATGGGAGCCGTGATCATCGGCGGTATCGGTTTCATGGTCGCCGCCTCACTGCCGCAAAGTGACTGGGAGCGTGGCTTGCACGACGCTTCGGTCAATGAGATGCAGTTATATGCGGTGCCGCCTATCGAAGGCTTGCGCGAGGTCGAGCCGGCGCCGTCTGCCAACGCGTCCGAGCGGTCGTCGGATGAAGAACTCCGCGGCTTGGGCGGGGTGGTTCACCATGGATAAGTGGCCCTCGTGTGCAGTCATCGCGAGCCTGTTTGCTATCGGCAGCTACTCGCAGGCGCAGGTCGTGTCCGAGGACGCGTGTCCAAAGCATGCAGTGGATATCGCCGCGTACGCCACCTGTGACGGCGACAAGATCGCGTCATCGCGGCCGTTCGACCTGCAAAGTTCACTGATTCCGGAAGCGCATGTGCCGCAGCACAAGCAGACATCGCTCGGGCTGTATGTCGATGCGGTCAACGCTCACCGGTTGAAGACCTCACATCCGGGGCGCGTGGTCCTGGTCGACGTGCGCAGCCAGCTCGAAACTGTTATCGCGGGGCGCACACGGGCGGCCGACATCCATGTTCCGTATCTCGAGCACACGCTGTATCGCAATGGGAGCGAACGCGGCTGGACGATCGCGGAAAACGCGGGGTTTCTTGACGAGGTGATGCAGCGCCTGCAGCAGCACAATGCCGAGCCCGACACAGTCATCATGGTGTTGAGCCGCTCGGGTGAGCGCAGTGCAAAGGTAATCGATCACCTTGCCGGCCACGGATACTTGCTTGCCGTCAATGTGATCGACGGCTTCGAGGGCGACTTGGGTGCCGACGGCCGGCGCTCGGTCAACGGCTGGAAGAACGCTGGACTGCCATGGAGCCAGGACACGCACGCGATTGCAGGTTACGTCGATGTGACGCCGTCGAATTGAACCTGATGTGCGACCGTTGCGGAGCAGGGCCGCAACGGTGACGCACGACCCCTGGCAGACGTCACCGTCCACGCCGGGATCAGCGGTCTAGTCGTTGCGTACTACGCCGAATGGTCAATGGCGCCTTCGGTGATGGATGCTGAAGATCGGCGCCAGTCGAGGCGCCGGCGCTAGCGCTTCGACTCAATGTCGAGATACGCTTGAGCGGCGATCACCGCTTCGGTTCGATTGCGCACTGCGAGCACGCGATAGATCGCCAGCAAATGAACCTTGACTGTGCTTTCCGACAAGCCGAGCTCGCGCGCAATGCGCTTATTGGGCAGGCCGCGCGCAAGCTGGCCCAGCACTTCCCGCTGACGCGGTGTCAAGCCGGCCATGGTCGGCCCTGCGTGCTCAAGTTCATGGGTCGAACCCGACATTCGATCGGACAGCAACCGCAACGGTGCATAGGTGCCGCCCGCGAGGACGAGCCGTACCGCCTGCAAGATAACGGCCGGAGAATCGGATTTGGGAATGAAGCCGGCAACTCCGCACCCAATCAACGCACGCACCAGCGCCGAATCTTCGGTCGCCGAGATGACGAGCAGCGGCAACGACGGGTACTTCGTGCGCAGCGATCGAATCCACTCGATGCCCTCAGCACCAGGCATACGCAGATCGACGATCGCCAGGTCAAGCTCGGGTTCTACATCGAGGATTGCGCGCACCTGCTCCGCATTAGAAGCCTCACGCCAGACGATCGAATCGGACAACGATGCGAGCGCATAGCGCATCGCCAGTCGCACCATTTCATGGTCGTCGGCCAGCAGCAGCCGCAGCACAGCGGTTTCCGTGTGGCTGGAAGTGGGTGGGCTGTTAAGCGTGTGGATCACCATTTGCGAAACTTAGTTGCGTCGTGCGCATCGGGCAAGCGTTACGCGGGCAATTTTTCGTGAAAATTCACGGGTTCAAACGGCTGGCCAAAGCTGCCGTCGCGGTCGCCTGCGCCGCGCTGCTCGGCGGCTGCAGCAACGAGCCTCCCGCGAGCATCGTCCGCATCAGCCAGGCGTATCCGGTCGCTGCCGATGGAACCGAACTGCCGTCGGTCACGCTGCCGCATCGGCGCCCGCCCGACGCGAGCGCTCCATCGATCGTGGCATATCGCGTTGCATTGCCGCGCGGGCTCGACCTGACGCGAGGACTCGGTGTTTTTGTGAGCGTAAGCGACGTACCGATTGCCGTATCCGTCAACGAGACGCCGGTGTTTCAAAACGGCGACCGCCAATCCAGTGCGATTCAGATTTCAAGCTGGCGCGCGTCACCTAACTTCCGGGTGGCGGCGAGTCTTCTGCGGCCCACCGAAAACGAGCTGCGGGTGCATGTCTTTGACCGCCCGAACGCCTACAAGCTGCTGGGACAGATATACGCCGGTGACCCCAGTGCAATGGAACGCTGGGTCATCCGCGACGGTCTGCTGCATCATTTGGCGCCCCTGTTGATCGGCGCGGCGCTGCTTGCCATCGGCATAATCGCGTTGACCCTGTGGCGCGGCCGCGGCGACAGCACGCTTTTCCTTCTGCTGGCAGTAGGCACACTGTTATGGGGCGTGCAGCAAATCGTCAATCAGTGGCCGACGCCGGTTCTGCCGCCTCCGCATCAGGGGGTACTGATCCTGTCGATGTACATCTGGTACCCAATGCTGCTCGCGGTGTTCTTCATGCGCTTTGCCTACGTCCGGTGGCGTATGTACGAACTTGGCGCGGCTGCTTTGGCGCTGCTCGCGGCACCGGCGCTCTACGCCGGCCGATTTTTCGAGCAGTTTGGCTTGGTGTCGACGCTGCTTCGTGCGGCAGCGCTTATTTGGATCTCGATCGCTCTTGCCGCAGTGCTGCGATACGCCTGGCGGGAGCGCAGCGTCAAAGGGATGTTGTTGTTGATCGCTGGAACGTGCTGCGTTGGGTTTGCCATCCGTGATTGGTTCGTCACCGTGTTCGGCGAGAGCGTTCGCGTTGTCTTGTTAACCAATTACTCAGGGCTTGGCCTGGTGCTGCTCGCGGGCTGGATGTTGATCGACCGTTATCACAAGGCCTACGCGACGTCGGAGGCGATCAATCTGGATCTCGAACGCCGGGTCAAGGCAGCCAACGCCGAGCTGGCGCAACAGCTCGAACAAGTGCAGGCCGCACGCGTGGAAGCAGAGCGCGCGAGCCTCGCGAAATCACAGTTTTTTGCCGCTGCCAGTCACGACCTGCGTCAGCCGCTGCACTCGCTTGGGTTTTTTGCGGCCGCGCTGAATCAGCACGCGGGCACGCAGGAAGCGCGCGACCTGGTTGCGCGGATCGGCGATTCGATCGTCGCGCTCGAATCTTTGTTCAACGAGCTGCTCGATCTGTCGAAGCTCGATGCCGGTGCGATCGGAGTGCATAGGCGCAACGTGTCGCTGCAGGAGTTGTTCGATCGCCTGTCGGGCGAATTTCATGCGCAGGCAGTCCAGCAGGAGCTTCGACTGCGCTTCGTGCCGACCAAGCTACTGGCGTATACCGATCCGATCCTGCTCGAGCGCATCTTGCTCAATCTCGTGTCCAACGCGCTGCGCTACACGGCGCGCGGCGGTGTGACCATCGGGGCTCGCCGGCGTGGCGACCGCGTATGCGTTGAGGTTTGGGACAGCGGCATCGGCATCCCCGCGGATAGGCAATCGCAGATATTCGATGAGTTTTATCAGGTGGGTAATCCGGGCCGCGATCGGCGGCGTGGCCTGGGGCTCGGGCTGGCGATCGTCCGACGGTTGACGCAACTACTCGGCCATCAGCTCACGTTGATTTCGGCGCCGGGTCAGGGCTCGCGCTTCGGCTTATGGCTGCCGCGCGCGGTGGGCGCGGCAGACCCGATATCGAGCACCGTTGAGCACCACCTGCCTAATACCTTTGCTGGCAAGCGCGTGCTGCTGGTGGATGATGATCCCGACATTCGCGTTGCGACGGCAACACTGCTTGGCCAATGGGGGTTAACTGTACGCACCGCCGCCAGCATCCGGGAAGTCGATGCGGTGCTCGCCGCCGGCTTCGTGCCGGAGCTCGCGATCGTCGATCTGCGGCTCGAAACGCTCGACGACGGCATCGATCTGATCGAACGTCTGCGCCAGCGTCTTGGAGAAAAGTTACCAGCGCTGCTACTTTCCGGGGACACTGGCGCAGCTGAACTCGCGCGCGTGCGTGCCAGTGGTGTTCCGCTATTGACGAAGCCCGTTTCGCCGGCGCGGCTCAAAAGCGTGCTGCACGCGTCGTTGACGGCGTAATTCGATCAGTTTCGAACAGCGTTTCCGTCGAGCGCTTTCCAGAACTCGGCAATCGACGCCGTGCGTCCATGCACGCTCGCGATATGGTCCACCATAAGTGCTTTCTCTTTTAGCTTTTGCGCAAAGCTGACCGTGCTTGCTTGCGGCGGTCCCAGCGGCGCATTGTTGTTCGGCAGAAAGAACAGATCTCCCTGGAACAGGACGCGTTGCTTCGGCAGGTACGCAATCAACATTTCGCGCGCGTGCGGGTTTGGGCCGACGTCGATCAACTCGACGGTCTGCTCGCCATCGGTAATGACGCGCTTGCCGCTCTCGACAAACATGAACTCGGGCTTGCGTGGGTTCGCCGACAGGCGATCGTTCTGAGGTGCTGCGGCCATTGTCTCGACGACCTCGCGATTGCCGCGCGTCGTGATGACGGTCGCGCCTTCCGCGATAAAGCTGCGCAAACCTCCGATGTGATCGCCATGATGATGCGTGACGGCAACGTAGCGAATGGGCTTGCCTGGAATTGTTTCCTTGATTCGTTTGATGACGTTGTCGGCGCCTGCGCTCGTGCCCGGCGCTTCGACTGCCATGACGTAATCCTTGAATTCGATCGCCATCGTGTTGTAATTCTGAGCAGCCACGTTGTGGATCACATAAACACCGTCTGCGAGTTTCTCGACACTCGGCTTCAATACTGGAGGCAGTGCCGACGCCTTGCTGAACCCCGCATCGGCCACGTCAAACGACTTGCCGATATCGCCTGAATTGAACTGCGCGTTGACCTTATAGCGCGCGACGACATCGCCTGCGAACCGCCACGTCCAGGTTTGCGGCACCTTCAGCTTTCCGGCGGTGGCGTAGTCGGAAAAAATGATCTCGGATGCGCTCTGACCGCGCAGCGGATCGGTGAAAACGAGTTCGTACTTCGAAACGAGCCCCGTGCGCGCGTCGACGTACAGCGCGACTTGCTGCGTGTCCGGCATCACGAACGTCACCACGTTGTGTTTGCGACCGTCGAATTGATCCTCGCCGAGGTAGCGCAGCGAGTTAGCTCCATCGAGCGCCTGTCGCAGGATCAGGTTGGGAAGCCGCCGGTAGTACTGCACGAACTGCTGCTGCGTTGTTTGCTCGGCCGGGATCGGAGTGACCGTACGTGCGCGATGGTCGTAGGTAGTGCCTTCACCTCCTTTGATCACGACTGTGTTGTGGCCGTCGACACCCGCGCCACTAACACGCTGATCGAGGAACAGCCGGTTGTCCTTCAAATCCAGTACCAGCGACTCCTGAAAGTGACCGGCTTCAAACGGGGGACGCGGCGTCGGCATCTGCAAGCGCGGCCAAGTTTCTCCTTGCAATTGCAGCTTCAGCGTTTCGATGCCTTGCAGCGCCTCGTGCCCACCGATCGCCGTAACCGCCGAGTCGATGACCTTGCGCGCCTTTGCCTGCGAACGCGCGGCCAGAGTCTGAGGATCTTCTGCCGCATAAGCTACCGACGTGCACAGCAACAGCAGAAACAGGGATTTGCGCATGGTTGCCTCCACGGATGAGCCGGGCGACTCTAGCTTTCGGCGCGTCCTGATGCGGACGTAAATGACGAGTCGGCAATCGGCAGGACGAAACGGCTGCCCGCGGCGACGGAATGGTGTTTACTGGCTGGCGGTGATGCCGCCGTCGACGTAGATCACTTGTCCAGTGGTGAAGCTCGCGGCGGGTGCGCACAGAAACAGCACGGGTCCGACGACATCTTTCGGCTCGGCCACGCGGCCCATTGGAATTCGCTCGAGCAGGTAACGACGGGTCGCTTCGTTATCGAGCCAGTGCTGTCCCATCTTTGTCTTGACCACTGTCGGTGCCACTCCATTGACACGGACTCCGTGCGGTGCAAGCTCCGACGCATGCTGCTTGATCAGCATTACCAACGCGCCTTTGGTCGCGCAATATGCAGAGTAGCCACGCCCGCGCATCGCCAGTTGTGCCCGTACTGATAGCAGATGCACTTGTGCGCCACCGCGTGCACCGGCGACCTGATGACGGGCACACGCCTGAGCCACGAACATCGCCGCCTTGACGTTGACGCGATAGATCTCGTCGAATTTTTCTTCGGTGACATCGGCGAGCAACTCTTCGCGCTGGATGCCTATGCAATTGACCAGCAAGTCGAGACGACCGTGCTGGCGTGTGCGTTCGATCCACTGCTGAGCGCATCGACTCGAGGTTCTCAGCATCGGCAACCGCTACATCTGAGCGCAGCCCGGCAGTTTGGATAGCGCCGGCCAGCGTCTCGGCTTTCTCCGCGTTGCGCCCGACGATGACCGGAGTCGCACCGGCGAGCGCGAGTCCCCAACAGATCGCTTCACCGATGCCGCCGTAGCCGCCAGGCACGAACGCGACCAGGTCATCGAGCCGAAACTGTGCGGCAAGCTCGCGTGTGTAGTCGATCTGCGCTGTCATCCGTCAATCCATCAGCAGGCCGCCGTTGACATCGATGATCTCGCCTGTAATAAACCCGGCAAGTGGGGACGCGAGGAAGCGCACGACATGCGCGAACTCCTCCGGCTCGCAAAAGCGTCCAACCGGAATCATTGCAAGCAGTGCCTGACGCTGTACTTCGGTCAATCCCTCGGTGACCATCGGCGTGCGCACATACGCGGGCGCGATTCCGTTGACGGTGACACCATCGGCAGCGAGCTCACGCGCCAGAGAAAACGTCATTGCACTGAGCGCACCTTTCGATACAGCGTAGGCGGTCCCGGCGGTCAGACCGCCGGTTTTGGCCGCGAGCGACGTGGTGTTGATGATTCGACCCCAGCGCATTCCCTTCATGCCGGCAACGCACGCACGCGCAAGAAAGAACGCAGCATCCAGGTTGATTGCGAGCACGCGGCGCCATTCGTTTTCGTCGGTCGCCTGCGATTTCGCGTTCGACAACACGCCCGCGTTGTTGACCAAGACAGCCACGGTACTCAGGCGCGATTCGATACGCGCGACCAGTGCTGGAATCTCGCCGATCGAAGTCAGGTCTGCCGCAAAGGCAACGCTGCCCGTGACTTCCTTTACAGCACTCTCGAGACGCTCACTCGCAAGATCGACCAACGCAACGCTGCAGCCCGCCTGCGCGAGCGCGCGCGCAGCGGCAAGGCCCATCGGTCCGGCAGCACCAGTGACAACCGCCGTCCTTCCGCTGAGCTCTTGCCCTGGCTCAGACATCCAGCACGCTTTTCTTTCCCGCGATGCCGCGCGCGCGAAACGTCACCACTGCGATAAACAGCAAGTACATCGAGACGATCGCCCAGTCGCCGGCAAACGCCCCGGTCAATCCCACGACCATCCCGACCAACAAGCCCGCGACCACGGCTCCCCAGAAACTTCCGACGCCGCCGAGCACGATGATCAGAAATGCGGGCACGACTGCGTCGACACCCACCTGCGGCCGTATTCCCCAGATCGGCGCCAGCACGATGCCGGCAAATGCAGCCAAGGCGACGCCGAGGGCGAACACTCCGAGTCGCAAGCGCGTCAGATTGATTCCCAGTGCACGAATCATCTCGCTGTCATATGAGCCAGCCTTGATCTTGGCTCCGTATGAAGTGCGTTCTATGAAGAACCAGAGCGCAGCGATAGCGAGCGCAGCGGCGGCCGCCGCATAGAAACGATAGCGCGCGAAAAACAACTCGCCGATAACGACCGAGCCTTGCAGCGCGTCCGGCGTTGGCAACACACGCTCGCGCGAACCCCATATTGCGCGAATCGCCTCTTCGATCACGATCGCTGCGCCGAAGGTCAGTAACAATGCATACAGCGGGTCCTTGCCGTACGTTCGACGCAGCGCGAGCTCGAGCGCCATGCCGAGCACACCGACGATTGCTGGAGCCAGCAAGAGTGCAATGCCATAGCGCACCGCGAGTGGCAGCGCGAGCCACATCGCCGCGGTGTCCGGCGGCAACGGCGGCGCGACGATCATCAATGCAACGTAGGCGCCGAGCGCGAAGAACGACCCATGTGCCAGATTGATCGTCTCCATCAGGCCGACGATCAGCATGAAGCCGAGCGCCAGCAGCGCGAACAGCAGTCCGAGCGCAATGCCGTTGACCAGATGCGGTGCCAGCGTGGACATTGTTCAGGGGCGCCGGCCTGGCGGCCGGCGACGGCTGAATGCAATCGGCACGGCGTCGGTGCTTATTGCTCGTACGACGGCGTCGACTCGTACGACTCGAGCTTGCATGCACCGACGGCCGCCTTGTCTTCGACGTCGGCAGGCGGCACCCACGACATGATCTTGAAGATGTCGTCTTTCTCTGCGGGCGTGTCGTTGTAGCTTGCCATGTAGATCGTCTGTTGCATCTGATGCGTTGCAGGATTCATGTACGCATCGAAATGCTGCATCCGATCGCGCGCGCTGACCTTCAGATTTTCAAGCTGCTTGATGACCGCGATGTTGTTCGTACTGCCGGCGCGCTCGCACGCGCGCAGTAATTCGCGTGTGGCCATGTAGCCGTTGTAATAGACGTTGCCCGGCACGCGGATCGCCATGCCCGGAAATGTCTTCTGATATTGCGCGACGAATTCCTTGACGCCCGGCAGGTCCAGCCGGTAGTACCACGTGGTGCCGAACACACCGAACATCGCGTCGGGGCCGAGCCCATACACATCGGGCCAGTCCTGCTGACTGTTGATCCACGCCATGCGCTTGTGCAGGCCGGCCTGGATGACCTGCTGGCGCATCGATTTCTGGTCGTCACCACCGACTGCCGCGGCAACCACGTCCGGTTTCAACTGCTGCAGCCGCAACAGGTACGAAGTGAAATCGCGCGTGTTCTGCGGCACCAGGATCTCGCCGATGATCTTGCCTCCCTGCGCCTCGACCAACTGACGCGTTGCTTTCGACGTGTCGTGGCCCCACACGTAGTCGTTGGTCACCAGCACCCAGTTGTTGCCGTTGACCTTCATCACGTTCTTGACCATCGCCTGCGCGAAGTTGCTGCCGTTGCCGTCCCACACGAACTTGGTCCGATGGCAGTTCTGCCCCGCTTCGGTTGGCGAACTCGAGTTCGTGTTCATGTAGACGACACCGTGCTTCTGCGCCACTTGCGAGATCGCATTGGCAACACCCGAATGCAGCGCGCCGATCAGGAAGGCGACGTTATTGCGTGTGATCATGCGCTCGGCGACACGTGAACCGGTCGCGGGCGTGGTTTCCGTATCAATGTGAATGTGTTCGATCGGCCGGCCGAGCACGCCGCCCTTGTCGTTGAATTCCTTGATCGCGAGCATTGCGCCAAGCCGCTCGTCGCTGCCGCTGGCAGCGTACTGACCGCTGGCGTCCATCGTCAGGCCAAGTACCAATGGCTTTTTCTGTGCGGTCTGCGCCCACGCGTGGTGATGCTTCCATGGTCCGTAAAAAGGCGCTACCCCGTACAGCCCCGCCGTCGCCGCACCGAGTGCGCTCGCCTTCAGCAGGCGACGACGGGTCGTGGTGCTGGACGCTGCGCTGGCAGGTGCCGCCTGCGCGGTTTGGGGCTGCTTTTGCTTCTCGGTCGGTCGTTTCATTGTGCGTCTCCTATGCGTCCTGTGTGTTGTTCGCTCGCGTCTGGACGTCGTCGTGCTTAACGCGGAACGATCTTGATACCGTTTAACTTTTCCTGCGCCTCGATCAGCGAAGGCATGAACCGCTCGCCGAGGCCGAGCGCAGCGGCTTGCACCAGCGCCTGATGCACCGCCTCGCCGATGTAGCTGGCTGCGCCGTGCGATTCGGCCAGATGCGTGTAGTAACTCATGTCCTTGCGGCCATTGGCGATCGTGAACTTCATTCCGGTCAGGTCGCCGTCAACTGCTTTGCTGGCGATCATCTGAAAGACGCCGGAGTTAACTCCGCCGGCAGTGATGACCTCGAGCAGCTTGCGCAGCGAAAGCCCGCTCTTGGCGGCAACTGCAAACGCTTCGGCGGTACTGGTCGCAATCGATAGCGCAAGGAAGTTGTTGACCAGCTTCAATACGTGGCCGCTGCCCGGAGGTCCGACGTGAATGACGTTTTCGCAAAACGCCTTCATTACTGGCTGCAGGCGTTCGAAATCGGCTGCATCCGCACCGACCATCGTGTTCAGCCGGCCTTCCTCCGCTTCCTTCGGCGTTCGCGCCAGCGGTGCGTCGATATATGACACGCTACGCTTGGCAAGATCGGCACGAATGCGAGCCGTCGAGTTGGGCTCACTGGTCGAGCAGTCGACGACCAGCATGCCTTCTCGTGCTGCGGCGAGCAGGCCATCGGTGCCGTAAATAATTTCCTCGACCTGCGGCGAGCCCGTGACGCAAAAAAAGACGATGTCGCTCGCCGCAACCAATGCGCGCGTGTCGCTGACTTCGACTGCGCCCGCGGCTGTCAGGTCCGCTAGGTTGGAACGGTTGCGATGAACTTTAAACGCAAGCGAATGGCCTTTGGCAAGCAGATGCTTGGCCATGCCGTGCCCCATGAGACCGATGCCTATGAATCCGATGCGCTCCATTTTTTATGTCCTATGGTGTTAACCGTTGATTGAAGCGAGCGCCGGCGAAGTGTGCGGTCTGACCGCGTGGCGTGCGTCGGCAAAGCGTCGAACGAGGCGCAAGTAGCGCTGAGAGATTGCCTCGATCGCGCTGCCATCGTCGATCTCGCCGGTAAACCACGCGCGCGCGGTTTCACCGAATATCGTGCGGCCCACCGCGAAGCCGCGGCACAGTGGATGCGTGGCCGCTTCGGCGAGCTGATTCGCGAGCTCGTCTATCGGCGCGTCCAAGCCAAGCACGAGCACTCCGCGGCAATGCGGGTCAGCGCTGCGAATCGAGGCGTCAAGTCGTTTCCACGCAGGTGTGCTCGTTGGCGCAGGCAGCTTCCACCAATCAGGCAACACGCCTGCTGCTGCAATTGCGGCCACCGCACGAGCCAGCACTTCATCGGCGTCGCGCCCGTCGCCAGCCACGGCCGGGGGGATCACTTCGAGCAATAGCTCGCGGCCGGAATCGTCACACGCCGTACGAAGATCCAGCAGTGCGTCGATCTGTTCGCTCTTGAGCGCCGCGGGATCGTCGGCGTCAAATGACACCAGGCATTTGGCGATATGGCGCGCCGGCCACTCGCGCAACATTGCCTGGACGTTGCGACCACGCTCGAAGCGCAGCGGGCGTGAACCCGGCTCCTCGACGGGGCGCGCAATCCACCAGCCCGCCTCGTCGAGCTCGGGAAGCAGATCGGCGCCGTAGCGATCGTCGAGAATCAACCCGTGCGCGGCACCGAGCCCGTCAGCGCGGAA
Organism: uncultured beta proteobacterium; assembly: GCA_963801035.1. Classification (GTDB taxonomy): domain Bacteria; phylum Pseudomonadota; class Gammaproteobacteria; order Burkholderiales; family Burkholderiaceae_F; genus JACCZX01. Next base: position 125,922 of record CAWDDF010000004.1, on the reverse strand, counting down.
GCTCGCGCGCTGTGCGGCACGAGCGACCAGATGCTTGAACTGCGTGATGCGCGACAGCGGCGTGTTCAGCTCGACCGCGAGCTGCTCGAGCGGCGCGCGGTGGTCGAAGGCCAGCGCCGCGATCCACGGCGGTGCCGGCCGCCGAGTCGTCGCGCGATGCAGCCGGTTCAGCGCAGCGTCTTCGCGCAGCCGCGGCGTTGAAGAGCCGTGCTGCAAAAAGTGTTCGAGCTCCGCAACGGTCGGGATCGCTGGGGCACAACCATGACGCGATACGACCAGCGCGCCGCACGCATTCGCGCGGCGGCCGCATTCGGCCAGCGAGGCATCACGTAGCCAGCCGCTCAGGAATCCCGCCATGAACGCGTCACCAGCACCGAGCACGTTAAAAACCTCGATCGGAAAACCCGGCACCTCGATCGCGGCCGCACCGCGCAGCCCTGGATAAATCGTGCAGCCGAGCGCACCACGCTTCAGCACCAGCGTGCAGGTCGACTTCTGGCGCAGCGCGATAACCGCCGCCAGCGGATCGCTCATGTTCGCAGCGATGCAGAACTCTTCTTCGGTGCCGACGATCAGATCGCACATTGCAATGATCGCCTGCAGGCTTGCGCTGACGCTCGGCGCCTGCACGTAACGCGTTTCACCGTCGCCAAGCGGTGCGAGACCCCACAGCACCGGCCGAAAGTCGATATCGAGAATGACGCGACCACCGGCGGCGCGTGCCGCTTCGATCGCTGCTCGGCACGCGGCGTAGGTTCCAGGCTGCGACAAATGGGTGCCGGAGATCAGCACCGACGTCGCGCTGGCGATAAATCGTGGATCGACATCGCTTGCTTCGAGCGCCATATCGGCGCAGTGATCGCGATAAAACAGCAGCGGAAATGCGGTGCGGCTTCGAATGCTCAGGAACACGAGCGCGGTCAGCCGCTGTGGATCGAGCCGCACATGGCTGACATCGACCCCTTCGCGCTGCAGTGAGTCGAGCACGAAGCGACCGTTCTGCTCATCGCCAACGCGCGTCAACATCGCCGCTCGCAATCCGAGGCGGGCGCAACCCACGGCGGTGTTTGCCGGCGAACCGCCGAGATAGCGCGCGAACGTTGTCACATCTTCGAGGCGCGCGCCGATTTGCTCGCCATACAGGTCGACGGCGGCGCGTCCGATACAGATGACGTCAAGCTCACGAGGCGTTGCGCCGTCTTTCATCAGCGCGCCCTCTTTTTAGCGGCGCTTCGACTTCTAACGTGCTCATTCGTGCGCCGGTGCGCGCGCTCAGCCATCAGTCGATGACCCACCGCGACGACCAGTGATTGGGCCAGCACGATCGGCTCGACGAGCGAACGGAACGCAGCACCGCCATCGTCGCCGATCGCGAATGACAGCGTCGCTACGCGCATCAGCGGCGACAGTTTGCTGTCGGTGATTGCAATGACCGCAGCGCCGCGCTTGCGGCAACTGTCGGCGATCTCGACGATCTCGTCGGTGTAATTGCGAAAGCTGATCGCGATGATGACCTCGTCGGCGTCGATGCGTGCGGCGAACTCCCGGTTCATGCCGCCGACGTTGTCGAGAAGCTGCGTGCGGACTTCGAGCTGATTCAGCGCGTAGGCGAGGTATGCGGCGACCGGGAAAGAACGCCTCGCGGCCAGCAGATTGATTTGCGATGCCGTCGCAATTAATTCCACCGCCTGCGTCAGCAGCCGGTCGTCGATCGCGTGCTGAAAACTCTGCAGCCCTGTAATCGCCTGTTGAGCCTGCGCGCGAAACACCGCTCCCGGTGACGTCGCTTTTGGAGCGCGCGATTGCAGCCGTTCGATGCGCTCTCGATACGTCAGCGTGCGTGCGCGCAGCTGCGTGCGAAAGAGCTGGCGCAACTCGGCGAACCCGTCGCAATCGACGGCGGCCGCGAACCGCACCAGAGCCGAAGGCTGTACGCCGATCTGCTCGGCCAGCTGCGCCGCGGTGCCAAGCGCGAAGTCTTCTGGCGCATCGAGCGCAAAGCGCGCAATGCGCTGCAACTGCCCGGGCAGCCGCGGAAAACGCTCGGTGATTCGACCCGCCAGTTCGTCATAGCTGCCGGGGCGGCTCGCCGACCGAGTGCGTGCGCTACTCAAAGCCTGCGACTGCATGATTGTCGTGTGATCAAGGCCATTGCTTCCAGCAAGATTAGAACGTAGATTACGTTTTGTCCAGAAACAGAACAAATATTCTAACGACCTCGTTGACTGATTCGGTGAACACGTGGCAAGTGTCTTGAGCACGCCAGCACAGGTCGTTGTGCCGTCGTTTACGGCGGCGCGTGCGCCGGGCTTCGCGCTTGGATACGGCGTTGTGCTGGCGCTTTTCGCAACCAGCCCTTTATGGCTGGGTGCTGTCGGTCTGTACCAGTATCTCGCGCTTGAAGTCCTGATCTGGAGCCTGTACGCGCTTGGCTACAACCTCTTATTGGGTTACGGCGGTTTGCCTTCGTTCGGTCACGGCGCTTTTTTTGGCGTCGGTGCGTACGCAGCCGGGCTCGCGTTAAAGCAACCGGATGTCGGCTTGCTGACCGGAATGGCGGCTGCAATTGGTGTTGCTGCAATCTTCGGCGCGTTCGTCGCGGCATTCATTTCGCATCGGCGCGGCATTTACTACGCGCTGATGACGATTGCGTTTGGCCAGTTGGCGTGGTTCGTTTCGATCAAGTGGCACAGCGTGACGGGCGGCGAAGACGGCTTGCTCAACGTGCCACGCCCTCCGCTGGATCTTGGCTTTCTGCAGATATCGCTAACCTCGCACGCGGCGCTTTTCTATTTCGCGTTGTCACTGTTCGCGATCATTGCGTGGGCCCTGTGGTATCTGATCGACACGCCTTTCGGGCGAGTGCTCGGCGCAGTCAAGCAGAACGAGATGCGCGCAGCGTACTGCGGACACAACGTCTGGCTCGTCAAGTTCACCGTGTTCGTGATGTCGTGCGCGATCGCTGGCCTGGCCGGCGGACTCTTCGCGCTGGCGCAGCAGTCAGCGTATCCGAACGTGATGAGTCTGAATAACTCCGGCTACGTTGTGATGATGGTTCTGATCGGCGGAGGACTGGTGAGTTTCTGGGGTCCGGTCATCGGCGCTGTGTTTTTCATCGTCGCACGCGATCTGCTCGGCGCGTACACCGAAACGTGGCTGCTCTGGTACGGGCTGCTATTCATGGCGGTCGTACTGTTCAAGCCCGAGGGTATCGCGGGGATGATTCAACAACTGCGCGATCGGCTTCGCAGGCGCAAGGTGAGCAAATAAGCGATGCCGCTCCTTGAAGCACGCCGCCTGCACAAGCGCTTCGGGCAGCAGATCGTGCTCGACGACGTTTCGTTTGATGTCGAAACCGGCGAGCTGGTCGGAATCATCGGACCGAACGGCGCCGGCAAGACGACATTTTTCAACGTGCTGACCGGACGCTATCGACCCGAGCGTGGCAACGTCACTTTCGATGGCCGCGACATCACGGGGGCGTCGCCTGCGAGCATCGCGCGCGCCGGGATCTCACGCTCGTTCCAATTGATGAATCTCTTCGACAGCTACAGCGCGCTGGACAACGTGATTGTCGCGATGCGGCCGCTCGTCAACGGCGCGTTTCGAATGACCGGGCAGGTTCGGCGTGACTCCATGCTGCAGGCTCGTGCCGCTCAGCTGCTCGCTGATGTCGGGCTTGCGGGGAAGGAATATGCACTCGCCAAGGGTCTTGCCTACGGCGATCGCCGATGTCTTGAGATCGCCGTCGCACTTGCGCCCGAACCTCGGTTGTTGTTTCTCGATGAGCCTACGGCGGGCATGGGCGCGCAAGGCGCGCGTCGACTGACGGCGCTGATCGAGCAATTGCGGCAGCGTACGACGATCGTCGTGATCGAACACGACATGCCATTTTTGTTTCGGATCGCCGATCGCATCTCGGTGATTCAGTGGGGCCAGGTGATTGCGCAGGGAACGCCGGCCGAGCTGCGCGCCGATCCGTGGGTCGCGCGCAGCAATCTCGGAGCAGTGGGGGCGTGAATGCTGCAAGTCGACGGCATTCGCACGTTCTATGGCGAGACGCAGGCGTTGTTTGACGTTTCGCTGCATGTTGATGCCGGCGAAGTCGTTGCGCTGTTAGGCGCAACCGGCGCCGGCAAGACGACGACGTTACGATCGATTCTTGGCCTGACTCCCGCGCGCCAGGGCACGATTCGCTTCGACGGTCGTGACGTTACACATCAAAGCACGCACAAAATTGCGCGCTGTGGTGTTGCCTGGGTACCGGAAGAGCGGCGCGTGGTGCCGAGCCTGACGGTGCGACGGAATTTGACGATCGCTGAAAAGCGTACGAAGTTTCGGCGCTGGACGATCGGAGAATGCTGTGAAATTTTCAGCGCGCTTGAATATCTGCTCGAGCGTGACAGCGAGAACCTTTCCGGTGGCGAGATGCAGATGGTTGCGATCTCGCGCGCGTTACTTGGCAGTCCGGGACTGGTGCTGATGGACGAGCCGAGTCAGGGGCTGGCGCCGAAGGTGGTGCAGGACGTGATGCGCACGGTGCAGCGCCTGAAAAAAGAAGGCGTCGGAGTATTACTGGTAGAGCAACACGTGGGTGCCGCGCTCGACGTCGCCGATCGCGTCGTCGTGCTGGATCATGGCACCGTCGCGCATCACGGTCCGGCAGCAGATCTGCGTAACGATCCCGTGCAGCGCGCGCGTTTGCTTGGGGCTTGATTCAAGCATGGCCGACCTGCTTCGAGTTCAATCATTGCGCAAGGAGTACCGGCGCAATCGATGGGCGAAAGCGCCCAGCTTTGTTCTGCAGGCCGACCTGGCGTTTACCGAACCCGCGATCGTCGGCGTGCTGGGTCCGAATGGATCGGGCAAGACGACGTTATTCGAGTTGATTACGGGTTCGAATTCGCCGACGGCAGGCTCGGTGCGAATTGACGGGCAGGACATCCATACAGTCCGCCGCAACGAACGTGGTCAACTCGCGCGCCATTACCACCAGTCATATCAGATCCGCCGCTTTCGTTCGTGGAAGCCCGACGTATTGCTATCGAGAGCTGTTCGCGAAGAGGCTCTGGTGCATTTGTTCGATGAGCCGCAACTGAATACGCAGGACGGCTACATCGGTTTCATGCTGCGCTTTTTTGAGAGGCTCCGGCGCCGCGACCGGTTGCTGTTCCTTTGCCTTCATCCAAACGAGCAATGGCAGCTCGATCTGATGCGAGAAGTCGCGGAGTCCTTTGTGTTTGCGGAACGGGGTCAGGTGACGCGGCATGCGACGTTTGACGATCTAATGGCGGTTCCGGGGGCACGCGACTACCTTGGCCACCTAGTCGGCGCAAAATAGCGGCCCGCGGTTAGGAAACACGGAGCAGTCATGGGAAAGAGTGAACGAGCGCTCGCCGACATCACGCACTGGATCGGCGGTCAGCGCGTTGCCGGCGCATCAGCACGGAGCGGCAAGGTGTTCAATCCGGCCACCGGCGACATTACCGGATCGGTGCGATTCGCGGACACGACCGTGGTCGACGCAGCGGTGCGGGCGGCGCTTGGCGCATTGCCCGCATGGAGCGAGACATCGCCGTCCAATCGGGCACGCGTGATGTTTCGCTTCAAGGACCTGATGGAGCGCAATCTTGAAGCGCTCGCTTCAACCATCACTCACGAGCACGGCAAGGTGCTCAGCGATGCGACGGGCGAAGTGCAGCGTGGTATCGAGGTCGTCGAGTTTGCCTGCGGTGCGCCGCAGCTGCTGAAGACGCAGTTTTCCGACAACATCGGCGGTGGCATCGACAACTATTCGTTGCGCCAACCGCTCGGCGTCGTCGCCGGCATCACGCCGTTCAATTTTCCCGCGATGGTGCCGATGTGGATGTTTCCGCTGGCGCTGGTGTGCGGCAACACATTCATCCTGAAACCCTCGGAGCGCGATCCGTCGGCGTCGTTGATGCTGGCCGACTTGTTGAAACAGGCCGGATTGCCCGACGGTGCGTTCAACGTCGTGCAGGGTGACAAGGAGGCGGTCGACGCGATTCTTGCGCACAAAGACATCGCCGGCGTTAGCTTTGTCGGCTCGACACCCATCGCCGAATACATTCACCGAGAAGGCACGAAGCAGGGTAAACGCGTGCAGGCGCTGGGTGGCGCCAAGAACCACATGATCGTGATGCCCGATGCGGATCTGGATCAGGCCGCCGACGCACTCATCGGCGCCGCGTATGGCTCAGCTGGTGAGCGCTGCATGGCGGTGTCTGTGTGCGTCGCGGTCGGCGATGTCGCCGATGCGCTGATCGACCGGCTGAAATCGCGCATCAGCGCACTGCGAATCAAGAGCGGCATGGAGGCGGACGCCGACATCGGGCCCTTGGTCACCGGTGCGCATCGCGACAAGGTACTCGGCTATATCGATCACGGTATAGCCGACGGCGCGCGCATTGTCTGCGACGGCCGTACTCACGAAGCGACCACGCGGGCGGGATTTTTCCTGGGCGCCACGCTGTTCGACAACGTGCAGCCGTCGATGCGCATTTATCAGGACGAAATCTTTGGGCCCGTGCTGTGTGTGACGCGCGTGCCGGATCTCGCAGCCGCGCTCGAGATGGTCAACTCGCACGAGTACGGCAACGGTGTTGCCTGCTATACGTCCGATGGCGGGACAGCGCGTGAATTCGCTCGCAGCGTGCGTGCCGGCATGGTCGGCATCAACGTTCCGATTCCGGTACCGATGGCGTTTCACTCGTTCGGCGGCTGGAAGCGCTCGCTGTTCGGCGATTACCACGCGTATGGCGAAGAAGGCGTACGCTTCTACACGCGCTACAAGTCGGTGATGCAGCGCTGGCCCGATCCTGTGGCCAGCAAAGGACCGGAGTTTGCGATGCCGGTGCACAAATAGTTGTAATCGTGCGGTAGCGTTGCGGATTAACAATTAGTCAGGGAGATTGGAAATGGGATTCAGAGTTGGGTTGGGTTTGATGGTTGCGAGCGCGTTGGCGTGCAGTGCGCCGGCCTACGCAGCGGACGTGGCGGCACAAAGAGCTGAGTTGAAAAAGATGTGCGATGAGGCGCTCGGCATGCTCTACAAGGCAAAGCCGGAAATGAAAGCGGAAGTCAGCAAGGCGCCGGGTTATGGATGTTTCTCGAGCTTCGGCGTGTCCTTCATTGTCGGCGGTGCCGGCGGTCGAGGCCTGGTGCACGACAACGTCACCAAGAAAGACACTTACATGGGCATGGGCCAGGCCACCGCCGGCGTCGATATCGGCATCAAGGACTATCGCGAGGTGCTTGTCTTCAACGACAAGGCCACGATGACCAAGTTTGTCGATTCGGGCTGGGAATTTACGGGATCTGCCGAGGCTTCAGCCGCAGTGGCGGGCAAAGGCGGCACGGCCGCAAAGGGTGAAAGCATCGGCAAGAAACCGCCGATCGAGGTTTATCCGATGACGCGCACCGGGCTGTCCGCTGGCGTTGCGGCAGGCGGTCGCAAGTACTGGAAAGACAAAGACCTGAACTGACGTGAAAGGGACGCCGCAGAGCGGCGTCCCTTCTTCTTTAGCCGACCGCGCTAGCGGAAAGCAAACCCCAAGTAGAGCGAGGGCCGCTGAAGCGATACGTGAACTTGCCACGCGCATCGGAAAGCCGACAAGTTAACGATCCTGACTAGCGCTTGAGCTCCGGATAGCGCTCGAGCAGCCGATTGGCAACACAGTCGACATAGTTGTTTGGGATGTGCCAGACGCGCTTGCCTTCCGGGTTAGTCAGGCAGCGGTTGGCAGGCGGTATCGGGTAGCGCAGCGACAGCGCCACGTCGGTCGAGATGATTTCGTTGGCATACCAATAGCCATGGCCTTTCATGCCGCCCATCTCGTGCGCGCCTCGAACATCTGTGACATTGATCGCCTGGAAGCGAGGATTCGAAGCCAGGCGCTGAATTTCCTCGGCCGTTAAGTCGGAGATGTCAGGTTGGCCAAGGCGTGACGTGCCTGCGAGCAGCGCCGAAAAGCCGAGTGCACGGTCGATCTGCGAGAAGTAGACGATGACCTGCCGGGCCAGGTCGAGCGCTGGCTGCACGTGTTCACTCGCAAATGTCTTCAGATCAACGTCGGACGCGACGAAGATGACATTGCCAAGCCGGTAGCGCCGCTGCAGCGCCTCGTGATCGAGCTCGTAGTTGCGCGATCGCAGCCGATCCAATGCAGCCGCGAGCAATGGCGAGCCACAGCTGTAGGCCATTACATTAATGTGCTGCGCCTTGGTTCGTGCCAGCAACGCGATCACGCGCTCGATGTCGGGGATGTACCGATGTGCACGCGGGCAGTCGAGCAAGTAGTTCCAGAAGTTCGTACCGGTCGGCCACTGAAACGTCACCGTAGCTTGCTGACCCAGGTAGTGCGCAAACGAGCCCATCTGCACTGCAACCTCATCGAACGTGACTTTGTAACCATGCACATAAAAGACCAGCTCGGGGTTGCGGATGCGTGCGAGCTGCGCGTCGATTGCGGCAATGAACGCGCGATCTGTGTCGCTGAGTGCTTCATCCTCGCCCGCGCGACCCAATGATTTCGATCGACTCGACGGCTCCATTGCGCGGCTTGTCCACGCTGCTCGTGCGGTCGGACGCGATCAGTTCGTTCCAGCTCCAATCTTGCTCACCGAGGCGTACTCGCGCAACGCCGAGTGTCATCGGCGCAGATTCATTGCCGAAATGATCCGCACCTCCGGTGGCTGCGCGTGTAGTGGCAAAGAAGACGGGCAGCCGCGTCGATTGAAGCTCAATCGGTACTGCTTTTTCGAACGCGAGACGATCGTCCTTGAAGATCGTGGGTGCCGGCACTAGATGCGGCTCCACCGTTGCGCATCCGGTGGCGAGCGCGGTCAGCGCAGCGAGCACGAGCTCGCGCTGAAAACGAAACATCATTAACCCGCTAAAACACTAACGGTACTGCTGCGGCCGTCTCGTAGCGAAGCACCGCCTCGATCTTGTTTTCGACCTGCGCATAACGTGCGGCCGTCTTAGCCGGTAGTACGCCAAGCAGTTTCTTGAAGTGCTTCTCCCGCAGACGCGCTTCAGCAACGGTGGCCGCAAGCGCTTGCTCGGCGAGCCGCTTGGCGCTCGCGTCGTTCAGGGTGTCACCCGCAGAAACGTAATCGATTACGGCTCTTGAGTACTCGCGTCGCGGTTTCTCCAATTCTTGCTGGAATGAGTCGTACAGCGGCCAGAACTTCTTTGCCTGTTCGGGTGTCAGCTTCATCGCGCGCTCCACGATGCCCTTCTTGTCGGCTTGGATCTTCACACGCCATTCCGCAGGCGTTAGCTCGGTCGCCCGCTTCTCCTGAGCCGATACCGCGACCGCCATCGATAGTGTCAGGACGCAAACCAACAGGCGCGTTGTTCTTCCCATTTTTCTCCCTCTCGATGCAGATGATGACGAATGAGCGCGACGATCGTGCGGCTCGTCAGCGCAGACAGAAAGAGAATACCCGTAGCTGGTAGCAGCCGCGTTAGCGTGCCATGTCGAGATTTGCGAAGACTCCTGATCGAGTTCACGTGCACGATTTCAGGGATTACCGGGCCCAATTGCTCTGGGCGGGTAGCGGAGTGATCGAGGCAGCGAGATATGGATGACCGCTTCAAACCAGCAGGAAAGCAACTTCCCACAGAAGCGCGGCTGTGCCTGGACGCTGCGTCTGGCACCGCACGTGTTGATGACGAATACGCCGATCAGTTCAACCTGAACGATATTGGCTTGGCAATGTTCGTGTCTGCGTATCGAGCGCTCGCTTAACGCCTTACCGCACGGTGTGAGTACGGATTGCGCTTTCGATAGCCGAGAGCAGCACGCAGTCATCAACGGGTTTACGCAAGTAGAGCTCTGCACCGGCAGCGAGGCATTCCATCGCACGCTCGTCGTAGGCTGTGATGACGATCGTCGGCACGGCCACGTCGATCCGAGATAACCCCTGCAAGAGTTCAAGGCCGGTGATACCCGGCATGTGCAGGTCCAGTATCAGACAGTCGGGAGACTGGTCAGCCAGCGAATCAAGAAATGCCTGGCCGGAGTCGAACGTAGCGACGTTCATATCAGCCGAGGACAACAGGCGTCGGAGCGCCTTGCGGATCGCCGCGTCGTCATCGACGACCGCAATCAGCAGCTTGTTTGCCCCCATTCGCGATTCGAGCAGGGAAGTGTCGATTGCGAAATTGGGCCTTGGTCTAACAGGTCAAGCTGACTTAAGTGGCTACCCATCCACCACTCGATTGTGCGCGCTCGGTCATCCGCACCAGCTCAGCTAACGAAGTCACCTGCATCTTCTCCATCACCCGGTGGCGATGCACTTTAATCGTCTTCTCAACGATACCGAGATCGGCGGCGATCTGTTTGTTCAGACGCCCGACGACGACGTGCTGCAACACCTCGCGTTCCCGCTGTGTCAGCGTTGCGAAGCGGTCCAGGAACACCTTCAATTCGGTGCGCGCGGCTCGCATCTCGTGATCCTTGTCGATTGCTACGCGAATAGCGCTCAACAAGACTTCGTCGTCGACGGGTTTCGTCAGAAAGTCGACTGCACCCAATTTCATCGCTTTAACGCTGATGGGAACGTCGCTCGCACCGCTGACGAAGATCGTCGGCCGGTCGCCGTGCGTAGCGATCAGCGCCTGCTGCAATTCCAGACCGTTCAAGCCAGGCATCGCAACGTCCAGCACCGTACAGCCCGGCAGGTCGGTGCTGTCCTGCTCGAGCAGCGACTGCGCTGAGGGAAATGTTCGGACCGCGTAACCCGACACACGCAACAGGCGAGAAAAGGCGTTCAAAACGGCCGCGTCGTCGTCAACGATGAAGACCGTTGGCTGGGGCCTTGACGGTTCGGTGTCGATCATCCAGATACCGGCAGTGCGAGATGGATAGTTACGCCGCGATCCAGATTGTTCTCTGCCCACAATCGTCCAGAGTGCGCAGCGATGATCGAGCGCGAGATTGACAGTCCCAATCCCAGACCGTGCTCCTTGGTCGTGAAAAACGGCTCGAATAGCCTCCTCATTTGCTCCGCCGAAATCCCGTGACCCTGGTCGACGACCGAGACGCGAACTTGGTCGCCTGTTTTCCTGGTGGCAATTGTTATTCGACGCTTTTCAGGCTCAACCGCGGCCATTGCGTCCGCCGCATTGATAATGAGATTCAGGAAAACCTGTTGCAGCTGAATGCGATCACCGCGTACACAGGCAGTTCCGTGCGCGAAACTTTTCGCAACGACGACGTGGCGTGCGATCAAGTCGCCGCGAACAAGTTTCATAGTTTCAGCCACGACGTCCTTTATGTTGATCATTTGAAGCTGCGCTTCACCTCGCTTCAAAAGAGACCGTAACCGCTGAATCACTTCGCCCGCGCGCTTGTCATCGGCGACAATGTCCTCGAGTATTGCGGGCAACTCGGTCAGATCTACCGTATCGCTTTTCAAAAATCGCTGTGCTGCTTGCGCATTGGCCAGTATGGCGGTCAGCGGCTGATTTAATTCGTGTGCGAGCGCGCCCGACAGCTGGCCAAGCAGTGCAACGCGCATCAGGTGCGCCATCTGTTGCCGCTGATCCAGTAATTCGCGCTCAGCGCGCCGCTGCTTGGTTACATCATGAATGACCGAAATCCGGCACGGGTCACCACTCATCTCGGTTCTCTCGGAGGTAATGATTGCCTGCACTATGTCGCCCGAGCTTGCTCTTAAGCTAAGTTCGACGCCGTGCTGTTGACCTTGTGCCCTTGCATGGGCGTCGAGCTCGGCTTGTTCCAAGTCACTTTGCACGATGCCCAACTGCGCAAGGGTCTGTCCCAGGACGTGCAAACGGTGAAAGCCGAACAAGGTTTGCCAGCGCTCGTTGACGTCAAGCAGCCGGCCGTTCGCTTGCGCAGTGATGCATACCGCGAACGGACTCGTACGAAAGGCTTTGGCGGAGCGCTCCTCAGACCTGCGAAGCGCCTGCTCAACCCTCGCACGATCTGCAATCTCGTGGCGCAGATTCTCGTTGACGGCCAACAGGATTTCTTCGGAGCGCTTTCGATCGGTGATGTCGACGTTGACTCCCACCATTCGATCCGCCTTGCCCGAAGCGTCATACAGGGCCTCTCCCTTGCTGAGCACCCAACGAGTGGCTTCGTTCGGCCGCACAAGACGAAACTCGACTTCAAAGGGTAGTTTTCCCTCAATCGCACGATTTACAGCTTGCTGCACAGCATCGCGATCATCCGGATGCAGCAGCTCGCCGAAGTGTTCAAGCATGGGCGCACTGCGTGCGCTGGCGAATCCCGGCATGCGCTTCGCTTCGTTTGACCAAGTCGCGGTGTTTTTTGGAATTGACCAGTCCCAAGTGCCTATCTTTGCGGCGTCGATCGCGAGCCGCAACTGCTCTTCGCTTTGTTGTAGTGATTTCGCTGTTTTTCGATTCTGCTCAATCACCGATGACAGCAATAACAGCGTGCTCGAAAGCATGATCAGGAAAAGTTGTGTCGATAGCACGCTTTCTGCCGCTGACGCTGTGGCGAAGGGACCTTGTCCGTGAATAGCGCCCCAGACCGCGAACAGCGCGACGGTTAACAACGACGCACTTGTTCCGAGCGGTCCCAAGCGGATGGCGGCCCAGATCAGAAATGGCACCGGCGCATAAATCAGCGCTGGCTCGACATTGCCACGAAGAGGACTGCCGACAAATACCAGGGAGCTCACGATCAGCAGGCCGAGGAACAGTGCAGCAGCCTCAACATAGTGCCGAACCGAAGCTGAGCGCAAGATCTGCGGGCCCACCGCGACACACGTAATGATGACCGGCACGAACGTAAGGGCGGTCAGTACATTTGAAAAGAAGCGCAGTCTCCAAAGTGTTGCGTAGCTCCCTTGAACCCAGCCAATGGCTGTCACGAACGCGACGTCAATAAAGCTCGAAACGAAAGGTGCGATCAGTGCGCCGAAAGCGATAAAAATGCATACGTGTCGAAACGACTCAAATCGCAGCGGGCATCCAACCAGCAGATAGATAGCTCCGGCACCGATCAAGGCCTGACTGCAGTTACTGACGAACCAAGCGACGATTTGGATAGACGGGACGCCACCCTGAAGCTGGGCCGCCAAATGCGCCGGAAACGCAGCCGTTAGAAGCAGCCACCAGTAGCGTGGTTTCGTCACCACGAGTGCAGCGAGCAAAATCGAACTCGGTGGCCATAGCGTCGAGATCGAATGCGGCTGAAACGTCAGCGCGAATCCAATTTTGACACCGATGAAGTACCCTAGGGAAACCAATGCGGCCGTAAGCCACACCGACTTCTCAAAGGGCAAGGCGACTTTTACCGATGGGATTCGCTGTGGATCGAGCCGCGGCCTGATCGCGCCAGCGGTCATGAGTCTCTCCCAGAAGTAGGAGCTGCAACCAATAACGGCAGCCCACCGGATCCTCTGTCTTGCCGAAAGAGCTCATCGCGACGAACTTCGCACTTGCTCATTACGTCCTTATTACGAGCGTGCCGAACCAATCCAATTTCGGTCGTATCGCTTGCCGCGTTGGCCGGCCCGGCGATGGTCAGTTGCCGCTCGGCTATAGCCCGTCCCTGTAAATGCGGAAGATACCCGAGTCGGGCGAAGCGCGTTGACGCGATGATCCGATGTGGGCGTCCGGCGGCACGTTGAATTGTGAACAACAGATGACACGGAGGTCGCACATCGAACCGATAGCGAAATACAAGCGATCGTTAGACCAAGGTCCAATCGTCAGTGCATTCCCGCTGAATCAGACTACGTCCAACCACTCGTAGGCAGTGCAGCAGTGGCGTCGTAGCAAAAATATCAAGGAAGCGGGAAGGTAACGACTTGATGTATCAGCCGGAGCTTGCGGGAAAGTCGTTGCCTTATGAGCGCTGGGATCAGCGCGTAGGCGCGTTCTCAAAACTCCCTGGTCTCATTCGTCAGCTTGGAGTTGATCCGCATGCCATGTTAGCTAAGGCTGGCATTGGTGCGGAAGCGATCGCACGTCCGGAAGGCAGAATTCCGTATCACGCGCTGGTGACGCTGTTGCAGGAGGTGGCGAGCGAGACAGCGTGTCCGCATCTGGGGTTGTTGGCAGGGCGTATGTGGTGTCTCGCCGACCTGGGTCTGGTTGGCGAGGCTGTGCGGCATTCGCCCACGGTAGGCGATGCTTTGCAATTGTTGGTTGTGCATCAGCACCTGAACGGCGATGGCGGGCTGACGTTTTTGCTGCGACGTGGGCCGGTCGTGGACTGGGGGTATGCGATCTACCAACCCGGTGTGCTCGGTGAGCAGATGTATGACGCCGCACTAGCAGGGGCGGTCAACTTCATGCGTGAGTTGTACGGTCGGTCCTGGCTGCCTTCCGAAGTTTTCTTGCCATATGCGAAGCGCGAAGACACCGTCCACCATCGCAGTTTCTTCAAGGTGCTGCCTCACTTCAACGCCGAATATTGTGCGCTTCGTTTTCCGGCCGAGCAGCTCGATATGCCCATCGCAGGAGCAAATCCGCAGCGATTGCGAGCCGCCGTCGAACTGCTATCCAAGTCTCACCCGGAGGATCTGCTGCGGCAGGTCTACCGCACGGTGCGCAGGCTGCTGCTTGAAGAGCAGCATTCCGGCGACGATGTGGCGCAGCTCCTATCAATCCACCGGCGCACGCTAAATCGCCGGCTGCAAGAATCGGGCACTTCGTTCCAGGAAATTCTCGACCAGGTGCGGTTTCAAGTCGCACGCGAGCTACTCACTTCAGATATCACGCTGGATGACATCGCGGCGACGCTTGGCTATGCAGCTGTAACGCCGTTTATGCGCACGTTTCGCCGCTGGTCTGGCACGACTCCGGGCCGATGGCGCTCGGAAGCCCGGCGGCAGCCTCTTCAGAGTCCCGCGACTCTGTCTTGATCACGTCGCGACGGTCAAAGCTTCCAGATGCTGGCCGCCTCCAGGCGGTCATCGGCGTCTTCCGGAACAAAGAAATCGACCCCGACCTGATCCCCTGCCTGCAGGGTGGATATATCCAAGACATCTGGATCGACGTAGACATCGGCGCTGCGACCATCAGCGTCACTCAATCGAACGATATTGTCGCGAGCTCGCACTGCACTTACGGTAAATACGCCCGCAGCAGGGGCTGGCCCTCCCGTTGCTGAAGTTTGCGGAAGACGACCGGGTACCAGTGGTAGATCAGGACGACCCGGAGGCCGTGGCCGGCGTATCGGCTGGGTTGCACGCTGCGCGATGCTGATGGCCGGTGTGGCCAACGCCATAACCGCAAGAGTTCCTGCGATCTGAATCAGAGCCGTTCGTCGCATCATTGAAGACCTCCTTCCAACTCGTTCGGATGCCGTCGCCGTGATCGGCGTGGTGAATTGCCTCGCGACACATCCGCGGTGGTCCCTATCAGGAGCGGATACGAGCGAACACGTAACTGTTGCTATGAGCTTAGGCCCGGTCGCCGTAAGTGTGCATTAACCCTAGGTCTAGCGTGGCTCCCGTCGCAGGCACGTGGTCGCCCGTGCACATATCCCTATCGTCCAATAGCTGTACCCAAATTGCGCTGCTAGGCTGACCACAACCGTGGTCTGAAAAAAGTCGTAAATCAGGGCGAGACGCACGGACACTCAAGGACAGGTATTCCCACAGGAGGGACACGATGAGAACGAGAACGACCTGGCTGTCGGGGGTCTTGGTGGCGTTAGGTTTGGGGATGTTTACCCCCGGATTGCTCGCACAGACCAAGACGACCGTTGATGTACGCAACTTCGAAGTGCTTGCGGTTGATGGCAACAACATAGTCGTTCGCGATGAGAGAGGCACAAACATGTACGCCGTGCCGGACGACTTTCGTTTCAAGGTCAATGGCAAGCCGATGGCCGCGAAGGAGCTGAAGCCCGGAATGAAGGGCGAGGCGATCGTAACGACGAAGACGACGATCAATCCAGTCACCGTCACTGAGGTTAAGGAGGGGACCGTGGTGAGTGCGACCACGACGTCGATGCTGGTTCGAGGCAAGGACGGTGTGCAACGCCGCTTCACCCAGTCGGATCTGGATAAACGCGGCATCGAGATGATCAAAGACGGACAGGTGGTCCGGATAAGTCAACTGAATCCCGGCGATCAGCTCAGTGCAACGATCATCACGCGCGAGCCTCCAACGTTCGAGAGACAGGTAGACGTGAAGGTCGCGGAAGCCAAGATGGAGCCTGCTCCGGCTAAGGCTCCGGCGGCTGCCCCCGCCGCGCCCGCAGCGACGCCCGCTCCTCCCGCTGCGGCGCCCGCCGCTCCCCCAACTACCGTTGCTTCGACCACACCGGCGCCGGCTGCGCCTAGCGCTGCGCCGATGAAGACGGCACCACCGGAAGAGTCGAGCTCATGGCTGCTTTGGGTCTCGATATTCATCGCGCTTGCGGTTATCGCGTTTGTCTTCATGCGCAAAAAGAACTGACCTCCGACGCGGTTTTTGGCAAACAAGGAGAAGAAATGACCAGAAGCTTGGATGTGCAACTTCAATACGCGATGCGGACGCTCTGCCTGGTGGCTGCCGCCATCACGCTCACAATGCCGCACCATGCGGCCTATGCAGCCTCGGCTGCGGAAACCAGCCGAGACGCGCAGGCCGCGTTACAGAGCCTGTACGCGAAGGTTCCGGCGGCCAAAGCGATTGGCGCCAAGGCGCAGGCGGTGCTCGTGTTTCCAAAGATCACGAAAGCCGGGCTGGGTATTGGAGGTCAATATGGCGACGGTGCGCTGATCAAGGGCGGAAAGACGGTCGCGTACTACAACACGACAGGTGTGTCTTCGGGCCTGCAGGCCGGTGCGCAGCAGTATGGCTACGCGATGTTCTTCATGAATAATGCCGCGCTGAAGCAACTCGACAAGACCGAAGGCTTCGAGGTTGGCGTCGGTCCTAGCATCGTCGTGATGGATGAAGGGAAGGCCAAGTCCACGACGACGACATCGGCGAAGGACGACATCTACGCGTTCATCTTCAGTCAGAAGGGGCTAATGGCGGGACTTGGCCTGCAAGGGAACAAGATCACGAAGATCAATCCGAAGTAGGCGAAGCCGACTGACAGTAAGCGTCTTGCGGGTACCGATCCTTCGTTAGACGAATCGGTACCCACTTCGAAGTTCTTCTCATCATTGTCATGGAGGACGAGCGTGATCTCCAAATCAAAAACAGCAGCGCAAGTCAAAGATTGGGTTACGCCATCGCACGTCGAGATCATCAGAGTCAAGCCGACCGCGGAGCGACTGGAGTGGCTGGCCCGGCGCGCAGCAGAGCTCAAGCAGGCGATGGGCTCGCGTTATCTGTGCCACGAAATGAACCGCGTGCGGCGTCTGGACGGTCGCTCATATCAGGCGCATCAACCGGCGAGTTAATGTGCTGCACTGAAACGGCATAACACCTCGATAGCACTTAATCGTGTTTAACGCCGTTGCGGCTGCCGGGGATGCCCGAGTAAGCTGGCGCGCCTCTATGAGATCGCAGCCCGCATCGCGCTCGGCTGCATGACGCAATGAGCATCAGCCTCGAGGTACGGCCAGAGGAGGTACGGGCGGAGCCTGGAGTGCTTTATGTCGCCGGCTCCGGTCACTTCGTGTTGGCCGACGCGCGGCGGAAATTTCTTCGGGTCCTCGATGCAGTCGATCAAAACAACGCAACGAAGGTTCTCTTTGACGGCCGGGCCATTAGAGGGAAACCTGAAACGATTGAGCGCTTCTGGTATGGCGAATTTGCGGCGGAAGCCGTTAGTAGATTCATGATCGAAGGCGCAGTACGACGTGCTCCACAGTTCGCATACGTTCTTCACGAACCCGTACTGGATCCGAAAAGACTCGGAGAAACCGTTGCGGTCAATCGGGGCATGTGGGTAAAAGCGTTTGACAATCTAGAAGACGCTCGCGAGTGGCTTCGATTGCCGCGCGACGATGCTCGAACTTGAGCGAGCGCGATCGAACGGCTTATCGCGGCCATTTCCAGCTCCTTTCACGACCTGATGTGCGTTGCTATCGCTGTCAAGAAATGCGAAGACGCTGGCGCGATGACTCGCGCACGATGAGTTGGCACTACTTTCGACTGGAGTGTGATGGCTGAGCAAAAATCCGAATTAGGCGGCGCGTTTTGGGCACGAAACCTTGACGAAGTCGACCGCGAGGTTGCACGGCTTGCTGTCATCTGCAAGGTACGCATCCTCGACCCCGGCGTGCTTGCGCGTGTCCTGAAAAACGATGCGTCGGTCTGCGGCTCCAAAAATCCGGCTGCTTTCGACAAGCTTCGCAATGCATTGATGATGCACTACAAGGTGCGAGACCAGGCGGTAGACGCAATGGGTGAAGAGGTTACTCAGCGCGTCGTGGCCGAGCTTGTCGAGCGCCTTCGAAAGCGGATCGGTGATCAGTTGGGAGGGGAAGGCCTTCGGTAGCGCACGGCTGTCGCGAAATGCGAAGACCTCGCGGGACCGTGCGCGCACCATTCAGACATACGCTCGATCGAAGGATGAGCACCGCCGTAAACGGCAACGCGTACCTCTCTCCCGCACGCACTGCCTACGCTCAACCTATTCGCCCCGAAGGTCGTATCGAGCGTGCCTTGAGGCCGGCACACGACAGACTTTGTTCGGGGCCGGCCTCAAGTTTTTTAACTAGGCATGAGCGGACGACTCTACGCGCCGCGGTTGTCTGCTCATAGCTTCGTCGCGCATTCAGCGCGAGAGACTGGCACTGGGTTCCGTAGAAACCAACACGTGCCCATCATTGACTTTCACTTCAAACCGGTCGGTCGCTAGCGCAGGCAGTTCGATCAATCGGCCGCTGATAATGTCGTAACACCATTTGCATTGGCGGCAACTGACATGGGTGCCTGTCACCACGCCTGATGCAAGTGACGCTCCGCAGCGAACGCAAAAGTCGCTCAGAGCGTAAATTCGGCCGTCAAGGTTGAACAGCGCGACCTTAGCCCCGTCGACAGAGACTACGGTCGCCTTCCCATGGTCAGGTCGAGCTTGCGGTCCCACTTCGACGAAAGTGGATTGGCTCATCAGCGCCAGCACGGTGTCATTTCGCTTTCAACTGCTCCAGGTCGTACGACTAACAAGCAGACTCACGCCGAGCCCCTGTGCAACCAAATGCTTTGCTGCTTCGACTACGCTGCTTTTCTTGTTTCTCAGCGACCCATGCGCCGCTCGTATGCCTGCGAGAAACGATTGGAGAGCCCCGGATCGTTCTGCGTGGGCCCCTTGGTCTCAAATTGAACGCGCGCGCCACCATCGGACTGGCGAACGACCAGCGTATTCACATCGATTCCATCCTTGGTGCCACGAATAACTCCGGTCGAAGGCTCTGCCGACGTAATCTGAACTCCGGCATCCTGCACAGCCCCCAGCGCTGCGTTCCAGGCGCGATCAAACTTGGAAGGCGAAGCAGTTGGAACCGGCTCGTAAACGACACAGCCAGCCAGTCCGGTCGTGCTGAGAATTACGATGATGCAAAGCGTTCGTAGCATGCAGCCCCTCCTAGTTATGCCGGAGCGTGCCGGGCGAACCGATTGAGCCAGGTCGTCGCCACTGGTTACGCTGTGGGTAGCAAGCTTGCGGTTTTCGCCCGCGCCCGTCTTCTCGCTTCTCGACAAGTTGCTTCTTTCGGCGGAACTGTTGCCAGGGCCGTGATGCCCAATTCGACGATGGCTAGCCGAGGCTGACATTCGGGTGCATCAAGCTTGCTGCAAAATGGCACTGGGCGACTCACCGAGAGAGGCGCCTGCAATTAAGCGTGACCGACCTAAGTAACCATATCCCCACCTCGACACCTAGCGCTTGGAAGGCTAGAGCGCTGCGTGTATCGCCCATCTGAGTTGTCATCTGCCATGCCTAAATGGCGCACACCGAGAGGGACCCAGCTACGCCACTGCGCCAAGGTAGCGCTCGCGGCCGTGGTCGCGTACGCACTGACACTCGGCGAGCGCAACGACTACGCGTTGTTTAGCGTCATGGGCGCTTCGCTGGTGGTCGGGGGAAGCGTCGGCGAAGACCTCAGCACATCGCTTAACCGCGTTCGCGGAACCGTGGCCGGCGCCCTTGTCGGAGGGGCCCTCGCTGTACTGCTCGGCAAGACGATCTGGTCGCTGGGCATTGCCGTCGGGGTAATGGCATGGCTGTCCGTCGGGTTGGGCTGGGGCTCTGCGGCGATGCGGGTGGGCATCGCGATGGCACTCGTTATTTTGTTTACGCATGCTGCTGATGCCGCGCACTACGGAGTGTGGCGAGTGGTGAACACGCTGATGGGCGTCGTGATTGGCATTGCGATAAGCCGCTTCGTGTGGCCAATTCGTGCGCGCGATGAGGTAGCAACCGCAATCGACCGCGCGCTGACCGCGACGACGGCAGCGCTCGACGCGCTGGCCAGCGGCGCATCGTCCGACGAACTGCGGCCACTGCAGGTGAAAGATGCTCGATACGCTTGCCGAGATAAAAACTGCCAGGACCAATGCTCATCGGGCACAGCAGATTGATCGAGGTGCGGACCTGTTAACAGAGCGAACCGTGCTTACGGTGCGCGCTGCGATCGACACGTTGGGAGCGAGTCTCAAGCTTGACGAGCTGGTGCAAGCTGGAGCGCGAGCTGAGTGCCTGCAGGCGGTTCGGCATGCGATCGTGCCACTGGCCGCCTACGCGAACGCAACGAGCGGCGAACAGCTCGTGAATGACTTTGCCACCCGACACGACGCCGCGATGCGCGAGGCGGCACACCCGGATCTCGATGCCGGCGCGCGCGCATTGCTGGCTGGCCTGCTTAGCGAATTGCAGCAGATTCGTGCCGCGCTAGTGGCAATGCGCGATGGTGACAGCCGCGCAGCCACGCGTTGAATCAGGAATCGGCAAAGCATGCCAACCACATCATTTTTGCTGCCGATCGAGTTCGACCTCGCTGCCACCTTTCTGATGGCGATGACAGGGGTCTGGGCCGCAAGCCGGCGTGGTTACGACGTGATCGGCGCGTTCACATTGGCGTTCGTCAGCGGTGTCGGCGGCGGGTTGCTTCGCGACAGCGTCTTTCTATCGCAGCCTCCGGCGGTGATGCAAAACCCGTTCTATCTGTTCGCGGTGCTGGCCGCGGTCGTGATAGGCGTGCTGCTGTACCGCGCTGCGCTGCGCTTTGAGCGGTTGCTGGCTTACATCGACGCGATCGCGCTGGCGGTGTATGCAGTCGTCGGGGCCGATAAGGCTTTGGTGGCAGGTTATGCGCCGATCGGAGCCGTCGTCATTGGAATGACCAATGCAGTAGGAGGCGGATTGCTGCGCGACATCCTGGTTCGGGAAGAACCGCTGCTGTTCAAGCCCGGTCAGTTCTATGTTCTCGCAGCCCTTGGGGGCTGCACGTTGTTCGTGGCACTGGCGCGCGAGTATGGCGTGCCGGTTCAGCAGGCTGCGTTTGCTTCTATCGGCACTACCCTGCTGTTGCGCCTGCTCGCGATCCGCTTCAACTGGCAAACGTTCGCCGTCACCGAGTGGCAGCAATACTTGCGGATTCCTGGGCGCCGGAAGCATCGCCCGCCGGACTCGCCACCGAGGGAATAAAGCGGGGTCTCACTTCGCTCATAGGTCTACTACGATGTGCGGCGGACCGGTTCGCGTGGCGGGCCAACGATCCGAACCAATTGCATCGATGTATGGAGGAGGACGATGGTCACTAAAAAAAGCGCGAAAAAGGCGAAGAGTCAGACCGGGGGCAAGGCGAAGAAGCGCAGCGATGGCGCCGTTTCAACAGCGCAAGAAAAAGACGGCGCTTCGACGCATGCAACGGAGCTGTCCGGCAAGGACTACGAGCGCGAGCTCAAGAAGCTTCACATCGAGCTGGTCAAACTGCAGCAATGGGTGGTCGCAAAAGGGCTCAAGGTTTGCATCGTGTTTGAGGGGCGCGACGGTGCCGGCAAGGGCGGCACGATCAAGGCGATTACGGAGCGTGTGAGCCCACGCGTGTTTCGCGTGGTTGCGCTCGCCGCGCCGACCGAGCGCGAGAAATCCCAGATGTACTTGCAGCGCTATGTGCCGCACTTTCCAGCGGCGGGCGAAGTCGTCATCTTCGACCGCAGTTGGTACAACCGCGCCGGTGTTGAACGCGTGATGGGTTTCTGCACCGAGGAGGACGTGCAAGGTTTTCTGAGAGTCGCGCCGCTGTTCGAGCAACTGATGATCAGCTCAGGAATCATCCTGCTGAAGTACTGGCTGGAGGTGAGCCCAGAGGAGCAGACGCGGCGGCTCGCAGACAGGATCGGTGATGGCCGCAAGACGTGGAAGCTCTCGCCGATGGACGTGAAATCCTATGATCGCTGGGACGATTACACGAAGGCACGCGATGACATGTTCGCCGCTACCGATACAGGAAAAGCGCCGTGGTTCGTTGCACGCTCAGAGGACAAGAGGCGTGTGCGCTTGAACGTGATCAGCCACCTGCTGAAGCAAATTGGCTACAAGGACGTTCCGGTAGCGAAGGTCAAGCTTCCCAAGCGCAAGATCGGCCGTTCCAAGAGCGACGTTACGTTCAAGTACGTGCCGGAACGGTTTTGAACCAGCCCTTCGGCAGCGCACTCCACTTCGATCTCGTTGCTGGTCCTCGCGCTCGCGCTGGGGTGGCTGAATACGCAAGGCACGGCTTTAGATCGCTGCCTGTGAACGCGCTGCCTTCAAAGGACGAGACATGAACGGCTGGATGCGTTGGCTGCCCGGACTGCAGATGCTCCGTCAGTACGAAGCCGCCTGGCTGCCGCACGATCTGATGGCCGGCCTGGTGCTGACCACCATGCTGGTGCCGGTCGGAATCGCGTATGCAGTGGCTTCGGGCGTCCCGGGGATCTACGGCCTGTACGCCACGATCGTTCCGCTACTCGCCTACGCGCTGTTCGGTCCCAGCCGCATTCTGGTGCTGGGGCCGGATTCCGCGCTCGCCGCGGTGATTCTCGCGGTCGTGCTGCCTCTGTCCGCCGGCGACCCGATGCGCGCCGTGGCCGTGGCAAGCATGATGGCAGTGGTGTCGGGGCTGGTGTGCATTCTGATCGGCGTCATGCGCCTCGGATTCGTCACCGAGCTGCTGTCAAAGCCGATCCGCTACGGCTACATGAACGGCATCGCGCTCACCGTGCTGATCAGCCAGCTGCCCAAGCTGTTCGGTTTTTCGATCGACAGCACCGGCCCGCTGCGCGACGTCGTGCAGATCGCCCAGTCGATTCTGGGCGGCAAGGCCAACTGGACCGCGTTCGCGGTCGGCGCCGGCACGCTGGTGGCGATCCTGCTGCTCAAGCCCTGGAAGCGAATCCCTGGTCTCCTCATCGCGGTTGTGGGTGCCACGATCGCCGTCGGAGTGCTCGGCCTCGAGAGCGCCGGGGTCAAGGTGCTCGGTCCGCTGCCGCAAGGCCTGCCGTCGTTCGCGCTGCCGTGGATCGATCTCGCGGACGTCAGCCAGGTAGTGATTGGCGGCTGCGCCTGCGCCATGGTGGCGTTCGCCGACACGAGCGTCCTGTCGCGCACGTATGCGGCCAAGACCCGCACCCATGTCGATCCGAACCAGGAGATGATCGGTCTGGGCGCCGCCAACCTCGCCGCTGGACTGTTCCAGGGATTTCCGATCAGCAGCAGCTCCTCGCGCACGCCGGTCGCCGAAGCCGCGGGCGCGAAGACGCAGCTCACCGGCGTGGTCGGCGCCGTCGCCGTCGCGCTGCTGGTGTTGCTGGCCCCCAATCTGCTGCAAGACCTGCCCAACAGCGCGCTGGCAGCCGTCGTGATTGCGGCGGCCATCGGTCTGTTCGAATTCAACGACCTGCGCCGCATTTTCCGCATCCAGCGCTGGGAGTTCTGGCTTTCCATCGTCTGCTTCGTTGGCGTCGCAGTATTCGGCGCGATCCCCGGCATCGGCTTGGCGATCGTCATCGCGATCATTGAATTTCTGTGGGACGGCTGGCGACCACATTACGCAGTGTTGGGCCGAGTCGAAGGCATCCGGGGATTCCACGACATCAAGCGCTATCCAGAAGCGCGTCTCGTCCCTGGACTGGTCCTGTTTCGCTGGGATGCGCCGCTGTTCTTCGCCAATGCCGAGCTGTTTCACCAGCGTGTGCTCGAGACCATCGCGCAATCGCCGACACCCGTAAAGCGGATCGTCGTGACCGCCGAGCCGGTCACCAGCATCGACGTGACTTCGGCCGACATGCTCGCCGAGCTGGAGCAGGCCCTTCGCGAATCAGGCGTCGAGATGCGCTTCGCGGAAATGAAGGACCCGGTTAAGGACAAGCTGAAGCGCTTCGAACTGTTCGAGCGCTTCGGTGGCGCGAGCTTCCATCCCACCGTGGGTGCTGCCGTCGACGCCTACCTCGAAGAGCACGCGGTGGACTGGAGACCCTGAAAACACACCCTGGGTCATTTAGAGTGGTGCCGCACAGCGTCCCCCGTCACCGAGTGGCAGCAGTACGTGCGGATTCCTGGGCGACGGGCGCGGTCACCCGCCCGACTCGCCACCGGAGGAGTAAGCGCATCGTGCCGCCCGTTAGCGTCGGTCGTCGTCACTTCCGGTAGCCGGTGTGCGATTCCCTTGTGGCAGTCGATACACGTTTTCTCCTTGGTGCCCAGATATGTCGAGTGCATGAACGCTGCACGCGGACTCTGGCGCGTGAAGTCCATGTAGTCGTAGCCGTGGCAGTTACGGCATTCGAGCGAATCGTTCGCCTTCATGCGCGCCCACTCGTGCTGCGCGAGCTCGAGTCGCATGTCGACAAACTTCTCGCGCGTATCGATCGTGCCAAAGATATGCCCCCAGACTTCTTTCGATGCCTGCATCTTGCGCGCGATCTTGTGCGTCCAGTTGTGCGGCACGTGGCAATCGGGGCATATCGCGCGCACGCCGCTGCGGTTGGTGTAGTGAATCGTTCGCTGCAGCTCGGCGTAGGGGTTCTCGTTCATCTCGTGACAGCCGGTGCAGAAAGCCTCGGTGTTGGTGATCTCCATCGCCGTGTTGAAGCCGCCCCAGAACACGATGCCGGCGATGAACGAGCTCGACGACCAGAAAGCCCAGACTGAAATGGGTGCTCGGGCTGGTTGATGATGGCCCAGTAGCGCCGAGCGATGCCGCGCAGCTTCGTCATGCTATTTCTTCTTTGCTGATGGCTGCACCCCCTTGCTTGCGGTGCGCTTGATGATGTCGTCCACGTCTTCGAAACGATTTTCGACGAGCGGCCTGGCGTCAATCTGCGCGACGTGGCACTGCTCGCAGAAATAGCGGCGCGGCGAGATCTCGGCGAGGAAATTGCCGTCGCGATCCATGTAGTGGCTGACGCTGACGGCGACTGCCTGCGTCAGAGGCGCACGCCCGCGGCTATGACAGTTCAAACACGCGTTGACATTCTTGTCGACCTGGTAGTTGTCGATCTTGTGTGGAATCGTCGGCGGTTGCATCGAATACGAGCGCTCGCGGCGGATGTCTTTGTTCTCGGGGTTACCGAGTGGAGGTGGCTTCGGCTCGTCAGCGATCGCGGTTGGGCCACGCATTCCATCGACGTGTGTCTGCGCCAGCGCGCCGACGGCGATGAAGATTAGCGCGGCAGAGACGGCAAGGCATTTGCGCATGCGGCCTCCTACGCTTTGACGATCTTGCAGGCGCACTTCTTGAAGTCGGTCTGCAGCGAGATCGGGTCCGTGGTATCGAGCGTGACCTTGTTGATCAGCTGGCTCGCGTCGAACCACGGCACAAAGACGAGGCCGCGCGGCGGCAGATTGCGTCCACGTGTTTCAACGCGCGACACCATCTCGCCGCGGCGTGACACGACCTTCACTTCGCTTCCGCGACGGACCTCGAGCTTCTTCGCATCCTCGGGGTGCATGTAGACGACCGCGTTCGGAAACGAGCGATAAAGCTCCGGCACGCGGCGTGTCATCGATCCCGAGTGCCAGTGCTCGAGTACGCGGCCGGTGGACAGCCAGAACGGGTACTCGTCATCCGGCACCTCGGGCGGCGGCTCGTACGGCAGCGCCCAGATCACTGCTTTGCCATCTGGATTGCCGTAGAACTGAAAGCCGGTTCCCTTTTTTACGTACGGGTCCGAACCTTCGCGATAACGCCACAGTGTTTCCTTGCCATTCACCACCGGCCAGCGCAGGCCGCGGGCTTCGTGATACGCGTCAAATGGCGCGAGATCATGGCCGTGCCCGCGACCGAACTCGGCGTATTCCTCGAACAATCCTTTCTGCAAATAAAAGCCAAAGGCTTTCGCTTCGGCATTCGCATACTCCGGATCCATTTGCGACACAGGGAACTTGTCGACGCTGCCGTTGCGATAGAGAACGTCGTACAGCGTCTTGCCGCGGTATTCGGGCTTGGCGTCGAGCAACTCTTTCGGCCAGACCTCTTCCATCTTGAAGCGCTTCGAAAACTCGACCAGCTGCCATAGATCGGAGCGCGCTTCAGCCGGTGCGTCGACCAATTGATGCCAGAACTGCGTGCGTCGCTCGGCGTTGCCGTATGCGCCTTCCTTCTCGACCCACATTGCCGTCGGTAGCACTAGGTCTGCGGCCAGCGTCGTCACCGTCGGATACGCGTCCGACACGACGATGAAATTCTGCGGATTGCGGTAGCCGGGCAGACCTTCCTGCATCAGGTTCGCCCCGGCCTGCATGTTGTTGTTGACCATCACCCAGTACGCGTTGAGCTTGCCATCCTTCAGCATCCGGTTCTGCAGAACCGCGTGATAGCCAGGCTTGTCGGGAATAGTTCCGGCCGGAAGCTTCCAGATCTTCTCGGCGGTTTCCCGATGTTTTGGATTCGTGACGACCATATCGGCCGGCAGGCGATGCGAGAACGTGCCGACTTCGCGCGCGGTGCCACACGCCGACGGCTGACCGGTCAGTGAAAACGGACTGTTGCCGGGAGTCGAAATCTTTCCAGTCAACAAGTGCAGGTTGTAAACGAGGTTGTTGCACCAGACGCCGCGCGTGTGCTGATTGAATCCCATCGTCCAGAACGACATCACCTTGATCTTCGGATCGGCGTAAAGCTCGGCAAGCTGATCGAGTCTGGTCTTCGGCACTCCTGACAACTTGGTTACCGTCGCGGCGTCGTAGCGCGCCACGTACTTCGCGTACTCATCAAAGCTCATCGGCTTGCCACCACCAACGTCTCCGGCGTTCTTAGCTTTCTTCTGCAATGGATGCTCGGGTCGCAGTCCGTAACCGATATCGTCGTTGCCGAGCTTGAATGTCGTGTGTTTGTTGATGAAGTCGCGATTGACCTTGTTGTTGCGAATGATGTAGTGCGCGATGTAGTTCAGGATCGCGAGGTCGGTCTGCGGCGTGAAGATGATCGGAATATCCGCGAGCTCAAACGAGCGGTGTTCGAACACTGACAGCACGGCCACCTTGGTGTTCGGTGCAGAGAGCCGCCGGTCAGTGACGCGCGTCCAAAGGATCGGGTGCATCTCGGCCATGTTCGAGCCCCACAGCACGAACGCGTCCGCCGCCTCGATATCGTCGTAGCAGCCCATCGGCTCGTCCATGCCGAACGAGCGCATGAATCCCTGCACGGCAGAGGCCATGCAGTGACGCGCGTTCGGATCGATGTTGTTCGAGCGGAAACCCGCCTTCATCAGTTTCGTGGCGGCATAGCCTTCCCAGATGGTCCATTGTCCCGACCCGAACATGCCGACCGCCGTTGGACCTTTTTCCTTCAGAACGCGCTTGAATTGGCCGGCCATCTCGTCAAATGCGCGATCCCACGACACCGGCGCGAACTCACCATTCTTGTCGTACTTGCCATCCTTCATCCGCAGCAAGGGCGTCGTCAATCGATCCGCGCCATACATGATCTTGGACAGAAAGTAGCCCTTGACGCAGTTCAGCCCGCGGTTGACTTCGGCCTTGATGTCGCCGTGAGTCGCGACCACGCGCCCGTCCTTGACGGCGACGTTGACGCCGCAGCCAACGCCGCAGAAGCGGCACGGCGCTTTCGACCATTTCATCCGCGTGAACTCGGAATCGGTAACGATGTTCGCTGGCGACGCCGGCAGCGGAATGCCCGCGACTGCGGCCGCCGTGGCTGCAGCAGACTGCTTAACGAAGTCCCGTCGGGTGATCTTCATGCGTGACCTCTTCCATCATCGCTTCGACAGATTCACTGTGCTGATAGACGAGAGATGCTGACAGCACCGCGTCGAACCGTTGAATCTGATCGATATTCGCTGTGATCGCTCGCGCGCTCGCAGCCTCGAGCGTTACAACCAGCTTGCCGTCATCACTGGTGGCACACACCTCGGCCCCGGGCAAACGTGCAATCGCCGCTGCGACTCGCTGCATGCTTTTCGGATACGCGTGAACAACGACTCCGGCAATGTGCAGCTCGTCGGTCATCAAAGACTCACTGGCAGAACATTAGCCACCTGTGGGCGGGCCGGCGATGATCTGATACATCCAGACAAGAAAGCCGTAGCCGACGATGATCACACCGGTAAGTACCGGCGCCATCACCACCGTAAGAAACAGGAAGCTGCGAAGCTCCTCCTTCTTGGTCGGCTGAAAGTGCATTTGTCGTGACTTGTGATCGTTTCGATTGATCATGGGCGGCCGGGCGCGCAACCGTCTTCGCATTTCTGGACATAAAGCGGCGTGCGTAGAGCGCGCCCCTCACGAGCGCCATGTTGGCTGTTTCGGAGCGCACATTGCCGATTGATCGCTCGAGTGACAGCGGCCGTCAACCCGTAACAAAGAGCACCCATGGCGTTCCGATCAGCAGGAACACCGCCAAAAAGGCGAGCGTGGTGAGGAATCCCAGCTTGTAGAGCTCGCCCTGCGTGAGATAACCGCTTGCAGCGAAGATGATGTTCTGACTTCCGCCCTGCGGTGTGATCACCGAAAAGTAGCTGCTCGCGAAGAGCAGACCGAAGCCCATCAGCGGCACGGGCACTCCACCGCGAATGCCGACATCGAGGAAGACGCCGAAAAGCGCCAGCACCTGCGAGCTCTGGCTCACGAAGAGGTAATGGATAGCGACGTAGAGCACGATCAGGCTGACGTACGTGGCTGGCCACGACAAGCCGCCCAGGCGCGAGGCGAGGCGCTCGCCCACATAACTCATGAAGCCGAGCTCGTTCAACTGCGCGCTCATGGCGAAAAGAACGGCGAGCCAGAGAAAGGTCGACAGCGTGTCGCCACGAATGTCGATGTCTTCGACCGTGAGCACGCCCGCTATCAACAGCACGCCAAAACCCATGAAGGCGATGCTGGTGACATTGAGATTCAGTGCACCGGCGAACACCCATCCTGAAACCATCACCGCAAACGTCACGGCCGTGATCCGCTCGTCGCGCGACAGCGGTCCCATGGCAGCAAGGTCCTTGCGTGCCGCCGGCGGCGCTTCAGGCGTGGCTCCGACGCCGGGCGGAAAGAGCTTGGCGACGAGCAGTGGCAACATCCCGATTGCGACCAGCGCCGGCACGCAGGAAGCGAGGATCCAGGACCCGAACCCGATCTCGAGCCCGAATTTCTGCCCGATTTGCAAAGCGACCGGGTTGGCGGAGGTGGCCGTCATCCAGAGGGCGGAAGACACGGCGAGGCTCGCCATGCCGCAGAACATCAGATAGCCGCCGAGCCGCCGCCCTTCGGGGTCGTCGGGATTGGAGCCCGCCCCTTTCGACACCGACAGCACGATGGGGAAGAGCACGCCGCCGCGTGCCGTGTTGCTGGGAAACGCCGGCGCGATGGCTGCGTCAGTCAGCACGATGCTGTAGGCGAGACCGAGCGAGGATCCCCCGAAGCGGCTCACCATGAAGAGGCTGATCCGCCGGCCGAGACCGGACTTCACGACGGCCTGCGCGACGATGAATGCGATCACCACGAGCAACACGCTCGAATTTGCGAAACCCGAGAAAGCCTGTGCTGGCGTGATCGTCCCGGTTAACACGACGGCGCCAACCGCGATCATCGAGGCCGTGAGCAGCGAAAATGCGCCGACAAGCACCGACGAGATGGCCGCCGCAAACGCTGCGAACAGGTGCCAGGCCGGCGCCGTAAGGCCGGCAGGGACCGGGAAAAACCAGATGCCGAGCGCGATTGCAAACGGTATCGCGCGCCTCAGAAGCAATCCGGGAGCGATCATGCCGGCGGAGCTCCTGCACCAGGGCCGGCCCGAACGCGCCCCTTCAGATCGACAGCGCGCCCCTGCATCGAACCGTCCTCTAACTCGATCACGGACTGCCAGGAGAATTCATAGCTACCCGTCGCTCCCGCATAGCGGCCGGTGCCCCCCAGAATCGTTCCCGAGATGCGGTTTTTCTCGCGGGTGCCTTCGCCTTTGAGTTCGCTGTAGACCTGGTCGCCACGCTCGTCTGTCCAGACGGCGCGGCCTACAAGTCCCGTCTGGCTGTCGACGAGTGCGATGACTTCCGAGCCGAAACCGACGCCGGGCCGTCCTGGTCCCGCGAGCAGCATGGTGCCGCGCAGCTCGATGATCGAGCTACGGCGATCCCCACCGAGCGAAATGCTGCGGCGCGTGCCGGCCGCGTTCCAGGAGCCCTGAAACTCCCGCCACTCACCGGTGGAGGCAACAGGTTTCGGCGGCTCGGTCGCTGGTCCGCAGGCGGTCGCGGCAAGCGCCAGGGCAACCATCGCGGGTCGCCCCCACGCGCGCCAAGCCGGAGACGGCTTCGTGCCACGCGCTCGATGCCATGGGGCGCGACGCATCGTCTGACAGACTGTGATCGCTAAAAGTCGAGTTGCTAGAGCGGTCGCCATGATCAGAACGGCAGGAAGAATGCACGCCGCGGGCAGCCGCTTGATCGACACGCCATGATTTTCTGGCAATGCTCCGCTAGCGTGAGACGTGGTGCCTGTCGATATTCCTGCCGATCGCCGTTCTCAATTCATTTGCCACCAGATGCAGGCGGTGGTGCGGCAGGTGGCGCGGGCGTCGAAGCGGTGGGCTTCGCCAGCCCGTCCAGCGCCTTTGCCGCAGCAATGTGCAGAGGAATCGGCAGCCCGACTCGGGCATTCGCCGCGGACACCTGTGTGCCCTGAGCGCTGCCGCGCGCGGCAAAGTCGCGGTTCTGTCCGAATACGTAACGCGTGACCGCGCCGACCTCGCTTTCTGCAAGATCAGGGGCCACCAGCAGCAATGCCGCGGTAGCAATCGTTCGTACATCCTGCCTCTGTGTTGCGTAAGCACCGCGCGGAATCGTGTGAGCGAAGTACCCTGCATTGGATGCAGTGAGTGTTGCCACTGCACGCTCTGACAATGGCACCAGTCGCAATGAAACATCCGTCAGCGCGTCACGGATACTGTCGGCAGGAGCACCGATTACCTGGATTACTGCGTCGACCTGTTCGTGCCGCAACCCGACCAGCGCCTCGTTAAGTGGCAGATCCAGCAACTGAACATTCTTTGCGCTGAGCCCATGCGCCTCGAGTACCCGCAGCGCCGTCGTCCGTGAAGCCGATCCAACCTGACCCACCGCGACACGGCGCCCGGCGAGCTCCGATACGGAAGCAGCAGGATTGTCACCTCTGACAATGACGTGCACCGGCTCTGGATAAAGGCTGCCGACGGCGCGCAGCGTTGCATACGGTCCGTCCTCAGCGAAACTGCCCTTGCCCTCGTAGGCGGCAAGCGCTGCATCTCCTTGCGATAGAGCAAGTGAAACCTTGCCATCACGCAGCATGCGCAGGTTCTCCTCGCCGCCGCGCGTGATCAGTGGCACGATGCGCACCCCCTTGGGATCGGACAGCGCCTGCGCGAACCGGTAGTACTGACCGTGCTCCGCGCCGGCTGCAATCGCATATCCCTGCGTCGCGCGCGCGAGTGCGGCGCGGATCGAGGCGTTGGCCGCCGCGAGTTCCTGCTCGATCAGTGCCCGCGTAGAGGGGGAAATGTCCTTTGGTACGTTCTGAACAGTTGTGCGCATCTGATCGATCATTCCAATGGCCCCGCCCTGCGGCGCCGCAGTGGCGTAAGCAGGCGCGTCGGTCGGAGCGAAACCGCCCGACGCGATCGGCGTCCACGCATCGCCTTCGCGCTTGTAAAGCGCGGTGCCATGGGCGAGCACAAGATCGCCGGCCTTATTGCCTCCTGACGTGATGCCGACGATGCCTTTAGGGCCTGTACCGAGCGCGGACACAATGCCGGCGACGCCGGGAGAATCCCATGCGCCGAAATCGAAATCGCGCTCGAGCTTCAGCTCGGTGTCGAAATAGATGATGCGGCGCGTCTCGCCCGAAGGCGCCTTGGTATCTGATTGCGAGCCGCGGCGTTCGAGTGTGGCGATCGTGACTGTGCCCGCGGGCAGTGCCTGCGTCACGCGGTCGGTGACGTCTTTTTTCAGCGCCGCTTCGTCGGGTCCTGCGCCGCAACCCGCAACGGCTAAAACGACGAGAGCATTGAGCAGCGCACGCATGTTCATCCTCCGATGAATGGAAGCGCCAGCGCAGCGGTCAGCAGGAACGCATTCATGATGTCGATGAAGAATGCGCCTGATAGCGGCACGATCAGATAGCTCTGCGGCGCCGGGCCGTACTTGTTCGTGATCGCCTGCATGTTCGCCATTGCAGTCGCGGTGGATCCCATGTTGAAGCCGATGAACGCGGCCGACGTGACCGCCGCCTCGTAGTCGCGGCCCATGAAGCGGAAGCAGACGAATACGACATACAGGACGATGGCGACGACCTGCGCGGCGAGGATCACGAGGAAAGGCCCCGCGGAAAGCGCAACCTCGATCAGGTTCAGCGCCATCATCGTCATCACCAGGAACAGCCCCAGGCAGACGCCGGAGATCAGGTCAGATGCGCGATCGTCCATGCGCACGCCGGTGAAGGGCACCAGGTTGCGGATCGCCACGCCGAGCAGCATGCACCACAGAAACGCCGGTATCGTGATCGTGCCCCCGGAAAACTTGGCTGCCAGCCACCGCCCCGCAACAACCGCGGCCAAAATCCCTGCCAGCGCCCCGGCCATGCCGACCGGGCTGATCGGAACGGCCTCTTCGACCCTAGAGGTCGTTGCTCCCGCGACCGCTTGCGAGCGCAGGTTGTGGCGCTTGATCAGGTATTCCGCTACTGGTCCCGCAATGATGCCGCCGATGATCAGACCGAGGGTGGCGACCGTCATCGACAACTCCATCACCGTCTGCAGGTTGTTGACTTCGGCAAAGCGCTCGGCATACGCAGCGCCGGTTCCGTGTCCGCCGACCAGCGTGATGGAGCCGCCGACCAGCCCGAAGATCGGGTGCAGGTCCAACAGCTTTCGCGACCCCCATGCCCACCGCGTTCTGCACGATGATGAACGGCAGCAGCATCAGCAGAAAGATCACCAGCGCTTTGCCGCCCTGCTTGAGCTTGCTTAGGTCGGCGCACATGCCGACGCCGGCGAAGAACATCAGCAGCAGCACCGGTTTGATCGTCTGATCGAACGTGACACGGAAATCCGTCGCCACCCAGACGGCCGAGGCGACCGCCGCAAACAGCAGCCCGCCGGTGATCGGGTCCGGAATGTTGTACTTGGAAAGCAATGCGACCTTGCGATTGACCGCGGTGCCGATCAGCAGCACGACAACCGCGACCAGCAACGAAACGAGAGGATCGAGACTCATCGTGATCTAAACGACCACGCCGAGCGTGATGCGCGTGAAGTCTCGCGACGCGGATGGCTTATTCGTTTTCATTTATTCGCCTGATGCGACGCACCTGAATATCGAGTTACAGCTCTCGACTACATGCACCTCTTCCGCGTTGCCAGATTCCGCTGACGCCGCCCTCTCGGCGGCGTCAGCATTGGCAATCTATTAAGGACTCGTCAGCAGCATCGCCACGTAGCCGAACACCGTCAGCAGTACGCCGGATACGGCATATCCGACCGGGAATCCGATCCACGGCACCGAGCTGCCGATTTCCTTCGAAGCCTCGCGTGCCGGCCCCGAGTGCGAGCGCGCTCCTGCCACCCCGCCCATCAGCACCGCAGGATTGATCTTCATCCAGTGGTAACCGATCGCCCACACCAGGAATCGGCGGAATCGTCGTCACGATGAAGCCGGCGATGAAGATGTACAGCGCGACGCGAGCCAGTCAGCTGAGAGATCAGGCCTGCGCCGGCATTGACGCCGACGATGGCAATGAACACGACCAGTCCCAGGTCCTCGAGAACATTGCGCGCCGCGTTCGGCGTGTTGCCGAAGAAGCGCAAGCGCGACTGAAGCGAAGACACGATGATGCCGGATACCAGCAGGCCGCCGGCATTACCGAGGCCGACCTTCGCTCCTGCGATCGGGAAGCCGATCGCGCCGATCAGGAAACCGAGGATCATGCCGACCGCCAGCGTCAGCAGGTCGGTACTCGTGCTCGGACGCGCGATCTTGCCGAACAGCGCGCCCATGTTGTCAACCGCGGATTTCACGCCGGCGACGAACAGCACGTCAAAGCGCTCCAGCTTTGTTTTCAGTCCCATCGGGATCTTCACGCCGCCGCGCTCGATGTGGTCCAGCCCGACCTGCCCTGCGAACTCGGAGGTGCGAAATTCCCCCAGCTCCTTGCCCACCAAGTCCTTGTTGGTGACCAGAATCTCGGCCGAATCCAACGGGATGTTGAGGACCTTGGAGTCGGGCACTTCCGGACCGATCAGCCCCATGTTGGCTGTCATTGCCTCGAGGTGCCCACCGAGAGCGATCACGTCATCCTTTTGCAGGACGAGGTCGTCGTGTCGCAGCTATGTTTTCGTCACCGCGTCTGATGTTGACGATCTTGTATTGCGGATACTTCTGCAAAAACTGGCGCACCGTCATGCCGGCGACTTCGTTGTTCGTCAGCCGGTAAGCGCGTAGTGATAGCGGGCGAAAGCCGGTGAGCCCGGCGTCGTCCACGTTCGGGACGCCTTTCTCAGCCTCGTACTGCTTGGCCGCGGCCTTGGCATCGACTCCCCACCAGCGCGGAAGGTATTTGCAGATCAGGATGATGCCGACCGTGCCCCAGATGTAGGTGAGTCCATACGAAAGCGCGATCATTCCGCTGATCTGCTCGAACGTCTGACCCTCGGTGAGCTTGAAAGCGCCCTGGCGCACGGCTTCTTCCGCCGAGCCGATTGCCGCCGACATCGTCATCGCGCCGGCGAGGATGCCGCCCGCTGCCCCGGCCGGAAGATCCCACAGCTTGGTCAAGCCGACCGCGCCCAGCAGACCCAGAATCGAGCAGAAAACGGCGAGGATTGTGAACTTCAAGCCCTCACCTTTCAGGCTGTTGATAAACGACGGGCCGACGCGCAGCCCCACGCCGTACATGAACAGGTAGTAGAAGAGTGACTTTGTGAAGTTGTCCAGCTGCATCTTGATGCCGTAGGTCGACGCCAACGCCGAGACCCCTGCCCCGACAATGATCGCCGAAGCGACCATGCCGAGTCCGTAGCCCATGACG
Source organism: uncultured beta proteobacterium (assembly GCA_963801035.1). GTDB lineage: Bacteria > Pseudomonadota > Gammaproteobacteria > Burkholderiales > Burkholderiaceae_F > JACCZX01. Next base: position 90,508 of record CAWDDF010000004.1, on the reverse strand, counting down.
GTGAACCTGCCGACCACCACCGCGGCGCCGACTACAAAGAACAGCAGAATGTAGGGATACGCGGCGAGCCACTTCAGAGCAACTTCCATGTCGTCTCCAATCAAGATGACTTTGTTAGGGCAGTCTCAGTTACCGGAATGCGTCGTTGCATTGTGCTCTATTGCTTCGCGACCGACTTAGCCTTCGATTGCGCCGCTGGTGCCGTCTTGCGCTCCGAATCGGGCTGCTTCTCTGCGCTACGCGCCGACGCGCCCTTTCCCGACGCGCCCTTTCCGTTCGAGGGCGGAATCGCCGACAGCTTGATCAGCTTGAGCCCGCGCTCGTGGTTGTAGCCATGGATTTCCTTGACGTCGAGCTTGCGCATGTAGCCGATCGTGTCCGCCGCGATCACCTGGCCTGGCACCATGATCGGGAAGCCCGGCGGATACGGAATCACGAAGTTGGCCGACACCAATTCCGGGCCGCTCTTTAACCGCTCGTCGATCTTCGGATCCCTCAGCGGCAGGTACTCGCAGTCGTCTTCTTCATAGGCCGCGAAAAACGCGGTGCGCATGTCGCCTTCGAGCGTGATGCTCTCCGGATTCTCGCGATAGCCATCGTGGAAGCGGCTGAAGTTCGGCAAGTCGGGAACGTCTTCCATCAGGTTTTTCACCCGCTTCGCGAACGCGGCACGCGCGCTCTCGCCACCCTCGGCGAGATCGGCGTCGATCTGTTGCGACATCTCGAGCAACACTTTGATCAACAGCGCGACGTCGCTGCGCGTGTTGTTGATGTTGCTCTGGACCAGCACGCTGTTGCGCGAGGTCTTGTTGACCTGGATGTTGTACTTCGAAGACAGCAGGCCTTTGAACGTGTTGCCGTCCATGCCCGCGCTTCCGCACACCAGCGTCATGCGCGTGGGGTCGAGAAAGAATTCGTCCTCCTCCATCGCCTTGAGCGCCGTCACCCAGGTGGTACCAGGCGTCAGGAAGTCTTTGAAACCTGATTTGCGAAACTCGGCCGGAACCATCGAATCAGCGCCCAGCACCTTGAAGTACTTCGAGATGATCGGGTGTTCAGCGACTGCGCGGCGGATCGCCAGCGAGGTCTCGATCGAGCGCATCACCAGCTCGTAGCCCTCGAGTTCCATTTGGCGCCGGGCTACGTCCAGCGAAGCGATGATCTGCGCGTTGGGCGAGGTCGAGGCATGAATGAACACGGACTCGCGAAACGCCGAGATGTGGTGGTTGTAGTCCTCATCGCGCACCGCCACGATCGAGCCTTGACGCAGACACGACATCGACTTGTGCACTGAGTCGGTTTCGTACACGCGGATGCGTATCTTGCGCGGATCGGGCGTCAGGCGCCGATCGAGCAGCTTCGGATCCATCGGGTCAAGATCCTCGCCGATGTCAGCGACCTGCTTCTCCCACGCGGACAACGCCTCGGGGGTCGTGCGCCACTCTTCCAGCGCAGCCGCTGCGCCCAGGCCGGTGCGCGGGCGCAGGAACGGTGACCAGCGTGCAAAACCGAACCACGCCTCGTCCCACAGAAAAATGACATCGGGCTTGATCGCCAGGCATTCCTCCATCACGCGCCGCGTGTTGTAGACGTGACCGTCAAACGTGCAGTTGGTCAGCGTGATCATCTTGACGCGATCGAGCCGCCCCTCGGCCTTCAGATTGAGCAGCGCCTGCTTGACAGTGCGCAACGGCACCGCGCCGTACATCGAATACTCGATCATCGGGAAGGCTTCGACGTACAGCGGCTGCGCACCCGACAACACCATGCCGTAGTGATGCGACTTGTGGCAATTGCGGTCGGCGATCACGATGTCGCCCGGCTTGCACACCGCCTGGTAGACCATCTTGTTGGACGTGGAAGTGCCGTTGGTCACGAAATAGACGTGATCCGCTCCGACGGCCCGCGCGAACTTCTCCTGCGCGACCTTGATGTTGCCGGTCGGCTCGAGCATGCTATCGAGGCCACCGGCAGTGGAGGAGCTCTCCGCCAGAAACAGGTTCTGCCCGTAGAACTCGCCCATGTCGCGGATCCAGTTCGACTTCATGATCGACTTGCCGCGCGCGATCGGCAGCGCGTGGAAGGTGCCGATCGGGCGCGCGGCGTATTTCTTCAGGTTGTCGAAATGCGGCGTGGCCATGCGGTCGCCGACACCCTCGAGGATGTTCAGATGTACTTCGGTCAGCTCCTCGACTTCGTAGAACACGCGTCGAATCATCGAGGCCGCAGGGTCGCCCGCCATCTTCTCGACCTGCCGATCGGTCAGCAGATAAATGTCGAGCTCGGGACGGATGCGCTTGATCAACCGTGCGAGCGTCACGCCGACATCTTGTGGCGCGAGGCTCGACGTATCGAGCTGGTGATGGGTGGCGAGGAAGTCACGCACCAGCGGCACGTCGTGTCGCGACGGCACCGGAATTCCGTCGTAGATGACCACGGCTTCGATCTTGCCGTTCATGATCGTGGCGACGATCGCGTCTTCGAAGCTGCCGACCAGCACCGGCTCGTAGATCATCGGGTCTTCGACGCGGCGCAGGCGGCGGATCTCCTGCGCGATCTTTGCAAAGTTGGCGGCCGGCACCGGCGAGACGATCAGTGTCTCGAAATAGGGCCGGTGCGTCCCGCCGCTCGTATCAAACGGCAGCCGATCCGGCACGTTCTCACTATCGTCGTCGCTGCTCTCCCATTCGCTGGAGTCGTAGCGATAGCTGCCCGACAGCAGCGCGCCGCTGATGCGTCGCACCAGTCGCCCGACCGCGAGGGCGTCGTCGCCGCTGATGCGCTCGGCCAGTGATCTCATCAGCCGTACGCCGGGATAGGCAAAGAAATCTTCCAGCGGACGCACTTCCGCAAGCGCCGCTTCCGTCGCAGCACGTCCACTGCCGCGCTTGCCGCTACGCGCTTCTGCCGCCCAGGCCTGCGCCTTGGCGTTCAGCTCGCGCCAGCGATCTTGCCGCGCGGCTGAGCTCGAAAAAAAGTGATCCAGGTTCTGTGCGGCGGTGGATGTGGTGGCCATGTTTGTTTCTCCTTGCTATGAATGAATGAGAGGCCGGCGATAGGCCCGTTCGCTTCGCGCAACTGATCTGTGCGCGAACGCCGAACCAGGCGCAGCGTACGGCGGCCCCTACCCGATGCCGAACGGTAGGTTCGGGCGGGTGTGTCGTCTTCACCTTTCTGGACAGCAGTGACACGACGGACCAAGAACTTTGATCGCGCGTCATCGAGTTGGGCTCTCAGTACGTTAGTGCCACATCAGCGGGGCGACATGTCCAGAAAAGCAAAGACGCGTGCGCGTGGGGTGATCACTATCCAATGCAATAGTGCCGTCGCCCTCTTGCGCTCGGCGCCAGCTTCGTTTTGGGTCTTCGTGCGACTGTTCGAAACTTATGACGCTGGGTGGCCTGTACGGTACGGCTAAGATCTCGCGCCCAGTAGTCTTACGCCACGACCACCTAAAGGATTTTGGATGAAGCGACAGATTCACTCAGTGATAACGTTTGTTGCCGGTAGTGCGCTGCTCGCATCAGCGGCGTTGGCGCAGCAATACGTCTATCCGGCCAAAGGCCAGTCGGCCGACAAGCAGAAGAAAGACGAATACGAGTGTCATCAATGGGCGGTGAACCAAACAGGGTTTGATCCGACCAAAGCTCCACCGCCGGCGGCAGCCGCTCCGCCGCCGGAAACCGGTGCATCGCGAGGCTCCGGTGCTCGCGGCGCAGCGCGCGGAGCGGTCGTCGGTGAGATAGTCGCCGACGACGCCAGTACAGGCGCCGCCGTAGGCGCCGCCGCAGCGCGTGGGCAAAGCCGTCGTGAGAACAAGGCGCAAGCACAGGCAGCGGGACAGCAACAGCAGCAAGCATCGAGCTCTCAGCAGGCCGGGTATTCCAAGGCGCGCGCGGCCTGCCTTGAGGGACGAGGCTATTCAATCAAGTAGAGGAGCGTGATGCTCGCAGCAGAAACCATTAACGGACACACATTCCACATCGGCAAGTTGCGTCATGCGGCGATCGGTGTGATGGCTGTCGCGCTCGCGTGTGTGTCGTATGCGCAGACTCCGCCGCCAGCGCCAGCATCAACCGCTGCTGCACCGGCTGCAAAGACGTTCTCGCAGGAGCAGCTCGAGCAGCTGGTCGCGCCAATCGCGCTACATCCTGATTCGTTGTTGGCGCAGATGCTGATGGCATCCACCTATCCGCTGGATATCGTGATGGCCGACCGCTGGGTGAAAGCCAATCCAAAGGTCAAGGACAAAGCGCTCGAAGATGCCATGCAAAAGCAGCCATGGGACCCAAACGTCAAGGGGTTGACCGCGGTGCCGCAGGCGTTGGCGATGATGAGCGAAAAGCTGGAATGGACCCAGCAACTCGGTGACGCCTTCCTCGCGCAGCGCCAGGAGCTAATGGCAGCCGTGCAGAAGCTGCGTCAAAAGGCCTCTGCGCAGGGCAACCTGAAAGAGAGCAAGGAACAAAAAGTGATCACCGAGCAAGTGGCGCAGACAGACGGTGATCAAGATCGAGCCTGCTGATCCGCAAGTTGTTTACGTACCGAGCTACAACCCGACAGTCGTGTACGGAGCATGGCCGTATCCCGCCTACCCGCCGTACTACTACCCTCCCGCCCCGTACTACGGTTACTACGCGGGCGCTGGTCTGGTCGGATTTACCGCGGGTGTGATCGTCGGCGGTGCGATTTGGGGTAACGCCAACTGGGGCGGAGGTGATGTCGATATCGACGTCAACAAATCCAACAACTTCAATCGCACCAACAATTCAACCAGGAACTTTCAACACAACCCCGAACGCCGTGGCGGCGTTCCATACAAAGATCAGCGCACAGCGCAGCAGTACAACCGGGGCCAGTCACCTACCGCGGGCACCCGCGACGACTATCGCGGACGCGACGGCCAGTCTGACCGGGCTGGTGATCGCACCGGCGATCGCGCAGGAGATCGCACCGGTGATCGTGCAGGAGATCGCACCGGTGATCGTGCAGGCGATCGTGCGGCCGGCGTTAGCGATCGCAGTGCCAATACGCGTGACGTCGGCGGCGGCCGCGACACCGCAGGCACGCGTGATCAGAACGTCGGTCGCGATGTCGGCGGCGGCAGCCGTGATATCAGCAGCGGTCGCGCGAGCGCCGGCACATCGGATCGTGGTGGTGGCGGCAACTACGGTGGCGGCGGCAATTATGGTTCAAGCGGATCGGCGTTTGGCGGTGGTTCCGGTGCGAGTGCTCGCAGCAGCAGCAGCCGTGGCTCGTCCAGCATGGCGAGTTCGCGCGGCGGCGGCGGTGGCGGAGCGCGTGGTGGGGGTGGGGGCCGTGGTGGTGGAGGTCGGCGATGACACGCCAATTAACCATGCCCTTATCGCAACGAAGAGGAAAGCTGGTGATGATCAACCGCGTTCAGTTTCAATTCAAACGCGCATGCGCTAGGCTGCAGCGCTCGTGCTCTGCACTCTCGGCATTGCAAGCGCATTCGCCGCGACACCCGCTCAGCGCGACTTTTGCGACCGCCGAGGAAGCGGCCAGTGCATTGGTGCAGGCGGTTAAGAAAGGCGACCGTGCGGCAATCCTCGCGGTGCTTGGCAAAGACGCGGCGAGCTCGCTCTCATCCGGAGATGCCATCGATGACCGTCTGATAGCCGAGCGCTTCGTCGCTCGCTATGAAACGAAGCACGCAATCGTTGCGGACGGCGACAAGCGCGCGACTTTGACGGTTGATGCGGACGACTTCCCGTTCGCGTACCCACTGGTCAAGACGGCTTCCGGTTGGCGCTTCGATGCTAAAGCCGGTAATGCCGAGCTGCTGGCACGCCGGGTCGGTGAGAACGAGCTCGCGGTCATGAATGTGCTGCTGGCGATCGTTGATGCGCAACGCGAATACGCGGCGCAAGACCGGGATGGCGACGGGGCCTCAGAGTACGCATCGAAGTTCGCGAGCACGCCGGGCAAGAAGGATGGCTTGTACTGGCCCACCGCAGCGGGCGAACCGCCAAGTCCGCTGGGTACTCTGGTCGCGCGTGCCGCCGGACAAGGATATAAAAAAACCGAGGGACCTCAGCCTTATCACGGCTACTACTTCCGTTTGCTGAAAGGGCAGGGCCCAAAAGCCACCGGCGGCGCTTACGACTACACGGTTAAGGGCGCGCACGATCGGCGGCTTTGCGGTCATTGCCTATCCGGCCAAGTATGCGAACTCTGGTGTGATGACTTTCATGGTCAACCATGATGGAGTCATCTACGAAAAGGACCTCGGTCCGGATACGGCCAATGTCGCACGCGCGACCACACGCTTCGATCCAGGACCAGGCTGGAAGGCGTTAAGCATTAAATAACGCCAGTGCATTGCGACCGCAAAACTTAATCACGTTGTTTAACTCACACAAATAAGCAGGAGTAACTCATGCATAAAAGCACCCTTATCGCTGCGCTGATCTTCGCCGCCACCGCAAGTTTTGCGGCCAACGCTCAAAGCTCTGGTGCCGTGGTCGACAGGCAGCCGGGCAAGGTTGGCATCGCACAAGCTGTCGATGTCACGGCAACCATCAGTGCGATCGACGCCGCCAAGCGTGAGATCACACTGAAAGGTCCCGATGGCAAGGACACGACCGTTGTCGCCGGGCCTGAGGTCAAGAACTATCAGCCAGCTGAAGGTCGGCGACAAGGTCGACATTCAGTACGTGGAAGCCTTGGTACTTGAACTGAAGAAAGGCGGCGGCTTACCAGTGGCGCGTACTGACACGGAAACTATGAAGAGCGCCAAACCGGGTGAGACGCCAAGCGCCAAAGGCTCAAGAAAAGTAACGGTTGTCGGCGACGTGATCGCCCTTGACCCCGCAACGCAAACTGTGACGCTTAAAGGGCCACAGCGCACCGCGGATCTGAAAGTGCGGGACAAGAAGCAGTTCGACCTGATTTCCAAAGGTGATCAGATCGAAGCGACCTACACCGAAGCCTTGGCGATTGCGGTAAAGCCGTCAGCCAAGAAGTAGGTCGGCAATCCTTCGCGATTGATGTGCTTGGCGGTAGGCCGGCTGGCGTCAGCGGCCTATTGCCGGAGGTCTAGTTAGCTGCAGGCGCGCGCCTGTCGAGCCGTTGGCCATATGAATGGCATCGGGGCGCCAAACCTTCGGTTACACGCTGTTAGCGGGAGCAACGCCGGACAGCTTTGAGCGAATTACATCTTGGCTACTGAAGTAGCGCAGTCAGCTTGGTTCACGATGCGTGAAAAGAGGTGCCGCATGCTGACATCAACGTCGTGACCGAAGCGCGGATCGTCGTTCTCGACGAACGCTGCATCGATCTCGATCCAGTCGTCGGCGGTCAAGTGGCGCTGCGCCGCTGGCAGGATGACGCCCTCTTCGCGTCCGAGGTGCTCCCAGATGAAGCTCGCGTAGCGCTTCACGGCTTGCTCTACTGTGGCGATGTCAATGTTCGTCTTTCCATCGCCCTGATCGCCGATTAGGCTCTCAATCATGGCGGCTAGCTCGGCAACCATCTGCCGATCGCGCTCATGCTGTCGCTCGAGCTCGTCCAGTTCCGCATCGACCGACGTCGTCCGGCTTCGTAGCTTGCGGAACAGATACTCGTCCTCCTTGGGGTGATGCAGTGCTACCGGAAAGGTCTCTATGTAATGAACGATGGCGCGCAACAGTGCAGGGTCTGGACATGTGCCCTGGCGCCGCGCGGTCGCCATCAAATTCATCCATGCGTGCAGAACCGCGGCGAGCGAACGGTGCTCGTCGCGGATGATCCCGATCGCGTGTGCTGGCGTGGACGGATTCCTCGTTGCCGCAACCAGTACGGGTATTTCAGTGCGCGCCAACACCTTAAGCATTTGCGAACCCAGCATCATGCCGATACTGGTTCTGCGGCCGTGCGAAGCCATGAAGATCAGATCACTCTTTGCATCACGCGCCGCCGCCAGGATCGCCTCATGCGGCGTATCGCTCACGGTGCTAATAGAGTTACATGGGACGCCCAGCGCTCGTGCAGCCGATTCTGCCTTGGCTAGTAACTCGCGCGCACGCCCTTCAAACGCGTAGACGAATTCTTCAGGCGCTGTGATACGGGCGATCTCCGCTTCGCCGAACAGCGACGCGGCGTGGTTCGGTTGTGCATGAAAGAAGGTGATTCGCGCGCCAAGCGTGCTCGCGTACTCGACGGCTTGTCCGACGGTCTCGACGGAGAGATCCGTGCCGTCGAGCGGAACGAACAAGTTCCGATACATGACAGCCTCCAGTTGTTTCAGATGATTGACAGACCGATCGTAGGCCCCATTGGATGCAGCGCACCCCCCTAGCCGAAGGGGGGATGCGCGCAGCCGTCGATCTCGTCATGACGGCTCGTGAATCGCCATAGAATGTCTCAGGATCGGTGCGGCGTGAGGCGCGAACATAAGCGACCACTTAGCTGATTCACGAGCTAACGCCGCCATCGCCGAAACTGAATGAACCCCTCAGGTCCCGCATGGCCTCTTCAGTAGCCCCTCGTATAGGCGGCGTCGCTTCTGACCTTCTACTTGAAGGTGACTCCACCGCGGGTGCCGCGCGATCTGGTCGTGAGACCGCGGCTACACGCTGACGACGCGCAATTCCAGGGTCGCGCGGCGATCATCGTGCAAGCCCCTGCCGGATTCGGCAAGACTTTGCTGCTCGCCCAGTGGCGGCGCGAACATCTGGCACACGGCAGGATCGTTGCCTGGTTATCCGCGCAAGCGGAAGACAATCCGCAACGCTTTGTACAGAGCCTTGCGTTGGCCGTACGAATGGCATCGGGCCGCCCAACCTTCGGTCACACGCTGCTCGCGGGAGCAGCACCGGGCGGCTTCGAGGGAATTACATCTTGGCTCGCCGAAGTAGCGCAGTCCGCTTTGGACATCGTTTTAATAGTCGATAGCGCAGAGCAGCTTCCGCCAGCATCGCGCGCAGACACTCGCTTACCTGCTGCATAACGCGCCGGCGAACCTCAGAGTCGAAGTTGCAACACGCGGCGATCACGGTCTCGCTGTCGCGATCTCGTTACTTATGGTCAGTGTGTGGTCGTCGGCGCAGCGCTGCTACGGTTCCGGCTCGAAGAAACGATTGGGCTCGCGCGTGCGAGATTTGGCACACGTATCGACGCCGACACGGCAGCCCAACTGCACGAGCTGACCGAGGGCTGGCCGCTCGGACTGCAGCTTGCGCTGGCGGCGATTGGCCAGCGCGCCGATCTTCGCACTGCGTTCAAAGCGACATCAGTGCGCAGCCGGCGATCTGCACGACTATTTTGTCGATATGTTGGTCAAAACTCTTGCCGCCGACGACGCAGCGTTTTTAGCGCGCATTGCGCTGGTCGATAACCTGCACCCTGAGCTGTGCCACGCGCTGACCGATGCATCGGAGGCGCCTGAGCGTCTGGCACGGCTCGCACGCGAAACACCGATCTTCGTCGTCGGCGAAAACAGCGACTGGCTGCGGATGCATTCACTGGCACGCGATGTCCTGCGCGCGCGATCCGATCTAACCGCCGCCGAACAGGCCGATTTGCATGCGCGCGCGTCGCGCTGGTTCGAACAACAGGAAATGCTTGAGGATGCGGCGCGCCACGCGCTTGCAGCCGGCCAAAGCGAGGCTGCTTTCGATCTTGCCGAACGCTGCCTGTACGAAGCTCTGATGCGGCGCGGGCAGCAGAGCGCGGTGCTGGAGTGGGTCGGTCGGCTGCCTCGCACTGAGCTGGATAAGCGTCCGCGGTTGCTTCTGGCAGCGGCATGGGCACTGGCATTGAGTGCGCATCATCAAGAGGCTGAGCGTCTGGTCGCGCGCATTCTGAAGCATGCAGGCACTGACGCGGCCATACGCTGCGAGTGCGCGCTGATCCTCAGCGGCGCGGCCGCGTTTGCAGACGACCCGGATCGTTTCGCGGAGCTGCACGACCCGTGGGCAGAATCGCCGCCGCTTTCGGATCCAGTGCTGTTATATGTGCACGCAAACCGCAAAGCATTCCGAGCGATTCTGGAGGGCGATCCCGCACAAGCCCGGCTGCACCAGCAGCAAGCGCCAAGAGTCGATTTCGCTGGCGAGTTCAGCGACGCGTTCGGATACGTTGCGCGCTGGGGTGAGTTCGTCACGGCGCTTTCGTATCTGTGGGAAGGGCAGGTCTTGCTGGCAGAAAGTTTGTTGGGCCCGGCACTGGCGAGCGCCGACGCGCATCTCGGTCGCCGCGAATCCTTTTGCCTGCATGCTCGCCGCGCTGCTCGCCGCTGCGGTGTGGGAGCGGGACCGACCGCTCGACGCGGCCGCACTGCTTGCTAATCGGCTCGATGTTCTTGAACGCAGCGGCTTGCCGGAAGCTGTTCTGCTTGGTTATCGAACTGCCGCGCGTATCGCTGCGGCAGAGGGAGCCGAACACCGCGCACTGGAGTTGCTCGAAGGCATGCACGCGGTCGGCGTTGCCCGCAAGTGGCCGCGACTCTGCATCGCAAGCTTGGGCGATCAGGTCCGCATCCACGCGCGACGCTTTCGCGCGGAAACCTGCCGGGCTCTTTGCGAGCGTATTGACGCGCTGCTGGCGAGCGATGACGTGCCGCAAGGCAGGCTATGGCGGCGCAATGTGCAGCTGCTCCAGTTACTGGCGCGCGCGAACGCCTTTATCGCGGCTCAAGAGTGGCGGCGTGCGCTGGATCCACTAAAAGAGGCGGACGTGCTGGCCGATTCGATGAAGCTCGGACGCGTGCGCATTGAAATCATGGCACTGCGCGCTTTCGCCCTTGATCGAAGTGGCGAGAAGTCGACTGCGCTGTTACGCGAGGCGATTGATCTGGCGAACGCGTATGGCCTGGAGCGCCTTTTTGTCGACGCGCACCCGGAGTTGGGCGATTGGTCGCAGCGCGTGAGCGCTGAGCAAAGCCGGCGCCAGCGGACGAGAAGGGGGCGCGAGCCCACCTTTGCGTTCGCCGGCAGCCCCAATGCGCGCGGCGCGCGATCGCGATACCGGTCTGCGCGCAACGCCAAGCATGGCGCTGACGCCGAAAGAGCGGGAAGTGCTGCAGTTGCTTGCGCGCAATCTGTCGAACAAGGAGATCGCGCTGGCGATGCAGATCGGGGAAGAGACGATCAAGTGGCACCTGAAAAATCTCTTCGGCAAGCTCGCTGCCGGGACTCGCAAGCAGGTCGTCCGCCGCGCCGAGCTTCTTGGCCTGCTCGAATCGGCGTGAAGTTCGCTGCAAATGCCGCAGCAGCTGCTGCTCTGCGGGCATCTAACCCATCGCCGCGTCAGCGGACTAGCCCGAAACCCCTCGGCAATGGGGGGGTAGCGATGCACCTCTGTCCTTAATCTGCGCAGCAATCAGTCTCAGCCTTGGCGCTATAGCAGCCTTCAGCGGCCAGCTAGAATGAGCCTCAACAGGCCCAGGAGACACATCATGTCGCAAGTCATTGAGCCCGGCCCATCCGTCATCAGCCCCGATGCGCTGAAGACGTCGATCAAGGTCGAGCCGCTTACCTGCACGATTGGTGCTGAGATTGCGAACGTGAACCTCGGGGTCGCGTCGCGCGACCCCGCTCTTGTCGCTGAAATTCGGTCGCTGCTGCTGAAGTACAAGGTGCTGTTTTTCCGCGACCAAGACATCACGCGCGCCGAGCACATCGCTTTCGCGCGGCACTTCGGCGAGCTTGAAGACCATCCAGTCGCCGGAAGTGATCCCGAGCATCCGGGTCTGGTTCGCATTTACAAATCGCCCGACCAGCCAAACGACCGTTACGAAAACGCCTGGCACACCGACGCCACGTGGCGCGAGAAGCCGCCGTTCGGCTGTGTGCTTCGCTGCGTTGAATGTCCGCCAGTGGGCGGCGACACGATGTGGGTCAACATGGCCGAGGCCTATAACCGGCTGCCCAGTCCACATCAAGGAGCAGATCGCCGGCTTGCGCGCTCGCCACAGCATCGAGGCAACGTTCGGAGCAGCGATGCCGATCGAGAAGCGCCTGGCATTGAAGGCGCAATTTCCTGATGCCGAGCACCCGGTTGTGCGTACGCATCCAGAAACCGGCGAGAAGATCCTGTTCGTGAATGCGTTCACGACGCACTTCACCAACTTCCACACGCCGGACAACGTGCGATTCGGCCAGGACTATGCGCCGGCCGCAGCCAACTTGCTGAGCTACCTGATCAGCCAGGCGTTCATTCCCGAATACCAAGTTCGCTTCCGCTGGCGCAAGAACAGCGTCGCCTTCTGGGATAACCGCTGCACTCAGCACTATGCCGTGATGGACTATCCGCCGTGCCATCGCAAGATGGAGCGCGCCGGAATCATCGGCGACTTGCCGTATTGATTTGTCGCGAACTTTTCGCACTACCTTCAGCAAGGACTAAACAATGAATTTCCTCGATGGATCGCTTTTTCCGGAGAACCAGGAAAAACTCGTGATCACAGTCGCGCCGTACGGGCCCGAATGGATGCCTTCCGACTTCCCCGAGGACATCCCGGTGACGATCGACGAGCAGGTTCAGAAGGCGGTCGACTGCTACAACGCCGGCGCCACCGTGCTGCACGTGCATGTGCGCGAACTCGACGGCAAGGGCTCCAAGCGTCTGTCCAAGTTCAACGAGCTGCTCGCGCGCCTTCGCGTGGCCGTGCCCGACATGGTCCTGCAGGTGGGCGGCTCGATCTCCTTCGCGCCGGAAACGGAAGGCGCCGCCGCCAAGTGGCTGTCCGACGACACGCGTCACATGCTCGCCGAGCTCGACTCCCAAGCCCGACCAGGTGACGGTGACGGTAAACACCTCGCAGATGAACGTCGTCGAGCAGATGTGCGAGGCCGACCTCGCCGGCACGTCGCTGGCCGAGCCGGCCAACTACAACGCGTACCGCGAAATGACGTTCCCGGCGGCCCGGGCTGGGCCGAGGAACACGTGAAGCGCCTCACCGCTGCAGGCATCCAGAGCGCGTTCCAGTTCTACAACATCAACTCCTTCGAGACCGTCGAGCGCATGATCCGCCGCGGCGTCTACAAGGGCCCGCTGGTGATGAACTGGGTAGCCATCGGCGGCGGCATGGACGCGCCCAACATCTACAACCTGGCCAACTTCCTGCGCGCCACACCCGATGGCGCCATGCTCACGCTCGAGAGCAGCATGCTCAACACGCTGCCCGTCAACATGATGGCCATCGCGATGGGCCTGCACGTGCGCTGCGGCATCGAGGACAACCTCTGGACGCAGGACCGCAAGGCCAAGATGAGCTCGGTGAAGCAGATCGAGCAGCTGGTGCGCATCTCGCGCGAGTTCGGTCGCGAGGTGGCGACCGGGAAAGAGGCGCGCCAGATCTTGAAGATCGGCACGTTCTACGACAGCATCGATGAGACGCTGGCCAAGAACGGCTTTGCGCCGAATCGCAAACCCGCGCAGCGCGGATTCTTGAAGGCGGCGTGACCGTGATCGATCCCACTGTACTGATCGTTCCGGGTCTGCGCGATCGGGTTGACGACCATTGGCAAACGCTGCTTGCCAAGCAGCTGGCGGCAACAGGTAGGCGCGTGCGTACGGTTGCGCCGCTCGGGCGCGACGATCTGCGCTGCTGTCCGCGTGTCGAGGCTTTAGAAGAGGAAGCGCAGCTGATCGATGGTCCGCTGATCATCGTTGCGCATAGCGGCGGCGTAATCACGGTGGCGCACTGGGCGCACCGCACTCACCGTCTGGTGGCAGGCGCTCTCCTCGCAGTGCCGCCCGACTTTGAATGTCCGATGCCGGATGGCTATCCGACGCTCGGGCAGTTGAGCTCGCATCATTGGCTTCCCATTCCGCGCGGGCGGCTCCCGTTCTTCAGCATCGTTGCAGCAAGCCGCAACGACCCGCTCGCAAGGTTTGACCGTGTCAAGGGGCTGGCGCGTGCATGGGGCAGCCGGTTGGTCGACCTCGGCGACGTCGGGCATCTGAACCCGGCGTCCGGTTTCGGCGAGTGGCCGCGAGCGGAGCAATTGATTGACGACCTCTGCCTGACCAACGTTGTTGCGTCTAGAGCGGCGTCTGTCGCTCACGCTTGATACGTTCGTAGAAGGGGAGACATCGCAGTGTCCAAGGCAATCCGTTTTCATCAGACCGGTGGTCCGGAAGTTCTAAAGCTGGAATCGGTCGAAGTTAGTGATCCGGGCCCCGGACAAGCGCGCGTGCGCCATACGTTTATCGCCGTCAACTTCATCGACATCTATTTCCGTACCGGTCGTTATCCGCTGCAGCTGCCAAACGGCCTCGGCTCTGACGCGGTCGGAGTCGTCGAGGCGGTCGGCCCCGGCGTCACTGACATCTGCGTCGGTGATCGCGTCGGCTATCTGTTGGGGCCGCAGGGCGCCTACTCGATGGTGCGCGTGATGCCCGCCGATGTGTTGATCAAACTGCCCGACGGCATCTCCGACCGCACTGCATCGACGCTGATCATGAAGGGCATGACGGTGCAGTATCTGTTTCAACAGGTCTATCCGCTGCAGGGCGGTGAAACGATTCTTTATCACGCTGCAGCGGGTGGCGTCGGCCTGATCGCCTGCCAGTGGGCGCGCGCGATCGGTGTGACGATGATCGGCACCGTGAGCTCTGACGAGAAAGCGGCAATCGCAACAGCAAAACGGTTGCGCGCATACGATCGTCACGACGCGTGAGGACATTGCGGCACGCGTGCGAGAAATCACCGGCGGCAAGGGTGTGCCGGTCGTCTACGACTCGGTCGGAAAAGACACACTTGATGCGTCGCTGAACAGCCTGCAGGTACGCGGCACCTTGGTCAGCAACGGCACCAGCTCCGGCCCGGTCGTTATCGACACGACGATGCTCGCAGTCAAGGGTTCGCTCTGGGTCACGCGTCCCGCAATGGTTCATTACGCGACGCCGCGTTCGAAGATGCTGGCGATGGCCGATGAGCTGTTCGGCATGGTGCTGGCCGGAAAGATCAAAAGCGAGCCGAATCAGATCTACGCGCTGGCCGATGCGGCCGAAGCGCACCGTGCGCTCGAGTCGCGCCAGACGGTTGGCGCGACCGTGTTGGTTCCTTAACGCACGCTTAATTCCAGAAAAGACAATGCATACGCACGCCCTCGACGGCCATAAAGAACACGCAGACGGTTATCTGATCGGCCGCGGCCAGGCTTGGTTTGCATTCGCGATGACGATTGCGCTGATGTTGTTCGACTACATCGACCGCCAGGTCATCGTGTCGCTGTTTCCCTATATGAAGGCCGACTGGGGCTTGTCAGACAAGCAGCTCGGTGCACTGGTCTCAGTGCTGTCGGTGACGGTCGCACTGGGAGCGCTGCCGGTCGCGTTGTTTGCAGACCGCTATAGCCGCGTCAAAAGCATTGTTGTGATGGCGCTCATCTGGAGCGCTGCAACGATCTCGTGCATGTTCAGCCGCAACTACAGCCAGCTGCTCGCCGCGCGCGCCATGATCGGCTTAGGTGAAGCAGGCTACGGTTCGGTCGGCGCGGCGCTCATCGCCAGCATATTTCCGGTTCGTATGCGCCCGGTGCTGCTGGCTGCATTTTTCGCCGCCGCGTCTGTGGGCTCGGTGCTCGGCGTGCTGCTTGGCGGCCTGATCGCTGCGCGGTGGGGATGGCAAGCCGCCTTTGGAGTCGTGGGAATTCCGGGGCTTGTGCTGGCATTGTTGTATCTGAAGGTGCGCGACTATCGAACGGTTGAGCTGATGCCGCCGCTCGACCGAGCGACCCGCTCGACCGGTAGCGCCGCCAAGTTCATCGTGCGCGCACTCGTGCGTGCACCGACGATGTTGTGGGTTTGCCTGGGTGGCGCTGCGCAGTTGATTGTCGTTTCTGCGGTGTGGGCCTGGCTGCCGAGTTTTCTCAACCGCGTGCATGGCCTCGCACCGGACCAGGCGGCGATTAAAGCCGCGTTGGTCGTGCTGTGCGGCGCTGCCGGTAGCGTGATCTGGGGCTGGGTAGTCGGTCGCGCAGGCGCTAAACACGCGCGCTACAAGCTGCACGCAATGGGAGCGCTGTGCATCCTTGCGATGCTCGTGTTGATGTGGGGTTTCGGACACATGGCACCGAGCCCGTCCCAGTTATGGCTGATCGCGCTCGGTGGTTTTGTGATGACTTGCACGGTGGGCCCGGTGGTGGCGATAGTGATCGATGTCGTGCATCCAGGCGTGCGCGCGACCGGAGCTTCGGTCTTGTCGTTGTTCCAGAACCTATTCGGCCTCGCCGCCGGACCGTTCATCGGAGGCGTGTTATCGGACGCCTTCGGGCTCGAGACGGCACTCACCGTGATCCCGGCGTTCGGCCTGCTGGCCGCATTCTTTTTCACACTCGCTGCGCGTACCTACGAAGCAGACATTCATCGGGTCGAAGACGTTAACGTTGAAGTCGACCGGTCTGCCTCACTCGCCCAGCCTGCGTAACTTCTGACTCGAATGGAAGCAATATGAACGGATTGATGATGCAACAGCCACTGCTGGTATCGACGCTGCTCACCCATGCTGAACGCCATCACGGTGAGCAGGAAATCGTCTCTCGCCGCGTGGAAGGCGATACTCATCGCACGACTTATCGCGAGCTTGCGCAGCGAGCGCGCCGCATGGCCAATGCGCTGGCGGCGCGCGGTATCAAGCGGGGCGATCGCATCGCTACGCTGGCGTGGAACGGCTACCGACATATGGAGCTGTACTACGCGGTCTCCGGGTCCGGCAGCATTTTGCACACAATGAATCCGCGGCTGCATCCTGATCAGGTGGTCTGGATAGCCGATCACGCCGAAGACCAGATCCTGTTTTTCGATCTGACCTTTCTGCCGCTGATTGAAGCGATCGCGCCACGCGTAAAAACGATCAGGGCGTTTGTTGCGATGACCGATCGCGCGCATATGCCGGCCAGCAGCACGATTCCGAACCTGTTCTGCTACGAGGACATGGTCGAGGGTCATTCGTCGGAATTCGCCTGGCCGACCTTCGACGAGAACACTGCGTCTTCGCTGTGTTACACGTCGGGAACTACGGGCAATCCGAAAGGGGCGCTCTACAGCCACCGTTCGACGGTATTGCATACCTACGCTGCCGCGCTGCCCGACGCACTGAACTGTTCGGCACGCGATGTGATATTGCCGGTGGTGCCGATGTTCCACGTCAATGCGTGGGGATTGCCGTATGTCGCGTGCATGGTCGGCGCAAAGCTGGTGTTTCCTGGTCCGTGGCTGGACGGCAAGTCGCTATATGACTTGTTCGAAAGCGAGGGTGTGACCATGTCGGCCGGCGTGCCGACCGTATGGCAAGGTCTGCTGGCGCATGTTGAAGCGAACGGCCTCAAGTTCAGCACGATGCGCCGCACGGTCATTGGTGGCTCCGCATGTCCGCCCGCAATGATGCGCGCGTTCCAACAGCGCTATGACGTGGAGGTCCTGCACGCCTGGGGCATGACCGAGATGAGCCCGCGTGGGCACGGTGTGCACGCTGAAGTCGAAGCATCAACAACTAGATGCCGAACAGAAGATGGCGGTGCAGGCCAAGCAAGGCCGCGCTGTTTTCGGCGTCGACATGAAGATCGTCAGCGAAGAAGGCAACGAGCTACCGCACGACGGCAAGGCAGCCGGAGAACTGATGGTGCGCGGCCCGTGGATCATCTCGAGCTACTTCAAAGGCGACGGCGGCAGCCCACTGAAGGATGGCTGGTTTCCGACCGGCGACGTGTCAACCATCGACGCCGACGGCTATATGCAAATCACCGATCGCAGCAAGGACGTGATCAAGTCCGGCGGCGAATGGATCGGTTCGATCGATTTGGAGAACATCGCGATGGCGCACCCCGCGGTGGCGATGGCAGCGTGTATTGCTGCCCGGCATCCGAAGTGGGACGAGCGTCCGCTGCTGGTCGTCACCAGGAAGCCCGGCAGCGAAGTTACGCGCGACGAATTGCTCCACTTCTACGACGGCAAGATTGCGAAATGGTGGAAGCCAGACGACGTGGTGTTCATTGACAGCATTCCGCTCGGCGCGACCGGCAAGATGCAGAAGAACAAACTGCGCGCGATGTTCAAGGACTACAAGCTGCCGACCGCGTGACGCGATGATGTTGCTATTGACTACCGGCTTGTCGGGCTACGGACGGGCGCTTATGCCCGGCGTGCTCGCGTGCGGCATCGTTGCCGCGGCAGCCACTTTTCTTTCCGAACACTACGGTGCGCCAGTGATGCTGTTCGCGCTGCTGCTTGGCATGGCGATGAACTTCCTGTCAGCCGAGGGCCCATGCGCAGCGGGCATCGAGTTCACTGCACGGCACCTGCTGCGCGTCGGTGTCGCGCTTCTGGGCCTGCGCATCACCTTTGAGCAGATCGCAGCGCTGGGCTGGCATCCGGTGCTGCTGGTGGTGGCGTCTCTGATCCTGACGATCGCGGTGTCTGTCGCAGCGGCGCGGCTGTTCGGTTTCAAGGGCATTTTCGGAGTGCTGACCGGCGGCGCGACCGCGATCTGCGGCGCTTCGGCGGCACTGGCGCTTTCGGCCGCACTTCCTCAACATCCAATGAAGGAGCGTGCAACCCTGTTCACGGTGATTGGTGTCAGCGCGTTGTCGACACTGGCGATGATCGTGTATCCGATGGTCGTTCGCTGGCTCGAGCTCGATGCGACGCAAGCCGGTATTTTTCTCGGCGGAACAATTCACGACGTCGCGCAGGTCGTCGGCGCCGGTTACGGCATGTCGCAGGAGACGGGCGATGCCGCGACTGTCGTTAAATTGGTGCGGGTGGCGATGCTGCTGCCGGTGATCGTGTTTGCCGTGCTGTTGACGCGCCTCGGCGCCGTAGAAGGCGACAAGGCGACCGCGGGAGATGTTTCGCACCCACCGCTATTGCCGTGGTTCGCGGTCGCGTTTGCGTTACTGGTAGCAATCAACAGCATTGGATGGGTGCCTCAGTCTGTTGTGACAATCGGCAGCGATACTTCGCGCTGGTGCCTTATCGCCGCAATCGCCGCGATCGGGATGAAAACGCAATTAAAGGAGTTGTCGACGGTGGGCATCAAGCCGATAGTGCTGATGGTGGGCGAGACGATTTTCCTGGCGGTTGTGGTTCTGCTGTTGCTTCGTTGGTCTTGACCGACGAGTTGTTTGAGAGACTCGCGGATCGATGCTTAGTCGAGTCATGAAGCACACCCTGCGCTTCGCGCTGCTCGCCTGCGCGGTGTTTCTCATCTGCACTCCAGCGGCCGCGCAACCATGGCCGACCAAACCTGTTCGCATCATCGCCGCCGGCACCGCAGGTGGCACCGCGGATATCGTTGCACGATTGCTGGCCGATGCGCTCGCCAAGGAATTAGGACAACCCGTCATCGTCGAGCCCAAGCCTGGTGCGGCAGGCGCAATCGCAGTGACTGACCTTCTTCAAGCACCCCGCGACGGATACACGGTTCTGGTGGGCGTGAATTCACTGGTCAGCGAAATTCCGCATATCGTCAAGCTGCGCATCGACATGGGCAAGGAGATCAAGCCGTTGGCCGAACTGGCTCGTAGCGGTCTGGTGATGGTCGGCACATCGTCGCTGCCCGCAAAGACATTGAGCGAGGTGGTCGCCTACGTCAAAGCAAAACCAGGCAAGGTGAACTACGCGTCCTATACACCCGGCACGCTGTCGCACATCATGGGTCTGCAGCTGAACCAGGCCGCAGGCATCGACATGACGCACGTCGGTTACAAGGGCTCGACGCCGGCGCTCGCTGACGTGATGGGCGGTCACGTCCAACTGATGTTCGACGGGATGGCAACCTCTCTGCCATTGATCAAGAGCGGCAAGATCAAGGCTTTTGCGGTGAGCAGCCCGGCACGCATACCAGCGCTGCCTGATGTCCCGACCTTCACCGAGCTCGGCTATCCGCAGCTCGAAGCGGTGGCATGGATGGGCCTTTGGACAACACCCGATGCTCCTGCTTTAGCGCAGGCGCGACTGCGCGACGCGACTCTGAAAGTACTGACGCAGCCGCAGCTACGTGAGCGGCTGAAAGACATCGGTTTCGAAGTCGGCCAGCCGCGCACCTCAGACGAAATGTCAAAGTCACTTACGCGCCGACTACGAACGCGTCGGTGCGATGCTGAAGGCGATCAACTTCAAGCCGGAGTGACTGCACACGCTGAATGAGCGCCGTGAGGCAGGCACGGAGGTTTGCCCCGTTCCGTGCATGCACGCTGTTCTTGCGTTTTCGACACTACCGCTGTTCCTTGGCGCATTGCTCAGCGATTGGGCATATGCAGAAAGCTACGAGGTTCAGTGGACTAACTTCGCCTCGTGGCTGATCGCCGGTGGGCTGGTCTTCGCCGGCATCGCGCTGCTGTGGGCGACGGTAGATGTCCTTCGCTCGAGCGCTACACGCCATCGCCGCAGCGCTCTTTATCTGGTGCTGCTGTTAACGAGCTTCCTGCTCGGCTTTGTCAACGCATTAGTCCACGCCAGAGATGCGTGGGCAGCGATGCCGGACGGCCTGGTGCTGTCGGTCGTCGTGCTGTTGCTAATGGCGGCAGCCAGCGTGATCGGACTTGCGAGCATTCCGCGGAGAACGGTGTGAATAAGACGGCCATTGCCAGCGCCGTGGTTGTTGTCATTGCAGCAACCCTATCGCTCGTTGCCATGGGCGACAACAATGGCGAACAGTACGGCGTTGACCCCAAGCTGCCACCGCCGCAGCGCGGGCTGCTGCCGAGCATGAATATCGCCGACCCAGCGCCTTGGGGCGATCGCCGCCCGATCGTGCCGCAGGGTTGGACCATCACGGCCATCGCAACAGAGCTGCAGATCCCGCGCCAGACTCTGGTGCTGCCGAACGGTGACATCCTGGTGGCCGAAGGCAAAGGTGGAGGCGCGCCGGTACTGACGCCGAAGGACTATATCGCCGGCTTCATCAAGTCACTCGGCACATCATCCGTCGAGAGTGGCGACCGACTGACACTGCTGCGCGACGCGGATGGTGATGGTAACTATGAGGGCCGCTGGATCTACGCGGAGAATCTGAACGCGCCCTACGGCCTGGCTCTGATCGACAATCGGCTCTACGTGGCAAACCAGGATGCGCTGGTGCGATTCGACTACGTGCCGGGACAGACGCGGGCCGCGTCGGCGCCGGTGACAGTGACGCCGCTGCCGTCGGCGATTAACCATCATTGGACCAAGGCGCTCGCGGCGGACGCCGACGGTCGCTTCCTGTACGTGGGGATCGGTTCCAACAGCAACGTCGGCGAGCGCGGAATGGCCGTGGAGGAAGACCGGGCAGTGGTGTGGCAGGTGGACGCCAACAGTGGCCTCTCGCGGCAATTCGCAACCGGGCTCCGCAACCCCACCGCGCTTGCCTTCGAGCCGGGCGGTAGTCAGCTCTGGGCGGTGGTGAACGAGCGGGATGAGCTCGGCCCTGACTTAGTGCCGGACTATCTGACGTCGGTGCGCGAAGGCGCGTTCTACGGCTGGCCGTACGCGTACTGGGGCCCAAACGTCGACCCTCGCGTACGCCCCCACGACGCGCAGAAGGTACAGGCGACGGTACGGCCGGACTACGCGTTGCAATCGCATTCAGCGCCGCTAGGGCTTGCGTTTGCGAAGCCCGGTGGTGACGGTCCCTTCAGCGACGGCGCCTTCGTTGGCATGCACGGCAGCTGGAACCGCGAAGAGCCGGTGGGCTACAAGGTGATTTTTGTGCCGTTCCGCAACGGCCGCCCGAGCGGCGCGCCGGTCGATTTCGTCACTGGTTTCCAGGCCGACGGCAAGACCATGGGGCGCCCGGTCGGCGTGACGGTGGACCCGAAGGGCGCAGTGATCGTCGCAGACGATCTATCCAACACTGTTTGGCGGGTGACGCCTACGCGCTGACCGGCTGTCGAGTCGAGAGGCAAGCACTACCGGTAGGTACGCAAGCGCGCGTGCTAAATGGCGTGTCCGTAATCAGCGCGCGCAAGATGATCGTCTTCGTCACTATGGGCCGACGAGCCGTGCTTGCTGCGTCGGCGCACCTGCGCGTGACTGCCCGAGGGCAGTAAGAAGTGCGATAGCGCCGGAATCAGCACGATGGCGCCGATCATGTTCCAGATGAACATGAATGCGAGCAGGATGCCCATGTCGGCCTGGAACTTGATCGGTGACAGCGCCCATGTGATGACGCCTGCCGCTAGTGTGACGCCCACCAACACCACGACCTTGCCGGTGAATTGCAGCGTGCGCCGGTAGGCCTCGGCCAGCGATACGCCGAGCCGCTGCTGCGCAAGCTGCACCGACAACAGATAAAGCGCGTAGTCGATGCCGATTCCGACACCGAGCGCGATCACCGGCAACGTGGCTACCTTGACGCCGATGCCTAATGCCACCATCAACGCCTCGCACAGAATCGACGTGATGACCAGCGGAACGACGGCGACGACGACCGCGCGCCAGCTGCGGAATGTGATGAAGCACAGCACGATGACTGCGGCGTAGACCAGGATCAGCATCTGGATCCATGCTTTCCTGACGACGATGTTGGTGGCCGCCTCGATGCCTGCGCTGCCTGCGGCGAGCAGGAACTTGCGATCTGGCGTGCTGTGGTCGGCGGCGAATTCTTCACTCGCTTTGACAACACGGTCGAGCGTTTCGGCACGGTGATCTGACAAATACGCGATCACCGGCATCACCGAGCATTCGGTGTTGAACAGATCAGGGTTGTTGACGCTCGCCTGCTGCGCGCCGTAGTTCAGCACGTCCTGATTGCGCGCGATCGTCAGCCACTTTGGACTGCCTTCGTAAGTACCGGCGGTAATTTGACGCACGGCATTGGTCAGCGCCACCGTCGTCTGCACGCCCGGCACCTGCTGCAGCGCCCAGGTCAGTCGATCCGCCTCGATCAGTGTTGCGTACTTCAGGCAACCTTCTTT
This sequence comes from uncultured beta proteobacterium, assembly GCA_963801035.1. Taxonomy (GTDB): domain Bacteria; phylum Pseudomonadota; class Gammaproteobacteria; order Burkholderiales; family Burkholderiaceae_F; genus JACCZX01. The sequence continues at coordinate 67,658 of CAWDDF010000004.1, read as the reverse complement.
TTCAGTCTTGACGATGACCGCGAACTGGTCGCTCGACAGAGAGTAATTGGCGGTGACGTAGGCATTGTCGCGGTTGTAGCGCGAGTCCGGACGCAGCTCGGGTGCACCCGGGTCGAGATCGCCGATTTTTAGATTCAGGCTGATGACGAATCCAATCACCGCGAGCACGGTCGCCGCCGCAATTGCGCCCACCGCCCAGCGGCGTTCGACAAAACGCTCGAGCCACAGCCAAACTTTGTTGAAGCCTTTGCCGCGCATTGCATCGCTATCCGCGCGCAAACTGCGCTGCGCTGCCTTCTCGCTTACGCCGACGTACGACAGCAGCACCGGCAACAGGATCAGGTTGGTCAGAATCAGCACGGCTACGCCAATGCTGGCGGTCAGCGCGAGATCCTTGATCACCGGGATATCGATCACCATCAGCACCGCGAAGCCGACTGCGTCGGCGAGCAGCGCGGTCAGACCGGCGAGGAATAACCGGCGGAACGTGAGACGCGCGGCAACCAGTCGATGCGCGCCACGGCCGATGTCCTGCATGATGCCGTTCATCTTCTGCGCGCCGTGCGAAACGCCGATCGCGAAGACCAGGAACGGCACCAGGATCGAATACGGATCGAGCTCGAACCCGAACGCGGCAACGAGGCCGAGCTGCCACACCACAGCGACCAGCGAACATGCGATCACCAGCGCGGTGCTGCGAATGCAGCGCGTATAGAAGTAAATGATGATCGCGGCGATCAGCGCGGCAATCGCCGAAGTAAAGCGCAACTTGAAACAGGCCGTCGATCAAATCACCGACCAGCTTGGCAAAACCGATCGCGTGGATGCGAATCGCCGGCTGCTCGCCAGCCTGGCTTGCACTTTCGTACTTGGCGCGGATGGCCTCGATGCTGTCCGACAATGCGCGATAGTCGATGCGCTGGTCGCTCGCCTGGTCGAGCAGCGGCACGACGATCATGCTCGACTTGAAGTTGTTGCCGACCAGATTTCCGACCAGGCCTGAGCGCGCGATATTCGCGCGTAACTGCTCGGTCGATTTCGGCGAGCCGTCATAGTTGTCCGGCATCACCGGGCCGCCGCGGAAGCCCTCCTCGGTCACCTCGGTCCAGCGCACTCCCGGCGCCCATAACGACTTCACCCACGCGCGATCAACACCCGGCGTCAGAAACAGTTCATCGTTGATCTGCTTCAGCGTGTTCAGGTACTTCGGATCGTAGATATCGCCCTGCGTGTTTTCGACAACGATGCGCAGTGAATTGCCAAGCGCGCGCAGGTCAGTGCGGTGCTCGAGGTAGTTCTGGATATACGGATGACTCTGGGGAATCATCTTTTCGAAGCTCGCGCCAAGCGAAAGCTTGATCGCTGCAACAGCGCCAAGCAGCAGCGTCAGCAGCGCGCAGGCAACGATCACCGCGCGCCGGTTATTGAATACGAGCCGCTCAAGGCGCGAGCCGGCGTTCGGATCAAAGTGCTCGTGCGTGTTCGCTATGGGTAGATCGGCAGGAACGGGTGCGTGCATTTTCTCGACTCTATTTCAGCGACTGCGAATGGACGCCGCGCGGGCCGCCGACGACGAGTGAATCCTTGGCGGCGCTGATCACCGCTGCAGCCGGTATTGGGCGCTCGATCTGGACTGGTTTGAAGCTCGCGCCATCGTCGCGGCTTGCGAGGACGTGACCTGCCTGGCTCGCGATGATGATGCGGCCGTCATGGTCGACGGTGCCGGACGTCAGTCCGACCTGCAGACCGGTGTCGACTGGTTGCCAGCTGCGTCCGCCGTCGATGCTGCGCAAGACGGTGCCACGCAGGCCATACACGATTACTGCGCGTGCATTGCCGACAACTCCAAAGAGCGTTCCTTTGTATGGCAGGTCAAGCGCGCGGAAGTGTCCAGCTTTCCGATCGAGCTTCAGCACCAGACCTTGTTCGCCGACGATATAGACATCGCCTGCCACGCTGCGAATTGAATAAAGGTGAAACGCTTTCGGGTTATCGACCGCGTGCAGCCAGGGTTCCCAATTAGCGCCGCCGTCGGTCGTCCGCAGGATGAGGCCGAATGCACCGACGACGAAGCCCGTCGTTTCGTTCTCGAACCAAACATCAAGGAATGGATTCTCGGCACCCTGCGCGGCGAAGCGCTTCGCTTCTTCCAACAACACAGCGCGCTTGGAATCGCCGCCGGTCGCGTCACGCGAGTAGTAATCCACCATTACGCTGCCTGCGCGATGGCCGTCGAGCTGACGTGTCCACCGGCCGCCTGCGTTGGTCGAGTGCAGCACGACGCCATCGTGTCCAACAGCCCAGCCGGTATTAGCGCTCGGGAACGCCACTGCGACCAGATCCGAACTCACCGGTACATCCGCCTGCTGCCAGCTTTTGCCGGCGTCATCGGACAGCAGCACATGTCCGCGCTGTCCAACTGCAACGATGCGCGTGCCCGCGATCGCGAGACCGTTGACAAGCGCGCGCGCTGCAAGCGGACTCTTGACGGCGGGCGTGTCGAGCATATCGCGCGTGCCCGAGTCGGGCGCGGCCGTGGCCGTCATGCTGACGGTCGCTGCGATTCCCAATGCGAATAAGCTCTTGAGCATTTGCCGAGGGATCCTGATGTCGAGTTGCGAGTTGACTGAGTGAGGTTCGACTAGCGGGTTGCGAAATTGCGGAGCAGATTTTGGCGTTGGACCGGACGCGCGGCACCCCCCTCGGTCGGGGGGAGTTGCCGGCACCGTTAGACGACAAAAAAAAGAGCCTCTTTCGAGGCTCTTGATTTCGATACTCAGGTTCGAAGGATCACCGGATCCCAGTGCCCGCCAGAGAATCCGCTGTCCACTCGCGATCGGCCAGAGGCTTGGTGAACGTCACGCCACCGGTCTCGGCGATGAACCCCGTCAACGAGTAGAGGCGCGCGACGAAGTCGTAATGGCCGAACATGTCCGAATAGGGCGCGGGCTGGTCGTAGCTCGGAGCCATGTATGCGAAGCCGGCGCGATACAGCTGGCCGCGTGCGTCGTACTGATCGGACGCGAGCGCTGCCCAGGAGTCCTCGTCGAGGTAGAACACGCGCTTGCTGTACACGTGCCGCTTGCCTTCGCGCAGCGTGGCTTCGACGACCCAGACGCGATGGAGCTCCCAACGCACCAGGTCGGGGTTCAGATGATTGGGCTTCAGCAGATCGTCCTGCTTGGCCTGGTAGACAGCTCCATACGCGTTGTAGGGAACGTAGATTTCCTTCTTGCCAATCAGCTTGAAGTCAAACCGGTCCATCGAACCGATGAAGATGAAGGTGTCGTCGAACGTCGTGGCGCCGGCGGTTCCAGGCTGCGGCGTGTCGTGCGCGAGATCGGGAGCCACCTTTACGCGGCGCTGCCCAGGCAGATACGTCCATGCGCGGCGGTCTTTGGTGCCGATGTCGAGCGGATCGACAATCAGCAGAGCCTCTCCGGCGCGACGTGCTGGATTGGTATAGGTGATCTTGATGCGCCAAAAAGTTTCGGCCGAGGTCTTCGATGTGTCCCAGAACGGATAGTCCTGCACGCTGACCCCCTCGGTCGACAGCGTCGGCCGGCCGGTGGAGTCGACGCTGAAGTTGCGGTACTTGGCTTCGTAGCTCTGGCCGTTGTAGCGCACCAGGTGATTCCACATCGCCTCGTAGCCGGTCTTCGGCATCGGGAATGGAAAGCCGGCGTGCGCTCCTTCGAGCGAGCGCCCTTCATTGGTCGTCTTTGCGCGTACAGCATTCTTGACTGTGTTGTCGCCGACGAATTTAGGAAACGCTACGGTCCGGTGCGTCGGATAGACATCGACGCGGAACGTCGGAAACTTCTGCAGCAGCGCCTTGGTGCCATCGGTCAGCTTGTCGGCATGCTGGCTCATGTTCTTGCCGTCGATCACCAGCCGAGGCTTCTCGCCGGCGAACGGATCGGGTCGCACGCCGGAACCTGCCTTGAAGCCGGCCGGTGCGGTTGTGTTTCCGCCTTTGTATTCGGGGATCGTGCCGTCCTTGTTGCCGGCTTTTTCGGCGCCGATCTGCGTGAGGTTCGTGCCCAGCGCTTTGGCTTCGTCGGGCGTGACCGCGGAGTGCGCATTGGCGGCGAACGTCGCGGCCAGCGCGGTGATCAGAAGTTTGCGGGAGAGTTTCATTGTCATGTCCTAGAAAGTGGCCTTGAGTGTCAGGCTGATGAAGCCGCGGTCTTCCAGCAGCGTCGTGAAGCCGTTCACGGTGGTCCACGCGGTGCCGTTGTCTTTATATTTGCCGTAGTAATCGATGTACTTCAGATCGACGCGATACTTTTGAAAGATGTCGGCCGCCACACCGATGCTGTAGCTGCCGTTGTCTTGGTTGCCGCCGAAGATGGTCGGCGCGTTACCACTCAAGCCACGCGAGTAGGTGACCGGAGCCGACAGATCGACGCCGGGGAACACCTGGAACCACGTCGGCGTGAACGCCAGGCCGATGCCCACGTAGTCCTTCGTTGTGCAGCCATCCGATTTGTCGCGAGGGACAAAGGGCGCTTTGCAAGGCGCAAAGCCCTCTGCCGCGAACAAATTCGCGCCGCTGTTGACGCTGGTCCAATGGGCCCACACCAACTCGGCAGCGTAAGTCGCGGTGTCGAACACCGGCGTGCGCGAAATCAGACCGAGGCCGTTGACGAGCCCGTGCAACGTGTTGCCGCGCGGCCCTTTGGTCTCGCCTTCGTTCGGCAGCCCCGGTGAGACACCGAGCAGCTGGCTGTTCAGCGGCGTGTTCTGGCGGTAAGACAACTCGGCTCCGACGCTGACGCCGTAGACGTTCTTCGCGAAGCTGATACCCCACAGATCGATGTTATCCGCGTAGATCAGGTTATAGCGGCTGTTATTCGCGGGCGCGACCTGCGTCAGAAAAGTCTGCGGCAGCTTGTCGGCGAAGTTGCGGTAGTAAAGGCCCACCGTACCGTCGAGCCATTGGGGACTCCAGCGCGCTGACAGACCCCACTCGCCGCTTTGATCAGGCTCGACCGGGTTTCCGCGTTGCGCGAAACCGAGTCCAGGCTGAGGCAGGAACTGGCGGTTCGGGCCGTTGAATGCGAAGTCCACCGGACCGAGATACGTGCCGCCCTCGGGATAGCGGAACGATTCCCACTCGAGCAAATACTGCGCTGCAATCGACAACTCATCGGTGACCTGCGCCTGCCCCGACAACTGGTTCAGCGGTCGGAACAACTCCTTGGCCTCAACGCCCGGCGTCGCGAATCCTTTTTGTAGATCGAGCGGGTTCTGCGCATACGCGATCCCGTTCAGGTTGCCGTTCAGGAACAGCGATTCACCCCAGTACAGCGAATGGCGGCCGGCCTTGACGGCGGCCGGCACGGGGCCGACATCGAATCCACTGAAAACGAATGCGTCCAGGATCTCGCCCGAAGGGCCCCGGTAGAAGCGCTTCGTGTAGTCACTGTATTGATTATTGACGTAGCTCGGGATGTTGCGAAACGGCAGGTTTGGATTGCTGTGGCTCGTGCCGTCATAGGCGGCGTCGTACCAACCAGCCGCGCTGAGGCGCAAGCCGTGCCGCTTGCGGAACACAACGTCGAGCTCCGACAGCAAGTCGAAGCGAGCTGCGACAAGGTCGCCGCTATCGAAGCTGTACGTTCCTTCGTCGGATAGCGCCGAATTGCCGATCTTGTCGTCGCGGCTCTCGACGCGCACGCCGAGGTTGAAGCGTACGGTGTTATCCCAGCGGATTGTCAGATCCGGGTTGCCGGTATCGATTTCAAAAGCTAGTGCGCCTCCGGCAGCGAATGTCGCTGCCAGCGCAGCAGCTACCGATGTGGCGATACGACGTTTCGTCAGCGCCGGCCCTTGCGCGCCTCGATGGTATGTACTCACGAGATCTCCCATTGCTTTGTTGTCGCTCGACACATTGCATGCCAAACGAAGCGGGCCGCGTTCAAGCGGGCCCTGACTCGGCGAGATTCTCTGTTTTGTGGCACCGCTGTACCCCCCCTTCGTCTGGGGGGAAGGATGCGGGTGACGCGGCCGACGTGGATGGCGATCAAACTGCTGCTCTGCCGTGCCATGTCCATCAGTATCTGCTCGAGCCGCGCAGACATCCGTCGTCGCAACAGTGAAGGTTCAAAATGAGCCGCATTTCCATGCGTTCGCTGTCATCGCACTTGCCGCCTTGACCACATCGTGCGCGACACTGCCACCGCTGGAGGGCCGAATCAGTACAACCGCGTTGACAGATACAGCTGAGACTCGCCTCGGTCGCGCAGTCGCAGCAGGTGTTGCGGCCAATCCCGGCAAGAGTGGCATTTATCCGCTGTCCAAGGCACGCGATGCGTTCGCTGCCCGCGCCCTTCTGGCCGCACACGCGGAAAAATCGCTCGATGTGCAGTACTACATCTGGCACGGGGATCGCGTCGGTTATCTGCTTTTCGAGGAACTGTTGAAGGCGGCAGAGCGAGGAGTGCGGGTGCGCCTGCTGCTCGATGACATCAATACCGGCGGGCTCGATCCCACCATCGCGGTGCTCGACGCGCATCCGAACGTGGAAGTTCGCCTCTACAACCCGGTCGCACGGCGTGGCGTGCGCGTGCTCAACTTCGTCACCGATTTTGCGCGCGTGAATAAACGCATGCACAACAAGTCGTTCACCGCCGACAACCAGGTGAGCATCATCGGTGGACGCAACATCGGCAATGAGTATTTCGAAGCGGGCGAGGGTGTCGCCTTCATCGATCTCGACGTGATCGCCATCGGCCCGGCAGTACGCGATATCTCAAACCAGTTCGATCTGTACTGGAATAGTCCGTCCGCTTATCCCGCAGCGAGCCTCGTGGGTGCACAGGGGCCGGACGACACCGCGTCGCTCGACGAAAAATTCAAGTCGACCAGGTCGGAGCCGGAAGCTGTCGCGTACCTCGAGGCGTTGCGGACAACAACGATCGTTCAAGACGCGCTTGAGCGCCGGCTTGTATTCGAGTGGGCAACGACGCGCCTGGTGCGCGACGATCCGGCCAAGACACTCGATACCACGGCGCGCACTGACATTCTGCTTTTTCCTGAGCTCGTGCGCACAATCGGTCGGCCGGAGAAGACGTTCGACCTCATCTCGCCGTATCTAGTACCAGGTGACGGCGGCACAGCCGCGTTGGTCGCGGCCGCCGGCAGGGGTGTCAAGGTTCGCATCCTGACCAACTCCTTGGCAGCGTCCGACGTAGCCGCGGTGCACGCTGGGTATGCAAAGCGCCGCGAGGCCTTGCTGCGGGCCGGAGTCCAGCTTTTTGAACTGAAGCCAACGGCGGAGCGCGACTCGCGCGACGAAAAATCGCGTGTTGGGTCAAGCTCGTCGTCGGGCTTACACGCGAAGACTTTCGCCGTTGACCGCAGCCGCAGCTTTGTCGGTTCGTTCAACTTCGATCAGCGCTCGGCGCGACTGAACACCGAGATGGGCTTGGTGATCGAGAGCCCGACGCTGGCGCAACGGCTCGCTGAATTCTTCGACACGGTAGTGCCGTTCGCCGCGTATGAAGTCCGGCTCGCCGCCGACGGACGCAGTCTCGAATGGACCGAACGTATTGGATCTGAAGTAAAGCGCTATGACACCGAGCCGGAAACACGCTGGTTTCGGCGTTTCCGCGTTGACTTGATGTCGATCCTGCCCATCGAGTGGTTACTCTGAAGCCGGACGCGAGCGTCTCAGAAGCCGACGTTGCCTTGCGTGATGGACGTGTAGTCCATTTGCGCGCAATCCTTCCTTCGGACGAGAAGGAGCTTCTGCAGGCATTTGCGCGAATGCCCGACGAAGCCCGCTACATGCGATTCATGCGCTCCGTTCGTGAGCCGAACTTGCAGCGCTTGCGCGAGGCGCTTGTCTCGTTTCCGGAAGGTGGCAGCGGAATCGTCGCCACCGTGCCGGCGGACGATGGAACCGACATCGTGGCCAGCGCAGTATTTTTCGTCGCCAAAGATTCGCCATCTTGCGAGTTCGCGATCACGGTGCAGTCGACCTTCGGGGGTGTTGGTCTTGCCACTACGCTGTTGACTGCGCTGATCGATGCGGCGAGAGCGCGAGGCCTGAAAACCATGGAGGGCTTTGTGCTGAAGATGAACGCTCCGATGTTGCGCCTCGCCCAGCGTCTGGGTTTCAGTGTTGCGCCCGATCCTGACGACGGCGCCATGCGCATCTGTCGCCTGGATCTTGCGGCTGCCTAGCGCGTACTCGCTTGCGTCGCGATCCGAGTACCAATCGCGCTCAGAACGTCACGCCGATCGAGGTTACAACGACCTGATCGCTCGAACCTGGATTGAACCAGTAACCACCGATGGTGACGCTACGCCATGTCAGCTGTGCGAATGGCCCACGCTGGATGTCGCGATCGCCGCCGTATGCGCGCGTGCGTTGACCGACGACTCCGATGCGCAGCCATTCGACCGGTTGAAATCCCAACTCGGTCCACGCGTACCAGTAACTGCTGGAGTGTTCGGCGTTATCGCGAACGTATTCACCTTCGATGTAGAAGTCGAACTGTCGCCAGCCGAGGCTCGCCTCCAGCCCTGGCACGAACGCATGTACCGATCCCCATGCTCCACCGAGCAGCGGCGTCAGCTCCCACGTGATGCTGTCACCGCCGGAAAACGTCCAACCGACAAACGCCGAGCGCGCACCGTGCGATTCGTAGTTGTAGCGTGCTTCCAGATGAAGCGGTCCGCGATCCGCGACCGCGATCGCAGATGTGTAGTTATCGCCGCCTCGCACGAACGTCGGATATGCGGTGATACCGAATTCCCACGACGGTTTGGAAGCATCCGACGCGCGCCGACCGCTGGGCTTGTCCTCGTCGGCGTGTGCCGACGTTGCTGCGATAGCCGCAAGCACGGCGATTGCGCGCAACGCGGCGCTTCATCCGCCGAGCGCGATCACGGCCGCGACGACCGCCGCGCCGAGTCCCGCCATCATCAATCCGGTTTTCCAACTGCCGTAGCCCGCGTATCGACCGAGCGCCAGGCCGCCGAAGAACAGCATCACCAGCGCGATTGCGCGCGATAGTGTCTTGGCCAATCCGATATCGTCGATGATCAGGAACGGTATGGCGACGGGAAAGGTCGCAGCGACGACGAGCAGGAACACCGCAAGCGCGGCCAGTAGGTCCTCGGATTTCAGTTTCGGTCGTTCTGGAGGGGAGGGCAGCGCCACAACCCGCTGACGAATTGACTCGATCTCTGTGTCCGTCATCACGCCCGCGAGCGGCTTTGACAGAGATCCCTTGATCAGTGCTCGCGCCGTTTCAGTGTCGGTGGCAGCTCGCACCGAGCGGACCAGCGTCAGCGACCTGCCTCGATCGGTGATCGTGCGAACCAGGTACATCACTGCGTCGACGAGACCCCACGCGAGGTTGCAGCCCAGTGCAGCAGCGAGCAGCTCCCGCACTTCCGTGCGTCCTGAGTCTGCTACCGACACTGCGCCAACGAAGGTAAGCGCCATGTACAGACCGAACAGCATTTCCGACACGCGGTCCACCGGGTTCAGTACCGGCTCGCGGGCCGATTCCGCAGCTACGTTGTTTTCGTTCATTTTCGATCGCGCTCAGGCTCGCACCGTGTGAGGCAGTTAAGTCAGGCTCAGCCAGAGTTGTTACGGTAACGGAGAAAGGTCTACGCGATGTCTATTAGGGCAAGCCATCTCGCCCGAGTGTTGCGGCAAACCACCTATGTCGCGAAAGGTGAAGCGCTTTCCGGTCTCGAGCGATCTCTTTCCGCCCGAACGCAGGGAAACTTCCTCAGCAAGCTTGTGTTACTTCTGCGCACCGTCGCCCTTCTTCTTCTTTCCGCCGAACAGGCCACCGATTCCCTTGACGACTTCTTCGACCACCGGCGCACCGACACCGCCAAGCGCCCCTCGCGTCAGCGCGTCGCTCGCCACAGCAGCCCACTCGACTCGATAATTCAGTGAATCGAGCGGACCCGTGATCTGTATTGGCACCGTGTAGCCAAGCAATGCATTGACGACGCGTCGATCCGCACCCAGCGGACTCGCCGTCATTTGGGCGCGCAGCACGTAATCGAGCTCCTCTTTGACGAGATCCAATCGCCCAGCTCCGGCGATCTTCAGTCCCGGAGCAGTCGCCTGCAGATCCTTGCTGTTCGCGATCCCATTATCGATCTGCGCGCTCGCGGTCAGACTCGAGAAGCGCGTCAGCCTCGCTTCGTCGAGCGTGCCCGTTTGCGTCTTTCGTGCAGTGATGAAACTGAGCGCGCCCGTAATGGTCTGGATTACGTCGATACCGCGGATCGCGCCGTCGTGCACCGCGATCGACAACGAACCGTCGAGGTTTCTCTTCAGCGCAGCGGTGGTTGCACCGGAAGTGGACAGATCGAACTTCAAATTGGCCTTGCCCTCGACCTTCGAAGATCCGCCGAGGTCGGCCACGAACGGCTTCAGCGCTATGCCGGACATCGCACCTGCTCCGCTGATGCGATTACCGTCGGCGTGTGCGGCGAGCTTCGCGTTCACCGTGCCGTCGTACATTCGTGCGGTTAGCGGCGCGACGTCGAGCTTGCCGTCGTTTGCTTGCAGAGTGAACCGCACATCGCTCGCGTTGATCCCGCGCACGCGCAACTTGCCGATCTGTGCCTTGCCCGAGGCGTGAACCTCGCGCAGCGCTGACAGATCGACCGTCGGAATCGGCAGGAGGGCTCTTGCTCTGCGACGTGGCAGCAGTTCCGACGCTCTTCGGTGCGGGCGGAAAGTGGCGATCAAGGTCCAGTTGATCGGCAGAGACATCGAACGCGATACGCGGCTGCTTAAAGCCCTTGATATCGAGGCTGCCTGCCAGGTTGATGTCGTCGAGTCCGCTCTTGAGTTTCAGCGCAACCAGCTCGCGCTTGACATCGATCGACGCGCTGCCGTTGAGCAACAGTTTGACCGTTTTCTGCGGCAAGTTCGGGTGCGTCGAGACGACATCGGCGACCAGGCGCGGTAACTCGAAAGTCATTGCATCGAGACTGCCCCGCAACGGGCTCGTCAGCTTTCCTTCGATGTGGTCCGAACCGACATCTCGCTTGAACGTCGCTGCGATCGTGGCTTCGAAGGCTGCCGCCGTCCCTTTAATCCCTTCGCCGGTGACGCGCAGTTCGAGACGCTGTGCGCCCTTCGATGTCATAACCAGTTCGACCGGATCAGAAGTCGCGCGCGACTCGCTTACGGAAAATCGCGGCGCCGTGAACTTCAGCTCGAACGCATCGGATCCGCGTTTGCCCGAGCCGCTAAGCACAAGCTTTTCAACTTCGACGGTCAGCGGCTGCCAGGCCGCACGCGCAGCGGCCAACCTGAATTCCATCGGCTGCTGGTCGAAAGTGCCCTTCACCGACCCCGCCAGATCACGCACGCCGTAGCGGCTGCTGGCCGCGTCCACCTGCATCTCAGCAGCCAGCGTCAGGTCGGCAACCAGCGGCCGGCTTGGTCGACGTGACTGATGCAGAAACTTGAACCGGCTCGTAGTCGGCGGCGCCGAGGTCGTCGACTTCCAGATCCAACTTCGATAGTGTGATCGTGCTGCCGTCGGCAGAACGTAAAGTCAGATTCGCGTCGTTCAAAACGATGCCGCGAATTGAAACGCTGATCGCCTTCGATTCGGAGGTGTCGCCTTTTGCCTTCGGCGCATCCTGTCGGCGGCGCAGTAGATCGTCGATGCTGGTACGGCCGTCTGCTTTGCGCTCGACCGTTGCTTGCAAGCCATCGACACTGACTTGATCGATAACGATCTGGCCGCGTAGTAGCGGCAGCCAGGCAACCGCAGCGCTGGCCGACGACAGCGACGCAAATGCACGGTCACCGCCTTGCTCTGACAGCGTGCTTTTCGGTAGTGTTACCCCGAGGCGGGGAAAGAGCCGCAGCGACAACGGGCCATCGATTGTGAGCTTGCGGCCGGTCGCTTCGGTGACCCTGCGCTCTATCGTCGGCTTGTAGCTGTTGACATCGACCAGCAGAGCCGCGGCGACGCCGGCGAGCAGCAACAGCGCAGCGACAATTCCAACACCGATCGCTACCTTCTTTGACATCGCTGCGGGCCTGCAGACTATCGGCTGTTTGTTGACGGCATAGTGAAATCGGGATTTGCAGCACCGGGCGTGCGCCGCGCTCAACCGTGTCAGGAAAAGTGAAGCACCGCTGATCTGGCAGGCGGATCACGGCGGCGTTGCGAGATCCTCCTCCAAGAAGCGCAGGAGCGCTTCCAATAGCGCCTCGCGTGGATAGGCGTTCTGGGTCACGAACATGGACGCGATCGTGGGGTGCGTGCGGGAAATTGGCACCGCGACTGCCCAGTGGTCCGCATTGAGATAGCCGACGAGGGTGCTGCCGGGCACGAGCTGATCGTAGAAGATCACCTGGCTGTCGTTGCGCGCGTCGACTCGCGCCAGCTTGTCGTAGCTCGTTTTCAGAATCGACGAGATGCGCTCCGGCTGCGGGAAGGTCGCGAGCGAGTAGTAGCGAACGTCACTCGGCAGAGGGTTCTGCGCGAGCCACGCCTGGCGCGTTGCGGGCCGCAGGCTCTCCACTGCGCGGCCGTCGCCCGAGCCGCAGGTTGCGCCCGGAAAGTACCGCAGCATATCGGCCTGGTATTGCTCGGCATCGTTGGCGAGCGCTGAGCCGCCGACCGAGCCTGCAGCGCTTACCACCGCCGCCACGCGGCTCCGGATCTCTGGATACTTGACCACTGCCTCGAGGATGTCGGGTGCGCCCTTCGAATAGCCGATCAGCACGAGGCGCGGCGCTCCCGCATCGCGCGGCATCGCCATGATCGCGTCGCGGATCTGGCGCGCATTGTTCTCGGTGCCCGACAGCGCATCGACCTTGAGGAGTGATCGCGTCATACCCGTACTGGCGTACATGCTGCGCGACGGTGCCAGGCGGCTGGAGCCACTGTTCGAAGCATTCGTACCCGATGCCGGGTACCACCGCTGCGACGAGGCGCTGTTTCGACGGGCCGAGATCGACGCGCTTGCCGGTGCCGGCAGGTTCGGTACCGACGCGGGCCAGTGCTTCGTCGCAGGGCCGGTAGTCGGGAAGCGCGCGTCCGTGCGCCTCCAACACGGCGCAGTAGGTCTCGCGGAAGCGCGCCCGCTTGTCCTGCACGCCCGCTTGCGAAGCCAAGGCGAGAACGAGCGGCGGCGTGTCGGCCGAGTACGGCATGAGGGGCTTCGTCGCGCATGCGCCAAGCGCGAGGCATGCCACGACGACCATCGCGTGAACAAGCCCGCCCTTCGCCGCACCGATCGTGCGGACGCGTCGCGACGCTACAGACGCTTGCGTTTCAATGGCCGAGTCACTTGCGCGCATCGTTACTTTGCTCCCGTGCAGCAGCCTCGCGTCGCTCCAAGTAAGGCACCCAGTCGAGAATCTCCACGTCGGAAAGGTCGAGCGGCCTCGTCGCGAAGAAAAGGACCGCGCGCAGGCCGTCGGTGTGGTAGCGCGCGCCGTTGAGTGCAGTTCGGGGCAGCGTCTCGGCGGCCGCGCCGACACCGGTGACGAACCCCAACTTTTCCAACCCGCCCGAATACATCATGTCCTGAATCAAGAGGTTCCTCGCCTCGTCCACATCGTCGTGCAGGATGATGCTTGCCGCGTCGCGGGGTGCGAAGCGCCCGCCGACCGGCCGTCCGACCTGCACCACGAAGACTGGCTTACCGTCGAAGCGCATCGGCGCCACCCATAGGCGTATCCAGGTCGCCGGCGCGCCCGCTTGCGCTTGTTTCCGCGCAACGAAGTAAGGCTCGCGGCCGAAAACCCGTTGCGCCATATCGGACTCGTAGAAACTACGCCGATAGCTGCGCCGAATGCCCGCAGCGCCGATGTCTGCGATGGTGCCGATGAAGACAACGTTTAGCGGGTCGCCTTGCGCCGACCCGCCGGCATCGGTCGCGCAGCAGGGCAACCGCTCGAGCGCCGCACGGAGCGCGGCGAGGTCCTTGTATTCCGTGATCTGCGCATTGGGATTCCGGAACGAGAGCTGCGGCAGGCGCTCATCCACGGGGTCATCCGGCACCGGCAGAAACAGGGAGAAGGGAAGCAGCGTCTTGTTCCCAAGCAGATCGACATTGAGCAGCTTCGTGCTGCGCTGTGGGTTGGTGAAGACGATCCCCGTGCGCGTCGCCCCGGGTGGGATCGGATTCTTGAACCCGAATCTGTCGAAGTGGTCGTCGATGCTCGCGTTCGTGCTTCCCGCGAGCGGCGTGTGCATGGACCACGCGACTTCGAGCGGCGAGAAGTAATCCGGGTCGGTACCAGAGCGCAGTAACCACAGCGGCTGCGACGTCCGATTCTGCACTTCGATCCATACCGGCTGAACGCCGGTCTTGTTGACGTCGGCACCGAACATGCGCCGGCTGTCTTCTGCGCTTAGCACCGCCGCGGTCACGCGCACGTCGCGCACGGTGTCGCTCATGGCACGGGCGCGCAGCGCGGCGTCGCTGACCTCGGCAGGGGCTTGCCACGTCGCACAGCCAACGAGGGCGAGCGATACGCTCACCGCACACGCCGCATTGCCGAGGACACGATGAATCATCGGCAACACGCTCATTGCGTGCCTCCTTGCGTCGCGTCCTTGAGTCTGTCGCCCGCACTCCACGGAAGGAACTCGATCTCGTCCAGCGACGTCGGCTTGCGGTCGAACACGAGCACGTGACGCAATCCGTCGGTGTAGTAGGGGTCGGTGGTGAGGTTGCCGCGCGGGGCGTCTCTCGGGGCGGCACCCACCCCCTTCACGAGCCCGATCTTCGCGAGGTTCTGAGAATAGGCCATGTCCTCGGCAAGCGCGACGCGCGCCTCATCCACGTCCGGGTCGATCTTGTGCGTCGTGAATGTCGGGGAATGAATGGTAAGACGGCTCCCGATGTCGCGGCTGATCTGGCCCACCCATACCTGCTTGCCGTTGTAGCGCAGCGGGCTCAGCCAGAGCCGGAGATGGTTGCGCTGGTGGATGTTGTCGCGCGCCTTCTGCAGCGCGAGGTCCTGCGCGCGTCCGTAGAGGTAGAGATCGCTCACGGGCGCATAGGCGTAACGCTCGCCACTGAGCGCGGAGGTCACCATCTTCGTGATCGAGCCCGTCCACTTTTCCTCAGTCGGACGCCAACCGCGCCGCACGAGCGCCGGAAACGCATCGTCGAGGCCGCCCACGACCACCAGATTGAGGGGATCGCCGTTCTTGGAACCGTCCTTGTTGGTCACACAGCAGGGCAGGGCCTCGAGCGCCGCACGGAAAGCGGCGTCATCTGTGTAGTCCATGATCTTTGCGGGCGGGTAGATCTCGCGCCTGAACACTTCGCTGATGTGGTAATCGGCGCGAAAGCCGGGCACGATCGTGACGATCGAGAATGTCCTCGTGCGTCCGCTCGCAACCAAGTCGACCTGGACAGGCTTTACGCCCTCGTCGAGGTTGGTCAGGACGAACCCCGATGTCGTCGTGCCGGGCAGGACTGGATTGCGGAACGCGAGCTGTCGAAAGCGCCGGTCGAGCGCGGCGCGTTGCTCACGCGAGCCGTCCGTCGCAAGCGCTTCGGCCGCTTCGGAAGCCGGGAAGAAATTCGGGTCAAGGCCCGGCGACAGCAGGAAATAAGCGCGATCGTCGCGGTTCTCGACCTCGATCCAGACAGGCTGAATCGCCCTCTTCGCGAGCGGCACGCCGTACACGGCGGCGCTCTCCTCGGCCGACAAAACCGCGGTCGACACCCGAACGCCGCCCTCGACGCGCGTCACAGCCCGGCCCTTGTAGTCGGGTCCTGCCACGGGCGACGGCGGCGGGCTCGAGGCGCAGCCGACAAGCGTACCGGCGATGAATGCGGCTGTGAGTCTTCGCCTCGTGATGCTATTCATATCGAGTGCTTTACTGAGGCAAATCGGCGGCAGGTCTTCTGGTTCGTTGTTGAAGAGCTGAATCGAGAACGCGAGACATCATGCCTCGATACTTGTCTTATCCTAGCCTTAACAAGGCCCATGATGATTTCCTCGATGTTCCGTTGTTCGAGGGTGCCGGTGAACGGAGCCGCTGCTTGTTGACGGCATAATGAGCTCGGGAGTTGCAGCACTCGGCGTGCGCCGCGCTCAACCGTGTCAGGAAAAGTGAAGCACCGCTGATCAGGCAGGCGGATCATTCCGACCCAAGTCCGAGTTTCGGCCGAGTGACACGCGCCTAAATCACAGCAGTCGGACGAATCAGATGGTTCATGCAGTGATCTTGACCGGAGAAAACGGATGACGACAACAACGGCTAAGGCCTCGCTATGGGACACCTTTGAGCACACGCCCTCGCTCAAGCAAAGGGTGTTCATGCGGTACTTCACCGCAATCCTGGTGGATCTCGTCGTGCTTCTGCTGTTCGCCGAATATTGGGAGCACGTTCACGTCAGCTCGTTCACGATCGCCCTGCTCGCTGCCGTGCTGTTGCAGATCCTGCTGAAGGTGACGATCGTCTGCGAACATAAAGTCGCGGCCTTCTTCAACGCCAGGCCGGGAGGCTTCAATAAATTCCTGCGGTACTTCGGTGCCTGGGTGGTGCTATTCGGGTCCAAGTTCGTCATTCTCGAAGCGCTCGTTTTTGCATTTGGCGACCGCATACGTTTCGGCGGATGGTTCCATGGGATCGTCGCGCTGATCGTGGTCGTGGTCGTGATGCTGGTGGCCGAAGCAGTCATCGTGTGGGTCTATCGCCGCATGGGCAATGCCTGACTAGGCTATCCGGGAACCGCAGACTGTTTTCGAGCGCGGGCGATGTGGTGCTGACACCCGCATCAGTTGGGTGAAGAGCTAGCAGAAGAGGAAGCCGATCGATGAATACCTCCTACACGCCTGATACTGATCTTGAAATACGCTTGTCCAGAAGATTGCTCGATGTCCTGATTCGGGCCGGGTTGATCTTGGCGATGGCCGTGTTGTGCTATCAGATTTTTTCGCCGTTTCTCGCTCTGATGGTGTGGGCGCTAATTCTGGCAGTAGTACTTTACCCAGCGCATCAAAAATTGGCTCGCAGAATGGGGGGGAAACAGGGGCTTGCGGCCACCGTGCTGGTGCTAATCGGCCTCGTGCTGATCGGAGTGCCTACTGGTTTGCTGATGTTCGAGCTGGGCGATTCGGTTCACAACTTTGTCGTCAGCGTGCGCGATCACACGCTGCAGGTTCCCCCACCTTCACCAGGTGTTGCCGAATGGCCGATCGTCGGCAAGAAAGTCTTTGGTTTTTGGTCGCAGGCTCATACAGATCTGCCGGCACTGGTTCAGAGTCTGCAGCCGAAACTCGGCGACCTGGCTAAAACCGCACTCGGGATGGTTGCGGGCATCGGCGGCGCGCTGCTGCTGTTTCTGGCTGCCTTCATCATTGCCGGAATCATCATGGCATTCGGTGAGTCGGGCGCCAGAAGCACGCGCGCGATTTTCGATCGCATTATGGGCACTGGCCGGGGCGAAGAATTTGCCACGCTGTCGACGGCGACCATTCGCGCCGTCGCATTGGGTGTGCTCGGAGTTGCCTTTATCCAGGCTATCGTCGTCGGCGTGTTCTTACTGATCGCCGGCGTCCCGTTTGCGGCAGTGCTGGCGTTGGTCGTGCTGATACTCGGAATCGCGCAGGTTCCGGCGCTGCTGGTCACGTTACCCGTCATCGTTTATATCTGGATGAGCGGTGAGTACGGCACCGGCGCTGCCGTTACTCACAGCGTGCTGCTGTTCGTTGCCGGCATGCTCGACAATGTACTGAAGCCGCTGCTGCTCGGTCGAGGTGTCGATGCACCGATGGTTGTCATTCTGCTCGGCGCGTTGGGCGGCCTGGCAAGCCACGGTCTGCTGGGAATGTTTGTCGGCGCGACGTTGCTCGCGTTCGGCTATCAGATCTTCATGTGGTGGGTCGCTAGCAATCCTGATAAGGAACCGGTGCCCAGGCCGCAGGGGGTTAGCTGAGTCGCATGCCCGTTACCAAGCTGCGAACGCGGGCGGCAGCGCTTGCAGGGACAGTTCTCCTAAGCGCCTGCACGACGGTCGGGCCCGACTTCCAGCGACCGCAAGTGCCGGCCTGGTTGGCCGATTGGATGGGCGGCTCTCTCGAGTCGCTGACCGCCGATCGGCGAGTCACACGCGGCTCGGCCAGCTGCAGCAGTGGTGGAGCACGTTTAATGATCCCGTGCTCGAAGCGCCTCGTTGCCGAAGCGCAGCGCGTGAATCCCAACGTACGGACCGCGGGTCTTCGCATCATGGAAGCGCGCGCTCAACTGGGAATTGCCGGCAGCGCGCTTTACCCGCAGGTTCAGCAGGCCACCAGCGATCTGCTGTGGGCGGGAGAACAGAGGACCAGCGGAGCACGCGACACCAGCGCGGTGAATTTCGAGCGTCGGGTTTCAGGTCGGCTGGGAGCTCGATTTCTGGGGCAAGTTCAGACGCGGCATCGAGGCTGCGGACGCCAACTACTTCGCCAGCATTGCGCAATACGATGACTTGCAGGTACTGATGGCCGCGCAGGTGGCGGCCTTCTACACGTCGATTCGCACTTTAGAGGCACGGCTGGTAATCGCTCGCCAAAACGCGGCGTTGCAAAAACGCAGTCTCGAGATTGCCGAGCGGCTGTTCAAGGGAGGCAACGACTCCGAATTGGATGTGCAACAGGCAAAAGCCCAGTATCTCGGCACGCTGGCCACAATTCCTCCACTCGAAAGCGCGCTACGGCAGACACAGAACGCGCTAAGCACGTTGCTCGTCCGAGCGCCCGGCCCATTGCCCGAAATGGCCGCAGGCAAGGATGTGATCCCGCAGGCGGAACTCGCGGTCATCGTCGACATGCCGAGCGAGCTGCTGCGGCGTCGCCCCGACGTGAGGGCTGCTGAGTTGCAGTTGGCCGCGCAATCCGCGCTGATCGGCGTGAGCGTGGCTGATCTCTATCCATCAATATCGCTGTTGGGATCGGTGGGCCTTTCGGCGACGTCGTTGAGCGGATCCTCGCGGGCGCTGACCTGGGCCGTCGGACCGAGCCTGGTCTGGAACGTCTTCGACTATGGGCGGCTCTCCAACGCCGTGCTCGTGCAGGATGCGCGATTCCAGCAGCTCTACGAGCAGTACCAGGACGCGGTGCTACGGGCAGCTCGCGAGGTCGATGATGCAGCAGTGGGCTTCGCAAAAACCGGAGAACAGATTGTGCTGCTCGCCGACGCAGTGGCGGCTGCGCAGCGATCGCTCGACATTGCCAATATTCAATATCGCGAAGGGCTCACCGACTTCGAGCGAGTGCTCGATTCGCAGCGAGTGCTTTTCGCTCAACAGGACTTTTTGGTCAGCTCGCGCGGCAGCCTGACGCAGAATTTGATTGCGCTGTACAAAGCGATGGGTGGTGGCTGGGAACAAGGGCGAAGCCGGCCCGTGCTGGATGATGTGACGCGCGAAACCATGAACCAACGCAGCGATTGGAAAGGTGTGCTCGAGGCCCCGCTGCCAATGCCCGACGCTGATGCTCTGCCAAACTCTTCCGGAACGGCAAAACCATGAGTCAAGAATCCACAAAGCAGGACGAGACTCTGCCGCCGATAGTTGTCGAGGAATCGCCACCACTGCCGTCGCCAGCACGCCGTGTCGCCACCGCCGCCACCGGCGTCTCAGCCCAAGCCGGGCAAGGGAAGCCGCATCGGCGCGATCATCGTGCTGCTACTGATCGTCTTCAGTCTCGCTTGGTATTTCGTTTCGGATCGCCTGACACCGTATACCTCTCAAGCCAGGGTCCAGGCGTTCGTCGTACCGATAGCGGCCGAAGTAGCTGGCACGGTGCTGAAGGTGCACGTCAAGAACAACGATGAGGTGCAGCGCGGGCAACCGCTCTTGGATATCGATCCAACCCAGTACAAGATCGCGCTGCAGCGCAGCCGTTCGGATTACGAGGCGACGCGCCTTTCGGTCGGTGCGTCGACGGCGTCGGTGGAGTCGGCCAAAGCGGCAGTGCAGGCGGCCATTGCAAATAATGTTTTCGCGCAACAGGATGCGACGCGACTCGAACAGATTTATAAGGAAGATCCGGGCGCGATCTCTCTGCGCCGCGTCGAAAGTGCGCAGTCCAATCGGATCAAGGCCCGCAGTCAGGTTGAAGCGGCGAAGGCGGATCTTGGTCCGTGCGCAAGAGACAGCGGGCGAACGCGGTGAAAACAACGCGCAGCTGCTCAGTGCCCGCGCGGCGATCGAAAAGGCCGAGCTTGATCTGAAGCGCACCGCTGTGGTGGCTCCCGCCCGCGGTTCGGTCACCGACCTGCGTATCGATGCCGGGCAATATGCGCAGACCGGCGCGCCTCTGATGACGCTGATCGCCATTCATGACCTGTGGATCAACGCCGACATGACCGAGAACAATCTCGGCAACGTCAAACCTGGTGACGAAGTGGCGATCGTGCTCGACGTGATGCCGGGCGAAATATTGAAGGGACGGGTGCGCAGCGTCGGCACCGGCATCAGTCCCGGCAGCCAAGCTCAACCCGGCACCTTGCCCGCGGTCCAGAACAGCCGCGATTGGCTGCGGCAGGCGCAGCGCTTCCCGGTAGCCATCGAGTTCGACCCGTCCGAACGCGAGCGACTGCGTGGCGTGCGTATCGGCGGACAAGCCGACGTGCTGATCTACACCGGAGATTACCCCGTGATGAACTGGCTGGCAGGGTTCTTCATCAAGGTCATGAGCTACTTTTCGTATCTCTATTGATCATGCCGTTGCACAGCGCTGACAAAGCGGTACTGCGGTTGGCCATCGGAATGGGCCTCGCCGTGGTGATCGCTTAGGGAGCTGGGCTGCAAGCGGCGTTCATGGCGCGCCTGATGACATTGGTGATGCTGGGCAAACCCGGACCGCCGATCCCGCTGCTGAAAGGCGTGGTGTGTGGCTTTCATCGCTGCATTGTTGGTGGCAGGTGTCCTGATGGTCCCGATCCTGGAATACTACCCTGTGACCGGCGTGTTGCTGATAGGCGCATTGTTCTACGCGGTGTCCTTTGCTGGCGCGCGCAAGGCAAACCCGCTGACGCTCTTCATGCATGTCGCCCTCGTGTTCATTCCCGTGGCCGGCTTCGCCAATCAGGCGCTGGCTACCGTGCTGGCGAACGGTTGGGATCGCGCTCCTATAGGTGTGCTGGCCAGTGCCATCTCGCACGCTTTGTTTCCGGATGCTCCAGCGCCGGCGAAAGTCGCAGCGGCACCCGCCTGCGCCAGTCCGGAAGCGGCAGGCTGGACCGCCCTGCAGGCTACGTTGATCGTGATGCCTGTGTTCATGATGGCGCTCACGAACCCGGCCTTGTATCTGCAATGCATCATGAAAACAGTGGGCTGGGACAGCAGGCCGAGCGCCACGAACGCGCGCACGGCCGGGCGCGAGCTGGTGGGATCCACATTGGTGGGCGCAGTCATGGCGATGCTGGTCTGGGGCGGCCTCTAGCTCCAGCCGAACTTGTGGATGTTGCTTTATGGACCGTGGCCGTCGCGCTCTGGGTCGGCGTGAGGCTCTTCGGGGTCAAGGCCACGTCTTTTCCTCCATCGTACTGGCTCAACGCCCTGATGACGATGTTCTTCGTGCTGGGGCCCGCCATCGAGGACGCTAACGGCGCCAAAGATGTCTACCGCGCTTCTGCCATCCGTGTCGCGCTGTTTGTCGGGATAGCGCTCTACGCATGGACAACGGTGTGGGTACTCGAGCGCTGGCGTGCCTCGAGATCCAAAGCGCTGGCCTTCACGCACACCCTGAACAGGGGAATCGCACAATGCTGAGAAACTTGATGATCGGTCTGCCGATCATGCTGCTGTGCCTCGCGATACAGGCGGCTGTCAGTTTCTGGAGTGTCCGTTTCTACGTACGGCGAGTCGAATCATGGAGGCTCGTCGCGGACTGCTCCCGCAACTCCCCCCGCTGCTGATCGTGATGATCGCCATGATGCTGGGCAACTTTGTCCAGATCGTGATCTGGGGAGTGTTGTTCTTGTTGCTGGGCGAATTCAACGCGCTGTACGACGCTGTCTACCACTCAGGTGTGAACTTCACCTCGTTGGGTTACGGCGACGTGGTGATGAGCGCGCGATGGAAGCTGCTGGGGCCTCTCGAAGCAGGAAATGGGGTCCTGATGTTTGGCATGACGAGCGCGGCCCTGATGGCGATTCTGCAGCATATGATCAAGGTGCAACTGGAATCCGACTGATTCGGATGTAGGCCTAGGTTGTAGTTCAACCTGTGTCGCGAAAGGTGAAGCGCCGCTGATCGAGTCAGCGCCATCATTCACCAGTTTCTCAAGGCGGAGCTTGGGTCAAATGCAAGCTAAGTTGATCGCTGAGTTCATGGGCACGTTGTGGCTGGTGCTGGGTGGCTGCGGCAGCGCTGTGTTGGCTGCAGCATTTCCAGAAGTCGGGATTGGATTGCTTGGCGTATCGCTTGCGTTTGGGTTGACCGTGCTGACGGCTGCGTACGCGCTCGGCCCGATTTCAGGCGGCCACTTCAATCCCGCTGTATCAATCGGCCTCTGGGCCGGAGGTCGCTTTCCCGCAGGTCAACTACTGCCGTACATCATTGCGCAAGTGCTCGGCGCAATTGCGGGCGCGGCAATTCTGTATGTGATCGCCAGCGGCAACTCGACATTCAGTTTGGCAGCGGGATTTGCAGCGAACGGGTACGGTGCACATTCGCCGGGGAAGTACTCATTGTTCGCTGGTTTGGTAACTGAAGTGGTCATGACGCTGATGTTTCTGGTTGTGATTCTCGGCACGACACACCAGCGCGCACCCGTCGGTTTTGCCGGGATGGCAATTGGCTTGGCATTAACGCTGATTCACCTGATCAGCATTCCGGTCACAAATACGTCGGTGAATCCGGCCCGCAGCACCGGGCCGGCAGTGTTTGTAGGCGACTGGGCGCTGGGGCAGCTTTGGTTGTTCTGGGTGGCACCGATTGTGGGTGCTTTGATCGGTGGATGGCTGTATCGAGCTGTTCTGGAAGGCTGGCGCGAAGAGCCTCCGATTACTGGAAAAGCTTGAACGGTTGCAAATGTACGTGACATCCTCAAGTCCGATATGCGGACGAAACATACGTGGATCAGAACTGGGGTCGTCACGCGACCATCCGTTGTGGCTGCCCCTTTTCGCGTTGTAGCCGCCACGATTTTCGTTTTAGCTTCGCCTTGCACGTTCGCGCAGGAAGACGCCGCAGAGCTGGCTAAGAAACTGAACAACCCGGTCTCGGCGCTGATTAGCGTGCCGCTGCAGCTGAACTACGACGACAACATCGGGCCCGGCGAGCGCGGTGACAGATGGCTGCTCAATGTCCAGCCGGTCATTCCTGTGACGTTGAACCAGGACTGGAACCTGATCAGCCGTACGATCGTCCCGATCGTCAATCAGAAAGACGTCAGCGCACCTGGTCGGCGCGATACTGGAATAGGTGACCTTGTCCAGAGCCTCTTCTTTTCGCCGCAAAACCCTACTTCTGGTGGATGGATTTGGGGCGCAGGTCCCGTACTGCTGCTGCGTACCGGCGAAGACAACTTGTCCGCTGAAAAGTGGGGCGCGGGCCCGACTGCTGTCGTGCTGAGGCAGGAAAGCGGGTGGACGTACGGCGCTCTGGCGAACCACATCTGGAGCTTCGCCGGCAGTGATTCGGCGCGTGACGTCAGTGCAACTTTCCTACAACCGTTTCTCAGCTACACGACAGCGCGCTACACCACGTTTACTTTAAATACTGAGTCGACGTACGACTGGAAGAGCGAAAAATGGTCGGTGCCGATCAACGCGACCGTCTCGCAACTGCTCAAGGTCGGTAACCAGCCATTGTCGATTGGTGCCGGTGTCCGCTACTGGGCCTCGACGCCCGACAACGTCGGTCCGAAGGGTTGGGGATTTCGGGTGATTCTGACTTCGTTATTTCCGAAGTAGCGTTGCGTTCGGTTACGTGGGCTTCCCCTGGACTGCCTGTCAAGAAAGGCGAAGCGCAACATGTCAAGAAAGGTGAAGCTCCACGCATCAGTCCGCCCGATCATTCACACCTAAGTACGCAGCAGCCGGAGGCGCCCAAAGCGAACTATCCTCTCGGGTGTTGTTCGCCTGCTGAGCATTGATCGATGTAAGCTGCACCGGCACCCATCCGATGGTTTTGCATAAGAAGCGTTAGGAGAAAAATGAAACGATCTCATGGTTTGACTCTTGCCTTCGTTGCGGCCCTTCTGGCGATGCCGCTACACAGCGCTGCACAGGCGCCATCTAATCAATGGACATTCTCTTTACAGCCGTATTTATGGCTCCCAAGCGTTGAAGGCGACCTGCGCTACGGGCCGCCCCCGCCCGGCGGTTCGTCCGGGAATGTCAAGCTCTCTGAGAAAGACTTCCTCGATTCGCTCAACTTCGCTTTGTTGCTGCAAGGCGAAGCACGCTACGGCCGATGGCTGATCGCGAGCGACTTCATCTACTTGGACATGGGAAGCGAGAGCAGTGAGGTGCGCAGCGTCGATTTCAATCCGGGCTCAGGACCGATCAACATTGCGACGACACAATTAAATGCTGGGACGGAAACTGCAATCGATGCGGTCGCATGGACGTTGGTTGGCGGATACAACGCGGTCCAGAACCCCGCAGTTACGTTGGATTTGATCGCCGGGTTTCGCTACCTCAACGTCGAGGCGAAAACGAATGTGCGGCTCACCGCGACGGTCACGGGACCCATGGGTTCGCAGGCGTTTTTTGCACGCGAGGGCAGCGTTGAAAAGTCGGAGGACATTTGGGACGCGATCATCGGCGCTCGCGGCCGCGTGAAGCTTGGCGACGGCAATTGGTACCTTCCGTATTACATAGACGTCGGTGCCGGCGATTCGAAATTGACGTGGCAGGGGGCGGGCGGCGTCGGATACGCGTTTAAGTGGGGCGATCTGGCGTTGACGTACCGCTATCTGTCTTACGAGCAAGATGATGACAAGTTCATCCAGAAGCTGACCTTCAGCGGGTTCGCACTCGGTGCCAATTTCCGTTTCTGACGACTACACAAGCCAGCTAGCTGCCATGTTGGAAGCGATGCGGACCTCTTGAGCGAGGAGGAGCATTATGGCAATTCGATTCTGTTTATGCGTTTATGCACTTGTCGGATCGATGCTAGCGACGAGTGCGGCGGTGGCGCAGACCAGCGTCAACTACGGAAAGATCACTGCGGTGAAACCAGTTACCGTGGAGAACCGCCAGGCACAAGGTGCGGGTGCATTGGTCGGCGGGTCGATAGGTCTCGTTTCCGGCAGGAATCAGTCGGGCAGCAACCAGGCGCTGCGCGGCGTCGCGGGTGGTGTGGCGGGACAACAGATCGCGAAGCGTGCGAGCGCCAAGCAGGCGTTCGAATACACAATTCTGGTGGGCGGCAAAACAACTACGACGGTTGTCACCGATGAGGCCGGCATGCGTGTTGGTGATTGTGTCGCGCTCGAGCAAGGCGCGTACGTGAACCTGCGTCTGGTGGACGACCGCCAATGCGCGGCGGGGGCTAAGGCTCCTCCTACCGCAACCCGCGATGCGTCGGCCTGCAACGCGGCAAAGGACGAAGTGTTGAAGTCGAAGGATGACGAAGCATTCGCCAGGGCCGAGCGTAAGGTTCGGCTGCTCTGCGCTGACTGAGAGGAGGACCATCATGAAGAAATCGATTGCAAGCAAGGCGGGCGTTGCTCTCCTCGCCGTGATCCTCGGAGCATGCGCGACTAAGACCAGTGTCAGCGAGGGTTCGGGCTTCCTACGGGACTATTCCAACCTGGGGGAAACCAAGGACGCCCAGGGTAATACCATTCGAGGCTGGGTGAGTCCCAAGCTCACGCCCGCCAACTACGATGCGATACTGTTGGATCCGCTCGTCTTCTACCCGGAGCCGAGGCCCACCGAGCAGGTGAGCGCCGAGACGCTGCGGCAAATTCTCGCCTACTCCAACGACGTCTTTAAGCGGTCACTCAGCCAGCGATTCAGAGTGGTCGATCGTGCCGGGCCGGGGGTACTTCGGATTCGCGGCGCGGTCACCGGAGTCGCGGCGCAGGACGAAGGCCTTAAGCCTTACCAGTACGTCCCCATCGCCCTCGTGGCCACCATGGCCTCAAGGCGCGCGTCGGGTACGCCGCAACGCGCGTTCATGGAGGGCGAAGTCGAGGCAACAGACAGCGTCACGGGCGAGTTGCTGGCGCTGAGGGTGCGCATGGCGACAGGCGAGCGCCTGAGCCAGGTTGGCGACGTCAAAGTCGTCACGTTTGACGCGCTGAAGCCGGTGTTGGACGAAGTAGCTGCCGGTGTCTTTCCGGATCTTGTGAAGTACGTCAAGCCCAAGTAATACGCAACCCGCATCCGGGGCTAACCCCGCCTGCGGTGAACAGGCGCGCGATCCGAAATGACCGGGAAGCCGCTGTTCATGCCTATCTGGACGTGGGCTGTTCCTGCTGCGTCCCTAGCGCTGCTGATCGCAGCTGTCGCCACTGGTGCAGGCGCAGCACTGGCTGTTGCGTGCGGCCTGGCACTTATTGGCTCCGTGATCGTCTCGGTACACCATGCCGAGGTCGTTGCCCATCGCGTCGGCGAACCGCTGGGAACATTGGTTCTGGCGTTGGCCGTGACCGTACTTGAGACGTCGCTGATTCTGTCAGTGATGATTGCGGGAGGCGAGACTACGGCCGAGTTGCCGCGCGACACGATCTACGCAGCTGTCATGATCATCTGCAACGGTGTGGTTGGACTTAGCCTGCTTGTCGGCGGTCTCGCACACCGCGAGCAAACTTTTCGGATCGAAGGCGCAGGCGCAGGACTGGCCGCGCTGATCGTAATGGGCGCATTGACTCTCGTGCTGCCAGTCTTCACGATTAGCACGCCAGGCGCGACGTACAGCAGTGTCCAGCTGTGGTTCGTAGCCGTGACGTCGGCGATTCTTTGGGCGATCTTTGTGTTCATTCAGACTGTGCGCCATCGGGACTACTTCATTCCGGAAGTTAATGCTTCCGATCCGGAGCAGCACGCGGAGCGACCTTCGGCTGGCAAGAGTTGGGCAAGCTTTGCCCTGTTGATTGTTGCGTTGGCATCTGTGGTCGGCCTGGCCAAGGTCCTGTCACCCTACATCGAGCGCGCGGTCGCTGCTACAGGTGCGCCTGAGGCTGTCGTCGGCATCGCGATCGCAATGCTCGTGTTAATGCCGGAGGCTTGGGCGGCTCTGCGAGCTGCGAAGGCTAACCGTCTTCAGACCAGCATGAATCTCGCGATCGGATCGGCAGTGGCGAGCATCGGACTCACGATTCCGGCCGTCGTTGTGGCTGCATTCATACTCAAGCTGCCTCTGGTGCTCGGGATAGATCCGACGAATCTGGTTTTGCTCGCAGTCACGTTCCTCGTGTGCACTGTGACTTTGACGACGGGCCGGACTCACATCATGCAGGGCGCAGTTCATCTCGTCCTGTTTGCTGCGTTTCTTTTCCTTGCCTTTGTTCCTTGATTTCAGCGATCACGATCGAGGACTTGGCAACTTGTGAGTACGTCGACGGCGTCAAGGCATTGTTGTGACTGAGTTGATTTGCGGCTTGGTCTGCGGGCTGGTTGTGGCCAGGTCCGGATCACGACCTTATCCCCATGAAACAACTCTCGCGCAGCTTCTTCCACTCGCTGCTGATTACATGCGTGACCTTGCCGGCCCTGTCGGCGGAATTGCGTGCGCAAAGCGTGACGTCCGTAGCCGATCCGGCGGCGTCACGTCCAAAGATCGGCCTTGCGCTATCCGGCGGTGGCGCGCGGGGTGCCGCCCACATCGGCGTGTTGAAAGTACTCGAAGAACTACGTGTGCCCGTTCATTGTGTGGCAGGCACCAGCATGGGCTCCATCGTCGGTGGCGGCTTTGCGGCCGGTGCTACACCCAACGAGATGCAGCGGCTGATGACAGAGACCGATTGGCTGGCCACGAAGTTTTGCCGCGACAGCTTAATCCCGCGCGTGAAGCGGACCAACGCATCGTTGCTTATCGCGCTTGGTGGCGCAGGGTCGACGCCCAGTGACTGATCCACTCCAAGCCGCCGCCCAGGCTAAGCCGGACTACACTGACCCGCCTAGGTGTGATCGACCGGCATGTACCGGTGCTCCGCACCTCGAGTCCGCGCAACTCGACGAAATGCTGGTTGACACGTAGAGGTGGCTATGTTGGATCACAGGCAAAAGTGGGTGCCTCCGACTCGCTATCAAGAGCGCCCTCGCGCCACACGGCTGAGCGCCGCCCTGGCGGCGACGGCCTGCGCGGCAGGATTGGTGGGCGGGTGCGCCTCGCTGCCGGACATCACCGGCAAGATCACCGGCGAGACCGCCCGCTACGAACAGCGCAAGCTGCAGGAATTGATTTTGCAGCGGAAGGTGATGCGCTATGCCGACGGCTACGTAGACTCGATTGCGCACATCACCACCACCGTGGAAGCTTCCGGCCGTGATCCGGCGATGCTCTTCACCATGGGCAGGTTCCGCGTTGTCCAGGCCACTTCTGCGGTGCAAATCGCCGCCGGCCCGAGCGCTCGCATCAATGCGCTGGACATGGTCGTGCTTTGCACCCTCACCCGTGCGACGCTGGGGCGCTACTTGCAAGCGCGTCAGGGGGCCGAGGCGACGGCAGCCCTGGCGACCCTCTCATCGCTGGAGTCCGGGGCATGGGAGTTGGTGGATTTCCTGACTGAACAGCAGCGTGAGGAAATTCGCGACGCGTTGGCACGCCGGCAGGCCGACCCGACCACCACCCTTGAATCCGTCACCTTTGTCCGATTCACGGATTTCGTCGACGACCCCGAGGAGCGCAGAGCTGCGCCCAACTCGGCGAGCCTGTTCGCTCTGGTGGGGCTGGATCCACTGACCGGATTGAGTCCTGCCGTAAGGGAAATCGAGCAAAGCCGCATGCTGGCTGAAAGGGCTATCTACTATGCGGAGCGCGTCCCGATACTGATCGGCATGCAAGTCAGGACACTTGCCACGGTACTGTTGACGATGCCCGAACCGAGGGAGGTGATCGCGGCGGCCGACCGTGCGAGCCGTGCCGCGGAGTCGCTATCGCGCACGGCCGCCACCTTACCCGAGACTTTGTCTCGCGAGCGGGAAGCCGCAATCACACAGGTGTTCGATGCCATACGCGCGGATCAGGCCATGGCAAGCGAACTGCTTGCCGGCCTGAAGGGAACCTTCGACTCCGCCAAGCTGACCAGCGACTCGCTCACGACCACCGTCAAGTCGGTGGACGAGGTAATGGCGCGATTCAACACAGGCAAGGGCCCGCCGGCACGCCCCTTCGACATCACCGAATACGCCATGGCGGCGGTGCAGTTCGCGCAAGCCGCGCGCGAGCTCCAGCAGCTAACAGGATCCATCGAGCGAGGAGCCCCCACGTTGGCGACGCTGGCCGCCGGACTTGGCGCGCAGGGGCAGCAACTCGTCGACCACGTCTATCGCCTCCTCCTCCAACTCATCGGTTTTGCGCTGCTCGGAAGTGTGGCTGCCATTGTTGCAATACGCTTGATTCTGGTGCGGGTGGCGGCGCGGCGTGAACAGCCGCGGTAGCCCGCTTTTCATCAGCTCCGGCATCGCCGCACGCACGAGCACCAACTTCGACGTGGGCTGCATCGCATGGCAATACCGCTGGGCGCCGGGTTATGAAACGAGGCACCGCTGACTGCGATGTCGCGATGGCCATGACCTTGGCTCCGGCGCTCTTTCCAGTCGCCCCATTGGGCCTGCGCGCCCAAGTGATGGAGCCGCTTTCCTACCGCGAGTTTTTATCCGCGCTCTATCGGTTCATAACTCAAGCCTATCTTCGCCTACATCTGTGCTCTTGCTATCCGCAAGGCGATTGACAGTAGCAATATTGCGTCGGGAGGTAGACACTGAAATTGGACGTTGGTCTAATGATCCTAACGCCTTACGCAGTCGATGATCGACAGAGGCCAATATTGGGAGTCATTAAATGAGAGCCTTGCAAGCTCTTCTCTTTGTCCTCGCAGCAATGGTGGCCGGGTCCGCTGGCGCACAGAGCTCCAGCAGCATGGAAATTCTTCGCGATAAGGTAAAAGCCGACAAGAAATTGTTGGTCGCCGCGAATATGGCGCTGACGGACGCGGAGGGAAAGTCCTTTTGGCCCGTCTACGACGCCTATCAGAAGGACTTGGAACAGATCAACCAACGCCTTGCGAAAGCGATCAGGGCCTACGCCGATGCGTACAACAAAGGATCCGTCCCGGATGACACGGCCAAGCAGCTACTCGAGGAATCGTTCGCAATCGAAGAGGCGGAAGTCAAGCTGAAGCGTTCGTACTTGCCCAAGCTAGAAAAGGCAACTTCACCTGCCAAAGCGGCGCGATACATACAAATCGAAAACAAGATCCGCGCTCTCGTGCGCTACGAGCTGGCCTCGGAGATCCCGCTGGTGCCTTAGATACCCATGCAAATCCATCGCGCCGTCGCCTGCCTCATTTCGGCCATCGTGCTGACTGGCTGCGCCAGCCGGCCGATCAACGAGCCGATCACCCAGGTCGACCCGAAGGCGGGTTATCGACCGTATCTCTTGCTACCGAAGCGCCAGAACAACCATCTGCCCACGCTCTTCGTGCTCTCGTTCTCCGGCGGGGGCACTCGGGCCGCGGCGTTCTCGTATGGCGTGCTGGAGGAGCTCCGTCGCACCGAGATCGTCATCGATGGTCAGCGCCGCCGACTGATCGACGAAGTCGACATGATCACCAGTGTGTCGGGAGGAAGCTTCACCGCGCTCGCGTACGCGCTTTATGGCGAGCGGCTGTTCTCCGAGTACGAGGAACGCTTCCTCAAGCGCGACGTGCAGGGCGCGCTGCTGTCGCGCACCCTCAACCCGTACAACTGGAACAGGTTCATCGGCGGGAGCGCCGGGCGTTCGGAGCTCGCCGCGGACTACTACGACGAGATCCTGTTCGGCGGCGCGACCTTCGCCGATCTTCTGGACAAGCAGGCGCCTATGGCGATCGCCACCGGTACCGACTTCTCGACGGGATCGCGGTTCGCCTTCTTCCAGAACGATTTCGACCTGCTTTGCTCGGACCTGAACAAGGTTCGCCTGTCGCGCGCGGCGGCCACGTCTTCCGCGGTTCCGGTCGTGCTGTCGGCGGTGACGTTCAACAACTACGGCGGAACGTGCGGATACCAGTACCCGGCCTGGGTCCGGGACGTCGCCAACCCAGAGCATCGAGCGCGTCCGTCGGGACGCGCCGTGCAGCGCTACAACGAGATGCAGGCGTTCCAGAACAGCAAGGAGCGACCGTACATCCACCTGGTCGACGGCGGCGTCGGGGACAACATCGGCGTGCGCGGCGTGCTGGAGGCAATGGAGGAGCTCGCAGCGAGCGCGGCGTTTCGCGAGCAGGTCGGATTCGGCGTCGTTCGGCGGTTCGTGGTCCTGGTCGTGAACGCCCGCTCGTCGCCTCGCACCGAGTGGGACCGCCAGGAGTCGCCTCCGGGTTTTGTCGCGCAGCTGCTGCAGTCCTCGGGGGTGCCGATCGAGCGGTATTCGTTCGAAACCGTCGAGACGATGAAAGATCGCGCCGAGCTCTGGGCGCGGCATCGCGAGCTGCTGATCGCGCGAGCGCGCCTCGCGGGTGCAACCCAGGCGGAAGCGGAGGCGCGCGTACCGGATCTGACGCTGCAAGCGATCGACGTGAGCTTCGATGCGATTCCGGACCCCAAGGAGCGCGCCTATTTTTTCGACTTGCCGACGACGTTCGTGCTTCCGGCCGAGGCTGTCGACCGCTTGCGCGAAATCGCCGGCCGGCTGCTGCGCCAGTCGAAAGACTACGAGGTGCTCGTGCGCGAACTCGGCGGCACGCCCGCACATTAGGCGCCGCATCGCATGCCACCGGGCCCGAGAAGCGCGGCGGGGCCGGCCGCGCGGCCGTTCAAGCGACCGGTTCGGCGATGCCGTGCCGCCGATTGGAGGTTTCACTGCAAATGCTGATTGTCGGCGGGCGCTGTGAATCGGCCTTGGCGTACGCCAGCCGAGTGCTCGTCGCGCTGGTCCTCGTGACGAGCACGTCGAGCGCTGCAGCGCAGGATCTGGAGCCACGGGCATACTCGAATACTCCGATCGGCCTCAACTTCCTGATTGCAGGTTATGCGTACACGTCAGGCGGCGTCGCGATTGATCCGGCGCTGCCTCTGAAGAACGCTGATGTCGAGGTCAACTCCGCAACGCTCGCCTACGCGCGCTCAATTGACCTGTTAGGCCGGTCCGCCAAATTCGACATCGTGCTGCCGTACGCTTGGCTTTCGGGCAGCGCTGAGTTTGTCGGTCAACCTCGGCAGCGCGAGGTTACGGGCTTGGCTGACCCACGATTTCGCTTGTCGGTCAATTTCTACGGCGCGCCGGCGCTTCCGATGAAGGAGTTCGCCAACTTTCAGCAGGACCTCATCGTCGGCGCGAGCGTGTACGTATGGGCTCCGTGGGGCCAATACGATCCCAGCAAGCTCGTCAACCTCGGCACCAACCGCTGGGCGGTCAAGACCGAGCTCGGGATTTCCAAGCGGCTCGGTGCATGGACACTGGAACTCGTCCCGGGCGTGACCTTTTTCTCCGACAACACGAACTTTCTCGACGGCCACACCCGCACCCAGGATCCGACCTACTCGGTGCAGGTCCACGTCGTTTACGGGTTCCAGTCCGGCGTCTGGGTGGCGCTCAATGGCACCTACTTCGCAGGCGGACGAACCAGCATCGACGACGTACCTGGTGATGACCACCTATCGAACTCGCGGGCCGGACTGACCATCGCCTTGCCGGTCGACCGGAGCAACTCGATCAAGTTCTACGCGAGCAGCGGCGTGTCCACGCGCACCGGCAGCAACTTCAATATCTTTGGCCTTGCCTGGCAGTACCGTTGGGGTGGTGAGTACTAGCCATGGGCACCTGATCCAGCGACCCCTGAAGGACTGGACATAAGCGGGAGAACCGTGATGCTGTGCTCACGCACCGCGCACCCCACCGTCGGCGCGCACGATTTATCTGTTGCTGAGCGCTCCCTGAGGCCACGAGATCGTAATGCTCCTACTGGTTGAGGTGGGCATGCGCGTAGCTAAAAGCATCTCCGGAGACCTTGAGCAAGCCTTCAAAAGGCTCACCCAGTTCTAATATGAGGAAGATGACGCTACCAACAGACGCCGCACAAACAAGGAGAACTACGAAAACCGTTGCGTTTCGCGGAGAGATCAGCCCGTAGCTGGTGAACGAGATCGTGAGCCAGAATACGATGACCACAAGAAACGCCACAGGGACTGACGGTCCGCCGGCGGTGAACACTAGCCATCTGGTCTTAAGTAGCGTCTCCGCGAGCTCCAGCGCACGGGATTGGAGCGCCCGCTGAGAGTCATCGCGCGGGGCGAGACGGCGAATCGCTTCGGCGAGGCCCTCAACGCGCGATGCTGCTTCCAACGGGTCCGCCACGCGGGCGGGCCGAGATGACTCCTGCGGCCAAGTCGTGTCGATCCTGTCCGCAACCGCCTGCCGCAATGCCCCACGGATCTCCTTGGTCTCGGGCCCGTAACGAGCGAGCAACCGGTCGAGCGTAAGGATGTCGGTGGCGATCTGCTTCACCGAAGCATCGACAGCGTCAAAGGAACTCTTGGCGGAAGCAGTGACGAGGCCAAGGACTAGAGCGGTGATCGTGGCGATCAGACCGATGGCCATCTCCACTGTGTCCCTCGATTCCTCGTCGATGTGATTCCGGGACCAAGTGCGACGCAGCTGGTAGCCGATCAGCGCGCCGGCGATCGTGCATGCGAACACGATCATGCCCACCACAATCGGACTCATCATGCGATGCGGCCTCCCCCGCAGCCCAACGACCGAGTTCGGCGACCGACGCTGACAACGCGCGTTCGCCGGAGCGGATCATGCTGTAAAACCTCTGACTGCGGAGTGTTTTATCCGCGCCGGCGATACCCGGTGTTCTCGACGATAACCGCGAGATCCTTGGCCTTGGCGTCAAGTTGCGTCCGCGCGGTGTAGATCGTGCCGTCCTGCAGCACGCCCATCCCCACGTTGAGCAGCACGACATCGGCGTTATCCTGCAGGTAGCTCGACACCTGCATGCCGATCAGCCGGTTCGTCGCGTTGTCAATTTCCACAGCGAGCGTATCGCCGGCCTTCAAGTAGTCGCGAAACTGCAGGCGCACGCGGCGACCGCCGTCGAGCGGAGTCACGTTGAGGCGGCCGGTGTTTACGGCCTGTTGAATGCGAGCGGGATCCGGTGGCAGGTACGCGTGCACGAGTTCGACAGCCTGCTTCATGTACGCGGTTAGCTCCTCCTTCTTGCGCTCCGCGACCTTTTTCTTCAGCGGACCAGAGGGCGGCGCGGGTCCGGATTCGCCCGACGAGATGGGTAACTTCTGGAGCTTGCCGTCCGCACCGTAGTAGCAGCGCTTCTCGGTCTTGGACTTCTCCTCCCCCCCTTGGCAACAACCGTTGTCGTTTCAATCCACTCGTAGGCACGCAGCTGCGCCTGGCTCGCCTGGAGCCACTGTTTCAGTGTCGCCACACGCTGCTCGGGGGTCGCCGGCGGCGGAGGCTGCCCGTTGGCCGCTGTACCGATCAGCAGGGTGAGCGCAACCGTCGTAACGACAGCGAGTCCTCTCATAGCTCTCTCCAATTTGGCGCGCACACTTTCAAACCAAATTCGCACCGAGAACACAGCGCTAATACCCCGGAGGAGGTGGCACAGGCATGTAGACCACACCGCCACTGCCATAACCGGCCGTGTACCAAGTTGCGCCGCATTTGTAATACGGCACGCCACTGACCGGGACCGGCGCAACATTGCAGGGCGGTGCGGCTGGCGCTGGAGCAGGGGCGGCCGTGGTTGCGACAGTTGTTGTTTTAGGTTGGGATGCTGCGACCACCGCTCCGCCGACCACTGCTCCCACCACGAATCCGGCAGCGGCATCGCCGCTGTCCCAGCCGCAGTTGTAGCAGCCGCTGCCACCATAATAGTTGGTTTGATAGTTGCCCTGCATTTGAGTTGCGGTAGACGCCGTTGTGCTCTGCATTTGAGTCGCGGTAGACGCTCTTGTACTTTGCATCTCAGTAGCGGTAGATGCTCTCGTGCTTTGCGCCTGCGTCGCGGTGGACTGCCGGTTGTCTTGATTAGACGCTGAC
Organism: uncultured beta proteobacterium; assembly: GCA_963801035.1. Classification (GTDB taxonomy): domain Bacteria; phylum Pseudomonadota; class Gammaproteobacteria; order Burkholderiales; family Burkholderiaceae_F; genus JACCZX01. Next base: position 32,516 of record CAWDDF010000004.1, on the reverse strand, counting down.
TGCGTCTGCCGGTTGGCTTGATTGGACGTTGACTGCGCCTGCCGGTCGTCCTGGTTGGTCGACCTCTGAGCCTGACTGCTCGACTGCTGGGCTTGCCGGCTCTGCTGATTGCCAGACTGCTGGGCTTGCCGGCTCGCCTGACTGCTCGACTGCTGCGCCTGCAAGTCCCCTTGGCGCTCGCTCGCCGAACCTTGTCGCTGTGTCTGTGCGGACTGCGCGCTCTGCTGGGCTCCGCCCGCTGATGCAGAGGCTCTCTGCCCTCCCGCGGCTGCACCCGATGCCTGCCCTCCTCCCCCAGCGAAACCACCGTGCGACGCGGCGCCGCCGCGCGAAAACCCACCTGCCTGCGCCCCGCCTGCGTGCGCCCCGCCTCCACCTCCGCGGCTGCGCTCCGCATATGCGTCTGCCTGCAGGCTCAGAACCACAACACTTGAGAGAAGTATCGCCGCGACACCACATAACAATGAATCCCGCATCACTTGGCTCCTTTGCTCGAGATTGACTGGCGCGCAGTGGGCGCCGCGCGCGGAAGCTGCGCCGCGAACGCCACTCTTTGCGCCCCTTCCGGCGCGATGGCCGCGAACGTCGACTCTGCGATCGTCGGCGCGAGGTTCCAGTCGGATAGCTGCGCCCAGAATTGCGGCTGGCCTTGCGCGTTCTTGTAGGTGATCACCACGCGCTGAGGCAGCGGCTTATCGCCCTCCGTGATCCAGATCTGGAAGTCGACAGTATCGGTACGGGCAGCGAGGTGATGCGCTGGAGAACCGTGGATGCCTGTCTTCTCCACGTAATCGATAAACTTGACCCTGCCGTCGAGCTCGGCAGGAAGCCGGCTCAACAACATTACCGCCAGCGGCAATCGCATCCCCAAGTTTTGGACGAAGTGCACAAGCGTTTCATCGATGGGCCCTGGCTGCGGGGCGGTTGCGATGACATTGGCGGTGACGTCGATCAGTGCGATTTCCGTCCCGGTGAAGACGGCTAGCATTTTCGCCCCGTCGCTGCGCGCACTCTCCACACGCAAGTTTCTCGGCCGGCTGACGGTGATCTGCTGGGTTTCGGCGAATTCGATCTTCTGGCCGGAGCCTTGTACCGCGTCGTATCCGGCACGCAAGCTGACACTGAAGCGTGGAGTTGTACCAATGAACTCCGCCATCTGCATCAGAATGGCACGCGCTCGTGTCTGCGACTCGGTGGGCTGCGGGGACACAGCCTTGGCCGGTGACTTGCTGCCGGACGCTTGTTGTGAGCGCGCTGGGCTTGCAGCTAGCGACGCAAGCACTATTAATAGCGACGTCAGCGCAAGGCGGCGCAACGCTTCGGTGCTTACTCTCATGGCGGTTTCCTGACGAAGGTTAGACAAAACACCGCGCATGCCGGCGCGGACTATTGGACCTTGGTCTCACTCTCGAAACCGTAAGAACTCCTACAGGCAGATCGTTCGTAGTCTATGCCCCGGGATGTCGATCGTCGAGGCGAGTGCTCCGAACCGGAGCAGCGTCAACTTGGGATGCGGGTTGAGCAAGCCGAGCGCGCAGTAATTTGATGACCGTTAGATGACACTTGAACGCAGCGCCCAGCCGAGCATCAGCACACTGACCGCCGCAAGCCAGCTACCAATCGCGCGCACCGCGATCTTCATCCACGGTGCGCGCGCTGCAACAACCAGCGCAGCGAGCAACGTCGCAATGATCGTCAGCGAACTCAGCGCACCGGCAAGCCAGAGCCAGCTCATTGTTTGACCGCGGATCGACAGTGCCGCGCCAAGTCCCTGAGCGACTCCGACACTGATGGCGAACGCGATGATCGCGGTGCGCGGCATTCGCCGATCAAGCAGCACAAGCACGCCGAGCAAACCAAAAGCAACGACGACAACGCGATCGAACGAAAAGCGTTGCCGGCAGCGCGAATGAAATCAGCGCGCCGGCCACCCAGCCGGCGAGCAGACTGACGAGCATCGCACGCGCGATTGCAGAGCCTTGCAAGCCACCGAGCAACGCGATTCCGATAACTATCAACAAGTCGCCCGGCGTAACGATCAGATGCAAAGCGCCGTCGTAGAAATCGCCGAAGCCGGATTCAACCAGGTGCGCCGATGCGGCGGCGGGCAGCAGCGCAAACAACAGAGTCAACGTAAAACGCATCAGGTCAACGCGCGAAACAGGAAAAACACGCCGCCGAGCGCGACCAATGCGCCGGCCGCGCGCATCGCGTGACGGCCCGTCGGCCAACGATGAATCACGCCGATCGCGATGCCAAACGCATGCAGCAGGCCGGTCGCCATCACAAAGCCGAGGCTGTAAGTCAGCGCGCTCGCGTTTTCGGGCAGCTCGGTGCCGTGCGCATGACCGTGGAACACCGCGAAGAAACCGACGATGCCCAATGCGATCGGCAATGCGGGCCGGCCTTCGAACAAGATCAATGCGCCAAGCACCAGCGCCGAAACTGCGATCGCAATCTCGACTGCCGGCAAGCCAAGACCGGTCAAGCCGAGCACGCCACCGATCGCCATCATCAATGGAAATGCGAGCGGCAACATCCAGATTGCTGGGCGGCCGAGTTGTGCGCCCCATAAGCCAACTGCAACCATCGCCAGCACGTGATCGAGTCCGGAAACCGGATGCCACAGTCCCGCGAGAAAGCCGGATGCCGCGCCATGCTCGGCGTGCGCGTAAGCGATGCGCGGGTAACGCCAGTGCTCGCGGCAACCGCGATGCAGCAGACAACGTTGCAACCTATGCTTCATCGCTTCTCTATCAAAAACTTTGCAGCATCGCGCCGGTGCGATCGATCGTCCAATAGGCGCCGGCGACGCCGACGATATAACCAGGAAGCAAGCTGCGCCCAGCGCGTCCAGCGCACTTCGAGAACGGCGTATGCGCGTTCCAATGCGATCACAACAGCTACGAACGCAAGCTGACCGATCTCAACACCGAGATTGAACAGCAGCAGCGCCAGCGGAATCTCATCTCTGCGGCAAGCCGAGCGTTGCCAGACCGCTGGCGAAACCGAATCCGTGCAGCAAACCGAACGCGAACGCGACGACCCACGGATGGCGGATCGTGAAGCTGGTCTGCCCGCGCCAGACGCGAATGATCTCGGGACCGAGGAACAGAATCGATAACGCAATCGCTGCGTTTAACGGTGCGGCGGGAACCTGAATCACTGCGAACGTCGCCGCAGCCAATGAAATACTGTGCGCCACCGTGAACGCGGTGATCGTCTTCACCAACATCCATCGATCGCGCACGATCAGCAGCAACCCAAGCACGAACAGCAGATGATCGATGCCGAGCGCGATGTGCTCGATGCCGAGCAGCAGATAGGTCCATCGCTTGCGCTGCGGCTGTTCCGTCGTGCCGATCGTGATCGACGGCTGTATCGGCTTTAACAGATGCGTCTCGACCGAGCCGTTGCCATGCTGTACGCGCACCAGTACGTCGGTCGAAAAAGCCTCGAGCCCTTCGATCGTCAGCGTCTGCCCCGCCAGGTTCGGCGTGCATTCGATCTGCGCTCGATACAGCCATGCGCCGGGAATCACTTCGCCGGTGGGTTCATTGCTCGCTCGACAGCTATCCGGAAAGACGGGCACGAGCCGCTGTGTCACGCCGATCGCGACCGGCTGCTTCCACAGGACCTGATATCGACCCGGGTCGCGCTCGATCAGCTCGAGAAACCCGGGCTGCAGCTCGTGACTGCTCGATGGCGCGCACGGGAAACACATCGCCAACGCGAGCACGACACGCCGCCAACTCATGACGGTGGCGCAGCCGGTTTATCGATGACGATCCGGTATTGCTTTGATAAACGTTCGTAAAGCGCGTCGGCGACTTCCTTGCGCTTTTCGTTTCGCCACTCGCGCTCGACCAGCGGCCGCACTTGCTCGAGCGTCGGCAATGCAGTGCGTGTCGCGCTTTCAACCCGCACCAAATGCAGACCATAGCCGGAGGGAATCGGTCCGCTCCAGCGTCCTATCGGTTGCTCGATCAGCGCGTCGGCGAAATTCTTGCCGAATAACTTCGTCACGTCGCGCTGCTGTATCGCTTCGTAGCGCGAGTCCAAGCAGCGTTAGACGATCACCGAGTCCAGTCACATCCGCGGCGGGCTTCTGCTGCAGCGTAATCAGCAGCTGGCGCGCTTCAGCATCGACCGCCTTCCCGCGCCTTGCAGGATCAATGAATACCTGAGTGAACGTGAAAACAGCTTCACTGCGAAACGCGTCCGGGTGTGCTTCCAAATAACCTGTCAGCTCCTGGTCGGTCGGCTGCATCAGTCCGGCGGCTTCCTCGGAGATGAATTCCATCTTTTGGCGCAAACGTCGTCGCACAATGGTGTCGTCGCGATCGAGTCCGAGCGCCAGTGCCTCGCGCACCAGAACGTCTTCGCGCACATAGTCCGCAACCAGCGCGTCGAGCTCCTGTTGTGTCGGTGGCCGCTGCCAGGTGCGCCGGAAATTTTCCGCCAGCGAATGCACGCGCTGCGCGCTCACCCTGATTTCGCCCTTGATGTTGCTGCTCGCCGGCGCAAGCCAGGCGTTTAATGCGAACAGCGCTGCGGCCAGCACAATGAAATGCAGCAGCGGTTCGCGCAGAACGGCGCGCAATGCGGAACGATTCGGAAGTCGCACGCCCAGCTAGATTCGCGCCTAACTCGTCGTCTTCAATGCAGCCAGCCAGTTCTGAGCGCTCGTTGTAGTCGCAGCAGGCGCGTAAATCTTTAACACGCCGAGTGCCATCGCATCGCTTAACTTCAGTTTGCCGTCGAGTAGGGCTTCAACCGTTGCCAGCTCGGTGACGATAACCGCATCTCCGGGTTGCGGTCCGTCCACATGAAACCGCGTCTGGACGCTCTGAAGACTGGGGCTCGAACCGGCTCCATAGCAGCGGCCCCAGCAACACGACTGAAATCGGCTGCCGCGCAGTTTTGCCCGACGCGCGCTGTAACGCCGCTCCGAACTGATTCATCAACTTCTGCGCCCGCAACAAGCTCAACGTCGCGCGCGCTTTCTCTGTCAGTTCGCGACCCGCCAGCTGATCCCGCGCGAGCACGCCATCCGATTGCGCTCGCCACACCGCCGAGCGAACATGCAGAGAGTCTGGGTAAACCCAGTTCATCAGTCCCCTCCGCACTGTAACGTCGTCGTGAAAGCCGCAACCGAGCGCAGGGCTTGCGCACAGCCCGCTCGCAACGAGCACCGCGAATACCCTTTTCATCCAGGCGTGTACCAGATCGGCGATGTATACGCGCGCTCCTGAATGGAAGCAGGCACATCGGTCGGCCGCTTCACTTTGAAAAACTTCGCGTCGTACGTTGTCCATCGCGGTGTCGGGATCTCCACGACGCGGACGTAGTAGAAGGCGCGTTGCTTCGGATCGAAGCTCGGGTCTTTCCAGAACGCTTGCAGCGCAGGCGAGCCGATCGAATTGTCGTAAGTGGCTTCGGCGACGTTGACGGTGCTGCCGACCGCAGGCAGCTTGCCCTTTGCATCGGGCTTGCGATTGCCCGACCACGCCACGTCGTACACCTTCTCCTGTGGCTTGCCGGCAGCGTCTACCCAGCCCTTGATCACCTGGATGCGATCGAGGTTGGCGCCGTCCACATCGCGAATCGCGCGTATCAGCAAGGTCGGCGCCTTGCCGGCCGCTGCGGTCTTGAGATCCCCGCCCATCGGCACGCCGTTCGCGTAACCGTGCGCGGCAAAGTCGGACCGATCGAGATCCTTCTGTGAAAAGTCGAAGCCGCCGAACACGCGCACGATCAACCGCGTGCCGCTGGTCGCGAAGACTTCCTTGCGCGCCATCGCGTCCCATAGCGCTTCGCGCGTATTGTCGCGCGCCCAGACGGCAGCCAGGCCTGCAGCGCTCCCTTCCCGCGCGTAGATTTGAGTGCCCTTCGGTGCAGGGCGGCCTGTAATGACTTCCTCGAATCGGATCGGATCGCTCGAGGGCTCGAGCATGGCAGCCTTGCCGAAGAAATTGCTCTCCTCGGCCGTGGCGAGCGAGGTGTGGGAATCGGTCGAGCCGATCATGCCGAACTTGAATGGATTGACGCCGAGCTTGGCTTCGTAGGCGAGGCCGCGCTTCAATGCCTCGCGCGCGTACTCGCGGGGCAGCATGTCCTTCGTCTTCGGCACCGGACCGAAGCTTCCCTTGTCCCAGATCTCGAAGTTCGCGAACTCGTCGGTCGATGAGAGTTGCGGATGAGTTTCACCGGTGCCCTTCGACTGGGTCACTTCGTACAGCGGCTCCCACTTCGAGCGCCGCAGCGCATAGTCGCGATCGAGCGGCTTCTTGGTCGTGAGCGTGACGTCGTCGAACATGAGTCCATTGGAGAGGTTGCCGTTGTGCGCGATGGCCAGCAGCCGGCCGCCGGTCTTTTTCTCGTAGTCGGCCATCCAGTTATAGAGGTCCTCGACATCGACGCTGTCGTATTGCGAGAACGGCAGGACCTGATCGGCCTTGTCCTTGGCGTCGCGATAAATCACGTTGCGATGTAGATTGTTGCCGCCGGGCGACGAACGTCCATTCGTAGCCGATGAACGCGGTGAAGCGACCCGGCTCGTTGTATTTTTCCGCGGCAGCGGTGATGCGCTCCCACGCCGTACGCACCATCGGCGATCCCTTGAGCGGATCCTGGCGAGCGATCATCGCCGCACCCCAGGCGTCGTACGCGTCGAAGCCCTTGCCGGCCTTGACCAGGTCGTGCACCTTGCGGCCCCACTCGGACTTGAGCAGCTCCGGGTTCGACTCGGCGATCATGGGCGCGAGGCCCAGGTTTTCGGCGTGATCCGCGACGACCAGGAAATCCAGCGGCCGACCGAGTCGCGCCGGCAATCCGGTGCTGGATTTCACTGTCTCACCGCGCGCAAAGCGATACGCCTCCTCCGGCCCGAGACGGTTACCGATCATGCCGGCGTCGGTCGAATAGCTGGTGTGCAGGTGCGTATCGCCGAAGAACACCCGGTTCGGGAAGTTCTGCTGCGGATAGGGTGAGTACGTGACCTTCTTGTCGGTAGGCGGAGGCGCGTCTTGCGACGCGGCTCCGGATCGATGGCGCACCCTTGGTCGCTTGCGCTACCGCCGGTGACAACGACTCCGGCCACAGAGCGATGGCTACAAGAGTGGCAACGGTAAGAGTTGCGCTGAGGCCAAGCAGCGCAATGCGGCCTTTGATTCGACGTGTCATTCACATTCTCCCCTGGCGGCGCCCGATGCTGCTGTCGTAGATCGGATTCTTTGACCGCAGAATACTCCCGGTCACAGCTTGCTGACTATCGCGTGCCGATGACAGTAGAACCGGTTAGCGAGCGAAGGAGCGTATCAACCAGTGATCAGACTGATATCGCAATAGATGTTCTTTGCCCTGCTGTGCAGTTGTAGCGTCACGGCCGGACGGTAGGCAGAGACGCGCGAATCCGCTGCGAGAAGTCTTCCGCGTTGCCTGCGGCCTGCGCGTCGTCGTTGATCCAGGAGCGCTGCCGCAGCTCGTCAAGAGGCAATGTCGACTTGATCCCGCCCGACGCGTAGAGATACCCGTCGATCAACCCATTGAGCGAGTGGCGGATATCGTAACCACCGACGCGGCCCGCGGCATTCGCGTAACGAATGATGTTGATCGTGCAGCTGTTACTCAGTAGATGGTAGAACTCGGGCTGATCGGCGAGCTGATTGACCCGCTGCAAATAAACCTCGAAGAGTCGGCGCGCATCGGCAGGCGCCACGTCAATGCGGTACAAAAGCACGTCTTCGTCCCGATAGTTGGTGCGAACGCGCACGATGTCTCGCTCATCTCCCACGACATAGATCAGCTCGAATTGCTTGAACATTGAGGGAAGTAGATCGAAGCTCTCTCCCACTTCCGGTCTAATTTCGATCGAAATGGTGACCGGCGGAGCATTGTCGAAGATGAAACTCACGAAGGTGTGCGCAACCGGACCGATTTTCCAATAGGAGATGAAGAAATCCACTCCGGTCAGATGCGAGAGCTGCACCTCGCGTTCCTCGTATCGCGCTGTGAAGTCGTCCCGGCTGCGGTAGTCGAAATTGCGGAACCCCGTGAAGCGCACGCGATCTCCGTCGATGATCGCCCGCGGCATCACCGCCACATCCGGTCGCCACGGGCGATCGTGCGAAGGCTCGATGAAAGTCCAGCTCACGGCCACCACGACAAACACTCCCATGAACGCCCAGGACATGTATGGCCTCTTGGTCAACCATAAGGCCCAAACGCTAAAGCTCAGGAATGCGGCCGCGAGCACGAGTCGCAGCCACGGCGATGGCAAGCTCGAATAATAGATGGCCAGCGTAGCCCAGCCGACAAGCATGACCAAGATAAGCGCTCGAATTGCCGCAAGAACCGACCGGCCGACGCGATGCGTCAATCGGTTGGGTGCGTCCGTTGGTAACCGCGGTTTTGCGACTCTCATCTTGGGTTGAACGGGGTGTGTCGCGAAAGGTGAAGCGCCGAGGATCAATCCGCCCGATGATTCTGGCTCAAATTGGCATGTCGTGAGCCGCTCGAATGACGTGATCAGTCGGTGAGCACTGCTTCACACAAAACTACCCTAGGCAGCTCGCCTGTGGGCAATTTTGCGGTTCTAGGACTTCAGTCGAAGGGGAGATAGCGATGTCGAGGTTCACGGTGGCGGCGTTGATGGCGGTAGCAATGCTATCGGCCTGTAGTTCAACCGAGGTGGTGGCACCAACGGTCAGCGTATCGGTGGGGCAGCAGCTGATCGACCTTAAGAAAGCACGCAATACCGGAGCGCTGAGTGAGAACGACTATCAGCGTCACCGCAAAGAGCTGATCGACAACGTGCGTTGATGTCCGCTTACTGAAAGGGATCAGATGAAAAACTGGATGGCTGCCGCGGTAGCGACCGCGTTCATCGCGGGGTGTGGAACCGATCAATACGTCACGGTACAAGGAACAACAACGATATCGAAGGGGCAGGAGCTGACCGATCTGCAGCGCGCGCTCAATGAGGGAGCGATCAATCAGGCCGAATACGATAGCCTGCAGAAACGGATCCTGGCCCGTCCGAACTAGAGAGCACGGTTGTATTGACATCCTGGGAGGGATGGACGCGACGCACTTAGCTGGCGTCGCGCGATGGTGGAGGGTTCTATGAAACGTTTTCTGCTCGCTCTTTTTCTCTTGCCGACCCTATCGCATGCACAGACTTTGGTTGCAAAGGCGTCGGACGGAGCAAAGTGGCTGATATACGTCGAGACGATCAACGTGGGAGATGCTCTGCAAAATCGCGACCGACTCGTGAGTGCGCTGGTCGAGAAGCGCGATGAAGCTGGCCGGCCAGCGAATCGAGCTCGTCAATACACGACGGGTTGCTACACGCACGGCGACGGCCTTACGCGGTGGGGTGAAAACGGTCGTGCTGAAGAGTGGACTTGGGCCGGCCCCCTCGTTCTCGATATCCTCGCTACGCGTATGTGTCAGTACGCCTGGGATCGAGTTGAGCCGGATGCCGGCATCGAATTCCCTGTGAAGCGTGCGGTCAGCCACCGCGGGAACACGTCAAGCGCCAACGGACCGACACGAGGTAACGTTGGGCTGTAGCTGAGCATCGCCGCCTCAAAGAGCGAAGGCTAGGTTCTTGGCCGACATTTCGTCGGCTCTCTCGTTATGCAGACGAAACAGCTGACACTAGCCTGCTTGATTTTCACTCTCGGCTTCGCGGCGACTGCAGCCGCGCAGCAAGCGCCGAGCTCTGCAACTGCGCGCGCTGCTGATGTGCAGCGGCCGAAGATCGGTCTCGTCCTGTCCGGTGGTGGCGCGCGCGGCGCTGCTCATATCGGAGTTCTGAAAGTTCTCGAAGAGCTGCAGGTGCCGATCGATCTGATCGTCGGCACCAGCATGGGCTCGATCGTCGGCGCTGCGTATGCGACCGGCCTTTCGGTGGAAGAAATGGAAAAGGTGATCAAGACGATCACCACCGACCGGCTGTTCACCGATAACCCGCCGCGGCAAGACCAGACGATGAGGCGCAAGGACGACGACCTACGGCCGTACTTCGTGCCAGAGCTCGCCGTGACGACGGATGGCGTTCTGCTTCCGAAAGGACTGGTGACCGGCGTTGCGCTTGAAGGCGAGTTGCGACGGCTGGTGCAGGTAACCAGTGCGCGCAGCTTTGATGAGCTGCCGATTCCGTTTCGCGCGATCGCCACCGACATCGGCACCGGTGAGATGGTGGTGCTGAAAGAAGGCAGCGTCGTACAGGCGATCCGTGCGTCGATGTCGGTACCCGGGGCAGTGGCTCCCGTTGAAATGGGGCGCCGCCAGCTGGTCGATGGTGGCCTGGTGCGCAATCTGCCGATCGACATCGCGCGCTCGATGGGCGCCGAAGTCATCATCGCGGTCAACCTGGGCACGCCGCTGCTGAAGCCCGAGCAGATCACATCGGCGCTGACTGTGTCGGTGCAGATGCTGAACATTCTGACCGAGCAGAACGTCGGTCGTTCTCTGGCTGAACTGACGCCGCGCGACATTTTGATCCTGCCGGAGCTTGGCGACTATTCGGCAGCGGACTTCGACAACCTCGTGAAGACGGTGCCGATCGGCGAAGCCGCGGCGCGCAAGGTCTCCGATCGCCTGCGTGCGTTATCACTTCCCGCCGCACAGTATGCGGCGGTGCGTGCAAAGCAGGTCGTGCCGGCGGTCGCTCAAGCGCAGACCATCGATGCGATCCGGGTCGAAGGCACATTTGGGGTCAATGAGACTGTCGTTCTGCAGGCGATGCAGACGCGTGTCGGCCAGCCGCTTGATTCCGAAACGATCGATCTCGACATGCGCCGCATCTTCGGCCGTGGCGACTTCGAGACCGTCAATTACGCGCTGGACGAAACCGACGGCAAACGAACGCTGGTCGTGCAGGTCAAGGAAAAGCCACATCGCAACTACGTGAGATTCGGACTCGAGCTCGAAGCCGCGCTTGGGAGGCAGTCTGATTTCAATGTGCTCGCGTCGCATCGCATGAAATGGCTCAATTCATTCGGTGGCGAGTGGCGCAATGACTTGATCCTGGGTCGCGATGTGTTAGTGCAGACCGAGCTGTATCAACCGCTGTCAACGCAGCAGTATTTTTTCGTTTCACCCAAGCTTCGGTACACGATCGATCGATTTGATTTGTACGCGGACGATCTGCGGATCGCCGAGTACGGTCAAGAGATCGCGATTGTTGGTATCGATCTGGGGGCGAACTTTTTGCAGCACGGCGAAGCGCGCGTCGGTGCGCTGGTTGGCCGCCGAACGCTTGACCTTCGTAGCGGTGGGGTGGTCATAGTTCCTGGCGATGCGACAACCTGTCTCGTTCCCGCCCAGCGGTAGCCTCGACGAGGGTGCGTTCACGTTTTCTGCAACCCTGGACCGACTGGACAGCATTAACTTCCCGCGCCGCGGCTACTACGCGCGCGCCAGCGTGTACGAATCCTCCGCTCTGCTCGGTGCCGAGGAAACGTATACGCGCTGGAATGCGGTACTCAGCGCACCGGTCACGATCGGCCGTCACACGGTTGAAGGGCTGATCGCCGGCGGCAACCGCATCGGCAGTAATCCGGTGCCGGTCTACGACCAGTTCGAGCTCGGCGGATTCCTTAACCTGTCCGGGCTTTCGCGCGCGCAGCTGCGTGCTGATCGCTTCGTGTTCGGCCGGCTGATCTATCGCAGCCAAGTGGCGAATCTCCCGGTTGTTCAGGATGTACACGTGGGTGTTTCCCTTGAGGGCGCGCGCTTGAACCCCGCGATTCCGATCTGGCGCGGCCAAGCCGTATCCGGCGATCTGAACGTGTATGCCGGCTCCGTCTTCATGGGTATCGATTCGCCGCTCGGTCCGCTGTACCTCGGCTTCGGTTATGCCAACAGTGATAACAAGGCGGTCTATCTTTATCTGGGCCGGCCCTAGTGGCCTGTAACAGCCAATTCGAAAGTGCCTTGCGCGTCAGGGCGGCCGATTGCTTTGTCGCTCGCCTTGCGAATATGCGACGGCTATTCGACGCGGCTCGCTTCGCGCACTCGGCGCGCCCGGACGCGCCTTTCCCTTCCGAATCGGCTGTTACAGCCCACTAGCGCGTACGCTCTTTAACCTTGGTTCAAACCATGCGAGGAATGCCAATGACCTATCGAAACGTCATCTTGAAAGTCAGTGCGGCGTTGATCGCCGTCTCTTTTTCGACCCATGTCTTTGCCATTAACGAACTCTTTCTTGGGCGAGGGCCGCTGGCGCATCTGAAAAAGGAGGACATCGACATTGCGCGTGCACAAATCATGAAGACGCTCGACAGCGGCGCGGATGGTCAAACGCAGACGTGGAGTAATCCGACAACCAAAGCCTCTGGAACTATCAAACCGGTCAAGACCTTCACGAAGGACGGCATGCGTTGCCGCTCAGCGGAGTTCACGACGTCCGCCGGCGGCGAGCGCGGCGCCAGTACCTGGAATGTGTGCCACACCAAGGACGGGTGGAAGATCGCGCAGTAGTTGGTGAAACACGTAACAACCCAGTCGCTTGCTTTACACAACGACGAGGGACGAGCTTGGATCACGCGAGTGTTGCATCTGGATGCGCAGCCCTGAACCTCTCGAATTCGTCAAACTTCGCGCAGCGACCGTCGATACTGAATCGCTTCTGCAACATGCTGGGTGGCAAGCTCGGTCGCGCCGGCGAGATCCGCGATCGTGCGCGACACTTTCAGCACGCGGTGATATGCGCGCATGGACCAACCGAGGCGAACTGCAGCCGCATGCAGCAGCTGCTTGACGGCGCCGGTTATGCCGCAGAGTTCGTCGATCTCTGCCGGCTGCAAGTGATCGTTTAGTTTGCCCTGACGCGCGAGCGCCTGGTGGTAGGCCTTGCGCACGCGCTCCGCAACGAAACGCGTCGGCTCACCGTCTCCCATCCTGGTCAGTTCTTCCTCGGAGAACGAAGATACCTCGACACGCATATCGATGCGATCGAGCAAGGGGCCTGAGATGCGGTCCTGGTAACGCGCCACCAGATCCGGGGTGCATCGACACTCGATGGTTCGGTGCCCGAAGTAGCCGCAAGGGCAGGGGTTCATCGCCGCGATCAATTGAAACTTGGCGGGATATTCGACCTGCCGCGCCGCACGCGACACCGTAATGCGCCCGGACTCGAGCGGCTGCCGCAGCGCTTCGAGCACGCGTCGCTCGAACTCCGGCAGTTCGTCCAGGAAAAGCACGCCATGGTGTGCCAGCGAAATCTCGCCGGGCATCGGTGGGTTGCCGCCGCCCACCAAAGCGACAGCGCTCGCGGTGTGATGCGGCGAGCGGTAGATGCGCGTTGCCCAGCGCTGCGTTGCAAATTGACCCGCAAGCGATAGCACCGCTGCCGATTCGAGCGCTTCGTCGGTTGTCATCGGCGGCAAGATTCCGGCAAAACGCTGCGCGAGCATCGTCTTGCCGGTGCCAGGTGGCCCCACCAGCAGCGCACTATGACCGCCAGCCGCGGCGATCTCGAGTGCGCGCCGAGCAGCGAGCTGGCCTTTGACGTCGAACATATCGGGGTACGTGGGAGGTGTCAGGCGCACCATCGCCTGATGAACTTCGATGCGGCGTGCGTCGGCCTCGCCCGCGTCGGAACGCAGATGCTCGACGACCTGCAGCAGCGTCTTGGCCGGATAAATCGGCACCTGACCAACAAGCGCCGCTTCATCGGCGCTCTCTGCCGGCACGATAAAGCCACGCAGTGGCGGCTTGTCCGTTCCACGCCGCTCGCCAGCGGCAGCCGCGCTGGCCAACGTGACGGCATATGCCATCGCCAGCGTGCCACGCACTTCACGCAACTCGCCCGACAACGACAGCTCACCGGCAAACTCGTAACGATCAAGTACACGCGCCGGCAACTGTCCCGTCGCAGCGAGGATGCCGAGTGCGATCGGCAAATCGAAGCGGCCTGACTCCTTCGGCAGATCGGCCGGTGCGAGATTTACGGTGATACGCCGCATTGGAAAGTCAAAGCGGCTGTTCTGCAGTGCGGCTCGTACGCGCTCGCGAGCCTCACGCACTTCGGTATCCGGCAGCCCGACCAGCGTGAATGCAGGCAAGCCGTTCGCCAAATGGACTTCGACAGTTACTTCGGGCGCCGACATTCCGGATAAACCTCGGCTGCGAACAACGGCGAGCGTCATCGCAACGGGTTCATTCGAGCGGGCCTGGATCGAGCATGGCGCGCGATTCTATGGCGCGTACGCGATTCGCGTGCCAGAACCTGCGGCGGCCTATACCGTTTACGCGATTGGAGGAGTGCCGAGCCGCCGCGCGTATCCCTCTTTTTGGGTGTGCCACAGACTGATCGGACGAAGGAAAAATGACCCGTTTGGCCTGATATTCGTAAGGGGTGGCCCGCGCCGCCGTGGCACGATACAGTCACGGCTTTTATCGATCTCTCTGCTGCACAGAGCAAGCGTATCTGGTGACAACTTTTCTTCTTTGCGTCGCGATTTTCGGCACGATTACCGGGCTGTATATCTGGGCGCAGCGTCGTGCGCGTGCGATACGCGAACAATCGGCGAAGCGTGAGCAAAGCGCGATGGCACTGATGCTCGCCGGCGGCCAACTCGACGACGAGCACGCAATCGAATCCGACGAGCCGGTCAAGCCGAAGATCATGGGACGGTTGCTCGAGGATGATCCGGCCGAAAAGGCGGCCTCAGCGGCACGGCATGCGGCAGCGCGTGCCGCATCCAAGGACAAACCGCGCGACTTGCCCCCGCTGGATTTCGATAAGCGTTATTCCAAATCACGCAGCAAATCAAAGTCGAATGGCGCGCATGATGAAACACGCCGCGCGACACCGGCCGAACTCGCTGCAGAAGGAATGGACCCCATCGAGGATCTGATTTCGCAGATCATGGTGCACGAACCGCCGCCGCACACGCGCCCGCGTGGCGACCCCAAACCGGCCCCGCGCACAAGCGAACCGCGCGCCAGGCTCAAGCCTGATGCGATTTCACCGAACGTGCCGCTGCGCGAGCTCGTGCTTGCCTGGTATGAATCGCGCGGGTATCGCGGCTCGCCCGCGTCGCCCGCCGTGTGGCCGATCGAGCTCGTGTTGCGCCATCGCGAGGATGCCACGCGCGCATATGCATTCGTTGTGCAGAACGATCACGTCTCGGTGGATCGCATCACCGCATTGATCGAACAGGCGCGCGAAATTGGGATGATGCGCGTCGCGGTAATTGCCGAAGCGGGATACGAAAGCGGCGCGAAGGAAGTTGCGAAGCGCCGCCATGTGCGATTGATCGATCGCTCGGCGATGGAAGCGGAGTTGTCCGAGTTGCAGTTGCCGACCGCTGCGAAAATCATTGCGATCGCGCGTAAGCGTTCCGCAGCGGAACCATCGCCGGCGTAACGCACTTCTCGCGCTGATCTAACGCGCGGTCTTGTTCTCGATTTCTGTCAGTCGGCGCTCCAGGCTCTCGAGCTTGGCGCGCGTCTTTGCGAGCACTTTGGTTTGAGTGTCGAACTCCTCGCGTGTCACAAGCTCGAGTCGCGCGAACTGCTGCGTTAACAGCGCCTTCACGTTCTTCTGCATATCGGCGGCGGGTGTGTTGCGCATCAGCGCAGCCAGCCGGTCCTGAAGCTCATCAAGAAACGAAACCTTATCCATGATGCGAATTTAGCGTATCGCCGCTAAGCGTGTACGCGCGCCCTACGCACGTGCATGCAAGCACTGCCACAGTGCACGGGCGCTGTGCACCGTCATTATTTGCACCGCCACTGAGCGTTTTGGCACTGCAACAATTGGCATATATGTTGCGTAGACCCTTTTCGATTCTGTTTGTCACATCACATCTCGGAGAGGGGATAACACATGAGAACAGCGCTGATTGCTTGCGCTATTGCGATCGGAAGTGCCGCGCCGCTCGGCGTCACAGCACAAACGGCAGCGCCACCAGCAGCCGCACCAGCACCGACACCCGAATTCACATTTACTGGCAACGCGGGATTGTTCAGTGACTACCGCTTCCGAGGTTTTACTCAAACCGACTACAAGCCGGCGTTTCAGGGCGGCTTCGACTTCGCGCACCAGTCCGGCTTCTACTTGGGCAACTGGAACTCCAACGTCGAGCAGGCGCTTTACAACGGAGCATCGCTCGAGATGGATTTTTATGGGGGTTATAAGACCACGTTCGGTGACTTCGGCCTCGATGTCGGCGTCATCTATTACTACTATCCTGGGACGAACAAGTTTTCGCCCGGCATCGATGCCAAGAACTTCGAGGCGTATATCGGCGGTTCGTACGGTCCCGCATCGCTGAAGTATTTTTACTCCTTCACTGATTTCTTTGGCCTTAACTCCAACGACTTGGGCCTGCCGGGCAACATCGATACAAAGGGCTCGCAGTATGTCGATCTGACACTGACGTTTCCGTTCGACGGCGGCTGGGCCGTGGTAGCGCATGCCGGCTGGCAAAAGATCGAGAACCTGAAGAGCTTTGGCCCGAACGTATTCGGTGTCGAAGACGACAATTACTGGGACTACAAGCTCGGCGTCACCTACGACATCGGCGGCTCGGGCTGGATTGTCGGCGCTGCGGTGGTGGGCACCAGCGAAAAGAATCTGTTCACGGTCGGCGACGTGTCCGAAGGCGGCGGCAAGACGCGCGGCTGTGATTTCCATGTCGAAAACATTCTGAGGCGATCGAATCGATGAAACTAGTCACGGCCATCATCAAGCCCTTCAAGCTTGACGAGGTGCGTGAAGCGTTGTCCGCCGTCGGCGTGCAAGGCATCACGGTCACTGAAGTCAAAGGCTTTGGAAGGCAAAAGGGTCATACCGAGCTGTATCGGGGCGCCGAATATGTCGTCGATTTTTTGCCGAAGGTGAAGATCGAAGCAGCGGTGTCGGAGGACATCGTCGAGCGTGCGATCGAGGCGATCGAGGGCTCGGCGCGCACCGGAAAAATCGGCGACGGCAAGATATTCGTTTTCGATCTCGAACATGTCGTTCGCATCCGAACCGGCGAGACCGGCAAGGAAGCGCTCTAACTGATGAGGATGACAATGAAGAAATTGATGGTCATGCTCCTCGCCGCAGGAGCGTTTGCAGTCGGATCGCTGTCAGCCACGTCGGCGCTCGCTCAGTACGAAAATCCAAAACCCGCCGAAGCGAAGGCCGAAGCCGCAGCACCGGCAAAATCGGATGCTGTTGCCCCGGCGAAGTCTGACGCTGCGACGCCTGCAGCCACGGTGGCGCAAGCGCCTGCTGCACCCGCGACTGCTCCAGCCGATGCGCCGAAACCACCGAATATCAACAAGGGCGACACCGCATTCATGTATGCGGCGACGATGATGGTCATCCTGATGACCATTCCCGGACTGGCGCTGTTTTATGGAGGCCTGGTGCGCTCCAAAAACATGTTGTCGGTGTTGATGCAGGTGTTCGTCACGTTCGCGCTGATCTCGATCCTGTGGATGATCTATGGCTACTCGCTCGCTTTCACCGGAGGAGGCCCGTTCATCGGCGGACTTTCGAAGATGTTTTTATCGGGTGTTACGCCCGAATCTGCAGGAGCTACGTTCAGCAAGGACACCTACATTCCAGAGCTGATGTTCGTCGCGTTCCAGTGCACGTTTGCTGCGATTACCTGCGCACTGATCGTCGGCGCGTACGCGGAACGCATGAAGTTTTCCGCGGTGCTGCTGTTCATGGCGCTGTGGTTCACGTTCAGCTATCTGCCGATGGCGCACATGGTCTGGTACTGGGACGGCCCGGACGCAATCAAGGATGCAGCGACGCAAACGGCGGTCGGCGAAGCGGCCGGCTGGCTCTGGGCCAAGGGTGCGCTCGACTTCGCAGGCGGTACCGTCGTGCACATCAACGCGGGTATTGCCGGTTTGGTCGCCGCCTACGTGCTCGGCAAGCGAATCGGCTATGGACGCGAATCGATGGCTCCGCACAACCTGACGTTGACGATGGTCGGGGCAGCGATGCTGTGGGTGGGCTGGTTCGGATTCAACGCCGGTTCCAACCTCGAAGCCAACGGTGTCGCGGCGATGGCATTCGTCAACACGCTGTTCGCGACCGCTGCCGCCGTGCTGACGTGGATATTTGCCGAGTGGATGATCAAGGGCAAGCCGTCGATGTTGGGTGCGGCGTCGGGTGCGGTTGCTGGTCTGGTGGCGATTACGCCGGCGTGCGGGTTCGTTGGCGTGATCGGTGGCGTCGTTATCGGTGCAGTGGCGGGTGGCGCTTGTTTCTGGGGCGTCACTGGCTTGAAGAAGATGCTGGGCGCCGATGACGCACTCGATGTATTCGGCGTGCATGGCGTGGGCGGGATCACGGGTGCGTTGCTGACCGGCGTCTTCGCCTCACCATCGCTCGGCGGCCTCGGCATCTGCAACTATGTCACCAACAAGTGCGGCGACCCTGCTGATTTTCCGGGCATCGGTGCGCAGGTGTGGATTCAGTTGCAAGCCGTGCTGACCGCAGTTGTTTTATCGGCGGTCGTTTCGTTCGTTGCGCTGCTGATCGTCAAGATGGTCATTGGCGTCAGAGTCAACGAAGAGGAAGAGCGCGAAGGACTCGATACGACGTATCACGGCGAATCGGCTTACAAGATGTAAGAGGCGCGCGTGGCCAGGACACCACGCGCGGCTGGCAAAGGTTGTGTCTCCCTAGCTCGCCGGACCCACGGGTCCATGTACCGAACGTACAGGCGGACTTTCAAGCACCTCACACCGAGGTGCTTTTTTTTGAGGCCGCCGCGCTGCCCGTTACACTCGCCGCCGGTCTCGACCAATGGCCGTCAATTCAACTTGAAACGCACGTCACTACGCCGCGTTGCCAGGCGCGAAGACTTGGCGTTGGCGCCTGCTGAGTTTGCAATTCTGCGGCGCCTGACGACGCCGCAAAAAATTCAGACGTTTCTGAATGCGATCCCGATAAATCACGAGCTCGAAGGCGAGACGATCCACTCGGTGCGCTCGGTTATGCGGCATCGGCGTGCCCACTGCATTGAGGGTGCGATGTTTGCAGCTTGCGCGCTGTGGGTGAACGGTGAGCCGCCACTGGTGATGCACCTGGACTGCTCGTTGAGTGACTACCCGCACGTGGTAGCGCTGTTTCGTCGCAGAGCTCACTGGGGCGCGATCTCAAAGACGAACGGCGCATCGCTTCGCTATCGCGATCCGATCTATCGCAGCTTGCGCGAGCTCGCGCTGTCGTATTTCCACGAGTACAGCGACACGCGTGGCCGCAAGACCTTGCGCAGCTATTCGCCGGCGTTCGATCTGCGGCGCATCGACCCGCAACTGTGGGTTGCCAACGGCCATGACTGCCAGGAGGTCGAAGACCGTCTCGCGGGTTTGCGCCACTACCCCCTAATCTCAGTACGCCAGCAGCGCTGGCTCGCCAGGCGCGATCCATTCGAGCGCAGGGCATCGAAGCTGGTCGAGCACGCGCGGCCGGACCCGAAGCGAAGAAAACGCTAGATCGGCGCCGCGGAGCCGCGAGTTACACTGGCCGGCGTTTTTCGTGAGCGAGTGCCAAGTGTCGGACCCTGTTTCCCACCCCGCCGTTCCGCACCTACTGACCGCGCAAACCGGGCCGTTGCTGCAACTCGAGCACCGTATTTTGGAGTCGATGCCGGCGATTGAGCGCTGGTTCCGGCTGCAATGGCAGGAGCACACGCCGCCTTTTTACGGCTCGGTTGACCTGCGCAACGCCGGCTTCAAGCTTGCGCCAGTCGATATGAATCTGTTTCCCGGAGGGTTCAACAACCTTTCCGAGCAAATGCTGCCGACGGCCGTGCACGCCGCGCAAACCGCGATCGATCGCATCTGCCCGGAGGCGCGCAATCTGTTGCTGATTCCGGAGCGACACACGCGTAATCAGTTTTATCTGACCAATGTCGCGCGGCTGGTGCGCATCCTGCGCCAGACGGGTCTTGAGGTTCGAGTGGGCTCGCTGGCAGAGGACATCGCTCAGCCGACACCGATCACGCTTGAAGACGGCGAGCAGCTGCTGCTCGAGCCGTTGGTCCGCGATGGCGACAGCTTGGGTGTCGCCGGATTCCATCCGTGTGCGATCTTGCTGAACAACGACCTTTCATCGGGCATTCCACCGATTCTGCGCGGCCTCGCTGATCAGATTGTGATTCCGCCGCTGCAGGCCGGCTGGGCAGTGCGGCGCAAATCGAACCACTTCGCGGCATATGACCAGATCGCCGATGAGTTTGGGCAGATGCTCGGCCTCGATCCGTGGTTCATCAATCCGTACTTCGGGCGCTGCGGCGAAGTTAACTTTCACGAGCGTTCGGGCGAAGAGTGCGTTGCCAGCAACGTCGACTTCGTGCTCGAACGGATGCGCGACAAATATCGCGAGTACGAAATCACCGACACGCCGTATGTTGTAGTCAAGGCCGATGCAGGCACTTACGGCATGGGTGTGATGACCGTGCG
The DNA here is from genome assembly GCA_963801035.1 of uncultured beta proteobacterium. Taxonomy (GTDB): domain Bacteria; phylum Pseudomonadota; class Gammaproteobacteria; order Burkholderiales; family Burkholderiaceae_F; genus JACCZX01. The sequence goes on along the minus strand of CAWDDF010000004.1, from coordinate 12,077 downwards.
CGACGCGTCCGAGGTACGCGGATTGAATCGTAAGCAGCGCAACAAGATGGCGATCGTCAAGGAGGGCCTTGAGGTTACTGAAGTGATCATCCAGGAAGGGGTGCCGACCCGTGAGAGCGTGGACGGCGCGGCAGCTGAACCGGTGGTCTACATGATCGATCGTTATGTTGTGGGCGGGTTCTATCGCGTGCATACCGAGCGTGGCCCCGATCAGAACCTGAACGCACCGGGGATGCACTTCGTGCCACTTGCGTTTTCGGACAGCTGCAATCTGCCTGACTGCAGTGCGCAGGCCGGAGACAGTGCACCTAACCGCTTCTACTCTTATGGCGTGATTGCGCGGCTTGCGTTGCTGGCCGCCGCGATCGAGCTCGAGGTTACCGCGTCGAAACTACATGACGTATCTGCGCCATCGGCGGCGCTTGCCGCTGCGATCGCGGGATAGCCGGTCGCTTTCGCTATCGGCCAGGCGGCAAAACGCATGGCGTTAACCTGGCTGTTTATCGTCGATCCGCTTGACCAGCTGAAGGAATACAAGGACTCGACGGTCGCGATGATGCGCGAGGCTGCACGTCGCGGCCACATCGTGCACGCAGGCACGCCGGCCGAGCTGTGGTTCGATAGCCACGATGGGCTGGTGCGCATGCAGTCGCGTCAGCTGCAGATCACCCAGCAACCGGAGCCGTGGTATGTCGACCAGGGGATGCGCGATCATCCGCTGAGTTTTTACGATGCGGTACTGATGCGTAAGGATCCGCCGTTCGATGTCGAGTTCCTTAACGCGACGCTTCTGCTGTCGCGCGCGGTGGCACAAGGCGCCCGTGTAATCAACGACCCGCAGGCACTGCGCGATCACAATGAAAAGCTCGCCGTGCTGGAGTTTCCGCAATATTCGGTTCCGACGCTGGTGACACGCAGCATCGCGGGAATTCGAAAGTTCTGGGCTGAGCACAGTGACATCATCGTCAAACCGATCGACGGCATGGGCGGCGCCGGCGTGTTTCGTTTGAAGCCGGGCGATTTGAACGCGGGCTCGATTCTCGAAGCCGTCACGCAGCAGGGCCAGCGCACAGTGATGGCGCAGCGATTCATTCCAGAAATCGACGAAGGCGACAAGCGGATCCTGGTGATTGGCGGAGAGCCGGTGCCTTACTGTCTTGCGCGCATTCCAGCGCCCGGCGAAACGCGGGGTAATCTTGCTGCGGGCGGCGACGGCAAAGCACAGCCGCTGACCAAGCACGACGAGGTGATCGCGCGCACTGTTGGTCGAACACTGCTGCCGCGCGGTTTGATGCTGCTTGGACTTGACGTAATAGGTGATCACTTGACCGAGATCAACGTCACCAGCCCGACCTGCTTCGTCGAGATTGCCGAACAGGCAGGCTTCAACGTTGCCGGGATGTTCGTCGATGAGCTGGAGAAGGCGGTGAAGCGGTGATGTGTTTGACGGCGGGTAGTTTTCCGCAACAGCAGCTGACGCAGCTGCGCCGCCTACGTCGTCGGGCACTAAAGTGCCGACCCTGCTGGTACTCGCAGACGCCGCGTCGAAAAAGGGCTAAAGCACTTTTTCGCCGACACCCCGGCGCCTGCTCCGTTCCTCGGGCGACGACTCAAAGGCGGCACATCTGCGCCAGCCGCTGCTGTCGCGACATGGTCTCGGTCTGGATTGAAAGACTTTTACCGCTGACTCGAGGTGACGTGTCAAGCGCAAGGGTTGGGCGCCGCCGCGCTGCCTTTGAGTCGTCGCCCGAGGAGCGGAGCGCCAGCGGATCTTTAAGGGCCTGCTGTCTGAGCGCAGCGAGTTTGCAGGCCCGCCGCTGGTGCGAGTACCGCAGTCGCGGCGGCTCTGCAGCCGCTCTTAAGAATCGCTTCAAGCGAAGTGGCGTAGCCGCTTCGCACAAAGTGCCCGACGACTTAGGCAGCGCAGCGACGGCCAGCCCTTGCGCACGCGATGTAGCAACGAACGCCGCTTTCCGATGGTAGGCATCCTCGTCATTGCTCACGCGCCATTGGCAAGTGCGCTTAGCAAATGCGCGGAGCATGTTTATGCATGCGAGCCCAATGCGCGGCGCGAATTGCGGGCGCTCGATGTTGAAGGCAGCGCGGACCTCACGAACACTGTGGCGCAGGCGCGCGAGCTTATGCGGGAGGTTGATCGCGGTGACGGCGTTCTGATACTGACCGACGCGTTCGGCGCTACGCCGGGCAACGTGGCTGCGCAGCTTGCGGAATCGGAGCGCGTCGCGGTGCTTGCCGGTGTCAATCTTCCAATGTTGCTGCGCGCGGTTTGCTACCGCGGCGGTCCCCTTGAAGAGGTTGCGGAAAAAGCGCTCGTCGGCGGCCAGCAGGGGATGCTGCAGGTCAGCGGTGCGCGATGATCAGCAAAGACTTCACGATCACTAACAAGCTGGGGCTTCATGCGCGTCCGTCGGCGCAGCTGACACAGGTCGCGGGGCGCTATGAGAGCGAGGTGTTCATCGCAAAGAATGGACGCCGCGTGAATGCGAAGTCGATCATGGGTGTGATGATGCTGGCAGCCGGGCCCGGGTCCACCGTCACGGTCGACGCCGAAGGGCCCGACGAGCAGGCGGCGCTCGATGCGATCGGGGGGTTGATCTTGTCGGGGTTTGGCGAAGTGCATGGCTAAGCAAGACAACGTCGGCGAGCGCCGTCGCGGGTCGCTCGCCGGTAGCGGCGTAACGAACGGAATCGCGGTCGGTAGGGCGCATCTTCTTGCGCCATCGGAGCTCGACGTCCGCCAGTACACGATCGAGCGGCGTGACGTGGTGCATGAGATCGGCCGGCTGACCACTGCATTCAGTGTGGTGCGCCAAGAGCTCAACGAGCTGAAGGCGGGCATCGCACCTAATGCGCCGAGCGAAGTGCGCGCGTTTCTCGACCTGCACCGACTGATCCTTGACGATGCATTGCTCGCCGACGCTCCGCGCGATCTGATTCGCAGCCGGCTGATCAACGCTGAGTGGGCATTGACGATCCAGCTCGAGCAGCTGGTCAAGCAGTTCGACGCCATAGATGACGAGTATCTGCGCGAGCGCTCGACCGATGTCCGGCAGGTCGTCGAGCGTGTCATCAATGCGTTGGCCGGCGGTCGACCGACGCGCGTTGCATTCACGAAGCAACTTGCACCCGGCGAGCGCCTGATCCTGATCGCACAGGACCTCGCGCCGGCCGACGTGCTGCACCTGAAAGATCGCGCCGACGTAGACCTCGCAGGGTTCGTCACCGAGCTGGGTGGCCCGACATCGCACACGGCAATTCTTGCGCGCAGCCTTGGCTTGCCTGCGGTGGTCGGCGCAGAAAACGCGCGCAAGGTCATTGAAGAGGGCGACCTCGTGGTCATCGATGCCGATTTCGACTCGGTGATCGTCAATCCAAGCGACGAAGAGCTCGCTGACTTCGGCCGGCGCGTGCGGGATGAAAGCGAGCATCGTATTCAATTGCGCAAGCTCAAGGGCAAGATTGCACGCACCGTCGATGGAATTGCGATCGAGCTGCAGGCGAATATTGAGCTGCCCGAAGACGCACGCGATGCGCTGGAGGCGGGCGCCGACGGCATCGGTCTGTTTCGTTCCGAATTTCTGTTTATGGATCGCGATGAGCTGCCGACCGAGGACGAGCAGTACGAGGCGTACGCAAAGGTTGCGCGGGCCATGAAGGGCAAGCCGGTCGTGATCCGCACGCTCGACATCGGCGCCGACAAAGTGCTTAACGAAGCTGCCCGCGAAACTCTGGGAATGGGCCGTGGTGCGCCACGCCCCGAATCCAATCCTGCGCTCGGCTTGCGCGCGATCCGCTACTGCCTCGCCTATCCCGAATTGTTTTTGACGCAGCTGCGCGCAATTCTGCGAGCGTCGGAGGTTGGCACCGTTCGTATCTTGGTGCCGATGCTGGCGCATGTGCACGAAGTCGAGCAGGCGCTTGCCTTTGTTGCGCAGGCAAAGCAGCAGTTGCGCGACAAAAAGCGCAAGTACGATGGCCGCGTGCAAATCGGCGGAATGGTCGAAGTGCCCGCGGCGGCGCTTTCAGTCCCGCAACTGGTCAAGAAGCTGAAGTTCCTGTCAATCGGCACCAACGATCTGATTCAGTACACGCTTGCAATCGATCGCGCGGATTCGAGCGTCGCGCATTTGTACGATCACCTGCATCCTGCAGTGCTGCGACTCATTGCGCATACCATCAAGGAATGCAAAAGGGCCCGGGCGCCAGTGTCGATTTGCGGTGAGCTGGCGGGTGACCTCGAAATGACAGAGCTGTTGCTCGGAATGGGTCTTCGTCAGTACTCGATGCACCCGTCGCAGATCCTGCCGCTGAAGGAGCGGATGTTCACGTTGTCAACGAAGGATTCCGCGCGTCTGGCTACGCGCGTGCTGCGCCAATCGGATCCGGTGAAAATCAAGGCCTCGCTGTTGCGGGCTGAGAACCTGAACCGGCGTAGTTCTGTCGACAGAGCGCTTTAGGGGTTTAGTAACAGTCTGATCAAGAATGCCAGTGCCGCGACCGCGGCCACACCGCCGGCCCACAGGATCGCGAACCAGATCAGACGGCGGGCTAATCGCGGAGCTTCAGTGGTAGCCATGAGCGCTCGTGACCTTGCCACGGAACAACCAGTAGACGTATCCGGTGTAGACAAGAATCAACGGCAGAAGAAACAGCGTGCCGATCAGCAAGAACATCTGCGAAGCAGGTGCGGTTGCGGCCTGCCAAATCGTGATGTTGGGCGGCACGATATGCGGCCACATGCTGATGCACAGGCCTACGTAGGAAAGTAGAAATAATCCGAGCGCGCATAAAAACGGCGCCAACTCTTCGCGCCGCTGAAGCGCGCTAAAAAATCGCCACGCCAGCAACAGCACGAGGATCGGCACGGGCGCGGCGTAGAGCATGGCGGGCCAGGTAAACCACCGTGCACGAAAAGCCTCCTGCAAAAATGGCATCGCAATCGACACGATGGCGATAAACGCGAGCGTTGCCAGTCCAAGGGTTCTCGCCAGTGTGCGAAAGCGCGCCTGTAGCTCGCCGTCTGTTTTCCAGATGAGCCAGCACGCACCAAGCAGTCCGTAACCGGCGACCAGCGCGAGTCCGGTGAGCACGCTAAACGGTGTGAGCCAGTCCCACCAACCACCTGCGTACGCCCGACCTTCAACTCGAATTCCCTGCACAAGCGCACCGAGGCAAATCCCCTGGCAGAACGCGGCCGCGTAGCTACCCCAGGAGAACGACCTGTCCCAGCGCAAGCGCGATCGCTCGCCCTCAACGCGAAACCGCATCTCGAACGCGACACCGCGAAACACGAGGGCGATCAGCATCAGTATCAACGGCATATAGAGTGCAGGAAAGATCGTCGCGTAGGCGAGTGGAAACACGGCAAACAGGCCGCCACCGCCCAGGACCAGCCAGGTTTCATTGCCGTCCCACACCGGCGCCACCGAGTTGACCATGACATCGCGCTCTGCGCGGCCGTGTACCGCCGGGAAGAGAATGCCGACTCCAAGGTCAAAGCCGTCCATGCAAACGTAAAGAAATACCGCGGTCGCTATCAGAAATGCCCAGATCAAGGTCAAGTCGAGCGCCATCACGTCAGTCCGCTGCGCTCGGTGCGAGCCCGGTCTTCGGTACGCTGTCCATCACCGACGGCGCAGGCGTAATGCCGGCGGTGCGCACCGGCTGGCCTGGCTGCACACCCGGTTGATGCGGCTGCGGTGCCTGGCCGAACAGCCGAAACAAGAACCAGATGCCGGCACCGAAGACGACGAAGTAGGCAACAATGAAAACGGCCAGCGATGCCGCAACGCCCGGCTGTCCTATCGGCGACACACTGTCAGCTGTGCGCAGCAGACCGTAGACGGTGAAGGGTTGCCGTCCACATTCGGTAACAATCCAACCAGCGGTGACTGCGATCAATCCGGACGGGCCCATTGCGATCGCCCATCGCAACAACCATCGCGTGTTGAACAATCGGCCGCGCCATCGCAGGATCAGCGAGGCAAGACCGAGCGCGATCATCAGCATGCCGATGCCGACCATTACTCGGAACGACCAGAACACCAGCGGAATATTGGTTGGCCAGTTCTCGCGCGGAAACTCTTTCAATCCTTTGACTTCACCATTCCAGTCGTGGGTCAGATACAGGCTCGCAAGTCCCGGGATCGCAATCTGCGCGCGCGTTTCGCCCGCTTGCGCATCGGGAAGGCCGAACAGGATCGAAGGCGCGTGCCGCTCCGTCTCGAAGTGTCCCTCCATGGCTGCCACCTTCGCAGGCTGGTGCTCGAAGGTGTTGACGCCGTGCAGATCGCCGATCACCAGTTGGAGCGGCGCGACGATTGCGGCCATCCACATCGCCATCGAGAACATTACGCGCGCGCGGGGATTCGCTGCATCGCGCAGCAGATGGTAGGCGCCGACCGCTCCGACGATGAAGGCCGTCGTCAGATACGCAGCCGTCACCGAGTGTGCGAAGCGATAAGGAAACGACGGGTTGAAGATGATCTCGAAGAAGCTAAGCGGCATAAATCTGCCGTCTGCGTCCAGCGTGTGTCCGGTGGGCGTCTGCATCCATGAATTGGCCGCGAGGATCCAGAACGCTGACAGCAGCGTGCCCCCCGCGACCAGACACGTGGCGACAAAATGCAGATGCTTGCCGACCCGGTTCAATCCGAACAGCATCACGCCGAGAAAGCCTGCCTCGAGGAAAAACGCCGTTAATACTTCGTAACCGAGCAACGGACCAATCACCGCCGAAGTGCGGTCAGCGAACACCGACCAGTTCGTGCCGAACTGATACGACATGACAATGCCCGAGACAACACCCATCGCAAAGGCGATTGCGAAGATGCGAAGCCAGTAGCGAAATATGTCGAGATACAGATCGTTACCGGTCCACAGCCACCGGGCTTCCAGGACAGCCAGATAGCTTGCGAGTCCGATCGTGAACGCCGGAAACAGGAAATGCCAGACGATCGTGAAGGCGAACTGAAAACGCGCCAGATCAAGCGCACTGGGGAGAAAATCGAGCGACATTACAAATCCACTTTGCGCCTAAAAGGCACCCTTTTCCAGCCAGCGCTCGATTTGCGGAATTCGATCGTTGCCCCAGAAAAGCTCGCCGTCGACGATGATTGTCGGAGCGCCGAAGATCCCGAGTTGGATGGCGTGATCGACGAGCGCCCTCAACCGATCCTTGACTTCGGGTTGCTGCACCCCTGCGGCGAGTGCGTCCGCATCGATGCCGACTTCGCGTGCAATGTCGCTGACGACGGCTGCGTCGGAGATATCGCGGTCATCGACGAAAAAGGCGCGGTACACCGCGTGAATGAACGGCGCCACGAGCGCGGGCTGATGCTGCTGCAGCCATACGACCGAGCGCTTCGCCGCCACGCTTCCGATCGGGAATCGGCTTGGCGTTCGATACGGCACGCCGGCAAAACGCGCCGAGCGTTCGAAGTCGCGCTTTGCGTAAATAGCCTTCGGCCCATATTGCTCGGTCAGCGGCGCTCCGCCGGAGGCCTTGAAGACGGCCCCGAGCAGCACTGGTTTGTAGTCGACGGTGCGTCCATGCCGTGCGGCAACAGGTTCGATCTGTTCGGAAGCGATGTAGGAGTAAGGAGACGAAAAGTCGAAGTGAAACTCGATTGGCTTGGGCATCGTGTCCTCTCTGCTTGATTCCGCTTCATCACTTCAGACGAGCGTAGTGCATGCGTGTGCGATACATCATCTGCACGCTGCCGTTTTGCTCGTGAGCATCGAACAGAGCGTTCAGTGCGGATAGCATGGCCGCATGGCGCGGATCGCCCGGGGGCGGTAGATACGACGCCGATTTGGCCAGGGCCAATAGATCTTCGCGCTCGAGTTCGCGCGGATTATCGAACATGGCGACCATTGCCTGCGCGGGCGCAAAGAATTGCGCGATCCCTTTTTCGTCGATATGGCGATGGACCGTGTTGGCGTAGTCAATGCCGTGCGTGCGCAGCATGGCCTCGTAGCCGGCGAGAAATGCGCTGCCGGTGGACTGCCGGTCATTCCAGATCAACGCAGCCCAGCCGCCTGGCCGCAGGATGCGGCGTGCTTCGATTGCAGCGTGCTCGACGCGAAACCAATGAAACGCCTGGCCCGCAATGACGAGATCGGCTGCGTCGTGTGGAAGTGTGGTGGCTTCTGCAGTGCCGGCAACACTTCGATACGCGCCGCCATCAGCCACATACGCCGCCAACTGCTGATCGCCTGCGAGTCGCATCGCCTCGTTCGGCTCGACGCCGATCACCGAATAGCCGCTGCGCAAAAATGGCTCCGCCGACAGTCCGGTACCCACTCCAAGATCGACGATCAACTGCCCATGTTTGAGCGCACCGACTTGCTGCAAGTGATCGACGAGCTGCTGCGGGTAAGACGGCCGGCCCCGCACATAAGCGTCCGCTCTATTGGAAAATCGCTCGGTGGCACCCAGCGGCATTGGCGTTTCTTCCTTACAAGTGCCGCGCGATCAGGATCCGCTGAATATCGCTTGTGCCCTCATAAATCTGGCACACGCGCACGTCGCGGTAAATGCGCTCGACGGGGAAGTCTGCGACATAACCGTAGCCGCCATGAATCTGGATCGCATCCGAGCACACCGCCTCCGCCATCTCGGAAGCAAACAACTTAGCCATCGCCGCCTGCTTCAAACACGGCTGGCCGTCGTCCTTCAACGCGGCTGCGTGATGAATCAACTGCCGCGCCGCTTCCAACTGTGTGCACATATCCGCCAATCGAAACTGGACTGCCTGATGCTCGAAGATCGGCTTGCCGAACGCTTCGCGCTCTTTCGCGTACTTCAGCGCTGCTTCGTACGCGGCACGCGCCATGCCGAGCGCCTGCGAAGCGATTCCGATCCGTCCGCCCTCGAGTCCCGATAGCGCGATCTTGTATCCCGCCGCCGGATCGCCGATCAAATTCTCCGACGGCACGCGGCAATTCTCGAACAGAATCTGCGCTGTGTCCGATGCGTGTTGTCCCATCTTTTCTTCAACGCGCGCGACCACATAGCCTGGCGTCTTCGTCTCGACGATGAACGCACCGATGCCACGCTTACCGGCAGCCTTGTCGGTGACTGCCATCACGATCGCGACATCAGCCGTCTTGCCGCTCGTAACGAACTGCTTGACGCCATTTAGAACCCAATCGTCGCCCTCGCGAGTGGCGGTCGTGCGCAGGCCGGACGCGTCGGAGCCGACGTGCGGCTCGGTAAGACAAAAAGCGCCGAGCATTTTTCCCTGCGCAAGGGGCACCAGATACTTTTGTTTCTGCGCCTCATTCGCCCAACTCAGCAAAATCGCGCACACCGGGCAGTTGTTCACGCTGATGATGGTCGAAGTCGCTCCATCACCCGCAGCAATCTCCTCGAGCGCGATCGCGAGCGCCGTCGTGTCCATGCCTGCGCCACCATACTGATCGGGCACGACGATGCCGAATGTCCCTAGCGCCGCGAGCTCGGCAAGTGCCTGCTTGGGAAAAGTTGCGCTGCGATCCCATTCGGCTGCGAACGGAGCCAGGCGATTAGTTGCAAACTCACGCAACGAATCACGCAACAGGCGATGCTCGTCAGTCTGCATCGCGCTTCATTCCACCGGTTTGCGGGCCGCACCTTTGTAAGTGAGCCAGTCGACTCGTCGTTTCAATACCATCCCAACAACGGTGCCAGCAATGAACGCGGCAAGCAGCAACGGCCCGCCGCCCACCGCCGTGAGGACGATGGCGACGTCGCGCGCGCAACCCAATGCGCGATACGCGGGGCACCATAGCGCGCTGATGTAGACAACAAGCACAAGCCACGTCAGGATCGCGACCAGGAATGCGCGCGACAAAGATTGCCTGATACCGGAGACGTTGGTGACCGCCTTCCGATAGAGCACCAACGCAAATAGCATCGATAGCGCAGCCGGAGCAATGATGAAAACCCAGGTCGGCACGCCGGCCTCGGATGCGAAATTACGCATCACGACTTCGACCAATCCTGCGCCGAGCAGCGCACAGATCCCAAACACGAGCATCGCGAAAATGGCTATCGGCATCGGATTCTCGCAGTAACTTCAATTTCGATTTTCATCCGTGTATCGACGAGACCACACACGATGGCAGTGGCTGCCGGCCGTGCGTTGGCGAAGTACTGGCCGAAGATCGGTGCTAAGTACTCAAAGGAGGCTGCGTCCGTCAGGTAGTAATGCACGCGAATCACATCATCGAGCGTACAGCCCGCTTCGGTGAGTGCTGCGCCGACGTTTCGGAAACACTGATGTGTTTGCGCGATGACGTCGTGTTCGATGGTCATCGCCGCATAGTCGAAACCCGTGGTGCCCGATACATGGACGTAATCACCGTCCACGACGGCTCGGCTGTAACCGGCAACCGCTTCAAAGGACGAGCCGGATGAAATTCGCCGGCGTTGATCCGTCGTTGCTACCAAGACAGTTGCTCGCCGTTGTAGCTGATGAATTTTCCGTTCGAAGAATCGTTTGCCGAGGCGAGTACGCGGCGCATGCCTTGTACGCTCGTCTTGACATCGATATCGGCACTGCCGCCGCCCATATCGGTACGCACCCAACCGGGATGAAACGCGATGCAGACGACGCCTTGCGGCCCGTATTCGAGGCTCGCCGTCTTCAGTGCTGCATTCACGGCCGCCTTGCTGGCGCGATACAGCCAGCTCGCCGTGTTTGTCATCAGTGACAACGAACCCATGCGGCTCGACAACACGGCAAGCTTCCCCTGCGCTGCGATCAGCGCCGGCGCCAGCGCTGGAATCAGCTGCATCGGTGCACGCACGTTGGTGTGCATCACCGCATCGAAGTCCAGACCTCCGGGCGACGTGATGGCTTGGCCGCGCGGCCCGGCAACCCCGGCATTGATAATTGCAATGTCGATTTTTTCGTCGGCCATCTTTTCGCCGAAGTCGAGAACCGCACCTTCGTCGAGCATGTCGAGCACAGTAGGCTCGGCGCCGAGTTCGCGCAGCTTTGCCCCAGCTTCCGCCGACCGATGCGTGGCGATCACCCGATTGCCTTCGGCCACATACTGCCGAACGAATTCAAGGCCGATCCCGCGCGACGCGCCGACCACCAAGACCGTCGCCATCAGCGCTCCGCCTGTACGAGGCGAATGGCAACCGCAGCGAACAAAGCCCCGCCGATTGCGTTCAACACACGGCGCGTCACCCGGCTGGCACCGAATGCTCGCATCCGGTGAGTCAGCGCGACCAATGCGACGAGAAAAAGCGCGCCGCCGGTGACGAATACCGCGCCGAGAAACAGGAACGCCACCGTCTTGTCGGGCGCATCGGCCGATATGAATTGCGGCAGCAGCGCCAGAAAGAACAGTGCGACTTTGGGATTCAGCACGTTGGTCAGAAATCCCTGCGCGAAGACCTGCTTCGCCGGCAGCGGCGATGACACCGCCAGGGCGGTGGCGGAATCGTGCACCGACGCGCGCAGCATGCCCAACGCGAGCCACAGCAAATACGCAGCGCCAAGCCACTTGATCGCGGTGAACGCAAGCGCCGAGGCCGCAAGCAGCGCCGCCAGCCCGAGCGCGGCTGCGAGCGTATGCACCACGCATCCCGCAGTGATTCCAAGTGCTGCGGCCATGCCAGTACGCCATCCGTGCTGCAGCGTGCGGCTCACGGTGAAAAGCATGTCGACGCCAGGCGTCGCGTACAGGACGAATGCAGTGACGATGAAGAGAGCGAGATCGTGAGTTCCTAGCATTTGCCGAACGTCTACAGCAGCTCGATGGCCATCGCGGTGGCCTCGCCGCCGCCGATGCAAAGCGCTGCGACGCCGCGTTTGCCGCCTGTCTTCTTCAACGCGCCAAGGAGCGTTGTGACGATGCGTGCACCCGACGCACCGATCGGGTGACCGAGCGCGCACGCGCCGCCGTGCACATTGACCTTATCGTGCGGAAGCTTCAATTCGTTCATTGCAGCCATCGTCACCGCAGCGAACGCCTCGTTGATTTCCCATAGGTCGACATCCGCAGCTTTCCATCCGACCTTTTTCAGCAGCTTTTCGATGGCGCCAATCGGCGCGGTC
>CAWDDF010000003.1:0-878447 GCA_963801035.1 uncultured beta proteobacterium | reverse complement strand
CCGCATGCGCTGCACATGCCGTCGCACATCTTTACCCGCGTCGGTGCGTGGAAGGAGTCGATCGAATCCAACGCAGCCTCAGCGAAATCAGGCACCGACAAGACGTTCGACAAATGGCACGCATACGACTACATGGTCTATGCGCATCTGCAGCTCGGCCAGGACGCTGCGGCACGCAAGATCATCCACGACGCGCAGACTATTCCCACCAAGGTCGACAATTTTCCCGATCGCGTATGCCTACAGCGCGATGCCGGCGAGGGTCGCGCTCGAACGCGGTGCATGGGCCGAAGCCGCCAAGCTTGAACTGACACCTGCGCCAAGCGCGTTCCCATGGAGCAAGCACCCGCAGGCTGAAGCGGTGAATGCTTTTGCGCGTGGAGTCGGCGCCGCGTCGACCAAGGACGCGGCTCAGGCGCGCGCGGAAGTAGCGCGACTGCTGAAACTACGTGACGCTACGACTGGCTATTGGGCTGGGCAGATTGATATTCAGTCCGAGGTCGTGCGCGGACTGGCAACCATCGCCGAAGGAAAAGGCGACGAAGGAATCGAAATTCTGCGCCAAGCGGCGGCCCGCGAGGACGCGACCGAGAAGCATGTCGTGACGCCGGGACCTCTTCTGCCGGCGCGCGAAGTGCTGGCAAACGCACTGCTCGATGCCGGCAAACCAGCCGATGCGTTGCGTGAATATGAGGCCGTGCTGACGAAGGAACCCAACCGGTTGCGGGCGACCGGCGGCGCGGGACTTGCAGCGGAACGCAGCGGCGATAAGCAAAAGGCTCGGTTGCATTACGCAAAGGTGCTGGAGTTGACTGCCAATGCAGACAGCCCTCGTCCGGAAGCGGCGAATGCAAAGAGGTTTCTCGGGCGCGGGGGGTGAGACGGTTCGCAAGTGAGTCTATGATTTTCGGCTAGGCTGCCCCGGGCACGTCGAGACGAAACTGCGATGACCGACCTCTCCGAAATCAAGAAGCTCGCGAACTATCGCCCGACGCACAAGGTGCGCTTCGTCACCGCGGCGTCGCTGTTCGACGGTCATGACGCGTCGATCAACATCATGCGGCGCATTCTGCAGAGCATGGGCGCCGAAGTGATCCATCTCGGTCACGACCGCTCGGTCGAGCAGGTCGTCACCGCGGCGCTGCAGGAAGACGTGCAGGGCATCGCGATCAGCTCGTACCAGGGCGGGCACGTCGAGTTCTTCAAGTACATGATCGATCTGCTGCGCGAGCGCGGCGGCGAGAACATTCGCGTCTACGGCGGCGGCGGCGGCGTCATCGTCGGCCCCGAGATCAAGGAGCTGCACGACTACGGCGTCGCGCGCATCTTCTCGCCCGAGGACGGGCAGCGGCTCGGATTGCAGGGAATGATCGGATCGATGGTCGCCGAGTGCGACGTCGATCTGGCGCCGCTCGCGCCGACGTCGCTCGACGCACTGAAAGACAACGATCAGACCAAGCGCTGGCGCGCTCTGGCGCGCGCGATCACCGCGTTGGAACTAGGCGAAGCAGATCCCAAGTTTCGCGAATCGCTGCACAAGGCCGCCGACACCGCGAAGGTGCCGACGCTCGGCATCACCGGCACCGGCGGCGCCGGCAAGTCGAGCCTGTGCGATGAGCTGGTGCGCCGCATCCGCCTCGATCAGGGCGACAAGCTGCAGATCGCGGTGATCTCGATCGATCCGTCGCGCCGCAAGAGCGGCGGCGCATTGCTCGGCGATCGCATCCGCATGAATGCGATCAATCCGTGGCACGACGGCCCGAAGGTCTACATGCGCTCGCTCGCGACGCGCGAAGCAGGCAAGGAAATCTCGCAGGCGCTGCCCGACGCGATCGCGGCGTGCAAGGTCGCGGGCTTCGATCTGGTGATCGTCGAAACGTCGGGCATCGGGCAGGGCGACGCCGCGATCGTGCAGCACGTCGACACGACGCTGTACGTGATGACGCCGGAATACGGCGCCGCGAGCCAGCTCGAGAAGATCGACATGCTCGACTTCGCCGATTTCGTCGCGATCAACAAGTTCGATCGCAAGGGCGCAGCCGATGCGCTGCGCGACGTCAGCAAGCAGGTCCAGCGCAACAAGGGCGACTTCAGCAAGAAGCCGAACGAGATGCTGGTGTTCGGCACGATGGCGGCGCGCTTCAACGACGACGGCGTCACCGCGCTGTATCAGGCGATCCTGCCGAAATTGAAAGAGCTCGGACTGAAAACAGGTGATGGCACGCTGCCGGAAGCGAAGACGCGTCATTCGACGCATCAAGTTCCGATCGTGCCGCCGAATCGCGTGCGCTATCTGGCAGAAATCTCCGAGACGGTGCGTGGCTACAAGCGCAACGCGCTGAAGCAGGCGCGGCTCGCACGCGAGGTGCAGCAGCTGCAGGCGTCCAAAGAAATGCTGAAGATGGGCGACTCGCACGAGCACGGCGCCGTGCGGCAGCTCAACATGGAGTCGGGCGGCAAGGCGATGGACTCGCTGGTCGTTGCCGAAGCGCTTGACCGTTTGGCTGAACAACGCGCGGCGTCGCTCGACAAGCGCAGCAAGAAGCTGCTCGAGATGTGGCCGCAGATGCAGCAGGCGTACGCCGGCGACGAGTACGTCGTCAAGATTCGCGGTCGCGAACTGCGCACCGCGTTGACGCACACGTCGCTGTCGGGCAGCAAGATCCGCAAGGTCGCGCTGCCGAAATACGAAGATCACGGCGAGCTGTTGCGCTGGCTTCTGCTCGAAAACGTTCCGGGAAGTTTTCCGTACACCGCCGGCGTGTTCGCGTTCAAGCGCGAGAACGAAGATCCGACGCGCATGTTCGCCGGCGAAGGCGATCCGTTCAAGACCAATGCCCGCTTCAAGCTGCTGAGCGAAGGCATGCCGGCCAAGCGCCTGTCGACCGCGTTCGACAGCGTCACGCTGTACGGCAACGACCCCGCGACGCGGCCGGACATCTACGGCAAGGTCGGCAACAGCGGCGTCAGCATCGCGACGCTCGACGACATGAAGGTGCTGTACTCGGGCTTCGACCTGACCGCGCCGAACACTTCCGTTTCGATGACGATCAACGGCCCGGCGCCGACGATCCTCGCGATGTTCATGAATACCGCGATCGATCAGAACCTCGACAAGTTCAAGGAAGAGAACAAGCGCGAGCCGACCGACGACGAGGCCGCAAAGATTAGAGCTTGGGTCCTCGAGAACGTGCGCGGCACCGTGCAGGCCGACATCCTGAAGGAAGACCAGGGCCAGAACACCTGCATCTTCTCGACCGAGTTCTCGCTGAAGGTGATGGGCGACATTCAGCAGTACTTCGTGCACAACAGCGTGAAGAACTTCTACTCGGTCAGCATCAGCGGCTATCACATCGCCGAAGCCGGCGCGAACCCGATCAGCCAGCTCGCATTCACGCTGTCGAACGGCTTCACGTTCGTCGAGGCGTATCTGGCGCGCGGCATGCACATCGACGACTTCGCGCCGAACCTGAGCTTCTTCTTCAGCAACGGCATGGACCCCGAGTACACCGTGATGGGCCGCGTCGCGCGCCGCATCTGGGCGGTGGCGATGCGCGACAAGTACGGCGCCAACGAAAGATCACAGAAGCTGAAGTACCACTGCCAGACCAGCGGCCGCTCGCTGCACGCGCAGGAAATCCAGTTCAACGACATCCGCACCACGCTGCAGGCGCTGATCGCCACCTACGACAACGCCAACAGCCTGCACACCAACGCGTTCGACGAAGCGATCACGACGCCGACCGGAGAATCGGTGCGGCGCGCGGTCGCGATCCAGATGATCATCAATCGCGAATGGGGCCTGGCGAAGAACGAGAATCCGAACCAGGGCAGCTTCATCGTCGACGAGCTGACCGAGCTGGTCGAAGAAGCGGTGCTGAAGGAATTCGAATCGATCAGCGAGCGCGGCGGCGTGCTCGGCGCGATGGAGCTCGGCTACCAGCGCGGCAAGATCCAGGAAGAGTCACTGCACTACGAACACCTGAAGCACACCGGCGAATACCCGATCATCGGCGTCAACACGTTCAGAAATCCGAACGGCGATCACGTGCCCGATCACGTAGAACTGCAGCGCTCGACCGAAGAAGAAAAGCAAAGCCAGCTGAAGCGGCTAGAGGATTTTCAGAAGCGCCACGCGAAGCAAGCGCCGAAGATGCTGCAAAGGCTTCAGCGCGCGGTGATCGATAACAACAACGTGTTCGAAGTGCTGATGGACGCAGTGCGCGTCTGCTCGCTCGGGCAGATCACGAATGCGCTGTTTGAGGTGGGCGGGCAGTATCGACGGAATATGTAGGCGAGCGTGCAATTTCACCCGCGGCTCGGCAACTCTCTCGTATGCCAAATGTGATCTGGGGGCTGATCACCAGACGGCACAATCTTCAGCGTGAATTGATTTTGCCTGCGCCATTCGGTCGTTGCACGCAATTCGATCGATTGTGCGATTACATCTGTAATTACACGACCATCGCCGTAACGTTGATGACAGCAGCGTGCGGGATCGATCCGTTGTTTCGCTAAGGTGCGCCGTTATCGACGATAGATCGCTGCGAGCTGTTCTGCCGTGCCCTTCAGCAGATCACGCAGCTCTGGAGGATCAAGCACTTCTGTTTCGGCTCCAAGCTTCAGCAGCTCGCGCGCTGCATCGTCCACGGATTCAATCGGGATCGTCACACGCATCCAGCCGTCCGCCTCGGGCGGCGACGCGGTGCGAGCGGCGGCCGCCACGTTCGAGTTCAACCATTGAAGTCGTTTCAGGCCCAGTGGCGAAATGCGCAGTTGCGCCTTGGCTCGAAAAATACTGACTTGAAATCGCTGCGTTGATGCGCTCCAGTACTTGGCCAAATCAAATTTACGGGGACGAGTAAAGCGCGCACCGAGTGTTTCGAGAGTCTGAATGCTCGAAAGCCGAAAGGTACGGACGTCTCGCTCGGCGCGAGCAACCATGTACCACGTGCCTGCCTTCAACACGAGACCCAACGGATCTACAACTCGATCCGATACACGAGTCCAGCTTTTGTAGCGAATCTTCAGGCGGCGCTCTTGCCACACGGCTTCAGCGACGGGCCGCAGCTGTTCGGCTGGCTCGGCGCTTCGAAACCAATCGATCGGATCCAAGTGAAATCGCGAACCCACACGATGAGCACTGGCTTGCCAGTCTGACGGCAGCGCGGCCAGCAGCTTGAGCTGGGCTGATGTCATCGCTTCTCCGAGCCCCAGCTCGGCAGCCGGGCCCGGTAATCCTGCCAAGAAGATCGCACTGGCTTCTTCGTTCGTCAGCCCGGTGAGCTTCGTGCGCCAGCCGTCCTGCAACTGGAAGCCGCCATTCCGGCCGCGTTCTGCCCACACGGGGACACCGGCTGCGCTCAATTGATCGACATCGCGGAAGACGGTACGAACCGAAGCCTCGACCTCAGTCGCAAGCGCCTGGGCGCTCATGCGGCCTCGAGTCTGCAGCAGCAGAAGGATCGACAGCAAGCGGCTCGCACGCATGGAATAAGTTTGCCATTAAATCGTGCCATACCTTGGCAGCTTTAAAGGCTCATGCTTCGCTGTGCTGAATCGTTGATGTAGGAGCCACGATGAATCGAGTCACCGTTCGCATCGCCGCCATGATTCTCGCGATTTTGGCGACGTTCGCTGAAGTGGCCGGCATTGCGTTGCTTGCCAATTACGAGATGCAGACAGCGGCAGATGGCGGAAAGAGTCGGGCGCTTGTAGCCGCGACGACCCGAAACTTCATCTGCGGCGGCATCGAAAGGGCATGCTGCCAACCATGCACGCGCATGGACACGGATCGCGAGCACGGGTCGGCGACGGCGCCACGGCGATAAGGCTGGACGCGCACATGACGACTATCGCCGCTCCAATCGACCGCTTAACGTTTCTGCGTCGTGTGCTGAATGTCAATGCGGCGAGCTGCGTCGCGATTGGATTGCTGCTCTCTTTTAGGTTCAGATGTGCTCGCACCACTGTTCGCGTTGCCAAGACTGTTACTCGAATACGTGGGGTTGAGCTTGTTTCCTGTGGCCGCGTTGGCGGCGTCAGTCGCCGCGCGCGACAACTTATCGCGATCTAGCGTCTGGGTCGTAATTGCAGGCAACCTACTCTGGTTTCTTGGCAGCGCTGCGGCCGTTTATGCGGCGTAAGTCATAGTCCGATTCCGCCGCTGTCCAACGGGTGGATGGACGCCGCGCGCTGCGTTAACGGCGAGGTCGCATATTCCCGATATGAGACCTGACGTCCCGTCGATGCTGACTTAGAAACCATTCTGTCGTGAGCCGCCGCGCTTCTGTAATCGCACACCCATTGCTACTATTTGACGCGCCGCGTAGCAGGCACGTAGCGCACTCGACCACCGCACGACGGGCCGTGCTTCACCGGCAACACACACATCGCCATGTCCATTTCCGCCACCGCGGCGACGCCGCCCATTGCGCAGCCCAAAGCGGCCTACAAAGTGTTAGGCGCGCTAAGCGCCTCGCACATGATCAACGACATGATGCAGTCGCTGATCCTGGCGATGTATCCGATCTTGAAAGGTGATTTCCACCTGAGCTTCGGCCAGATCGGGCTCATCACTCTCACTTTTCAGTTAACCGCTTCGCTTCTTCAGCCTCTGATCGGTCTTTACACCGACCGTCGTCCTCAGCCTTATTCGCTGCCGTTCGGAATGGCGTCTACGTTATGCGGGCTGATCCTGCTGGCGTACGCGTCCACCTATGGAATGCTGCTGCTCGCTGCAGCGCTGGTCGGTCTGGGCTCGGCGGTCTTCCATCCCGAGTCATCGCGCATTGCTCGTCTCGCGTCGGGCGGTCAGCACGGACTCGCGCAGTCGGTGTTTCAGGTCGGCGGCAATACAGGCAGCGCCATCGGCCCGTTGCTTGCCGCCGCGGTGATCGTGCCATTCGGGCAGAGCAGCATCGCTTGGTTCGGACTCGTGGTGTTGGTCGCCATCGTCCTGCTGCTGCAGGTGAGCCGCTGGTATAGCGTGCAGCATGTCGCCGTCGCAGCCGGCCGCAAGCGAGTCGAAGCGGTGCCGCTGTACTCGCGCAAGGTCGTGCTGCTTGCGATTGGCGTGTTGCTCGTGCTGATCTTCTCGAAGTACTTCTACGTCGCCGGGCTCGGCAGCTTCTACACCTTCTATTTGATCGAGAAGTTCGGGCTGTCGGTGCAGAGCGCACAGGTGCATCTGTTCATCTTCCTGTTCGCATCGGCCATCGGCACGCTCGTCGGCGGTCCGGTCGGCGACCGCATCGGACGCAAGCCAGTCATCTGGGTTTCGATTCTCGGCGTGGCGCCCTTTGCGCTGCTGCTACCGCACGTAGATCTGTTTTGGACCACGACGCTCACGATCGTGATCGGATTGCTGTTGTCATCCGCCTTTTCAGCGATCCTGGTCTATGCGCAGGAGCTCATCCCCGGCAAGGTGGGAATGGTCTCGGGTCTGTTCTTCGGATTTGCATTCGGCATGGGCGGCCTGGGTGCCGCACTGCTGGGCGTGCTCGCGGATCGAACCAGCATTGAATACGTTTACCAGGCGATTGCGTATCTGCCGCTGCTGGGCGTCGTGGCCGCGTTTCTGCCCAAGAGTCAGAGATCCTAGGACCGTCGTTCCTCGAACGGATATGCCGGATCGGTTCTTACTCGGCAGTGACACGGTGACAACGCCAGCTGCGCGGCTCAAAAGCCAGGCGCATACTGGCGCCATCCACTCGGAGGTGTCCGATGAGCGATCCCATAGGTTCACTGGTGCTCGATCTGCTGGAGTGGGTCGGTACTGAGCCCCGTCCTTACCGAGAGGTCATCGATGTGTGGCGAACTTCATGTCCCCGGCTCCCAGTTTGGGAGATGGCCAATGAGCAGGGGTTGCTTGAACACATCCACGTCCATGGACACGAGGCAATGGTTTCCGTCTCCCAGCGAGGGGCCAACCTTTTGGCGGAGCGTCGTATGCTCTCCGCAGGCACCGCAGCGTGAACGTGCCATTCCGAAGAGCCACATTTCCTTGGTTTGTTGGCATCTCAGCACCAATCCGATTCCAGTGTCCGCAGTCCGGTGAGGCCTAACCTTTCGGTCAAGCGGATCCGCCATGGCATGCCGGTTACCTCGAACCTTAGGCGTAATCAAGGAGCCTCAAGCATGTTCGACAAGAAGGAAGCCACCAATCCCATTCTCACCCTTGCTGTGACCATCATCGTGGCAGCTTGCACGGCTGCGTTCACCTACTATTTCACAGCCCGGTCGGAGCGCGAAAAGACTCTTACCGATCAGAAGAAGGAAGCCTATGTTGGTTTCGTCTCAGCGATCGACAAGGATCGAGTTTCAAGACGGGAGTTGTCTTGCAAGCTGGAAACAGACAAGCTGTGTCAACTTCAAGTTGAGTTCGAAGTGCAGGGTGGCGCGTCGCTCCGAAGGATCGCAATATATGGGGATCCGGGCGTTGTCCACGCCATCGCCGAGTACTCTCGTGCCCTCGGGCGCCTTACAGCGCCATGTGCTGACACATGGAAGCTCGATTTAGCTATGTTTGTCGAAATGCGTAAGAGCGTTCTTGGAGAGCAAGGCGTGAGTGATTACGACCTTGCGGAATTAGCGCTTCCTTGCATAGCACCGATCTCGGCCCGATGACGCCTAACCTCTCCATCGAGCGCCCGGTGTGGGCCGGCCACTGAGCGCCACTTGTCGATCATGCGCAGCAGACAGTTCTGTTGGTCCGCCGTCAGCGTTTGGCCGTGAGCGCTAAATAATTTCCAGCGAGTGCGAGGGCGGCTCCGAGGGCAGCTGTACTTGTCCATTGGTAACCTTCGAATACCGTGCTCAGTGCCATTGCCACCACCGGGATCGCGACGGCAGTGAAGCTCGCGCGATTCGCACCCACGTGTTTGATCAGCTTGAAATAGGCAACGAATGCAACGATGCTGCCGAACACCGACAGGTATACAAGCGAGCTAACGTAGGCAAAGCCCCAGTCGAACGTCCAAGCTGAACCGCCAATCCACGCAATAGCTGCCGCCGTCAGCGCGCCGTAGCTCATGCCCCATGCCGTGCCGCTTATCGTCGGTACGCTGTCACTCTGCAAGCGAACGGTGACTAGGTTGCCGATGGCTGCGATGACGGTTGAACCGAGCGCGAACGCGACGCCCAGCGCGGCGGTTCCGCCCACTGCAGCGGCGCGAAGCTCCGGCAGGAACAGCGACGCAACTCCGCATACGCCAATCACGGCGCCCAGTGCGACACGAGACGGCACTGGAGTACTAAACGCAAGCCGCGACAAAATCGGCACGATGAACACGAGCGTCGAAAAGGCGACGGCTACAAGACCCGAGGCGACATATCGCTCGGCGAGATAGACGCCCACGTAGTTCAGCCCAAACAGGGTCGAACCTTGCAGCGCAAGCCAGGCATGAGTTCCGGGTTGGAACCGCAGACGCTGCCCGCGCACCGCGCACCAGACGAAGAGGATTACGGCAGCCAGCGCGAAGCGATAGACAACAGAGACCTCCGGCTCCACAACCCCAAGCTGGAACGTAATCGCGAGCCAGGTCGAGCCCCAGATCAGCGTGGCGATTGCGAAAAGTGCGATCGGGCTATTCATGTTTATTCACTGACACCCGCTAAGGCTGGCCAATGGCGGCAACGAACTATCTCGGTGAAACGGGGCTCGATGTCGTCGCCGACGGCTGGAATGCGTTCTTCGCACCGGCCTCGATGCCTGCGGCGCGTGTGCGCGAATTAGGCAGCGCGAGTGAAACGATCATGAGGTCGAAGGAAATGCAGAAGAAGTTTCGCAAAGCGAACATGGAGCCGGTCGTAGCCGACCCGAAGCCACCGCGAAGATGATCGCCGCCTATCGCGCGACGTGGGAACCGGTGGTGAAGGCTTCGAATATTCCGCAGTAACCGCGGCGCGTGGAGGAGGGTCGCTTCGCCGCACCCTGCGAAAGAAGCGTGACACTAACGACCGCTTTCGGCCAGAAGCGGACATCATGCGGCCCGGTACGCATCGGCCGGGCGGTTCGCCTACAAGCGGGCGATGTCGGGCGCCGCGCCGCCGAGCCAGGCACGCGCATAGGCTTGGCGCGCCGACTTCTCGGCCTTCGCGTCGCCCTTGCGCTTGTAAACCTCCGCCAGGCCGGCCAGCGCCCAGCCGTTGCCGCGCACGCGCGCCAACGAATCGCGCAGCGCCTTCTCGGCCGCATCGAGCTTGCCCTGCCGGAGGTACACCGAGCCCAGCGACTGGCGGATCGGGTAGTACCAGTACGGCGGTTCCATGTAGGAGAGCGCATCCTCGATCGCGACTGCTTCCTCATAGGCCTTGGCCGCACCGGCGAGGTCGCCCTGCGCGTCGGCGAGGCGTGCGGTCGCCACCAGGCGCGCGGTCTGCACGATCTCCTTGCCTGGCACCGCCAAGTCCGCGTACGGCTTGAAGTCGGCCTTCTGCTCGATCGCGGCGATGGCGTCGATCTCGCGGCGCGCTGCGGCTGCATCCTTCTTTGCCGCGAACGCGAGCGCGCGCGCGTAGTGCGCCAGCGCGGACACCACGGCCTGCTCCTTCGGCGGCGCCTTCAACGCGAGGATCGCTTCGGGCGCGCTGAAGATCGCGTGCGCGAGGTACGGCGCCGCCTTGATCGGTTCCAGCGCCGCGAACTGCGCGACCGCCGCGTCGGGCAGCGACGCGTCGAGCTTGGCGGCCGCATCGAGTGCAGTCGGGCCGTCGCCGCCCATCTGCGCAGAGACCAGCACGAAGTGGATGTTGTGCGGGTAGTAGGCCGACTTGTACATCGGGTCCGAGGGCGAGGTCTTGAAGTACTGCTCGTCGACAGCCATCGCACGCTTGTTGATGTCCAGCGACTCCTTGTACATGCCGACGCGGTAGTAGATGTGTGCCGGCATGTGCACGACGTGACCCGCGCCCGGCATCAACGCAGCCAGTCGTCGCGCGTGTGGCAGCGCGCGCTCGGGCTTCGTCGACGCCTCGACTGCGTGGATGTAGAGATGGATCGCTCCCGGGTGTTTCGGATTGCGTGCGAGCACCGTCTCCAGCGCAGCGAGCATCTCGGCCGCGCGTCCCTTCGGTTTCGCGCCCCCCGCCTCCCAGTAATCCCAGGCCTGCGTGTCCATCACGGACTCGGCGTAGAGCGCAAGGATCGTGTCGTCACGCGGATACTTCTGGGCCACGGCCTTCATCGCGTCGGCGTAGGCTGCGTCGAGCTCGGCGCGCTCGGCCTTCGGGTCCGCCGAGTAGCGCTTCTGCAGAGCCGCGATCAACGCACGATCTTTCGCGGGCGCACCGGGCGCCAGTTCGACTGCCTTGGCAAGCGCGGCCATCGCCGGCGCAACCGCCTCGGGCACCATCGGCGCGTTGATGTTCGGCCCGAGCACCAGCGCCTCGCCCCACCAGGCCATCGCGAGCTTCGGGTCTGCTTTCTGCGCGGCCTGGAAGGCGCGCTGCGCCTCGGCGTGATTGAACCCGAAAGCCCAGCGCATGCCCTGGTCGAAGTAGGCCTGCGCCTTCGCGTTGCGCGTTCCCACCTTGAAGGACAGCGTGCCGAGGTTGTCGTACAGCGGCACGTCGCCGCCCGCAGCCTGCATCGGCTGCGGCTTGAAGGGCTTGGTCTCGGTCTGCGCGAGGATCAGCTTCTGAAGCAAGGGTGGACGTCCGGCGACGGCTGGGGCGCACACATTGCCCTGGGCGTCGAGCAGCGGGTCATACGTCGCGCGCCCGGAGGGCTCGACGCCGCTGCTCGCCACCAGGTTGGCCGAGCCGAACAGGCCAGCGAGCGCCAAGGCCATCGCGACACCGCGCACATCGGTGCGTGGGAATTGCTTTTTCATCCGCGTCTCCCTCGACTGCGACTGCTTGGAACTGTAACCGAATCCGTCCTGCCGGGTTGTCTCGTGCGGATCTGGTCAGCTCAAACCGTTTCCCGCTCCCGCCGCTTGCTCGCTCCGGCGCGCTTCTGCAGCCTGATGTCTTCTAGTGATGCGACTCTGCGGCGATTCTCCGCGCCTTCGTTGATGTCGGCATCTCTGACTTCATCCCCGAAGTCCAGACCCGTCGCCTTCTCTATGTCGGCGACCGTCGTTAGAAAATCTTCTACCTTGTCTAGCTCATCGGGCGCGCCGAACTCTTCTCTGCCGTCGAGCGCTTCGGGCCAGACCTCGATCACTTTCTTCTGATTTGCAATCATCGCGAGCGAGCGCAAAGTGCCTTTGTCTCGCCACGCAACGACCTTCCAGAATTCGGCGGGCACTTGAACGCCGCGAAACTTGCGGTCGTTCGAGCGGAACACGGGGCCGGTAAAGCAACTGACCCGTAGATCGTCGGCAACCGCGTTAAGCAGCACGTAGTTTTCGATCGCCCGCCACAGCATCCCACCGCCTGACTTCGGTAATGAAGGACGGGCGCGGCCCATGTTGAAGAACCCGACTTGGGGCGAACAGTTGGTCCAGTGAAACGTGTCTGCATCGGCCAACAAGGCCTGCTTGTTCGAACCCCACGCCGGATCCATGCGCCGCACCAGGTGACCGCGCTGGAACATGCGTAGCGTTCGGCCTGCGCTTCGTGGGTCCGGGAAGCCGGCGACGATCTGCTTGTCGTAGATTTCTTTGCCCGCGTAGTGCTTCGGATCCAGGCGCGGCTCGTCGTACCAGGTTTCGCTGGCCTCCGCGCCTTCCGAGGCTGCCCACAGGCTCTCCAGGTTCGGATCGTCCGCTGGCAATGGCGTCACTGCACCGGTTTCGCGATTCACGTGCTTGGCCGTTGCGCCGCTAATGTTGCACGCGGTGAAGAATGCAAGGCGCCGCTTGGCGTTCATCACGATGCTGAAGTGGTGATACTTCAACTCGAACGGATCATTGCGCGGACCCGCCTGCTTGTTGGGCGCCGCGATCGCTCGTTGTGCCGCGGACAGTTTCGGCAAAGGAATCGTGCGTCCGCTGATGAACCTCGGCTTGTAGCCCGAGCGGTCGTCATAGTTCGCACTAGGCTTGACCTTCGCTTCACCGCCATCTTCAGCGATCGGCTCATCGATCGAAGTGATTGCAGGGCTTATTGCCGGCGGTTGCAGCATCGGCACCCGCACCGAGATTTCAATCGGCACCGTCCAGGTGATCGAGCCATCGGCGCCTACCGTTGCCGCCGTTGCCGGGCGATCAGTGGTGGCAACGTGAATGGGTGTACGCACCCCACTCTCGCCCAGCGCAAGCAACTCTTCGATCAAGCGCCTGTGATGAGACGATAAATCAGGCAACCTCCTCCGGAGATCGTTCGCAATCGCGCTGATTCGAATTCCTTCGTTGACCGCGATTTCCAGCTCGCGGCCAGTTTCGTCGACCCGTTGGCGCCATGGCCCGCCCCAGTGATGCAGGGCGATGACTTGCCACTCGTTGTTGAACACCGGCGACCCGGAGGCACCGGGCTGCGTGTCGGCGGCGTAATGCAGCACGACATCCAAGCGGGCAACCAGCCGGTTCTCACGCAACACGACTTCCTTGTACCGGCCATCGGGATGCTGAATGATGTTGGCTGTCTCTCCCAGCGCGTGTTTGTCGTTGGCGCTTGATAGCCCGCAATATCCGAAGCTGCTCAGCGACGCGGATCCGTTGACCCGCTCGCCGACCGCAACGAGTGTGTAGTCGAGACCTTCGACGGAATCGGATATGAACAACGTGTCGGGATCGAGCTGATAACGGCTGATCGCTTTCGGTTGCCGCGTGTAGTCCAGCTCGTAGCCGAACTCGAGGTGAAACTGCCGCGCGGCCTGTGCCGAGCGAATGACATGATGGTTGGTGAGGAACAATCGGTCAGAAACCATGAAGCCCGTTCCCTGCGGACGACCATCTGAAAACGCGATACGCGCCACGGCTTTCGCAGCGTTGACGCCTTGCTCCAGGAACGAGACGCCGACAAAGTCAATCGTGTTTCCGACAATGGCTCTGGCCCTCCCGGGCCTGGCGAGCGACATCGCGCGCGCAGCCGGGTGTCGTGCCACCGAGCAAATCCTCTCGCTGATCGCCTCGGCTTCGTTGCGCGTCAGGTCGGCTTTGGCGCGCAGTCGGCGCTGCAGTCGTTCGTTATCGGTCTCGGCGGCAAGCGGAACTCCGATCGCCGCCATCCGCAACGCATTCAGGATTTCGGGCTTGGACTTGGCGATGCGGCTGACAGCCACCTGTTCTACGCTTCTTTCCATCGCAATCGTCCGAATGTGATCCCTCGCGCCGGCATCATGGATCTGAAGCTCAGCATGCAGGCGCGCCGGCCCAGCCACTGTCGAAAAATACTATCGACAAAGATGGAAGAGTGGTTTGAGGATGACGCGATTAAGTTAGGACGCGCTGGGCGCACAGTCTGACTGGCACCGATGACGCGCGGCTGGCAGGCGGTGAAGAAGTACCTGCGCGTGGTGCCACAACCGGTGTGAAACGGCGGCCCTAGGCGCGTCGTTTCTCCAACGGATACGCCGGATCGTTTACCACACGATTGCGTATCTGCCGCTGCTGGGTGTCGTGGCCGCGTTTCTGCCCAGAAATCAGAAACCAGGCTGAGTGCGCGCGCTGAGGAGCGCGCGCGACTCGATATATCAAGACTTGACTGCAGCAGCAGCGTAAGCCGCATCACGCTGCTTCTTCGCAGCGCTCACGGCGGCGTCGTAGTCGGCTTTGGTCATCTTTTTAGCTTCAGATGTAGCGTTGCGCTTGGCGACGATCGGATCTTTGCCGGTTTTCTGTGCGTCTGCGACCGCCGAATCGACTGCTGCCTTCACTTTGGCGTCCCGTTCCTTGGAAGCGGCCGCGACAGATTTCTTGTAGACCTCGTTCGCATCTTTTTTCTTCATCCGCTCCTGCACGATGGGATCGCTGCTGTTCGTCTTGGCAGCATTCGTCTGGGCGTAAGCCGATCCGGTAAGCAACGTCAATGCAGTTACGGCGCAAATTGCAATCAGTTTCATGTTTGTGTCCATTGGTAGTGGCTGGCGTAAGTCTACTCGCCACCCATAGTGGACTCTCGAACTGCTGATTCCTCTTTGCTTTCGGCGATCTTGGTCACTGCCAAGAGTCGAAGGCCTTAGGACCGTCGTTGCTCCAACGGATATGACGGATCGTTGTAGCCCGGTGTCGACGGATGGCCGGGGCTTACGAGTGAATCGACGAGCGCTTCATCCTCGGGCGTGATCTCGCAATCGAGGGCGAAAAAGTATTCCTTCCATTGTTCGAAGGTGCGCGGACCGGCGATCACCGCGCTCACTGCGCGGTGCGCCAGTACCCATGCGGTAGCGAAGTGCGACAGCGCCACACCTTTGCGCGCGCAATGCTCGGCGAGCTTTTGCGCGACTCGCAACGACTCTTCGCGAAACTCGGTTTCCATCATGCGCTTGTCACCGCGCCCGGCGCGCGTGCCTTCGGCTGGCTTGCTGCCGGGCGCGTACTTGCCGCTGAGCACACCGCGCGCGATCGGGCTGTACGGTACGACGCCGAGACCGAGGTGTTCGCACGCCGGCAGAACCTCCACCTCAGGCTGCCGGTTGAGCAGGTTGTAGTACGGCTGGCAGACAATCGGTGCGGGCATGTTGAGTGCGCGCGCTGTGTAAACAGCTTCCGCGATGCGCCAGCCGCGAAAGTTGCTCACGCCCCAGTAGCGGATCTTGCCGGCGCGCAACAGTGCATCGATCGCGCGAAGCGGCTCCTCGAGAGGCTTGTTGGTGAAGTCGCGGTGCATGTAGTAGATATCGATCCAGTCGGTGGCCAGCCGCTTCAGGCTCGCGTCGCATTCGCGCAAGACCCACGTGCGCGAGTACTGCGACTCGTTCGGCCGCTCCGACATCTTGTTGCCCACCTTGGTGGCAAGTACCCAGTCGTCACGCTGCGACTCGAGCAATGCACCCACCATCGACTCGGACTTGCCGTTCGAATAAACGTCGGCGGTGTCGATGAAATTGACTCCGTGGTCGCGCGCATGCGCCACGATCTCGCGCGCCACCGGCTCGTCGGTCTGGTCTCCAAACATCATGGCGCCGACGCACAACGGCGACACCTTGAGTTGGCTGTTGCCGAGGGTGCGGTAAGAAGGGCGCTTGTGGCTTTTAGCGGACATCGTTGAAGGTCAAAGGAAAGTGGATGCGCAGCTCGCGGTTAGACAGCGCCGTGTGCTTCCACATACAGCGCGTACAGCGAGTGGCAACTCGCCATGTACAGCCGGTTGTTTTTCGGCCCGCCGAAACACAGATTTGCGCACCGCTCCGGTAGGCGTATGTGCGCGATCGCCTTGCCCGTGGAATTGAAGACCATCACGCCGTCGAGATCTTCCGATTTGCCGCGCAGCTGGAATACCTTGCGACCGCCGACGTCGGCCGGTTCCGCATTGAGAGCGCCGTTGCTGCCCCAGCCGCACCACAGGTTGCCATCCCGGTCGACCTTGAATCCGTCGAGTGCGCCTTGATCGGCCGCGTCGATCAGCTTGGTCTTGTTGGTGACTGTGCCGTCGGCATTGACGTCGAAGCTCCAGATACTCCGGTTGGGCGTGCCGCGCCATTCAACGACGTACAGCTTCTTCTCGTCGGGTGAGAATGCGAGGCCGTTGGGGTTGACGATGTCGGTGATCACGGCAGTGACCTTTCCGTCGGTTCCTATCCGGTAGACGTTGGTTGTCGCCTGCTCGGGCTTCGCGCGTGAACCTTCCCATTCCCCATTGATGCCGAACAGCGGATCGGTGAACCAGAGGCTGTCGTCTGACTTGACGACGATGTCGTTCGGAGCGTTCAGTCGCTTGCCCTCGAAGCTGTCTGCCAACACGGTGATCTTGCCGTCGCGCTCGGTGCGTGTCACTCGGCGCGTCACCGAGTGCTCGCAGGTGACAAGACGGCCCTGGCGATCGCGTGTATTGCCGTTAGCGTAGTTCGCATTGGAGCGGAAGACAGTGAACTTCCCGCTCTTCTCGTCGAACTTCATGATGCAATTGTTGGGAATGTCGCTCACGAGCACGTAGCCCGGCGCGCCGGCTCCCGCGCCGGGAAAGTACACCGGACCTTCGGCCCATCGCATGCCGGTAGCGACCTGCTCCACCGTGCTGCTGTAGATGCGGTACCGGGTGAAGCTCGGATCGAGAATCTGAACCGAAGGATCGGGGTAACGTTGATTCGGCTTGAAATCGAACGCTTGCGCGATGGCTGAGCCCGCGAGCGTGGTTAGACCGGCTCCAGCAGCGGCCTTGAGAATTTGGCGACGCTCGCTCTGATGTTGCGATTGCATGTTCTGCCTCCCGTTCTTGTTTTGTTTTGGATCAAAGACCTGAACGATATCGGATTTGCCTTTACAGGACGTGGCCTGCGGCATGTGTATCGGTGCTTGACGAATCGAGGTGTAAACCGCCGCTGGTCACTTCGATCACCTCGCCGGAGCCAGCGTACGCTCGGCCCTTAACAAAGGGATCAACATGAGCGCATTAGTTGTCGACAAGGGTTGGCTTAGCGGTGCCGCTGGTGCATTCGTCCAAGTCAATTCCATAACCGGTCTGCGTGTGTGTCCGGCCCAGCCACTGAGCGCAGGCTTCAACGTGGACGCACTTGTCGAGGGCAATTGGGTCACCATCGCGAACTTCGACGCACAGAACTCCGCTATGGACCGCGTGACTGGCGTGCTGAATGAGCTGAAGGGGCTCTATCGTTACGGCAATTGATTAATCGCGTCAGGTTGCGCGACGAGCTTGCCGACGTGCTCGGGCTGCGCACCGCGTAGGTGCCGCACCTCGTACCCGGGCCGATGCGCTATATGCTCGTTTTATTTCCTTAGAGCAGTCGAGAACTTCCGATGCCAGCCGGGGACAACTTCTTTTCGTTCCACCGCCAGGGATTTGTGCGCGTGGCCGCCTGCACGCCACGCATCTGCGTAGGCGATCCGAAAGCCAATGCGCAGGAGACGCTGGCATTGATGCATGAAGGAGAAGCCCGAAGCGTCGATCTGATGTTGTTCCCGGAGCTCGGCATCAGCGCCTACGCAATCGATGATCTGTTGTTGCAGGATGCGCTGCTCGATGCGGTCGAGGCCGCCATCGCACAATTGCTTGAAGCCTCACAACGCCTGCGCCCGGTGTTCATCGTCGGCGCGCCGGTTCGCCGCAATGGTCGTTTGTATAACTGCGGTGTCGCCATTGCTCGCGGCAAGATCCTCGGCGTCACACCAAAATCATTCCTGCCGAACTACCGCGAGTATTACGAAAACCGATGGTTCGCCCCCGGCTTTGGCATTTCGGGTCTGGACGTGCGATTGGCGGGTCAGACCGCACCATTTGGCACCGACCTGATTTTTGCGGCGTCCGATCTCGCTGATTTTGTCTTCCACATCGAAATCTGCGAGGACTTCTGGGCCGCGACTCCACCTTCAATCGATGGAGCACTCGCTGGCGCATTGATTCTTTGCAACCTTTCGGCGTCCAACGTCGTGATTGGCAAAGCGGACGAACGCGCCATGCTGTGCGCTTCGCAATCGGTACGGTGCAGCGCCGCTTACATCTATTCGGCTGCAGGGCCTGGCGAAAGCACCACCGACCTCGCATGGGACGGGCAAGCCACCATCCATGAGCTGGGCGCGGAGCTCGCATGCACTGAACGGTTCCCACTGAAAAGCCAGATGGCGGTGGCGGATATCGATGTCGAGCGACTTCGGCTCGAACGCATGCGGACGCCGACATTCAACAACGCTGCAGCCGCTGTCGGTCACCCCGAGACCGCGTTCAGACGAATCGAGTTCGAGCACAAGCCGACCTTCGACGATGCGGGATTGGAACGCAAGATCGACCGCTTTCCCTACGTGCCCGATAGCGAAGCGAAGCTCGACAAGGATTGCTACGAGGCCTTCAACATCCAGGTGCAGGGCCTGATGAAGCGAATGCAGGTGACCAATGGCGAGCGCATTGTCATTGGCGTTTCGGGAGGACTCGACTCGACACACGCGTTGATCGTGGCCGCAAAGACGTTCGATGTTCTCGGGCTGCCGCGCAAGAATATTCTGGGCTTCACGATGCCGGGGTTTGCAACGTCAGAGGGCACGAAGTCGAACGCCTGGCAGCTGATGAACGCGCTGGGTGTGACAGGCTGAAGAGATCGACATCAAGCCCGCAGCCCGGCTGATGCTCGAACAGATTGGCCATCCGTTCGCTAAAGGCGAACGCGTATATGACGTCACGTTCGAGAACGTGCAGGCAGGTTTGCGCACCGACTTTTTGTTTCGCTTGGCCAATCAACGAAAAGCGTTCGTGCTCGGCACCGGCGATTTGTCTGAACTCGCGCTTGGATGGTGTACCTACGGCGTCGGCGATCACATGAGCCATTACAACGTCAACGGCTCCGTGGCCAAGACACTGATTCAGTACCTGGTGCGCTGGGTCGTCAAGACGAATCAATTCGATGACGCTGCCTCCAGGACGCTGCTTTCGATTCTGAACACTGAAATTTCGCCGGAGCTCATACCGTCAGATGCTGATGACGGAAACATGCAAAGCACGCAGTCCAAGGTCGGGCCCTACGAGCTGCAGGACTTTCATCTGTACTACATCACACGCTACGGGCTGCGGCCGTCGAAAGTGGCCTTTCTCGCCTGGCACGCGTGGCGCAATACCGCGCACGGACTCTGGCCACCGCACTTTCCCGACGAGGCCAAACACGCCTACTCGCTCGCCGACATCAAGAAGTGGCTCGCCGTTTTTCTGTATCGCTTCTTCGAAATCAGCCAGTACAAGCGATCCGCGCTACCGAACGGGCCGAAGGTCGTGTCGGGTGGAAGTCTGTCGCCACGCGGCGATTGGAGGGCGCCGTCAGATGGCAGTGCGCGCGTGTGGCTTGATGAGCTGGAGCTCAATGTGCCGGAAGAGCACGTCCCTTCCTAGGAGATGTCGTCGACTCACGATGCTTGCGTCGTGATCGGGCCAGCTGAGTGTCATGCGAGCTCTGCGCGGTGTGAATCACTACTAAAGCGGTTGCATCGCGACCGACACTCCAGCCGCGGTGCGGAATGGCCGCATCGAAATAGATGCTGTCGCCCTTTGCCAAAGTCCAACGCTCATCGCCAACCTGGAAGACGACTCTGCCGCTTAGGATGAACACGAACTCTTCGCCGCCGTGATCGAAAAACACGTGTCGATCAATCTTCGAAGGGAACGTGAAGACAAAAGGTTCCATTCGCTTAACCAACCGATCATGCGCGAGGCTGACGTAGTCATAGCCGAAGGCCGTACCGCCGCGCACTACAGGCAGACGCTCACTGCTTCGCACGACGCTCGCGCCTTGGCCTTGCTGGAGGATGTCGCCGAAGAAGCTGCCAATTCCGGTTCCCAGTGCCTGCGCAATGCGCGAAAGCGTAGCGATCGGCGGAAGCTTGTGCGAATTCTGGATTTTCGAGAGATAGCTCTTAGTGAGGCCGGTCGCGGCAGCGAGTTGGTCAAGCGTGATGCCGCGCGCAGCGCGCAGCGCTTTCAGGTGGTCGCCGATCTGCCCGTCCTTCGTTCGCGTGCGGACCGATCGGGTCACTGCACGATGACCGGCAGGGCGTCTCGGTTTGCTCGCCATGCACGCGAGTATTCCATGATGCGCGCAGTCTCATTCGCGACTTTGTCGCCGAGCAGCCGCGCAAGCAGATGCAGCGTCGCATCGATGCCAAGAGTTACTCCGCCACCGGTGATAACTCGGCCGCAGTCCACGAGACTCGCTGAATCCTGTACGTCGATAAGCGGATGCCGCTCACGCATGACATTCACGGGTGGGACCTCGGCACCGGCGATCTCGCGCTTGGTGGTTGCCTTGTTGCCATCGAGCAGGCCCGCAGCGGCGAGGATCATTCCGCCTGTACACACGCCCGCCGTTACACGCCCGGCCGAATAGCGGCGCATGAACGCCAAGGTTTCTGCGCTCTCGCACTGCGCCACCCAACCCGGACCCCCCGTAACGATCAGCGCGTCCGAAGGCGGGCAGTCGCTGAAGCCATGGTCGGCGATTACACGCAAGCCATTCGCCATCTTCACTTCGCCGGCCTCGGGCGCGACGGTGAACATCGAGATTTCTGGTGCGATGCGGCGCGCCATCGAGAGAACGCCGTAGGTTGCCAGGTCCACCGGCTCGACACCGTCGTAAATGAAAACAGCGAATCGCATGTTGACTGGGTGTTTCCCGCTGGTCATACTTGTTGACACATTCTCGCTTGATGGCATGACGGAGGTCAACAAATGGCTGCGCAACTAACCCCTGAGCAGATTGAGCAATGGCGGGAGAAGACACTCAAGCTCACTCCCACGCAAAACGGCTCGATCTATGTGAAACCGCAGGATATGGAATGGGCGCCCTCGCAGTTTCCTGGAATTCAGATCAAGGTGCTCTACAAGAACGACGAGGCAGGAGAGTTGACTTGCCTTCTCAAATGGCAGCCAGGTGCACGCCTGCCGTTTCATATGCATCCGGAGATAGAGCAGTCATTGGTACTTGAAGGCTCGTTTTCCGATCACGATGGAATATGTCGCAAAGGCGAATACGTGTGGCGTCACGCCGGATCGATGCATGAAACCTACAGCGAGGAAGGTTGCACGATTCTCGCGGTCTATCGCAAGCCGAACATTTTCGCGAAGAGCGCGGGTTTCGTAACGGGCAGCAAGGTCGAAAAAGAAAACGCATAAAACCACGACGCGATCGGTTGTTGCCGAGGTCGTGAACACAACGCGCAGCAAGAACGGGGAGTAAGAATGAAACGTGACGAGATCACCGACAGCGTTCCGAAAAAGCAAATGCGTCGTCGCTTTCTAGCCACCAGTGCTGCGGCGGGTGCGACGACCCTCGGCTTCCCGATGATCGCCCGCGCGCAGACGCCTATCACGCTGCGCTTCCAGAGCACTTGGCCGCTGAAGTTCATCTATCACGAGTGCGCGGTGGATTGGTGCAAGAAAGCAGCCGACCTCACCGGTGGGCGACTGAAAATCGAGATGCTGCCTGCGGGCGCCGTCGTGCCCGGATTGCAGGTCGTCGATGCAGTGAGCAAAGGCGTGCTCGACGGCGGGCACGGCATCCCTGCATTCTGGTTTGGCAAAAATGTCGCTTTCGGTCTCTACGGTGCGGGACCCGATTTCGGAATGGACGCCAATCAGCTGATGGGCTGGGTGGAGTACGGCGGCGGCAAGGAACTCTTTGTCGAGATTCAAAAGGCAGCGCAGCTCAACATCGTGAGCTACCTCGGCGGGCCGGTCCCATGCGAACCGATGGGCTGGTTCAAGAAAGAGATCAAAGGACCTGCAGACCTGAAAGGACTCAAGTTCCGCACCTCAGGCCTGGCGGTAGAAATGTTCACCGCATTGGGAATGTCCGCTGTGCAGATGGCGCCGGCGGATATTGTGCCGGCGCTAGATCGCGGGCTGCTCGACGGCGCCGAGTTTGCGAGCGCCACCGACGATCGCATCATGGGGTTCCCCGACGTCGCGAAGTTTTATCTGCAGCAGAGCTATCACATGGCCAACAATTTTTGCGAGGTCATGTTTAACAAAGCCAGGCACGACGCTTTGCCGGAGGACATCAAGGCGATCCTGAAGTATGTCCCGCACGCGGCGCACTCGGACATGCTGTGGAAATCGATGCACCGCATGTCGCAGGACTACATCGAGGTGCAGACCAAGGACAAGGTGAAGGTGTATCGGACGCCCAAATCGATTCTGAACGCACAACTCAAGGCGTGGGATGCGGTGATCGAGCGCCACTCGAGCGCGAACCCGCTGTTTGCGAAAGTGATTGACTCGCAGAAAGCATGGGCGAAGCGCGTGATGTACTGGCACAACAATGTGCAGGTGAGCCAGACGGACGCGTACACACATTACTTCCCGAAGGGGCCACTGGCCTGAGCGCCAGCGGAGTAGTTCCGCCGTATCGCTCCTGAGGCCTACCCAGAGCCACAGTTGCCACGCCTGGCGGCGATCGCAGCAGCGAGCTTTTCCAAGGGGGTCGCATGCAAAGCCATTTTCGATCGGCAGTTCGTGTTTTCATTGCGATAACGGCTACATAAAGACCGATGCGAATGGCCACGCGCAGACGCCGACTTTGCCCGCGGGTCGCTATTGGGTACTAAGCGATGCGAAAGTCGGCAACAAGCGAATGATGTGGCATGAACTCGTGGATTTGAAGGCGGGCAAGCAGTCGATCACGATTGACCAACGCAACGCGATGCCGGTCGAGTAACTGGAGTTGTAGCGCTGAGTTCTGTGTCGCGCGCGGGTTTTGGTCGACCGACGCGGATTGGGACGTTGAACGAGCCAGTCACAATCCGGCAAGCGCGAGATTGCTATCGGTCCAAAGCCTTGACGCAATGTCGTTTCCGGCGATCAAACGTTCCGGCAGGCACGGAACCGGCTGACGTGACGACCTAGCGAGGACCAACAAGTGCGTTTGACTCCCGATCAGATTGATTTTTCCGGCCCGATCGTCATCATCGGCTTCGGCTCTATAGGCAAAGGCGCTTTGCCGCTGATACTGCGTCATATCCGCGCGCCGCGCGAGAACATGGTCGTGATCTCGCCGGACGACTCTGCTCGCCGGCTGGCCGAGCTGGAGGGCGTTCGCTTCGAGAAGCTTGCGCTCCGTCCGAACAATTACCGCAAGATCCTTGCGCCGCTGATCGCAAACGGCTTCGTCGTCAATCTTTCGGTCGAGGTTTCTTCGGTGGCGCTGATCCGTCTGTGCCGCGAACTCAATGCGCTGTACATCGACACGTGCATCGAGCCGTGGGCCGGTGGCTACGTCGACGCTGGCGTGCCGCTGCCCCAGCGCACGAACTACGCGCTGCGAGAGGAAGTACGCAAGATCCGCGGTGACGGACCGACCGCGGTAGTGGCACACGGAGCAAACCCGGGCATGGTGAGCCACTTGTTCAAAAGCGCGCTTGTCCATCTTGCATCGGACATGGGCCACACGGTTGCGCCTACGACACGCGAAGGCTGGGCGAACCTTGCTATGCAGCTCGAGGTAAAAGGCATTCACATCGCCGAGCGTGATACGCAGTGGGCCGACGTACCCAAGGTGCCGGACGAATTCGTCAATACCTGGTCAATCGAGGGATTCCTGAGCGAAGGTCTGCAGCCGGCCGAACTCGGTTGGGGGACGCACGAAAAGCACGTCCCCCCCGAGGCGAGCTTCCACGAAACCGGATGCAAAGCAGCGATTTACCTGACGCGGCCTGGCGCGGGTACACGCGTGCGCAGCTGGACACCGAAAGCCGGTCCGATCCAGGGGTACCTGATCACGCACAACGAATCTATTTCGATTGCCGACTATCTGACTGTGGAGAAGGACGGCGAGGCGGTCTACCGCCCGACAGTGCATTACGCATATCACCCCTGCGACGACACCATCCTGAGCTTGCATGAACTGCAGGGGCGCAACATGCGGCCGCAATCTCGCGTCAGGCTGATGAATGACGAGATCGTGGATGGCATGGACGAACTCGGTGTGCTGCTCTATGGGCACGCTATGAACGCTTTCTGGTACGGCAGCCAGCTGACGATTCACCAGGCGCGTGCAGTTGCTCCTTACCAAAATGCAACCGGCCTGCAGGTGACTTCGGCCGTGGTGGCGGGAATGGTCTGGGCGATCGAGAACCCGCGCGCTGGTGTGGTCGATGCTGACGAACTCGATCACGACCGCATCCTGTCGATTCAGGATCCGTATCTCGGCAAGCTCGTGGGCGCGTATACCGACTGGACGCCGCTCGACAATCGCGGTCAGGGACTTTTTCCGGAAGACATCGATTACGACGATCCGTGGCAGTTCAAGAATGTCATCGTGCGCTGACGCTGCAGTAACGCAGCACGACTCTGTCTTCAACCCAGCGACCGCATGAACACCAACACCGACATCGCCGCTCACTACAGTCACGGCCAGCTCCTGACTCGTCTTAGTGCCGCGCTCACGGACGACGGGGTCGATCCGAATCATCCGACCATGGAAGCGCTGGCGCCATACGATCAATTCCACGGTCGCGGCCTGGAGGCAACTGTCGAAGTTGCCGGCTTGGTTAGAGCCGATGCGGCGGACCATCTGCTGGACATTGGAAGCGGAATCGGCGGGCCCGCGCGCTACTTCGCGAATCACTTTGGATGCCGAGTAACCGGAATCGATCTGACCCCAGAGTTCTGCGAGGTTGCACGCCAACTGACCCGCATGCTCCGACTCGACGACCGGGTCGCGTTCGAGGTCGGCGATGCTCTGGCAATGCCGTTTGCCGATGCCAGCTTCGATGGCGCGTATTCGATGAACGTTTCGATGAACATTGCCGATAAGGCAGCCTTGTATCGAGAGACACATCGAGTGCTGAAGCCCGGCGCATGGCTTGTACTCTCGGAAATCGCGAAGGGCGAACGTGGCGAGTTGGACTATCCCACCCCGTGGGCGAGCAGCGCGCTTACCAGCTTTCTATCGACACCGGAAGAGACGCGGCAAGGCCTCGAGCAGGCGGGGTTTGACGTCATTCAAATGCGCAGCACGCTTGACGAAGCTCTCGCTTCAGGCGCTCGCGCGCGTGCGATAGTCGCAAGCGGAGGTAAGCCGCCGCATCGAGCTGTCATGCTCATTCACGGCGATAACGCGAACGAGGCCATGGCAAACATGTCGCGCGCCTTAGCGAACGCCCAAGTAAACCCAATCGAACTTTTGGCTCGCAAAAAAGCCTAGTTGTCCTGCGCGCGCGGGGCCGGTCAAGCTAAGACACAAACCTATTGTTCACCGGCCGGCGGTTATCTGAGCGGACTTGAATGCGTGTGCCAGAGCGGCGGGGGCGTGGTTGCGCACCTCCTTCATCGAGTGCATCTGCTCCTTGCGGCAGCGAGGACAGCGGTGCACCGGCATTGTCAGCTCGATCTCAAACGGCGATGTTTCAGGTAAATCGACCGGAAGCCGGAATGAGTGCCGTTGATCGTCCGGTCCGCTCAATAGATCCCCACACTCGGCGCAGACGTGCTTCTTGATAAGCGTGCCCTTCGTTGCACTAACCGGCAATTTCTTTCCACTCTGCTCCAGCCAGTCGAGCAGCATGAGTGGAAAGTCAGGGTGCGAAAAAAACCGGTGCCCGTTGCTGCAATGAAGAACCGGCATCCCGTACACGCTGACCGCAAGCCTGCCTTCCTCGCCGTTGATTTCGTTTAGTACCTCGGGTTCGACTACCGCCTTGCAGAGTGGACAATGAGTCCTTGTCATGACGTTATCCTCATCGAAGTGATCGACGAATGCCGATCGAGTAAAGAGAAGTACTCGCGCAGAGTCATCGCTAGCGCCGTAGGAGCTAGCCTGAGACCGGTGACGATTGAATCCCCGAGAAACGCGAAGACCGCTTCAATACGGTTGCCGCAAGCTCGCGCCGTCGCGACAGGGACGTTGGTAAGTAACTTGGCGGGAAAAAGGGGCATCGGTCCACGCTCGTAAACCGCGAGGCGGCCCGGCCTTCGCGTGAACCTGCTGCAGTAACTGTTATGCAGCACCCATCGTCACTGTAGCCGAGTCAGTACAAGCCGACAAGAGAGCGTTACTGCTAAGGATCGCCGGCGAACCCTCACGAGCCCGTATGCTTCCTACGGCCAATTTTTTCGGTTGCTCCGACGAACGTTGCCGGCGCCCGCGAGGCAGCGAATGCTTAGTGTCTGTGACTTCCTCGAAGTCGGCTGTCCGTTGTCCATTTTGTGCCTACCGGAAGCCCTCGCTGTTCACTCCCTGCTTAAGTTGGCGTTTGCACAGATCGTCCGATGCGACGATCAAGTGAAGCTCGTGCTCGCACTCAGCTCGTTCAAACAGCTGACGGAACCAGGCGCGTTGCGCTCTTGTGTTTGCCGGAAAATCCAAGACAACGGACACCCCCCTTGGAAAGAAGCGAACAGATGTGCGGGGCGAGTGCGGCCTGAACCCGGGTCGAGCACTTCACGAACGTGGCGAGGTCAACAATTTCGTCAGGGAAGAGAGTGACCAAGAGTTCGTCCTGTGCTAACAGCACTGCGTCTTCTTGGGCGGCAAGCTCCTTCATCAGGGTCGATTTGCCGGCCGCCATCTTCCCGCACACAAAAAAGAGCTTCCCTCTGCCTATACCCACGTCTCTCCCATCGGGACTCGACCAAGACAATATGAAAGAAAGGAATCGCCGCTTTCGATCAAGCTTGAACCACTCTATGGTGACCGCCAATTGACAGCTACATCGCGTGCAGCCGCACCCAGTCTTCCAACCGGGTCATGCGAGTTGAAAATCGTTGCTCAAAACCTCGAGCATCAAAACGTTGATCAGCTGTCTCCGCCAGCGCCGCAAATTGCAACATTTGGGCGCCGCCGGAATGCAGCGGCCGAGCGAGGCGTGATAGTAGCTTCGGTACGCTGGCGGGCACTCTAATCACCTTCGCCGTGCGCGCTGAGGCCGCTTCATAAATCCGAACCACTTCCAGGTTGGACAGATTCTCGGGCCCTCCGATGTCGATCGCCTGACCTGCCAGCGATTCTTCTTTTAGCGAACGCACAGCGAACCGAGCAACGTCGCTGGCGGCAACGAAGTTTCGCGGTCGCTCACCGCGTCCGAAGATAACGACTTTCTTGCCCTCGATGACCGGCTTGCCAAGCAAGACATGCGCATGAAAGTCCATGAACGCGGTTGGCCGCAGGATGGTGTGGCTTAGTCCGCTCGCTCGCAAGTGCTGCTCAACCTGCTGCTTGATTCGTACGAATGGAATCACCTCAAAAGCAGGATCGCTGAAATACGCCGACGTATAAACAAAGTGGCGCACGCCCTTGCTGCTTGCGACATCAATGAGCTCGCAGTGCCCTTGAAGATCGACCTTCGTTGAGGCATAGCGTCCGCGGCCCAGAAGCGAGTGCGCCGCAGCTACGACGCGCTCAACCCCAGCGCATGCCTGGCTAAGTGACCGCTTTGTCAGATCGCCACCGACGATCTCTGTCCAGCGTCGCGCAATGCCGAGGCCGACTCCGGATAGCGGGTCATCACGCGCACTGGTTCTCCGGCCGCTAGCAGATCGCGCGCAACGAGTCGACCTAAAGTTCCGCTTCCGCCAACGATCAAGATCACGCGGAACCTCCTTTTATTCTCCCGCCGTTCTGTGCGGACTGCGTTTATGTCCGGAACAGATTAGGTTAACCTCGTCGCGCTAGACCGCCTCTCGGTGAAGTTTGACGGTCCCTGCCAAGGTCTGCAATTGGCCGCGAGCTATCGACATGCGATTACGCGCCCCGCAGGGTTGTCGGCGCGTTAGCGCGCCGCTGGCTTCGCACCGCGCTCGTTGATTCTCGCCGCGCCAGAGACGCTGCGCTTGACGGTCGGCGTGCCCCAGTAGTCGATCTGGGCCGCCCCGCTAACGGCGATGCGAAGGTCCTGCACCGCCCAGACGCGGGCCTCGCCGACGCCGCTCACTGCGATGTCGCCGCGCTCGGTGCGCAGGTCTTCGCCGCGAAACTCGCCGTGGCCTGAGATCTTCAGGGTCAGGTCCTTGGTCGAGCCTGTTACGTGGCCGTCGCCCGCACCAGCGATCTGGAAGGTAAGCGTCTCGGCGTTTAACTGGTCGAAGCGCGCCGAGCCCGAGCCTGAGATGAGGACCGCGAGTTGTCCGACGCGGACCGCGTCCGGCGCGCGGAATTCGCCGGCACCTGAGATCGTGACCCGCGTCAGATCGCGCGCCTGCACCTCGATCCGCATCTTGTCCGCGTCCCAGAATCGCCACGCGCCGGACAAACCGATTCGCAGCTTCCTGTCGCGAACCTCGAACACCTTGTCGCGCAGAGCGTCGTCGCCGCCGCGCATCATCACCTGGTCAGTCGGACCCTGCGTGAAGCGCACGTCGGCCGAACCGGAAATCTCAATTGCGTCGAACGGCTCGGTCGGAATGACCTGCAGCTGTGCGCGTTGCGCCCACGAAGGCGCCGACAAGCAGGCGAACAGCAGCAACGCGCCGCAAAAGATCTTCTTCATAGCGAATCTGCCCTAAGTTGACGCGAGACTTCGCGGCTCGCGGTGAAGCACGTCCCATCCTTCATCTGCACGTTGAGCTGCGAGTTGTCGGCCGGGACCATGGCGACGACGAAGTCGAGATTGACGATGCAGCCACGATTGATTTTGAGAAAGCGATCTGGGCTTAGCCGCTTCTCGAAGGCCGCGAGCGGCAGGCGCACCAGGTAACTGCGTCCCCGGCTGACGATGGCGGTGTACTTGGTGTCGGAGCGCAAGCACTCGATCGCCTCGACCAGCAGCGGGAAAATCTTGCCGGCGTCGCGCACGAGCACCCGCGTCAACAGCTCGACCTCACCGTGCGCGGCCGCCGCGAGCGCTGGCAGCGCGGGTCCCGGCGCGCCGACTGTCTGTAGTGCGTGGCGCACCGCCTCGATGAAGCGCTCCTGTGAGAACGGCTTCAGCAGATAATCGACGGCGTGGAGCTCGAAGGCGGCAACGGCGTGCTCGTCGTATGCGGTAGTGAAGATCACCGCCGGCTCAGTTCGCCCGGGCTCGCCGGCGAGGGCGCGCAGCACCTGCAGCCCGCTCATCCCCGGCATTTGAATGTCCATCAGCACCAGCTCGGGCTCGAGCTCGCGCAGCGCGTGCAGCGTGCTCGGGCCGTCGGCGCGGATGCCGATCAGCTCGAGCTCCGGCAGTTCGCGCACCCAGGCGGCGAGGCCCTCGCTCGCGAGCGGTTCGTCTTCAGCTATCAAAATGGTGTATCGCTTCATGATTCCTGTTCGTTTGCGGGAATGACAATCTCGACGCAGAAGCCTTGACCCGGCGCAGAGCGGATGTGCACCCGAGCGCGGCCGCCATAGTCGAGCTCGAAGCGCCGGCGCAGCGTGCCGAGGCCGATGCCGTCCGCGCGCCCCGTCGCTGGTGCAGGTGGCCAGACGCAGCCCGGGCCGTCGTCGCGCACGCGCAGCACCAGGTCTGCGCCGACGCTTGGCCGCTCAGCCTCGATCTGCACTGTCCCTGGCTCGGCGCGCGGCGCGATGCCGTGAACGATCGCGTTCTCGACCAGCGGCTGCAGAGTGAGCGGCGGGATGCCCACGTCAAGCGCAGCGTCGTCGATGCGCCACGCGACCGCCAGCCTTGTGCCGAGACGCAGAGTCTCGAGGTCGAGGTAGTCACGCACGAAGTCGAGCTCCTCGCGCAGCGGCACGCGGTCAGCAGTACCGCGGTTCGAGTCGAGCAGGTAGCGCAGCATGCGCGCAAAGCTCAGCAGGGCGCTCTCTGCCGCGCCCGCATCCTTCCGCGTCAGGAAGATGATCGAGTTAAGGGTGTTGAAGAGGAAGTGCGGATTGAGCTTTCCGCTGATCGCGGCCAGTTCAGCCTGCACCAGCGCCGCCTCCGCTTGGGCACTCGCCAGCGCGGCGCGATGCGCACGTCGCGCATGCAGAGCGCCGCCGAAGCCTGACACCAGAGCGGTGTAGATGAAGACCGCCCACGCGCTGCGCCAGAGGATGCGCTGCTCGAAAGTCGCCACGGCATGGTCGTGGCCGAAGAACCAGCTCGACAGCGCGAAGTCAAGCAACTGCCAGAGCGCGGCGAAGGCAAGAGCGCCCAGGATGTGCGCGCCGAGGCGCGCGGCAGGCGTCCTCTCGCGCCGCTGCAGCCAACGCACCCAAGGCAGCGCCACGGTGCCGAGCAGTATCGGCGGCCCCAGGTTCCAGGTCGCCTCGTAGGCCGATTCCCAAAGTCGCCACGAGCCGCGCACCCAGTCAGTGCCGGCAACCGCATAGAGCACCCAGCAGAGCACGCCGAGGCTCGCGTAGCCGAACCAGAGGCGCGCGTCACCTCGACCCGTCTCGGCACGCTCGATCAAAGGCGAAGCGGATGCTGACATGCCGCCATCGTAGGCGGCGCCGTGTGCTCGGCGGTCGGCAAGGTGACGAATCGCAGGCCTGCGGGGCCGAACCGTCTAGGCCCGAGAACGAGCGGGCCGCGGTCGGGAAGCCGTCGCTCTTATCCGAGCCGCCCGCCAGCGAATTCGGCCGCCTGTAGCGACCAACACTGCACGGGCAGCTGATTCAAAAAAGGGGAAGGGCAAGGCTCCGGTCTAGCCGGCGACGCCGCGTCCGATCGGCTTCGCTGTCGCGATCATCGACTGCGCGTGCCGGTCAGTTCATGGGGATCACGAGTGCCGTCGATATTCGGTGAAGCGAGTTCTGCCGGTGAAGCGTTCGCAGCGAAGCGAAACTTGTCGAGCGCAGACCATGGTAATTCGCAACGTTCACCCGTCTTTAGCATCACCAGCCAGCGACCACGCACATGCTCGGCGTACGGCCCGAACCGATCGTTCGGTTCGATCCGGTACCAGCCGTCAGCGAGATCGGCAGGTGCTTGTGAAAGCGACAACCATTCGTCGGACCTTTCAGTATCTTCACGCATATTCGTTTCCTGGTCGGATATCGGGGCTTTGCCGCGCCAGCTGTCAAGCAATCGTGGCCGATAGCGCTGAAAGATCACTCTCGGGCCAATGCACATGAACTTTCCCCAGCCTTCACCTTGATCGAAATCCAGCGAAGTTAATTCCGGCGACAGCGTGCTGCGGAACTCATAGACGCCGCTATGTAACGGCGGTGTGTTGCGCGCCGAGTACCAGCGCGTGCGATCAGACGTCTGTGTCACTGCACCGCTTCAGCGACACGGGACTCTGCTTGCTTGAGCTCTTGCTTTAGACGCTCAATGGTGGCCGCGGCCTCGTCAAGCGCTCCGACAGCGTTCTGTATCAGAGCTTCTGCCGCACCGAGTGGCAGCGATGGGTCCTCGGATCGGCGCAGGTTCAGATGCGCAGTCCAGACAAGCGTCTCGATGGATTCACTGAGGCGGTCGAACGTGTCGAGCGCTTGTATCCGCTTTCTTACCTCGGCGAGTGCGCGCTCCAAAACA
This sequence comes from uncultured beta proteobacterium, assembly GCA_963801035.1. GTDB lineage: Bacteria > Pseudomonadota > Gammaproteobacteria > Burkholderiales > Burkholderiaceae_F > JACCZX01. Next base: position 846,564 of record CAWDDF010000003.1, on the reverse strand, counting down.
CTGGACGCGGCTAAATGCGAGTCGAAGTTTCCATGCATCGGCTAATCTCGAACCACAAGCTGTAGTGCCGAGGCGCGATTGTGTGCCTACCTTTTGTAGTTGGCAAGTGTCGCCGCGATATTTGCCTGCATGTAGTCGCCGCGTGTTGCAGCTTGGATGGATGCAATCGCTCTGCCGCACGTGACGTCCGTGCATCGATGCGACCTTTGATGCGTTACGACGGAATTAAATAGTCGTGGGCTGACCCGCTACAACGCCCGTTCGAGGTAGCTCTGAAACACGCCGACATGAACCAGCGCGGGATCAGTCGAACTGGGCCAAAGGTCCTCGCTGCGAAAACGCACGTCGTACGTAGGCTCGTTCTCGGCCTCAACGGCGTGTGCATGCGCGTCGGGAAATGGATAGGCGGGCGACTCGCTGACGACAACACCTGTCTTGCCGCGGATGTAGCCGGGCATTCGTATATGGCCCGGCACGTAGTCAGTCCGTACGCGAACGCGATCGCCGGGCTGAAAGCGCTCACGCGCGCCGACGTTGGTCCGTCCTGGCGCGCTCGGTGCTGCGAGGGGAAAGTGTCCCTGAGTCCGCTGCTCCAGCTCTTCACGAGTCACAACGCCTTTCTCGACCAATAGTGTCGCCAAGCTGGTCAGCGAGCGTTCGTAATAGCTGGCCGCTAGGTAGTGTCGCGGCTCCATGCGCTCGATTGCGTGACGGTATTCATCCATGTTGAAGATGCCGCATCGCACTGCGAAGGCATAAAGAGAATTGGCGCGCACTTCCCAATCGGCATGAAATGCCTGCGCGTTCCGCGTGTAGCGAACTGCACCGAAGCCCTGCCTGCCACCCATGTCATGCATGCCGTCCATCACCTGCCTCTACTAAAGACGCGCGACGCCGATCATCGAATCGCGCGTCACGACTTCGGCGAGCTTGTCTTCCGGCCAGCCGATGGTTTCCTTCGGCTGTATGGGCAGCACCATGTAACGGGTATCGGCCGTCGTGTCCCACACGCGGATCTCTACTTCCGGTGACAGGTCGAGTCCCATTTCCCTTAACACCGTCCGCGACTCACGTACCACTCGCGACCGGTATTCCAGGTCCTTGTACCAATCGGGTGGCAGCCCGATGATCGTAAATGCCGTGCACGAACAAAGGGTGCAGCAAATGACGTTTTGCACAGTCGCGGTGTTTTCCAATACGACGAGGTGTCGGTGATGCTTTGGCAGCGTGAGGCCAAGCTCGCCGACTGCCTCGCGGCCGTTCGCGAGTAGGCGAGCGCGGAACGCTGAATCAACCCACGCTCTCGCCACGACACGTGCCCCATTCTTTGGAATCCACTCTTCCTGAGCGAGGTGGTCTAACTCGTCGACTCCCTCCGTGGCGTTCATTCCACGCGCGTCGAGCGCGGCTTGAATCGCTTCAACCCTTTGCTCAACTGAGGCGGTGCGCTGTATGACTCGATCGGGGCTGAGCATGTTCTTGCTCCATCGTGATTGATCGATCTTGCGCGCAGTTGCGCGTATTGGTCAATATTCGCTGTTGGCTGACCGACGATCTACATCAACGTACTAACACAGTGCGATTCCATTTTGCACCTGCGCTGAAACGTCCGCAACGGAGCGATTTGACGGTCGGGAGTGCGACGCCGCTTCTGGCGGCATGCGACAAACAAAGGCACTTGTCGCAATGGCCGACAGTGGACGAACGGGATGGCCCCTCTCAGGGTTGGGTCGTTGCTTCGGGATGCCAAGCCGCCTTTTGGCCGCCTCGTGAATCAGCTCATAGACCGAACTTCAATCGTCGCCGGGCCGGCACGCTTCGCGGCAGCCATTGCCACACTCTCTCGTGGAAGTAGTACGCGACCGTGTTGGCGAGCGGCTCGATAAGAGCGAGCGCACTTGCGATCCCGACATCGCGGGTTAGCAGATAAGCGATCGAAAACGCCACCGCAAAATGCACGATCGCGAAGGTGACAGTCTTGATGGCGGCTCCGCCGTTGCGAATGTAGGTCATGACCAAAATATGGATGGCCCGCCGTTGTTAATCAAATGAATTAAGTCGATAGGTTCGATCGAACGGGTCAATCGCGCCGTGGGGACCACCGCTATTGGCCGACTCTTAACTCGCGAGTATCTACGTGCCCATGGCCGGTTTCTGACCTGGTTGTGTCACTTCGCGGGTGGCTTCTTTCCAAGTAAGTCTTTGAGACCCGCAAACGGCGCGTGGGTCGACACGCGGCCACCTACGGAGCTGCTGCTTCCCCCACCAGTCGCTTCTAGCTGCCGCTGGTGTTCGTTGTCGTGGCAGTACAGACACAACAGCTCCCAGTTGCTGCCATCAGGTGGATTGTTGTCGTGATTGTGGTCCTTGTGGTGGACGGTCAGCTCCCGAACGTTGCTGCGCGTGAACTCCCGGGCGCAGCGACCGCAGATCCACGGGTAGATCTTCAAAGCCTTTTCCCGATAGCCCAGCGCGCGCTCGTCTGCGTGACGACGAGCCTCCGCCACGATGCGATCAAGTCTTCCCGGGTCACTTTTTTTCATTCGCCTGCGACATCAGTTATGGCAGGTATTGGGATCAGGATCTCGGTCCGCTGTTGGCCGTGAGCCAGCGGGTCAATCCAGCTTGAAAGATCCGAACAGCTTGCGGATGCGTCGCGTCGACGCTTCGATGTCGGCCTGCTCCTTCTTGAATTCTGCGACGACCGGCGTGCCTAAGACTTCAACGAGCAACTCTTCCGTTTGTCGACGGCTGGCGGCTTCGTCCGGTCGTTCGACTCGCGCTGCAGCAAGCTCTCCGGCATCCATCCAGATTCCGCCACAAGCAGGACATTCGTCGACCTCTACTTGCCTCTTCGGTGAGTAGAAGCGACGCATCATTACAACGTCTGGATCTTTGGGACAGCGCAGCCGCAGCGAGAAGTCCAAGCCGCCAGTGCGATGGCGATTCATCAGTTCGGCTAGCTGGTCGCCAGGAAACTCGACGGCATCGTCGAACCGCTCCAGTTCGAAGCGATCGAAGAACGCTCCGCCACACGCATCGGAGAACTCGAGTTCAACTCCCCCGATGCGAATTTTGCGAAGGGGGCGTTGGGTACGTGGGCAGAGGTGGCTCATGACCGCTTTACAGCAGATTTTGGCCGACAGCGCAAGGGTCCGTTAGTGGCCGATTCCGCCATCAGGTCGAGCCACCTAAGCCGACGCCACTACCGCGCAGTCAGTGCATGCGAGAGATCTGCGCCTCGATTCGGGCACGCGATGCTCGCGGACGCAAGGACGAAGTGAAGCGGAGGGCCCTTTGCAGCGTTAGATAAAGTACGTCGCGCTGTGCATGGCTTCCGCCTAGTTGGTATGCGCGCGGCGGAAGCTGTTCAAGCAGTTCGACGGCGAGAATATTGTCTCCTTGACCAAACGCGCGCAACGCACGGCACGCCGGGAGACCGAGCTGGCGCGTCGTTTCGGCATGTCGCGTCGACGATCGCTGCATCCCTGCCAATGCCTGTTCCAGACGTCCAGCAAGGTTCCACTGACGAGCGCCGACGAAGGAAAGCATCGCGTGAACGTCGTTGAAGCTGCAGAAACCATCGTCGATATGCAGAGCCCACTCGCCGGCAAGTTCCATCCAGCGGCGATCGGGTTTGCCGCCCTGCAATTGGATGCGCCAGAGGAGTGCGGAGGCGTCGATCAGGTCTGCGATGTCGGAGGAACGGGAGACGCGAATCCGGCGGTCATATAAGTCGAGCGCCCGGTCGAGATCGCCTAGCGAAAGATGGAATAAAGCGAGGTGCCACCAGCAGTGCGTGGCGACCACTGTATCCGTCTCCCACCGGTCCCTGTGCTCGGTCAACCAGCGCACTCCTGCTTCGGGCTGATCCGTCATTTCGAATATGTGCGCCATCACGTGGTGCGCGCGCGCGTTCGAGTCGTCGAGAGCGAGGGCCGCAAGCGCCGTCCGCTCCGCGCGTTGGAATTCACCCGCCTCCTCGAGTCCGAAGGCGTGCATTGCAAGCACGGCGGAATAGCCGGCAACGTCGCTCGACCACGCCGGCAACACCGCAGCAACACGCTTGTTCAAGCAGTCGACATCGCCGGTGAGATGATCGAACGCGTGGGCGACGTGCAAGGCAAGGCTATCGCGTGGGTCGAGATCCAGGATCTTGCCGAGGTGACCCTTGGCGCGCTCGTAATCGTCGCTAATGACGGCATCGATAGCCAGGAAGTGCAGACGCTCGCGGTTGCTCGCGGGCAGGTTACTCAGCCGCTCGAGGACCGGTCGCGCGGAGCGCACTCGTTCCGGATCGCGAGTGCAGATGCGCATATAAGCCTGCAGTGCATGCGCCATGACGAAATCGGGCGCCTCCTCGAGCGCCGCCGCGACATGGGCATCCGCGCCGCGCCGCCAGTTCTGGAAGTCCAACACGGCCCGCTCGTACGCCGCGACGGCGGCAGGAGTGGCGCCCGACATCTCGTTTGCTCGTTGATGACGCTGAGATCTTTGTCTCGGCATCGAAGGTACAACCAAAGCTCCGGAGTTCATCTTTCCCTCGTTGATTAGCGTGCCGCAGCGGCCAAACCCAGATACGCGGTTGGCAGAGGTTCGGATGCAAACTCTTCCGAACCGCGCGGCCTGCCTGTCAATAGGCGGCACACGACGCGACTGCGACTCGAGGTGAAAGACTAAACAGCCGCTGTAATCGGACGATGTCGTTGCTGACTGATTTGTTTCCGTTTTGTATCGGAAAAGCTTTCGACCACCCATGGCGTCCTTGGGATCGAGATCTGCGACGCAGCGCTGCTCTGCAATGGGCCCATTAGCGGACGGTTACGGCACAATCTGCAGCCGACTCCGCTTTAGGAAAAAGCATGCTGAACGTCGCGCTGTATTTGATACGAGCCGCCATCGCGAGCTGCTCGCTTGTCCTTCTCACTCCAGTCAACGCGCAGCAGAAGATCGATACGATCAAGATCATCGTCGGCTATCCACCCGGCGGCGCATCCGATCGCGCGGCACGGCTGGTCGGCGATGCTCTGCGTGAAAAATTCGGCGCGACCGTCGTAGTGGAGAACAAGACCGGAGCCGGTGGCAGGGTCGCTGCACAAGGCTTCCGCGCTACACCTGCCAACGAGACCGCGTTGATGATCGGCAACCCGGCGGTCAACGTCGTGGCTCCGCATGTATTCAAGAACGTCGGCTACGACCCGCAGAAAGACTTTGTTCCGGTCGCACAGGTATCGCGCTACGAATTCGGCGTAGCCGTCGGTCCCGCGGTGCCGGTGAAGGAAATGAGTCATCTGCTCGCGTGGTTGCGCGCCAATCCGGACAAAGCCAACTTCGGCGTGCCCGCCACCGGCAGCCTGCCGCATTTTTTTGCTCTGATGCTGGGCGATGCGGCGAAAGTGAAGCCGGAGGTCGTCGGTTATCGCGGCTCTGCGCCGCTGCTGACCGATTTGATCGGAGGTCAGCTGCCTGTCGCGGTGGACACGCTCGACACACTGCTGCCGCAACACGAAGGCGGCAAGATTCGCATTCTCGCGATCGGCGGCGCCAAGCGTGCGCCCGAATTACCGAACGTGCCAACGTTGAAAGAAGCAGGACTCGACGTTGTCGCTGACGGCTGGAATGCGTTCTTCGCACCGGCCTCGATGCCTGCGGCGCGCGTGCGCGAATTAGGCAGTGCGATCGAGTCGATCATGCAGTCGAAGGAAATGCAGAAGAAGTTTCGCGACGCGAACATGGAGCCGGTCGCTGCGGGACCAGAAGCCACCGCGAAGATGATCGCGGCTTATCGCGCGAAGTGGGAACCCGTGGTGAAAGCCGCGAATATCCAGCAGTAGCGGCGCAGACCGAACGTCAGAAATACTCAGCACAGAATCTGGCAACACCGTCCACGCGCTACTGGACGCCACAAAGTAGGAATAAGGATTGCCCCAACTCCTACGTCGGCAATGTGCCGGCTTTCAGGAGCACAGGATGAACAATCAGAATCAGCGCGGCGGCCAAGGGCAAGGCCAAGGCGGGCAAGATCAGTCGCAGCGCAGCCCGGGTGGTCAGCAGAATCAGCAAAACCCGAATCAAGGCGGGCAACAAGGCCAAAGGGATCGTGATCAGGGCAGCCAACAAGGCCAGCAAGACCGCAACCAAGGCGGGCAGAACCAGCAGGATCGCAACCGCAGTGGACAACAGCAACAACAGGATCGCAATCAAGGTGGCCAGCAAGGCCAACAAGGTCAGCAGGGCAGCCAACAGGGCCAACAAGACCGCAACCAAGGCGGCCAGGACAACAAGCGCAGCCGTTAGATCCGGCGACTGGGAAAGCCTGTGCGTATATCGCGCAGGCTATCGCTTGAGTTCCGATGTCGCGACTGGTGTCCGGCGAAGACTGCGGTCGGGCCGCACGCCGCGGCAAGATGTGGTTGTAGTAATCGACTCAGTTGCGCTGAGACGCAGTGCCGGCGCTCAGTGAGGCACGCGGTTTCCGGCGCGGTCCCCTAGGGCGAGATCGACCATCATCTCGCTCGCCACGGCCTCGAGCCGGCCGCGCAGCTCGTCGGAACCGAGCGTGTTGGGCACGAGTAGGTGCGCCGCGATCTTGAAAGTCCTCGGTGCGCTCGGCGTGGTGCCGACGATCTCCGTGTTGATGTGCTCGATGCTGACGCCCGCTTCGGCGAGGATGCGCGTCACATTGCTGAGGATGCCAACGCGATCGTCGCCGACGAGCTCGAGCTCCACGCCGTGCAGGCCTGCCGGGACCTGTGCCGAGTCGCTCTTGGCGATGACGAGCTTCAATCCCGACGATGCCTCGAGGCCGCGCAGCGACTCGGCGAATGCATCGGCATGCTCGCGCGGCACCTCGAAGTGCACCATCCCGGCGAACTCGCCTGCGAGCCGCGACAGCCGGCTCGCCGCCCAATTCACGCCGAAGCGCTGCGCCCGATCCGACAGCAGGCGCACGATGCCGGGCCGATCGGGCCCCATTACCGTGGCGACGAGCGACACCGTCGTCGTCGGCGCATCTTCGGTCAGCACGACGGCGCGCCGAATCATTGGCGCGCGCGTCGCAAAGCGGGCATCCTGCGGCTTCGCCGGCAACGTGCCGTGGTCGCGTGCGTGACGCACCACGCGGCCGAGCAACTCAAGGCCCATCGGCGCGAGCGCGCGTTCCCATAACTCGCGCGCGGACTCGCCGCGGACGACAAAGCACCAGTCCTGCGCGGCGATCGCGCCGGCGTCCCAGCCATCGGCGAGGTGATACACCGATCCGCCCGCGACCGGATCGCCTTCGAGGATCGTCCACTCGACAGCGGCGATGCCGCGATGCCGCGGCAGCAGCGATGGGTGGTAACCGATTCCGCCGAGACGTGACCGCGCCAGCGCCTCAGGGCTGACGCGCGCGTGTGTGTGCGCGGCGACGATCAGGTCCGTGCCGTCGGGAATGGCATTACCGGGCACCAGCTTCGGATTCTCCAACACGTGCACCGGCAGCCCCGCGGTGTTGGCGGCGAGGGCGAGGCGGTCGTCCGCCGCGGGAACGATCACGGAGACGAACTCGACGCCGTCCTCGCGGCGCAGCGCCTCGAGCACGGTGGCGCCGAAATAGCGGGACCCCGCCAGAACACATTTCATCAGGAACTCCTGTCGTGCCGGAACGCCTATTGTCGCGGCACAGAGCGGGCTCCGGCCGTCTTCATGCGTTGCATCGTCGGCAATGCAGTCGCGCGCGGCCGCAGCGGCTTCGTCGACGCGGCCCGCGTCGCTAAGGGCCCAGATCCGCGTGCTCATCACTTCAACCAGCTCGTAGTCCGACGCGGCGCTGGCGTCAATTCGTCGAGCAGCTGTGACAGTTCGCACACGGCAACATCGTGCTGTCCCATCTCCCATCAGCAAGTCGGCGATATTGATCCGTTCGATCACTTCCAGCCGCCAGTCGCCTGCGTCTCGCGCCAAACTCGCCGCTTCGCGATACAGCGACATCGCGGTATCGAACTGGCCGCTCTGACCGCTGCCCTCTCTGCGCGAAGCCGCAGGATAACGATGCGGAATTCGGCTGCCCCAATCTCGTTCGATCAAGGCCGTTGTCTTCGTCTCAGCGCCGCGTTTCGCGCCGTCGAAGTCTCCCTTGATTCCGTCGCCATATGGCTGTCAGTCGAAGCGCCGAGAACAGGCGCCGCGGCCTGCGCAGTGCCCTGTAGGAGGCCGCGGCGCACTCTGCTGCCTCAAGCAACTCCGCTAAGGTAACTCACGCCCACCATGTTGTCGCGGCGATCGCGCGCCAGAAGCGCGCCGTCGTCACATCGTCCACTACTCCCGGCCGCACGTGGCGCGCTGCTCCAGCAGCCACTCAACGAATTCCATGCTGTAGTCGATCAGCGCGCCCGCATGCGCCGCCAGGCCGATGGCGATCGCGCGATCACCCTCCTCGCCCGCGGCCCACGCGTAGGCCGAACGCAGGTTGTCCAGCTCAGGCAGAACCAACGCTGCGTACTCGTCCGTTACGCAACGTGCTGTCCATGTTGCGGTCGTCAGCGCGCTGCAGGAACTGCAGCATCGCCACTGCGTGCCGCCTTCAGCACCGCTGCGGGTTTCGCCTGACGGCTGCGAGTTGCTCGAGCGAAAACGCGCGTGCCGATTCGAGCAGGCGGTACCGAACCGCTTCCCCCGTTCGGCGACCACGAGCGACTTCTCTACCAGCGACGCCAACTGCTCCAGCACCTCCCACTCGTCCTGCTCATCGTCCGCGCACAGGGCCTGCGCCAGCTCCATCGTGAAGCCTCCGCTGAACACGCCGAGACGCCGGAAAACGGCGCGCTGCGCATCGCTGAGCAGCGCTGTGACTCCAATCCATCGCTGCTCGCAGTGTCTGGTGCCGCCGTAATGCCGTCCGGGCGCCCTCCGGTCAGAAGCCTGAATCGTTCGCGCAGGCGATCGTGCACGGTGCGCAGTCCCAGTAGCGGAACGCGCGCGGCGGCCAGTTCGATCGCCAGTGGCAATCCATCAAGCTGTTTGCACAAGTCGATTGCCAAGGGCAGATCGTGTTTCGCTGAGCGCGTAGCGTGGAGCGGCTGAGCGGTACGCACGATACGAACAGGGCGAGCGCGCCGAAGTCGCGTGCGCCCGGCGTAGACGCGTCAAGAGGGAACGGCAAGCGGGTCGATGCGGTACTGCTGCTCGTCAGCCAATCTCAACGGCTCTTGGCTGGTCGCGATCGACGTGCAACCCGGGGGCCTCTTTCAGCAGGCCGTCGACAAGCGCGGCGATCGGATCGAGCAGATGCTCGCAGTTGTCGAAGACGAGCAGCATCACCCGCGGAGCGAGTGCAGCACTAAGCGCCGACAGGCCAGCCGCGCGCTCCGGAACGTTGAGACCAAGCTACTTGCGCGATAGCATGCGTCAGAAGTTCCGAGTCTGTCAGGCCGGCGAGCTCGACCATCCACACGCCATCGGTCCACCTGTCCAATCTTGGCGTGTGCAACCGCCTGCGCCAGTCGGCTCTTGCCGATGCCGCCGGCGCCGACGACGGTGACACAGCGATGCGATTCAACCAAGGCCCCCAGCAGTTCGAGGTCGCTCGACTCGTCCTAATAACGGCGCGGAGAGTTGCCGGGAGATTCGTTGCCGACGTGACCACAGCAGCATCCCGTGCGGCTCCCGCACTTCTGCTCGCCGCGCAGGGGGAGCGCAGTGGAAGTGGCAGCGAGTTCCTGCGACGGCGCCACGAACTGGTAGCCCCTACCTGGGACGGTGGCGATGGCCTGTGGCCCGAGAAGCTTGCGAAGGCTGCTGACTTGCACCTGCAGGTTGTTTTCTTCCACCACGAGCCCGTGCCAGACCGCTTCGACCAGCTCATTCTTGTTCACGACACGGTCGCGCCGTTCAATCAGCGCCCGCAGCAAGTCGAACGCCCGCGCACCAAGCGGCGCCGGCTTGCCCTCGATCAGCAACTGGCGCTCGGCGGGCCTGACTTCATATCGACCGAAACGATGGACGCCTGACATCCGTTGCCCTCACTGGCCCCACCGCCGTGGATATAGAGACCTTCAACCCTGAACCCTTCAACTCTACGCGAGCAGGCTTGGATTCAGAACGTTTAAGGACCGGTTTCAGCGCGCTGAAGGACTGAAACGGGGGGCAGGCGCGCACAGTGCGTCCATCGACAACGCAATACCGAACGATTCCCCCAAAGGAGTGAAACGATGAACCGCGAATTCAAGCCGAGCTCGATTAAGTGCTACGGCCGAGACGCAACGCTCAGAACGTCGCCTGAGGAATCTGCTGTGGCGTGAACACCAATGAGACCTTGGCGTTTTCCGGCACCGGCGGCATCCGTTCATTCCAGCGCATCCATGCTGCGCGTAGTTCAGCCAGCCGCTGCGGCTCGCGCTCTGCGAGGTTCGCTCGTTCGCGCTCATCGAGCCCGAGGTTGAACAGGTACTCGTTGCCATCCATCACCAGATACTTCCAGTCACCACGGATCAGCGCGCGCTGCTCGCGATGTTTCATTCGCCAGCAAAGGTCGCGCGCCGGATTCCACGACGGATCAGCAAAAAGAGGCAACAGATTCACGCCGTCGAGCGGATATTCAGGTTGTGTTTCGACGCCCGCGGCAGCGAGCATCGTCGCCGTCCAGTCCATCGTCAAGTTCGGCACAGCGCTCACACTTTTAGCCGCGATCTTGCTCGGCCAGCGTGCGACTAACGGCACACGAATTCCGCCTTCCAGCAGATCCATCTTCTGTCCAACAAATGGCCAGTTGTTGGAGAAGCGCTCGCCGCCGTTGTCGCTGGTAAACACCACCAGCGTGTTGTCGGCCAGTTCGTGCGCGTCGAGCGCCGCCAGCACCTGTCCGATACCTTCGTCCATGTGATGGATCATGCGTTGATAGGTCGCGATCGAGCCGCCGTCGAGATGCTTGGCGTTGCCGCCGATGCGCTGCGATTCGGCCCGATCGTCGCGCGTCTCCCACGGCCAGTGCGGCGCGCTGTAATGCAAGCTCAGCAGAAACGGCTTATCCGCGCTCTGACGCAGCACGAACTCAGCCGCGCGCGCACTCAGCAGATCGGTCAGGTAGCCCTCGCGTTCGACGCTGAGTTTCGTTTTCCCACAGATCCGGCGCGCCGCGTGTATCCGTGTGCGCAAAGTAATCGAGGCCGCCGGAATGAAAGCCGAAGAACTCTTCGTAGCCGCTCTTGCGTGGACCGAAGTGCGGCGGATAACCAAGATGCCATTTGCCGATCAGCGCGGTCGCGTAGCCGGCGTCACGCAGCATCGACGGCAACGTGGGGTGTTCGGCCGGAAGGCCGAGAACCTTGTCGCCTTTGGTGATCGACGCCAGCGGCTCCTCCGCGGCGCCGCGCAGTCGATACTGCCAGCGGCCCGTAATCAACGCGAAGCGTGTGGGGGAACACACGGCAGAGTTTGCATAGCCGCGCGTGAACAGCACGCCTTGCTTCGCGAGGCGATCAAGATTGGGCGTGATGTTCGCAGGACGCCCCTGCGCATCGCGAGCGCCGAGGCAGCCAAGATCGGCGTAGCCGAGATCATCGGCCAGGATGTAGATGAAGTTAGGCCGACGCGGACTGTTGCTCATCCCGTCTCCGGTTAGTGGACTGGCGGTGTGGACCAAGCTAACGCGAGAGTATCAACGGCGCGCTTGAAGAGAAGAAATACGTTTTGAGGCGGTTTGCGACTTCGAAAAGTTTATGGTCCACACCGGCGATGGCGCTGCGACAGAAAGGGAATATATATAGTCGCCGGCTCAGCAGCCCTATCTAGCCTTATCGGTCCGTCGGAACCTTCAGTCATCCGCATCCATCCAAGACAAATGGTCAAGGGACGTACGTACCAACGTGTCGCCAAAAGGTTGCTGCGGACCTGCTGCATCATCCTGATCGCGAGTGTTCCGATCGTGGCAAATGCCGAGTCGTTGCGATGCAATGGTCAAAGTGTGTCCGAAGGCGATACACGCTTAGCGCTGCGATACAACTGCGGTGAGCCGCTGCTGGCAGACACTTACTGTGCTCCCGTTTACTACGCACCGACGTTTCAGCCAGTTCCGGAACCATTCGCGAGCATTGTCGTACCTTGTCAGTTAGTGGAAGAGTGGCTGTATGACCGGGGTCCGGGAAACCTTCTGGCCGTAGTTCGGATCCGCTCAGGTGTCGTGCAGTCAATTCAGTATGGCCGTTCGCCACCGCGTCGCTATTGAACCGGCAAAGGAACGCCGCGAATTCAGAGCGCGTACGGGCTCTGGCGCTCGAGTTCGTGCACGTTGACCGCCAATTGCTGCGAGTGCGCGACGAGCTGATCGATGCGGGTGATCAGTTCGCTGCGCTCCTGTGTCAGTCGCACGAGTTCTGTAGCAAGCCAGGTGCGGCGCTCGATAGGCACGGTCGGTAACACGAGTTCGGCAGTGACGCTGGCCATCGCAGCATTGGTGTGTGCAAGGCCTTCGCGCGCGTTGCGCAATCGCGAGTTCGTTGTTCGCAGCTCGGCGCGCGCGTCGTGAATCTGCCGGCCCCATTGATACGCATTGACGAAAGCCGTCTCGGTGGAACCCGAGCAGACGTTGGCATAGCCGTTGCCGTTTAGTCCCGCGCGAAATCCATTCTTCGGCTGGCAGTAGTCGCGCAGCCCGCGCTCGCGGCCCGCGCTGTAGGCGGCAAGGTTCGGCGTCACCTGATGCTTGGCACACGCGACGCGATGCGCGCCGATGCGCTCGGCCGGAAATCCGCGCAGGCCGTCTTCATAGCCGATCGTTTGCCAATCAGCCAGCGCGCACTCGTCCTTGCTCATTCCGGTTGCGCAGCTGGAAAGCAGAAGTACGGTGAACAGACCTGCGAAGCAGGAGAGAAAAGTTCTGTGCGATGTGCTCATGCGCACGATTCTCGGCTGGTCCGACGCCGAGCGAAGCGCGAAATTGGCGCGGAATTACATTGGCTCAAAGGTGGTTAGACCTGATACTGGACACGCAAATTCTGAGGCGATAACGCAGCTTGCGCCGTCTCACAGCCACCAAGTAACGGCTAGACGGGTGGCCCTAGGGGTGTAAAGATCGCGGCCGTCGCATCGTCAGTGAGGGGTCCCAGTGTCTGCCACACCAATCACATCGTCTTTGGCGCGCGTCCCGCGGCCCGACCGGCCGCTGCTCGTCGCTGGTTTGCTTCTCGTCCTAGTAATCGTCTTTGTAGGCTTTGCGCCCACGTTTTATCTGAAGGGTTTGTTCGGCGCACCGCCGCTGTCGAACCTGCTGTTTGCGCATGGCCTCGTCATGTCGACCTGGATTGCGCTTCTTGTCGTGCAGACAGCTCTCGTTGAGTTCGGACGTACTGACCTTCACCGTCGACTCGGTATTGCCGGCGTCGGCGTTGCCGTTCTGTTGGTCGTCATTGGCGCGACGGCCGCGCTCGAAGCCGCGCGGCGCGGATTTTCGCCGTCACCACAGGTGACGCCGTTGATGTTTCTGGCGATTCCGCTAGTCGATCTTCTTGTGTTCTCGATCTTGGTTGGGATCGCAGTCGCCAAGCGACGCAAGAGCGCCACACACAAGAGGCTGATGCTGCTCGCCACGGTGGGCATGCTGACGCCGGCCGTGGCGCGGCTTCCGGTCGACGCGCTGAAACAGGGCGGCTTGCCCGCTTTCTTCGGGGTGACGATCGCATGCGTGCTCCTGGTCGTGGCGATCGATACCGTCCGCCATCGCCGACTGCATCCGGCGTTCGGCTGGGGTGCGGCGCTAGTGATCGCGGCGGTGCCGGCGCGAATCGCCCTCGCTCAGAGCGACGCGTGGGTCTCTATCGCAGGCAAGTTGGTCGCGCTCATTAGCTAGACTAAGCCGATCCGACATCGCAGCGCGTGGACGCAAGAGCTCGATTTGCGACCGTGGAGTGAGTAGTTCTAAACGCCTCAAATCAAATCAACACAGTGCGCAACGGCCGCGAGGCCGCGCCAAGCTTTTGCTTCTGGACTGCGTGAAGAATTGACAACGCATCTACGCGTTCAGTGGCCCGATCTTAATAGCGTGGCCTGCTAGGCTCTCTCACTTGCCTCCACTGTTAGTTAGGTGAACGCCGACTTCAACCACGAGCAGCCCGGTGGAGCGCGGACATCAATGCTTCGCTCCCTCCGAATCTCGTTACGCTTTCTGCTGCCGCTGCTGCTCGCCATCCTGGCCGTTGCCTATCTGTCAATACCGCTGGTCGACTCGCTGATGCAACGCTGGTTTGTGCGCGATCTCGACATCCGCGCCGGCCTGATTGCGCGGTCGTTTGAAGAACCGGTGAGCGATTTGGTCGAATCGAAAACGTTTGCGCGTCTCGACTCGCTGCTGGAGCGCGCGACCACCGACGAGCGTCTTTTTGCACTGGCGCTGTGCGATGCCGAGGGCCGCCTGCTGCACAAGACGCGCAGTTTTCCGCCTTCGATCGACTGCAGCGTGCGCAAGCGAGCACGCGACGGCGTGGGCTTTCTGCTCCAGTCGCCGCAGGGTCCGCTGCACGTGTCGACGGCCGATCTGAAGCGCAGCGGCACCGACGTTGCCACCCTGGTAATGCTGCATGACATGAGTTTCGTACAGCGGCGCAGCGAAGACACTCGCAAGTACATCCTGTTGCTGTTCACTGGTCTCGGCGTAGTGGTCGCGCTGATCACGATCGCTGTGGCGCACGTGAGCTGGCGTGGCTGGATCGCAGGCGTGCGCGCGATGCTGCGCGGCGACGGCGTGATCAGACCATTTTCGCAGCCGAGTCCCGAGCTTCAGCCGCTGGTCCCCGACTTGCGCGCACTGCTGCGCGACCTCGAGAATGAGCGGAGCGAGCAGGACGCGATCGCGGTTAAGTGGAGCCCGCAAGCTTTACGGAGGCTGCTCGACGAACAATTCGCCGGCGACGAGGTGGTCGTTGTGTCGAATCGCGAGCCGTATATCCACGTCAAGTCGGAGCAAGGGATTCAGATGCAGCGGCCGGCGAGCGGGTTGGTCACCGCGGTGGAGCCGGTGATGCGCGCATGTGCCGGCACCTGGATCGCGCATGGCAGCGGCTCGGCCGACCGCGAATCGGCCGATTCGGCTGGCCGACTGCGCGTACCGCCGGACGATCCGTCGTACACGCTGCGGCGCGTCTGGCTCAGTGAGGAAGAAGAGCAGGGCTACTACTACGGGCTCGCCAATGAGGGACTGTGGCCGCTGTGCCATATCGCACATGTTCGTCCCACATTTCGTACCAACGACTGGAACCAGTACGTTGCGGTCAATCGGAAGTTTGCGGACGCTGTCGCGCAGGAAGTGCATTCCGATGATCCGATCGTTCTGATCCAGGACTACCACTTCGCGCTGCTTCCGCAGCTGGTGCGCAAGCGGCTGCCTCGCGCGACGATCATCACGTTCTGGCACATTCCCTGGCCCAATCCCGAATCATTCGGTATTTGCCCGTGGCGCAGCGAGATCATCAACGGCTTGCTGGGCAGCACCATCCTCGGATTTCACACGCGGTATCACTGCAATAACTTCCTGCAAACGGTGGACCGCTTTCTCGAGGCGCGCATCGAATACGAAAGTTCGACCGTCTCGTTTGGCGGTCACCTGACGCGGGTCGAAGCCTATCCGATCTCCATCGCGTGGCCCGATACCACTCCGAACGACGAGTCGACGGAAGCGGTGCGCGCGCGAATCCGGCGCGGTCTCGGCGTCGACGACGCACAAGTGCTGGGGCTGGGTGTCGACCGGCTCGACTATACAAAGGGGATCATCGAGAGACTGCGCAGCGTCGAACGGTTCTTTGAGCTGTATCCGAAGTGGGTCGGCCGCTTCAGTCTGGTGCAGATCGCCGCGCCGTCGCGCTCGTCGCTCGAGGACTACCTGCACTTCGAGCAACAGGTACGCAGGACCGCCGACGAAATCAACAATCGCTTCGGCCGTAACGGGTGGCTACCAATCCGGCTGTTGATCGAGCACCACAGTGAGTCCTCGGTACGTGCGCACTACCGCGCCTGCGACGTGTGCATGGTTACAAGCCTGCATGACGGAATGAACCTGGTGGCCAAGGAGTTCGTCGCCGCGCGCAAAGACGAACGAGGTGTACTGATTCTCAGTCAGTTCGCCGGAGCTGCACGCGAATTGAATGAAGCATTGATTGTCAATCCCTATTTCATCGAAGAGATGGCGACGACACTGCACCGCGCGGTGTCGATGCCCGAGGAAGAGCAGCGCGAGCGCATGGTCAATCTGCGCGAGTTGGTGCGCGAACTCAACGTCTACCGATGGGCCGGCCGCATGCTGATCGATGCAGCAAGACTGCGCCGCCGCGAGCGCTTCGCCACGCGTGTTGGCGACAACGGCGGAGCGTGATCAGCGCCGCACCAAGCTGGGCGCAGGAAGCTTTCGCATCGCGATCGCCAGGGCATGAGTGAATCTCGGATGAAGCATCTTTCGTCGCCCGAAGGGCAGGATGCCCTGCGAGGTCTCTCGCTCGCGCGCTCTCTGTTCGCGTTCGATTTCGACGGCACGCTGGCGCCGATCGTGACTCGGCCGGACGCTGCCCGCCTGTCGATCGGTGTGCAGCAACAGTTGGCGCAGCTTGCACAGTGTGCATTGGTTGCGGTGATCTCGGGGCGAAGCCTGGCCGATGTGCGTGCGCGCATTCCGGGCGAAATCCGCCACTGCATCGGCAATCACGGCTCAGAAGGCACGGGCGAGGCCGTCGATGTGGATGCGATGCGGCAGGTATGTCGTGCATGGCTTGCGCAGTTGCAACAGTATCTCGCCGACTCGGACAGAGATTCCGGCATCATCCTCGAAGACAAGGGTCTGACGCTGTCGGTGCACTACCGAATGGCTGCAGATCACGCGCTGGCGGAGCAGCGACTCAGCGCGGTTGTATCGCGGCTCGTACCGGCGGCGCGTGTGATCGGAGGCAAACTGGTGTTCAACCTGCTGCCGCCGAACGCACTGACCAAGTTCGAGGCGCTCGTTGATCTGGCGCAACGCGAAGGGGCCGAGCGTGTTTTATTCGTCGGCGACGATCGAGACCGACGAGTTGGTTTTTGCGCAGGCGCCGACGCATTGGACAACGGTCCGCGTCGAACCTGACAGCACGAGCCGGGCGAGCTTTTTCATTGACCAGCAGTCAGATATATCGGGTCTGCTCGATCAGTTACTTAAACTGCTGCAGCGGCCGACCGCGTCAGCCTCCGGGCACTGACGCAACTCAAAGCACTTCATTGAACTGATAAAGACGTTATTGCGCAGGGACGTCACGAGATTCGCATGAACGTGCTGGTCATCGATGTCGGCGGAAGCAGCGTCAAGATCCTCGCTACCGGACACAAGACCGTGCGCAAGATGGCGTCGGGTCGGAAGTTCACCGCGAGTCAGATGGTGGCGGGAGTTCGCGTCTTGGCACGCGGCTGGAAGTACGACGCGATCGCTCTCGGGTTGCCGAGTGCAGTTGCGCACAATCAGCCGATCGCTGAGCCACCCAATCTCGGCAACGGATGGGTCGACTTCGATTACGCAGCGGCATTCGGGCACCCGGTGCGGATCATCAACGACGCGGCGATGCAGGCGCTCGGTGCTTATGAAGGCGGCAGGATGCTGTTCCTCGGATTCGGCACCGGCCTCGGCACGACGCTGATCGCCGACGGGGTGATCATCGCGATGGAACTCGCGCATTTACCGTACAAGAAGGCAACGTTCGAGGACTACGTAGGGGACGCGGCGCTCAAGCGCGATGGCAAGCAAAAATGGCGCGAGAACGTCGCCGACGTCATTGTTCGCCTGACGGCTGCGCTTCTACCAGACGACATCGTGCTGGGTGGCGGCAATGCACGGCATATAAAGCACCTGCCTCCCCTCGGTCGCCGCGGCGACAATGCGGACGCATTTACCGGCGGATTTCGGTTGTGGGACAACCGCGGACTGAAGCACGACAAGGCGCGCGTACGCACTGCACGCCGATGACAGGATTTTTTCTTCAAGACACTCCAAGCTCGCATGGCCGTAATTAATCAAAGCGATCGTTCAGCTGTCACGGAATGAATTCCTCGGCTGATACGGTTTTAGGAAAAGTCGATGTCAGCTAGGCGGCGTGTAGTGCAGCAATGCCGCGGGAAACCGGGCGAAACATTCAGCCAGCCGAATGCGCCCGCCGCGCAGCGTGAGCGTCTCGCCGGTTAATACGTTGTTCAGCGAGCCGTCGGGTAGAAGAAACCCGACGTCGAGCTCGGTGTCGCCCCACGGCGTTTCTCCTACCGGTAGCACACCCGGTGCCAGTCCGAGCGAAGCGAACAGGCGGCCCGCGACCGCAATGGCAACACTGTCCTGATGGCGACGCGCGAATGCAACGATATGTTGAGCGCGGTTGCCGGCCACATTGACCGGCACATATTCGCCGTCCGCCATCAGTTCCGAATGCGTGGCGCGAAAATTCAGCAGCCGGTATGTCAGCCACAGCTTGGCACGGCTGTCGCCAGGAGTTGAGAACCATGATGCGATCGCGACGCCCCACTTATTGGCCGACGCGCCCGCGAGCTCATGCAACTCGGCAAGCAGTGTGCGGCGCAGCTCGTAGTCGACCGCGGAGCGATTGTCGGGATCGACTAGCCGCAAGTCGAGCAACTCGTTACCCTGATACAGATCGGGCACGCCCGGTGATGCAAACTTGACGAGCGCCATCGACAGGCTGTTCAGCATGCCGAACCAGGCGAATGTGTCGCTTTGCATCCGCAGGTCGGCGAGGAACAGATTGTCGGTTGACGATCCGAGCAATGCGGCTACGAACGCTACGCAAGCGTCCTCGTAATCGGAGTTGACCGCGAGCCAGCTCGTGTGAACCTTCGCCTCGCGCGCGGCCTTCACGACATAGCGCTCGATCCGCGCGCGGTAGTTTGCGAGCGCCTCGTCGTCAACCTCTCCCGCCGGGAAAGTGCCGATCAGCGTCTGATACAGCAGGTACTCGTCATTGCGCGACGGCGCGGCCTCGCCGTCGACCTCGCGCTTGCGATTGCGGTTCATCCGACTCCAGCGGCGCACGGTCAGACGCCACGCGGCGGGCAGCTCCGAAATGACGTCGATGCGGGCGCGGACGTCTTCCGAGCGCTTGTTGTCGTGCGTCGAAGTCGCCAGCATCGTCGCCGGCCAGGTCGCAGCACGGTCGAGCGACGCTCCATGAAACGCGCGCACCGTCATGCCGAACTGCTCCGGATCACCGCCGACGTCATTCAGCGACAGCAGGCGATTGAACGTATAAAAGCTCGTGTCTTCATCGCTCTTGGCGGTGACCGGCGCCGTGAACTGCTGAAAGCGCATTGCAAACTCGCGGTAGCGTGCTTCGACATCCGCTGAAGAGCCCGCCGGGGGCAAGGCCAGCATCAGCGTTCGCACGAAGTCGAACACGCTCGGATCGGCTGCGCGCGCCGCACGCCGCGCTCGCTTGACGGCCCAGTCGATGTAGCGCCGGTCCTGGGCTGACGCGCGGCCCTGCGCAACGTAAGTGCGATAAACCGGAAAGTGGGCGACGATCTCCTCGATCGCCCTTCGCAGCACATGAAATGTGAAATCCCGCGTATGGCGGTCGCTGCGCGCAATCCGTAGCGCGCGGCGCGTCAGCATCGTCATCTCGGCCGCGAGCGGACCTCGCATCGTGGCGTGCTTGCTGCGAATGACGATCGCGTCGTAGTCGAGCGCTTCGCTGCCGACGAAGGCGCGCCAGACGCGATCAATCCGTGTTTTGGACGCACTGTCGACGAACAGGCCGTTGACGACGTTGGCAAAGCGATAGCCCGTAGTCCCAGCCACCGGCCACTGCTCGGGCATATGCTCGTGGCTCGCCGTGATCTTCTCCAGCACCACATAGACCGGTGCTACGTCTTCACTGGCGGGCCGCAGTGACTGAACATGCTGCCGATAACGCTCCTGCAAGCGCTCGAAGTAGCGCGCAGGATCGTAGAGCCCGTCCGGATGATCGATGCGCAGCCCGTGGATCTTGCCGACCGCGGCCAATTGCAGAATGAACGAGTGCGTGGCGTCGAACACCGGCTCGTTTTCCATCCGCAGCGCCGCCAGATCGTTGATGTCAAAAAAGCGGCGATAGTTGATCTCGTCACTGGCGACACGCCAATACGCGAGACGGAACGCTTGCGCTTCCAGCAGCGCATGCAGCCGCTCGAACGTTTCGGGCCGGCCGGGCTCGCCGTTGAATTCAGTGACGACGCGAGCAATCGTGTCCGACAGTGGCGGGTGCCGGACGGCAAGCTGCGCGAGCTCGTGCTTCAGGCTCACGCTGTCGCGCCGGCGTGCGTCGACGGCATCACGATCGACCGTCGTTTGCGCAGGCAATGCGCCCAGCCGGTCGATGAGGCGAGCGACCGCTTGCAGCGGCCTCCGGTGCGAGATCGGCGCGCGCCGACTCGAACGCTGGCTCGAGCAGCGCCGGATAAGTACGCGGGTCGATCGGAAATCGATGATCGAAGTATGTGACTGCGAACGAGCCCTGCTGCTGCTCGAAAGCGAGCTTCAGCTCGCCGCGTTCGAGCACTGCGCCATAGGGATCTCCAAGCACCGGCACCAGTAGGCGGCCTGCCAGATCGGAATCGAGCGGCGCCCAGTCGATATCGAAGTACTCAGCGCAGCTGGAGGCCTGCCCGTTTTCGAGCACATCCATCCACCAGGCGTTATCGCTTCCCATCACGCCGACGTGGTTCGGCACGACGTCGCACAGATGTCCCATGCCGTGCGCATTGAGCGCAGCGACGAAGCGCTCGAAATCGTCGCGGCTGCCGATCTCCGGGTTCAGCGTCCCGTGATCGACGATGTCGTAGCCGTGCGAGCTGCCTGGGCGCGCGCGCAGGTAGGGCGAGCAGTACACGTGGCTCACGCCGAGCGCTGCGAGATAGGGGACCAGCGCGGTGGCGTCGGCGAATGTGAAAGCGCGATTCATCTGCACGCGGTAAGTCGCGCGCGGTACGTGCAGCGGCCGCGAGCGCGGCGGCGATGCCGTTCGCCGACGGCTGGTGCGCTTTCGGCTGCGCGGCCTCTTTTGCTTCAACACCGTTGCCAGCGTCTTAAAGCGGGAATCATCCCGCCACGCCTCGACTGGCACCGGCAGCTTGCGACGCCAGTTAGGATGCGAATCGGTGGTGCCCGGCAGGTTGGGTTGTTCACGCACACCGAAGACGTCCTCTAGCTGAATCACGTGCAGCCGCGAAGGCGTAGTTGCCAGGTACGCCTGCACCGCAGTTGCAAGCAGCGGGTCCATCGGCTGCGAAGCTGCGTCGATGTCTGTGTGTGCGGGCAGCAGCTGCGCCCGCTCGAGAGCAGAGACCAGCCGGCGCCGATCACGTTCGCGGTCCTTCGTCTGGTTCGCGCGGTCTTCCTCGCTCGTCAGCAAACCATGGGCGGCGCGCAGCTCGATATCGAGGCCCTCCCACCAACCGGCGAGCGTAGGCAAGTCATGGGTGGTTGCAGTGACCAGCGCTTCGGCCGGATACGCCGCAGGCGCCTTGAATTCGCCGTTGTCTTCGCGCTCGAACAGCAGCACGCGATACGACAGGATTGCGTTCGACGCCATCGCTTCGCGCACGTAATCGGGTACGGTGCCAAGGTCTTCCCCGATCACGAGGCAGCTATGACGATGGCTCTCGAGCGCGAGCAGTCCCAGCAGATCATCGAACGGGTAATGGACATACGTGCCGGCAGCAGGCGAGCTCCCGGCAGGAATCCAGAACAAGCGGGCGAGACTCATCACATGATCGATTCGCAGCGCGCCCGCATTGCGCATGTTGGCGCGTAGCGTCGCCAGAAACGGTGCATAACCGGCTTCGCGCAGCCGGCCCGGGATCAGCGGCGGCAGCGCCCAGTCCTGCCCTTGCGCATTGAAGGCATCAGGCGGCGCACCGACTCCGACACTGAGCGCGTACAGATCCTGGTTCGCCCATGCCTCGGCGCCGCCGCGATCGATCGACACAGCAAGATCCGTGTAGACGCCGATCGGCAGGCCGACGGACCGGGCGCGCGCGCCAACCGCCGCGAACTGCTGCTCGGCTTGCCACTGCAGATACATCGAGAACTCGACGCGCTCGGCGTGTTGCTCGGCGAATCGCGCGACGCTCGGCTCGAGTGGATCGTGATACTCCTGCGGCCAGTCGCTCCAGCCCCATGCGGAATTTTCGCGGTGGAAGTGCTGCCGTAGCGCTTCGAACAGCGCGTGCCTGCGCAGCGCCTCGCCGCCGCTCTTGACGTACGCCTGAAATGCCTGCGCGCGCGCATCACCCGCATGCAGATGACGTTCACGAAAATGCCGGTACAAAAGTTCCAGTACCTCGCGCTTGGCGGTCGCAACGCCTACATAGTCGACCAACTGCGTGGCACGCAGCGCTGCCAAGTTTTGCTGAAACGCCGGCGACTGCACCAGCGACTTCGCCTCTTCGCATTCGCGAAACTCGGGCACTGCCTCTACATCGATGTACAGCGTATTGCGGAACAGCCGGCTCGACGGACTGTACGGGCTCGCATGCCGCGGCTCATGCGGAAACATCGCATGCAGCGGATTGACGCCGACGATTCCCGCGCCTCGATCGCCCCATTGCGCAACGATGTTCGCAAGGTCGGTGAAGTCGCCAATGCCCCAATTGCGCGCTGAACGCACTCCGTACAACTGCACGGCCGCGCCCCACACCTTTCTTGTCTGCACGGATGCAGGAACAAAGCAGCTAGCCGGCGCTACGGCAAGGCACGTGTGCGCAATAGTGTCGGCGCCCGCTACAAACTCCGCACGGTGGTAACCCAGCGGCAACGTGGCGCTGAGCTCGAGTTCGACATCGACTTTTGCGCGATCGCTCGGCGAAGGAGTGCGACTCACCAGTGCGACCGTGGCGTCGACGCATTCCTTGTTGTCCTCGGTGACCACGCGCACGCCGATGACCGATTCGGCTCCCTGTGCAGGCAGGCAAAGCTTTAACCTCCACGGCCGCACGTTGGTGCGCAGCACGATCAGCGGGTCAATGAGCCGCTCGTCGCGCTCAGCCTGGTCTTCGCGCGGCGTTTTGGTATCCGCTTTTGCATCGCGGATGCCCATCGCGGCCAGCAACTGTTCGAGCGTCGAGTCGGGCACACGGTGACGTTTGCCCCAGATATCGTCGTATTCGATTGCGACGCCGTGCGCGGCCGCGAGTCGAGCCAATGCTTCACTTCGAGACATCCGCCCGCCGCTTTCCGCCGTCACGCCGTTATCTCTAGGCTGAAGGCCACCGCATATGGAAGCCAGGTGCCGCCGGCTGCGATCCCGACGTCACTCTCGTACAGCGGATCGCCCGGCTGTGGATCGACATCAGGCATCAGCTCCGGCGCGAAGTTGGTACGTGCGTGCAGCGTCGCGCCGCCCTCGAGCGTCCACCACACATGTAACAACGAAGCGCGCGCGATGCTGAACGACGCTTCGCAGGCGACCTTGGACAGACGCGGCACGATGTGTTTGCGTCGCATGGCTAGGCAGTCACGATAAAACTTCAGCCATTCGCTGCCGGACGCCGTCTCCGCTTCACTCCAGTCCAGCTTGCTGGCGGCATAAGTCGAATGGGCATTCGGGTCTGGAATCGACGCTTGTGCCGACGGATCCTGAAAGCCGTCGAACTTTCCGAACTCGGCCCGTCGGCCGCGCGTAACCGCCTCGGCAAGCTCAGGCCCAAAATCGCAAAAGAAAAGAAATGGCGTGCGTGCGGCGTATTCCTCGCCCATGAATAGCATCGGCGGTGACGGCGCGAGCAGCACCAGCGCCACCGCAGCGCGCAGTGCGCGCGGCTCGGCAATCGCCGCGAGTCGCTCACCCAATGCGCGGTTGCCCACCTGATCGTGCGTTTGCGTGAACGTCACGAAGGCGCTCAACGGAAGGTGTGCACTCGGCTCGCCGCGCATCTCGCCGCCGCGATACGGTGACGGCTCTCCCTGATAAGCGAATCCTTCCGCTAGACAGCGTCCAAGCTGCGCGAGAGGCTGCGCTGCGTAATCGGCGTAATAGCCGTCGTGCTCACCCGTCACGAGTACGTGCAGCGCATGGTGGATATCGTCGTTCCATTGCGCGGTTGCGTGCACCGGCCGCCCGGACGCGTCGCGCGTGAGCCGGCGCGCTTCGTTGCGATCGTTCTCGAGCACGATGTGTACGTGTCGCTCGCCTCCGACATGGCGGCGTACGGTTTCGGTCAGCTCGGTCACGATGTCAGGACGCGAGTCGTCGGCGATCGCATGCACGGCATCGAGGCGCAGCCCATCGAATCGGTACTCGTCAATCCAGTACAGCGCGTTGTGAATGAAAAAGTCGCGAACGGTGCGATTGCTCGGACCGTCGAAGTTGATCGCGGCGCCCCACGGCGTTTGATGTTTCGGATTGAAAAACTGCGGCGCATACGTGTGCAGATAGTTGCCTTCCGGACCGAAGTGGTTGTAGACGACGTCGAGCAGCACCATCAGTCCGTTGGCATGCGCTGCGTCGACCATCCGCTTCAATTCGTCAGGCGTGCCATAGCTGCGTGCGGGGCAAAAAGGCAACACGCCGTCGTAACCCCAGTTACGAGTGCCGGGAAACGCCGCGATCGGCATCAACTCGATCGCAGTTACTCCCAAATCAGCCAAGTACGCAAATCGCTCGGCGGCGGCGTCGAACGTGCCGGCCTGCGTAAAGGTGCCGATGTGCAGCTCGTACAACACAGCCTCTTCCCACGGCCGCCCACGCCAGTCGTCGTGCTGCCAGTCGTACGAACGCGGATCGATTACCTCGCTCGCTGCGTGCACGCCCTCAGGATTTGAACGCGACGCCGGATCAGGGACTGCAGTGCCACCGTTGATACTGAATGCGTAACGCGTGCCTGCGCGTGCCTGCGCCACCTGCGCCTCGAACCAGCCATCGTCGAGCGCTGTCATCGGCTGTACGCGCGCATCGTGCGCATTGAGAACCACTGCCACTTCGCGCGCACCCGGCGCCCATAGCCGGAATTGTGTTGCGCCGAGTTCCACCGCGGCACCGAAAGGCATCCGGTGCGCGTGCCTCATCCGATTCGAGGCAGCCGCTGCAGCAGGACCAGCGAGCGTCCGGCGATTGCGTATACGTTTTGCGGCTGAAAAATTCCGTCGGGAAGCAGCCCGTCGTCGCGCGCCGTATCGACAAGAGCCAGCCATCCGGCGGTCTGATACTCGGGCAGCTTGAAGTCGATCGTGTCGTGATGCGCGTTGAACAGCAGCAGAAAATCATCGTCGCGCACGGGCCGGCCGCGCGGATCAAGCTCGCCGAGCGCCGTACCGGACAGGTAAACACCCAGGCAGCGCGCGAAGTCGTGGTGCCACTCCTCGTTGGTCATTTCAGTGCCGTCGGGTTTGAGCCAAGCGATATCGACCGATTCGTCGTGTTTGCGCACGCGCTCCGGGAAGAACTGTTTGCGACGGAACACCGGATGATCGCGCCTGAGCTGAACCATTTTGCGCACGAACTTAAGCAGCGTGTTTTGACCTTCACTGAGGCTCCAGTCGACCCAGCTCAGCGGGTTGTCCTGGCAATACGCATTGTTGTTGCCCTGTTGCGTGCGCCCGATCTCATCGCCCGCGAGCAGCATCGGAACGCCCTGTGACAACAGCAGCGTTGCCAGCAGATTGCGCGCCTGGCGCGCGCGCAGCGCGTTGATCGCTGCGTCGTCCGTTGGCCCTTCGGTGCCGCCGTTCCACGACAGGTTGTTGTCGCTGCCGTCGCGGTTTTCTTCAAGGTTGGCTTCGTTGTGCTTCGCGTTGTATGAGACGAGATCGTGCAGCGTGAAGCCATCATGTGCAGTGATGAAATTGATGCTTGCCTGCGGCAGACGCCCGTTCGTTCCATAGAGATCGGATGAGCCGGTCAGACGGCGCGCGAACTCGCCGATCAGCCCTTCGTCGCCTCTCCAGTACGCGCGCATCGTGTCGCGATACCGGTCGTTCCATTCGGCCCAACCCGGAGGGAAGTTGCCCACCTGGTATCCGCCTTCACCGAGGTCCCACGGCTCGGCGATCAGCTTCACGCGAGCCAGCACCGGGTCGTGTCGCAGCATCTCGAAAAACGCGCCGAGGTGGTTGACCTCGTGCAGCTCACGTGCCAGCGCGGACGCGAGGTCGAACCTGAACCCGTCCACGTGCATCTCGGCGACCCAGTAGCGCAGCGAGTCCATCAACAGCTGCAGCACACGCGGATGCTGCATGTTCAGCGTATTGCCGCAGCCGGTGAAATCCAGATAGCTGCGCGGCGCATCCGGATTCAAGCGGTAATACGACGAGTTGTCGATGCCGCGGAAGCACAGCGTCGGGCCAAGCTCGTTGCCCTCTGCGGTGTGGTTGTAGACGACGTCCAGTATCACTTCGAGACCGGCGGAATGAAGTGCCTTGACCATCGTCTTGAATTCGTTGATCTTGCCCGACGCCGAGTACCGCGCATCGGGCGCGAAATAGCCGATGGTGTTGTAGCCCCAATAGTTGCGCATTCCCTGCTGGGTCAGGCGTCGGTCATCGACAAACGTGTGGACCGGCAACAACTCGATCGCCGTGACCCCGAGGCGCTTCAGGTAGTCGATGACGGGAGCTGTCGCGAGCCCTGCGTAAGTGCCGCGAAGGTGTGGCGGCACGTCGGGGTGCTGCATCGTGAAGCCGCGCACATGCAGCTCGTAGATCACCGTCTCGTGCCACGGAGTGTTCGGCGGCCGATCGTCACCCCAGGAAAATGCCGGCTCGACGATCTTGCATTTAGGCATCGCGGCCGCGCTGTCGCGGCGGTCAAACGAAAGGTCGCCGCGCTTGTGCCCGATCGTGTAGCCGAACAGCGCATCGTGCCAGCGCAGCGAACCGACAATGTTGCGCGCGTAAGGATCGAGCAGCAGCTTGTGCGGGTTGAAGCGCAAGCCCGATTCGGGACGATACGGACCGTAGACGCGGTAGCCGTACAGCATCCCGGGCCTCGCTTCGGGAAGGTAGCAATGCCAGACCTGATCGGTCCGTTCGACGAGCTCGATGCGCTGGACTTCGCGGCGGCCGGTGGCGTCGAACAGGCACAGCTCGACCTTCTCGCCGTGCTCGGAGAACAGCGCGAAATTCACGCCTTCGCCGTCCCAGTTGGCGCCAAGCGGTTTCGCCTGGCCGGGCCAGACGGTGGTGATCGGATTCAACTCCGGCGCTTCCGGCGAATCAACAGTGTCTCGTGCTTCAACTCAGTGTGGGTCTTCGGGACCCTGCGGTTGGCTGTGCCGAGTCCGCCGCGTATCAGGCGTACGCCGTGACCATCGCTCCAGCAGTTCAGCGGCGCGCTTCGAGCCACCGATACCGAAGGCCAGTGCCAGCGCCAGGCCAATCGCCGCGGTAAGGATCAGGAATGTCTGCCGGATGATGTCGCCGAGGCCCAGCTGGTCAAGCGCGACCAGGATCACGAACACCATGATGGCGTACTGCGCGAATCGTCCGAGCACGTCCGCATCACTGATGCCGACATTCTCACAGTAAGTGGTAACCGCAGCGCCGACAAAGCGCGCGAAGTACGCGCCGAACGCGAGGATCAGCACCGCGACCATCACCTTCGGCACGAACAGCAGCACGCGGCCGATCAGATCAGTGACGTACGCCAGGTCCATGCTGTTGAACGCGATCATCAGCGCCGCCAGCAGCACCAGCCAGTAGACGAGCATGCCGAGCACGTTCGTCGTGTCGGTCGCGCCACCGCCCTGTCTTAGAAAGTTATCGATGCCCGCTTTCTCCGTCACGATGTTGAAGTTGATTGCGCGGAGCATGCGCACGGTGGCGAATCGAGCGGCCTTTGCGACCAGCCAGCCGAGAATCAGGATCGCAATCGCCAGCAGTACACGTGGCAGAAATGCGCCGACCTGGTGCAGTGACGCCCGGATCGGTTCAAGCATCATTTGCATGTTTTCCATGGTGTTGCGCTCTCCTTCGTTGTTCGCTTAGCGGCTGGTTCCGAGCAATTTCAAAAGTCCTCGCAACGGCACACGCAGCCAGTCCGGCCGGTTTTCTGATTCGTAGTTCAGCTCGTAGATAGCCTTTTCGAGCAGAAACAGTTCTAGCAGTCCACGCCTTTGGTCCGTTGCGGCTGGAAGACCACCTGCCCGCGCGGCCTTGTCATAGCCCTCAATGAAGGCCTCTATCGTTTCGCGCAGCCATTCGGTGCCGAGACGCTCGCGCAGCGCTCTTGTCTCGTTGCTCGTCCCCTCGGTGCGCAGTAACGCCGAGCTGAGCACGTAGTCGAACGACCGCAGCATTCCTGCGACGTCTCTCATCGGGGACTGCTTCGCGCGCCGCTCAGCCAGCGTGCGTGCCGGCTCTCCCTCGAAGTCGGTGATGACAAAATCGTTCTGCACCACCAGTACCTGGCCGAGGTGATAGTCACCGTGAATCCGGATGCGAACCCCGCTGCCGGTTTCCGCGGCGAGCGAATCGAAGCGCGCCAAAATCGAGTCGCGCGCAGCTAGAACCTGTGAAACGTCGGCGCGTGTCGAGGCAGGCAGTGTGGGTGCACGTCGCTGCAGCCGATCGAGCGCGGCAATCGCCGCAGCACGCGCGCTTTTCACCCATTCCGTCACATCGGCCGCAGTGACCGGCACCGGATAAAACGCCGGATCGGCGCTGGGTTTCGCCAGCGCCGCGTGCAATTCACCGGTGCGCACGCCTAGCGTGCGTACCAGTGCCAGGTATCCGCCGTGCCCGCTGACTTCGGCCGTCGGCTGTTCGACTGCTGCCTGCGCCTGCTCGAGATATCGCTCCAGATAATTCAACGTCAGCGTCCAGCCGTCGCCTTGATTCTCGACATAGCCTTGCAGAATCGCGAGCGTCATCACCTGGCCGTCGTCGGCCACGTAATCGACAGTGCCCGCCATCGGTACGCTGTTCGCGAAGCGCACGACGTCGGTCAGATAGCGGCCGATTTCTCCTTCCGGATTCACGCCTGGCTGCAGCCGGCGATACGCTTTCAGGAACAGCTTGTCTCCGAGCGCAACCACGCTATTGCTGCTGTGCGCGCTCGGAACACCGACGTGCAGCGAATCGGTGGAATCGCCTGCCAACTGCGAGAATGCAGCAGCAGGCCTGAACCGCAGCTTTCCTTTTGCCGTCTTCACTTCTGCTGCCGCTCCGATGCCGCGCACCAGCGCACGGCAAAACGCCTCGTCGGCGAGCGCATCGGCCATTAATCCGACCTTGGCCTGCTGACGGACTTTGGCGACTGCGAGCGGCAGCAACGCCGCGGTGCGTTCGTCATCCGGCTCCCATGCAAGCATCAGCGGCAGAAAGTACGTCTGCGGATCGCCTTTCGCGGGTTCGACATGCGCGAGTGCAACCAGCCACGAGTGCGCGCCCTGTTGCCACTCGACGTGGTCGGCAAGCGCCACGCGCTCTATCGGTTCGCCTTTGGCCGAATACCAGCGGCGCTCCGCTATGAATTCAGGCAATACCTCGCGCTCGAGCTGCGCGCGCCCTTTTTCAGCGAGCGCCATACGCCACGGTACGACCCGCTCGCGAAACAGACTGGCCCAGCCATCGAACAGTACGAGGACCGGCAGCTCGCGCGCAGGCAGCCGCTCTTCATGCCATGCCGGCACCTCTGCGTCTAACGCAAGCCGGAACCAGAGAAAGCCGTGGCCGGCAAGCGTCAGCAGGTAAGGTAGCTCGCCGATCGGCGGAAACGGTGTGCGCCCCATCAACTCGACCGGGACACGCGTTTTGAAGCGCGACAGATCGAGCTCGACCGGCTGCGCATTGCGTGCGAGGTTGGCCACGCATAGAACGACTTCGTCGCCGTATTCGCGAATGTAGGCGAGGATCTTGCGATTGCCTGGCCGCAGAAACGTCAGCTTTCCGCGGCCGAACGAACGAAATCCTTTGCGCACCTGCAGTAAGCGGCGCGTCCAGTTGAGCAGCGATGACGGCTCGCGCAGCTGCGCCTCGACGTTGACCGCCTCGTAGCCGTAGATCGCGTCCATGATCGGCGGCAGGTACAGCCGCTGCGGATCGGCGCGCGAGAAGCCGGCATTGCGCTCTGGCCGCCACTGCATCGGCGTGCGCACGCCGTCGCGATCGCCCAGATAGATGTTGTCGCCCATTCCGATCTCATCGCCGTAGTAGAGAATCGGCGAGCCGGGCATCGTCAGCAGCAAGCTGTTCATCAGCTTGATGCGATTCATGTCGTTTTCGAGCAGTGGCGCCAGGCGGCGGCGAATGCCGATATTGATGCGCGCGCGCGGATCGGCCGCGTACATCTGGTACATGTAGTCGCGTTCCTTGCTGGTCACCATCTCGAGCGTCAGCTCATCGTGGTTGCGCAGGAAGATTGCCCACTGACAGTTGTCCGGAATATCCGGCGTCTGCTGCATGATCTCGGTGATCGGGTGCCGGTCTTCCTGCGCGATCGCCATGTACATGCGCGGCATCAGCGGGAAGTGATATGCCATGTGGCACTCGTCGCCGTCGCCGAAATACTCGCGCACATCCTCGGGCCACTGATTGGCCTCGGCCAGCAGCAGCACGTTCGGATAGTGCGCGTCGACCAGCGCGCGCAGCTCCTTCAGCACGACGTGTGTTTCAGGAAGATTTTCGTTATTGGTTCCCTCGCGCTCGATTAGGTACGGGATGGCGTCGAGTCGGAAGCCGTCGACTCCCATGTCGAGCCAGAACCGCATCACGCGGAAAATCGCCTTGCGGACCTGCGGGTTGTCGAAATTCAGGTCGGGCTGATGACTGAAGAAGCGGTGCCAGTAGTAAGCCTTGGCGACATCGTCCCACGCCCAGTTCGATTTCTCGGTGTCGGTGAAGATGATCCGCGTGCCGCTGTAGCGGTTGGGATCGTCGCTCCAGACGTAGAAGTTGCGTTTCGGCGATCCCTTCGGCGCAAGGCGCGCCGCCTGAAACCACGGGTGCTGATCCGACGTGTGATTGACGATCAGCTCGGTGATCACGCGCAGATCGCGTTTGTGCGCTTCGCGCACGAACTGTTGAAAATCGGCGCGCGTTCCGTACGCCGGGTTCACGTTGCGATAGTCGGCGACGTCGTAGCCGTCGTCGCGCAGCGGCGACGGATAAAAAGGCAGCAGCCAGATCGTGTTGACGCCGAGATCTTTGATGTAGTCGAGCTTCTCCGTCAGCCCATGAAAATCGCCGATGCCGTCGTCGTTCGAATCGAAGAACGCCTTGATGTGCAACTGGTAGACGACCGCATCCTTGTACCAGCGGTGGTCGGTGACGTCGCTCGCGATCGGCGGCACGTCGCCCTGCGCCGTTGGCTGTTCGGCCATCTGCCCGTTTCTCACAGGAAGTAGTCGAAATCGCGCTCGGTGCGCACGCTGCGGCGAACCAGGAAAATGTGAGCCGGCACTCGTGCGGGATCGAGCATCACGAAGTTGCGCGCGCCGGTCCACAGATAGCGAGCGTCGGTCAGCAGGTCGTGCACCTGGAACGCCCGCTCGGCGTCGAGCCCGAGCGCTTCGAGATCCAGCGTGACCCAGCCCGACTGCGCATTGCGTGGGTCGAGGTTGACGACGATCAACACCGCATTGCCACTGACCGCGTCGACCTTTGCGTAGCAGATCAGCTCGTCGTTATCGATTGGAACGAAGCTCAAGCCGGCGTCCGTTTGCAACGCGGGGTTGTCGTGACGCGCGGCATTGACGCGTGCGATGAAGCTCGAAAGGCTGTCGGCGCGCGCCAGATCCCAGAGGCGCGTCTCGTACTTCTCGGAATTCAGATACTCCTCGGCGCCTGGCTCGCGCGGCGTTGCCTCGAGCAACTCGTAGGCAGGTCCATAGATGCCGTAGTTCGCAGACAGCGTCGCGGCCAGCACGAGTCTCGACATGAACGCCGGGCGCCCGCCGAGCTGCAGATACTCGGGGAGGATGTCGGGCGTGTTCGGCCAGCAGTTGGGGCGGAAGTAGTCGCGCCCGGGGCCCTGCGTCAGTTCGGTGAAGTATTCGGTCAGCTCGCGCTTGGTGTTGCGCCATGTGAAGTAGGTGTACGACTGCGTGAAGCCCAACTTTGCGAGCCGGTGCATCACCTTGGGCCGCGTGAATGCTTCAGACAGAAACAGCACATCCGGGTGTTCGCGCTTGATGCGATCGATCGCCCATTCCCAGAATGCAAAAGGCTTCGTATGCGGATTGTCGACGCGGAAGATGCGAACGCCTTCGCCGATCCAGAATGTCATCACGCTCGCCAGCTCGTGCCAGAGCGCTTCCCAATCTTCTGACTCGAAGTTGAACGGATAGATGTCCTGATACTTCTTCGGCGGATTCTCGGCGTACTGCACGGTTCCATCCGGGCGCTTGCGAAACCAAGACGGATGCTCGCGCACGTACGGATGATCGGGCGCGCACTGAAACGCGATGTCGAGCGCCAGCTCGAGCCCGTGGTCACGCGCCGCCGTCAGGAAAACGCGAAAATCGTCGAGCGTGCCGAGCCGCGGGTCCAGCGCCTTGTGTCCGCCTTCGGCGGCGCCGATTGCCCATGGACTTCCGACATCGGATGGCCCTGCGTCGAGCGTGTTGTTACGTCCCTTGCGACGCTCGCGACCGATCGGATGGATCGGCGGCAGATACAGCACGTTAAATCCCATGTCGGCCACATACGGCAGTCGCGCCACACAATCGCGCAGCGTGCCGTGCGCTCCGGTCGAATCGGCGCACGAACGCGGGAAGAGTTCGTACCACGAGCTGTAGCGCGCTCTCACGCGATCGACTTGCAGCGGAAATTCGACCGGATACGTCGTTGCAAGGCTGCGATCCGGATGGCGCTTCGCCACTGCAGCAAGCTCGTCGCTCAACGCGAGCGCACGCAGCGCCGACACCTGGTCGATGTCACGCAGCTGCGCTGCCCACTTGGCAAGCTGCCTGCGGTCGGCTCCGCTCGCACGCTGCGCGGCTGCGTCGATCAAATCGGCGCCGACCAGTGCAGCAATGCGCAGATCATCGGCATCGATGCGGCGCGCGAAATCGTGCCGCCATGACAGAAAACCGTCGACCCACGCCGTTACCGTGTAGCAGTAGCGGCCCGGTGCACTCACCGTGAACGCACCTCTCCAGCGATCGTTGGGCAGCGCGACCATCGCCGTCTCGTGCCATTGGGTATCGTCGTCGCGCCGGTGTCGCAGCATGCACGCCAGCACGTCGTGGCCGTCGGCGAAGCAGTCTGCCTCGACCTCGACGCGATCGCCCACCACGCGCTTGACCGCAAACCGGCCGCCGTCAACCGACGGAGTGATCGCCTCGATCACCGCGCGCGCGCGGCCTTCGGTCGGTGGGCCAGCTCGCAGCGTTATTTTTTGGCGCGCCATTTAGATCACTCGGTAGATCATTCGGGCTTCAGCAACAACACTGCCAGCGGCGGCAGCGTCAGAGCCAGCGATTGATAGCGGCCCTGCGCCGGAACAGGCGCGGCTCTGACGCCGCCCAGGTTACCGACACCGCTGCCACCGTAGTGCGCAGCGTCGCTGTTCAGCAATTCGCGCCAGTGACCGCCCTGAGGGACGCCGACCGCGTAGTTGCTGCGCACGACCGGCGTGAAATTGCAGATAACCAAAACCGGAGGACCGTTGCGCGGGCGGCGCAGGAATGAAAGCACGCTCGCGTCCGCATCGTTGCGCTCTACCCATTCGAAGCCGGCTGCATCGAAATCGATTTCGTGCAGCGCGGGCTCACTCCGGTACAACGCGTTCAGATCAGCGATCCAACGCTGCACGCCGGCGTGGCTGCTGTCGGCGAGCGAATTCCATTGCAACGCTTCGTCGTGGGCCCACTCCCGCCGCTGTCCGAATTCGCATCCCATGAACAGCAGCTTCTTGCCTGGGTGGCCCCACATGTAGCCGAACAGCAGGCGCAGATTGGCGAACTGCTGCCATGTGTCGCCCGGCATCTTGTTCAGGAGTGAGCCCTTGCCGTGGACCACCTCGTCGTGCGACAACGGCAGCACGAAGTTTTCGAAGAATGCATACCAGATCGAAAATGTCAGCCGGTCATGGTGATGCTTGCGATGGATCGGCTGCTGCTGCAAGTAATCGAGCGTGTCGTGCATCCAGCCCATGTTCCACTTCATGCCAAAGCCAAGCCCGCCAAGATAGACCGGGCGCGACACCATCGGCCACGAAGTGGATTCCTCGGCGATCACCTGCGTGTCCGGATGGTCGCGGTAAACAGCCTGATTGAGCTCTCGCAGAAATTGAATCGCGGCCAGGTTCTCTTTGCCGCCGTGCACGTTGGGAATCCACTCGCCTTGCTTGCGGCCGTAGTCCAGGTACAGCATCGAGGCAACGGCGTCCACGCGGAGACCATCGATGTGATATTTGTCGAGCCAGAAGAGCGCACTCGAGAGTAAAAACGCGCGCACTTCGTGCCGTTCGTAATTGAAGATCAGGCTGTTCCACTCCGGGTGAAACCCCTGGCGCGGGTCTGCGTGCTCGTACAAATGGGTGCCGTCGAAATAACCCAGGCCATGCGCGTCGCTTGGAAAGTGCGATGGCACCCAGTCCAGGATCACGCCGATGCCGTGCTGATGCAGAACTTCTACCAGGTGCATGAAGTCCTGCGGCGTTCCGTAGCGCGACGTCGGCGCGAAGTAGCCAGTGGTCTGATAGCCCCAAGAGCCGTAGAACGGGTGCTCGGTGATCGGCATGAGCTCGACGTGCGTGAAGCCCTGCGCGCGTACGTATTCGGCCAGCGGTCGAGCGATATCGCGATACGTCGGTAGGCGATCGGGCCTGTCGCGCCGCCACGAACCGAGATGCACTTCGTAGATCGACATTGGCGCATCGAGCGCGTTGTGCGCCCGACGCTGCGACATCCACTGATCGTCGTCCCATTCGTAGTCCAGTGTCCACGCGCGCGACGCGGTCGAGGAAGGTACTTCCGCGTACAGCGCGAACGGATCGGCCTTGTCTACCCGATAGCCACCGTCCGAGGAGACGATGTGGTACTTGTAAGGATCGCCGCGCGCGACATTCGGTACGGTGCCCTCCCAGACGCCCGAGCCGTCGGCTCGTGGCGATAGAGGATTCGCGCTTGTGCTCCAGTTGTTGAACGATCCGATGACCGTCACGCGCGCGGCGTTGGGAGCCCATACGCGAAAGGTCGACGTGTGGTCCCCAAGGAGGCAGCCCATCGTCTGATACAGACGGCTATGCGTGCCTTCGCGGAATAGGTAGACGTCTTGTTCGGCGAGCAATGATTCGCGCCTCGAGGGCATCTTTACAGACGATCAGCCGCAACGTCTGCTGATCGTTACGCAAGGGAGCATTTTACGCACCCGTTGCGAGATTCCGCGATCGCGACGTCAAATGTCGGCCTGTCCTTGAACTGAGGGATAACCAGCACGGATCAAGTGAGCTCGCACCAGTGTGAGCCCGTGACATCGCGTACGCGGACGTCGAGCTAGACGTCGGCCGTCGCGAAAAAATTTTGAACGCAAACCGACAATGTGGCGCCACCGGTAAAGTTCAAATGCTGCGCAACCGCAACTTCATCGATCGGATCGCAAGCAAGTGAGTGAGGGTCGGGGCGAGCCTTAAGGCGACAGTGTGCCGCTTGTTCCTGCGGCTACTCTGCTCGGGTCCGCCGCACTAAGAGAATGCGCCAAAGCGTGCCCGATGGAGCGCGGGATGCAGCTGATCGATTGCGGCATGCAAGCGAATCGCGACAGTGAGTGCGCGACTACGGCGTACGTTGCAGGAATCGGGGAATGGGCAACGCGTCGCGCAAACGGCGCAATGTTGAGACCGCGACCGCAGTTTTTGGAGGTGAGCTGGGCGCAAGCTTTCGCACGGGCGAAATCGGTTCACACGCTAGCCGCGCGGGCTGGTGTGTCGCGGCGCCATTTACGGTGGAGTTGTTTGCGGCGGCGACCCGTGCCGGTGTTCGCTGCACAGCATCGGCGGTGCACCGTACCGGCTGCATGACTGGGTGCAGCCAATCCGCGATCGGCTTCCACTGGGCGATGTCGGTCTGCACCTGCGAGTGCGGCAGATCAAACACCGATAGCCCTTTCTCGATGCAGCGCACATAGATCTGCGATTCGCGCAGCACCGCGATAAACGGAACGCCCAAACTCGTCGCCCAAGCCTGCAGGACCTCTGCCGACTTAGTACGAGCGTCGAGCCGCATGCCGATGGTGGCCAACTTGCAGCGACCTGTCGCTACGCGCGGGAGGGTGCGCAATTCGGCCAGGCATTCGGCTGCGGACTCCCGGTCAAAGATGGAATTGCATACCGGTATCAAAATCGCGTCGGCGTACATCACGACACGCGCCAGATCGAAGCCACGCAGGCCGCCGGGTGTATCGACGATGACATGATCGATGCCGGCGGGTGGACGCACGAAGCTTCTCGCGTCGATGCCCCAGCCCACGATCTCCTTGGCATTGTCGAGCTGCCGTGTCTTGCGTTGGCGTAGCCAGGTTCGAGTTGACAGCTGGCGATCGACGTCACCGAGCATCACCGCAGCATCCGCGTTGGCGTAATAGCCAGCAAGGTGGGTGGCCAGCGTGCTCTTACCACTGCCGCCCTTGCGGTTAATGACCGCTACGACGGGCATCGCAGATAGTTTCTCAGGGACATCAGGCCAAGCTTCCTCCGGCGGCGAACTACCAGACCAATCTTCCGAGGATTGCAACACATCGAAGAGTCGTGCACAGCGCGGAGAAGCCGGTGGAATCCACTGCATCTAATGGGGCGGAAGGCAGCCCGCGCACGCAAGTCACCCCGAGCGCCGATGAATTGAAGCAGCCCCGCTTGCCGTCAGAGTATCCAGGATGGATGTGGAGCGGCAGGGTCAATTGATGCGCATCGTGCCTGCACCGCGAAACGCTAGCAATTAAGACGCAGGTCGCATTGGCCGAACCACCCCTATGCCGCGAGCGGCGCGCCGATTGGCTAGTCGCCTCACCACGACGAAGAACAGTGGCACGAACAGCAATCCGAGAGTGGTCGCGGCGACCATGCCGCCGAACACACCGGTTCCGATCGCGTTCTGGCTGCCCGATCCCGCGCCGCTTGCCAGTGCCAGCGGCAGCACGCCACCACCAAACGCCAGCGAGGTCATCAGAATCGGTCGCAGTCGCAGGCGCACCGCCTCCAACGTCGCCGGAACGAGCTCCACACCTTCGCTCATTTGCTTCAGCGCAAACTGGATGATCAGGATGGCGTTCTTCGCCGACAGTCCGATCGTCGTCAACAGTCCGACCTGGAAGTAAACGTCATTCGACAGTCCGCGGCCGCTTGCCGCGATCAGCGCACCGAGGATGCCGAGCGGCACGACCAGCAGCACCGCGACCGGAATCGACCAGCTTTCATACAACGCGGCAAGGCACAGGAACACAACGATGATCGATAGTCCGTAAAGAAGCGGCGCCTGCGCACCCGACAGTCGCTCTTCGTAGGACAGTCCGGTCCACGCGACTCCAAATCCCGGCGGCAGTTGTGCTGCGAGTTTCTCCATCGCCGCGATGGCCTCGCCGGAGCTGTAACCCGGCGCAGCCTGCCCCTGTATCTGAACCGCGGCCGCGCCATTGAAACGTTCGAGGCGAGGGGATCCGAATGTCCAGTTGCCGCGCGCGAACATCGAGAATGGAACCATGTCGCCTTGCGCATTGCGCACGTACCACTTGGACAGATCCTCGGGGACCATACGGAACGGTGCGTCGGCCTGCATGTAGACCTTCTTCACCCGGCCCTTGTCGATGAAGTCATTCACGTACGAGCTGCCCCATGCTGCCGACAACGTTGCATTGACGTCGGCCATTGCCAGCCCCAATGCGCCGGCGTGCACGGTATCGACATCGATACTGAACTGCGGTGTGTCTTCCTGCCCGTTGGGACGCACGGCCACCAGAGTGGGATCCTTCGCCGCCATGCCGAGCAGTTGATTGCGTGCGGCCATCAATGCCTCATGACCCGCGCCGGCGCGGTCCTGCAGATACATATCGAAGCCGTTCGCCACGCCGAGCTCGAGCACCGCCGGTGGGGGAAACGCGAAAACCATCGCGTCACGGAATTTGGAGAAAGCCGCCGCTGCGCGGCCCGCTACGGCCTTGACCGTGTTCTGCGCGCCAGGACGTTCGGACCAATCGCGCAGCCGCACGAATGCGATGCCGGCGTTCTGGCCGCTGCCGGAGAAAGAAAAGCCGGCGACAGTGAACAGCGACTGCACCAGATCCTTCTCGTCGACCAGGAAGTGGCGCTCCATGTCACGCAGCACGCGCAGCGTGCGCTCCTGCGTCGCCCCGGCCGGCAGCACAACTTGACCGAACATGATGCCCTGGTCTTCGTCCGGCAGAAACGATGTGGGAAGCCGCAGCAGCAGGAAGATGCCAATCGCGATCATCACGACGTACGCCGCGAGCCAGCGCAGCGGACCGTTGAGCATGCGGCCGACCGTGCGCCGGTACGCCGCGCTACCGCGATCGAAACCACGGTTGAACCAGCCGAAAAATCCGGTCGTTTTTCCGTGCGATCCCTTTTCGACCGGCTTCAGCAGTGTCGCGCACAGCGCGGGCGAAAGGATCAGCGCCACCGAAACCGAAAGCAGCATCGCTGACGCCATCGTGATCGAGAACTGCCGATAGATGACGCCGGTGGATCCACCGAAGAACGCCATCGGAATGAACACTGCTGCGAGGACGAGCGCAATCCCCACCAACGCGCCGGTGATCTGGCCCATCGATTTCTTCGTTGCTTCCTTCGGCGACAGGCCCTCTTCGCTCATCAGTCGTTCGACGTTTTCTACGACGACGATGGCGTCATCGACGAGCAAGCCGATGGTCAGCACCACTCCGAACATCGTCAGCACGTTGATCGAAAAGCCGAATGCCTGCATCACGGCGAACGTGCCCAAGCAAGACGACCGGCACCGCGATCGCGGGAATCAACGTCGCGCGCAGGTTCTGCAGGAACAGGTACATCACGAGCACGACCAGCACGAACGCCTCGATCAGCGTCTTCACGACTTCCTGGATCGATAACCGTATGAATGGAGTTGTGTCGAACGCGACTACTGCCTTCAGGCCGCGCGGAAAGAATCGCTCGAGCTCGGCAGTCTTCGCCTTCACCGCATCGGCGGTGTCGAGTGCGTTGGCGCCCGTGGCGAGTCGTACCGCGAGACCCGATGAAGGCCTGCCGTTGTAGAACGACAGCGTGCTGTAGTTCTCGCTGCCGAGCTCGACACGGGCCACGTCGCGCAGCCGCACCGTGGCACCCGACGGATCGGTACGCAACACAATCGACTCGAACTGCGCAGGCGTCTGCAGCCGGCCTTGTGCCGATATAGTCGCGTTCAGTTGCTGTCCCTGCACGGCCGGCAGCCCACCGAGCTGTCCGGCAGCGACTTGCACGTTCTGCGCGCGAACGGCGGCACCGACATCCGCGGGCGTCAGCTTGAAGCTGTTCAACTTGCCCGGGTCGAGCCAGATCCGCATTGCGTACTGCGTTCCGAACAGTGTCAGCTCGCCGACACCTGGAACGCGGCTCAGAATCTCCTGCACGTTGGCCGCGACGTAGTCGGCGATGTCCGTGCGGTTCATCGACGCGTCTTCCGAATAGAAGCCGATCACCATGATGAAGTTGCGGACCGTCTTCACCACGTTGACGCCCTGCTGCTGAACCTCCTGTGGCAGCAGCGTCTCGGCGAGCTTCAGCTTGTTCTGCACCTGCACCTGCGCGACGTCCGGGTTCACTCCTGCGTTGAACGTCAGGACAATCGAAGCCGCGCCCAGACTGTCGCTGGTCGACGTGATGTAGCGCAGCCCGTCGAGACCCGTCATCCGCTGCTCGATGATCTGAGTGACGGTGTCCTCGACCGTCTTGGCCGACGCGCCCGGGTAAGTCGCGTTGATCGTGATCGTCGGCGGCGCGATGTTGGGATACTGGGCGATCGGCAGGCGGACGATCGCGATGGTGCCCGCCAGCATGACCACGAGTGCGATCACCCACGCGAAGATCGGCCGCTCGATGAAAAAGTGTGACACCGCCTAGCGTCCGTCGACTCGTTGGTCGCTCAGCGAGTGGCAGCCGGCGGTGCCGCCGCTTTCGAGTTCGCGGTAGCGCTCGACGCGCCTGCATTCGGTGCGCCGGCCGGCATCGCTTGCACAACCGTCCCTGGCATGGCTCTCTGCAGTCCTTCGATAATGACGCGGTCGCCCGCCTGCAGCCCGGAGTCGAGCAGCCAGTCGCTGCCGATCGTGCGCCCAGTTTTCAGTTGTCTTTGCTCGACCTTGTTATCCGAGCCAACCACCATCGCAATCGCCTGACCCTTCGCGTCGCGCGTTACCGCTTGCTGCGGCACAAGGATCGCGTTCTCGCGCACACCCTCCTCGATCACCGCCTGCACGAACATGTTGGGCAACAGGACGTTTTCCGGATTCGGAAACAACGCGCGCAACGTGATCGCGCCTGTCGAAGCATCGACGGTCACATCAGAAAACTGCAGCGTGCCCTCCTGCGAATAAGGCGCGCCGTCGTCGAGCAGCAGCGTCACGCGTGCCGCATCGTTGCGCGCGCGCTTCAGTTCGCCGCTGGCCATTGCTCTTCGCAATCGAAGCACTTCGGTGCTCGACTGCGTGACATCCACATACATCGGGTTCATCTGCTGGATCGTCACGAGCGGCGACGCCTGGTTCGCCGTAACCAGAGCACCCGCCGTGACGCTGGACTTGCCCGTGCGTCCGGAAATCGGCGCGACGACGTTGGTGTACGCAAGGTTGATCCGTGCCGCCTCGGCGGCAGCCTTCGCGCCCGCGAGGTCGGCTTCGTTCTGATGCAGCGCCGTTACGGCGTCGTCATAGGCCTGCTGACTGACGAACTTGATTTCGACGAGCTCTTTGTTGCGTTCGACGTTGCGGCGCGCGGTTTGCACGCCCGCTTCCGCCTTTGCCACGGCGGCACGTGCACTCTCGTAAGTGGTCTGGTAAGTGGCCGCGTTCAGCTTGAACAGCGTGCTGCCCGCCTTGACCTCCGCTCCCTCATTGAAAGTACGGGACTCAACGATCCCTGTCACCTGCGGGCGCACTTCAGCGATCAGCGTGGGTGCCGTGCGGCCGGGCAGCAGCGTCTTGATCACCACGCTTTGCGGCTTCACGGTGATGACAGTGACTTCGGGCGCTTTTTTTTCTGCCGGCGGCGGGCCCGCACGGTCACATGCGGCAGTCAGGGCGAGGGCGATGAAAAGGGGGAGCCGGAGCACCAGCGATCGGCACATGGCTGCGATGCTAACAGGCGGATCAGCGTGCTAATGGGTGGAGTGGCAGCGAGGCGTGGTTGGAGTCTGCCGGAGGTGATTGCCGCGTTTGCGCCTTTGCATTGAGGATGGTGCAAGGTCGCCGCGATGCGGACTACTCTCTGCTTTCGCCACAGCGCGAGACGATCAAGTCGTCGGATTGCTTCAGTCAGCGTCGACAACTAGGAGAACTGTCCAAATGCGCCTGCTCTTCACCTCCTTCGCCGCTGCCGCGGCAATTGCAACCGTTGCGGGGGCTCACGCCCAGACTCAGAAGGGCGACTTGTGGGACATCACGTCCCAAATGGAGATGCCGGGTATGCCGATGGCCATGCCGGCCAGCACTCAGCGGGTTTGTGCTGGTAAGGAACAGCCACCATTTCAAGCCCGCGAGAATTGTCAGATGACCGAGCAACAGAAACTGGCGAACGGGTGGCGCTGGAAGATGACATGCAATGACGGCTCGAGCGCCGACGGCAACATGACCTACCAAGGGATGGAGGCGTGGAACGGCGTGATGAACATGAAAATGAAGGAGGGCGCGATGACGATGAAGTTGGCTGGTAAGCGCGTCGGGGAATGCGAACACAAGCCCTCTGCCAGCAGCGGCCCGGCGAAGAAGTAGCTTTTTCTGTCCCTGCACAGCAGGTCACAAGGCGCATGCACCTGCCGTTGACCCCACTCAGTACGGTAACTCGAGAGAACGAAATCAAGGAGCGCTATGCAGAACCTCACCTTAGCCCGCCCATGGCTGAAAATTCGTCGCCGGTTTATTGCTCACCAGCGTGTTCGCCGCCGGGCCAGCGCTGGCCGCGAAGAAGGACGACACAGTCCGCTTTGCATACGACCAGGCACCGGAGAGCGTCGACCCTTTCTTCAACAATGTGCGCATCGGCGTGATCATCGGCGCCAATGTGTGGGACACGCTGGTCGTGCTCGATCCGAAGACCAACGAATACAAAGGCAATCTCGCGACGAGCTGGAAGCAGATCGACGACAAGACGATTGAGTTCGATCTGCGCAAGGGCGTCAAATTCCACAATGGCGAGGAGTTCGATGCTGACTCGGTCGTCTACACGCTCAACTTCGTTGCCGACCCTGCCAACAAGGTTACGACGCAAGCCAACGTCAACTGGATCGACAAGGCGACCAAGATCGACAAGTACAAGGTGCGCTTGACCACCAAGCAGGTGTTTCCGGCCGCGCTCGAGTACTTGGCCACTCCGGTGGTGATTCACCCGGCCAAGTACTACGCCGAAGTCGGACCGAAAGGCATGAATGCGAAGCCGGTGGGCACCGGTCCGTATCGCGTGACGAATTACGTACCCGGCAAGTCGATCACGCTCGAGCGCAATCCCGATTACTTCAACGGGCCGAAGAGCGCGCCGAAGATCAACAAGGTGGAGATCCGCTTCATTCCGGACCGGCAGACGCAGATGGCGGAGATGCTGTCCGGCGGCGCCGATCTGATCATGCACGTGCCGAAGGACCAGGCCGAACAGGCCGCGAAGGTGCCGCATCTGCAGGTGGTCAGCGGCGAGACGATGCGCATCGTGTTCATGCAGATGAACACGATGGAAAACTCGCCCGCGCCGCAGCTGAAAGACCCGCGCGTTCGCAAGGCGATCATTCATGCGATCGACCGCGAGTCGATCGTCAAGAATATCGTCGGCGCTGGTTCGCGGGTGTTGCACACGCAGTGTTTCCCGTCGCAGTTCGGCTGCACTAACGAAGGCGCGGCTCGCTACTCGTACGATCCGGCGTTGGCGAAGAAGCTGCTCGCCGAAGCGGGCTACCCGAACGGCTTCGACACCGAGATCTTCGCGTACCGCGAGCGCAACCAGACCGAAGCGATCATCAACAACCTGCAGCAGGTAGGCATTCGCGCGAAGCTGACGTTCTCTCAGTACGCCGCGATGCGCGATGCAATCCGCGCCGGCAAAGCTTCACTGACGCACCAGACGTGGGGCTCGTTCTCGGTCAACGATGTGTCCGCGTCGATACCGGTGTGGTTCGGCGGCGAACCCGACGACGTCACGCGCGACAAGGAAGTGCAGGACCTGCTGAAGAAGGGAAACAACTCGGTCGATCCGGCGGTACGCAAGCAGGCATACCAGCAGGCGCTGAAGAGGATCGCCGACAACGCGTATTCGGCGCCGCTGTGGTCGCTGCCGGTGTACTACGTCGCGACCAAGGACTTGAACTTCGCCGCGTATCCGGACGAGACGGTTCGTTTGTGGGAGATGACCTGGAAGTAATCGCGGCCGTGTAAACGGCTCCGGATCCCTGGATGTTCGGCTACATCCTGAAACGGCTCGGGCTGGCGATCCTCGTCGCTCTGGCCGTCTCGATCATCGCGTTTCTGCTGCTGCGATCTGTCGGGCGACCCGGCGATTGCGCTCGCCGGCGAAGGCGCGCGGTCCGAAGACATCGAGCTGATCCGCAAGACCTACGGCTTCGATCGTCCGCTGCCGGTGCAGTATGTCGACTGGCTCGGCAGAACGCTCTCCGGCGATCTTGGTGAATCGATCTACTTCAAGACTCCGGCAGCACCGCTGATCTTCTCGAAGCTGCAGACGACGATGGTGCTCGGGCTGCTGTCGATTTTGTTCGCGCTGGCGATCTCGGTTCCGCTTGGCGTCGCGGCCGCGGTCTACCGCAACAGCTGGATCGACCGGCTGTGCCTCGCGCTCGCCGTGCTCGGGCAGGCGCTGCCGAACTTTTTCTTCGCGCTGCTGCTGATCATGCTGTTCTCGATCACGCTCCGCTGGCTGCCGGTGTCAGGCAGCGGCACGTGGCAGCACTTCGTGATGCCGACGATCGCGCTCGGCTACTACGCAGCGCCGGCGTTCATGCGGCTGATCCGTGCGGGAATGATCGAGGTGCTGGAGGCCGATTACATCCGAACCGCTCGCGCGAAGGGCCTGCCCTCGAGCAAGGTCATCTTCAAGCACGCGTTGCGCAACGCCGTAGTGCCGGTGGTTGCGCTTGCCGCTGTTCAGTTGGGCTTTCTGCTCGGCGGCTCGGTCGTCGTCGAGACGATCTTCGCGCTCGATGGACTCGGCTACCTCGCCTACCAGAGCATTACCTTCAAGGACTTTACGGTGATGCAGAACATCGTGCTGCTGCTGTCGGTGATCTACGTCGTGCTGACATTGGCGGCGGACGTTGCCAACGCGTGGCTCGATCCGCGCATCAGAGTGGCTTAGGGACCTGATGTCGAGCAGCATGGATGTCGCGGCGATCGGGCTGGAGCCAGGCGGCATCGTCGTCGCAGCGCCCGGGCT
Source organism: uncultured beta proteobacterium (assembly GCA_963801035.1). Lineage (GTDB taxonomy): Bacteria > Pseudomonadota > Gammaproteobacteria > Burkholderiales > Burkholderiaceae_F > JACCZX01. The sequence continues at coordinate 802,048 of CAWDDF010000003.1, read as the reverse complement.
CTGGCGCCGCGTGTGGAAGAACAAGGCGGTGCTCGTCGGTTGCGGGCTTCTCGCCGCGATCGTATTCATCGCGCTCGCGGCGCCGTGGCTTGCACCGTACGACCCGTATGCGCAGGACCTCGCCAACCGCAACGTGCCGCCGTTCTGGTACGACGCCGGCTCGTGGGCGCATCCGCTCGGCACCGATCCGCTTGGGCGCGACTATCTGTCGCGGCTGTTCTATGGCGCACGCATTTCGCTGCTGATCGGCATTTCGGTTGCGATCATGTCGGGGCTGATCGGCACGACGATGGGAATGCTCGCCGGCTACTTCGGCGGCAAGACCGACATGGCGGTCAGCTTCCTCGTGACGACGCGCCTGTCGATGCCGGTGATCCTGGTCGCGCTCGCGACAGTGGCACTGGTCGGCGGATCGTTGTGGGTAGTCATCATGGTGCTGGGGCTGCTGAAATGGGACCGCTTCGCGGTCGTGATGCGCAGCGCCACGCAGCAGGTGCGCTCGCTCGATTACATCGCAGCCGCGCAGGCGGCCGGCGCATCCACACCGCGCGTGCTGCTCGGCGAAGTGTTGCCGAACGTGCTGCCGCATCTGATCGTCGTCGCCACGCTCGAAGCGGCAAGCGCGATCCTGCTCGAAGCGGCACTGTCGTTCCTCGGGCTCGGCGTGCAGCCGCCGCTGCCGTCGTGGGGTTTGATGATCTCCGAAGCGAAGGCGTACATGTTCTTTTCGTTCTGGCTGATTGCGCTGCCCGGCGCCGCGCTCGCGATGCTGATCTTTGCGATCAACCTCGCTGGCGACGGACTGCGCGACCTGTTTTCGCCTGAGGGTCGGACATGAGCCCGCCGGGCCGCCCCAAGGGCGACCCCGCGCGTCGTGCGCGGGTGTTCATGAGTGCAATGCCGCGGCCGATCGTCGAGCCCGCGAGCGAGGTGGTACTCGATGTGCAGGACCTGAGCGTCGATATCGCCACGCCGCACGGATTGCTGCGCGCCGTGCGCAATGTGTCGTTTCAGGTGCGTCGAGCGGAGACTCTGTGCATCGTCGGTGAATCGGGCTGCGGCAAGTCGATCACGTCGCTCGCGCTGATGAGCCTGCTGCCCACAGCCGCGAAGCGCCGTGCAAAGTCGCTGCGGCTGCTCGGTGAGGATCTGCTGCACGCGACAAGCAAGCGCGTTAATGCATTGCGCGGCAACCGGATGGCAATGATTTTTCAGGAGCCGATGACTGCGTTGAACCCGGCGTACACGATCGGCAACCAACTGATGGAGGCGTATCAACTTCATCGCGGCGGCGGCGAATCGAAGGCGCGCGAGCGCGCGATCGAGCTGCTCGGTAAGGTCGGCATCGCATCGGCGGCCGAACGGATGGGACAGTATCCGCATCAGCTTTCCGGCGGGTTGCGCCAGCGCGTGATGATTGCGATGGCGCTGATGTGCAGTCCCGAGCTGCTGATCGCCGATGAGCCGAGCACCGCGCTGGATGTGACGATTCAAGCGCAAATCCTGCGGCTGCTGGCCGACCTGCAGAAAGATCTCGGCATTGCGATGGTGCTGATCACACACGACCTCGGCGTGGTCGCTCGCATCGCCGACCGCGTGGCGGTGATGTACGCCGGCGAGATCGTCGAGGAAGGCACAGCGGCGAAAGTATTCGCGTCGCCACGCCATCCGTACACGCGCGGACTGTTGAGCTGCATTCCGGTGCCAGGCCGTACCGAGCGTGGCGGGCGCCTCGGAACGATCGCGGGCGTCGTGCCGTCGCTCGTCGGCGATATTCGCGGCTGCAGCTTCCGTGACCGGTGCGCATACGCGCGGCCCGAATGCGCCTCTGCGATACCGGTGCGCGGTGTCGATCAGCATGACTGGCGCTGCATTCATCAGGAGTTGCCGGAGTGATCGCGCCCTCGTTGATGCAGACGCATTCGGTGACGCGCGCATTTCCGATCGGCGCAACCTTCTTCCGCAAAGGCCGGACGCTGCACGCGGTCAACGGCGTGGATTTGACGATCGAGCGCGGCGATGTGCTCGGCATCGTCGGTGAATCGGGCTGCGGCAAGACGACGCTCGCCCGCATGCTGCTCGGACTGCTGGCTCCGACCAGCGGCCGCATCACCCTCGAGGGACAGGATCTCTTCACGCTCGACCGCAAGGCGATCGCACGCCGCGTACAGCCGGTGTTTCAAGATCCGTATTCGTCGCTGAACCCCCGTCGTGACATCGCTTCGATCGTCGCACTTCCGCTCGAAGTGCACGGCATCGGCACGACTTCGGAGCGGCGCAGGACAGCGATTGAGATGCTGGAGCGCGTCGGGCTGCCGGCGCGTTATGCCGACAACACGCCGGGGCAATTGTCCGGCGGGCAGCGGCAGCGCGTCGCAATCGCGCGCGCGCTGGTGATGCGGCCGGCGATCGTCATCTGCGACGAGCCGACTTCTGCGCTGGACGTCTCGGTGCAGGCGCAGATCCTGAACTTGCTGATGGACCTGCGCCGCGACTTTCATCTGACGTATATCTTCATCAGCCACAACCTGGCGGTGGTCGAGCACATCGCAACACAAGTGGCGGTGATGTACCTCGGCAAAGTGGTCGAGCAGGCCGATACCGATCAGCTCTTTCGTACGCCGCGCCATCCGTACACGCAGGCGCTGCTCGCAAGCGTGCTGACGCCGGAGCCCGGACTCGGTGTCCCAGACGTCGGACTTGGTCTAGCGTTTCCCGATCCAATGAATCCGCCGTCGGGATGCCCTTTCCATCCGCGCTGCCCGCAGCGAATGAAGCATTGCAGCGCCATCGTTCCGCTGCTCGCGCAATATCAGAACGGCGCTGTCGCGTGTCACCTGTATCCGGTTCACGGGCAGGAGAAGGCCGCCTGACCAAACATCGCAAAGGGAAGTCATGAACCGCACAGCCGCCATTACTCGCGCCGAGCAGAACTTCGACTCGGGCGAGTTCAAAGCCCTCCTCGCGCGCCGCATCGCGATTCCGACCGAGAGTCAAAATCCTGAGCGCGCACCGGATCTCGCGCGCTATCTCGGATCGGAGATGCAACCAGCCTTCGAGGCGATGGGCTTCGAGTGCCGCACGCTGACGCATCCGAAAGCAAAAGCGCCGTTCCTGTTCGCGCAGCGGATCGAAGATCCGAAGCTGCCGACAGTGTTCGGCTATGGACATGGCGACGTGATTCGCGGGCTCGAACGCGAGTGGAAGGATGGTCTGTCGCCGTGGACACTGGCCGAGCACGATGGACGCTGGTACGGCCGCGGCATCGCAGACAACAAAGGCCAGCACTCGGTCAACATGCAGGCAATGGCCAACGTGCTTTCCGAGCGCGGGCGGCTCGGCTTCAACGCAAAGTATCTGATCGAGATGGGCGAGGAAACCGGATCGCCTGGACTGCGCGAAGTGTGCGAGGCAAACCGAGATCTCTTCAAGGCGGATCTGCTGATCGCCTCCGACGGACCGCGGCTGCGCGCTGACCGACCGACGATCTTCCTTGGCTCGCGCGGCAACATGAACTTCGACCTGACGATCGAAGCACGCAAGGGTGGTGCGCATTCGGGAAACTGGGGCGGACTGATCTCGAATCCGGGGCTCCAGCTCGCGCACGCGATTGCGAGCATCGCGTCACCGACCGGACAGATACTCGTGCGCGAGTGGGTGCCGAGCGAATTACCGGCGTCTGTGCGACGCGCGCTCGCCGACTGCGAAGTTGACGGCGGCCCCGACGGACCGAAGGTCGAGCCGTGGTGGGGCGAGCCCGGACTCACGCCGGCTGAGCGAGTGTTTGGCTGGTGCTCGTTCGAAGTGCTTGCGTATAAGACCGGCAATCCGGAGACGCCGGTCAACGCGATTCCGCCGCGCGCATGGGCGCGCTGTCAACTTCGTTTCGTCGTCGGCGTCGACCCGAAGAACATCCTTCCGGCACTGCGCAGGCATCTGGACCAGCAGGGATTTTCGATGGTGAAGATCGAAGCGACGCGCGAAGAGATGTTCCACGCGACGCGCATCGATCCCGACGATCCGTGGGTGCAATGGGCAATGGAGTCGGTTGCGCGCACCAGCGGCAAGAAGCCGGCGCTGCTGCCGAACCTCGGCGGTTCGCTGCCGAACGACATCTTCACCGACGTGCTCGGGCTGCGCACCGTGTGGGTGCCGCATTCGTATCCGGGATGCTCGCAGCACGCACCGAACGAGCATCTGCCGCCGGAAGTTCTGCGCGAAGCGCTCGCCGTGATGACGGGGCTGTATTGGGATCTGGGCGCAGGCGGCACACCGAAGCGCGCGTCGTGAAGTTCAAGTGATCGTTAGATCTCACCACCGAAGCTGCTCTTCGACGCGCAACATCGGTTCGGGCGAAATTTGGATCGGCCCTGAGAACGGTCGACCCATGTCGAGAATGACGTAGACAGCTGCGGAAAGCAGAAATGCCGCTACAACGATACGTCGCGACAACGACTACGTTGCGCGGCGCCCGATATCCAAAACTGCCAAAAATCAGCATCAGCCAGGCCACCACCACAATTAGAAGTGCAGTCGGAATCGTTCCTTCCGATTGCTCGATCAGCGTCCAGCGCCCTTTGACGACATTCTGAAGATTGGTGTGGGCTTCGCGCCACAATTCGAAGCGCACTGGATCATCGGGCCGTATAGCCAGCAGTGCAGCTCTGACGCCGTCGAGCAAACGCTCTGCCGCGCGATCATCGAGCACCGGCGTTCCCTGCTCGGGCCAGGTACCTGCCACCGCCTGCCGTACATAGCTGGCCAATTGCTTGCGGACATCCGTCGCTTCTGGCCCGTAGTTCCGCAGCGAGCGATCCAACAGCACCAGGTCCGTGGCAAACACATGGACGTTGTGATCGACCGCCTCGAACGTGTTTTTGGCAGAGTTGAGCATCAGGCCGAGAACCAGCGACGTCGTCACGACGAAGATATTCGCGGCAAGCCTGATGACGTTATGCGTTTCGTCATCTCGGTGACGGTCGGGCAATCTCTCGGAGATTAGAAGGGCACCGACCGCTGCGGCAACCAGGCAGAAAAATATTGCGGTCGGGACAAGAAGCTCATGCATAGCTTGTGGTGTCACTGAAATGGCTCGGTCAATAAGGCCGAGATGCTCGCAGTCTCCTGACTCCCCTTCAGGAGTCAAGCACGTTTTTTTTGCGTTGGAGTTCAAGCTGCGACCACAGCACTTTTACTCGCTGTTAACGCTCCACCTTTTCTTCGAGCGCAAAACGAACAAGTTCCGCCACATTGCGCACACCAAGCTTCGCCATCAGTCGCGTTTTGTGAACTTCAACGGTGCGCGGACTGATCCCAAGGGCTGCAGCAATCTCCTTCGCGTGACGACCATGTGTCGCTTGCTCCATCACTTCGCGTTCCCGTGCGGTGAGCATCGATAAACGCTGAGCAGCTTCGCGGAGATCGTCGGAATCGCTGAATACGGCGTTCCTCCAGCGCGAACGCGGTCTTGATCGCGGCTCGAAGCTGTGCGTCGTCAAACGGCTTTTCGAGAAAGTCCACTGCGTTCGCCTGAAATGCTGCTCGTGCAGTGGCTACGTCGCCGTGCGCCGTTATTACAACAACCGGTAACGCGCTGTTGAGGGCACGCAATTCCCGTTGCAGTTCAAGGCCGCTTTGCCCAGGCAGACGCAGGTCGACGATTACGCAGCCGGCCCAATCGGCTTTATACGCAGCTAGAAATGCTTCAGCGCTGTCGAACACAACCGTCCGAAAACCCATCAATCCGAGCATCAGTGCGATCGAATCGCGCACTTGCGCATCGTCATCGATGATGAAGACCGTGAGGTTCTCTATGTGCATGGCAGAACCATCTCGAATTCACCGTGCTCGCTGGCGCGGGCGGTCAACGAGCCGCCATGCGCTTCGGCAATCGCGCGGCTGACTGCAAGTCCGAGGCCCATGCCACGCGCCGTGCCCGATGCAAACGGCTCGAATAGCGTATCGCGAATAGCAGGGGCGATGCCCGGGCCATTGTCGGCCACGGTAATGCGCATGTTCTGCGGATCGTGACGCTGCGCCGTGACGCTGATTTGAGCGGAACCGTCCTTGCGGTCGGCCACTGCTTCGAAGGCATTCGCAATGAGGTTCCGCAAGGTCAGCTCGATCTGCATACGGTCGACAAATAGTGGTGGAAGATCGTCCTCCGCTCTAGTCGTGATAGCGACTTTCTCCTGCCCGCTGATATGTTGTGCGATGTTCCGCGCTGCCGACAAAATCTGTTCTACGGGGACAAACTCGAGGCGCGTCGTTCCGGCGCGAAAGAAGTCGCGCAGACGTCGCACCACTTCGCCCGCCCGCAAACCTTCGGCAAGCATCTGTTCTATGACATTGGGGAGTTGGTCGAGTGTCTTGCCACCGGCTGCCAATATCAGTTGCGCCGATCGACCGTAGTTTGCCAATGCGGTAAGTGGCTGGTTGAGTTCGTGGGCAAGCGCTCCAGCCATCTCGCCCGCCGCTGCGAGTCGCAGCGTTTCGCGCAAGCTCCCTGCCGCTCTCTGACGCTCATCAACCATCATTCCAAGGTAGAGGGCGGTGAGGGCCAAAGATGCGACGAACGCCTGCAGTTCTAACAGAGGTAGCGCGGCGCTGTTATCGCCGTGTATCGCTATCACGATCCCTAACTGGATGATCGCTACTGCGATTAGCGCTCCACTCGTTCCGCCGCGCACTGCGATCCAGATCAGAGGAGGAAACAAGAGGTAAAAATGTGTTGCCGGATCGCCTTCTAGCCCATCAAAGATAATCCACAGGGCCGCCATCAGCACGACTGCTTGCAGCCACGTTTCGCTGCGTCGCGCGACTTGCACGAACTGGCGTCGGCTCTCCGAATCGGCGGCCGCCAGCAGCAATGGTGCAGTAACTAAGACGCCGACACTGTCGCCGATCCAAAAGCGCAGCCATGCATCCAACAACGCTCCTCCTGTCACGAAGTTAGAGGCCCATAGCACGGCGACGAAGGCAGCGCCGACAATCGCCGCGCCTAGGATCACTACGATCACAAATTGCGTTAAACGCTGAATAGATCGCACTGCAAGCGCTGGACGTAGCGACACGCGCAGAACTTTGGCGATAAGTGCATAGCCGCAGGCGAGCGTCAACGCGGTTGCCGCTGTCACCAAATAGCCGCCTGGTGCATCACGCACGACGATATCGGCGAGGAAGATTGTGGCCAGCACGACCGGCACATACCGCAAGCCGCCGAGCAGCATCCAAACAATCGCCAGTGCGGGTTGCGGATTCCAAGGTGTGATGTTGAATGACCCCAACGGCTGAACATAACTGACCCAGTCAAGTGCCACGTAGCAGGCCGCAAAAACTGCAGCATCTCGCAAGTAACGCAGGGCTTTCATGACGCCACGATCATCAGTCGCAAGTACCTCGCTTGCAAGTAAAGGTTTTACGTACGCGCGTTTGCGAATTTCGCAGTCCCTCAATGCGCGATAGCGTCGGCCCTGCGCCCCTTAGGAATACCATGATCAACATTCCTCCAATCACGTCGGTCGAGGCCGTCGCTGCACTGCTGTTTGCGCTGGCTGTGGTGCACACATTTTCGACACGTTACTTCGAGCATCGTGCGCGCACGCAGACGGCCCATGCGGGTGTATGGCACCTCATGGGTGAGGTCGAAACCGTTTTCGGTTTTTGGGCGCTGTTACTCCTCGTGTTCATGGCCTTTGCTCAGGGGTGGAGTCAGCTGCCGACTACTTGGATTCACGTCAATTCATCGAGCCGATGTTTGTGTTCGCCATCATGGTGATAGCTGCGAGTCGCCCGATCATGCAATTAGCCTCCGATGCGGTACGCGTTGCCGCTCGAGTGCTTCCGATGCCGATGGGGCTTGCTACTTACTTCCTCAGTCTTTCAATGGTACCGATGCTCGGTTCGTTCATTACCGAGCCAGCGGCAATGACGCTGGCTGCGTTGATGCTGAGAGACAAGATCTTCTCGCGCGGCGTGTCGACACCCCTTAAGTACGCCACCGTCGGTGTGCTGTTCGTCAACGTGTCCATCGGCGGAACACTCACGCATTTCGCGGCGCCGCCTGTGCTGATGGTCGCTGCCAAATGGGATTGGAATACCGCCTACGTGTTCACTACGTTCGGCTGGAAAGCAGCGCTCGCTGTGTTGATCAACGCCTTCGCGATCACGATGCTGTTCCGTCGTCAGCTGCAGCAGCACTCGATCCCAGGACGATCCGACGCGCGTCCCCGGGTGCCGGGCCTTTTGGTCGCGGCAAATGTCGTTCTTGTGGTAGCGGTGGTTGCTAATAACCACACTCCCGAATTGTTTATGGGGCTGTTCCTTGTATTTCTAGGATTGGCCGACGCCTATAAGCGCTATTACAACAAGTTACTGTTGCGTGAAGGTTTGATGGTGGCTTTCTTCTTGGCAGGCTTGGTGGTGATCGGCGGACTTCAGAAGTGGTGGCTCCAGCCAACCTTGGCGAATCTAGAAGGCTCCACGCTTTTCTTTGGGGCGGCAGCGCTCACGGCAATTACGGACAACGCAGCGCTTACCTATCTCGGCTCGTTGGTCGAGGGCGTATCGGAAGAATTTAAGTACGCGCTGGTTGCCGGAGCCGTCGCAGGCGGCGGACTGACAGTAATTGCCAATGCGCCGAACCCGGCAGGTTATGCGTTGCTGAAGGACTCTTTCGATGATGGCGCGATAAGTCCTACCGGGCTGCTACTTGCCGCTCTGCCACCGACACTAGTTGCGATCGCATGTCTGTGGGGGCTTCGCGGCCAGGTCGATGAGATTTTCAATGTCGAGTTGTGGTGGCACTGGTTCTCACAGCTTGATCGCTCGTTCCTCTTCCTTCTGACCCTACCGTTCGTCGTAGCCGTGGTCGGTATCTGGGCTGAACTCAACGAGCGGAGCGCCAAACGGACACACCCTCGGGATCAAACACAAGCTGCGTTCGGTGAAGCTGCATCGCATCGGATCCAGCACACACGCGTGTAGTCGCAACGCGGGAATCACGCCAACTTGGCCCATCGCGGCTTCGAAGATCAACCGCGCGTGCGAGCGTCGCGTCCGATTGCTGCTGGTCAAGAAGCGTTCCAGGCGCCGATTGAACGTGTCTGGGTGCTGTGATTTCTACGCCATCGAATTTGCGACGTTAAGCCACAGCGGCGCGATCAGCAGCGACAGCGGGATTCCGATGCCCACCATTAGTGACGTCAGTGCTGAGTCCAGCTTGTAGTGATTAGCAACGACAGCAGCGCCGATCATCGGACCCATCGCGGCTTCGAAGATCACGACAGTTTGCGCGAAGGCAGTTTCAGGATCTTTGCTATCAAGAAGCACCAGACACAACGCCGCGATCAGCAGCGGACCGAGTATGAGCAGACAGGTGTCTATCTGACGGACCTAAGCGGACCACGCGCTCGCGGGTCCACTCCGGTTTAGCCGGACAGCGTCACAGCGGTGCCGTGGCTTGTGCGTAGCGCGGCCTCGTACACCGCCGCCGCTGCCGCTACGTCCTGCAGCGCCATCCCAGTGCTGTCGAATACGATCACTTCGTCCGCCGAACTGCGGCCGCGCTTGCGTCTTGCGACGATTTCACCGAGCTCCGCGTGCACACGATCGAGCGACATAGTGCCCGCTGCGATCGCGTGATGAAGGTCTCCTATCGTGGCGCACTGCGCAGTCACGTCGGTCACGAGCGTCACCGTGGAAAGCAGTGCCGCGTCCAGCTCCTGTTTTGCTTCACTGTCGGCGCCGATTGCCGCCACGAACGCGCCGGGCGACAAATCTCCGGCGAATAAGAGTGGCTGTGTTCGATGACGTGCAAGTGACGACAATGTCGCTTGCCCGCGAGGCGGTTCGCAGGTCATCTACTGCAAGTGTGTCAATCGCTAAAACATCTTTGATCTCGCGCGCTAAGTCTTCAGCACGCTCATGGTCGATGTCGAACGCGAACACCTTGCGAATCGTTCGCACGCGGGACAGTGCGATCAGCTGCGCTCGGCCCTGAATTCCGCAACCGCAGACCGTCACGACCGACGCATCGTTACGGGCCAAGTGCTGCGCAGCGATGGCGGTTGCTGCGGCTGTACGTAATGTGGTGATCGATGCGGAGTCCAGCAGCGCCAGAGGTTCGCCGGTGTCTCCGTCCGAAAGCACGACAACCCCTTGAATCCGCGCCAGACTGCGCGCCGCGTTGCCGGCAAAATTGCCATTCACCTTGGCGGCGAAGAAGCACCGGCCGCGCCGCCACAGCCCTGCTTTGATATGGAAGCCTCCGTCGACACCGCCCACTCCGACGACCGCAGGCGCCGCCGTCTCGCCGTTTCCAAATGCGCGAAACGCTTCCTCGACCGCGATGCGGCAGTCGTCGGGTGATAAAAGCGCCTCGACATCGCTGCGCGTCAAAACAAGCGTCGAAGTTGCATTCATTGGTAGCTCAAGTAGTGATTGTAGATATTTAAACACAATAGTAGTAATCTCTACAAATGCACAAGGAATTGCCGAAGGAGGTTTCACATGTCTTCCTGCCTGACGAACGACGCATCGAGCGCCGTTCCTATTACTCCGGTGACCAAGGCGGCGTTGCCACAATGGCTCGAAGCGCATCCTGATAAGCGCGAATGGTTGAACGTGATCGGCTTCAAGGCCGAGCCTAATTCGTTTGCATTTCTGCCGTCTTCGAACGGCGAACCAACGCGTGTTCTCGCCGGCGTCGCCGAAGGCGAGTCGATATGGGCGTTTGCGGCTCTGCCTGCATCGCTGCCTGAAGGCGTGTACTCGATCGATACCGAGCTGGACGATGCGCATGCCACTGCAGCCGCCCTGGGGTGGTCGCTCGGTTCATACGCCTTTACGAAGTACAAGGCACCGAAGCGTGCTCCCGCCGCATTGGTGTGGCCGCAACATGCTGACCAGGCTGAGGCAGATCGAATCACGAAAGGTGTTTTTCTCGCGCGTGATTTGATCAACACACCGACCGAGGACATGGGGCCGGACCACTTGATCGATGCAGGTGCTGCAATCGCGAAAGATGCCGGAGCGCGCGTGCGAATCCTGCGTGGCGACGAGCTCCTCGAACAGAACTATCCGACGATCCACGCGGTCGGCCGAGCGAGTACTCGAGCGCCAGGCCTGCTCGACTTCACTTGGGGCGATGACACCGCACCCAAGGTGACACTGGTGGGAAAGGGCGTCTGCTTTGACACTGGCGGGCTGAACATCAAGCCACGCGAAGGCATGTTGCAAATGAAGAAGGACATGGGCGGCGCGGCGGTCGTCCTCGGTCTTGCGCAGGCGTTGATGGCGGCCGGCACGCCGGTGCGCCTGCGTGTGTTGATCCCCGCGGTCGAGAATTCCATCGCAGGAAATGCCTTTCGACCGCTCGACATCATTCGCACGCGCGCCGGCAAGACGGTAGAGATTGGCAATACCGACGCGGAAGGACGGCTGATTTTGTGTGACGCACTGTCGGAAGCCGATAGCGAAAAGCCGGAGTTGCTGATCGACTGCGCGACGTTAACCGGCGCGGCACGCATCGCGCTGGGTCCTGAGGTGCAGGCGTTCTTCTGCGACGACGACAATGTCGCATCGACACTGCACCAAGCCGGCGCCAAAGTCGGCGATCCGATGTGGCGGCTGCCTATCTGGCGGCCTTATCGCAAGCTGATCGACGGCAAATGCGCTGATCTGAACAACGTCGCCGCGACGCCATTTGCGGGCTCCGTCATCGCAGCACTTTATCTGGCGGAATTTGTATCGGCCGCCACTGCCTGGGTGCATGTTGACCTGATGGCAGCCAACGTAAACAGCCGACCCGGGCGGCCGGAAGGCGGAGAAGCGACTGGCCTACGCGCCCTGTATCGCTACATACGGGATCGGTTCGGGTAAGGCGGATTCTCGCTTTGGATGCTTGGTCGAAGTGAAACTCGTTAGCTGTTACTACGCCGTTCATGTGGTCAACGAGGAAATTGAATCGAGTGCGATGTCGCATCAAGTGTTCATGATCGCGATAGCGCGCGTGTTCAGATAGGCCTCCACGGCCTCGGGGCCACCCTCGGAGCCGTAGCCCGAGTCTTTGACGCCACCGAAAGGCATTTCCGCCGATGGCATCGCGGGCATGTTGATCCATAACATGCCAACTTCTACGCGACGCGACAGCAGGTCTGCATTTTTCAGCGACTTCGTATATGCATAACCGGCCAAGCCGTACGGCAGGCGGTTCGCTTCCGCAATCGCGTCGTCCAAGGTATCGAAGCTGCGAATCGCTGCCATTGGACCGAACGGCTCATCGTTGAATACCCTCGCTTCAAGTGGCACGTCCGCGAGGATCGTCGGTTGCCAGAAATTGCCAACGTCACCGATGCGCTCACCACCGGCCAAGACCGTGGCACCGCGGTCCACAGCATCCTTCGTGAATTCCGCCATTGCTGTCAGCCGGCGCGGATTGGCTAACGGACCCATCTGCGTACCTTCGGCCAGACCGTCTCCCACTTTCAAGGCTTGCGCATGCTTGGCCAATGCCGTGGCGAAGTCGTTTCGAATGCTCTTATGCACCAGGAAGCGCGTCGGCGATATGCAAACCTGACCCGCGTTGCGGAACTTGGCGGCACCTGTCGACTTGATGGCCAACGCGATGTCGGCGTCCTCGGCCACTATTACGGGTGCGTGCCCGCCAAGTTCCATCGTGACGCGCTTCATATGCTGACCGGCCATGGCCGCGAGTTGCTTTCCAACTACGGTCGAACCCGTGAACGTGATCTTGCGGATCACCGGGTGTTGAATCAGGTAACTCGAGATTTCGGCGGGATTGCCGTATACAAGTCCCAATACCCCTGGCGGCAACCCAGCATCAGCAAAGGCGCGGATCAGTTCGGCGGGTCCAGCCGGCGTTTCCTCGGGTGCCTTGACCAGCATCGAGCAACCGGCGGACAAGGCAGCGCCAACCTTGCGCACCACTTGATTGATCGGAAAATTCCAGGGCGTAAACGCAGCGACGGGGCCGACTGGATCCTTGAGCACCATCTGGCGGATCGCCAGGTTGCCGCGAGGCGGCACGATCCGCCCGTACACGCGAAATCCCTCTTCGGCAAACCACTCAATGATGTCGGCCGCAGCCAGCGCCTCGCCTTTGGCTTCCACGAGTGGCTTGCCCTGCTCCTGCGTGAGTAGACGACCGATGGCCTCGGCGCGCTCGCGCATCAAGCCCGCGGCTTTGCGCATGATTTTGCTGCGATCAGCCGCGGTCATGTCACGCCATGTCTCGAAGCCTTTCAGAGCAGCGTCTAGCGCTTTGTCCAGGTCGACCTTGGCGGCGTGCGCAACGCGGCCGATTTCTTTTCCGGTCGCGGGATTGAACACCGCGAGCGTCTTGCCATCAGCTGCGTCTTGCCATTGACCGTTAATGAAGAGACGTGTTGAAGGATAGGTTGCAGGGGTCATAAGGTGAGATCGGTTGGATGGCTGTGAGGAGAAAGATTGCAATTCTGCTCCTGACTTCGGCACCGGCTCATCGCATGGGTCGGCGTGACACGGTCGTCTTGCAGGACACGAGCAACCGCGAACCTCAACGTGCGGACGCAACTGCTGTGCGACAGCCGCGGCGCACTGAAACGTGTCAACAATTGCGAGGTGTAGACGCTGCCCGCGATGGAAATTGCTTTTCGGTCGAGTTTGTTGATGATCATGTGAATTTCAGTGGCACAGGGCGAGTAGTAAGCGCACAATTTGGAGGCCCAATCTCACGTCCTATTTGTCTCGTCTTTGCTGGAGATCTCATGCACCTAAAAGCTTTTGTCGCTTCATTAGTCGTTGCGCTTTTGACGGCTTGCGCCACCAACAGTCCGCAGCAAGCGACGTCTGCCTCAACTGACCGAAATGCTGGGCAATGGCGCACCTGGGTGCTTGCGTCCGGTCAGGAGCTACGGCTGCCGCCTCCGCCAGACGCCGCCGCAACTGCTGCCGAGCTGCAACAGCTACGAAGTTTCGCTTCACAACGCGACGCGAAGATGCAGGAGCGGATTCGGTACTGGGACTTCTGGTCGCCGTCTTACCGCTGGAACGATATGTTGATCGACATCTCGGCCGCCAATCCGATTCCAGGCGGCGCCGCGATGCGGACGTTTGCGATGATGAATGTTGCAATTCACGACGCGATGATCGCGGCGTGGGACACGCAAGTACGCGTACAACCGTCGGCGACCCAGTGAAATGGACGGGCAACTGGCAGCTGCGGTCATCACACCCGGCACGCCCTCGTATCCGTGCGAGCACTCAGTAGCCGCGGGCGCTGCTGCCGCGGTGATCGCGCATATCTATCCGAAGGAAGCGCAGCGTGTGAACGCGGCAGCCGAGGAAGCCGCGCGCTCGCGTGTGATGGCGGGTGCTGCGTTTCCAAGCGATACAAAGGCAGGCCTGGAACTCGGACGCGCGGTCGCCGCGCGTGTCATCGAGCGCATGAAGGTCAGTGATGCCAAATGGGCCGGCACCGTGCCTGCCGGCGCGGGTTTGTGGAAAGGAACGAATCCGGTCGGAGTTAACGAAGTGACGTGGCCGCTCTTCGTGTTGAAGTCGCCGAGCCAGTTTCGACCCGGACCCCCACCGGCACACGATTCGCCCGAGCGGGCGGCCGAGCTTGCCGAAGTCAAGAACTTCAAGCGCACGCCATTTACGAACAGCAAGGTCAGCTACTGGCAGTTCGGGCAACAGGGACAGCCCGGCGTGACGTTTCGCTTGAGCGAAGAAGTCGGGCGCCGGCTGGCCGAGGACGGTAACGTCAGTGCGCCACGTGCCGCTCGCGCATACGCGCTGGTGCACGTCGCGCAATACGAGGGCTGGATTGCTTCGCAGGACGCGAAGTTTCACTACTGGACCGCACGTCCGAATCAGTTCGACGCGGCGCTGACGACGGTGATTCCAACGCCGCCGTTTCCAACTTATCCGTCGAACGCGGCCACGCTGGTAAAAGCGCCGACTGTGGTGCTGACTTATCTGTTTCCGCGAGAGCGCGAGCGCTATGACGGTTGGGTGCAGGAGTTCGGCGAATCTCGCCTGTGGGCAGGCATCCACTTTCGCAGCGACCTCACGTCGGGCTGGGAGATCGGGCGAAATGTTGGCGAAGCTGTCGTTGCGCGCGCGAAGGCTGACGGTGGGTAACGTGCGACGGAGTTCAGCTTAAAGCTTGCCGCTAGCCGCTGCTTTGGTGGTAACTAGCTCGCCTGCATGGCGTTTGCGCTACTTTTGGCTTCTTTGAGGCCACCCGATCGACGCAAGCGACATGAGCCTTGCCCAGTGCCATAGCTTCCATGACTTTCGCAGACTCGCCATGCGGCGTCTGCCTGCTCCGATCTTCAACTACATTGATGGAGCGGCAGACGATGAAGTGACGTATCGACGAAATACCGCGAGCTTTGAAGAGTGCGACCTTGTCCCCAACGTACTGCGCGGTGTCGAAGCAATTGATTTGTCGGTGACCGTGATGGGCCAGAAGCTCGCGGTGCCGTTCTACTGCTCGCCGACCGCGCTGCAGCGTCTGTTCAACCATGAAGGCGAGCGGGCGGTCGCCGATGTTGCATCTAAGTACGGCACGCTGTTCGGTGTTTCCTCGCTCGGCACGGTCAGCCTCGAAGAGCTGCGCGAGAAGTATCCGACCCCGCAGGTATATCAGTTCTACTTCCACAAGGACCGGGGTCTGAATCGAGCGATGCTTCAGCGTGCGAAGGATGCCGGTGTCGAAGTGATGATGCTGACAGTGGACAGCATCACCGGCGGAAACCGCGAGCGCGATCTGCGCACGGGGTTCTCGATTCCGTTCAAGCTGACGCTCGGCGGCATGATGCAGTTCGCCATCAAGCCGGCGTGGGGCTTGAACTACCTCACGCATGAAAAATTCAAACTGCCGCAGCTGGATCAGCATGTCGACATGAGCGGCGGCGCGATGTCGATCGGCCGCTACTTCACTGAAATGCTCGACCCTTCGATGACATGGGGCGACGTCGCCGAAATGGTGCGCATGTGGGACGGACAGTTCTGTCTGAAAGGCGTGATGTCAGTCGAAGACGCGAAGCGCGCGGCCGACATCGGGTGCACCGGCATCGTGCTGTCGAATCATGGCGGCCGACAACTCGACGGCTCGCGCGCACCGTTCGATCAGCTGGCTGAAGTCGTCGATGCCGTCGGCGATCGACTCGACGTGATGATGGACGGAGGCGTCCAGCGCGGCACACACGTGCTGAAGGCGCTTGCGCTCGGTGCGAAGGCCGTGGGCCTGGGGCGGTTCTATCTTTTTCCTCTGGCTGCTGCAGGCAGAGCGGGTGTCGAGCGTGCGCTCGGCCTGATGCGCACTGAGATCGAACGCGGGATGAAATTAATGGGATGCAGGTCGATCAGCGAGCTGTCGCGCAATCAGCTTCGGTTCAGGTAGACCTTCGCCACAGGAGCCTGCTCTAATGGCAGCAGCGGCTAGTGCCGAGCATTTGCAGTCAGGAGAATCGACGCCGCTGCGTCAGCCAGCACCTGACAACCGAGGACGATATCTTCTTCGCGGCTGTCCTCCGCGAAGTCGTGGCTGATTCCACCGAGCGATGGGATGAACAGCATCGCTGACGGGATCAAAGCGGACACGATGCCGGCATCATGGAACGCGCCGCTTGGCATGCGCTGCCATTTACCCGGTGCGATGCGCTCAGCCGCACTTTCGATGTGCGATTGCAGGGCGGCGTCCATGCGCGTCGGTGCAATTGGCGCGCGGCTTGGCAGAGCTTCGATCGTGACGCCGCCGCGAGCGTTCACCTCCGATACAAGACGCTCGACGATAGCTTCGAAGGCATCGAGAGGCTCCTCCGATTGATCCCTGAACTGCAGGTCGAGTTCGGCGTAGCCCGGGACAATGGAAGTCGCGTTCGGCTCAACGCGTATGCGGCCCATCGTCCACACAGTACGCTCGGCGGCGGCTTTCGGAAATTCGATGTTGATACTGTGTGCGAGCTCGTAGAGCGCGGTACTCGCGTCGCGCCGGCGCGCCATCATTGTTGTGCCTGCATGATTCTGCTGGCCACGAAAGATGAAGCGAATGCTGCGGAGGCCAACGATGCCTGTTACCACACCGATGCAAAGGCCGGCATCTTCCAGATGCGGACCCTGTTCGATGTGCGCCTCGATGAAGCCGGCGTAACGATCGCGCGCGAGTCGTGTCCGTTGGACATTCGCCAAGCCCGCGTCGCGTAGAGCATTCACCAACGTGACGCCATGACTGTCTTCCGCGTGCTGCTCCATTTCCGCTGTCAGTCCGCCAATCAGCGAGCGGCTGCCAAGACATCCGACGAAGCGCGCCTCTTCATCCTGAAACGACACCGCATCCACCGGTAGCGCCCGGGTCGTGCGGTCGGCGGCGAGTGCTCGTACCACTTCGAGCGCGTAGATGACCCCCAGTGCACCATCGAGCCAACCCCCGGTGGGTTGCGTGTCGGAATGCGAGCCGATCAGCAGCGCCTTGCCCGACTTCCGTGAACGGCCCAAAACATTGCCTACGCCATCCATCGTTGCATCAAGGCTGGCTTCTTCGTATCTGTGTTGCAGCCACCGGCGCGCTTCCATGTCGGCAGCGCTGAACGCTGGTCGAACGACGCCGCGGCCGTGCGCGCCGATCGCACGTAACGTGTGCAAATCGGAAAGGAGACGATCTGGATTAATGCGCGGCACGAGCCCATTTTAGTGGTCATCGTGACGGCCGAAGAGGTCGGCCGCGTATTCTATGAGTGAGAACATTGGCGGAAATGCATGGAGCCATCTGCAGATTACTTTAAGGTCGAAGCCGGTCGTGCATTCTTTCGGCCGGTCGGCCGTGTAACGCTAGCTGAAGCGGTAAACCTGGTCGATGGAGCGATCGCGCACGTCCGCACGTTAGGCATGACAAGGCTGATGGTGAACGGTGTTCAGCTCACTGGCTTTCCATCGCCCAGCCTTACCGAGCGATACTTTCTGGTAGAGAAGTGGGCGCGCACCGCAGACGGTGCCGTTCGCCTGTCCATAGTCATTCGACCGGAGATGCTCGATCCGCAAAAGTTCGGAATGACGGTCGCTGTGAACCGGCGCTTGGTTGCAGATGTCTTTGTGTCGGAGGCGTCGGCCATTGCGTGGCTCGACAGCGGAGATGCGCCGTCCCTTGCGTGCACGGGGTAGCGACGCTCACGGCAACACCGAACGAGGTTGTACCAACAGTTACGTGAATCCGGCGACGATCCACGCAAGCACTGACGATTTTATTAAAGGGCCTTACTGCATCACTTCATAGAGGGCAAAAACGACCTAGTTTTCTCCATCAATTTCAGCAGCTATTTCCTCTGATTGAAGGCCAGTCCACGCGGTAGATTTTCGATACTCGCTTCTGCGTGGACTCCTTATGAATTCTCATTACCGGCCGCTGCGATCGGGTAAGTGGTCACTTGCAGCAGCCGCCATTGCGCCGGTGCTGCTGGCAGCAAGTGTCTATGTGGTGCTCGACCGGCCGAGCATTCCGGTGCCGGTAGCCGTCGCACCGCCCGACACGGCGCAGCGTCACACAAAGAGCGAGCTTTCATATGGGCCGTCGCCGATGCCCAAGGCGCCGGCCGCTGTCGTACCACCGAAGTCCGCCGCCTTGCGCGCGTTGGGTCCTGGCGTTTTCAAGTGCGAAGACTCGAACGGCGCCGTGACTTATTCGCAATATCCGTGCGATGACGGAAAAATGGTCGACACGAGGCCAACGTCGGGCGGATTTTCCGATCAATGGTCAATCAGTGTGAAGCGCGCTGAGTAAAGCCTCGCGTCATTGCTCATTGCGGTTGAAAGCCGCTCTTCTTGATTATCTGAGCCCACGTCTGCGAGTACGCGCGCTCGCGCGTAGCCAGCTGCGACTGAGGCAGGAACTGCACCGTGAGTCCCCAGCGAGTAAGTCGGTCCCGCACGTCGGGCTGCGCAATCACCTTCGATAAAGCCGCAGAGAACTGGTCGATTGCCGATTGCGGCGTGCCTGCCGGCGCAAAGAAGGCGTAGTACGGCACATCTTCGAATCCTGCGAGTCCGAGCTCCGCAAAGGTCGGCACATTGGGCAACGCTGCTTGTCGCGTACCGCCGAGTACGGCAACCACGCGGATCTTGCCGGCCTGCATGATTTTCGATGAAATCGGGTACCGAGCCCACGCCTGCGGGAATCTGGTTGCTGAGCATGTCGGCCATCATCGGCGCACTGCCGCGGTACGGGGCCGAGACGAGGTCGAGGCCGTACTTATCGCCGATCACCTTGACGAGAAATTCCGGAACCGAAGCAGGTGCAGGAATACCGATCGCGCTCTTGCCGCCCTGAATTTTGACCCACGCAACATAGTCGTTGAAATTTTTCGCTGGTGTGCCCGCAGACACCGCGAGCGCATTGACGAAGGTGGCGAAGCCCGCGACCGGAACGAAGTCCTTGGCGGGATCGAAGCCGGGGTTCTTCATGACCAGCGGCAGGATCGAAATCGTGTGATCGTGTGAGATGAAGAACGTCGTCCCATCTGGAGCTGCGCTCTTGAGCGCTTGCGCGGCAATCTGGCCGCCGGCCCCCGGGCGGTTCTCAACAATGACCGGTGTACCCAGCTCGTCTTTCAGTTTCTCGGCCAGCGTGCGTGCAATAGCGTCCGTTCCGCCACCGGGCGGAAATCCCACCAGCAGGCGAATCGTCTTGCTCGGTTGCGCCGAACGCTGCACCGTTCAGCACGGCGAGAAGAACGCCGGCAGATATCAAGCGAACAATCGCGGCGAAAAATGAAACGCGCATACGTTCTCCAAATAAATCGATTGTCATGAAGACGCAAAACGCATCAACGTCTGTGCGTACGCCGGTGCAGTGGGCTCGTGCATGAAATACACGTACACCTCACGCCAAGCCGTCGCTGCCAACCGTGCTGCCCACTGTCGAAGGTCGGCGTCCGAATACGTCTCGAGACGAAGGCGGACATATCCCCACGACGCTGTTTCCACAAGCGGTGGCGGAGCATTGTCCTCGCGCTCCGAAAGGCACAGTGAAGCGCCGGCTGCTCTTAGCGCATCGTAAACATCGTCGTCGAACCAGCTGTCGTTGCGAAATTCGAATGCGGCCCCGTGGCCGTCGGGCAGCAGTGCAAGGAATTCGATGAGGCGCGGCAGATCTCTTTTCAGGAACGGCGGTAGCTGAAAGAGCACCGGGCCACGTTTCGCTTCGAGTGCGGCGAGCGTCGTGTACAGAAAATTCACCGAGTCGGCAGAAGTGTCGGCTTTGAGCCGCGACATGTGTGTAATGCGGCGCGGAGCTTTGATTGCAAACTTGAAATTCTCAGGCGTTGTCTTGGTCCAGTTTTCGAGCACAGCCGCCTTGGGCATCTGATAGAAGGTGTTGTTGATCTCGACCGTCGGCAGGCGTGCGCTGTACCAGGCGAGCATTTCTTCAGGCTTCATCTTTTCCGGATAGAACGTGCCCTTCCACTCTTTAAAGGAATAGCCGCTCGCTCCCGCGACGATTCTCTGAGTCATTGTCTCGATCCTAAAATTCGCGAATGAAGAAAAGCGAGCTCACCGAATATTCCGCCAAGCGCAGTTTTTCGGCGACACCCGAGCCCGGCGCCGCGTTACGCGATGCGCACTACGGGCCATTGTTGTTCGTGATTCAACAACATGCGGCGCGGCACATGCATTACGACCTGCGATTGGAATGCGATGGCGTGCTGAAATCATGGGCTATTCCCAAAGGGCTGTCGCTCGATCCTAGCGAAAAGCGCCTGGCGGCGCAGACAGAAGATCATCCGTTTGACTATGCGTCGTTCGAGGGCGTCATTCCGCCTGGACAGTACGGTGCGGGTGAAATGATCGTGTGGGACTGTGGCGTCTACTCGCCCGATGAAGGTCAGCAGTATTCGTTCCATGATCGTGCAGAAGCCGAAGAGCGGGTTCGTTCTGAGCTCGAAAACGGCAAATTGAGCTTTCTGCTGCGCGGCGAAAAGGTCAAAGGGTCGTTTGCATTGGTGCGAATGGCGGATCGCAAGAACTGGCTGCTGATCAAGCACAAGGATCGGTTCGCCGCCAAGACTGATCTGACCGCGCAGGACCGCTCGGTGCTTTCGAACGCGTCGGTTGAGGAGATGAAGAGTGTGCCGGCGCACCGGACTGCGGCCGAGCGCCTGGTGGTTGCCGGGCCTTCAGAGAAATTACCCGCGACACTCGCACCGATGCAGGCCGAACTGGGCGACAAAGCGTTCAACCACGCCGACTGGATGTGGGAGCCGAAGCTCGACGGCTATCGTGTGCTGGCTTTTGTCGACGGCACCGGCGAACAAATGAGCGTCAGGCTGCGTACGCGGCGCGGCCTCGATCTTGCTGCCGACTTTCCGAAGGTATGCGCCGAGCTTCGCAAGCAAGCCGTACAGACGATGCTCCTCGATGCAGAAATCGTCGCGTTCGATGCCGAAGGCCAGCCGTCATTCAACGCGATGCAAAACCGCAGTGCGAAAACAGAGCGCGCGGTGCTGTACTGCTTTGACCTGCTGCACTTTGCCGGCGTCAACTTGCGCCAGGCACCGTACACCGATCGGCGCCGCTACCTCGCGCAATGCTTGCTGCCGTCACCGCTCGTGCAATTGGTGCACTCCGTCGATGACGGCGTCGCTTTGCAGGCAGCCGCGGCCGCAAGCGGCTTCGAAGGGGTGGTTGGCAAACGCAAGAACAGCCGCTATGAACCCGGCAAGCGCTCGGCCTCCTGGGTGAAGGTGAAATCGATCACCAGTGCCGACTTTGTCATTGGCGGTTACACGCAGGGCAAAGGTGCGCGCTCGCCGCTAGGCGCATTACTGGTCGGCTATTGGGACGGCGGCAAGCTCGTGTTTGCATCGCATGTCGGCTCCGGCTTTAACGACAACTCACTGTCAGAGATGCGGAAGCACCTCGAACCGCTGCATAGAAAAACCAATCCGTTCTCGACCAAACCGGAACTGAACGCACCGGCGACCTGGGTAGCGCCCGAACTCGTCGCTGAAGTGAAGTTTCAGGACTGGACCGAAGATGGGCGTTTGCGGGCGCCGGTGTTTTTGCGGCTGCGCGACGACATCGATCCGAAGACAGTGCGGCGAGAGGTTGCAACGAAATCGACGGCGGTGCCCGCCTTGGCAAGCGCGTCGCGCGGGCGGCCGAAGGTAAGTTCGATTTCGCTCGGTGCGACTGGGCGCGACACTCCGAGTGCGAAGAAGAGCACGAACAGTGAAATCGACGATGTCCTGCGTCAGCTCGACAACGACAAGACCACATTGACGGTTGCCGTTGGCACTCACACGCTGAAGCTGACGCACCTCGACCGCGTCTATTGGCCGGCCGATCAGGCGCTCTCCCAAGCGGCTGTGACGAAGCGCGACCTGCTGCGCTACTTCGCGCAAGTATCTCCGTTAATCCTGCCCCATCTTGGCGGACAGGCCGCTGACGATGATCCGCATGCCCGACGGTATCCACGGCCAGCGATTTTTTCAGAAGCACTGGGAGCAGGAGCGGCCCGCATTCGCCGAAACGATTACTGTGTTTTCCGGCCACAAGGACGAGAGCCACGACTACCTGCTATGCAACAACCTGCCGACGCTGCTTTGGCTTGCGCAATCGGGCACGCTCGAGTTCCATGTCTGGCATTCGCGCGCGAAGCTCGGGTCCGATACATCGATCAAGAGCACCGACTACGCAAGCTCGCTCGAGTCGCTCGAAGGCTCGGTGCTCAACTATCCAGACTACGTCGTATTTGACATCGATCCGTACATCTACTCGGGCAAGGAAAAAGCCGGCGATGAGCCCGAGCTGAACACGATTGCCTTTGAGAAGGGCAAGGAAGTGGCGTTCTGGCTGCGTGAGCTGCTTCACAGCATGTCGCTCGAGCCGATCGTTAAAACGTCGGGCAAGACGGGCCTGCATGTGTTCGTTCCGATCAAGCGCACTATCGATTTCGACGCGGCTCGCGAGATTTCGGAGCTTGTCGGGCGCCACCTAATGCGCCAACATCCCAAGGACATCACGATGGAATGGAGCGTGCCGAAGCGCACCGGCAAGATCTTCATGGACTACAACATGAACGTGCGCGGCAAGACGCTGAATGTCGCCTATTCGCCACGCGGCGCCAGCGGGGCACCGATATCGATGCCGCTCACATGGGACGAACTCGCCGGCGCGCATCCACTAGACTTCAGAATCACCAACGTCGGCGAGCGCCTGGCAAAGGGCGATCGCTGGCGCGATGCACTGAAAGCGAAGCAGAGTCTCGAACGCGCGGTCAAGCGCGAGAAGAGTTAACAACTGAATCACGCCGTGGGCGTGAGAGGTGAACAAATCGGGAGGAAGGCATGGCTGCACGATCGATCGGATCTCTGACCATTGCATTCGGATTGGTATCAATTCCGGCGAAGATGTTTTCGGCGACGGAAGCAAGCAAGGCGATCTCGTTCAACATGTTGCACAAGGACTGCGGCTCGCGGCTGAAGCAGCAGTATCTTTGCCTGAAAGAGGAGATTCCTGTCGCGCGCGAAGACATCGTCAAGGGCTACGAATTCGCGAAGGACCAGTACGTGATGTTCACGCCCGAAGAGCTTAAGGCGCTCGAAGAGGCGGGCACGCAAACGGCTGAGATCACCGAGTTCGTCCCGATCGAGGCAATCGATCCGGTGTACTTCGACAAGGCGTATTACCTCGCGCCCGATAAGGGCGGGGCCAAGCCCTACGCGCTGCTGACGCGTGCGTTGCGCGAGTCAGGCCGCTGCGCGGTCGGCCGCTACGCAGCACGCGGCAAGCAGTACATCGTGATGCTGCGACCAATCGAAGGAGGCCTGGTGATGCAGCAGCTGTTGTATGCGGCCGAGGTTCGATCGATCAGCGACATCGAGATTCCGCCGACCGAAGTGAAAGACGTCGAGCTAAAGCTGGCGCAGCAGCTGATCGAACAGCAGGCGTCGGACACGTTCGATCCGACCGTCTACACCGACGAAGTCCGCGCGCGCGTCGAGGCTGCCGTGCAGAAAAAAGTCGAAGGCCAGGAAATTACGATGGCCGAAGCGCCTGAAACGGGCGGCGCACAGGTTATCGATTTGATGGAAGCACTGCGCGCAAGCCTGAACAAGAAAACGTCGGCGCCTGCCAAGTCCAACACGCCGGAGGCACCGGCTCGCGAAACTCGCAAGCCCGCGAAGCGTGCCGCGCAAGTGGAGCCCGCAGCGCGCAAAGCTGCAAGGAAGTAGGAAATAGTAAGAAGAGCTGCACGTGATGCATGAGTACGGCGTGCGCGACGTCGAGAAGTTGCTACGACTGCCTCGCAGCACGATTCGATCGCTGATCGACGCAGGGTTTGTATCGCCGGCGCGCGGTCCGCGCAATGCATTGCTGTTCTCATTTCAGGACTTGATCGTGCTCAAAGCGGCGCGCGCGCTGGCGGAGGCCAACGTTCCGAGAAAGCGGATCACGAAATCAATCCGCGATTTGCGCCGGCATCTGCCTGAGGCGATGCCGCTGTCGGGTCTGTCGATCTGCGCGGTGGCCGATCGCGTTGTCGTCAAAGAGGGCGGCAGCCGTTGGCAGGCCGAGTCGGGACAGTACCTGCTGGCGTTCGAAACCGAAGCCGACGGCTCGATCAGCGTTATCGAACCGGTCACTGCGGAGCCGGGCACAAGTGCGGAGTTGCACTTCGCCGATGGAGCCGCGCTCGAGCTCGAGGATGCGGACGCGGCAGTGCATGCGTACGAGCAGGCTATCGAAACCGATCCGACCTTGCTCGATGCCCGTATCAACCTCGGCCGACTGTTGCACGAGCGTGGCCAGTACACGCACGCGGAGCGCGTTTATCGGGCAGCGCTCAAAGCGTGCGGCAACGAGGCGTTGCTGCTCTATAACCTTGGAGTGCTTCTTGACGATGTGGGCCGCAGGGCTGAGGCGATGCAGGCGTACGAAGCTGCATTGAGCTCAGATCCTTCGCTTGCCGATTGTCATTACAACGTCGCACTGCTCTACGAGGACTTCAAAAAACCGAAGGATGCGATCCGGCATATGGCGCAGTACCGGCGGTTAATGGGCCACCGGTCGAAATAGTGGCTCGGCCGCGCGTACGGCCGCACAAAGCCGGTGGGACGTCACCCTGCTGTCACGACGCAGTCGCAATATTGAGTGCGATCAACCGCGATAGGAGGCAAAGATGAATAGCCAACAAACGCTTGTTTGCTCCGACGTTTTCAGCGTGGACCTCGACGATGACCTCGAATCGGGCACGCTCGCATTTGTCCTGAAAGACGCATCGAGTCTCCTTGAAGTTCGTCTGCCTGCCAAGGGAATCGTCGCGCTGCGCGACACGTTAATCGACCTGTCGGAGGATCCTGCATGTCGATCTGAAGGCGTCACCAAGCCCGCGATCTTTCGCCCGGCATACTCGGAGTGGGAAGACGATTTGGCCGAAAAGTGGGACGGCGAGGTCAGACCGCGCGAGCTGGCTTACTAAAACGACGACTGCGTGTGATTGAACGCGTAAGCGACGGACTGCTTTTATGACTTTCGATCACAGATGTCGCTATCACTGAAGTGGCCGCTCTTTGAAGCGGAGAAGCTTTGTCAGCTCGCTGACGTCGCTTAAATCCTCGATACGCCACACGAGGTCCAGCACCGTCTTTGTCTGATCGCGGTTAAGGCCGCCCCACGCTGCACACTGCCGGAATTTCTCGGCGAGCTCTTCATCGGTCATCGGATTCGTGGGGCTGCCCTTGCCGAAGTCCGCCTGACCCTTGACGACTGTTCCATCGTCGAGCTCGACTTCAATGATCGTTGTCATCTTGTCGAACCCAGCAGCCTCGGCTTCGGGGTGGACGCCGAAGTTCACTTTCTTGATCATCGCCTGCACATCGCGGCGGTTGACGACGTCATCGGTGAATTGCTCGAGGCCACCTTTGCGCTCGAGCAGCAGGATCGCCATGCAGAATTCCATGCTGAACTTCGCTTGCAGCTCGTTCTTTGGCTGATGATGGATCAGCGCGTTCGGCATGTTGTGGTTGGTGCCGACGCTGACACGCTTCACACGCTCCGGCTTTAGATCGTTGCGCTTGATCAGTTCCATCATCACGGCCATGCCGGGGTGAGTCAGCGAACCGCTGGGATGAGGCTTGATCGAAACGCCGGGAAAGCTGAACGTCCACGGCTCGCCGAGCTTGCCGTCGATCATTTCAGCGCTGTAGCCGCCGCCGGCCGCACGGAAAAATCCACGGTCGGCTTCAAGGCCATTCTCCGACGCGGTCAGTCCGAGCGCTGCGATCTCCGCGGCGACCACGCCGTTCTCGGCTGCGCGCCCGGCATGAAATGGCTTGGTCATCGTGCCAAAGTTTTCGCGCAGCCCCCCTGCCTGCGTCGCGCCGATGCTCAGCGCGCGCCGTATCGTCTGGCGATCGAGGCCGAGAAGTTTCGCGGCACCGGCAGCGGCACCGATCGAGCCGCAGGTGGCGGTGCTGTGAAAACCGTGCTGATAGTGGCGCGGCAGGATGGCCTCGGCCACTTTGCATTCGACTTCTACTCCGACTTGATAGGCGAGCATCAAATCCGCTCCGCTGCGCCGATCACGCTCCGCCAACGCCAACACCGGAGGCAACGCGGGCGCGGTCGGATGCGTGAGCAAGCCGTAGACACGGTCCTTGGCCACGGCAAGTTGCGTGTCGTCGTAATCGTCGGCGTGAATCGCGAGACCATTGGCGAATGCCGCGAAACGCGCGGGCACGCGCAGCTCACTGCCGATCACGGTGCTCCCCTTATCCGAAGCGATGCCTAACTGCGCCAGGTAACGCCGCGCGATGTGGCCCGTTTGTGACGCTGCACCAGCGAGTGCAAGTCCGATTCCGTCAAGGACAGAGCGCTTGCCCAGATGTGCGACGTCTTTCGGAATGTCGCGCGCCTGCGTCTGCACGACGAAGCCTGCAACGTAGTCGGTCAGCGAAGCGTCCGTCAGCTTAGTAGCGGGAGTTGTTTGCGGAGCAGGGGCTGCAGTTGTTTGCATGGCTTCGAATCCGGTGGTTAGTTAGAGGCTGCGAAGTTAGGCTGGCCGCGCGACACGGTGTCCCTGCGGCTCGCAGCAAGGCGCGCGTTCAGTCGTACCGCTTGTTCGAGCGCTCCCGTTGTCGCCACACCTTTGCCGACGATGTCGAACGCAGTGCCATGAGCGGGCGTCGTGAAGACTGTCCCGAGACCGGCCGTCACTGTGACGCCGCGGTTGAAGCCCTTGAGCTTGGTGGCAATCTGCCCCTGATCGTGATACATCGACAACACGCCATCGAACTCGCCGCCAAAAGCCTTCAGGAAGACGGTATCCGATGGAAAGGGTCCTTTGCACGCAATCCCGCGTGCGGCAGCCAATGCAACAGCGGGTGCGATGACCTCGATTTCCTCACGACCGAAAAGACCGTTCTCGCCGCCATGGGGATTCAATGCACATACAGCGATGCGTGGTGTGCCAAAGCCGGCGCCGCGCATTGTGCGATCGGCAAGCGTCAACGCGTCGTCAATTCTTTCCGGCGTAATTTGATCGAGCGCAGTTCGCAGCGCAACGTGCGATGTCACACGTGACATCCACAAATTGTCGAGCACGTTCATCTCGCCGAAAAATCCCCGGTGCCGCGTCAGATGCGCAAACATCTGGTGCTCATCGTTGAAACGCCAGCCGCCCGCATGCAGCGCTGCCTTGTTCAGTGGTGCGAAACAAATGCCTTCGATGCGTCCATCGAGCGCCAGCTCGATCATTGTGGCAAGCGTTTCGCCGGCGATGCGGCCCGACTCGGCCGAGAGTGCGCCGCGCTTGATGGTGCTTGGATCGCAATTGGCCAGATCGATAATTGCCACGCCGTCGCGCACGTGATCGATTTGCTCTGGGGTTGACACGACTTGGTAGGCGAAATCGACATCGGCGTCGCGCATTCCCTGCTCGAGTACGCGCGCGTCGCCTACCACCAGCAGACGCGCGACATCTGCGAGACGCCGGTCGGCGAGCACGCGCGCACATTGTTCGGGGCCTATGCCGGTACAGTCGCCCAGCATTAGGCCGATCAAAGGCAACGGCTCCGTAGTGTTGTTCATATCTGCCTCCGATCGCTGAAGAAGCTGATCGCCGCGACCAACGCGACGGCCAGCACGATGCGTGGCCATGCGATTACTTTAACGGACAGAGAAAAAAAGCGCAATCGAGCCCGATCTTAGTGCTCAAGCGTGGCAAACACTGGCATTGTGCGCGCGGCGCTGCGCTGCCCGACGCCGATAGGAGGTGAATGTTGGAGTACGTCATCGTTGGCTTGATCGGCCTGATGCTCGGGTACGGCATCTGGCTATTCAATCGGCTGGTATCGGACCGTAACCTGGTCGCGCAGGCTTTTGCCGATATCGACGTTCAGTTGAAGCGGCGCGCCGATCTCGTTCCGCAGCTGGTGGAGACGGTGAAAGCGTATGCGGCATACGAGCGGCAGACTCTGCAGGCCGTCGTCGAATTACGCGCGCGCGCAACCGCCTTGGCTGAGCGCGAGCGCCGCCCGAGCACGTCACGCTTCGGAACGGAAAGCGAGTTGGGCGCTTCGTTAAAGAAGCTCATTCTTCTGCAGGAAAGCTACCCGCAACTGAAAGCGGATCAGAATTTTCGCGACCTGTCGGCCAAGTTGGTCGATGTTGAAGATCAGCTGCAGCATGCACGACGCTTCTACAACGGGGCGGTCAAGCAATACGTGACCCGGATTCAGACATTTCCGGACATCATCGTGGCACGTCTGCTTGCGTTCCGCACCGCGGCTTTCTTTGAGACGGACGATCGCGATGCGGTAAAGGTGTCGCTATGAAACGCTTTCTTTGCGCGCTACTGCTCGCGCTCTTCAGCGGTGCGGGCTCCACGCAGGAACGCATCGTCGACTTTGCGAGCGATGTTTCAATCGCCGCAGATGGCGCGTTGCTCGTCATCGAAACCATCGTCGTACAAGTCGAGGGGCAGCAGATCAAGCGCGGCATCTTCCGCGATTTTCCGACCCGGTACGAGAATCACCGGGGGATCACCGTGGTTGTTCCGTTCGAGGTTCTTGACGTTCAGCGCGACGGAACGGCCGAGCAGTACAAGGTCGAGCCGCTGACGAACGGGATGCGCGTTCGCATAGGTAACCCTCAGCGGATGCTCCCGCGTGGTCAGCACGTCTATCGCATTTCATATCGCACAGGACGCCAGCTCGGATTCTTCGACCAGCACGATGAGCTCTACTGGAACACGACCGGCAACGGCTGGCCCTTCGTGATCGATCGCGCGACTCAGCGCATTCGGTTGCCGCAGCCCGTGCCGGCCGACAAGCTCAAGGGCGAGGCATACACCGGTCCGCAAGGAGCGCGCGGTCGCGACGCAACTTCCAGCGTCGGCGAAGGCGAATTCAACTTCGAAACGACGCGCCGCCTTGCGCCCAACGAAGGCATGACAGTCGTTGCAATGTTTCCAAAAGGCATCGTTGCTGCGCCTTCCGGGTTGACGAAGCTGCGCTGGACCATTGTCGACAATATCGGCGAGCTGCTGGCTATCGGCGCGGTCGCGCTGCTCGTCTTGTTCCTTTTCGCGATGTGGTGGCGTATTGGCCGCGATCCGCGCAAAGGTCCGAAGTTTCCGCGCTACGACGCACCGCAGAACATGAGCGCGGCGGCGGTTCGCTTTGTCGATCGAATGGGATTTGACACGCGCTGTCTGGCGGCGGCCGTGCTCGGCCTGGGCGCGCGTGGCTATTTGAAGGTGCATCAGCGTGACGATGGTTTCGTCGTTCAACAAACCGGCGCGACAGTTCCATTTTTGCCGGGCGACAAACCGCTCACTGACGCGCTGTTCGGAACCCGGTCGCAAGCTGTGCTTAGTAAAACCTACGATCCTTCGATCGCTACGGCGCAGAGCGAACTGCATTCGGCGCTCGCGCGACACTACAAAGGAACCGTCTTCAAGCGCAATCGCTGGCCGCTCGCATTGGCGGTCATTGCAGGTGCCGGCGCGTTGGGTTTTGCCGCTGCTCTGTCCGCGAATCCGGCGGTGCTCATTGCGCTGGCCTGTGTGCTGCTGTTGGCACTGTTCGCGTTCTTCAAGCTGATGCCTGCGTACACGCGCGAAGGCCGGAAAGTGCAGGACCACATTGAGGGACTCCGGCAATACCTGGGTGTTGCCGAGCGCGATGATCTCGCGCGCATCAAAGCGCCCGAGATGACGTCTGTCGAATTCGCCCGGATGTTGCCGTATGCGCTCGCGCTCGACGTCGAAAAGACATGGGCCGATCGGTTCGCTGCGGTGCTCGGCGCATCCGCAGTCGCCGCAGCTGTCTCGTCGTATTACGCCGGCGACAGCAGTTCGTGGGGATCAAACTCAACCGCTGGCTTGACTGATTCATTTGGCGCACTCGACAGCACAGTCAGTTCTGCTTCGACCGCTCCTGGGTCATCATCGGGAGGCAGCGGCGGCGGGGGTGGAGGATCGAGCGGTGGCGGTGGCGGTGGCGGCGGCGGTGGCGGTTGGTAGTGATGCGACGCTTGATGCCGTAGAAAATGGCGGAGCCGATTTCCTATTCGGTATGGTTGGTTCCCCCGCACCCATTGCGAGACGCACTGGCGCATGTCATCAGCGAGCTTGCGCAACGCTTCGGAACGCCGGAGTTCACACCGCACGCGACGTTGTGCTCAGGCAAGTGGAAAGGCAGCCTTGACGACTTGAAGCAGACGGTCGACGCCCTCTCTTCATCGCTGCAGCCGATCGCGTTGACCGCGCAGGGCATCGATTGCGGCGATAAGCGGACGACGTTTTTCTATTTGAAACTCGATGACGACCAAGCGATGCCGCTGTTTACACAAGCCAAGCGGACACTGCATGGATCGCATGCGCCGGCGATCGGCGCGCATTTGAGCCTGATGTATGCCGAACCGAACGCAGGCATTGATCGCAAGGCGCTAGCCAACGAGCTTGCGAATCGAATGCCGCGGCAAATCGATTTCGATGAGTTGCAGTTGGTCAGGCCGGTCGACAAAGGGACGACACGGAACACTGGCAAGTGCTGCACGTCGTTCGTCTTGTCCCTGCACGCGGCTGACTTCTATTTTGCTTTGAACGTGATCACCAGCACGTCTCGATACGCCGCTCGGTTCGGGTCGATGGGCTCTACTGCGGTCACGCCGTGCTTGACTCTAGCGTCGTCAACGATGGCGGTGTCGAGCGGCGCCGTCAACGTGAAACTTCCGAGCGTGTGGTCATCGAGGTCATGCACCGTTGTCGTGCCGCTCTTGATGTTGGTTCGACTTATCAGCAACACGAGCGCATAGTCGACGCCGTCGCGATGAACGCCTTCGGGTGTCGGCCGTCCAGGCGCATCCGAGCGTGCCTCGATGCGAAACTGATGAGTCTCGATTTTCCAGTCTGTGTTGGGACGCAACGCGCCGAACAGACGACAGCAGAACGCGAGGATGTTTTGCATCGCCGCGCCGTTAACGACGTCGGCGTGAATTGGCTCGAACCAGCGCTCAATGCCGCCGACCAACGGGTTGTAATCGATACTCTGATAGTGCGGCTGGTGCGGCTCGAGGGTTACTTTCACTTCGCCGGCCCGTGCCGACATCGTCGCATGCCGCCGGCGCCGATACCGATGGCCGTCGGGCAGATACGTGTCGAGCTGCAGATCGTTCCAGCTAGCCG
This sequence comes from uncultured beta proteobacterium, assembly GCA_963801035.1. Classification (GTDB taxonomy): domain Bacteria; phylum Pseudomonadota; class Gammaproteobacteria; order Burkholderiales; family Burkholderiaceae_F; genus JACCZX01. The sequence goes on along the minus strand of CAWDDF010000003.1, from coordinate 770,355 downwards.
CAAAGCGCGCCCAGTCCGACAGCATTCCGAGCTTCCGGCGCATATCCTCCGCGGCAACGAATGCAAAACCATCTCGATCAATCTGCTCGCGCAGGGTATCGATCATGTGGATATGCGCGGCGGTTGCTGCGGCGGGCTGACAACGATCGCAAGCAATGCAATTGCGCTGAACAGGGCACCGGCGATAAAAGTTTGCGGTGCGCCCAATTGGTCCCATAGAAAGCCCGCAAGCGCACTCGCTATCAGCAACGCCACTCCGCTGACGAGGTTAAAAAATCCGAAGGCCGTTCCGCGCAGGTCGACGGGCGCGGAATCGGCAACCATTGTTGCAAGCAGTCCCTGCGTGATGCCCATGTGCAAGCCCCACAGCGAAACACCGAGCCATATCGACGTCCACTGGTTGCTATAGGCGAGCACGATATCGGCGCCAATCAGGACCGCAAGGCCCCACGCCAGCAGCCGCGCATGGCTGATGCGGTCCGACAGCCTCCCGAACGGATACGCGGACAGCGCATACACGACGTTCATCGCGATCAGGACCAGCGGCACCAGCGCAAGTGGCAAGCCGCCATCGGCTGCACGCAGCACGAGAAACGCTTCGCTAAAACGCGCCAGTGTGAATACGGCGCCGATCGCTACCACCCACCAGTACGAACGAGATAGTTTGCGCAGGCTCGCTCGCCGAATCGGATTACTGGGGCGCGCCGCGGGCTCGCGTTCGGGTTCGCGCACGCCGAAGACAAGCAAGGCAACCGCAAGTACACCGGGAATGACCGCAACCCAGAACACCGCGCGGAAATCGTTTGCCCAAAGCAGCATCAACCCAAGCGCGAGCAACGGCCCGATAAAGGCGCCGACGGTATCGAGCGATTGCCGCAGTCCAAACGCCGCGCCGCGCAATTCGCTCGGAGCAATATCTGCGACCAGCGCATCGCGCGGAGCGCCGCGGATTCCTTTTCCGATGCGATCGATGAAGCGCGCGGTGAACACCATGCCTGCAGTCGATGAAATTGCGAACAGCGGCTTTGACAGCGCGCCCAGCGTATAGCCGATCACCGCCAGCGATTTGCGCTTGCGCCAGTAGTCCGAAAGCGTGCCCGAAAAAACTTTGACGATTAGCGCCGTCGCTTCAGCAATTCCTTCGATCAGTCCGACGACGAACGCGCTTGCTCCAAGCGAGGCAACCAGGAAAACCGGCAGCAGGCTGTGGATCATCTCGGACGAGATGTCCATTAACAGACTGACAAAACCCAGCGTCCAGATCGCTGCAGGTAAGCGGGCTTTCTGTGTCACTTGCGTCGCGCTGGCACCATCATCGATAGCGAAATTTAGACGCAAATAAAAAAAGCGCCGAAGATCGGCGCTTTAGTGGTGAGGGCTAGACGATTAGGAGCGTCGTGCCCGGCGCGCTCCAAGCAGCGCAAGCAGTCCTAGTAGATTCATCCAGCCAAGTGAGCCAGCGCCGGCGTTCAATGGCGCGTTTGCGGACGAGGTTGGCGCGGTAGAGCCTCCAGCTCCGGTTGCGGTGCCCTGCAGTGTGATGTCACGTGCCGGAACGTTGCCAGACAAAGGTAACCCTAAAAGTTGCAGTGCTGGCGCCGGCGGTGGTTGGCACGAACTCAAAGCCTATCGCGCAGCTTGCACCTGGTTGTATTACTCCGCCATTCACGCACGCCGTCTGGCCTGCGGCAACAGGTCCACTCTTGAAATTGGCTACCTGCCCGGTGCCGGGATTAACCGCCGGATTGCCAAGCGTGATGGCTATGCCAGCACTGTTCGTTAGTACCACGGGGATCTGCGCACTGGTGGCACCGACGGCTGTGCTGGGAAATGCGACCGGACTTGGAGCTGCAGCCGGTGTTGGCAGTGGAGCAAACGGTGGCGGCGTTGGTTCCGGAACCGCGATAGCAAGGTAAGCCGCGACGTCGGAGGTTTTCTGCGCCGACCATGGAGCGTTCTGAAACGGCGCCATCACTCCGCCAGCGTTGCCGGTAATGGCGGCTTGGATGCCTGCGCGGATCGCCGCTTCTGTAGCTCCTGCTCCGAACTCCGAGTCGCGAAAATTTCCGCCGAAGCCGTGGCAGTCTCTACAGCTTGAACCCGCAACTCTTTCCATGTACGCAGTCGCGCCGGCCGTTGCATTTCCCACCTGCGCAAACGCGCTCGTCGCACCGCAGGCAGCGAAGGCCAATAACGTGTGCAGCAACGTGCGCAAGCTAAACAACTTTTGGCGAGTCAGCATAGGAGTGCGAAGGTCGAAAACTGATAGGAGGCCAGTCTATCGACGCAGCCAAGTGCTTGCCGTCGTGCGAACGGCTTAGCGCCTCCCCTGCAAACGCGGAATTCAGCGGCTATGTGGCGGCTTCTCGCTCGATGAGTGCGCGCTTGCGGTCGACACCCCAACGGTAGCCGCACAGAGAACCATCATGGCGAATTACACGATGGCACGGAATGGCGACTGCCAACGGATTGGCACCCACCGCGGCGCCCACGGCACGAACTGCTTTAGGCGCGCCGATGCGATTCGCGACTTGCAAATAACTGACCGTTTGGCCTACCGGAATTTCGCGCAGGGCTTGCCATACGCGCTGTTGGAATGCAGTGCCTCGAACGTCGAGTGGCAGATCAAGCCCCAGTGCCGGGGCTTCGACGAATCCCACCACCTTGGCGACAAGTTGCTCGAATTGCGAATCACCGCCGATCAAATGCGCACGCGGGAATCGATCCTGCAGATCGCGCGCAAGCGCATCAGGGTCGTCGCCGATCAGAATCGCGCACACTCCGCGCTCGCTCGCCGCAACCAGGATCGAACCTAACGAACACTCGCCGATCGCGAATCGAATCTCGGTGTTTGCTCCGCCGGCGCGATACGCCGTCGGCGTCATACCCAGCACGTCGTTCGATTGCTCGTAGAAGCGTCCATTCGAGTTGTACCCGGCGCCGTAAATCGCCTCGGTCACCGTATTGCTTCGATTGAGCTCTGCCTTGACTCGTCGAGTGCGGTGCGCGACCGCATACTGCTTCGGAGTCAGGCCGGTGATCGCTTTGAACACCCGATGCAGGTGAAATGCACTCAACCCCGCGTGCGCAGCCAGCTCTGCAAGCGTCGGTGCGTGTTCCGCGTTTTCGATGAGGCGACACAGGTTGGCGACTGTTGCGGCGTGCTGTCCGGCCAATGACAACTGGTCCGGCCTGCAGCGCTTGCAAGGGCGAAAGCCGGCGCGCTCGGCTGCTTCGGACGATGCGTGGAAATCGACGTTCTCTGGCCGCGCCCGACGGGCGGCGCACGAAGGCCGGCAGTACACGCCCGTTGTCCTGACCGAGTAAAAAAATTGACCATCGGCGCGCGGGTCACGAGTCACTACGGCGCTCCCAGCGAGGGTCGCAGACGACCGCTGCCGCCCGCATCTCTGATTTCGTTGCCATATTCACTTCTGCTCTCCGTCATTTTAGCGACAGCAGAAGATAGATCGCGCGGAGTTTTGCCGAACTCCGCGTCTTGCTTTCGAATTGCGCGTCAGCTACCGGTAGCGCTCGTCGCTACTTGCTCTTTCCCTTGCCGTTGCCTTTACCGTTGGCGTTGCCGTTCGACGAGGGATGCGTCTTCTGGTAGTGCGGTACGTACACGTTGTTGTACCAGTCGTCTTTGACGAAATAGACCGGACGGCTGCACGCGTCGTATTTGTCGCAGTGCTTGCTCCACTTCTGCGCGTGGCCTGGTGGGACCCGCAGGTAAACCGGTTGCGGGGGCTGCACCACACGCTGGATGATGATCGGCTGCGGATAGATGACTTGGGGCGGGGGAACGTTGCCAATATCGATGCGACCGTAAAAGCCCGGTTGTCCAACGCTGACCGAAACTCCAACATCCGCAGCCCATACGGGACTGGCCGCAGCGGCTAACAGCAGTAAGAAAATTTGACGTTTCATGGGATTCCATCGATGAGGATCGCACCTGTTTAACGTCATCCGATGGCTGTAGGCACACACCTACGCACGGTATTGCGGTGAGGAATCAGGCTGATTCGGCCGGATCGAAATCGAGCTCTACTTTCGCGCCGCTGGGATCGTGGCAAAACAATTGCCAGGTCCCCGCGCCGCGCTGACGACGTAGCTCGTAGTCGATTTTTTTCGCATCGAGCTTTGCCTTGACGTCCGCCAGTCCGCTTGCAGAGAAGGCCATATGGTCGAGCACGCCAGCGCGTTGTGCCGGCAGCGCGCGTCCTGCAATGATGTGCAGCACCGCAGTTTCTCCGGCGTACAGCCAGGCACCGGGAAAACCCAGATCAGGACGCGGCCCCGGTTTGAGTCCGAGCAAGTCGACGTAGAAGCCCAGCGTCTTGTCGAGATCGTCGGATAAGACGGTGAAGTGGTTCATTCCGTGAATCATGTTTGACTCCTGCGCACAGCGAGCGCTAATGATCGCATTGAGCGACATGCATTGGGACTTTCGCTTGCTAGCCCAACATCATGCCGACTGTCTGCGCCTTTGCCCTGATCCTCGATGATCGGTCGAGGCTCTTGCTGTGTCGTCGTAAGAAGGACGGTAAATGGAATCTTCCGGGCGGTCACGTCGAGGCGAACGAGCCGCCGTGGGAGACGGTCGTGCGCGAAGTGCGAGAGGAAATTGGCCTCGACGTTCGAGTCGAGCGACTGCTCGGCGTCTATTCGGTTCCGAGCGAAAACGATTTGGTCCTGACTTTCATATGTTCGCCTTCATCCGCGACGACACATGCCAGCGACGAGATCGATCAGATCGATTGGTTCGAGCCGGGTCGCCTACCAACCGGCATGCGCCAGCGCCATGATGGCCGTGCGAAGGACGCGTTCAACAACAACGCTGTCGTAATGCGCGTCGAAGACTGACGAACGTCAACGCAACGCGGTGAAATTCGCCGGAATCCAGTCATATCCCTTGCCATCCGGACGCAAGTGGCCGATGCCGGGGAACGCCATGTGATCAATTACGCCTGCGGATTGTTGGGGTACGCCTCGCCCAGCGATGATGTGCAACACAGCAATATCGCCCGCGTACAACCACGCCCCCGGAAAGCCCAGATCGGGGCCGGTCCCGGCTTCAGACCGAGCAAATCCACGTAAAGCCGAGCGTCTTGTCGCATTGCATGAATATTCGGGTTGATTTTTTAGCGCCGACAGCGGAGGCTTTCAACACGCCGAACTCTTGCATGGAGGTGCTCGATGGCTGAACGAGCGAAGGTTTGTACCGATCGAGTCCTGCCGCGCGAACTGATGCGGCTGCAACGCACGACGCGCGGACCGCAGGGTCGTACGCGTGCGATATCGCCGATCGGCAAAAGTTGGATGAATGGCTCGACGTTGCGCGTGCGGTTCATCGGCGGCACGGCGGCCGAGCAGCAAACTGCACGCGAGCAGGCCGGTTGGTGGTCGCAGGTGGCTAACCTTAAGTTCGATTTCAACAATGCGCCGAACGCGGAAATCCGAATCAAGTTCGATCCCAATGATGGCGCCTGGTCATACGTTGGCACCGACTCGCGCAGCATCCCCGTCAATGAGGCAACAATGAATCTCGGGTTTCTTGACGGCGGCACCGCGGCGCATGAGTTCGGTCACGCGATCGGTCTCGCACACGAACATCAGAATCCTGCCGGTGGCATTGAGTGGAATGAAGAGGTTGTCATTCGCGAACTTGCCGGGTCACCGAACTTCTGGGACGAGGCGACGACTCGTCACAATGTTCTACGCAAGTATCAGGCGGATCAGATCAACGGAACGGCGTTCGATCCGGATTCGATCATGCTGTACTTCTTTCCTGCCTCCTGGACCTTGAACGGTATCGCCACCAAGGCGAATGATGTGTTGTCGCGTCTCGACAAGGAGTTCATTGCCGGCGCGAAGATGTATCCGAAAACGGGCGGTGTGGTGTCGAACGCGGTCGAACTGAAGGTCAACGCGGTGCGCCGGACAGCAGCGGCGATTGGCAAAGTCGGCGAGGAAGACTTGTTCACGTTCACTGCCGCGACCGATGGAACGTACGTGGTCGACAGCCGCGGCCCGACCGATGTAGTGATGAAGCTCTTCGGACCTAATAGCGAAACGGCGTTGATTGCCGAAGACGACGATTCGGGCGTTGACACGAATGCGCGCATCTCCTCGGACCTGGTTGCCGGCAAGTACTGGGTGCAAGTGCGGCACTACAACCGCAAAACGGGTATGGGGAACTACACGATCAAAGTACGCAAGCGCTGATGGAACTTCGGTTACTACTTACGTAGTCAACCCTGACCGCGGATCAACGCAGCACCGTGTAATTCGCCGGGATCCAGTCATAACCCTTGCCGTCGGCGCGCAGATGGCCGATACCCGGAAAAGGCAAGTGCGCGGCGGCGACCCAGTGCCCGCGTTTGGCGGCGTCAGCGTATTGCGCCTTTCGCTGCGCGGCGGCGGCTTTTGAATCAGTGTCGAACTTGATCGTTACCGACGGATCGGGGAACTGCACCGCGGCCGAATGCATCAGATCGCCCCAAAACACTAGACGCTGACCGTTACTTTCAACCACGTAAACGGTGTGGCCGGGCGTATGCCCGTACGTGGCCACTGCCTTGATGCCCGGCAGCAGTTCGGTGTTGCCACTGAACGCCTTGAATTTGCCCGTGGCCACGTACGGATTAACTGAAGCCATCGCACCTTCGAAAACCTGCTTGAACTCCTTAGGGGCGGCGTCCATGTTGGCCTTGCTCAACCAGAAATCCGCTTCGCGCTGATCGGCGCGCACGATAGCGTTCGGGAACGCGATCTGGCCGCCAGCAACAAGACCGCCCGACGTGATCGGCGTGCATATGGGTGATGTAGATCTCGTCGACCTGCTCGGGTTGATAGCCTGATGCCCTCAGGTTAGCCATCAGCTTGCCGACGGTCGGCCCAAAGAACGTCCCCGCGCCAGCGTCGATCAGCACGAGCTTGTTGCCGGTGTTGATCAGATAGGCGTTGACCGACGTCTCGACCGGATCTTTCAAGTGCTGCTTCGCCAGCGCGCTGCGAAGCCTTGCTGCAGTGACGTTGGTCAGCAGATCGCCCATCGTCAGATCAACCGTGCCGTCCGATAGTGCGGTGACTTCGAAGTCACCGAGCATCATGCGGTAATAGCCTGGTGCCGAAGTCTTCAGCTGCGGAGCAGCCGCAGCGGCAATCGACGCGAAGCCAGCCAACAGGAAAAGAGGCGGCGATAACGCTGGCAGCGCTTCTTAACAACAGATCAGTCTTCATTGCAATCCTTCAGTCAATGTTCGGAAACGGGCTGACGATTCCGTGCGAAGCTACCTGCATCTTTGGCACGTGTCGAGTGCTTCAACAACCCCATGCCTTTGCGCAATATTCTTTCACTTGCCGATTTCGAGCTGGCCGCTCGTCGCCATCTGCCACGGCCGATTCTCGGGTATGTCGCAGGCGGTGCCGAAGACAACGTTGCGCTGCAAGCGGCCGCAGATGCGTATCGGCAATGGGCGTTCGTACCGCGCGTGCTAGTCGACGTTTCGCGGCGCTCGCAACATGTCGAGCTCTTCGGGGAAACTTACGCGTCGCCGTTCGGCATTGCGCCGATGGGCATCAGTGCGTTGATCGCCTACCAAGGCGATCTCGCGCTGGCGCGTGCTGCCGAAGCTGCAAACATTCCGATGGTCGTCAGCTCGACGGCGTTGACACGACTGGAGGATGTGCGTGCCGCCGCACCACGCTCGACCTGGTTTCAGGCATATCTGCCCGGCGACTCCGCGAAGATCGACGCGATGGTGCAGCGGGTTCAAAGCGCCGGATACGAAACACTGATTTTGACCGTCGATGTGGCAACGCTACCGAGCCGCGAAAACAATGTTCGCGTCGGCTTCACGATGCCACTGCGACCCAGCGTGCGGCTCGCCTGGGACGGCATCGTTCGCCCACGGTGGACAGTTGGGACGCTGCTTCGAACGTTGCTGAAGAGCGGGATGCCGCATTTCGAAAACTCAAGCGCGACTCGCGGTGTGCCGATTTTCTCGAGTGCTGCCGTGCGCGAATTCGGCTCGCGCGACACGCTATCGTGGGCGCATGTCGATCAAATACGGCGCTTGTGGACCGGCAAGCTGGTGTTGAAGGGAATCTTGTCGGTCGAAGATGCACGTATTGCCGCCGATCGTGGCGTTGATGGCGTGATCGTTTCGAACCATGGTGGACGGCAGCTTGACGCATCGCTCGCCCCGTTACACGCGCTGCCTGCGATCGCCGCGCGTCAAAGGTCATATGAAAGTGATGATCGACAGTGGGATACGCCGCGGCAATGATGTGCTGAAGGCGCTCGCGCTGGGCGCAGACTTCGTATTCATAGGGAGGCCGTTCATTTACGCGGCTTCTGTCGGCGGACAAGCCGGCGTTGCGCATGCGATTCGCCTGCTGGCGCACGAGATCCAGCAAGACATGGCGTTGATTGGCGTCAGTTCATTGCGCGAGCTTGGGCCGCATTCGCTGGCGCCGGTCAAACTTTGACAGGCCTCGCCTGGACTTCGCTCCACCAGCGCTCGAACTGATCGCGCTTCGGAATGCCGGCGCGGCCGCCGAACCGTGTGCACTTCATTGCCGCCACTGCTGTGGCGAACGTAATCGCCTCGTTAAGCTCCTTGCGCTCGGCAAGCGCGAGAGCAAACGCGCCGTGCCACGTGTCACCCGCCGCGAGCGTATCGATCGCTTTGATGGCCGGTGACGGCGCGCTTGCAATGCGTTCGCCGTCGAACCACATCACGCCCGCCGCGCCAAGCGTCACTCCGCAGACGACATTACGGCCGCCGAAAAGCTTCGGAAGTGCGTGCTCGGGCTCGCCCATCTGCAGACTCTGCAACATCGATTGCGACAGGAACGGATGCGTCGCAAGCCGCGCGGTTTCGCGCACCTGCTGCGGCTCGCCGGCATCACCGTCGAACACACTTGGCTTGCCTGCCATCGCAGCAGCATCGAACAGACGCTGCGCACCTGCGGGCCAGCGCGTGTCGGCCAACACCGCATCGGCGTCGCCGACGCGCTCGACGGGCAACCATGATGCGTCGGGCGGATAACCCTGTGGCTGCACCGACACGACCAGTCGCTCGCCGCGCTTGTCGATCAAGATGGTGGCAATCTTGGTGCGAAACCCGGAAAGGCGCAGCAAAGTCGAAACGTCGACGCCTTCATGCTTCAGTAGCGCGATGACCTGATCACCGGTTTCGTCGTCACCGACGCGGCCCCAGTAGATCGCCCGCCCGCCGAGCCGTTGCACCGCCACCGCTGCGTTGGCGCCCATGCCGCCACCGGTCTCGACGAAGTCAGTCGCGGTGATCTTGACCGACGGAAGTTTGACTTCGTCGACCAGGAAGATCTGGTCAATCGTTGCCGAGCCGCCGACGCAGATAACGCAGGGCTTGCGAGGCGCGGTCGAGACAGTCACTCCCGCCGCATCGTCAGTGAATAACGGCCCGAGGGCGCTGCCCCCGACGCACCAACTGCATCAAGATCACTCCCGCCAACAGCGCGATGCCGATCGCGTCGAGCCATGGGCGCGGATAAATCAAAAGCAAACCTGCCGCAATCAGCGTGCCGCGCTCGATCAACGTGGTCTTGCTGAACAACCAACCTTCAGCCGCCGCGGCCAGGGCGACGAGCGCAATCACTACCAGTGCAGTGATCCACGCGACATCCCACCAAGAGCCCCCCTTAGGCAATGCGAGCAACAGACCGATACCCATCGGGTCTAGCACGAAAACGAAGGGCACAACGAACGCAGGCAAGGTGTACTTCCATGACTGCAATGTGGTCTTGTAAGGATCGCCGCCTGTGATTGCTGCAGCAGCAAAAGGCGATAGGGCGGTAGGTGGCGACACTTCTGACAACACGGCGTAGTAGAAGATGAACATATGTGCAGCGAAGTCTGGCACGCCGAGCTTGATAAGTGCCGGCGCGGCAACGACCGCGCAGATGATGTAGCTCGCGGTCACCGGCACCGCAAGGCCCACAACCCAGACGATCAGCGCCGTGTAGATCGCGGTCAGAGTGAGACTTCCGCCTGCATAAGTGATGACGATGTCGGAGAAGCGCAGGCCAAGCCCCGTCAGTGTGACGACGCCGACGATGATGCCCGCCGCCGCGCACGTTGCCGCCACGCTTAGCATGCTGACCGAACCCGCTTCCAGCGCCTTCATCAGTTTCGAATGGCGCAGTACATCGCCAATCCAGCCCGGTGGCCGGCGCTTGAACAGCGAAAGATCGAGCAGCGCGCTGTCCTTGTTCAGAAAACTGATCAGCGCAGCGACTACCGTTGCCCAGAACACCGAAGCGATGGGCGAGAAACCCAGCAGCAAAAATACGATGATTGCTGCGAGCGAGATGAAGTGAAAACCCATTGTCCTGGTCAGCTGCCACAGGGTCGCGCTTTGTTCGACGACGACTTGCCGCATCGCGTGCTTGCGCGCGTCGATCTCGACCATCAGCAGCAACGAGAAGTAGTAGAGGCACGTAGGAATTACGGCCATCCGAATCACGTCGAGATACGAGATCTTCAGGAACTCGGAGATCAGAAACGCCGCAGCGCCGAGCACCGGCGGTGACAAGATCGCGCCGAGCCCTCCGGCGGCGAGCAGTCCGCCGGCCGCATTTTTTTCGTAACCTGCCTTGGCCAGCATCGGATACGCGACGGTGCCGAGCGTGACAGTTGTCGCCACGCCGGAACCGGACGGCCCGCCCAGTAGAAACGAAGCGGCGGTAACTGCCCGTCCCGCACCGGTCGCCTTGCGGCCGAAGGCGGCGAGCGAAAAGTCGATAAAAAATTTGCCAGCGTTCGAGAACTGCAGGATTGCGCCGTAGATCGTAAACAGAATGATCAACGAGGATGAGACGTCGATCGGCGTGCCGAAAATCCCTTCGAGCGTCATGTACATCGTGCCAACCAGCCGACCGATGTCGTAACCGCGATGCGTCCAGGGCGGCGGAAGGTTCGGGCCGACCATCGCGTACACAAGGAAGAAAATGCATACCAGCGGCATGATCCAACCGGTCGAGCGCCGAGCCGCTTCGAGTACCAGCACGATCAGTGCGACACCCATCACGATATCGATCGTGTCCGGTGCCGTGCTGCGATCCAGGAAGTTGTCGCCGCCGGCCAGCGCATAGATGCTGGTTGCAACGCCGAGCAACGCGCAGATCAGATCGATCCAGCTGAACTTGTGACGCAAGCGCTTTACGGCGGGAAACAGCAGAAACACCAGAAACAGCGTGAATGCCACATGCACGTAGCGCAGCGTGGTGGTGGTGACGATCCCGTACGCGGCGTACAGGTGATACAGGCTCATCGCGACTGCGACGGCGAAAAGGAAGTTGCCCCAGGGCCCTGCAAATCTGTGGTGAGCACCCTCTTCGAGCGCGATGAACTCTTCGGCCTTGAGCCGCTGCTCATCGGTGACGATCGGCACAGGAATCACCTGTGCCGATTGCACCGTGGGTTCAGCCATGAACTGCTAGGCGGCGATCACGGTCGCGCTTATTTGATCTTGATGCCCTTCTCGTTGAAGTACTTGATCGCGCCCGGATGAAACGGAATCGGCGACGCGTCGTTGGTTTGCAGCTTCAAGTCGAAGTTGGTCGCTTCCTTGTGTACCAGGATCAACTCGTCGCGCTTGTCGAAAATCGTTTTGACGATGTTGTAGGCGACCTGATCGGGCATATCGGCGCGGGCGATGATCAAATTCTGCACGGTCGCGACTTGATTGGGCTGATCCTGCCCGGGGTACGCTTTGGCCGGGATCGTGTCGCGGATGTAAAGCGGGCCGTACTTCTTGTTCATGCTGTCGACTAACTCGGCATGATCGACCAGCTTGAGCTTGGTGCCCGGCGTCGCGCCGAGGTCGGTGACGGCTGCCGTCGGAATTCCGCCGACCCAGAAGTAGGCGTCGAGCTTCCTGTCCTTGATTGCCTCAGATGACTTGCCCGGGTCGAGACGCTCACGCCGAATGTCTTTTTCCTGATCCAGCCCTGCCGCCTCAAGAACACGCGCTGCCATCAATTCGGTGGCGCTGTTCGGTGCGCCTGTCGAAACGCGCTTGCCTTTCAAGTCGGCGATCTTGTTGATACCCGTTCCCTCAATCGTGACGATGTGCATGCGGTTCGGATACGCAATCATCAACGTGCGTATCGGGACTGCGCCGGCGGCAAACTTTCCCTGGCCTTTGAAGCCGTCCCATGCGGCGTCAGCCATCGACAGCGCGAGGTCCGATTTCTTCTGGCTCATCAGCTGCAAATTGGCGACAGAGCCCGCTGTCGTCTCCGCATTGGCCGCATAACCTGGGATGTATTTGGACAAAACGTTGGCGATGCCGCCGCCGAGTGGGTAATACACGCCGGTTGTAGGTCCGGTCGCAACCGACAGCGTGACTTTCTCCTGCGACTGCGCCGTGAAAGCTAGGCCACCTGCTGCCAATGCAGCCAAAACGAGCTTGATGCTCTTCATTTGTGTCTCCTGTTTGTAATCGACTACTTGATCGAATTTCGGTGGATTGTAGGCGGCCACCGTCCTAGTGCGTAGAGCGGGTTTGCCCGTTGCTCGGCTTACTGCAACACGGCAATTCAGGGAGCGAACATCACAGGCGTTTTCGCTGATGCTCCACAACGAAGCGTCTCCGCGCCCGAGACGCGCGGGTAGCGCGCGCTCTCGTGCGCAATCCTCGCGTCCCAAGCTTGGCTTGCGCGGCTACTGCAGCTCGACGCCAGCCTTTTTAACGAGCTTCGCGTACTTCGCCATTTCATCGCGAAAAAACTTTGCCGCAAATTCCGGCGTGCTGACGTTGATCGTGTTGCCCTGCTTGGCCATCGTTTCCCGCAACTCGGGCGTTGAAAAGGCCGTCACGAACGCGGCGTTGATTCGTTTCACCTCCGCCGCGGGCATCTTTGCCGGTCCGATCACCGCAAACCAGCCTTCGACCAGATAACCGGGCATGCCTTGCTCGGTCATCGTTGGAATATCGGGCGCCGCTGCAAGTCGAGTCGCAGTGCCGGTGCCGATCGCCCGCAACGCACCGCTCTTCAGGTGTTGCTGGATCGACGGCAGTGACAACGTGCCCATTTCAACCTGCCCGCCGATCAGATCAGTCAACATCGGCCCGACGCCCTTGTACGGAACGTGCGTGGCGGTGACGCCGGCTTCATCGAAGAACATCGCAGCCGCCAGATGCAGGATCGTTCCGTTTCCGGAGGATCCGTAGTTGTAGCTGCCCGGCTTCGCCTTCAGCAATGCGATCAGCTCCTTCGCATCCTTCGCAGGCACCTTCGGATTGATGACGAAGACGATCGGCGTCGAGCCGATTACGGCGATCGGCGTGATGTCGTTGATCGGATCGAACGGCACCGACTTGTACACGCTCGGGTAGATCACGTGGTTGTTCGAGACGATGCTCAGCGTCGAGCCGTCCGGCGGCGACTTGATCATTGCGGATGTGCCGACGATGCCGCCGGCGCCGGGCTGGTTCTCGACGACAACCGACGCGCCGAGCGCGGCCGATAGTGCTTGCGACGAAGCGCGCGTGATTGTGTCGACTCCAGACGCGGTTGCTACGGGCAGGATGAACCGGATAACCTTTGTTTGACTCTGAGCGATGCTCGACCACAGCGTCGATGTTGTGAGCGCAAGGCCAGTCATGCCGATCAAGCTCCGGCGCCTTGATGTGTCGTGTTCACGGATTTTCATTTGTGTCTCCTTGTTCAACTACGCAACCGCCGCCTCTGTAAGCAGCGAGTCGATCTTTTCCTTCGAGTAGCCCATTTCTTCAAGCAGCTCACGTGTGTGTTCGCCCAGCTTCGGCGGACTCATTCGCACCCCCAGCCGCTGGCCCTGCATCGTGATCGGGAACAGGGTTGTCTTGACCGTCGCCCCGGCGCGCTCGCCGTCCGGCAGCGTGATGTCGGCGAGACCACCGGTTGCGTTCAGGTGCGGGTCGTCATACAGGTCCTCGGGCTTGCGGATCGGCGCGAACGGCAGGCCTACCTTTTCAAACAGTGCCGCCAATTCATCCGCAGTGTGCCGCGCGAGCCGATCGTTGATCGTCTTCAGCAGCGTCGGACGCTGATGCACGCGTTGATTATTAGTGAGCAACTCTGGGTCGGCCTTTAAGTCGGTGTAACCCAACGCGTCGCAGAACGTAATCCATTGCGCATCGCTGACGGCCGCCAGGAAAATCTGCTCGCCGTTTTTAACAGTGAATACGTCGTAGATCGCCCACGGGCTGACGCGTGCCGGCATCGGCGCCGGGTGCTTACCAGTGACGGCGTACTGCAGCATGTGCTGGCCCATCAGGAACACGTTGTTCTCGAACAGGGCCGATTGCACCTCCATACCTTTGCCGGTGATGCCGCGCTGAATCAGCGCACCCAGCGTGCCGATAGCGCCGAACATTCCGCCCATGATGTCGTTGACGCTGGTGCCGGCGCGCAACGGATCGCCCGGGCGGCCGGTCATATAAGCCAACCCGCCCATCATCTGCACCACTTCGTCGAGCGCAGTTCGATGTTCGTACGGCCCGGGCAGAAATCCCTTGTGGCCGACATAGATCAATCGAGGGTTGGCCTTCGACAATGTTGCGTAGTCGAGCCCGTACTTGTGCATCGTGTTTGGCTTGAAGTTTTCGAGCACGACATCAGCGCTGCCTGCGAGCTCACGCGCCGTTTGTGCGCCTGCCTCGTTGCGCAAGTCGATCGCGATGCTCTTCTTGTTGCGGTTGAACATCGGAAAGAAGCCGGCACCGGCGCCCAGCAGAAAGCGAGTCCGGTCGCCATCGATCGGCTCGACCTTGATCACTTCGGCTCCCATATCGGCGAGCACCATGCCGCACGTCGGGCCCATCACCATGTGAGTGAATTCGACTACGCGCAAGCCACTCAGTGGCTGCGGGACTTGAACGCTGCTCATTGGGTTTCCGCGAGCATCGTTTTGGGCAATCCTGCGCGCCATAACGAGCCGTGCAGCGTTTCACCCTCAAGCCATTGGGCAACCTTTGCGCGCAATGCGATCAGCCGATCGAAGTCCTGGCCCGTCGACACGCCCATGCTGGCAAACATGTACACCACGTCTTCGGTCGATACGTTGCCACTCGCACCGGGCGCGTGCGGACAACCACCGATGCCCGCAAGACACGCGTCGAAGCGGGTAATGCCCACTTGCCAAGCGGCGAACACGTTGGCCATGCCGAGTCCGCGAGTGTCGTGGAAGTGACCGCAGTTAAGGCGGTCGCCGGCAATCGGCAACGCCTGCTCGAACAATCGCCGCACCATCGAAGGGTCGGCATAGCCGACCGTATCGGCCAATCCGACACGATCAACTCCAGCATCGAGCACCGCGCGCAATAAGCGCAACACTTCGGCCGATTCAACCTTGCCCTGCAACGTGCAGCCGAATGCGGTGCTGATGCCGACTTCGATCAGACACTTCGATCCCTTCGCATCGCGCAGGTCACGAATTCGAGCAATCTCCTCGACAACGTCATCGGGCGTCTTGCGCAGATTGGCCAGACTGTGTGCGCGGCTTGCCGACAGCGGCACCAACATTGCGTCTGCACCTGAGTCGATCGCGCGCTCGGCACCTTTCAAGTTGGGTACGAGCACCGACACGCAAAGCCCCGGCAAAGTCTTCGCAAATTCGACAAGCTGATCGGTATCGGCCAATTGCGGCAGCAAGCGCGCAGGAACGAATGAGCCGACTTCGATCTCTCGTTGCCCCGCAGCGTACGCATCGCGAATCCACTCGATCTTCTGTGCTGTAGGCAACACGCGCGAAATACTCTGCAGCCCATCGCGCAAGCCGACTTCACGAACAATCGCGGATTGGATTTCAGGCTTCATCGCGTAGCAGACAGCAAATGTTAGCCCCGTGAGCGTTTGGCGGCCGCGTGTACTTGCCGTCGCAGGTGCTCGACCTCCTCGATCAGATCTGCCACGAGCGCTGCAACTTCCTGGTTCGCGTCGAAGCGACGTTCGGTCGTCGCCATGCGGCGCGCACGCACCAGGTGCGCGCTCGCAAATCGCATCTCGCCACCGGATGAATGGCATGCCAGCAAGCCCGCTTCGACGCGTTCGACCACCCACGTGGGTGCCACCGCACATGCAGATGCAAGCTCCTGCAGGTCGAGGGTTTCGTTATCGATCAACACCGCATCTACTTTGTGTTTCATCGCTGTGCTCCCGCTTGCTCGCGTGGATTGAATGACGAGAACTCGCGCGCCATTGCCCCGTACAGCTCGCGCGCCTTTTCGCTGGTAGCCGGAGGTGCGGCAAGCTCGAGCTCGAGATACAGGTCGCCGGGCGGATCGCCCGGAATGCCACGTCCCTTGAGTCGTAATTTGCGACCATTGTTCGAGCCGGCCGGCACCTTGACTTCGACGCGGCCGGCCGGTGTAGGCACTTCGATCGTCGCGCCGAGTGCTGCTTCCCAAGGCGCCACCGGCACGGTCTGCGTTACATCGCGACCTTCGATGCGATAGCGCGCGTCTGGCTCGAACCCCACTTCAAGATACAGATCGCCCGCGGGCCCGCCGTTGAACCCCGGGCTGCCTTGACCACGCAACCGAATACTCTGGCCCTCCTTGACGCCCTTCGGTATCTGGACGTCGAGAACGCGATCGGCGCTGACAACGTTTCCCGATTCGTCGAGTCGCGCCTCTCGCAATGACAGTGAGCGCGTGGTGCCGTTATAGGCATCTGCCAGGTCGATCGATATCTTGGCGTGCTGATCCGCACCCCGCATCTGCGCACGCGCTCGGCCTCCCTGCTGACGCGCGCGCGCGGCGCGGCCGAACAACGAGTTGAAAAAATCGCTGAAGTCGCCGTCGTCGCCAACCGGAGCCCCGGCGTCCGAGAAATCGAAACCCGCATCCCATCCGGGCGGCGGTTGAAAGTCCTGGCCCGCCGCGCGGCGCTGCGCAAGCTTGTCGAACGCCGCGCGCTTTTCGGGATCAGACAGCACTGCATAGGCTTCATTGACTTCGGCCATGCGCGCAGAAGCATTCGCTTCCTTGCTGACGTCCGGATGGAATTTGCGCGCCAGCTTGCGATAGGCCGCCTTGATCTCGTCGGCGCTGGCAGTGGGCTCGACGCCAAGCGCTTTGTAATATTCCTTGAACTCCATCAATGATCCTGTTTCGCTGTCAGCTCATGCGAAAATGCGCTCGGAACCCGTATGTTAAATAGGCCGCCGCTAGCGATTGACATCATTTCGGATGTCGTGTGCCCTTGGTGTTATGTGGGCAAGCGTCGGCTCGAGGCGGCGCTTGCGCAATACGCAGTCGATGCCGCGCAGCCGGTCGAAGTGCGCTGGCGCGCATTTCAGCTCAATCCCGACATACCGGCCGGTGGCGTCGATCGCCGCAGCTATCTCGAACAGAAGTTCGGCGGACCCGAGCGCGCGAAACAGATTTACGCACGCATCAAAGCGGCCGGCGAAGAAGTCGGCATCTCATTCAACTTCGACCGCATCGTGCGTCAGCCCAACACGGTGGATGCGCACCGACTGATCGCCTGGGCACAGGACACCGACCCGGAAGTAGCCGACGCGCTGATCGAGCGGTTATTCCGCGCCTATTTTGTCGAGGGCATCGACATCGGGAACATCGACGCGCTGGCGAGTCTGGCGGGTGACGCAGGCTTCGATGCAACCGCAGCGCGCACCTGGCTTGCGTCCGACGCGGGCCGCGCGGCAATTGAGGCGGAAGAGCAGCGCGCACGCGCACTCGGCGTCACCGGCGTGCCGTTTTTCGTGTTCAACCAGCGGCTCGCAGTGTCGGGCGCTCAACCATCTGAAGTGTTGCTTGGAGCAATGAAACAAGCTTCGTTGGCAGAGCTGGAAAGTGGTACGGCCTAAGGCACCCACCAATATCTGATCACGTGAAAGAAAATTGGCGCGGCGAAAATGACCGAATCGAGCCGATCGAGCATGCCGCCGTGGCCTTCGATCATCGTGCCCCAGTCTTTGACACCGCGGTCACGTTTGATCGCTGACATCACCAGACCACCGAAGAAGCCCATCACGCAGATCGTGAATGCAATCAGCGCCGCTTGCCAGGGTTTAAACGGCGTAATCCAGTAAAGCGCGGCGCCGAGCGCCGTCGCACTTAAAACTCCACCGATCAGTCCTTCCCACGTTTTCGACGGCGACAGTTCGGGAGCGACCTTGCGCTTGCCCATCAGCTTGCCCCAGATGTACTGCAGCACGTCGCTGCCCTGCACGACCAGAACCAGAAACGCGATCAGCAGCAGATGACGTCCCTCGTAGCCGGGAATGTTCAACGTCAACAGGGCGGGCACGTGGCTGATGCAGTAGACACAGATCATCAATCCCCATTGCACTTTCGCCGTACGCTCGAGGAATCGCTTGGTATCAGCGGCGAGTGCTGACAGGATCGGCAGTATCAGAAATGCATAAACGGGAATGAAGATCGAGTACATCCCGTACCACTCGATCCATATCAGGAAGTACTGGACGGGTAGTGCAATGAAGAATGCGGCCGCCATCGCGTTGTGGTCGGACCGCCGCGTGTAGGCGAGGCTCAGAAATTCGCGCAGTGCGTAGAACGAAATCAAGAAAAACAACACATGCACGCCGCGCTTGCCGAAGATGAAGGCGATGCCAATGGCGATTACCATCACCCACCACGCGTTGATCCGGCTGACCAGATTGTCGATGACCGAATGAGGCCGCCCGTCAGCAACGCGCCATTTCAGCAACGCCGCGATGCTCGATGCGACGACCAGCACGCCGCCGATTCCGGCGAACAGCAACATCGTGTCGCTCATGTGAAGCTCATCTGAAGTTCAGAGGCTTGCATCGCCTACGTTTCGCGGTCGTATTCGGGGCGTAACGCGAGCAGAGCTGCCTGTGCTTCGGCGAGAAAGGTCTGCTTTGTCTCCGCGCCATTCTCAGTGGGCGGCGGAAGGGCTGCGCCGAACGTTACCGAGCACGCAAGCGGCAGCGGCACCAGCGCACCCTTGGGCAGTACGCGATGCACGTTGTTGATCCACACCGGTACCAGACGCACATTGGGGCATCGACGAGACAGGTGAAATAGTCCGCTCTTGAACGGAAGCAATGCTTCGTCGGATTCGTTGCGGGTTCCTTCGGGAAATAGGATCAGAGAATCGCCGGCATCGAGTGCATCCGCCATCTGAGTGATCGGATCGCTGCGATCGCCCGCGCCGGTCCGGTCGATCAGTACCGCTCGGAACACTTCGCAGCCGATGAAACGTCGTGTCGGCGATGCGAGCCAGTAATCGGCTGCAGCTACGGGCCGTGTCAGCGAGCGCAGGTCGGGCGGTAGTGAAGTCCACAGCAATACGAAGTCGCCATGACTTCGGTGGTTGGCGAAATAAACCGTCGGCGTCGCCTGCGGTGCGCCGACGAGCCAGATTGCGCGCACACCGGTCAGCGTGCGCGCCAGCGTCACAATTGAGGCTGAGGCTAGCTGCGTCAGCATTGATTATTGATCGTCAACGCTTTGCAGTTTCAACTTCCCGAAGTGCGCGGGACACTCGATTGAAGAGAGTCCAAACAAGTAATACCGCCAGCAGCGGCATCAGCCACTTTGCCCATTCAGGCAGCGGAAGCGCCAACGCGACCCACAGGCCGAGCGCTCCGAATACGAACGCACGATCGCTCTTGCCGAGCGGGCCGTCGTACCGGCGAGAGGCGCCCACCGTGGGCCCGAGCGCGCCTGCGAACTCGCTCAGCCCCGCGAGCACGATCACGGCGCCGACCCAGAACGGCTCGAACGGCGCGACGATGGCAAAGGGCAGATACAGCGCCGCGTCGGAAATCACATCGGTCAGTTCGTTCAGGAACGCACCCAGCGTTGACTTCTGATGAAACTCACGCGCCAACATGCCGTCGACCGCATTGAGCGCCATTCGCAGCAGCATCCAGATGGGAATCAGCGCAAACGCGATCGCGGCAGGTCGAGCGAAATACAGCCATAGGCCGATTGCGATTGAAAGCAGGCATGCGAAGATTGTTACTTGGTTTGCGGTTACTCCCGCGGCATGCAGTCGAGTGACCGCTGGCCGCAGGACAGCCTGGAATCGCGGTTTGAGTTGGTAGATCGACAAGGTTTCCCCGACCTTTCGATGTGACACGGCGCAGCGAAGGTTAGGCGAGTTCTGTCGGGATGTCGCAGACTCGTTAAGCTTCGACGGATCAAACGCAACACTAATTTGCAATGAGTTCCAACTTCGCGGCGCCTGTATGGCGACGCTACGTTGCGCGCGCAGTTTCGCAACTCCGGCTCGCGCCCGACGATCTTCTGCGCGATGCTACGTATCGCCGCCTGTGGACATCGATCCTGATCAGCTCGTTTGGGGGACAGGTGACGATGCTCGCGCTGCCGCTGACCGCGGCCGTGTTGCTGCACGCCACGCCGACGCAGATGGGCTTGCTGACCGCGATGGAAGTCGCTCCGTTCGTGCTGTTTTCATTGCCCTCGGGCGTGTGGCTCGATCGCGTGCGCAAGCTGCCGGTCTATGTGATCGGAGAATCGCTGTTGGCGTTGATAGTCGCCAGCGTCCCGCTCGCGTGGTGGCTGGGCTGGCTGTCGATGATGTGGCTCTATATCGTCGGCTTCGCCATCGGCACCGTGGCGACGATCGCCGGTAGCGCGGCGCAGATTGTTCTAACGCAAGTCGTTGAACGCGAGCGCTTGGTGGAGGCGCACGCGAAGAATGCGTTGGCACACTCGTCGGCGGAGGTGGCTGGTCCGGGCGCGGCCGGCGTGCTGATCAAACTGGTCGGTGCGCCGATGGCTTTGCTGGCCGACGCGGTGTTGCTTGCCGTTTCCGCTGCGATCCTGCGCGGGATTCAAGTGCAGGAAGGCGCACAGCTAGCGGCGGCGCGGTTCTGGCCCGCGATGCGCGCCGGACTCGTGTTCGTCATGCAGCATCGCTTGCTGGTCACAATGGCGTGCGTCGTCGGCGTCTGGCAGATGTGCCATCACGCTGCGCTGGTGGTGCAGATCCTGTTCGCGACTCGCACGCTCGGATTGTCCGAAGGCGCGGTCGGACTGTGTTTTGTTGGACTCGGCGTCGGCACGATTATGGCCAGCATCGTCGGCAGTCGCATCTCGCGCCGCTTTGGCCCTGGCCCAACCCTGGTGCTTGGCGTGGCGATTTGCGGTGCCGGTTGGTTGCTTGGCGCAATCGCGCCGGCCTCTGCGATCGGAATTGCGATGTTTGCGGCGATGTTGATGATGTTCGGCGTCGGCGCCGTGCTGATCTTCATCACGTTCCTGGCGATGCGGCAGGCGGTCACGCCCGCGCCGATGCTGGGCCGCATGACCAGCACGATGCGCTGGTTGATATTGCTACCCGCGGGACCTGGTGCGCTGCTCGGTGGCTGGCTGGGAGAGCACGTCGGATTGCGCGCGTCGCTGGTGTTTGCCGGCGGCGCTGCACTGGCTCTTGCGGCGCTCGCGTGGCGCCAGCCGGTAATTCGCAATACGCGTGTACTGCCGAGCGTCGAAGCGCTGCCTGAAGACGCGGTACCGGATGCTGCGTGAGCAGCGGATGACTCGGTGCTGATCGATTCAACTAAGCGCGTATTGGGGCACGGTCGCGCATAGTCTGCCGCTCGCGTGCTATGCGCTCGCCCCGCCGCTTGCGCAGCCATACCCACAGTCCAGTGAACACCAGCAGCATCGGCACGATGCCCGTCAGACACATCGCGATTTGCCCCGGCGTGCCAAATGCGGTCCCGCTGTGTAAAGGAAACAGCCAGTGCATGAAGCCTTCGCCCGCGGTGCGCGTGCGCGGGCTGCGCTCGATCATCATCTCGCCGCTAAGCGGATTGATCCAGGCGATCGTGTCGCCGAGGCGATGCACATCGCCGGCTCGCTTCAGGTAGTAAAGATGTCCGGCCATCTGCCGCGGTGATCCGTGCACTTCGAGCAGCGTGTGCTCGGGAAACCGTTGTCTGACGTCGGCAATGACGCGGTCCAGCTGCAAGGGTTCGTTGGCGGCATGCGTCTGCCAGGGCACTGTGGGAAAAGGCGCGACCTTCGAAAACACACTGACCAGATCGCGGACGTAGTTGACGTACACCAGCGTCGCGCCGGTCAACGTTGCGAGCAGCAGAGTGATCGCGAAAATGATCCCGGTCGAGCGATGAAAATCGTACGCAATCCGCGTCGCTGATGTGCGCGGATTGATCCAGACGATACGACGCAGCGCGGCGCGCGTGCGCGGTGCGGCGAGAACGAAACCTGTTATCGCCGATGTCAGCAGCAGCAGTCCGGCGATGCCGACGATGTTCGAGCCGGCGTTGCCGAGCAGCACGTTTCGGTGAAACTCGTACAACGTGCGCAGAAGATCGGGCGCAGCTATGCCGAGCGATTCGAGCGAACGTGCACCTAGAAACTTTCCATTCACAGGGTCAAACATCGCCTCGATCCGCTCGGCGCCGACGCGCCGTGGCTTGACGCGCATCGTCAGCCGGTACACCTCGCCCTCTGCCGCCGGAAACCTTATTTTTTCGACAAGCCCAAGCGGATACGCAGACTCTGCACGCTCGACGATCGTTTGCGCGCTGAGGTGTAAACCGTGTGCGCTGGTCGTTAGCAGGTGCGGATTGAGCCAGGCGTCGACGGGATCTTCAAAGACGAGGATGGCGCCACTCAATCCCACCAGCGCGAACCACACGCCAAGGCCGATGCCGAGCCAGCGGTGGACGGTGAACCATTTCGAGCGCGTCCGCACGCGTTACCTCCATCATCGCCGGCTTGCGGAAACGCGAATACTCTAGCGCAGCGTGGCGCGGCCGCCTATTCCTCGATCACCCGTTTCTTGCGCCAGACGTCGAGTAGCGCCTTGAACTTGTCGAGCGCCGACACTTGCTCGTCGGAAAGCACATCGAGAAAGTCAGACAGTCGCCGCGACTTGACGATCGTATAGAACGTCAGAAACGCCGTCGGCGCAAAGATCAGCAGGAAAAAAACGACCTTCTCGATCATCGGAATTTCGGTCAGGCCGATCAGGTTCATACCGATAAACCCGGTCGTCACCGTGCCTATCAAGCCAAAGGTCGTCACCACTGTCAGCCGCAGCACGGTGTTCGTGTGACGGCGCGTGGTGTCGGTCTCAAGGTAGCTGTTCATGCTGTAGATGCGTTCTCTGACTTCGTCATACAACGTCTGGAGTTTCAAGTGGCGAACGGTGCGTTCGAACAGCGATCGCGACTGCGCTTGTTCCGACACTTCATGGAACCAGTAGCGATGCGTGAACCGCAGAAAGATCTCGAAGTTTTGCCGCACGCTGCGCTTGAAGCGCCGTACCGAGTCGGCGGTACCAATGTCGAGCCGCTTCAGCGCCTCGGCGAGTCGGTCCGCGAACATCAACAATGCCGCGCGATGGAAGTGTGCGATTAAGAACAGCAGGAATTGCTGATGTCTGAATTGCCCGAGCACGCCGCTTTCATTGTCGAGAAAATATTTTGATTGCGCGTCACCAATGACGATCAGCGTGCGTCCGCTCGCCAGATAGCGTGTGTTCGGTGACGGCCCGACGTCGCACCAGTAGCGGTCGTCGCAATATTGTTCTTCAAAGTCCGCGACGTGGTTCTCCGAATACGGCATCTCGTATTTGCCGCTTGCACCGGTGCCGAGTCCGAGCCGGATGAAATCATTGCGCTCCAGCTTGCGCGGCTCATCGACCGCGACGAAACCCATCACCGGCATTCGGTAATACTCGATTTGCCGGTAGCGAATCGCACCCGGATCCTCGACGTGGTCGAGTACCAGCGGCCGCATCAGGAACGCCCAGTGAGAGCTGATGCGCGGTGCCCGATGCTTCGACACGAACGACAGAAATTTGTCGCGATCGCCGGAGTCCGACTGCGCCAGTACGGTGCCGTCCGCTGCAAGCCATTGCAACGTGTGCAGACAGTGCAGCCCGTCACCATTCTCGTCCCAGCCGGCCGGATACGCGCGGCCGAATCGATAAAGCAATTCCTGCGCTTGAGGCAGCGTCAAATCGTCGCCGTGCACCTCGACGTTCAGAAGGACAACGTCGATGTCGTAGAAGAAGTACAGATCAATGTGCGCGATGGACAGTACGATGGGTTCGGCGCCCGCGCGCGGGACCATGCGCACCGACGCGATGTCATGACGCCGATAAACTCGCATCGGCGAGCTGCCGGGCTCCTCGTCCTTGTTGCCGCTTTCCTTCTTCAGCCGGCTTTCGCCGTAGATAAATCGTTGCACGTACGGCAGGAACGTGACGAACTCGCTGTAGTGACGGACCTGGAATTCCTTGCCGTCCGGCGTGAACTCGTCGAGCAATTCACGCCAGGGATTTTCAGCGATCTCCTGATCGAGCAGCTCCCAGTGCTCCTGAATCTGGGTGCCGGGGCGGATCGGCATCAACTGCAGCGGCCATAGCAGAATCTGTCTGAAGTGGCGTACTACTGTCGTCGAACTCGTTGATTGCTCGGACACCCTACCTCCACCGCGGCGCGGGCGGAGTGTAATTGGCCGCAGTGAAGGGCGGGAGTTTCGACCTACACTTTCGGCGGTGTCGATGACCGATTCAGCACAGCTGCAAAAGGATCTTGCCCGCGTCGCCCTCGGCGATCGCGCGGCATTCGCACGCGTCTATCAAGCCACCAGTGCGCATCTGTTTGGCGTCGCGCTTCGTATATTGAGTCGGCGCGATGTGGCAGAGGATGTTCTGCAGGAGGCATTCGTCAGTGTCTGGCATCACGCAGGCAGTTATCAGGCGGCGAGCGGCCAGCCGATGACGTGGATGATTTCGATCGTTCGCAACAAGGCACTCGACGTGTTGCGCAGCGCGTCCGTGCGTCATGAAACGGCGATGCCGATGACTGCGGATGGCGAGGAGATCGAAGTTCAGGACGAGCGGCCGAGCCCGCTGCAATTGCTGACGCAGGCGACCGAAGCGATGGCGATCCGCGGCTGCATGGAAGCGCTTGACGCGTCGCATCGCCAATGCCTCGCGCTCGCGTACTACCAGGGCATGTCGCACTCTGAAGTAGCGGCACATATGCGCGCGCCGTTGGGAAGTGTCAAGGCATGGGTGCGGCGTGGGCTTGAACGATTGAAGAAGTGCATGGAGAACAGTCAGTGAATTACAACCGCGCCGATCTGCTCGATCGTCTGGCGTCCGAGTATGTGCTCGGCACGCTGCACGGTGCCGCACGGCGTCGCTTCGAGAAAGTGTTGATCGAGTCTGCTGCCGCGCGCGCTGCCGTGCATGGCTGGGAACAGCGATTCGCATCGCTTGCGGCATCGGTACCGCCGGTCGAGCCGCCGTTGCGCGTGTGGACTGCAACCGAAGCGCGTATTGCATCAGCGGCATCGGTTGCAGTGGGTCGCGGCTCGCACCGTTCTTGGTGGTCGAGTTTCTGGAAGCCGGCGCTCGGCTTTGCGTTCGGCGCGGCATTGACGATTGCGCTCGTGCAGCTAATGCCGGGTGCTTTCGTTTCCCTCGACGAGCTTGCGCAACGCGAGCAGGCGCTGCCGCAAAGCTACGTCGGTCTGTTACTTGACCGTGAAGGCTTGCCCACGTTGTTGATCAGCTCGACCCGCCATGGCACTAGAGTCACCGTCAAATCGCTGCGTCCGGTAGCGGTACCCGCGGGTAAGGTTGCGCAGATATGGGCGCTGCCAAAAGACGGTGCCGCTTTTCCTATTGGCGTAGCCGTCCCAGCCAAGCCGCCAGGCAACACGTCGTTTGAGATGAGTGCTACATCGGAGAAACTGCTTTCCAATGTGACACGGCTGGCGGTGTCTTTTGAAAATGGGCCCGCGCGGGCGGGTGCGACCCCTGGCGAGTTCGCTCTGATCGGACCTTGCGTCAAGCTTTGGTAGAAAAATCCGGCGCGAGCTGCATCCGGTTTGCCGTCCGTTGCGTATGTGGGAAAGGTGCTCGACGAGTGCCACTACATCGCAGAGGAAATCCGATGAAACGCACAATGACGTTCGCCGCGATTGCGGTCGTTACTCTGGCCGTCCACGCCAACCCGACGCAAATCAACGAAGGCTTGCTGGCGAGCAAAGACGGCAAGACGCTGTACATCTTCGACAAGGATGCGGCAGGTAAGAGCAATTGCAACGGCGGATGCGCTACGGCGTGGCCTCCGTTCGCAGTCGCGAACGCTGCGCTGGCGACCGGCGATTTTTCGATCGTCAAGCGCGACGACGGTTCGTCGCAATGGGCATTCAAGGGCATGCCGCTGTACTTCTTCGCGGGAGATGCAAAAGCGGGCGATGCCAATGGCGACAATCAGGGTGGCGTATGGCACGTACTTCGCAGCGAGTCGAAGAAGTCGAAGAAGACATCCGCGGTACCTGATACCAGCTACAGCGCGGGCTACAACTACAACTGACGAATCGGTTCGGCCCCAGGTGGCCGGACTCGCTCAGCGACGTCAACAGCGAACCTTGCGGGAGCTCGCCGATGACACAGGAAATGTGGTTGCATTCGATCACCGCGATCTACGCGGGCTGCAACGTGGTGCGGCTGCTGTTCTACGTGCCGCAGATGCTCGCAGTGATGCGTGACCCGTTGGGTGCCTGCGCGATTTCGCTATCGACCTGGACATTCTGGACATTCAGTCACGCTGTGACCACCGTCTATTGCGGCCTCGTGGTCAACGATCCCTTGCTTGCTGTGATGATGCTTGGCAATACGCTCGGTTCGTGCGCGATCGTGGCACTGACGGCGCACAAGAGATTTGTCTTCGCAAGGAGTCGGTTAGTGCTGATGACCCAGCGGTAAGATGTTCGCGAACTTTGGCGAACGCGCGGAGATTATGTCGAACATGCTAAGTCGGTTATTTCGTGGCGCGATGGCGATCACCTTCGCGTCGGTGAGTGGTGCGGCCGCGGCTCAAGCCTATCCCTCGAAACCGATCAGATTGATCGTGCCGCTGGCGGCCGGAAGCACGGCTGACATCGCATCACGCTTCACCGCGAACGAGCTCAGCAAAGCGCTCGGTCAGAGCGTCGTCGTCGAAAACAAAACCGGCGCAGGTGGCACGATCGCAATGGCCGAGCTCGCACGTGCTGCGCCCGACGGTTACACGATTGGCTTCGCGTCGCAAGGCACGCTCGTATTCAATCAGGGCATTTACGCGAAGCCGGGCTACGACTCGCTAAAGGACTTTGCTCCAATCGCGCTGCTCGGGGGCGTCTCGAACGTGATGATCGTGCACCCGACCAATAAAGCAAGTGCACCCGCCGACGTGATTGCCGTCGCCAAGGCAAAGCCGGGCGAATCGACGTTCTCATCCGGAGGCGCGGGCACCAGCCACCATCTGTCCGGTGTTCTGTTCGGACGCGTGACCGGAACCGAACTCGTGCACGTTCCGTACAAGGGCGCTCCACAGGGCGTGCTTGCGGTGATGGCAAATGAGGTGACGATGGGATTCTTTAACACGCCGACAGTCATCAGTCAGATCAAGGATGGCAAGGTGAAAGCGCTCGGCGTGACCAGCCTTGCGCGCTCGCCACTGTTGCCGAACGTACCGACGCTCGACGAGCAGGGCGTGAAGGGATACGAGGTCAACACCTGGTTCGGGTTCGTCGCGCCCGCCGGCACTCCGCCTGAAATCGTGAGTCGTCTCAATACCGAACTGAACCGGATTTTCACGAGCGCCGAGGCAAAGGAACGGTTGGGCCCGCAGGGCTTCGACCTATCGCCACCGCTTACGCCGGCAGCATTCGCAAAACTGATTGCCGATGATCTGGTGCGCTGGGTACCGATCGTCAAGGCGTCCGGGGCGAAGGCAGACTAACTGTTTGGCGTAGAAAAGTTACCGAGCAAGCGGAAGTAATGAAGAAGACCGCGGCGACTCAGGGCGAATCACCTTCTCAGCGGATCGACGCAAGGATTAAGGAACTCGGCGATTGGCGAGGAAAGATGCTGGTCCAGATCCGCGCTCTGATCAAACAGGCCGATCCCGATGTGGTCGAGGAGTGGAAGTGGAGTGTTCCGGTTTGGTCTCACGATGGAATCATCTGCACCGGCGAGACGTACAAGAGTGCGGTGAAGCTGACGTTCGCCAAGGGAGCTTCGTTGAAGGACTCTTCAGGACTGTTTAACTCGAGTCTAGAAGGCAACACCAGGCGCGCCATTGATTTGCATGAGGGTGATTACATACACCAGCAATCTTTCAAGACGCTCATACGCGCCGCTGTCGCCCTAAACAGGTCCGAGCCGGCGCGGCGTAACTCACGCTAGCGTTAGATGAGTTCCGCAAAGTCGGGTGGCGAGCGCGCGCTTCAGGTCTAGAATGTTTGGTAGCCAATTGATTTCGATTCGCGTTGTCTTGACGCACCACGCGAGGCGCTTTCGCTGGACCAATAAACAGAACAGGGCGAGGTTGCGACATGTCGATGATGCGCGTTAGATTTTTTCTCTCCGTGTTGTTGGTGAGCGCGGCCGCGCTTGGCACGGCCGGATCGGCACGAGCCGTGACCTACGTCGGGAAATATGATCCCGCGTACGGTGGAATCTTCCCTCAGCTCGGCTGGGAGGCGTCAGCGGTCTTCGACGTGCCGGACGCGTGCCTCGCCATCGGCAACGGCACCAACATTCCGATCAGCGGCCCGTGCGCGGGCTTTGACGTCCTTAGCGCCGAAGTGAGCTTCTACAACGTCGCCAACCCCGCCACGATCCTCAACTCCTACGCGCTCGATCCGAATGTCATCGTCAACGGCATCAACATCGCCGGCGGCCACTTGGCCGGGATCGACACCGGCTTCTTCAACTTCTTCATCTCAGAACTGGATATCGCCGGAGGTGGCGACTTTGGATTTAGCCTGATCCTGTTCGGTGGCAACCTGGCGCAGCTGATTTATGCCAATCCGCGGGAGACGTCGCCCTTCTGCGCTACCGTGCCCGTCAACGGCGCCGTCTGCGGAATGTCGGCAAACCCCGCCGTCGGCACGTTCACGACCGCCGTTCCCGAGCCTGAGACGTACCTGCTGATGCTCGCCGGCCTCGGCGCCATCGGTATCGTCGCTCGCCGGCGTCGCCGCTAGCGGCACCTGATACGCGGGTCGACGGCGACCCGCGCTCTCGCGGGAGTTCTTTAGGCGTACTCGCCCGACTAGGCGGTGGCGCGCTCGAGGCGCGCGGAGAGTGCCTGGCCGATCGCTTCATCGATCCGCCATTGCTGCGCGTCGTTCCACGCACTGTCGAACAGCCCTTCGTCCATCGCCCGCCGCAGTCGACCGACGAGCGCCTGCCAGCGCCGCTCGCCGCGGGGCGAACGGGTCAAGCCGAGCCGATCGCGCGACTGGGCGACCGCGGCCGCCAATCCGACAGCGACCTCGCGCTTGCTCTCCGCCTCGGCGAGCTCGGCGTGGTCTTCGAGGCAACCGAGCAACTCCTCGCGCATCTCGAAGGCTCGGAAGGCGCGCAAGGCATCGGACAGCCGCGCCCGCGCCGACTCGAGGTCGCCAGACTGCAGGTCGACCCGCGCGAGCCAGCGCAGCGCGTTCGCCTCGCCGCGTTTGTCGCCGGCTTCGCGACACACCGTCAGGGAGCGCTTGAACCGCAGGCATGCCTGGGCCGCATCGCCCGTCTCGAGCGCGACTTCGCCGAGCATCAGCTCGCACTCCCCCTCGAGCTCCTGGTGACGGATCTCGCGGGCGACCGCTAGGCACTGCTCCAGGTGCGAACGGGCCGTCACGTCGTCGCCCCGGTGCAGCCAGATCTGGCCCAGATGCAAGAGGCCGATCGCTTCGCCAATGCGGTCTCCGAGCCGCCTAAACATCTGCAGGGCCTCGCTCTCGCTTGCAGCGGCCTCGACGGCATCGCCCGCCTGGAGGCGCGCCAGCGAGAGCGTCGAGAGTGTGGCCGCAATGTCGACCTCGTTGCCCATCGCCCTGCGCAGCTCGAGGCACGTCTCAAGCATCCTGCGCGCCTCGGCATGATCGCTCTGGCTTTCGGCTAGCACCGCGCCGACGTAGAGCGACCAGCCTTGGTCGACCGGCGACGCCTGGATCGCCGGAAGCGCCAACGCGGCCTGCACGAGCTTGCGGCCTTCGCTCGAGTAGCCGCGCAGCTTCCAGAAGCCCTGCAGCGCGACCGCGAACTTGACGGCGATGAACGGGTCGACGCGCTCCGCAAGTGAGAGGGCGATGGCGCTGCGGATGTTGTCGAGCTCGACCTCGAGCCGCCACAGCCAGTCTGCTTGCTGGGGTCCCTGCAGCCCGTCCCTTGCCGCCTTGGCCAACGCGAAATAGTGGTCGCAGTGGCGCGCACCGACCGCCGCGGCGTCGCCGCGCAGTGACAGCTTCTCACGCGCGTACTCGCGAATGGTCTCGAGCATCAGGTATCGCGCGCCCTCGTCGCGTTCCTCGAGCATCACGAGCGACTTCTCGATCAGCGATTGCAGCAGGTCGAGCACGTCCTCGCCCGCAATCGGCTCCATGCCACACACCACCTCGGCGGCGTCGAGATCGAAGCCGCCGACGAACACGCCGAGCCGGTCGAGCACGATCTGCTCTTCGGACGTGAGCAGCTCGTACGACCAGTCGACCAGCGCGCGCAAGGTTTGCTGCCGTTGCTGCAGGACGCGCGAGCCGCCTGTCAGCAGCTTGTAGCGGTCCTGCAGGCGGGCATTGATCTCAGCGACAGAGAGGGCGCGGATACGCGCGGCGGCAAGCTCGATCGCCAGCGGAATGCCCTCCAGCCGCGCCACCAGTTCCGCCACCGCCTTGGCTTCGCGCTTGGTGAGCTCGAACGCGGGCTTGTGCTGCTGCGCGCGTGCAACGAACAGCCGCACGGCTGTAAATCGCAACATCGTATCGAGGCCGTCGCCCCGCGCCGGAACCGGCAGCGGCAACAGCAGATAGCAGTGCTCGCCTGGCGCGCGCAGCGGCTCGCGGCTTGATGCCAGGATGCGGACATGCGGAGCCATCTTGATAAGGGCGCTCGCCATCTGCGCGGCCGCCGCGACCACTTGCTCGCAGTTATCGAGGATCAGGAGGGCGCGACGGTTTCGGAGATGCGCGCACACCGTCTGCAGTAACGGCCGATCAGGCTCTTCACGCACGCCAAGCACTTGCGCCGCCGCGCTGACGATCAGCGTAGGGTCGCTGATCGGCGCGAGGTCAAGAAACCAAACGCCATCGGGAAAATCGTGGATCTGCTGCGCGGCGATCTGCAGCGATAGGCGCGTTTTGCCCAACCCGCCCATGCCGACCAATGTCAGCAGACGCGCAGTCTTGAGCAAGCTCTTGACTTCCTCGAGCTCGCGCTCGCGGCCAATAAACGACGTTGCCTGAAAAGGCAGGTTGTTCGGGATTTCGTTGACCGGCAGCCACCAGTCGCCCATCCAGACGACGCGATGCGCCTTGTCGCCGTCAGCGGGTGCCACGAACTGGGCGTCGGCTCCAGCGACCTCGAACAGCTCGATCGGATCGGACACGCCCTTGATGCGCCAGTGTCCGTGTGACACCAGCTTGTGTTCGCACGTGCCGAGCGCTTCGCGAGCGGGCGCCGATAGCAGCGTCTGGCCCCCGCGCGCGAGCGCCATCACCCTGGCCGCGATGGCTTGGCGATTCCTTCGACCTCGAGCGGCTTCGCACCGCGCGCTATGTCGTCGGGCGCGTTGTCTCGCAGCATCACCGGTCCGACGTGCAGGCCTGCGCGCGCCGCAATCGGGCTTGGCATCGTCGCGAGGGCAGCGTGGTACGCCATTGCGTAGCCGACGGCGTCTGCGCAGTTGTCGAACAAGAGCAGCATGCCGTCTGTCTTGTCGATCTCGCGCCCGTGCCAGGGCGCGAGCAACGCGCGCGCGATTCGGTCGTGCGTGGCCCAGATCTCGGCCATCGCGCTGTCGCCTATCTTCTGGGCCAGTTGCGTGCTGTCTACGACGTCCGTCAACAGCAAGGCCTTGATCGCACTCATGTCGCGGCCGGCCGATGTGACCCCATGGGGCGATGAGGCTGCGGTCATGCGATGAGTCTACCTGCGCTCATCCACTTCACCCCGTGGTACTCAACTGCTGTACAGCTCTTGTCCGCATAAAAAAAGCGGCCAGTTTGTTCGGAAAGGGACGCACTAATTCGCGGCGGAGGGTCCGCAACGGTCGATAGCGGTCATGTGCGGTAGAGATTGCCGTTGATGCAACCTAGCCACGTCGGATCTATAGCCCGACGGCTGCCGCAACAAGCTGCTTCAGGTCGCGCCTCAGTTTCTCGCGTACCGGCGCGAGCTTGCGGCTGCGATTTAGATTGTTGAGCTCGAACGGGTCGCGCTCGAGATCGTAGAGTTCATCGAGCTCACCCGCCTTGCCGCGGTTGACCCAGTGAATGTATTTGTACCGGTCGGTGCGTATTGCCTTGTAGGTCATACCCACTAGCCACGGCATCGCTTGCTCGGCCCAGTATTCGATCAATATCGACTTGCGCCACGCCGCGCGGCGCGCGGCAAACAATGGCAGTAGCGATCGCCCTTGGATCTGCGAGCCTGGTCGACCTCCAGCCAGTTCGATCAATGTCGGCGCCAGGTCTTGGCAAATGACGAGTTCGCGTCGGCGTGAACCCGCCTTGATTTTGCGCGGGTAGCGAATGACGAACGGCGAGCGGATGCCCTCTTCGTAGGCGAAGCGGCGTTCGGGCCCGAGGGCGTGCTCGCCAAAGAAGAAGCCGTTGTCGCTGAAGAAAACGATGAACGTATTGTCGAGCTCCCCGGTTTGCTGCAGCACATCGATGATTGCGCCGACGCCTTCGTCGACCGCCGCCATCATCCGTGCCCGCAGGCGAATTTCTTCCTGCTCGCCTGACTGCAATGCCGAGAGAATCGCTTGCGATGTGTCGCCCGACTTCATCGCGAAGCTCTCGGTCCATGCCGGCTTGCTCTTGATGACCTCGGACGGCGGCAACATGTTTGGTGTGCGCGGGAACATGGCGTTGCGATAGAGATCCTTGTGTCGATCGGCGACCACGTAACCGCCTTGTGCCGAGATGCGAAGCGTGCCGTCGGCCGCTTGCTCCGCATCCGGGTGCACCGCCTTGTGGGCGAAGAAAAGCGAAAACGGCTTCTTGCGTTTGCGCTTCAGAAAATCGACGGCCAGGCCGTTCATGATGTCGGTGATGTAGCCGCTGTGCTGCACGTATTTGCCGTCATGATTCAGCCGCGGGTCGTTCAGCTTCCCGTGCCCGTCATAGCTGACCCACGTGTCGTATCCGGGTCGCGGCATGCCGTCGTTGCCCATGTGCCACTTGCCGATATGCGCAGTCTCGTACCCAAGCCGTTGCAGCTCGAGGTGGTAGTTGGGCAACCGATGGCTCATCGCGTCGCGCGCAACGTTGTCGATGATGCCGTGCCGGCTGGCGTACTGCCCACTGACGATCGAAGCACGATTGGGCGAACAGATCGGCGTCGTGTGAAATGCACGCTCGAAGATCGCACCTTCGCGGGCGAGCCGATCGATATGCGGCGTCTGCATGTACGGGTGGCCGCCGGCGCCAAACTCGTCGTAGCGTAGATCGTCGATAAGAATGAGGAGAAAGTTGGGCTTCATGTCAACGGCGGCA
This sequence comes from uncultured beta proteobacterium, assembly GCA_963801035.1. Taxonomy (GTDB): domain Bacteria; phylum Pseudomonadota; class Gammaproteobacteria; order Burkholderiales; family Burkholderiaceae_F; genus JACCZX01. The sequence continues at coordinate 736,795 of CAWDDF010000003.1, read as the reverse complement.
CGTGGTTAGCGTGCAGCGCATCGTACGTCAGCGCTCGCCGTGTAGATTCCAACAACGAGATCGTTCTGCACAAGAATGCGGCAGGCTCACACCAATTTGCAGATACACACACCCGGGCGCGCCTTCGTCGAGATCACGCGCGATATTCAGAGCTGGGTGCGTAGCTGCACGATAGACGACGGGTTATTGACTGTCTTTATCAGGCATACGTCAGCGAGCCTGCTGATCCAGGAAAACGCTGATCCGGAAGTTGTGCGCGATCTAGAGCGATTCTTTGCGCGACTTGTGCCCGATGGCGATTCATTGTTCGAGCACCGCGCCGAAGGCGCTGACGACATGCCGGCGCATGTTCGAGCTGCCCTGACACAAACGCATCTATCGATTCCGGTCGCCGCCGCCAAGCCCGCGCTTGGAACCTGGCAGGGCATCTATCTGGTCGAGCATAGAGTTCGTGCGCATCGACGTGAAGTGATGTTGCACCTGATAGGACAATAGCGACCGTGCGATTATTGAAGTGTGTGTGGGAGGCATGATGAGACGACGCGACTTATTGCTGGCAACACCCCTGCTTTGTATCAACCCCGGCCTATTCGCGCAGACCTATCCGGCGCGCCCGATTCGCTACATCGTTCCAGTCGTGGCCGGCGGCGGAAGCGATTTCGTTGCGCGCACCGTCACAGAACGATGGAGCAGGGCGCTCAATGGCACATTCGTGGTCGACAACCAGGGAGGCGGTGGTGGCGTGATCGCGTGCCAGACGACGGCCAAAGCTACGCCGGACGGCTATACGCTGATGCAGGGTTACGTTGCCACGCACGGCACCGCGCCCGCGACACGCAAGGTGCCGTATGACCCGGTCAAGGACTTCACGCCGATCGGCATGATTGGCGGTACCCCGAACGTGCTCGTGGTGAATTCGACGCTCGCACCAACGACCCTGAGCGAGTTGATCGAGTATTTGAAAAAGAATCCTGGCAAGCTGAACTACGGTTCGGCCGGCGCCGGTTCGTTGACGCATCTGACGATGGAGTTATTCAAGCAACAAGTCGCGAGCTTCATGGTGCACATTCCGTATCGCGGCATCGCACCCGCGTTCACCGATTTGATCGGCGGCCAGACGCAAGCGATGTTTCCGGGTCTTGCCGCTGCGATGCCTCACATCCGCTCCGGTCGGGTGCGACCCCTTGCGGTAACCGGCAACGCGCGCCACCCGTTGCTGAAAGACATACCCACGATGATCGAGTCCGGATTCAAAGGATTCGATGCGTTGCAGTGGTATGGCGTCGTGGGCCCCGCGGGCATACCGGTGCCCGTGGTCAATCAGCTAAACGCTTCGCTGGAATCTGTACTGAAAGCTCCCGACCTGAGCGAACGGCTCGCGGCCGAGGCGGTCGAGCCGATGCCCATGACAGCGGAAAAATTCGGCGAGTACATCCGCAGTGAAGTTGCGCGCTGGACAAAACTGGCCCGCGATCGAAACATTCAGCTCGACTCGTGACTAATCGCAGCTCTGTCAGCGATGGCGCGTAATACTCAGGTTTTCGCTGACCCGGATGCGCCGCCGGTCACTCAGATTCTGGCGCGTTTTGTGGCGGAACATCCGTCGCGCGGCTGGAGCAACGCGGTAGACAAAGAGGCACACCGCACGCTGCTCAACTGGATCGGCTGCGCAGTGGGCGCCGCTAAGCACGAAGCCGCGGACGCGGCTCTCGCTGCGGTGCGGACGCTGCAGCCCGCTGCGCAAGCGACTGTCCTCGGCCGTGCCGAGCGCGTTGACATTGCGAGCGCGGCACTGATCAACGGCATCACATCACATACATTCGACTTCGACGACACACACTTGAAGACGATCATTCATCCGGCTGGGCCGGTGGCTTCGGCCGCGCTGGCGTTAGCCGAGCTGACCGGCGCGTCCGGCCGGCAAGTGATCGATTCGATAGTGCTCGGTATCGATGTTGCATGCCGAATCGGCAACACGATGTATCCGGACCACTACGACCGCGGCTGGCACATCACCGGCTCGACCGGCACGCTCGGTGCGGCCGCTGCCTGCGCGCGATTGCTAAAACTGAATCAGCAAAAAACGGCGATGGCGCTCGGCATCGCCGCGTCGCAGCCGATCGGCGTACGCGAGCAGTTCGGCACGATGACGAAACCGTTTCACCCCGGCGCCGCGGCACGCGCAGGACTGATGTCTGCGTTACTCGCAAACCATGGATTCACCGCGAGCGCGAAAGCGATCGAGGCGCCACGCGGTTTCGTGCAGGTCGTATCGGATAAGCGCAGCTGGAACGAAATCACCGATGAGCTTGGCGAGCGCTTCGAAGTGTCGTTCAACACGTATAAGCCCTTTGCGTGCGGCATCGTGATTCATCCGAGCATCGACGCGTGCGTGCAATTACGTGAGCGCGGCGTGCAGCCCGAGCAGGTCGAGCGCATCGAGCTCAAGGTGCATTCGCTGGTACTCGAGTTAACCGGCAGGAAAGAGCCCGCGGATGGGCTGCAAAGCAAGTTCAGTGTCTATCACGGCTGCGCGGTGGGCCTCATTTTTGGAGGCGCAGGCGAGCACGAGTTTTCGGATGCCGTTGTCAATCGCGGCGATGTCGTCGACTTGCGCCGCAAGATCGTTGCCACCGTCGATCAAAACATCGATGAGGCATCGGTCGAGGTGACGGCGATTCTCGTGGGTGGCCGGCGCGAGCACGTTTTTGTCGAGCATGCGATCGGGTCGCTGCAGCGGCCGATGACTGACGCTCAGCTGGAAGAGAAGTTCACCGAGTTGAGCGCGCCGGTGATCGGCGCAGAAAGGACCACAGCTCTGATTGAAGCGGCGTGGAATATCGGTAATGCCCCCGACGTTCTCGCAATGACTTCAATTGCGCGCCCATGACGGTTCAGCTGCGGTGAGCGACAAGCGTCCATGCGTCGTAGTACTCGACGACTACGAGCGCGCATTGCGGCGTCTGGCGGACTGGTCAGAGATCGATCGTCTCGCGGACGTGCATGTCTATCACGATCCGCTGCGCGGCGATGCACTGTTGGCCGCGATCGCCGGCGCTGATGCGGTCGTTCTCGTTCGAGACCGAACACCGTTTCGCTCTGCACTGATAGAGCGCTTGCCGAATCTGCGTTATGTGATCTTTACCGGGGCCCGCAACACGGCACTCGATGCAGCAGCGTTGCACGCCCGCGGAATTTCGGTCAGTCACACCGAATGGGGTCCGTCGAAGGAGAGCACGTGCGAGCTAACGTGGGCGTTGATTCTGGCAGCGAGCAAGCGCCTCGAAGCGAAGTTCGCTGTGATGCGCGCGGGTAACTGGCGCGACGATCAGCCGCTGCCCGATGTACTTGCCGGTGAACGGCTGGGCTTGATCGGACTGGGCGAGATCGGCGGGCGCGTCGCCCGTGTTGCCGCTGCGTTCGGTATGAATGTCGTTGCGTGGAGCCCGCGCATGACGCCCGAACGTGCGACTGAAAAGGGAGCGACGGCCGCGTCGCTGGAAGAACTGCTTTCAACTTCTAAGGTTGTCAGCCTTCATCTGGTGCCAACCGATCAAACGCGTGGCTTACTCAATGCCGAGCGGCTCGCTTTGATGCGCGACGATGCGATTCTGGTCAACACGTCTCGCTCTGCGCTGATTGATATGCCGTCTTTGTTGGCAGCGCTGCGCGCAGGCCGGCCTGCGATTGCAGCGCTCGACGTATACGACGAGGAACCGCTTGCGGCGGGTCATCCTCTGCGGTCGCTAAGTAATGTCGTGCTGACTCCACATGTCGGCTTCGTCTCGCAGCCGGTGTTCGAAGCCTTTGCGCGCGGGGTCACAGAGTGTTTGCACGCATGGTTGCGCGGGGCCCCGATCGTACGACCGTTGAAAACCGACTAGCTTGATGCGGATTCTCGTGCTCGGCGGCGCAGGCTTTATCGGGCGCCACGCCGTCGCTGCGATGCTTCGACGTCAGCACGAAGTCATTATCGGCAGTCGGTATCCCGAGCGCGCCGCACGTCGTCTTCCTGTGCAAGCGCATCGCTGCGAACGCCGCAGAGTGCGGTTCGAACAGCTTTTGACCGCCGATGTCTGGCAGCCTCTGCTTGCGCAGATTGATGTCGTTGTGAATTGCGTTGGCATCCTGCGCCAGCGTGGCGCTGAAACGTACGAGAAAGTGCATCACCTTGCGCCGGCGGCGCTTGCCGATGCGTGCACCGCGGCCCGCGTTCGGCGCTTGGTGCATGTGTCTGCCCTGGGGCTCGATCAGCGTGTGACGAGCGGCTTTTTGATATCGAAGCGGCACGGCGAGGCGGCACTGCGGGCCAAGGCGTTCGACTCGGTCATTGTGCGGCCGTCGTTGCTCGATGGTGTCGATGGCTACGGTGCTCACTGGTTTCGCAGAGTCGCGCGCTGGCGGTTTCACTTCATTCCCACGAGCGCGCGCGGACGAGTCGCACCAATTGATGTTGATGATCTCGGACTCGCGCTTGCGGTGCTATGCGAAATTGACAGTCCACCATCGCGTGAGATCGAGCTCGGCGGTGAACAACAAATGTCGATTCGCGAATACCTGGCCCGGTTGCGAGTGCAACAGTGCGGCGCCTACGCCAAGCCCGCGACTGTCGTCGAAGTTCCACACTGGATCGCGCGCATCGGTAGTCACGTCTGCGACGTGTTGCACGTGACGCCGTTTTCGTTTGGCCATCTACAGCTGATGCAGCACGACAACGTGCCTCGCATCAATCGCCTGCCCGAATTGTTGCGAGCGTCGGTTGCGCCTGACACGGCCACTTGTCCAAGTCGACCCACGACGTAATCACTCATCGATCGCGCCGGCTCGCTTTCGCCGAGGAATACCTTGTCGGTCCCGTCGCGTTCTGGCAACTGGAGTTCTTGCTCAATCGGTTACGGAAAAATCGCAAGAAAGATAAACGCAGCGAACAACACCAGATGCACAGCGCCTTGCAACACAGTGGCCGTGCCGCCGGCCAGCGTCAATGCAGAAACCAGTAGCGTGATCGCCAGCAGCACGGTTTCTTTCGGTGGCACACCCATTGCGAGCGGGAGCTCGAAAACAATGGACACGGCTGCAACTACTGGGATTGTCAATCCGATGGCTGCCAGCGCCGACCCGAGCGCGAGATTAAGACTCGTTTGCATGCGATTATTGGCAGCTGCTCGGATCGCCGATCCGGTTTCAGGCAATAACACGAGCAACGCGATCGCGATGCCGACCACTGCCACCGGTAAATTGGCCGCATCGATTGCGGCTTCAATGGTTGGGGCCAGCATTTTCGCCAGACCGACCACTGCCACCAAGCTGACGCAAAGCAGCGCGAAGCCAATCCACGCCTGACGTGCCGACGGCGGCGAGGCGTGACCCTGTCCATCGTCTGTGTCAATGGCCAGAAAGTAGTCGCGATGACGCACCGTCTGCACGAACACGAACACGCCATAAAGGGTGAGCGACATCACTCCGGCGAACACCAGTTGCGCCGGTGAGAACGAAGGGCCGGGTGTTGTGGTCGTGTAGACCGGCAACACGAGTGTTAGCACTGCCAGCGCCGACAGCACCGCCAGCACAGGGCTCGTGCCTTCGACTCGAAAGGCCGTGACATGGTGGCGCAAGCCACCGATCAACAAGCAGATGCCGACAATGCCGGTCAAAATAATCATCACTGCCGCGTAAACCGCATCGCGTGCCACGACCGCGGCAGTCGGACCACCCGAGACCATCATCGAGACGATCAACGAGGCTTCAATCACGGTAACTGCAACCGCGAGTATCAACGTACCGAACGGTTCCCCGACGCGGTGCGCCACGACTTCGGCGTGATGGACTGCGGCAAAAACAGCAGCGATCAACGCAATGGCCACAATCAGCACAAGCACCAACGACAGGGGCCGATTCCAGACGACCACCAGTGCAACGACGGCCGCGATCGGCACACCGATGCTCCAACGGGGAAGTGCGTGCGAAAATTCTGTTGTCATCGTTTTGCTTCGCCGAGAGTCCCGTGCCGGCTAAGGATACCGTTGCATCTGCCTGGCCCGAGTTGCCGCTTGCTGCGTGGAGCGACACTTACAAGACGCTGCACTTATGGATGCAGATCGTCGGCAAAGTGCGTTTGACGCGAAGCGCGTGGGTCAATCACTCATGGCATGTCACGCTGTATGTCACGGCCAAAGGACTGACGACTTCACCGATCGTCGCGGACGCGCGGACGTTTCAAGATCGATTTCGACTTCATTGATCACGGGCTGGTGATTCAGACAAGCGACGGCCGCGAGGAGGCGTTTGCTCTCGAGCCGATGTCGGTTGCGACGTTTTACGAGCGCCTGACAAACGGCTCGAAAAACTGGACATCAGGCTGCGCATACATCCGCTCCCGAACGAAGTCGAGAATCCGATCCGCTTCGATCACGATCAATTGCACTGCGCCTATGACGCCGAGTACGCAAACCGATTCTGGCGCGCGTTGGTCCAAGCCGATCGCGTTTTCAAAATTTTCCGAAGCTCATTCATCGGCAAAGCAAGTCCAGTGCATTTGTTTTGGGGTGCGCCCGACCTGGCGGTGACGCGATTCTCGAGCCGGCGAGCGCCGCCGCATCCAGGCGGCATTCCGCACCTGCCCGACTGGGTCACGCGTGAAGCGTATTCGCACGAAGTGAGCAGCTGTGGTTTTTGGCCGGGTGGCGGAGCGATCGAGTATCCGGCGTTCTATTCGTACGCGTATCCAGAGCCGGCTGGTTTTCGCGCAGGCCCGCATAGGGCCGGACGCCGCGTTCTACAGTGATGAGTTGCACGAATTCATACTGCCTTACGACGCTGTGCGGCAGGCCACATCGCCCGACCAGATGCTTCTCGACTTTCTGCAGACGACTTATGTAGCAGCCGCGGATTTGGGTAACTGGGATCGCGCGTCGCTTGAGCGCGACGATGCCGCAATTCCGGAACTGGCTAGGCGAGGAACTTGAGCGTTGCGGGAACTTGCCGGCGCAGCAGGGCATTGCGCGCCGCCCACTCGGCTTCAGGCTCGAGTTGCTCGAGGAAGCGTGCTTCACCGGCGACCAGCAGCGCGATCGCCACACCATCGCGATAGAGAACACGGTTTCCCGTCAGTGCCGGCACTCTCGCGCCGGGACTGAGAATGCCGACGAGGTTCAGCGGATCGGCGCCGCTCAAGCTCACCAGCGCACCCGATGGCTCGCGCCGCCGCATATCGCGCAACAGACCGATTGCTTCAGGGACTGCGAACTGCTCGCCAGATGGGCCAGCAACGAAACGCCCGCCGCGAATTTCGCCGCGCGCTTCGAGCCGTCGATAGCACCTCAGCAGATCGCGCCAAGGTGGCAGCCATTGCGCCTCGCGCGCAATCAAGCGCCAGAACACAACGCCGTAACGGCGCAACAGCGTGCGTGCGACATGTTCGACGATGTCGGCGCCCTCCGGCGCGCGTCGCTTTCTGACCAGCGCCCAACGCCCTGCATCTTCGATGCCGAACAGCGCGGTACGACGAAGGCGCTTTTGTCCATCGAATGTGCGGCGACGATCGGATGGCACCAGCAACGCACGCAGCCCACCGAAGCTGTCCGCATTGATCAAGCCCTGCGCAACCAACTCGGCAAGCGCCTGCTCGACCTGCGTCCGTAACAGCGTGGTGCCCTCGACGATTTCCTCGAAGAACGAAGCGCCATGCATCGTCAGGAATTCGACAACCTGCTGCGCATTTGACGTCAACGTGACGCCGCTGCTGTCCGGTGCAAGTGCCGCCCAAATGGAAAGGTTGCGTCGTGACGCCAATGCGATGGGTGTCGTACGCACGGGGCTCGGTGCGCGTTCGCTGCCCGTGCCATTTGCCTTCGTTGCCAGCGGTGCGATGCGTGTCCACACGACTCTACCGGCGCGGCTCAGTTCGTCCAGCCACGCGGGATCGTATTCGTTGACGCGCGCTGGAAGAATCTCGGTCTCCCACGCAGCGGCCGGCGCCTCGAAGCCCTCGAGCTGCGACACGATGTTCGCGACTGCGTCGGCGCCTTCGACTCGCGCTTCCGGTGCGACGCGCTGCCATTCGAACAAAAAGCGCACGAAGTCGCGTGCTTCTACCGGCTCGATTTCGCGCCGCAGCCGATTCACCGTGTAGCGATGAATGCGCGCCAACAGGCGCCGCTCGCACCACTCGGTCCCCTTGGCGTCGGGGCTGAACTGACCCCGCATCACCGAGCCTTCGGCTTCGAGCCGCGCCAGCGTTGCTTCGACTTCAGTCGCTCGCAGGCCGATCGGCGCCGCAAGAACTTCGGCGGTCACCGGCCCCAGACCTTGCAAGCGGTCACGCAGAATCTCGACGATCGCATCGTCTCGCGCCCATGTCTTCTGGTACTGGACCGGGGCTTCGATCGCGGGGGCGTGCTCCGCCGTCGGAAACACCGCGTCGAACTCAGGCAGGCGCTCCGCAGCGACCCAGACCGCAACTTTCGCGGCGTCCACGTTTTGCACAACTCGCGTCGCGCGCCTGGCGGCCGCAAGTTCGTCAGTGAGTGCGCTCCACTCAGGCTGAGCATCGATCTCCGCCTGACTGAGGAATCCAAAGCTCATCAGCGCATCGTGCAGCTCGTCTGCGTTGCGCGGGTCAGGCCACATCTCTTCGCGCACGCGCCGGATCGCATCCGCGTCGAGCTTGCCTAGATCGCCTGCAGTTTCAGGGTCCATCCAGCGCCGCGCGAGGACCGCCTGCGTGCGACGCTCTTCGAGCGGCGCATCGTCCAGATACGCATATGGCCGCGCGGCGAGAATTTCGAGCGCCAGCGGCGACGGCTCGGTGAGGTCGCGCGCCAGCACCTTGATCTGGCCGCGCTCGATCGCGTTCAGCACGCGCTCGAGTCCATCGATATCCATCGCTTCGTGCAGACAATCGTCGATCGTCTGACGCACCAGTGGATGGTCTGGAATCTCGCGATCTCCGACGATGTTTTCGCCGCAGGCCACCTGGTCCGGGAATATCGAAGCCAGCAAATCCTCTGACGCCATGCGCTGCAGCTGTGGCGCTACTTTGTGCCCTCCACGAAAACGCAGCAGCGCCAGCGCGAAGCCGGCGTTCCAGCGCCAGCGCGTGCCGAACATCGGCGCATCGAGAAGGGCTTGCACGAGCAACGGACGCACTGTCTTGGGCGACAGATAGTGCGCGACATCCGCGAGCGGAAAGCTATGGCTGCTCGCGAGCGACAGCACGATCGCGTCTTCGGTGGCGGCGGCCTGCAGCTCGAAATCGAATTTTCGGCAAAACCGCTTGCGTAGCGCCAATCCCCACGCGCGGTTGATACGGCTGCCAAGCGGTGCGTGAACGACCAGCTGCATGCCGCCGGATTCGTCAAAAAATCTCTCGAGTACCACGGTCTCGCAGGTGGGCAGCTCGGTCAGTGCCGCCTTCGCGGCGGCTAGATAGTCGACGATCTGCGCTGCCGCGACGGAATCGATCTGCACCGTGTCAGTGAGCCATGCCAGGGCGCTGTCTCTGCCGCCTGCGTCGAGCTTCGTTGAAATCGTTGCGCGCAAACGCGACAACGATTGCGACACTTCTTCGGTGCGCCCCGGCGCCTCGCCAAGCCAGAACGGAATGCTGGGCGGCGCACCTTTTGCGTCTTCAACACGCACCGTACCGCGCTCGACGCGCATGATGCGATACGACGTATTGCCAAGCTGAAACACGTCACCGGGCAACGACTCGACCGCAAAATCTTCGTGCACGGTGCCGACGATTTGCGCTTGCGGATCCAGCATTACGGTGTAGTCGGCGGTGTCTGGAATCGCGCCGCCGGACGTGACAGCAGCGAGTGCTGCTCCGCGCCGACCACGCAACACGCCGTTGACCGCGTCATGATGCAGGTGGGCGCTGCGCCTCCCGCGCGCTGTGTGAAAACCATCGGACAGCATCAGCACCAGCTCGTCGAACTCTTCGCGCGTGACGTTTCGATACGGGTAGGCGCGCTGATAGAGCGCCAGCAGCTCGTCCTCTTTCCAATCCTGCAGTGCGACTTCGGCGACGATCTGCTGCGCGAGGACGTCCAGCGGCTTTTCCGGCACGGCGATTCGATCAAGCTCTCCGCGCCGCACCGAATCGAGCAAGGCGGCGCAGTCGCAGAGCTCGTCGCGCGACAGCGGGAACAATCGGCCCTTGGGCGTACCCCCGATCGAATGCCCGGAGCGGCCGACGCGTTGAAGTAGTGCTCCGATAGAACGCGTCGACCCGATCTGGCATACGAGATCGACGTCACCGATATCGATACCGAGCTCGAGCGAAGAAGTGGCGACCAAGGCGCGCAGCTCGCCGCGCTTCAGTCGCTGTTCGGCATTCAGTCGTTGATCGCGTGCAAGGCTACCGTGATGCGCTGTGACATTCTCACTGCCGATACGCTCCGACAGATGACGTGCGGCGCGCTCGGCAAGCCGGCGTGTATTGACGAAGATCAGCGTCGTCCGGTGCTCGCGCACGAGCTCGGCAAGCCGGTCGTATACCTGCGTCCAAACATCGCCCGACATCACCGCTTCAAGCGGAGAAGGTGGAAGCTCGATCGCAAGATCGCGCCGGCGAACATGGCCGGTGTCGACGATCGTGCAATCGGCCGCATCTTTCGAACCGGCGCCGACCAAGAACTTTGCAATCTCGCTGATCGGTTTTTGCGTGGCCGACAGCCCGATGCGCACGAGCTCGCGGCCCGCCAGCGCCTGAAGCCGTTCGAGAGACAGCGCGAGATGCGCGCCGCGCTTGTTCGGCGCGATCGCGTGGATCTCGTCGACGATCACTGTGCGCGTCGTCGACAGCATCTTGCGCCCCGACTTGCTGGTCAGCAGGATGTACAGCGATTCGGGCGTCGTAACGACAATATGCGGGGGACGCCGCCGCATCTTCTCCCGTTCGCCCTGCGGTGTATCTCCGGTACGCACGAAGGTGCGAATGTCGACGTCCGGTAGCCCTAAGCGCTCGAGCTCGGCGCGTATACCTGCGATCGGCGACTCCAGATTTTTCTGAATGTCGTTCGACAGTGCCTTTAATGGAGAAACGTAAAGGACCTGCGTCTCGTCGCGCAGACCGTGCTCGACGCCTTCCCGCACAAGCGCGTCGATCGCTGCGAGAAAAGCGGCCAGTGTTTTGCCCGATCCGGTCGGAGCTGCGACGAGCGCGTGCCGACCAGCCTTGATCGCCGGCCATGCGTCGGCCTGCGCGGACGTCGGCGCGGCAAAGGCCGAGGCGAACCAAGCCTGGACTGCGGGATGAAAGGATGCGAGAACGGGGCTTTGCATTGGCAAAAAGTGCGAGACGTCGCAGCGGGGCGAATCTGCACAGCCGCAATTTTACCCGTCATCTGCCCCGACAGCCGCGAACTACTGAGGCACCGACAAACGCCCGAGAACGACAAATCCGCCGCGCTGCTGCGGCGTGACGATCAACATTTCGGCGGTGGCGAGCGAAACTCCGGTCAGCGCCGCAATCGTCGCGCCGTGCGAGACCCATACTCGATTTCCCGCCCGAGGTACGTCAACCAGTTCCCGCATCTCCCGCACCTGCCGATCACGGTTCTCGGGGTGAGTAAACAGGTTGCCAAGCGCGGTCGAGACCTCGGCTTTGCCAAAGGCAAGATTCGCCGTTTCGATGCAGCGGCACCACGGGCTCGTGAGCACGCGTTCGACGGGGATACCGCGCAGACGGAAAGCAGCGCCGACCCGTTTCGCCTCCTCTCTGCCAGCGTCAGTCAAATTGCGTTGCGTGACGCAATCATCAAGCCGAAAGCCCGGCGGATCACCGACGCCCGGCGTCGTCACGGCGTGCCGCATCAGCACGATCTGACCACCTTTTTTCAACTGCGACCAGAGCGCCTCGGTGGCCGGAGCAGCCGAAGGTAGCAGCACAAGCAGTGCGCCGCAGACCGCCGCAGTCCACCAATCATTCAATGCTTTTTGAACGGAGCGAAGGTGCATCGGGTATGGCGGTTGCCGGCGCGACTTACACAAACAAAGGGGTAACCATGACCGACAAGCGTACGCAACAAATGGCTGATCAAAGTAACACGGAGAAGCGGCCGGAAGACTGGACAACAGGTGACGAACCGATGACGGGCGCCCAGCGCTCTTATCTGAAAACGTTATCCGAAGAAGCGAAAGTGGAGTTCGATGATGACCTGACGAAGGCGGAAGCGTCGCGGCGAATCGATGAGCTGCAACAGGTCACCGGACGCGGTCAGCCGCGCAAGGATGATGGCCAGCGCATAACAGTTTCGGGTGAAGCGGAAGCGGATGCGCACGGTGCCGACGTGCGGGGCGTTTCGGATCGCGAGTAGATTGCTTGCAACCCGGGCGCCACGTCGGTGGCCGACGGATGTTCGCAGCCTACGGGATACTCTTCATGTTCGCCCGTCGGAGGAAACGATGATTGATCGCACACCGCGCACTACACGCCGCCGCCTGCTCGCTGCTGCGGCAGTGGTCACGCTATCGCCATCGCGTGTCGTCTTCGCGCAGACCTATCCAGCGAAACCTGTGCGCTGGATCGTGCCGTATCCGCCGGGCGGTGGGTCCGACTTTCTGGCGCGCACAGTCGGCGCGCAAATGGAAAAACAGCTGGGCCAGCCATTTGTCATCGAGAATCGTCCGGGTGCCGCAACGATGATCGGCGCGGAGGCCGTGGCGCGCGGCACCGCCGACGGCTACACGCTGTTGAGCGGTGACAACGGCACATTCGTGTTCAACACCGCTCTTTACAAGAAAGTGCCGTATGACCCGGCCAAAGACTTTGCCCCGGTCGGGCTGATGGCGCGCTTTCCGCTGATTGTCGTTGTCAATCCATCGACGGGTTTCAAGACGATGCGAGATCTCGTTGATGCCGCCAAGAAAGACCCTGGCAAGCTGTCCTACGCATCGGTCGGTGCCGGCAGTCCGCATCATCTCGCGATGGAGCTGATCAAGGACCGCACCGGGGCGTTCATCGTGCACATTCCATATCGTGGCGCTGCGCCTGCGGTGCAGGATGTGCTTGGCAATCAGTTGCCGGTGATGGTGATAGACACTGCTGTCGGCCTGCCGCACATTCGCGCGGGCAAGCTGGTGCCGCTCGGCGTGCTGAGCCGCCAGCGACTTGCCGCACTTCCCAATGTGCCGACGTTAGAAGAACAAGGCATTCGCGATACCGAGGTGTACGCGTGGCAGGGAATGGCGCGTGCCGGCTGCAACGCCACGTGATGTGACGGCGAAACTGGCGAGCGAACTGAACCGGGCGATCGCAACACCGGAGGTCACTCGTAAATTGCAGGAGTTTGGCCTGGAGCCGCTTCCCAGTACTGCCGATCAGATGGCGGCTTACATCAAGAGCGAAACAGCGCGCTGGCATGCGCTGATCAAGCAGCGCAATCTGACGCTGGATTGACTAGGTCGTCGCCAGCGGGCGCTTGCGCCTCGGTGGCGGAAACGCGGCGTCGATCTGCGCCAGTTCTTCTGAGGTCAGCTCGATATCGGCTGCGGCGAAGTTTTCGCGAAGATGTGGCTCACTGACAGACATCGGAATAGCGATCACGTCCCGATGCCGGAGCACCCAGGCAAGCGCGGCGGTCGATGCGCTGACACCCCGGCGCTGGGCGATGCCAGCAAACGTCGTGTCACGTGCCAGCGCGCCCTGATCGATCGGCGAGTACGCCATCGTCACCACCCCATTTTCTCGCTGCCACGGCAGCAGATCGAATTCCGCACCGCGTTCGCTTGCCGAGTAGTAAATCTGGTTGGTGACGCAATGCGACCCGAACGGAAGCTTCCACAGCTGCTGCATATCAGCTGTATCGAAGTTGCTGACGCCCCAGTGACGGATGCGGCCTTCAGCTCGTAACTGCTCGAACGCCGCGACCGTGTCTTTAAGGGGAACCGAGCCTCGCCAATGCAGCAGATAAATGTCGATCAAGTCAAGCTTCAAACGCTTCAGACTTCGCTCGCAGGCCCGCAGCACGCCTGCATGGCTGGCATTGCTAGGTAGCACTTTCGAAACGATCGTCAGCTCTTCGCGCGCAATGTTGTTCGCTCGAACGTGATCATGGAGGGCCGCCCCGACAACTTCCTCGGCGCCGCCGTCGCCGTACATTTCCGCGGTGTCGATCAGTCGGTAGCCGATCTCGAGCGCGGTGTTGACCGCGGCGATCTCCTTGGCGCGCGAGCGCGTGGATTCGCCCATGCGCCAAGTGCCAAGGCCCAGCGCGGGCACTTTCTCTCCGTCGGTCAATCGAACGAATCGCATCGTTAGCCTTTAAAACCGCCTCGCAAAGCCCACCTAGGCATCGACCTTGCTTTACGGTATCGCCGCGCCACTCGGCGTGCAATTATTCCAATGAACCGGCCTTTCTGGCTTGCAGCTATTGCATTCCTGTTCGCTGCGACGGCGCCGGCTGCGCACGCCTTTGGTTTTGCGGATGTCGACCGCCGCGCTCGCGAGTTGGCGAATCGGCCGTACACGAGGCAGGCGTTTGTGTTGCCGAAGCAACTCAAGGACCTGCGGTACGACCAGACCCGCGACATTCGCTTTGACCCAGCACAGTCGCTGTGGCGCGCGCAAAAGCTCCCGTTCGAGGTCCAGTTCTTTCATCTGGGGGGCATCTTTGACCAGCCGATTCGAATTTACGAGGTAGTCGGCAAGGAAGTGAGCGAGATCACATTCGACCCGGCTGCCTTTAACTACGGCAAGAACAAGATCGACCGGTCGCAGCTCGGCAAACTGGGCTTTGCGGGGTTTCGTATTCACTTTCCGCTGAACGTTGTGCCCAGTGCGCCCGGGTATAAGGATGAGCTCGTTTCCTTTCTAGGCGCGAGCTATTTCCGTGCCTTGGGCCAGGGCCAGCGCTACGGCGCTTCCGCGCGTGGTCTCGCGATCGACACGGCGGAGCGTAGCGGCGAGGAGTTTCCGCGCTTCGAGCAATTCTGGATCGAGCGGCCTGCGAGTGGTTCGCGTCAGCTGGTCCTTTACGCATTGCTCGATTCGCGGCGCGCCACCGGCGCGTATCGCTTCACGATCCGGCCCGGAGAAGAGACGGTGACCGAAGTCCAGGCGCGACTCTATTTGCGTGAGCCGGTGGCGAAGCTCGCCCTAGCACCGTTGACGTCAATGTATTTTTTTGGCGAGAACCAGCGTGCGCCGTCCGAAGATTTTCGCCCGGAGGTGCACGACTCCGATGGCCTTGCGATTCAGACCGCGAGTGGCGAGTGGATCTGGCGTCCGCTGGTCAATCCGCGTCGACTACTGGTGACTTCGTTTGCGCTGACCGATCCGCGTGGCTTTGGACTCATGCAGCGGGATCGAAATTTCAGTAGCTACGAAGACCTCGAAGCGCGCTACGAGTTGCGTCCGAGTATCTGGATCGAGCCCGCTTCAAAGTGGGGCGCTGGCCGCGTGGAACTGGTGCAGATTCCAACGCCGAACGAAGCGAACGACAACATCGTCGCGTACTGGGTGCCAAATACGGTCCCACCGCCGGGCACGCCAATTGATTTCTCGTACCGCATGTTCTGGCTCAAAAACACGGATCGTCGGCCACCGAACGGGTGGGTAGTCCAGACACGCCGCGGCCATGGGTTCTCGAACGCACCCGCTAACAATCCACCCGGCAATAATGCTGCAGGCACTGACAGCCTGCAATTCACCGTTGATTTCGACGGGCCGGCCTTGCGCAAGCTGCCGGTCAACGCGCCGCTGCAAGCAGACGTTACGATCGGCAACGGTCAAAGCACCGATCTCGTCATTCATCGCAACGATGCCACCGGCGGCTGGCGCATGGTGCTTCAAATGCGAACCCAGGATAAGGAAAAACCGATTGAAGTGCGTGCGCTTTTGCGTAACGGCAAGGAAGTCATGGGCGAAACATGGAACTACATCGTTCCGTTGACGCAATAGCCGGCGCCTGCGCGGCGCCTGCCGAGCGCGACCGACCTGCCGAGGCAACGGCGGCAGTGTCGTCGTTGCCGCCCGCGGTGCCCGCGTTAGTGCGCACGCCAATGGCGCCGCGGCCATGGGGGCGTGTTGGGCCTGTGTCGTGGATGCTGCGTCGATTGTTCGGCCTCGATCCGCGGCTTCCGGACATCGAGGGGCCAGCTCATGGTGCGGGACGTCGACGTCGCTTTGTATTGCTCACGTTGTCGCTGTTGCCCGCCCTTTATGCGACGTATGTGCTGAACGGGCTGTTGCCACACGTCGTGACGGCAAACGAGACAGTTGACCTTGCGATCGCGTGGGGCGAGACCGCGTTGCTGATCGTGTTTGGTTTACTGACCGCCTGGCTCGCCGCCGGGTTCTGGACGGCGATGATGGGTTTTTTCGTGCTGGCAATCGGAGGCGACCGGCAGTTGATTTCACGCTCGGCCAAGGCCGATGCCATACCGAGGGAGGCACGCACGGCGATCGTGATGCCTATCTGCAACGAGGATGTGCGCCGTGTCTTCGCCGGGCTGCGCGCCACGTATGAATCGGTGATGCGCGCCGGTGCGCTCGAACATTTCGATTTCTTCGTGCTGTCCGATACCGGAAACCCCGACGCGTGTGTCGCCGAGCTGGATGCATGGAACGCGTTACGTGAACAGCTCGGTGCCGAGTCGCGGCTCTTTTACCGACATCGCCGACGCCGAGTGAAGCGCAAGAGCGGCAATATCGACGA
The DNA here is from genome assembly GCA_963801035.1 of uncultured beta proteobacterium. Classification (GTDB taxonomy): domain Bacteria; phylum Pseudomonadota; class Gammaproteobacteria; order Burkholderiales; family Burkholderiaceae_F; genus JACCZX01. The sequence continues at coordinate 720,134 of CAWDDF010000003.1, read as the reverse complement.
CTTTTGCCGGCGCTGGGGCGCAAAGTATCGCTACATGGTCGTGCTCGATGCCGACAGTGTGATGACGGGACAATGCCTGACGACGCTGGTGCGCTTGATGGAAGCGAGACCGGACGCGGGAATTATCCAGACCGCACCAAGAGCCGTGGGCCGCGATACGCTGCACGCGCGCATCCAACAGTTTTCCAATCAGGTCTATGGCCCGGTGTTCACGGCGGGGCTGCATTACTGGCAGCTCGGTGAATCCCACTACTGGGGCCATAACGCAATCATCCGCCTCGAGCCGTTCATCAAACATTGCGTCCTGGCGCCGTTGCCTGGCCGCGGCTCACTGGCCGGAGAAATTCTTTCGCACGACTTTGTCGAGGCGGCACTGATGCGGCGCGCCGGTTATGGCGTGTGGATCGCTTATGACCTTGACGGCAGCTTCGAAGAGACGCCGCCCAATTTGATTGATGAGGTCAAGCGCGATCGTCGCTGGTGCCACGGCAATCTGATGAATGCGCGGTTGATGTTCGCGCGCGGTATGCACCCGGTCCATCGTTGGGTCTTTCTGACCGGTGCGCTTGCATACTTGTCGGCACCGCTGTGGCTCGGGTTTCTCACGCTGTCAACGTGGCTGTTGCTGGCGCATACCAATGCGGAGCCCCAGTATTTCGTGATGCCTCACCAACTGTTTCCGCTGTGGCCGTCGTGGCGGCCCGAGCATGCGTGGGCGCTATTGGCTGCTGTAGCGGCCGTGCTTTTCGTTCCAAAAATTTTGGCGGCAATGCTGGCTGCGACGCGCAACGCATCGTCGTTTGGTGGCACGTTTCGCCTCGCGCTCAGTGTGCTCGGCGAAATGCTGATGAGCGCGTTGCTCGCGCCGGTGCGCATGCTGTTTCACACACAATTCGTTGCTGCGGCTTTGCTGGGCTGGGCAATTCAATGGAAGTCGCCAGCGCGTGCCGACAAGTCGACGTCTATCGCGCAAGCGCTACGGCGGCACTGGCTGCAAACGCTGATCGGGCTGGCGTGGGTGGGGGTGGTCGCATGGAAAGCGCCCGACGTGTTGCCCTGGATCGCGCTGGTCGCCGCAGGCCTGCTGTTGTCGATACCCATTTCAGTTCTGACCAGCTCGGCACGGTTCGGCCTGTTGATGCGCAAGGCGGGGCTATTCATGACGCCCGACGAGATTTGCCCACCGCGGGAAGTCATCGCCACCGCGCAATACGCACGCAACGCCAGAGCGCTGCCGCGTTTCGCCGATGCGGTAATCGATCCTGAGGTTCACGCGGTGGTTCGGAGCGCAGCGCATCGGTCACGATCGGCGCTGGCTGCTTCTGAGCGCGCGCAACGCGTCGACCGTGCAATTCATTTTGGCCCGGAAGCGCTAAGTGTTTTGGAGCGCGTCGCTTTGTTGCATGATGGAGCAGCTCTCGACCAGATGCACCGCGCTGCGCGGATCGCTCCTATTCATCCCTCGTGGTACGCGAGTTCTGTCTCGGAGCGCCGCGCGACGATTCGTGTTTTTGGGCGTCGTGCAGATACTCGGCAAGCTACGGTAGCGACATTGGCACGCGTGCGCTAGCGAAGCGACGCGCGTTTCCAGCCGTAACGTTGGCGCTCATCATCGTCGGCGGCGCCAGATACCGGGTAGTCACTTCCACAAGCAGGCGTTCGACATCGCAACTCTTGCGTTAGCCGATGACCTGCCAAGCCCAAGCGACTCCGATCAACCAGATCGTCGCCGCGACGCTGGTCGCTGCGATCCCGACTCTCTGAATACGCCGCCGCGAATTCTGAGGAAGGGTTTGGCGCTGATCGCGCATGTCTGACGAGCCCGGCGCCAATGGTATTTACTTCTCCGTTCGCACTGTCTTTGCCTAGCCGTGATATGCAACACCGTCGAGGCTGCGCAATGCGGGTTCAAGCAGTGCAGGCTGCGTTTCTTGCGGTGTCGACGAGTCTGTTGACGACTCCGTCGTGGTCGTAGCCACTTCCGACGATCCGTAATCGGTCGCGGAAAACGGCTCGGCCAGGAAGAAGGCGATGCCGGAGACCAGCACAACGGCCACGGCCGCCACAACGCGAACTTCGAGTTTCTGCAGGGTGGGATCAATTTTCATGCTGTTCTCCGAATGAGTTGTGAAGGCTTTTCAAGCTCTCATTGGGACATACGGGGACCTCGCGCGAAACCGGCGATTCGCTATTTTCAAAGCCGAAAATTCACTTCACTGGCGATCCCACGGGCGCACTGCGTGTGGCTCGCCCCGATCAGTTGATGGCATCTCTGTCGTTTATGCACGCGCTGCATGTCGACTCTTCAGCTAGGCGCAATGCGTGAAGGTAGGCCTAATGCAAATCGAGATTCGCGAATGCCGCGAATGCTTCCGCGAAAGGCGCGGCGGATTAAGCGCCAACATTCGATGAGGTTCCTATGAATCGATTCAAAGCAATTGGCTCAGCGTTTCTTCTCGTTCCGGCGATGGCGCTGTTGTCGACACCGGCACATGCCGAATTCAAATGCAACTCGCCGACGTGGACGTTTGACCGCAGCGCGTGCGAAAAGGCCAAGGAAGGGCCGGATGCACTGCGTCGGTACGTTCAGCGCATGGAGGGGATCGCCAACCTTCAGTTTTCTGACTACGTCAACGAGGCGCGAGCGGCTGAATGGGCGCAGAACGACGCGAGCCGTGCGGCAAGCAGGAAGGCACCCGTTCAATCGGCCAGGTTCGAGCAAGAAAACCCGGGCGCTTGACCGTGATCATCAGCTTTGCGCGGCAGCTCAATGCCGCGCACTTCATGCGCGAGACGCTGAGAACACGCAGCGAACTCCGGGTTACGACCCTTGAGAAGATGGGAGCAACTGATGGAACAAAAGCGTCACGCTGCATCCCACTCGCGCATGAAGAAATCAATCGCGCGCGCCTCGCCGCTAGCTTCCATATCGGCGGAGTGCTGCCAGATCCAGAATGCGGACGCTTCCGTACTCGACTTCGACCAGCTTCGCGCGTGCCAGCACCTGCAAAGCCTGATTAACGCGCTGCCGCGACACGCCGGACAGATAGCCTATTTCCTCCTGCGAGATCTCCAGCGAATCGCGGTGACCCGGGTACAGACGCGGGTTGAACATCTCAGCCAGACAACGCGCGACGCGTGCATCGGGTTCGAGCATTCGCTCATACTCGACGAGTCCGATGAACTGACCCAGACGTTCGTTCAACTGCAACAGCAGGAAGCGGTTGAACGCGATGCTGGTCGACAGCAGCCAATCGAACGTCGAGCGTGGCATCCACGCCATTCGCGTATCGCGTAGCGCAACGATGTCGTACTTGCGCGGCTCGCTTTTGAGCAGTGAGCCTTCGCCGAACCAGCCGGCGGCGCCAATGCCGGTAAACGTCACACTTTTTCCCGCCGCCGAGACCGAGCTCATCTTGACGAGTCCCTCAATGACGCCGGTCCACGCTTCGACGATCTCGCCTCTGCGCATTACAACGGTGCCGCCCGGAAAGCGCCGCTCCTCGACTTCTGCCGTAACACGCGCGCGCTGATTCGAATCGAGGCCCGTCCACCATGCGCTGGCGGCCAGCATCTCAACCAACTTAAGCGGTTGGGGATCGAGTTCCGACATGACCCGCATTCTCGCGCAGACTGTCGCCCCGGCGACAGTTTGCACAATAGTGGCGCTTTACCGTTCGGGATTGTCCGTGCATCGGCATTCTGCGATCTGTGAAGTAAGCTACCTCGCTTAAGGTGTGCATAACGAGCGACGCGATACAAATCGCGCAATGAAGGAGACAAACCTGTGAACTCGGCGCCCGGCGCTGATACTTTTCCGCGCTTACTCGCACACCACGCGAGCACGCGACCGCGTGCTATCGCCATCCGAGAAAAGGATCTCGGGATCTGGCAAAGCTGGACGTGGCAACAGATGCAGAAAGAGGTAAGCGAGGTGGCGGCGGGGCTGCTTCAAGCCGGCTTCAAGCGTGGCCGGCATCTGGCAATCATCGGCGAGAACCGTCCGCGCCTGTACTTCACGATGACCGCGGTGCAATGTCTGGGTGGCATACCGGTGCCGATGTACGAGGATGCTGCCGCCGCCGAGATGGAATTTGTGTTTGATAACGCCGAGATTCACTTCGCGGTCGTCGAGGATCAGGAGCAGGTCGACAAGGTGCTTGAGATCCGTGCGAAGGTCCCGCACCTGAAGCACATTTTTTATGACGACCCTCGCGGTCTGCGCAACTATCAGCAGCCTGGCCTGCAGTCGTATGAAGCGTTGCGCGCGAGCGGCCGACAGTTGCTGCAGCAGCAGCCCACCGTTGTTGAGGACGAGATAAAAAAAGGGCGAGCGACCGACGTCGGCGCGATGTTTTACACCTCGGGTACCACCGGACACGCGAAGGGTGTCGTGCTTGGCTACGACAACCTGATAGCGGCCGGACGTGCTGGCGCTGAAATGGAGGCGCTGACTTCGGATGAGCAGGTACTCGCGTATCTGCCAATGGCGTGGATCGGACAGAATATTTTTTCGTATACGCAGTGGCTGGTGTGCGGCTTTACGGTGAATTGCCCTGAGTCGGCAGCAACGGTCACCGCCGATATGTGCGAGATCGGCCCGACCTACTACTTCGCACCGCCGCGCGTGCTCGAAGCATTGCTGACGCAGGTGACGATCCGCATGGAAGACGCTTCAGCAATAAAGCGCCGCATGTTTCACTATTTCATGGACGTCGCGCGCAACGTGGGCGGGCGGTTATTGGACAAGGTGCCGGTCGGCTTTGCCGACCGGCTACTTTATTCGCTCGGGGACGTGATCGTCTATGCGCCGCTGCGCAATTCGCTGGGCATGAGTCGCGTCAGAGTTGCCTACACCGCGGGTGAGGCGATCGGCCCTGATCTATTTACGTTCTATCGCTCGCTTGGTATCAACTTGAAGCAGCTGTACGGCTCAACCGAAACTTCCGTTTTTGTCTGCGTGCAGGAAAACGGCGGCGTCAAGGCCGACACAGTCGGTCCGCCGGTTAAAGGCGTTGAAATCAAGCTGACCGATGCGGGCGAAATCCTGATCCGCTCGCCTGGGCTCTTTCGCGAGTACTACAAGGCACCGGAGGCGACGCACGAAGCCAAGGATGCCGAAGGCTGGTTTCACACGGGCGACGCGGGCTACTTCGATCAAGGCGGACACCTGAAGATCATCGATCGAGCAAAAGACGTCGGCAAACTCGCCGACGGAACCTTGTTCGCTCCGAAGTACATCGAGAACAAGCTGAAGTTTTTTCCCACCATCAAGGAAGCGGTGGCGTTCGGCGATCAACGACAGATGGTCACTGCGTTTCTGAACATCGACATGGAAGCCGTCGGAAACTGGGCCGAGCGCCATAACCTGCCGTATGCCGGCTATACCGATCTCGCGGCGAAGCCCGAAGTCCTGGAGCTGCTTCGCGATGCCGTCGGTAAGGTCAACGCCGATCTCGCCAACGATCCCGCGCTCGCGAATGCGCAGATTCATCGCTTCATCGTGCTGCACAAGGAACTTGACGCTGACGATGACGAGCTGACGCGCACGCGCAAGGTGCGCCGCCGCTTTATTGGTGAAAAGTTCAATCAACTGGTCGACGCGATGTATCGCGGTTTGAATGAGCAATACGTCGAAACCGCAGTCAAATTCGAGGACGGTCGTACCGGCAAGATCAGCGCAACGCTGAAGGTAATCGATGCCGAAGTATTTCCCGCGCTGAAAAAGGCGGCCTAGTGATGAGCCCTTCGCCCGGCCGTCCGAAGGAGGGCGCAGTCCCTCTCGGAGGGACCGCGCGCAGCGCCAGGGAGCAAATGAGCCCGCCGGGCGGGACGGCGCGTAGCGCCCAGGGTGCATCGTGATGACCCCGCGCACGATGGCCGCCATCGCGTGCCTGCTGGTCGGAATCGCGCTTGCCGCGTGGTCGCTGGCGAACCGTCAGCTGTTGCTCGCTCTCGTTGGCTTTGCTCTGATCTTCACGTTCTTGTATCTCGTGATGGAGGCCGCCCATAAAGCGGGCAAGCCGAAACACGAGATCAAGCGCGCCGCAAACTCGGCGTGGAGCATGAAAGACGAGCCGGCGGAGACGAATCAGGAGGGCAAGCGGTGAGTCGCGCGCACCCTCGCGACGCGAACAAAGTATTGCTGAATGTCGAAGACGTTTCGCTGGCGTTCGGGGGCGTCAAAGCCCTGCAGCAAGTGTCGTTTGACGTCTATGAGCACGAGGTTCGAGCCATCATCGGCCCGAACGGTGCCGGCAAGAGCTCGATGCTCAACGTGATCAATGGCGTTTACACACCGCAACGAGGGCGCATCACGTTTCGCGGCACGGTGCGCGCAAACATGGATCCTCACGAAGCCGCCGCAGCCGGCATCTCACGTACCTTCCAGAGTCTGGCGCTTTTCAAGGGCATGAGCGTGCTCGACAACATCATGACGGGCCGTAATCTGCGAATGAACACGGGTGTGCTCTGGCAGGCACTGCATGTCGGGCCCGCGCGGAGCGAAGAGCTGCGTCACCGCGCGTTCGTCGAGCACATCATCGACTTCCTCGAAATTCAGGCATATCGAAAGACAGCGGTCGGCCGCTTGCCCTACGGCTTGCAAAAGCGCGTCGATCTTGGGCGCGCGCTGGCGATGGAGCCGCAGCTGCTGTTGCTCGACGAGCCGATGGCCGGCATGAACCTCGAAGAAAAAGAAGACATGTGCCGCTTCGTTCTCGACGTCAACGAAGAGTTCGGAACAACGATCGTGCTGATCGAGCATGACATGGGCGTGGTAATGGATATCTCCGACCGCGTCGTCGTGCTCGACTATGGCAAAAAGATCGGCGACGGAATGCCCGACCAGGTTCGTAACAGCCAAAACGTCATCGACGCATACCTCGGCGTCGCGCACTGATGGGCGCCTATCTGCTCAAGAACTGGGCGGTCGTCGCGCTGATTGTTGCGCTGGTGATAGGCATGGTGTTGCCGCTTGCGACCGGCATCAGTGCCCCCGGCTTCTACTTCGAAGTGATGCTCGGTGGGCTGATGTCAGGCGTGTTGTACTCGTTGGTGGCGTTGGGTCTTGTGCTGATCTTCAAAGCGTCAGGGGTTTTCAACTTCGCACAAGGTGCGATGGTGTTATTCGGGGCGCTGGCGGTGGCGCGCATGAGTGAGGTGATGCCGTTGCCGGTTGCGTTCCTTCTGGCGATCGGTGTGATGGCGATCCTCGCGTGGTTGATCGAACGACTTGTATTGCGGCACCTGGTCAATCAGGACGCCGTGGTGCTGCTGATGGCGACATTGGGAGTTTCGTTTTTCCTCGACGGCTTCGGGCAAACCGTCTGGGGCAGCGATATTTATCAGATCGATACCGGATTGCCGAAGACGCCTGTGCTGGTGGCCGAAAACATCTTCCAGGGCGGCATCCTGATCAACACCGAAGATCTCGTGGCTGCCGCGGCCGCCGCGCTGTTGGTCATCGCACTCGCACTTTTTTTCCAGAAGACGCCAACCGGGCGCGCACTGCGCGCGGTGGCCGATGATCATCAGGCCGCGCAATCGATCGGTATTCCGCTGAATCGCATCTGGGTGATCGTCTGGACGGTCGCCGGCTTTGTGGCACTGGTCGCCGGCGTCGTATGGGGCTCAAAGCTAGGAGTTCAGTTCTCGGTATCGCTGGTCGCGCTAAAGGCGCTGCCGGTCGTGATTCTCGGTGGCTTTACATCTGTGCCGGGCGCGATTCTCGGCGGGCTGATCATCGGAGTCGGTGAAAAATTCGCCGAAGTGTTCCTCGGCCCGATTTTGGTCAAGCAGTTCGATCTGGCCGGCGGCGGCATCGAAAACTGGTTCGCGTACGTGCTGGCGTTGCTGTTCCTGCTGGTGCGGCCCGAGGGGTTGTTCGGAGAGAAGCACATCGACCGTGTCTAGACGATTGCATGCTCTATCGAGAAAACGGCCAGTTCAAATCCAGCTACGCCGCCGATCAGCAGCTGCTGCCGATCGCGCAAGACCGCTGGTTCGTGATCGGGCTGATCGCATTTGCCTACCTGGCGGTGCCGGCGCTCGCGAGCGACTACATGTTTCGCGCGCTGATCATCCCGTTTGTGATCCTGGCGATCGCGGCGATCGGGCTGAACCTGCTGGTCGGTTACTGCGGCCAGATCTCGCTCGGAACGGCGGCGTTCATGTCGGTCGGCGCTTACGCCGCGTACAACCTGATGATTCGCGTCGACGGCATGCCGTTTTCTGATCGCTGCTGGTGCTGGCGGGCGGGTATCGCCGCGCTGGTCGGAGCGCTGTTCGGTATACCGAGCCTGCGCATCAAGGGCTTGTACCTCGCGGTGGCCACGCTGGCGGCGCAGTTCTTCATCGACTGGCTGTTCGCGCGAGTCAAGTGGTTCACCAACTATGCGCCGTCGGGCTCGGTGTCGACTGTCGCCGATCGAAATGTTCGGCTGGACGGTGGATTCGCCGGTTGACAAGTATCTGTTCGTGCTATCGATCGCGATCGTGCTGACCCTGGCCGCGAAAAATCTGGTGCGCGGTCACATCGGCCGCGCCTGGATGGCCACGCGCGACATGGACGTCGCCGCCGAGGTGATCGGCATCAAGCCGCTGACCGCCAAGCTTTCCGCCTTCGCGGTCAGCTCGTTTTATGCCGGCGTGGCGGGCGCTTTGTGGGGGTTTGTCCACCTAGGCGCGTGGGAGCCGTTGGCGTTCAATATCAACCTTTCGCTGAACCTGTTGTTCATGATCATCATCGGCGGCATGGGCTCGTTGCTCGGCGCATACTTCGGCGCTGCGTTTATCGTCCTGCTGCCGATTCTGTTGAACCAGGTTCCCGGCTGGTTCGGCGTACCGATCTCGACCGCGCTGGCGTCGCACCTGGAGGCGATGATCTTCGGCAGCCTGATCGTATTTTTCCTGATCGCTGAGCCGCACGGGCTTGCGCGTCTATGGGCAATTGGCAAAGAGAAGCTACGGCTTTGGCCGTTCCCGCACTGAAGAGGTCCACGGCGGGATGGCCTTCATCTAAACGAACCGGACCAAACAGGAGACACATCGATGGCAGTTTTGCAACGAACGAAGGCAGGCGCGATTTCACGCGTTGGCAGGAATCGCCGCCGCCGTCGACGCTTAGCGCGTCGGCACCGGCTGGTGCGCAACCAAAGGCGCCGGCGCGCCGGCAAGGGCGAACAGTTCTTTCCCGTGCTCAGTTATCGAACCGGTGCGTATGCGCCAAACGGCACGCCGTGGGCCAACGGCTACGTCGACTATCTGAAGCTGGTCAACGCGCAGGGCGGCATCAACGGCGTCACGATCACGTTCGAAGAATGCGAAACCGGTTATGCAACCGATCGCGGCGTCGAGTGCTACGAGCGGCTGAAGGGCAAGGGCCCCACGGGCGCAACGCTGTTTCATCCGCTTTCCACCGGCATCACATTCGCGCTGACCGACAAGACAATCGCCGACAAGATTCCGATGATCACCGCCGGCTACGGCCGTGCAGATTCGGTCGAAGGCGAAGTCTTTCCGTACAACTTTCCGCTGCTCGGAACGTACTGGGACGCGGCCGACATCCTGGTGCAGCACGTCGCCAAACTCAACGGCGGATTCGACAAGCTGAAGGGCAAGAAGATCACGCTCGTCTATCACGATTCGCCGTACGGCAAGGAGCCGATTCCGCTGCTGACGGAGCGCTCAAAGCTGCACGGCTTTGAGCTGACGACGATTCCGGTCACGCACCCCGGCGTCGAGCAAAAAGCCGCGTGGCTGCAGATTCGGCAGAACCGTCCCGACTATGTGTTCCTGTGGGGCTGGGGCGTGATGAATTCGACCGCGCTGCGCGAAGCGGTCGCGACCGGCTTCCCGCGTGACCGCATGTACGGCGTGTGGTGGGCCGCTGCCGAGCCCGATGTCGTACCGGTTGGCGCCGATGCCAAGGGCTACAACGGCCTGGCGTTGCAGCACAGTGATGACCGCGCGAAGATGCACGAAGACATCCTGAAGTTGGTTCACGGCAAAGGTCAGGGCACCGGGCCGAAGGAAGAAGTGGGCACCGTGCTGTACACGCGCGGCATGATCAGCGCGATGCTGGGAGTCGAAGGCGTTCGGCAAGCGCAGCTGCGCTATGGCGTGAAGCCGCTGACCGGCGAGCAGGTTCGTTATGGCCTGGAGAACCTGAACATCGATGCCAAGCGCATCGATGCACTCGGACTGACTGGCGTGATGCGACCGCTTGCCACGAACTGCCGCGATCACGAAGGCTCGCGCGCAGCGCGCATTCATCAGTGGGACGGCAAGCAGTGGAACTACACGTCCGATTGGTACGAAGCCGACATGCAGATCATCCGCCCGCTGATTCGTGACACATCGACGCGTATGCGGCGGAAAAGAAAATCACGCGCCGCAGCTGCGAAGCGGAGATGAAGGAAGCGGAGGCACCCGCCAAGGCGGCGCCGACCGCAGCGAAGAAGTAAGCGTTCAGAACCGAGAGCGCGGGCGTGCGCGCAGCACGCCCGCGCTGCTGAACGCCATGGCGCAGCTACTCTTCTCTCTGGTCAACGGCATCGAGGTCATCTACAACCATGTGATCCTGGTGCTCAAAGGCGTGTCGCTGACCGTTCCGGAAGGCGGCATCGTCGCTCTGCTCGGCGCCAATGGCGCCGGCAAGACGACGACGCTGCGCGCGGTGTCGAACCTGCTGCACGGCGAGCGCGGCGATGTGACCAAGGGCTCGATCGAATATCGCGGGCGAGCGCATCCAGGGTCTGACTGCCTACGATCTCGTCAAGCGCGGCGTCGTGCAGGTGATGGAAGGCCGCCGCTGTTTTGCGCACTTGACCGTCGAAGAAAATTTGCTGACCGGCGCGTACTCGCGCGGTTCATCGGGACGCGGAGCATCGCGCGCCGACATGGCGGCCGATCTCGACAAGGTGTACTCGTATTTTCCGCGACTTAAGCAACGGCGCACCAGCCAATCGGGCTACACGTCGGGCGGCGAGCAGCAGATGACGGCGATCGGACGCGCGCTAATGGCGCGACCTTCGATGATCCTGCTGGACGAACCGTCGATGGGATTGGCGCCGCAGCTCGTCGAGGAAATTTTTGACATCGTGCACAACCTGAATGCGAAGGAGGGGGTTTCGTTCCTATTGGCGGAACAGAACACCAACCTGGCATTGAAATACGCCAAGTACGGGTACATCCTCGAAAATGGCCGCGTGGTGCTGGATGGAGAAGCTCGCTCGCTGCGCGAAAACGACGACGTGAAGGAGTTCTATCTCGGCGTCTCCACATCGGGACGCAGAAGCTTCAGAGATGCGAAATTCTATAAGCGGCGTAAGCGCTGGCTGGCTTGAGGCGACCTGATGTATGCAAATCTGTTCGCGAGTTTGCTTATTCTGATTGCCGCTGCCGCACTTGCGGCGTGTAACTCGCGCGAGAGCGACCAACCAGCCAAAACCCCGCTGCCAACGCGTCAAACGACAATCGATCCGGTCAACAAGAAGCTCGATACGGCGCGAGAGAACGCAGAACGCCGCCGGAGCGAGGTCGACGAGGCGGCCAAATAAAACGAACGGACCATGACAGAGCACCTGGATAACCGCGAGGCGCGCGACCCGCAGCGCCGCGAGCTCGACCTGATGGGCCACTTACCGGGGCTGCTTGCGAAGGCATTGAAGTCGCCAGGATGGCGGCGGCATCTGGGCGATCTCGACACCACACAGTTCAACAGCCGTGCCGCGCTAGCTCGGCTTCCACTACTGCGCAAATCCGAGTTGCCAGCGCTGCAAAAGGCCAAGGCGCCTTTCGGCGACTTCATCGCGAGCGATCTCGAGCGATTCGGACGGCTATTCGCGTCGCCGGGGCCGATCTATGAACCGGAGGGTAAGCATGACGACGCATGGCACGCGTCGCGCGCGTTGCACGCGGCCGGGTTTGTGAGCGGCGACATCGTGCTGAATACATTTTCATATCACCTGGTGCCGGGCGGCTTCATCATGGATGGTGGCGCTCGCTGCCTTGGGTGCACGGTCATTCCCGCCGGCCCGGGTAACACCGAGCAACAGCTCGATGTGATCGAACATCTGAAGCCGGTTGCTTACACAGGTACCGCCGACTTTCTAAAGATTCTTATGGACGCTGCCGATGCCGGTGGCCGAGACGTATCCTCAATCAAGAAGGCGGTCGTGTCGGGCGCCGCGTTCCCGGCCTCGCTTCAGGCAAACATCAAGGCGCGCGGGGTCGATGCTTATCAGGCTTATGCGATCGCTGACATCGGCGTAATCGCGTATGAAAGCCGGGCGCGCCAAGGCCTGATTGTCAATGAAGACGTGCTGATCGAAATAGTGCAGCCCGGTACGGGCAACCCAGTGGCCGACGGTGAAGTGGGCGAGGTCGTAGTCACATCGTTCGATCCGGACCGCCCCTGGATTCGACTGGCGCTCGGTGACTTGTCGGCGATATTGCCCGGGTTATCGCCATGCGGTCGGACCAACACGCGCATCAAGGGCTGGATGGGCCGTGCCGATCAAACAACGAAGGTCAAAGGCATGTTCGTTCGGCCTGAGCAAATGGCTGAGGTCGCGCGGCGCCATGCGGAGTTAAAGCGGCTGCGACTGGTCGTGACGCGCGCCGGCGAGATTGACACAATGACGTTGCGTGCAGAGTCGGAGTCTCACGACCCGTCGCTGCAGCGAGCGGTCGGCGAGACGCTGCGTTCGATTACAAAGCTAGGGGGTGCGGTCGAATTGCTCGCACCCGGATCGCTGCCTAATGATGGCAAAGTGATCGACGACGCGCGAAGTTTGTAGCGAGCAGCCGTCCGGTACGAGTAAGGGTGAACGTCACCGGCGGCGCGCCGCTGCCGATCCCCTTTTCACCGACTTCTTTGGGGGCGGGCGCGTAGCGCTTTTCTTTTTGATACGCACCGTGGATTTTTTGGCAGCCGTCTTCTTCTTCGCGGTCCGCGGCTTGATGGGCGCCTTGCCATTACCGGTGCTGATGTTGCCGGTGGCGATATCAATCGCCGCAACCATCGCGTCGCGCATCGAGTGCGCCATCGCATTGATGGCGTCGGTCATTGCCGCTGCCGGCTTGCTAATTGCGAGCTTGACCGTCTTTGCCGGAGGCGCTGCGTCTTCTTCTTTGATATCCCATAGCTTTAGGAGCTCGGCCTGGGTCGGCACCGATCCGGAGGCCAGGCGCTGCCGGCGCGCTGCGACCGAATCGCGCACGATCCGCTCGACGACATCGAGCGGCAGCCGGTTCAGATCCGAGAACTTGATGAAGCTCTTGGCCGCGTTGACTCCCGTCAGCGCGTCTTTGTGCTTCAACACGACATCTTTTTCGGCCACGTAGAGCGACATATGCCGGCGGCCGGACTCGAGGGCGAACAGCGGCCCGTCCAGTTCATAGAACGCCAGGCCGTAGCGCATGCTTTCACGGACCCCGCGCGCCGAGCGCCGGATCATGCTGCACAGACGCGCCATTGCCACGCGACGATCCGGCGGCAGATCGCGCAAATATGCGCCTACCGTCGAAGCAGTCGAGGTCATGTCTTTTTCCTCCGGCAACCCACGCAAACGGGCGATTTTACCGCGTTCGCACACCGCGGTGTGTCAGTCGGGTCGGGGCCGGTAGAAAATGAAGTCGGAGGTGAAATCGACCCGCAGGAGCTGGTTCAGCTGCGAGGCGTCGCAACGCGCCGGTGGCATACCGCCCGACGTGTTGACGCGCTGCACATGGGTGACATTCTCGAGCGCGCCCTTTCCAAAACTGCGCGTTGTCAGCAGCAGCCAGCGCAGATCAGTCGGCTTGGAAGCCTCGTCGTACGCCACGATCGTCGAAACGAGCCTACTGCCATCGTCGTGTTCGAATGAAAAATTGGCGCCGTGCTTTCCTACCGCCTTGCCGTCGGGTTCCAGCAAATCCGCCTGTGGCTGGCGAAACACCCAGACGAGACCCTCCTCGCGTTTTTCGCAACGAAATATCTGAACACCACGCGACGCGAGCTGAAGTGAGGGCACATGCGTCGAGGGAACCTTGATCTTCGAGAAAAACCCAAGGCTTGGGGCCGGAACCGTGGCAGCAACAGGCGAACCTGAACCCGAAGCGGGAGGAAACGCAGTACGCGGTGCTGCACATGCGGTCAACAGCGCAACACACCCCGAGCCAATGATGAATGGAAGTCGATTCATAAAATCAATTTTCTCGCAATCGGAGATTACACAAACGAGCGTTTGGTTATTGCATTGCAATATGGCGATCGAGTTGAATGCGTCGCACGGCCGGCATATAGTGACGCGAGGCACGTGTGTTTATGGCACATGACTGATCTGCTGGAGTGAAAGTTATCGACGTTCTTGCACAAGCAGCCAAGAATTATTTAAGAGTGCTGCAGTATCAATATCACGGGAGACTCAATGAATGCACCACTGAGCCGACGCCAGTTCTTTCGAATCTGCGCGACGGGACTCGGCACCTCTTCAGCCGTTGGGCTCGGCTTTTCGCCGCAGCTTGCATTGGCCGAAGTGCGCGCCTTCAAGCTTGCGCAAACAACGGAGACACGAGGCACGTGTCCATATTGTTCGGTCAGCTGCGGCGTGATCATGTACACGCGCGGCAATAAAGAGAAGAACACCAAGACCAGCATCATTCATATCGAAGGCGATCCGGATCATCCGGTGAATCGCGGAACGCTGTGTCCAAAAGGTGCTGCTCTGCTCGACCTCGTGCACTCGCCGCACCGCCTTCAGCATCCGCAGGTGCGCGAGCCGGGTACCAATGAGTGGAAGCGCATTTCGTGGGACGATGCGTTGACTCGTGTGGCCAAGCACATGAAGGCCGATCGCGACGCGAATTTTGTCGAGACGAACGACAAGGGCGTCACGGTGAATCGCTGGAATACGACCGGCTTGTTGATCTCGAGTGCAATCTCGAACGAGCCGGGTTACCTCGCAGTGAAAATGGCACGCGCGCTCGGGATGGTCGCGCTCGATACCCAAGCGAGGGTTTGACACGCGCCAACGGTGTCCAGTCTGGGCCCGACATTTGGCAGAGGTGCGATGACCAACCACTGGGTGGACATCAAGAACACTGACCTCGCAATCATCATGGGCGGCAACGCCGCCGAAGCACATCCGTGCGGCTTCAAGTGGGTGACCGAAGCACTTGAGCACCGTAAGGCGAAGCTGATCGTCGTCGATCCTCGCTTCACGCGTTCCGCGGCAATTGCCGATGTGTATGCGCCGATTCGAGTCGGAACCGACATCGCTTTCCTGGGCGGGGTCATCAACTACCTGCTGTCGAACAACAAGATTCATCAGGAGTATGTCAAGGCGTACACGAACGCGTCGTTCCTGATCAAGGACGAGTTTGCGTTTAGCGACGGGTATTTCAGCGGCTACGCGCCCGATAAGCGTACCTACGACAAGACGAGCTGGGGCTACCAAATCGGGTCCGACGGCTTCGCGATGGTCGATGAGACGCTAGAGAACCCGCGCTGCGTGTACCAGCTGATGAAGACGCACTTTTCGCGCTACACGCCGGACATGGTCAATCAAATCTGCGGCACGCCGAAGGACAAGTTTCAGCAGGTGTGTGACTTGATCGGATCTACGGCGACACCGGACCGCGTGATGACGATTCTGTACGCGCTCGGCTGGACGCAGCACTCGGTGGGCTCGCAGAACATCCGCACGATGGCGATGATTCAGCTGTTGCTCGGCAACATGGGTCGCGCAGGTGGCGGCGTCAACGCGCTGCGCGGGCACGCGAACGTGCAGGGCATTACCGACATGTGCGCGTACTCCGAAGTGCTGCCGGGCTATCTGTCGGCGCCGACCGATGCCGACGATACGCGGGAGAAGTACAACGCTGCGCGCACGCCCAAGCCATTGCGTCCGAACCAGATGAACTTTCCGCAGAACTTTGCAAAGTGGCACGTCAGTCTGCAGAAGGCATGGTTCGGCGACCACGCAACCAAGGAGAACGACTTCGCGTATGACCTGACACCGAAGCGCGACGGCGCGTATGACGTGTTGGCGATTTTCGAGCGCATGTATCAGGGGCGGGTGAACGGATTCATTTCGCAGGGCATGAACCCGCTGGCCGCGTTGCCGAACAAGAACAAGCTCACGGCTGCGTTATCGAAGTTGAAGTATCTGGTCATCATCGATCCGCTGCGCACCGAGACCGGCGAGTTTTGGAAGAACTACGGCAACTCGAACAACGTCAAGCCGGAAGACATCAAGACTGAAGTGATCATGTTGCCGGCCAACGTCATCCATGAGGAAGCCGGATCGTTTACGAGTTCGGGCCGCGTGGCGCAGTGGCATTGGGCCGCCTCTGATCCGCCGGGCGAAGCCAAGATCGATCGCGAAATCATCGGCACCTTGTTCATGAAGCTGCGCGAGATGTACGCGAAAGATGGCGGCAAGTTTCCGGACGCGATCATGAAGGTCACGTGGAACTATGCCAACCCGAGCCTGCCGAGCGCGGAAGAATTGCTGCGCGAAATCAGCGGGCGTGCATTGACTGATGTGGTGGATCCGAAGGACAAGACGAAAGTTCCTGGCCAGAGCGGGCGAGCAGCTTCCTGGATTCGGCATCTTGCAGGACGACGGCTCAACGGCGTGCGGCAACTGGCTGTATTGCGGCTCTTGGTCGCAGGCCGGCAATCTGACCGCGCGGCGCGACTCGAACGATCCGGGCAACTTGGGCAACAACCTGACCTGGGGCTATGCGTGGCCGGCCAACCGGCGCGTTCTTTACAACCGCGCGGGCGCCGATCCGAGCGGCAAGCCGTGGGATGCGAAGCGCGGCGGCATTCGCTGGGACGGCACACGCTGGGTCGGAATCGACGTGCCGGATATCGCTCCGACGCTTGGGCCGGACAGCGGTGCCGGTCCGTTCATCATGACCAACGAAGGCGTCGCACGCCTGTTCGCGCCGGCTATGAACGAAGGGCCTTTCCCCGAGCACTACGAACCGTTCGAAACGCCGATCGGCACCAACCCGCTGCATCCGAAGGTTGTCAGCAATCCCGTTGCGCGCGTGTTCAAGGGCGACATGGAATCGTTCGGCAAGGTTGAACAATTCCCGTTCGCAGCGACAACTTACCGCCTGACCGAGCACATGCACTTTTGGACCAAAAACGTTGAATCGAACGCGATCGTTCAGCCTGCGCAGTTTGTGGAAATTGGCGAGAAGCTGGCGAAAGCGAAGGGCATCGGCAACGGTGATGACGTCAAGGTGACCAGCAATCGCGGCGAGATCAGGGCGAAGGCGGTCGTCACCAAGCGCGTCGCCGATCTGACTTGCAACGGCAAGGAGGTGATGACGGTGGGGATCCCGATTCACTGGGGCTTCATCGGGGTTGCTAAGAGCGGCTTCCTGGCGAACACGCTGACACCGTATGTCGCTGATGCCAATTCGCAGACGCCGGAATACAAGGCGTTCTTGGTCAACATCGAGAAAGCGTAGGAGGAAACCATGCCATCTATGCAATCACTCGATGTACAAAAACGCTCGGCCACTACGACCGCTTCACCACAGGTTCGCATCGCGGAGCAGGAAGTTGCCAAGCTGATCGATATTTCCAAATGCATCGGCTGCAAGGCATGCCAAGTCGCTTGTATGCAGTGGAACGATCTGCGCGACGACATCGGTACCACCGTCGGCGTGTATGACAATCCGATCGATCTGACCGATCAGTCGTGGACGGTGATGCGGTTTGCCGAAGTCACGGCCCCTGATGGCCCGATGGCCGGGCAAATGGAGTGGCTGATCCGCAAGGACGGCTGCATGCACTGCGAAGATCCGGGCTGCCTGAAAGCGTGTCCGGCGCCCGGTGCAATCGTCAAGTACGCCAACGGCATTGTCGACTTCATCTCCGAGAACTGCATTGGCTGCGGCTATTGCATTGCCGGTTGTCCGTTCAACATTCCGCGCATCAGCAAGAAGGACAACAAGGCGTACAAGTGCTCGCTATGCTCTGATCGCGTTGCCGTCGGACTCGCCCCGGCCTGCGTCAAAACCTGCCCGACCGGCGCGCTGCAGTTCGGCACCAAGGTCGACATGGTGGCGCGCGGCGAAAAGAGAGTGGTCGACTTGAAGGAGCGCGGCTTCCAGCAGGCGGGGCTTTATAACCCGTCAGGGTGTGAGTGGCACGCACGTGATGTATGTATTGCAGCACGCCGATCGTCCGGGGCTGTACAACAACCTGCCGAAGGATCCGACGATCAGTCCATGGGTCAGCCTATGGAAGGGTATCGCCAAGCCGTTGATGGCGCTTGCACTTGGCATTGCGGCACTCGGTGCTTTCTTCCACTACATCACGCGCGGTCCGAAGGAAATCGACGAGTCGGCCGATGCGGGCGGACGCACGGTTACACGTCACGATAGGGGGGTTTAATGGCAGTCGTGATGAGAAGTGGTGAGATCCGGCGCTACGACGCGAACGAGCGTTTGAATCATTGGGCGGTGGCGATTCTGTTCATTCTGCTCGCCGCCTCAGGGCTCGCGTTCTTTCACCCGGCGTTCTGGTTTCTAAGTGCACTGTTAGGAGGAGGAAACTGGGCGCGCATCCTGCACCCGTTTCTGGGCGTCCTGATGTTCGCGCTGTTTTTGATAATGGCGATGCGGTACTGGGACGACAACAAAATCCGTCCCTATGACCGCGAATGGGGCAAAAGGCTGCGCGACGTGATCGATAACCGCGATCACGACCTACCGGAGATCGACAAGTACAACGCCGGCCAGAAGTATCTGTTCTGGGTAATGGTCGCGACGATGGTTTTGCTGGTGATTTCCGGAATCATCATGTGGCGTCCGTACTTTGCGGAAGCGTTTCATATCAACGTGATCCGCATTGCCGTGGTCGTGCATGCGGTCTCGGCGTTCATCTTGATCATGGGCATCATTGCGCATGTGTATGCCGCGGTCTTCTGGGTGGTGGGGGCGATGCGGGCAATGACACGCGGGACGGTTTCAGCCGCGTGGGCCCGGCATCACCATCCGCTGTGGCATCGGCGCATGAGCGGCGGCAAGTAGACTGTCAGTCTCATTTATGGCGGCAGGGTAACCTGCCGCTTTTGCTTTATCGATGGCAACTCCAATCATCACCGACGGTAGTCTCGATCGCGCGCGCAAGGTGCCGCGCGTCGTGCTGCCCACTCGTACCGATATTTTTAGCGACCGCGCGACGCGCTTTGCAAGCGTGGCCGCCGGCAATTCGATGTCGGGCTACCTGGCTCTGATGGCTAAAGTGGCGCAGGCGCAGCAGTCGGCACTCGTAAGGCGCACTGCAGAAGCAGTGTCGGAAACCGCGTTGGCGGCCAGCCGGGAGTACGGAATGCCACCATTGTCCGCGCAGTCGCACGACCGTTCACCGCAATGGCGGGAGGATCTGGGCGATATCGTGCGCGACGTCCGTCTGCAATCGACCAACGGTGTGCACGCTGCGCTTGCGACGCTCGATGCGCTTGACGAAGCCGAGCACGAATCGCTGGCTGATCGCGTGCTGTCGGGTACCTCGCTCGATGACGAAGCCGCGCTCGTGCCCTTCGTTGGCGCGGCGCTGCAAACCTACTTCACGCGGCTTGCTGCGACGCTCGACGTCACCTCGGTCGAGCATTGCGATATACCGGGCATCTGTCCGGTATGCGCGTCACGGCCGGTCGCCAGCGTACTGCGCATCGGGGGCGAGCAGGCCAATTTGCGCTACCTGGTCTGTTCGCTGTGCGCGACCGAATGGAACGTATCTCGCATTCAATGCACGTCGTGCGATACCGATAAGGGCGTCAAATATCTGGTGCTACAGACAGAGGGCGATGCTAAGAGCGAGCCCGCGGCGCGAGCCGAGACCTGCGACGAATGCAAGAGCTACCTGAAGATCTTTTACCAGGAAAAAGATCCGCACCTCGATCCGACGGCCGATGATCTGGCCACACTTGCGCTCGACTTGCTGGTCGATGAACAGGGCTACGCCCGCTCGGGGCCGAATTTGTTGTTTCATCCCGGTAGCTCGTAGCCATGCCGAACTTGGCTCTGCCCGGTTCGGGCGAATCAAGCAAAGGCAAGACACGCGGATCCGCATCCGACTCTTCGCCGGGAGCACCGATTCGCCTGCCGCCCGTTGATCGGGTGCTCGCGTCACCGCAGCTCAACGCGGCGGCCGCTGCGCATGGAACGTTGCAGGTCAAGCGCGCGGTCCAGGAGGTGTTGGCCGAGAATCGCACCGCTATCCTCGCCGGTGCGCCGGTGCCCGATAACGAAGCCTTGATTTCCCAGGTGCAGCTGCGCCTATCGCAAGTCAGCGCCACCAGACTGCGACCGGTGTTCAACCTCAGCGGTACGGTGATCCACACCAATCTCGGTCGTGCACTGTTGGCCGAAGAGGCGATCGACGCAGTTGGCGACGCGATGCGCAGTTACACCGCGCTCGAATACGACGTTGCGAGCGGCGGTCGCGGCGACCGCGACTACATCGTCGAAGATTTGCTACGTGAGCTGACCGGCGCCGAAGCCGCGACGGTCGTCAATAACAACGCCGCCGCCGTGCTGCTGTCACTGAAAGCGCTCGCCGCACGCAGAGAAGCGATCATCTCGCGCGGTGAGCTGATCGAGATCGGCGGCGCGTTCCGAATGCCGGACATCATGAAGGCCGCGGGGTGCAGGCTGGTCGAAGTCGGGACCACGAACCGCACGCATGCGCATGACTACGAAGACGCGTGCGGGGCGAAGACCGGATTGATTGTCAAGGCGCACTGGTCGAACTACGCGATTACCGGTTTCACCGCAATGGTTGACGATGCGACATTGGCGCAGATTGCACACTCGCGCGGCTTGCCCTACATGGTGGATCTCGGCGCGGGCGCGCTGATCGACCTTGCGTTGTACGGGCTGCCGAAGGAGCCGTTGCCGCGGGAATCGATCGCTGCGGGCGCCGATGTCGTGACTTTCTCGGGCGACAAATTACTTGGTGGGCCGCAAGCGGGATTGATCGTCGGCCGGGCGGACGCGATCGCGAAAATAAGGAAGGATCCGCTGAAACGTGCGCTGCGGGTCTCGAAGCTG
Organism: uncultured beta proteobacterium; assembly: GCA_963801035.1. Classification (GTDB taxonomy): domain Bacteria; phylum Pseudomonadota; class Gammaproteobacteria; order Burkholderiales; family Burkholderiaceae_F; genus JACCZX01. Next base: position 699,065 of record CAWDDF010000003.1, on the reverse strand, counting down.
ACAATGGCGGCGCTCGAAGCGACGTTGCGCATCTATGCGAGTGGTCATCGGCTCACGGAGCGATTGCCGACGCTCGCTTTGCTGACACGCCGGCATCCTGATATCCGTGCGGCGTGCGAGCGAATTTCCGGCGTGCTTAAGACCGCAGTTGCTCCTACGTTTACCGTCGCGGTTGAAGACTGTGCGAGCCAGATTGGTTCGGGCAGCATGCCGGCCGAGCGTTTGTCCTCGGCCGCGTTGGTACTGCGTCCAGGGGGCAAGGTCAGCGGCCGCGCGATCGAACGGCTGCAGGACCGCTTCCGCGCATTGCCGACGCCTGTGATCGGCCGAATCGCCGACGGCGCGCTGTGGCTCGACCTGCGCTGCCTTTGGCCGCGCGATGAAGCGGCGTTTGCTCAGAATCTAAAGGCGCTCGTCACCCCATGATCATCGGAACCGCCGGGCACATCGATCACGGCAAGACCTCGTTGATCAAGCGATTGACCGGCCGCGATACGGATCGACTGCCGGAGGAAATCAAGCGCGGCATCTCGATCGAGCTTGGTTATGCGTATGTGCCGGCCGGCGACGATATTCTGGGCTTCGTCGATGTGCCCGGGCATGAGAGATTTGTTCATACGATGCTCGCGGGCGCTACTGGTATCGATTTCGCCCTGTTGGTGATCGCAGCCGACGACGGCGTGATGCCGCAAACAGATGAGCATCTGGACATTCTGCTGCTGCTCGGCATCGACGCGGGCGCTATCGCGCTCACCAAGATCGATGCGGTGTCTGCCGAGCGCGTCGATGAGGTGCTACTTCAGCTGGCGAAACGTGTAGGCAAGACAGCGGCAGCCCAATGGCCTGTCTTTCCGGTTTCTTCGTTAACCGGCGATGGCATCGGCGAGTTGCATGCGCATCTTCTCGACGCCGCGCGCAGACATGCTGCGCGTGCAATCGCGGGTCATTTTCGAATGGCGATTGATCGTTGCTTTACGTTATCCGGCATTGGCACCGTAGTGACCGGCACCGTACACGCAGGCGAGATCCGCGTCGGCGAGTCGGTGAGTGTAGGGCCGGCGCCCCACGGCGGCGCGTTGACGGCGCGCGTGCGGACGATCCACGCGCAAGATCGCCCAAGCACGGTCGGTGTCGCCGGACAACGCTGCGCCTTAAACCTGGCCGGCGTCGAAAAATCTCAGGTCGGACGCGGCATGTGGGTGCAATCACCCTCGTTGACGAACGTCGCAGAACGATTCGACGCAACGCTCGCTTTGTTGCCGAGCGCCGTTACCAGCGTCGTGAAGTCGCACGGCAGATCGTCGACGGTGCATTTGCATCACGGAACCGAAGACGCGATGGCGCGGCTGGCGGTACTAGACGCCACCCCCATCGATGGAGGCGAATTTGCGGAGGCGCCGCTGGTTTCGTTGACGCTCGACCGTCCGCTCGCTGTGTGCCGTGGCGACCGCTTCGTGATTCGTGATGCATCAGCGCAGCGCACATTGGGAGGTGGCACGGTTCTCGATGTGCTGCCGCTTGGCTCGTCCGCGCGGCGCGGCAGGCGCGCTCCCGCGCGGCTTCAACTGTTGGCAGCACTGCGCGACGGCTCTCCGATCGAAGCGTTGCGGGCGTGGCTGCAGCGCGAGCCGGTCCCGATCCCGCGCCTCGCATCGGGCTGGAACCTCCGCGATGCCGAAGTGCGTGCGTTGATCGATGCCTGCGGCGGACACGTTGCTGCAAACATCGCGGTGTCGACTGAACACTGGCAACGCTTACGCAGCGAAGTCCTTACTGCGATCGGGCTAGCGCATCAGAAAGAACCGGAAATGCCCGGCGTAGAACAACAAAGGCTACGGCGCATGCTTGCGCCGGCGCTTGATATCGACGCGTTCGGTTCGCTGATCGACGAGCTGCTTCAGCAGTCGCTGCTGCAGCGGCGCGGTGCATTTCTGGCATTGCCCACGCACACCGCATCTCTTGGCAAAGATCAACGCGTGCGATGGGAGCGCATCAAGCCGCTGCTCGTCGAGCGCAAGTTTGATCCGCCTCGGGTGCGCGACATCGCGCGTGACACCGGAATTCCGGAAGTAGAAGTGCGGCACCTGCTGAAGACCGTTGCTCGTACCGGCGATGTTGCGCAAGTTGCGCACGATCATTTTTTTCTGACGACCGCCATAGCAGAGCTCGCGGACATCGCAGGGAGCGTCGCCGAACGTCACGGCGCCGCACGCGCGGCAGACTTTCGCGACCAGATTGCTACCGGCCGCAAGCTGGCGATTCAGATTCTGGAATTTTTCGACAAGGTGGGTTACCTGCGCAGAGTGCGTGACGATCATTTGGTCCGGCGCGCAAATCCATGGCGAGTTTGAGCATTGCTCGTGTACGCGACCGCCTTGCGGTCGCACGTGCACTCGCAATGATTATTCAGGCGCGTTCCCTTCGGAGCGGCCGCGCGTACGCGCGCAGTACAACGACAGGAAGGAACGGCCACCGCCTCGCTCTGTCGTCGTGCCGGATGCGTACACTCGCGAGCCTTTCATTGGAAGAGTGTCGTGTCCCGGTGGGCCGGCCAGACTTCAAATCTGGTAGGGGTTGCCAGCAACCCTTGGTGGGTTCGACTCCCATACTCTTCCGCCAGTAGAATACTGGCGCAGCCATGTACTTGGCGGTTTCGGCGCCTTGCGCCGCCCGCATATTAAGAACGAGGGGACTGCGGGGGCCCGGCTTAGCCGGCAAGTTCATACTGGTCTTCGACCAGCGCGCAGCGCTGTTCCCCTCGTGCTCCCTAGCCATTAAAAGGGTCCCTGAGAAGTGGATTCGATGCTCGACCAGCTTGCCGCCGACGTGCTCTACGCGCCCGAACAGGATATGTGGGTGCGCTTTGACGCCAATGGTCTCGCCCGTGTCGGTGCCACTCATCTTGTCTCGGCGCATGGCCAGTTCATGCTGTTCACACCGCGTCCAGCCGGTAGCACGATTGAACGCGATCGCTCAATGGGCGTGATGGAAACCGGCAAGACGGCGGTGGCGATTCACGCCCCGTTATCGTGTCGCATCGTCGAGGCGAATTCGTCGGCGGTCGCCAACATCCACCTGATCATCACCGACCCGTATGGCGCAGGCTGGCTGTTCATTGTCGAGCCGACTGCGCTGGACACCGAGCGCGCGCAGCTGATGGAAGTGGCCGCCTACCGCGAGTGGTTGCAGCCGCGATTGGCTGAAAAGTTGGTCCCTCCGATCGACGACTTTTACACCGAAGACTTCGACATCGATCCAAACCGTGGCTACTGAGCAGCCAAGTGTTGAAAAGCTGGTCATCGTGTTGTGGTCGGCAGGTCCGGATCGTCCCGCGTTAGCCGCAGCCCCGTTCGTCTACGCGTTGGCTGCGCGTGCACTCGAAATCGCGGTCGACATGCATTTCACCTCGACCGCGGTCCAATGGCTGCTACCGGGCGTAGCGGATGCCTCGCATACCGACGCCGAGCGGACCAAGACGGTCGGCGATTTCATTCGCGAGGTGAAGGCTTCCGGGGTGCAGCTGTATGCATGCGGCATGGCGATGCACGAGCACGCACGCGGGCAGTCGTTGATCGCGGAGTGCGACGCGTATGCCGGTGCGGCTACCGTCATTTCCGAAACACTTAATCCGCGAACGCGAACGTTGATTTTTTGAGCTAGTCCGTCATCCATTTTGCGCCGTCCGTCGGGACGATTAAATGCCGCAGCGCGGACGCCGATGTTTCACTTAGAGCGCGGGCAAATGGAGGCTGCGATGCCTGGAGGATGTCGAAAACAATTCTGATGCGGGCGACGATCTGTACTGTGCTGGCGGGTGTTATCGCGCTGGTATCGCTTGCGCTGATCGCTACGGCTCTGCTGAGCTGAATTACTGCTATCAGATCTCGATTAGACGACGACTGCCGTTGCTTAGCAGCAACGCGCCACTTGCCACAAGCTCCGCGACGTTGCGCGAAATGAACTCCGTAAACGGCAATCGAAAGTAGCGCTCGTTGATAATGCGCGCGTAATGCCATCCGCACGCAACGTTGGATCAATTCGTCCAGCCGCGACGTGGCGGACGATCATCAGGTGGAACTTCAGCAGCGTCTTGATCACGCTGCGCGCGTTACGTTCGGGGCTCGCCTCGAGCGCATCCAGACGTGCGAATGCGCGTCTCGAGCGATTGATCCACTCGGTAAAGGGCGCGCCATGGCCTGGGATGACCAAGCGCGGCTTGATCTGACTGATCAACTCGAGGATCGCGCGCTGTTCTGCAAAGCCTGACTCGCCTTCGACTTCGGGAAAGATCGCGCCAAAGCCATGCTCCCACAGTGCATCCGCGGAAATCAAAGTGCGATCTTCGGCATTCCAAAGAATGATCGAGTGCGGATCATGCCCGGGTGATGCAAGCGCTTGCCACTCGGCGCCTCCGATCATCGTGCGCTCGCCGGGTTGGAGCACGCTGTCGAAACTAAAACGATCGCATGTTTGGCCGCAGGCAGAGTAGCCGAGCATTGCGTCGTCCCAGCGGTCAACGGCTTCGGCGTGGCCGGGTGGAATTGTTATCGCCGCGTCCAGTTCGCGGCTCAGCAGCGCGTTTCCACCGCAGTGGTCCGAATGCAGGTGCGTATTGATGATGCGCGCTAGTCGCCTGCCTTGCAGCGCGTGACGCACCAGCGCCAGCGTTTGCTCGCTATGCGTGACATAGCCGGTGTCGACCAACGTCGCCGAGTCATCATCGTCGAACAGCAGCACATTGTTCGACGATACCCAGCCACGTTCAAGCACGCGCATCGTCAAAGCCGTACCCGGAGCAGTGATCACGAAGCGCTACGCCCGGCCAGTTGTGCCCACACCGCGCGCTTTTCGTCTTCGCCCATCTGCGACCAACGTGCAATTTCGTCGATCGAACGCCAACAGCCTTCGCACCAGCCGCTGCTCGCATTCATCTTGCAAACCGAAATACACGGCGATGGCACCGGCGATTCCATGGGTGCGGGAGGTAATGCGTTCAAGCCGTCGCGCTTCGCTTCGATTGCAGCCTCTGATTGAAGCGCGCCGCATCGATGACGACGCGTTCGTGCGTGCCCTCGGATATAAGGTCGTGCCCGTCGTGTGCTTGCGCACGAAACGTAACCTTGCGACCGTCAACACTGATCACTTCGCAGTGGACACGCACGGTCAGCCCGGGCGGCGTTGCGGCCAGGTGCGAAAAGTTGACGTGCGTACCGACCGATTGCTCTCGCGGCCAATCGAGGAATGGCTTGATAGCCAGTTGACAAACGCCTTCCATTAGCCCGATCAGGTACCCGGTGGCGAAGACTTCCGGCATCTCGCCAAACTCGCGCCATTCGGGATACAGGCGCGGCACCGTTTTGCTGTCAGGCACTTTGTATTCAAAGTCAAACTGAATGCCGGCTTTCAGATCGGGTGACATCGCACGTCGGTCCGAACGCTTAGGCGGCGAGCTTTGCGGTAACGGCGTTACCCGCACGTGAGTGCGCTTTGCGGTTGAGAATGCCGCTGATCCATTGGCCGGTTGCGACCGCTTTCGTGAAGTCGATGCCAGTCTCGATCCCGAGGCCGTTGAGCAAGTACAGCACGTCCTCAGTGGCCACGTTTCCGGTCGCCCCTTTTGCATACGGACATCCACCAAGGCCGGCGATGCTCGAGTCGAAGCTCGAAATGCCGAGCTCGAGGCACGCATAAACGTTGGCGGTGGCCATCCCGTAGGTGTCGTGAAAGTGGCCGCTGACCTCGTGCAGATCGTAAACGGCGAGCACAGCGTCCATTACACGTTTTGTGTTCTCGGGTGTGCCTGTGCCGATCGTGTCGGCTACACCAACGTGCTGGACACCGATATCTTTCATTCGCCGGGCGACATGCGCGACGGCTTCGGCTGCAACGTCGCCCTGATAGGGGCAACCCAGCGCACATGAAATGGCGCCGCGAATTCGTATTCCGGCTTGCTGTGCTTGCTCGGTCACCGGGCGAAAGCGTTCGATCGACTCATCGATCGAGCAGTTGATGTTTTTCTGTGAAAACGCTTCACTGGCTGCGGCGAATACGACGATTTCGTCGGCCTTGGCGGCCAGCGCGCCTTCCATGCCTTTCGCGTTGGGCACCAGCACCGAGTAGGTGACACCGGGTTTGCGGCGAATTCTCGCCATCACATCGGCAGCGTCGCTCATCTGCGGCACCCACTTGGGCGAGACGAAAGACGTTACCTCGATGCTCGTAAAGCCGGCGTCGGTCAGGCGATCGACCAGTTCGACCTTTACGTCGGCCGGAATCATTTGCTTTTCATTCTGCAGCCCATCGCGCGGGCCGACGTCGACGATGTGTGCATGTTTGGGAAGTGTCGGCATGCCAATGCTCCTAAACAATTGCACGATGTTAGCGCTGGTACGGTGGCTTTCTTCGGCGACCTGCTGGCAGGCGCGGGTCTATGATCGTTTGCCCCTTTAAAGTGATCGCGTGCTGCCCGACCTGCGCTCCCCGTTCCCGTCTCCGCCGCCGATAGCAAGGCCGCCCGGCTCGAAGCTCACCGGGCTGGTCACGTTTGTGGTGGTGACAGGAATTTTGTATTTCGGGCGCGAAGTCCTGATTCCGCTCGCGCTATCGGTGTTGTTGAGCTTTCTGCTGGTCCCAGGAGTGCGCAACCTGGAGCGTCGCAAAGTGCCGCGGGCGGCAGCCACCACGATCATGTTGACCTTGGCGTGCTTTGTGATGGCAGCGCTCGTATGGGTGTCGGTGGCGCAGGTGCTGAATCTCGCCGCGAGCCTGCCTGAGTACAAGAAGAACATTCAGAGCAAGGTCTCGATCTTGCGCTCCGACCCGGACGGCAGTCTTACCAAGGCGCGGCGCACGATCGAAGAGATCAGTACCGAAATTTCCAAGGACGCTGCGCCTACGGGCAAAGCGCTGCCGCGTTCGCAGGTGCCGTCGGATCGACCGACGCGGGTGATGGTCGAGGAGGCGCCGCAGACGACGCTGCAGTTCATGCGCGACGTTGTCACGCTGATGATCCTGCCGCTGACAGTCGCCGGCGCGGTCATTCTCTTCACGTTCATCATGTTGTTGCGGCGCGAAGACTTGCGCGACCGTTTGATTCGGTTGGTCGGTCACGGGCAGCTCACCGTGACCACCGAAGTGTTTGAAGAAGCCGCCAGCCGCGTGAGCCGCTATTTGCGCGTGCAATTGATTGTCAACGTCAGTTACGGCGTTCCGGTCGGGATCGCGCTGTGGGCACTCGGCATACCAAATGCGGTGCTGTGGGGTTTACTGGCAATCGCGCTGCGTTTCATTCCGTATATCGGCGCGTGGATCGCGGCGGCGATGCCAATTGCAATCGCCTTCGCGATCTCCGATAGCTGGACACTGGTGCTATGGACGGTCTCTGTTTTCCTGGTGCTCGAAATCATCAGCAACAACATCGTCGAACCGTGGATTTATGGAGCCAGCACCGGCATGTCGGCGATCGCTGTGATCGTGGCTGCGATTTTCTGGACCTGGCTGTGGGGCGCGATCGGACTGTTGCTGGCAATCCCGCTGACTGTCTGTCTGGTCGTGATGGGGCGCCACGTTCCGCAATTTGCATTTCTTAGCATCATGCTCGGCGATCAACCGGTGCTGCCTTTGCACGACCGCTTTTATCAACGCCTGCTTGCGCGCGATCAAGAAGAAGCAGTCGAGCTCGCTGAGACGTACGTGAGCGAGTTCGGACTCGCAGCCTTATACGAGGACGTGCTGATTCCGGTGCTTGCTCTGGCCGAGCGTGACCGGCATGGCGACGTGCTGTCGGAGGACCGTCAGCGATTCGTCTTTAGCAGCATGCGCTCGCTAATCGAAGAATTACCCGATCGCCCCGAGAAGCCCGAAGACAAGCAAGGCGCGACGGAAGCGAAGCAGGTGCCGCCGCCCGAGGCTTCGCTAGGACCGATCAGGGTGTGCATCGTGCCCGCGCATGACGAGGCCGATGAACTGGTCGCGACGATGCTGTTGCGGCGCCTGAAGGCGCGCGGCGTCGCGGCGGAGCTGCTGACGACGGACGTATTGAAGAGCGAGGTGATGCAGCGCGTAGCCGAGCTCGCGCCAGAAGCGCTCTACGTTTCCGCTTTGCCGCCGGCCGCGGTACTTCATGCGTCGTTTTTCTGTAAACGGCTGCGTCCGCGGTTTCCCGATCTGAAGATCGTCGTGGCGCTCTGGCATGCCGACGGCAACCTGGAGAAGCCGCGCGCGCGCCTGCTGGCTGCCGGCGCTTCCGAAATCGTGGTTACGCTCAAAGATTCGATCGAGAAGCTGCCGCCTGCGGCATTGGTCACTGCTATGCAATCACCCGAGTCCACGCCTAACGGTCGCCCGGACGATCAGCCCGATTCTGCAGACTCGAAGCGCACCAGCTCGGCGCCTTCGATTACCTGATCGCCCACTACGTACAGGACTTCGCTGACCAGACCATCGGCTGGAGCAACAATCGTGTGCTCCATTTTCATCGCTTCCATCACCAACAAAGGCGCACCGCGTTTGACACGACTGCCGCTAGCGGCATGGACCGCGATCAGCTTGCCGGGCATCGGTGCGGTTAGCCGGCCGGTATTGACCTCGGCGGCGGCTGATTGCGCGATGACGTCGGCCACTGCGAGCACGCGGTGGCGGCCGTTGTGAAATATGTGCAGCTCATCGCCGGCGCGCACGACGTCGGCCGTCCACGTGTGTTCGCCGAAGCGCATCGACATGCTCGATCCGGCATCGGCCGTGAACGCCAAGGGCGTGCTGCTGCCAGCATAGTGGAACACGTAGCCGTCGCGTGCGTATTCGATGACGACATCGTGTGCGGCGTCAGCGGAATTCAGCGTGATCGTTCGCCGGTAGGTCGTGTTCAGCCGCCACCCGTGCGGCGAGCTCCATGGGTCGCGAGCGGCGATGCGCAATTCATCGCCCAGTATGCGGGCGCAAGCGAATGCGAGTGTCGCGTGCAAGGTGGGTGATTGCGGCTGGTCGCGATCGGCGTTCGGAAACAGACGCTCGCGCTCCTGCTCAATCAGACCCGTATGCACGTCGCCGCGAGCGAACGCATCGTTGGAAACCAAACGCGACAGAAAGTCGACGTTGTTAGCAACTCCGACGATATGAAAATCAGTCAGCGCGGCGTGCATGCGCGCTAACGCATGCGGCCGATCCTCGCCCCAGACAATCAGCTTCGCGATCATCGGGTCGTAGTACGGCGTGATCTGATCGCCGGCGCGGACGCCGGCATCGACGCGCACCGGTGCAGGATCGTGGAACCCGTTGTCATCGTGGTTGCGTCGAAATTCGACGGCGCTCGGTTGCGCCAGATGCAAAATTCTTCCCGTTGAGGGCAGAAATCCTTTTTCGGGATTCTCGGCATAGATACGCGCTTCGAACGAGTGACCACGGATCGCAAGTTGCTGCTGCAGATCGGGGACCATGTCGTTCAAAGCTTCGCCGTCGGCCACGCGCAGTTGCCATTCGACCAGGTCATAACCGGTGATCATCTCGGTAACCGGATGCTCGACCTGCAGCCGCGTGTTCATCTCCATGAAGAAGAACTCGCCGGTCGGATCGGCGATGAACTCGACGGTCCCAGCGCCAACGTAGCCGACCGCCTTCGCTGCCGCGACTGCCGCTTCGCCCATCGCGCGGCGGCGTGCTGCGGTCATGCCAGGTGCGGGCGCTTCTTCAATGATCTTCTGATGCCGGCGCTGCACCGAGCAGTCGCGCTCAAACAAGCTGACGGCGTTGCCGTGACTGTCGGCAAAGACCTGAATCTCGATGTGCCGTGGCCTCTGCACGTATCTTTCGATCAGCACATGATCATCGCCGAACGAGGCCTTTGCTTCGCGCTGGCACGAAGTGAGCGATGCCGCGAACTCCTCAGAACGGGTTACGACGCGCATGCCTTTGCCGCCGCCGCCCGCACTTGCCTTGATCAGCACGGGATAACCGATGCGGTTCGCTTCCTTCTGCAGCAGATCGAGCTGCTGCGAGTCGCCGTGATAGCCCGGAACCAGCGGCACCTTGGCGCGTTCCATCAGTTTTTTGGCTTCGCTCTTGCTGCCCATCGCATGAATCGCCGAGGGGGGCGGGCCGATGAAGGTGACCTTCGCGGCGGCAAGCGACTGCGCAAACGCTTCATTCTCGGAAAGAAATCCATAACCCGGGTGGACCGCATCGGCACCGGTCGCATTGACGGCCGCTACGATCCGATCGCTGCGCAGATAGCTTTCACTCGCAGGCGCTGGCCCGATGCGCACCGCTTCGTCGGCCATCGCTACGTGCCGGCTGTTCGCGTCCGCGTCCGAGTACACCGCAACGGTGCGAATTCCCATCCGCCGCGCCGTGGTCATCACGCGGCAAGCGATTTCTCCGCGATTAGCGATCAGAATTTTGTTGAACATGGTCACACGCGGAGAAGTCGCCTGCATGCTGCGCATGCCAGCGATATGTAGCTCGCAGCCGAAGCTGCTCGGTCCCCGCGGTTAGCGATGAGTATTTTGCTGAACATGACGATCGGCGGGAATTGCGAACAGCTTGCGGACGATGCGTGCAAGGAAGCGCATTAGCTTGGGTAAGAGCCAGATCGCAAGCATCAGTAGCACGATGACGACGCCGAGCGCGATCAGCGGATAGCTGAGAACAAGCCACATCAGTCCCGCCGTGCCGACATCTTCCACCACCGACAGGCCAAAATTCGAGAACGGCTCCGGCGAGGTGTTCGCTGCAGCGCGCGTACCCGCCTTCGTGAAGTGGCTCGTAGCTGCGAGCGAGCCACCGACGATTGCGGCGACAGTCGTCCAGACGGCGTTGTCCATGCCGCCGAACACGCCGGCCGCCAAGGCAGCGCCCGCTGGAATTCGAACGAAAGTCTGAATCGAGTCCCAAACCGTGTCGACGCCGGGGATCTTGTCGGCAACAAATTCGACGACGAACATGGCACCCGACGCCGCGAGCACCCACGGGTGCTGCAGAATTGCCAGACCGCCCGGCAGTTCAACCCAGCCAGCGTAGCCCACCAAGCCTGCAATAAGCAGCACCGCGTACAGCCGTATGCCGCTCGCAAAGCCCAGCACGGTAGCCAGCGCAATCAGTTGCGGAAGGTCGAACGTCTGCATCACTCTTGCTCGTCGTCGTCCTCTTCAACCATCGCTTCGTAGTCGAGAACCCACCGCGGCTTGCGCTTGTCAAGAAACGAGCGGACACCTTCGCGTCCATCCTCGCTGGTGCGAATATCTGCGATGCGCCGTGCCGTATCGGCGACCAGCGTGTCATCGATCGTCCGTGCCGTCAGGTCGTGTACCAGTCGCTTGGCTTCGGTGACGGCGTGTTGACTAGTCAACATCAACGCACCAAGAATTTCGTTGACCTTGCCGTCCAGCTCCTCGGGCGGTGTTATGTCATGCACAAGTCCGATCCGATACGCTTCTCCTGCAGTGAATTTCTCCGCCGTCAGGAAGTAGCGCCGCGCGATGTTGGCGTGCATCGCACGCAACACATATGGCCCCACCGTGGCGGGGATCAGCCCAAGCTTGGTTTCGGACAGGCAGAAATTTGCATCCAATGACGCCACCGAAATATCGCACGCGGCAACCAGCCCGACGCCGCCGGCATACACATCGCCGTGCACGCGGGCGATGACCGGCTTTGGGCATTCGTAGATCGTGCGCAGCATCGTTGCGAGCTTCATCGCATCGGCTTGATTCTCGGCCTTCGAGTATTCCGCCATGCGCCGCATCCAATCGAGGTCGGCGCCGGCGCAGAACGCTGGCCCCCGCGCCGCGAGCACGATCGCGCGCACCTCGTCATCGTGTCCGAGTTGTTCGAACGCCGCCGTCAGGTCCGCGATCGATACTTCGTTGAACGCGTTGCGCACCTTTTCGCGCGCGAGCCAGATGACCGCAACGCGATGATTGACGCTGACTTCCAAAGTTTCGAATTTCATCTAGATTGCAAACAAGGCCTGAGAAATAGATTCATGCTGGCTGCCATCGCTTCGCCACCTCCTCGAGCATCACCTCCGTGGCACCGCCGCCGATAGCCAATACGCGTGCATCGCGCACCAGCCGCTCGATGGCGCTTTCGCGCATGTAACCCATGCCACCGTGAAACTGCTGGCACGTGTAGGTAACTTCATTGACCAACTCGCCAGTCAGCGCTTTCAGCATTGAAACTTCGCGCACGGCATCGTGCTGCTGATCGACCATCCAAGCGCAGTGATACAGCAACTGGCGCGCGGCTTCGGTCTTGGCGGCGAGCATCGAGAGCTGCTGTCGAACCGTTTGCTTTTCCCATAATGCGCCGCCGAACGCTTTGCGCTCGTTCACGTAGCGATAGGCAAGGTCTAGTGCCGTCAGACAATGCCCGACCGCCATCGAGCCAAGCGCGATTCGCTCTGTCTGAAAGTTGCGCATGATCGCGTAGAAACCGGAATTTTCGTCACCGATCAACTGATCGCCAGGAATGCGGCAGTCTTCGAACACCAACTCCGCCGTATCGGAAGCGAGCCATCCGCTTTTCTTCAACGCGCGGCCGACCCTGAAACCCGGCGTCCCTTTTGTTACCGCGAAGATCGACAGGCCGCGTGAACCCTTTGCGTTCGCATCGGTACGCGCGGCGACGAACACCAAATCGGCATGAACGCCGTTGGTGATGAACATCTTGCTGCCGTTGAGCGTCCAGCCGTCGCCATCCCGCTTCGCTTGCGTCCTGATTGCCGCTACGTCGGAACCGGCGTCGGGTTCGGTCACTGCCACCGCAGTGATCAGCTCACCCGAAATCACCTGCGGAAGCCAGCGCTGTTTCTGTTCGGCGCTTCCCGCGTGTGCAAGATGAGGGCTCGCCATGTCGGTGTGCACCAGCACCGTGATCACGAATCCGCCGGAAGTCGCACGCGACAATGCCTCCTGAAACACGACGTTGGTCGTCATATCGGCGCCCGCGCCGCCGTATTCCGGCGAATACATCAGGCCAAGCCATCCGAGCTTGCCCATTTTTCGCAATATGTCGCGCGGCGTCGAGCCGGCTTCGTCCCATTCAAGTGCGTGCGGCTCGACTTCGCTCGCGATAAAGCGTGAGATTTGCCGGCGAAGGTCTTCGTGCTCGGGACGCGTGTGAGCGCTGGTGTTCATCGCATTCGATGCATCACATGCCGCATTTACATCCTGAACACGCCAAACTTCGTTTCCGGAATCGGCGCGTTCATCGCCGCCGACAGCCCGAGCGCGAGACACATCCGAGTATCGAGTGGGTCGATGACACCGTCGTCCCATAGTCGTGCGCTGGCGTAGTACGGGTGTCCCTGATGCTCGAACTGCTCGAGGATCGGCGCCTTGAATGCGGCTTCTTCGCTCTTGCTCCATGCACCGCCGCGGGATTCGATTCCGTCGCGCTTGACGGTGGCCAGCACACTCGCCGCCTGTTCGCCACCCATCACATTGATCCGCGCATTCGGCCACATCCACAAAAAACGTGGCGAGTAGGCACGACCGCACATCCCGTAGTTGCCGGCACCGAAGCTGCCGCCAATGATCACCGTGAATTTCGGGACTTGAGCGCACGCCACAGCGGTCACCATCTTGGCGCCGTGGCGAGCGATGCCTTCGTTTTCGTATTTGCGGCCGACCATGAAGCCGCTGATGTTCTGCAAGAACACAAGCGGTACCTTGCGCTGGCAGCAAAGTTCGATAAAGTGCGCCGCTTTCTGCGCGCTTTCGGAAAACAAGATGCCGTTGTTCGCAATGATTCCGACCGGCATGCCTTCGATCCAGGCAAACCCGGTCACCAGCGTCGTTGCGTAGCGAGCCTTCCATTCGTCGAGCTCCGAAGCATCGACGATGCGTGCAATGACCTCGCGGACGTCGTATGGACGGCGCGTGTCGGTTGGAATGACGCCGTACAGATCGGCAGGATCGTGCTTCGGTGGCCGCGGCTCGCGGATATCCAGCGCGACCGGTTTGACGTAGTTGGTCGTGGCCATGATGCGGCGCGCCAGTGCAAGCGCGTGCGCATCGTTCGCCGCAAGGTGATCAGCGACACCCGATAACCGCGTATGAACATCGCCACCACCCAGCTCTTCGGTACTGACGACTTCGCCGGTAGCGGCCTTGACCAGCGGAGGGCCGCCGAGAAAAATCGTTCCCTGGTTCGCAACGATGATCGACTCGTCGCTCATTGCGGGCACGTATGCACCGCCCGCCGTACACGATCCCATTACTACCGCAACTTGCGGAATGCCGGCAGCCGATAACGTCGCCTGATTGAAAAAGATGCGGCCGAAATGCTCGCGGTCCGGAAAGACATCGTCCTGGTTCGGAAGATTGGCGCCACCGGAATCGACAAGGTAGATACACGCCAGCCGATTTTCCCGCGCGATCTCCTGTGCGCGCAGATGTTTTTTTACGGTAATCGGATAGTAGGTGCCGCCCTTGACCGTTGCATCGTTGCAAACGATCACGCACTCGCGGCCAGCGACCTTGCCGACGCCCGTGATGATGCCTGCCGACGGCGCGGCGTCGTCGTACATGCCGTAGGCGGCAAGTTGCGACAACTCGAGAAACGGCGTGCCGGGATCGAGCAGCATCTGCACGCGATCGCGCGGCAACAGCTTGCCGCGAGCGATGTGTTTGGTACGCGCCTGCTCACCACCGCCGGCGGCAATCGCCGTGACCTTGTCCTTCAGATCGGCGACCTGCGCACGCATCGCCTGCACATTGGCCTGAACCTCATCGCTCCGCGCGTTGAACCTTGTGTCGAGAACACTCATGGTCGTATGTTAGTGGCAGGCTTGCCTGGCGCCTCGCGCTGCCGTCCAAACAGATCATCTTCGGTCCAGCCGAGCGCAGCCAGGTCATCGGTGCGGAAATGTGTTTCGCTCGGCATCAAGAACTCGTCGAGCTGCGGCGGCTTGATTGCGGTGCCGGCAAGCATCGCGTGCGCCTGACCGCGATGGTGAATCTGATGCGTCAGCAAGTGCATCAGCACATGCCGCGCAAGATCGCGCTGCACGAACGTCTCGCGGTCCATCTCTACCATCGCTTCCAGCGCTGCATCGTCTGCAGCGTCACACCAGTCGATCAGCCGCTGGTCTGACTTCACCTGTGCCGAAGCGAGCGCTGGCATGTCGTCATACGGTGTCTCGGACGCGAATGCGCGCCGCATATCCCGCTCGCAGTACAGCGCTGCGATGTAATACCAATCGACGATCAATATGTGATTCAACGTCGCCCACAGGCTGGGAAAGAAGCTGGTGCGGGGCGCCTTGAATTCGTCATGCGTGAGCTGGCTGCACGCGGCAAGCAGGCGATGATTGGCCAATCGATTCGCGTGTGCCAGCGTTCGAAAATGCTGCAACAACAGACTCATGGCGACGGCATCTCCGACACACCGGGTGCTGCAGCGACTCGTGCAAGCCACGAGCGGACCGCAGGATACGGCGCGAGATCAAAACCGCCTTCGTCTGCCTTGTGTGTGTAAGCGAACAACGCCAGATCGGCAATCGACAGCGCGTCTCCGACAAAAACGGCGCGTTCGGACAGATGCCGGTCCATGATGCCGAGTGCTGCATAACCTCGCTTCTCCAACGAGGGCAGACGCGCATCATCGAGCTTCTTCAAAAACACTCGTATAAAGCGCGCAACCGCAATCGCTGTCTCGTGGCTGTACTGCTCGAAGAACATCCACTGCAGCACGCGAGCACGGTGAAACTTGTCTTCCGGCACCAGCGATGTTCCTTCAGCGAGATACCAGAGAATTGCATTCGACTCGGACAAGAACGTGTTCTGGTCGACTGCCAGCACCGGTACCTGTCCGTTAGGATTCATCGCGAGAAATGACGGCGTTCGAGTTTCACCCTTCAGCGTATCGATTTCGCGCCATTGGTACGGCACACGCAGGTGCTCAAGCGCCATCTTGATCTTATGGCAGTTGCCGGACGACGCCATTCCGTAGACAACGTAGCTCACGAGTCCTCCCTTCACGCAGCGAAACTGCAAGCAGACCGAAGTTTGCCATTGCGAGTATCAGGCAAACTTCGCCCGCAATGAGCACCCCGTCGGATCCCATCAGCGCAGGTTCGGTCGGCATCGTCACGCCCAAGCTGTTTCGATTCGACGCTCCGCTGCAACTGTCGAGCGGCGCGGCGATCAATGGCTACTCGCTGATCTGCGAAACCTATGGCGAGCTGAATGCGGCTCGTACCAATGCTGTCCTCATTTGCCATGCGCTGAACGCGTCGCATCATGTAGCCGGGACAAATGCCGACGATCCGGGCGCGCTGGGATGGTGGGACAACATGGTTGGTCCTGGAAAGCCGGTTGATACGAACCGTTTTTTCGTCGTCGGGGTCAACAATCTGGGGTCGTGCTTTGGTTCGACTGGGCCGATGTCGCTCGATCCGTCATCCGGCAAGCCGTACGGAGCGAGCTTTCCGGTCGTAACGGTCGAAGACTGGGTCAACGCGCAGGCCCGGCTGGCCGACATGCTCGGCATCGAACGATGGGCTGCCGTGATGGGCGGATCTCTTGGCGCAATGCAGGCGCTGTCCTGGACGATTCAATACCCGGAGCGCATCGGCCACTGCGTGGCAATCGCATCTGCACCGAAACTGTCGGCGCAGAACATCGCATTCAATGAAGTCGCTCGGACCGCGATCCGCTCGGATCCGGATTTTCACGGCGGCGACTATTACGCGCATGGGACGGTGCCGAAGCGCGGCTTGCGAGTGGCACGGATGATCGGCCACATCACGTACTTGTCCGGCGAAGACATGGCAGAAAAATTCGGCCGGGCGATGCGCGAGGCCCACTACCAGTTTCACTACGAGATAGAGTTCGAAGTCGAGCGTTATCTGCGCTATCAGGGCGATAAGTTTTCAGAGTATTTCGACGCCAACACGTACCTGCTGATTACGCGAGCGCTGGACTATTTCGATCCTGCAAAGGCTACCAATGGTGATCTGGCGGCAGCGCTAAAGCCGGCGCGCGCGAAGTTTCTGCTGGCAGCATTCACCACCGACTGGCGCTTCCCGCCCGAGCGCTCGCACGAGATCGTCGAAGCGTTGATTGATAACGGCCGCGACGTTGCCTATGCCGAGATCGACGCGCCACACGGCCATGATGCGTTTTTGCTGGATGACCATCGCTATCACCGAGTGGTGCGGTCGTATTTTGACAACATTGCGCAGGCGCTGCGATGACAACCTCTTCGCTGCGCGTCGACCTGCAGCAGATCGCCGATTGGATACGTGCCGAGAGCCGCGTGCTCGATCTCGGTTGCGGCGATGGAACATTGCTAGCGCACCTGCGTGAACAGAAGCACTGCCGTGGTTATGGCGTCGAGATCAGCGACGACCAGGTTGCCGAGTGCGTGCGATCGGGCATCAATGTTATCCAGGCCAATTTGGACGCAGGCCTCCGGATGTTTGCGGACGCGATGTTCGATACCGTGGTGTTATCGCAGACACTGCAAGCGATGCATAACGCCGAAGGCATCCTGCGCGAAATGGCGCGTGTCGCGCGGCAAGGCGTGGTCAGCTTTCCAAACTTCGGCCACTGGACGCACGCGGTGTCGTTGCTGCGCGGCAGGATGCCGGTAACCCGGAACATTCCTTATCAGTGGTACGACACGCCCAATATTCATCTGTGCACACTAAAAGATTTCGAGGCTCTTGCGACAAGGGTCGGGTTGAACATCACAGGTCGCGCGGTGTTTACCAACGGCTCGCGCGTCACCACGTTGCCTGCGCTACGCGGTGCACTGGCGGTGTACCGCTTCGAGACGCGGTAGCGGACTTGTCGCTGCGGATGGCTCGGTCTACTTTTCAGCTTGATTAACTCCAAAGGACTGGCGATGGTTCGTCTAGTGATGTTGATAGTGACAACGCTCGTCGCCAATGCTGTTGCTGCGGACGAGTTACCACGACGCAAATCCGGCCTCTGGTCGATGTCCGTAACGATGCCGGGCGCGTCGGTGCCTTTGACGATGCAACAGTGCGTCGATGAGAAAACCGACGATATAACCGGGACGATGGCGGATAGGAGCAAGGCGTGCAGAAATCAGACGAAGCGCACAGGTGATCGGTTGGCCTTCGACTCGATTTGCAAGATAGGAAAGACGACCTCAACGACCCGCGGCGTTTTCGTAGGCGATTTCAAGTCTGGCTACACAGTCGAATCAACCACGACGTTTGACCCGCCCATGGCGGGCATGCGAGAAGGCGTTACCAAAGCCGCCGCCCAATGGAGTGGCCCGTGCAAATCGGATATGAAACCCGGAGATGTCGTGATGTCTAACGGGACGAGGTTCAATGTCAACGACTACAAATCCGCCAAGAAAAAATGAGTCGGAGCTCCATATGAATCAAGCGTTACGCGACAAGTTGATCCGAAATATCGACGACGTCGAATGGCGCGCCGAAAATGCACACTCGTCGTTGTACGAAGGCGTTCGATCCGCAAGCCTTGTCGGGCGGCGCGTCGCCGGTACCGTCGCCAAGAAGCTGGGTGCCTCGGTCGATTGGGTGCCGCCGGGCAAAGCCACGTGTCCCTACCACTTCCACTATGCGCAGGAGGAGATGTTCGTGATCCTCGAAGGCTCGGGTACGTTGCGCGTTGCGGACGAGCGTATTCCGGTCCGGCAAGGCGATGTGATCGGTATTCCCGCCGGCCCGGAATATCCGCACCAGTTGATCAACACATCGAATGAGCCGCTTAAATATTTGTCGATCAGCACCCAGGAGTTCCCCGAAGTCTGCGAATACCCCGACTCGGGCAAGTACCTGGCGTTCACGCCGGTAGCCGGTCCGTTGCTCGAAAAGGGCCGCATGCACCGGCCCGACACGGATCTCGACTACTGGGACGGCGAGCCTTGATGGCGAGCGGTTTGCGCTCGACTCGCGAGCCAGATCAGTAGCAGCACGGGCACGCCGATCCACGCGGTGCTCTGGAAAAACGTGACGTAACCGTACGCATCGACAAAGGCGCCGGAGAAGCCGGCGACGAATTTGGGCAGCAGCAACATCACCGACGAGAACAGGGCGTATTGCGTCGCCGAGTAGGCAACGTTCGTGAGGCTCGATAGATACGCTATGAATGCAGCCGACGCGATGCCGCCCGACAGGTTGTCCGCTGAGACAACAAAGATCAATCCTGTCAGGTCGTGGCTGCGAGTGGCGAGCCATGCGAACAACAGGTTCGACGCCGCTGAAAGCACCGCGCCGGCGAACAAGACTCGCATCACGCCGAAGCGCAGCGCAAGCACACCGCCAATGAACGCGCCTGCGAGTGTCATCAGCACGCCGTAAATCTTCGATATCGCGGCCACTTCGTCCTTCGAGTAACCCATGTCGACGTAAAACGGAAATGCCATCACGCCCAGGACGATGTCCGAAATGCGATAGGTGGCGATCAAAGCGAGAAGCAGCAGCGCATGCCATCGAAAGCGCGCGATGAAGTCAGCAAACGGACCCACGACCGCTGTCTGCAACCAGGCAAGTAAGCGTGCTAGTTGCGAACTAACGCCACGCTCTGTGGAAAGCCTGCGCGCCAGCGCCAGTTCTTCAGCGACGATGTCGTCGCGCGCGGTGCTGATTGTCGTGTCGGGCGCAAGAAGTGTGGCAATGACCCCCACCAGCATCGATGCCGCCATCACGAAATAGGCAGTGGTCCACGCCGATGACATCTGAACGTCGATCTGTGAGGTGCTGCCGGTGACGTCGCCTGCGGCTCGAGCGGCAATCCATAGCACGCCGGCTCCGGCCCAGATCGTCGCCAGCCGGTAACCGGTTTGATACATCGCCGCCAGCGCGGCCTGTTTTTCGACCGCGGCCGATTCGATGCGATAGGCATCCAAAGCGATGTCCTGCGTTGCCGATGCGAACGCAACGACCAGCGCAAACCACACCAGCGAATTCAATCCGTCGAGAGGATTGGCCAGCGCCATGCCGATCAGACCGCCGATGATCGCAAGCTGCGACGCCAGCAACCAACTGCGACGACGTCCCAGTGCGCGTGTCAGCCCCGGCAACGCAAGGCGATCGACCAGAGGTGCCCACGCCCACTTGAAGCCGTACGCGAGGCCAACCCAGCTCAGGTAACCGATTGTGGTGCGATCAATGCCGGCTTCACGCAGACGAAAAGACAATGTTCCGAGTACGAGCAATAACGGCAGCCCGGCCGAGAAACCGAGGAAGAACATGCGCAGCGTCGGGGGTTCAGCGTACACACGCAGTGTGTCGATCCAGCGGCGCGCTGCGACGGTGCCGGACGAGGGTTGGATCATCGGAGCACCGACAAAGCTCATAGGCGACCGGTGTACTCGATGGTCAGCGGCGCGTGATCCGAAAAACGCTGGCCCATATAGATCTCCGCCGCTCGCGCACGTCTGGCAATGCCCGGCGTCGCAATCTGATAGTCGATCCTCCAGCCGACGTTTTTCGCATACGCCTGTCCAAAATTGCTCCACCAGGTGTAACGCTCGGGGCGCGGATCGAGCATTCGAAACACATCGACCCAGCCGTGCTGCTCGAACAGACGCGACAGCCAGGCACGCTCTTCGGGTAGAAAGCCGGAGTGCTTTTGGTTGCTGCGCCAGTTTTTCAAATCGATCTCGCGGTGCGCAATGTTGATGTCGCCGCACAAAATGAACTCGCGGCCGCTCGCAGCGAGCCGCTTCAGATGTGGAAGAAATCTGGCCAGGAATCGAAACTTGGATTCCTGACGGTGCGGGCCGGATGAGCCTGACGGAAAGTACACGGAGATGACGGTGACGTTTGAAAACTTTGCCTCTACATACCGGCCTTCGGCGTCAAATTCCTTTGCTCCGAAGCCAAGCAGGACTTCGCGCGGACGCTTGGATGCATACAGTGCAGTACCCGCGTAGCCGCGCCGGGTCGCGCAGTGATACCACGCGCGCATTCCGCGCGGCCGGCTTTCCTCCGGAATGTCGCATTCATCGGCCTTCACTTCCTGCAGGCACACGACGTCAGGTTTTGACCGTTCGAGCCAGCGCGTCAACCCCTTGCGTGTCGCGGAACGGAGGCCGTTAACGTTGAGGGTGGTGACACGAAACATGGGAATAGCCAGGACATTGCAAGCTACGCCGAAAAATCACGTCAATTTTGGTCGTTCGCCGGGCATACATGCGGCAAAATTCACGGGATTGGCATGAAGCAGGTTATACGCATACGCATCGTCTGTTCGACCTAACGCCCGGATGCTCGACGTGGATTCACTGCAGCAACAATTTATCGAGTTTGCACTCGCCAGCAAGGTATTGGCGTTCGGCGAATTCAAAACAAAGGCGGGTCGTTTATCGCCGTATTTTTTTAACGCTGGAATGTTTAATCGTGGCGCGACACTGGGGAAGCTGGCGAAGTTCTACGCGCAGACGCTGCTGCAGGCGCGGGCGGAGGGACGTGTCACGTTCGATATGTTGTTTGGCCCCGCTTACAAGGGCATTACTTTGGCGTCGGCAACCGCTGTTGCGTTGGCCGAGCTGGGTGTCGACGTGCCGTTTGCGTACAACCGCAAGGAAGCAAAGGATCATGGAGAAGGCGGAGTGATCGTCGGCAGCGCACTCGAAGGGCGTGTCGTGATTGTCGATGACGTCATCACCGACGGTGCGGCAAAGCGCGAATCGGTCGAGTTAATTCGTGCTCACGGCGCGACGCCCGCCGCAGTGCTGATCGCGCTCGATCGCGTGGAACGCGCCGGCAGCGACGAAAAGTTGTCGTCGCGATCGGCGGTTCAAGCGTTTGAACAAGACTTCGGCATCCCGGTGATATCGATTGCGAATTTCAGCGACCTGATGCAGTTTCTCGATTCCGATTCGCCTCACGCGCGGGGTGCGCGTGCCTTTCGTTCCGCCATGGAGCAGTATCGGGCCAAATATGCAGCGTGATTCGATAAAGCACTTTGTCCAAGCCGCACAGTTTCCCTTGCGGGTTAGGGCTGGGTTAAGTGCAGTGTTGCTGATCGTCGCGGTCGCGGCTGAAGGGTCGCCGCTAGGGTCCATCTTTACCTGCACGGTCAATGGAAAAACCTTTTCTGGTGATCGGCCTCCGCCGGAGTGCGCCAACGCCGACATGCGTGAACTGAACCGCGACGGCTCGGTTCGCCGAGTTATTGCGCGCCCGCCGACGCAGGACGAGCTGCGTGCACGCGCGTTGGAGGCCAAGAAGCGGCTTGAAGAAGAAGACAAGCAGCTGGCTCAGCGGCGTCGCGACAAATCGCTGCTGGAGGCGTATGCAAGTGAGGAAGAGATCGAAGCGGCGCGTGCAAAGTCTCTTGAAACGGCGACGCAGTCGATGGTGCGCGCGAAGGCACGCATAGCCAACCTGAATGGCGAGCGCAAGAAGCTCGACGATGAAGCGGAGTTCTACAAGAAGCGCGTTTTGCCGGACCAAATCAAGCGCAGCTTCGTTTCGAATCAGCAGGAGGTCGACCAGGCGGAGAAGATCCTGAACGAGGCGTCTATCGAGACCAAGCGCATCAACGAGCGCTTCGATGCCGAGAAAAAGCGTTTCCGCGAGTTACTCGCGCAAGGCGCACGTCCGGTGCAACGCAACCCAGAGACCGACATCCTTCTGGACCCGCGATTTCAAGGAAAATAGGCGTGGAACATCTCGTCACCTCTATGCGTGGTAACAAGCGTGCAAAATGAGCGGCGAAGATGAAACGCTGGGTCGTCCTGTGTTGGTGTGCTGTAGCGGTTGTCGCGAGCGCGCAAAGTGCCGGCGGTTTGTACGTCGCTGGCGACAGTTTTGACTTCACACAGACGGTGGAGCGCGCTCTCGCGCAGCATCCCTCACCTTCAAAGTTTTTCGTATTGGCCACCGGCGACGCAGTGCGCGGACTCTCGGTCGTCGCGCCGCCCGAACTGGTCGAAGTTCGCAATCGCGGCGCCGCGCGCGGCGCGGTTTATCTCGTATGTCGACGCGATGTTGATCGCGAAGCCTTCCAGTTGACTGACCTGATATCGGGCGTCATTGCCGTCAAGGGGTGGCCTCCACCGGGCAGCGCCGAATTGCCCGAGGGTACCAAGTATTACCGCGGCGAGGACCCATCGAACTTGCCAAGCTCGACCGAGGTGCTGCGCCGCCTACGTTCGACGTGTTCTTAAAAGGCGCTCCTCGTGTACGCGACGGCTTCGCCGTCGCACGTGCACTCGTCGCGATCGGAAGTCGAACCGCAAATTAGCTAGGCGCGCTCCCTTCGGAGCGGCCGCGCGTACGCGCGCAGTACAAAGGCGAGGGGGAGACCTCGCATCAGTGCCACGTCAGGAATTCGCCAGCTTCCGCCGCAGAATCTCGTTGACTTGTTGCGGGTTTGCTTTGCCCCGAGTGGCTTTCATCGCCTGACCGACGAGCGCATTGAAAGCCTTTTCCTTGCCGGCGCGAAACTCGTCGACCGAGCTCGCGTTTGCCGCGAGGACCTGATCAACTATGCTTCTCGATCGCAGACATGCCGAAATCTGCCTTAACCCCCGCGCTCCTCGATCATTTTGTCGGGCGTCAGTGCTCTTGACGTCCGGCCACAGTGCGGCGAACACGTCCCTTTGCCGTTCGCCCATGTCTCGTTGAACAGAGCCTTGTTACTTTGCCGTAATTGTTCCGTCGAGGACTCGCACGAGTAATTGCCAACCAGCTGTGCGGCCGACACCGGCGCGTCCTTAATCGCGAGGCCGGATTCGTTCAGTTGGCTGCAAGCTCGCCCATTACCCAATTCGCCACCATTTTCTTGTCCGGCCACGCTGCGCCACTGATTCGTAATAAGCCGCGATGTCGCGCGATGCAGTCAGCGTCTGCGCATCGTAGGCGGGCAAGCCGTATTGACGCTCGAAGCGGTCGCGCATCGCATTGGGCAACTCAGGCATCGAGCGTCGCACGCGCTCAATCCATTCGTTGGCGATTGCCAGCGGCCGCAGATCTGGATCAGGGAAGTAGCGGTAATCCATCGCGTCTTCCTTGCCGCGCATCGGGCGCGTCTCGTCGCGCTCGGCGTCATACAGTCGCGTCTCTTGCACGACCGTGCCGCCGTCTTCGATCAGCCCAATCTGCCGCCGCACTTCGAAGTCGATCGCGCGCTCGAGAAACCTGAAGCTGTTCAGGTTCTTGATCTCGCACCGTGTGCCAAGCCGGGTCTCGCCTGCTGGCCGAACCGAGACATTGGCATCGCAGCGGAAGCTACCCTCCTGCATATTGCCGTCGCAGACGTCGAGCCAGATCACCAGCGCGTGCATCGCCTTCGCATACGCAACTGCCTCTGCGGCCGAACGCAGCTCCGGCTCCGAGACGATCTCCAGCAAAGGCACACCGGCGCGATTCAAATCAATACCCGAGACCCTGCCGGCGCCGACGTCTTCGTGTATCGACTTGCCGGCGTCCTCTTCCAGATGCGCGCGCGTCAACCTCACGGTCTTGATATACGGCTCGCCCCCTGATTTATCGGCAACGCTCGGCTGAACGACGAACGTCAATGCGCCGCCTTTGACCACCGGCGTTTCGTACTGGCTGATCTGATAGCCCTTCGGCAGATCCGGATAGAAATAATTCTTGCGTGCAAAGATGCTGTGTGACGCGACCTCGGCACCTGTCGCAATGCCGAATTTGATCGCGCGCTCTACCGCACCGCGATTCAACACAGGCAGTGTGCCCGGCAGCGCGAAATCGATGACGCTGGCCTGCGAGTTCGGCTCCGAGCCGAAGTGGGTGGATGCCCCCGAGAAAATCTTGCTCGCGGTCGTCAGCTGCGCGTGCGTCTCGATACCGATGACCACTTCCCATTGCATGGTCAGTCCAGTGATACGGTCAAATCTCGGGTGTGCATTTCGGCCGTTTCACTGGACCTTAGTGCAACGTGGTGACTGCACTCTCGTGCAACAGCCGTCGCGTTTCGCTTTGTTCGTGACCGTGTGCGTCCCACGCTGCTTGCGCCATCGTTCGGTGCTGGCGCGCCTGCGCCGGTTGCTGCACGACCTCGAGCGCGGCGGCCATGTTTTCATGCACGATCGCTCGAATGTCGGCGGGTGCCGCTTCATCCAGCCGTCGTAGTGCCGCCACCGCCTGCGCGTAACCCGCGTCGGTTTGTCCGAGCTGCAACAGGCAGTGGGCGCGGTCGGCCATCGCGGCGGTGCATTCGTGCAGGAAACCGTCGCCTTCGCACTGTGGCAGGTGCAGGTCATAAAGAGCCAGCGCCTGCTGATAGCGCTTTTGCAGCACATACATTTCGGCGAGCAGCAAGTGATCGAGCGTTGTCGTGGGTCCATCCGGGACCTGTGCGGCGTATTCGATGCATTTCTGCAAGTCTGCGATCGCCTGCTTGACGCCCGACTTGTCGATTTCACCTGCTCCAGCAGCTTGCCGAGCGTGCGCCGCCTTCGCCAGCGCCGCACGCTGCAGCCAACTGGCCATCGCAATCTCGTCATTGAGGTCTTTGACGACATCGTGCGTCTCCCGATAAAGCCGGTACGCCGTCTCATGGTCGTGGGCGTCCTGGTGCAGCGAGGCCAGCGCGAGAGAAGCGCGATAGCGCGCTTCGAGCGTGGCGTCGGAATTCGCCAACACCGATCTCGCATGCGTCATGGCCGCGCGAACATCCCCTTCGCGCTGCATGAAGAGCGCCAATGCCGATTCGCACTCGGCAATCAGGCTTGGCTCGTTCGACGATCGCGCTTCGCGCAGAGCGGCGTACATCTTCTGCTGCGCGTCGGCAAAGCGCTTCGAAAAATAAGTGTCGATTGCACGCACATAGGCGAAGCGCAGCTTCAGCAGTCGCGGGGCGTCGGCCGGCATCTGCGTCTCAGCTTCGGACAGCGTGCGCTCCGCTTCAGTGACCCGGCCCAGGCGGGCAAGCAGTACCGCACGATCCTGCAGCAAGCGAATGCGTTCAACAACGTGGCCTGCGGCGGCAACGTTGCGCTGATTAGCTTCCAACAATCGCTGCGACACTAAAAATCCAATACAAAACTACTGCGCGTCCCGATCTTGCGTCTGCGGTGCCGCAGTACGTCCAAATGCGCGTACGTCTGTACGTCCGCGCTCCTCGGCGCCATCTCGCGCCCGCTCGCTACGCTTTTCATCGGACTGTTAGTACCCGTCGGGTCGACGCAAATGCCAATCGGTCGCACGCTGGTAAGCGTGCGCCACGCCGAGCATGCGCGCCTCGTCAAAGTAATTTGCTATCAGCTGCAACCCCACTGGACGTTTGCCATTGACCGGACCGGCGCCAAAACCACACGGAATACTCATTGATGGGACGCCCGCCAGGCTGCCCGGCACCGTGTAATAGTCCGCCATGTACATCGCGACCGGGTCGGCCGCTTTCTCCCCGAAGCCAAAGGCTACGCTCAAGGTCACCGGCCCTGCGATCACGTCACATTGGGAGAACGCACGGCTGAATTCGTCAGCGATAATGCGCCGCACTTTTTGCGCCTTGATGTAGTAGGCGTCGTAGTAACCGTGCGACAGGACATAGGTACCGACCAAGATTCGGCGCTTGGGCTCGGCCCCGAAGCCCTCGGAACGTGACTTCTTGATCATGTCCGTGACGTCGCTGTACTCGCGGGCGCGGTGTCCGTAGCGCACGCCGTCGAAGCGCGACAGGTTGCTCGACGCTTCTGCCGGAGCGACAACGTAGTACACCGGAATGCCGAGCTCGGCGTTCGGCAGCGAAATATCGACCAGCGTCGCCCCCAAACGCTGATACTCCGCAAGTGCCTCACGCACCGCGGCCTCGACATCCGGCTGTATTGGCCCCCCAAAGAATTCCTTCGGAACGCCGATCTTCAGTCCCTTGACGTCGATATCCAAATGTCGTGTGTAGTCCTCGCGCGGCCGATCGACGCTGGTCGAATCCTTGGGGTCAAACCCCAGCATCTGGTTGAATACGAGTGCGGCATCTTCAGCCGAGCGTGTCATCAGTCCGGCGGTATCCAGGCTCGACGCAAAGGCAATCATTCCCCACCGCGAAGGACGGCCATAGGTAGGCTTGGTGCCGGTGATGCCGGTAAATGCCGCGGGTTCGCGGATCGAACCACCGGTATCGGTGGCCGTTGCGACCGGCACCAGGCGCGCGGCCACTGCGGCGGACGAGCCGCCCGACGATCCACCGGGCACCGCCCCGTGATCCCATGGATTCAGCACGTTGCCGAATGCGCTGTTCTCGTTCGAGGAGCCCATCGCAAACTCATCGCAGTTGGTCTTGCCGACCGTCACCATCCCGGCCTGCGTCAGGTTGTCCACCACCGTCGCATCAAATGGGCTTCGATAGCCCTGCAGGATCTTGCTCGACGCCGTCGAAAAGAAGTCCTTCGTGACGAAAATGTCCTTGTGCGCTATCGGCACGCCGGTCAGCGGCGTGGCGTCACCTCGCGCCAGCCGCGCATCCGCCGCCGCGGCCTGCGCCAATGTGACTTCAGGTCGAACGTCAAGAAACGCGTTCAGGTTGCGGTGTGATTCGATACGCCCGAGATGCGCCCGCGCCAGTTCCACCGCCGATACTTTCCCGTCGGCAAGCGCGCGCGACAACTCTGCGAGAGATCCGTGTGCGATCTCCATGACTACTCGACCACGCGCGGGACGACAAAAAGCCCGTTCAGTTGTTCCGGCGCGTTGATCATCACTGCCGCCCGCTGATCGCCCTCGGTCACGACGTCATCGCGCAGGCGCTGCGACCCTCCCAGCGCATCGGCCATCGGCTCGATACCGGTGGTGTCGACGGCCTGCATGCGCTCGATCATCGCGAAGATGTCGATCAGTTGGGCCAGCGTGCGTCCGGCTTCCTCATCGGTGATCTCGATGCGCGCGAGATGCGCGATGCGGCGGACCTGCTCGAGATCGAGTGACATGCGTGCGGGATGGTTCTGTGGCGGTCTACGCGGGGAAAAATAGGGTATATCGAGCAGATCAGAAGCGAAAAAAGTTTATCATTCGCCCCACTTTCGAGCCTGGGTAGTCTGTTTTTCGCTGCTGCCCCACCATCACTCATGTTCGGTTTTCTCCGCAGTTACTTTTCCAACGACCTTGCAATCGATTTAGGCACCGCGAACACGCTGATCTATGTGCGTGGCAAGGGCATCGTCCTCGATGAACCTTCGGTAGTCGCGATTCGGCAGGAAGGCGGCCCCAACGGCAAGCGCACGATCCAGGCGGTCGGCAAAGAAGCCAAGCAGATGCTGGGCAAGGTGCCGGGAAACATCGAGGCTATTCGTCCGATGAAGGACGGCGTGATCGCCGACTTCACCGTCACCGAGCAGATGTTGAAGCAGTTCATCAAGATGGTTCATCCGTCCAGTCTGTTCGCGCCGAATCCACGCATCATCATTTGCGTGCCGTGTGGCTCGACGCAGGTCGAACGACGGGCAATCAAAGAGTCGGCCGAAGCTGCAGGTGCCTCTCAGGTTTATCTAATCGAAGAGCCGATGGCGGCGGCGATCGGTGCTGGTTTGCCGGTATCCGAAGCATCGGGCTCTATGGTGGTAGACGTCGGCGGCGGCACTACCGAAGTGGGCGTGATCTCGCTGGGCG
Source organism: uncultured beta proteobacterium (assembly GCA_963801035.1). GTDB lineage: Bacteria > Pseudomonadota > Gammaproteobacteria > Burkholderiales > Burkholderiaceae_F > JACCZX01. The sequence goes on along the minus strand of CAWDDF010000003.1, from coordinate 670,543 downwards.
GCATGGTTTACAAAGGGTCGGTGCGCGTTGGCGGCGACAAGTTCGACGAGGCGATCATCAACTACATCCGCCGCAACTACGGCATGCTGATCGGCGAACCGACCTCCGAACTGATCAAGAAGAACATCGGCTCTGCGTTTCCCGGCTCCGAAGTGCGCGAGATGGAAGTCAAGGGCCGCAATCTGTCCGAAGGAATTCCGCGCAGCTTCACGATCTCTAGCAACGAGATTCTGGAAGCGTTAACCGATCCGCTGAATCAGATCGTGTCGAGCGTAAAAATTGCGCTCGAGCAAACGCCGCCCGAGTTGGGCGCCGACATCGCCGATCGCGGCATGATGCTGACGGGTGGCGGTGCATTGCTGCGCGATCTCGACCGGCTTCTGATGGAAGAAACCGGGCTGCCCGTGGTCGTTGCTGAAGAACCCCTGACCTGCGTCGTGCGCGGCTGTGGCATCGCGCTCGAGCGGATGGACAAGCTCGGAACGATCTTCGCGACCGGTGTGACGCCGCAGCATCTTTATCGCGACGTTCTTTCCACCGATTTTTTGACTATCGCGCCAAGTAGGGTGCATTTCCGCATCTTTTGATGGCCCGCCGCCGCTATTTAATCAGGGCGTTTCGGCGCGCGCTCGAGTCGCGTTCTTCTCTTTTCTCGCAATTGCGCTGATCATCATCGATTCGCGAGTTCGTATGCTCGAAACGGTCCGGATCGGTCTCGGCGTCGTGCTCTATCCGGTGCAGCAGGCACTGCTGGTTCCCAACCGCCTTGCGGACACCGTCACCGGTTACTTCACGTCGGTCACGACGCTGACTCGCGAAAACGACGAGTTAAAACGCAAGCAGTTCGAAACGGCGCAAGCGCTGCAGCAGTCGCACGAACTGATGGTGGAAAACGAGCGCTTGCGCAAGCTGCTCGGCGCGCGCGAACGAACCGGCAACTCAACCGTGCTGGCCGATGTGCTTTACGAGTCGCGCGATCGCTTTGCGCGCAAGCTGGTTCTCAACGTAGGCAGCAATGAAGGCGTTCGCCCGGGCAGCCCGGTGATCGACGATGCCGGCGTGGTGGGCCAGATCACGCGGGTATTCAACGACACCAGCGAAGTCACGCTGCTTACCGACAAGGATCAATCGATCCCGGTGCAGATTCTGCGCAATGGGCTTCGCGGTGTCGCATTCGGCGGCGCCGAGCCTGGAACGCTCGATCTGCGCTTCATGGCCCCTAACGCCGACGTTGCCAACGGCGATGTTGTCACCACCTCGGGCATTGACGGCGTTTATCCATCCGGATTGATGGTTGCCACGGTGAGCCGCGTCGAACGGGCCGCTAAGGATCAGTTCGCACGCATCGTGATGTCGCCAGTCGCGGGGATCGAAAGCAACAAGCATTTACTGGTTCTTCTGGTCGAGCCCGCCAAGCAAGCAGCGCCCAAGGCTGTTGCTCCTGCGCCTGCGCGAAAAGGAGCGCGCAAGTGACGGCGCGAGTGGCTCACGCATGAGCAACGATTCGACTCGCTCCGCGTCGCGCCGGCGCGCCGGAGTTCGCGGGTGGCTCGGCAGCAACTTCGCGTTGCGGCCAACGGATCCCATCGAGCTCCCGGGCACGCGCATCGGGTATCAGCCGCAATACCTGTTACGTCCAGCCAACCCGTTGTTCATTTGGACGTCGCTGGTCGTGGCACTGGTGATCAACTTATTGCCGTGGGGTCGTACGCCGCTGGTGCCCGACGTGCTCGCGATCACGATCGTGTTCTGGAATATCCACCAGCCGCGCCGTGTTGGTATTGGCGCTGCGTTTGCCTTCGGCCTGCTAATGGACGTGCACGAGGCGGCGCTGTTCGGCGAGCACGCGCTTGCCTATACGTTGATCTCCTACGGCGCGATCACGTTGCACCGGCGCATTCTGTGGTTTCCGGTGGGTGCGCAGGCATTGCACGTGTTCCCGCTACTGCTGATCGCGCAGCTTGCTTCGCTTGCGATCCGCATGTGGGTGGGCGGCACGTGGCCGGGCTGGATGTACTTCGGCGAAAGTGCGGTGGGTGCCGTTTTATGGCCGCTGATCTCGTGGCTGCTGCTGGCGCCACAGCGACGCCCGACTGATCCCGACGACACGCGCCCGCTGTAAGCAACGTTGCGCGCCCTGCAAGCGCGCAGACATGCGGCACGCGCGAAATGGATGTACCGCGCCCGTCAGCATTTCTGATCGATTTCGGACTGTGTCCACTATCATTCCGCGCCATGGCCTCCAGGCGCATGTTCCGTCGTCGTCGCTCGACCGGGGACGAACTTTCGTTCGGACCGCGATCGACGGCGATGCGCAATCCCGAGCGCGAGGTTCACTATTTTCGGATTCGCATTGCAGTCGCGACGGTGTTCGTCCTTGCGGCATTTGTAACGCTGCTGGCGCGACTGGCATGGCTGCAAGTGGTCAAGCACGACGCCTACATGGCGCAGGCCGAGCTGAACCGCATCGCGATTTTGCCCGTGGCGCCGAATCGCGGACTGATCAAGGATCGCAACGGCAAGATCATCGCGCGCAACTATTCGGCATACACGCTTGAAATAACGCCCGAAGGTCTGCGCGATCACGACAAAACAATCGATGCGCTTGCGCAGGTGATCGAGGTGCAGGGACGTGATCGTCGGCGCTTCAAGAAGCTGCTCGAAGAAAAGCACTTCGATGCGATACCGATACGAACGCGGCTGACCGACGAAGAAGTCGCCCGCTTCAGCGCACAGCGTTATCGCTTTCCAAACGTTGAGCTGCGAGCTCGCCTGTTTCGCGACTATCCGCTCGGTGAGATCGCTTCGCACATGATCGGCTACATCGGCCGCATCTCACCGGATGACATGAAGCGCCTCGAAAAGCGCGGCGAAGCGATCGCGTACCAGGGCACGCATCACATCGGCAAGGTCGGTATCGAGCAAAGCTACGAAGCCGAGCTGCACGGCATCGCAGGCCACGAGCAGGTCGAAATCACTGCGGGCGGCCGCGCCGTGCGCACGTTGTCGCGCAGCCCGTCGACTCCGGGCAACAATCTGGTGCTATCGGTCGACATCGAGCTGCAAAAAATTGCGGAGCGCGCTTTCGGCGACCGACGCGGTGCCTTGATCGCGATAGAGCCTAAAACGGGCGACGTGCTTGCATTCGTCGCGAAGCCCACGTTCGACTCGAATCTGTTTGTCGATGGAATCGATCCGAAAAGCTGGGACGAGCTGAACAACGATCCCGACAAACCACTGCTGAACCGCGCGTTGCGTGGCACGTATCCGATCGGCTCGACGTACAAACCATTTCTGGCGCTGGCCGCTCTCGAGACCGGCAAGCGCCGGGCGGATCAGGTGATACAGGACAACGGCGTGTTCGTGTTCGGTAACCGGCGGTTTCGCGATTCGAACAAGGTTCCACTGGGGCCTGTCGATCTGAAGCGCTCGATCATCAAGTCAAGCGACGTTTACTACTACATGCTGGCGAACGACCTGGGGGTCGACACAATTCACGACTTCATGAAGCCATGGAGCTTCGGCCAGCTCACCGGGATCGATGTGGAAGGTGAGCAGATGGGATTGCTGCCATCGACTGAGTGGAAAGAAAGACGTTTGAAGCAGAAGTGGTATCCGGGGGAAACCATTTCACTCGGTGTCGGCCAAGGTTACAACTCATTCACGCTGCTGCAGCTTGCGCATGCGACCGCAATTCTGGCCAACGACGGCGTCGTGATGAAGCCGCATTTGGTCAAGGTGGTCGAAGATGCGCGCACCGGCGAGAAGCGTCTGACCGTGCCGCAGGAAAGCTATCGGATCCCGATCAAGCCCGAACATCTGAAGCTGGTGCGTGAGGCGATGGTCGAGGTCAATATCAGCGGCACCGGCCGGCGTGCGTTCGAGGGCGCGCCGTACAAGGTGGGCGGCAAGACCGGCACCGCGCAGGTGATCTCGATCAAGCAGAACGAGAAGTACAACGAAAATCGCATTGACGAACGCCATCGCGACCACTCGCTGTTCATAGCTTTTGCGCCCGCCGACGATCCGAAGATCGCGCTCGCGGTAATTGTTGAAAACGGTGGCTTCGGCGCGCGCGCAGCGGCGCCGATCGCTCGTCAGGTCATCGACTATCACCTGTTGGGCAAAGTGCCAAACGCGCCGGCCAAGGAAGGGCCCGATGACGAAACGCCTTTACCGGGCGCTGCACTGCGCGTGCAGGCAATGGCACCCGCGCCGACCAGCACGATGGCGAAGGTGATGCAATGAACAACGGCACCGTCGCACAGCGCATTGGTGGCTTTGCGCGGCCGTACGTTGCGGTCTTCGATCCTGCATTGCTGGCGATCGTCGGCAGTCTCGGCGTGATCGGCCTGGTCACTTTGTACTCGGCCGGCAACGATTTTCCGTGGCGCATAACGGATCAGATTCGCAACTTCGGAATTGCGTTTGCCGTGTTGTTCGTCGCCGCCAACGTGAGGCCGCAATGGTTGATGCGGCTCGCGCTGCCCGTGTATCTGATCGGGGTAGCCCTGCTGATCGCAACTGAAATAAGTGGTGAGACAGTGAAGGGTGCGACGCGCTGGCTGGACATCAAGGTGACGAGGATTCAGCCGTCGGAGATCATGAAGCTCGGCGTACCGATGATGCTGGCCTGGTACTTCCACAAGCGCGAAGGCGCGTTGCGTGGCTACGATTTTCTAGTGGCGGCGCTGTTACTAGCGGTGCCGGTTGCATTGATTTTGAAGCAACCGGATCTTGGCACCGCGGTGCTTGTGCTGGCCGCTGGCGTGTTCGTGATCTTCTTCGCCGGCCTGCCATGGAAGTGGCTCGCGGTGATGCTGGTTGGTGGTGTGGCGATGCTGCCGGTGGCTTGGACGATGCTGCACGACTACCAGCGTGAGCGTGTGATGACGCTGATCGATCCCTCGACCGATCCGCTGGGCAAGGGGTTCCACACGCTTCAGGCAATGATCGCAATCGGATCTGGCGGTGTATTCGGCAAGGGCTGGATGCAGGGTACGCAGGCCCATCTGGAGTTCATCCCCGAACGCACCAGCGATTTTATTTTTGCGGTTTACTCGGAAGAGTTCGGTCTGGTCGGAAACGTGGTGCTGGTGCTGTTGTTCTTCGCGCTCGTCTGGCGCGCGTTTGCGATCGCGATAAGTGCGCCGACGCTGTTCGCGCGGTTGCTGGCTGCGGCGATCGGGCTGATCATGTTCACGTATGCCTTCGTCAACATGGGGATGGTGAGCGGCATCTTGCCGGTCGTGGGCGTGCCATTGCCGTTCATCAGCTACGGGGGAACTGCGCTGGTCACACTCGGCATGGCATGTGGACTGCTGATGGCGATATCGGCACACCGCAAACTCGTTCAGTCATGAACTGGCGGGGCTTGACCCCGGTTGCTTTCATGTTGCTGGCCGCGTGCGGCACGACGCAGCGCGGCGGCTATTACCAGAACGACGGGCCCCCGGATCGGACGCCGAGCGACATCGCATCGACTCCCGATGCGGTTCCAAAGATCGAGCCATTTCTCGCGCGCGCCAATCGGCCGTACGTTGCGCTGGGCCGCAGTTACACGCCGCTGACGACCGATGTTCCGTTTCGCGAGCGCGGGCTGGCATCTTGGTACGGCAAGCAGTTTCACGGCAACCGAACCGCGAGCGGCGAGATCTACGACATGTTCGCGATGACCGCCGCGCATCCGACGCTGCCGCTGCCGAGCTATGTGCGAGTGACCGGCGTGCGCAGCGGGCAAAGCATCATCGTTCGCGTCAACGATAGGGGCCCATTCAAATCGGATCGCATCATCGATCTTTCGTACGCGGCTGCCTCCAGACTGGGTCTTGTCGGCACCGGTACCGGGCCGGTCGAAATCGAACGCATTACTCATGCGCAGATAACGTCCGGTGAGTGGCGCGCTGTTCCGTGATGATTAAGGTGTCGGTACGGTGGCTGGCGGCGCTGGGTGCCGCGTCCGCGGCCGTGATAGCGATGGGTTCGTGGATTTACGTCGACGTGCAACGCGAGCTGCAAACGTTGGCTGCGTCCAATTTGCGCGCCCTGCTTGACTCAGAAGTGAGCGCACTCGAGATCTGGATTCGGGAAAAGCAGCTCAATGTCGACCGCTGGTCCAAGGATGCGCGCGTGATTGGAGCCGCAAGCGCGATCAATCGGGACGGTCTGTCGTCCGTCGCGGGCGCCGCCAATGGGGCAGTGTTAACTGCATGCCGGGGCGTGGTCAGTGATGCGCTGGTCAATGCGATCGATGCGCTACGCCAGAGCGATGCAGCCGATGGCGTCAACCTGGTCGACCGATCCGGCCGCGTGCTGGCGGCTCGCACTCGCGAATATTGCGGCCTGACGCTGACACCCGAGCGCTTGCACCAACTAAGGCCGGTATTCGGCGGTCAATCGGTGTTCGCGCCGCCGATGAGTGAACGTGAGCGGCTAAGCGGCGCACCGAACGCCGATTCGAGACGACCGCTAGTCTGGTTTTCGGCGCCAGTGCGAAACGAAGCGGGCAACGTCATCGCAGCTCTGAACATCGGCAAGTTTGCCGATGCGCGTTTTTCGAGTTCGTTGTTGGCTGCACGCCCAGGATCGACGGGCGAGGCGTACGCGTTCGATGCTCGCGGCAGGATGCTTTCCGAGAGTCGTTTTCGTTCGGAACTGGAGCGCCGTGGGGCTGTTAAGCCCGGCGATTCAACGATCCTGTCGGTTCGGCTCGACGGCTCGCAAGAAGATACGCCACAACATCTGACCACGCTCGCGGCGCTTGCGCTCGATGGCGTCGCCCGCACCGACGGCGAACTCACCGGTGAGGTGCTGCAGCCTTATAGAAACTACGTTGGCCAATCGGTCGTTGGAGCATGGCGCTGGCTACCGCAATACGGCTTCGGCATTGCGGTCGAGGCCGGCCGCGACGAAGTGTTTGCGCCTCTGCGGCGAGTTGAGGCTGCGTATTGGCTCATCGCTGTGCTCTCCGGGACTGGTGCTTCTGGCGCTACTCGCCGCAACCCTGTGGATTCAAGTGCTGCGCGGCCAGCGCGACGAAGCCCGCCGGCTGGGCAGCTACGAGTTGCTGGAGCAAATTGCCGAAGGGGGCATGGCAAGCGTATGGCGTGCGCGGCATCGGTTGTTGAAGCGCCCTGTGGCCATCAAACTGCTCGCGCTGCGCGCTGCGAGCGATGAAGGCCTGGCGCGGTTCGAGCGCGAAGTGCGGCTCGCCAGTCAACTGATGCATCCCAATACGGTGGCAATCTTCGACTATGGCCGTTCGCCTGCCGGTGAGCTCTTCTGCGCGATGGAGTTGCTCGACGGCATCACCGTACAACAGCTGGTCGAGCAATACGGATCGCAACCCGCGGCGCGTGTTGCCTACGCGATGCACGGCGTCGCAGGCTCGCTGTCCGAAGCGCACGAGCGCGGACTCGTGCATCGCGATATCAAGCCGGCCAATGTGATGTTGTGCCGACGCGGCGCTGAGTTCGATATCGTCAAGGTGCTGGACTTCGGCCTCGTCAAGAGTGTGAGCGAGCCGCATACGCGGGATTTGACCCGTGCGCTGCGAATCCTGGGTACGCCGTCCTATATGGCCCCTGAACGCATCGAGCATCCGGAAAGCGCTGATGTCCGCTCCGACATCTATTCGCTGGGCGCCCTCGGCTACTTCATGCTGACTGGCCGGCCGCCGTATCAAGCTGGCGACGATCTGGCGCTCGCCTATCAGGTGGTCAATGCGCCTGTGCCGACGCTCGAAGGCGATGATTTGCTGTCCAAGCTGATCCAAAACTGTCTACATAAAAGCGCTGACGCGCGCCCGCAAAGTACACAAGAGGTGCTTGATCGACTCGATGAGGTGCTACACCAATCGGCGTGGAGTGCGGCGGATGCGCGCTCTTGGTGGGCCAACCATCCCGGCGTGCCGAAGTCCGCGACCGAATTCCAACCTACGCCGAAGCAGGCTTGAGTTGTAACGCAAGTTTGTAAAGCGCCGACTTCGGTTGGCCGCTCGCCTTTGCTGCGATTGCCGCCGCACGCGAGGGCGACATCTCTTCCAGCAACACGCTGAGCCAGTGCAGGACGGATGGATCAATTTTGTCGGCATCACTGCCAATGGCGCGCTCAACGTCGACCAGGACGACATATTCGCCGCGCTCTTCGGCGCGCAGTGTGGCCAGTTCGGAAGCCTTGTGCACTGACACGGTTTCGAATTTCTTGGACAGCTCGCGCGCCAGAACGACCCGCCGCTCCGGGGCGAGCACGGCGTACAACAGGCCGATCAGATCGGCAATTCGATGCGGCGCCTCGAACAACACAAAAGCTTTTTTGTCAGCAGCCAGCGCTCGCAGGTTTCGCTCCCGTTGCTGCGCGCCGCCGGGCAGGAAGCCGGCAAATACAAACGGACCGGCACCGAGTCCGGCTACCGACAATGCGGCGGTCGCGCTGCTGGGCCCTGGCACCGGGATTACGCGGCGGCCCGCATCGAGAGCGGCACGCACGATCACTTCGCCCGGATCGGAAATTCCGGGGGTTCCGGCGTCGGTGACCAACGCAATCCGATCGCCGCGTGCCAGCCGCTCGACGATCTGCGGAGCCATTTCGCGCTCGTTGTGTTGATGCGCCGCGATCAGCGGCGTATTGATTCCGTATCGTGCCAAGAACGGCCGCGTGACGCGCGTGTCTTCCGCAGCGATGGCGTCGACGTTGGACAACACCCATAAAGCGCGCAGCGTGATGTCGGCTGCATTGCCGATAGGCAAGCCAACTACATACAATGAGCCAGCGGCCAACTCCTGCGCCGCCACTTCCGACAACGCAATCAATCGATCCTGTTGCAGGCCTTGCGTGATTGTTCCCATTGCTGCACTTCGCTCGCTATGCCGGCTCCTGACGTTGCTGGCAAGTGTGGCATGCGGCCTCTTTACGAACGCATTTGCGCAGACGGGACCGGCAATCGATACCACTCAACCGGTGGCGGCGCCGGCAATCGCGCTGGTGCTACCGAACCAGCAAGGCATTTTCGCGGCCGCTGCCGAAGCCGTGCGACAAGGTTTTTTTTCGGCGCACAAAGCCAGCGGAAGCACCGCGACCATTCAGGTGATCGAGGTCGGGGACGAGATCGAGCAGATAGGCGTTGCCCTGGCGGCCGCGCGTGATCGCGGCGTCCGCGTCGCCGTCGGCCCTTTGCGGCGCGATCAGGTCACCTCCATCGTCGACGGCGGGCTTGCCGTGCTGCCGCTGGTGACGCTGAATTTTCCTGACCGCGAGTCGAGCGCACCGGCGACGATGATCGCGCTTGGCCTTTCGGCCGAAGCCGAGGCCGAACGCGTGGTTCAAATTGCGCTGACCAGCTTCATCAATCTACGGCCTGGAGTGTCGACCGGCGCGCGCGTGATGGTGGTTGCTGGCATTGGTGCTCTTGAAAAAAGAATCGCCCAGGCGTTTGTCAATGCGCTCCGTGCGGCGGGTGAGTTGCCGTTGGCGGTCGAAGCGACACCCGCTGCGCTGACCCGCTTGGGCCGGCAGTTTGAAACGGGCAGCTTCGATGCGGTATTCCTTGCGCTCGGTGCGCGTGAGGCGTCTTTGGTGCGGCCGCGAATTCCACGTGGCGTTGCAGTCTTCGGGACGTCTTTGCTGAACGTAGGGGATCCGACAAGCTCGCCCGCTGCCGTCCGCGCTTGCTTTTGATCTCGAAGGCGTCAGGTTTGTCGACATGCCGTGGTTGCTGCAGCCCGATCACCCTGCGGTGATGGTTTATCCGCCGGCAGGACGACCGATGACGCTGGAGACTGCGCGGTTGTATGCGCTCGGAATCGATGCGTTTCGAATCGCGCAGGTCTGGATGAAAGGTGAGCTGCGATTCGAGATCGACGGCGTGACGGGCCGGCTGCGTGTTGATCGCGCACAAAATGTGCGCGTCGAACGCGTTCCGGTATCGGCCATCTACCGCAACGGAGCGATCGAACGAGAAGAGGTGGCGCGCTGATGAAGGCGTTACGGTCATCGGTGCGAACGCCTAAACAGCGCGCCGGGGACGAGGCCGAAGCGGCAGCCTCCCGGCACTTGATCGCGTCGGGCTGCCGCATCGTTGCACGCAACGCCCGCTACCGCGACGGCGAAGTGGATCTGATCGCATTTGAACGCGAGGTGCTGGTGTTTGTCGAAGTCCGCATGCGAACCGGCTCGCGCTTCGGCGGCGCGGCCGTTACTGTTGATTCGCTGAAGCAGAAGCGAATCGGTCGGGCCGCTCAGCATTGGCTGCTGGCCACTTACGGCGAACGCTGGCCTGCATGCCGATTCGATGTCGTCACCGTCGACGGCGGTGGCACAATCGAGTGGATACGCGATGCGTTTCAATCTGGATAAGCGAGTGAAGAGCGGAGAATCGAATGAAATTGATTGATAGACAATTGCTGGGCGCGCTGTCATTGACGATCGCGGCACTGTCGGGGTGTGCGCCATTAGTCATTGGGGCTGTGGCAGCGGGCACCGCGATAGTCGCCACCGACCGCCGGAGCACCGGTACGCAGCTCGATGACAAAACGATTCAGGTCAGAGTTGCCAATGAATTAAAGGATGCGCTGCGCGGCAATGATATTCACATCAACGTGAACAGTTTCGAGCGGCGCGTTTTGCTCACCGGTGAAGTCAACAGCGAAGAGGTGAAGGCCCGAGCGGGGCTTGTGGCTTCCGGCTCGAAAGAAGTTCGCATTGTCAACAACGAACTGGTTGTTGCGAAGCCCTCAACCTTCAGCGAGCGCACGGAGGACAACACGCTCGGAGCACGCGTGCGCGCAGCTTTTGTGAACACGCGCGAGATTGCGTTCAACTCGATCGACATCGTCACCGATCGACGCACGATCTATCTGATGGGCGCAGTCACGCAGAAGGAGGCGGACGTTGCAGCGCACGTCGCCAGCCGCGTGCCCGGCGTGAAACAAGTCGTTAAGCTGTTCGACGTTGCGTCGGTCGAGGAAATCAATCGCGGCCGGGCCGCGGCATCGTCTGCGCCTGTCACCACTGCACCCGCTCCGGCGCGCTGAGCGAAACGGTGACGGACGGAGGCTGCCACCGTCCGTCAATCAGGGCTTGCATGAGCAGGTGTTTGTCTTATAGTCCGCGCGCCTCGAACTTAAGGCGATAGCGGCGAGCCGGGCGTCTGCCGTCTGATTGTTTGACTGGAGGATTCGATGGGTTGGATCATCACGCTGGTCGTCATCGCGGCAATCGTTTTCTGGGTTGTGGGGGCCTACAACCGGCTCGTCAGTCTGCGCAACAGATTTAAGAATGCATTTGCACAGATCGATGTCCAGCTCAAGCGCCGCTACGACCTTATTCCGAATCTGGTCGAAACCGCGAAGGCGTACATGAAGCATGAGCGCGAGACGCTCGAGAACGTGATCCGTGCGCGCAACTCGGCGGTGAGCGCGAATACGGCAGCCGCCGCGGATCCGGGCTCGGCGCAGGCTATCCAGGGATTGGTTGTCGCTGAAGGAGCGCTAAGTGGCGCCTTGTCGAAGCTGTTTGCCTTGGCGGAGGCTTATCCCGACCTGAAGGCAAATCAGAACATGATGCAGTTGACCGAAGAGCTGACCGCCACCGAAAACAAGATTTCGTTTGCGCGTCAGGCGTTCAACGATTCGGTGATGAGCTACAACACCGCCGTGCAGCAGTTTCCGACCAACGTCATCGCAGGCGCGTTCACGTTTACGCCGGCCGAGCTGTTGCAATCGACCGAAAGCGACGAGGAAAGACAAGCGGTTCGCGTTCAGTTCTAGTTTCACTTCGCACGAGTCATGGTCGCGATGTGGGTCCTTTTCGCGTGCGGAGCTGGCCTGATTGTGTGGGGCGTGAAGAGCGTGCGGCGCGGAACGGTGTGGGACAACGAGGTCGCGGGCGACTGGATTCGACGCGACGATGATCCGACGATGTTCTGGACCACCGTGTCGCTGATCTTCACGTTAGCGGTGCTGGCAATCGGTACCGGCGCGATCGCCGGCTACGGCGCGCGTCCGCTGTAGCGCATCCGCACGTGGATTTTTTCCAGCACCAGGAGATCGCTCGCCGATCAACGCGCCGTCTGGTCGTGTTGTTCGTCATTGCCGTGGTTGCAATCGTCGTCGCGGTGAATTTCGCAGCTACTGCGATTTATTTCGGTTTTCTGATGCCCTCGGGCACTGCCCGTGTCGCGGGCACGCTGCCTACCGGATTTTATTTGATCAACACGTGCATCGTGCTCGGGCTTATCGGCGGGGGCACGGCGTACAAGCTGAGTGCACTGAGCGCCGGAGGGGCATCGGTGGCGAACCTCGTCGACGCACGCGAGGTCGATATGACGACCAGCGACTTGCTGGACCGGCGCCTGATCAATGTCGTGGAAGAAATGGCAATTGCATCGGGCGTACCGGTGCCGCGCGTGTACGTGATGGATAACGAGCCTGCGATCAATGCTTTTGCCGCCGGCCACTCGATCAACGACGCGGTGATCGTGGTCACGCGGGGTACGTTGACGCGCCTGTCACGCGACGAATTGCAGGGAGTTGTTGCGCATGAGTTTTCGCATGTGCTCAACGGCGACATGCGGCTCAATCTGCGACTGATCGGGGTGCTGCATGGGCTGCTGATCGTTGCGCTTGCCGGCCGTCTGCTGCTCGAAGTCGGCGGCCGCAGCCGAGGCGGAAGCAGCAGTCGAAGCGGAAACGCGATGGCCATTTTGCTTTTTGCAGGCATCGCGCTGTGGCTGCTCGGCTACATCGGCGTTTTCTTCGGGCGTCTGATCAAGGCGGCGGTATCGAGGCAACGTGAGTTTCTTGCGGATGCCAGCGCGGTGCAGTTCACACGTAATCCGGACGGTATCGGCGGCGCGCTGCGCAAAATCGGCGGACTGACGGAGACGACCGGGCTCGGCACGCGCATCGATCATCCGCAGGCTGAGGCACTGTCGCACCTCTTCCTTGGAGCGGCTCGGCCGCACCTTCGTACGCGGCCTGTTCGCGACGCATCCGTCACTGGAAGAGCGAGTTCAGCGGATTTACGGACGCAAGCAGACGTTTCTGCCCGCACCGGAGAACGCCTTGGCACTTTCGATGGACGGACACGATGCGGCAACCCCGCGTGAACTCCCGCAGGCACCAGGGTTAAATGCTCTGTCACCGGTTGCTGGGTTGGTCGCGGCTGCGGCGGCCGGTGTCGCAGGACAGGGTGAAATTGCTGCAGCGGTTGGCACTGTCGCGCCGCCGGCGCATCGCGAGTTCGCGCTCGACGAATCGCAGCGCGCGACCGTGGACACGCTGCGGGGCGCGGCGAGCGACGCGATCCATGCACAGCTGATTGCCCTGGCATTGCTAGTGGAGAAGGACAGCGATCTTCGAGCGCAGCAGTGCCAGCTGATCGCCGAGGCGTACGGGACCGAAGCCTCACAGCTTGCCGATCGCTATCACGGCCTGATTCATCAATTGCCGCCCGGCGCGCGTCAACCGCTGTTGGACCTTGCGATGCCGGCATTGCGAAAGCTTCCAGCGCCAGCTCGGCAGCGCGTCCTGAAGCTCGCTCATATGCTGATCGTTGCCGATGGCCGGGTATCTATCCGCGAGTTTCTTCTGTTCACGATTCTGAATCGGCGGCTGGGCCCCGACGCCACCAAAGCCGTGCCGGTGCGATATCGGTCGGTTCGCGAACTGCCGAACGATGCAGCCCTGGTTCTATCGTTGATCGCCGTCGTCAGGTTGCCAAAGCGGCCCGAGCACGCGTTCAACGCCGGCGCGCTGTTGTTGCCCGATTCGAATGTCGAGTTCGTCGGTGCGGAAGCCATCAAACTCGATCACGTATCGGATGCCCTCGATCGATTGAATCAACTCGCGCCGCTCGCTAAACCGCAATTGATCAAAGCCGCGACCGCCGTTGCGTTCGTCGACAGCGAGACCAATTGGCGCGCTGCCAGCACGCTGCGCATGATTTGTGCTTCTCTCGACGCGCCGTTGCCGCCCCAGATTGCGACTACGGAAGCAGCGTCATGAGTCTGTTGTTCGCAGCGGCACGCATGAGCAATGGAATGTCATTAACCGAGGAGCGAGCGATGGCAACGAAGAAGAAGTCGAGTAAAGCCAGCAAGACCAGTAAGACGCGGAAAGCCGCGAAGAGGCCAGCAGCCAAGCGCGAACTGATTGCACCGCGCAGTGACAAGCGCTACGTTCGGCGAAGCAAAACCGGACAATTTGCGGAGAGCGACGATCAGGGCAGATCGCTTGGCAGCGACGTCAGGCGCAACGCCAAAAACCGATCAGAGCCGGGTCAGGGCGACAAGGGAGATCGCAGCTAGTGCGAACGATGAGGCCGGTATGTCTGGCATGCGTTTCGTTTGACGTCGAAGCCGTCGTCGATGGAGAACAGACAGAACTTGAACTGTTCGCGTGCTTCGAGTGCCAGGACGTGTTCTCTTTCATGACCGATGGTCAGCCGCGGCGCAGGCGGCGTCTCGGTCTTTTCGAACTGTACGAGCCCAGCAGTCGCGCTTAATCGCGGCTAGGCAGCGATGCCCGCTGCGTGCGCCTGCTGGTCCGCGTGATAGCTCGACCGCACCAGCGGCCCGCACGCAGCATGCGAAAAGCCCATTCGCTGCGCTTCGGTCTCGAACATCCTGAAGGTGTCAGGGTGCACGTAGCGCGACACCGGCAGGTGATGTGTACTAGGGGACAGATACTGGCCGACTGTCAGCATATCGACTTGGTGCGCGCGCAGATCGCGCATCACCTGCAAGATCTCGTCGTCGGTCTCACCCAGTCCAACCATCACTCCGCTTTTGGTGGGCACATCAGGGACGACGCGCTTGAATTCCGCCAGTAGCTTCAGCGAGTGCACGTAGTCGGACCCGGGCCGCGCATGGCGGTAAAGTCGCGGCACTGTTTCCAAATTGTGATTCATCACGTCGGGCGGTGCGGCCTCCAGGACCTGCAGCGCGCGCTCAAGCCGGCCGCGAAAATCGGGCACCAATACCTCGATTTGTGTCGACGGCGACAGTTCTCGCGTCGCGCGAATGCAGTCGACAAAGTGCTGCGCTCCGCCGTCCTTCAGATCATCGCGATCAACTGACGTAATGACGACATACGAGAGCTTCAGCGCCGCGATCGTTCTGGCCAGATTGATCGGCTCATCGGCGTCAAGCGGATCGGGGCGGCCATGACCGACATCGCAGAATGGGCACCGCCGCGTGCATTTGTCGCCCATGATCATGAACGTCGCGGTGCCTTTACCGAAGCACTCACCGATGTTCGGGCACGACGCCTCTTCGCAGACAGTGTGCAGATTGTGTTGACGGAGGATGTTCTTGATCTCGTAGAAACGAGTTGCCGGTGAGCCTGCCTTCACGCGAATCCATTCAGGCTTTTTCAGCGTCTGTCCCAGTGGCACGGGCGTAATGGCGAACTTCTTAAAGACCTTGCCGGTTTTGGCTTCGCCCTTTTTCTTTGCAAAGTCGCCGGTGGGTGCGGAGGTGTCCATCAGGCGGTAAGTCTAGCGAATGCAGGCTGCGCAATTGGCGCGAGCGGTGTCAGATGCGCTTGCAGGCGCTCGCTAAGGCGCATCGCCACGGTTTCACAATCGGCGCGGACGCCAAGCGTGGCGAGATCAACGACCTGCAGCCCGGCAAAACCGCACGGGTCGATCAGTGCATACGGCGCGAGGTCCATTGCGACGTTCACAGCAACCCCGTGATAGCTGCATCCGCCCGCGACTTTGATACCAAGCGCCGCGATTTTTGCGACACCGGTAAACGGCGGGGGTGCATTACCCGGCCACGGCGTGAATACGCCTGGAGCGCCTGCCACGCGCCGACCGTCCACACCGAATGCATGCAGTGTCTGAATTACCGACTCCTCGATACGAAAGACGAGCTCTTTAACGTAGATGCCAAGGCGCCGCAGGTCGATCAACGGGTACGCGACGACCTGTCCAGGCCCGTGATACGTCACCTGGCCTCCGCGATCGGTCTTCTGCACTGGAATGTCAGTCGCCGCAAGCAGATGCACGCGCCTGCCTGCCTGCCCCAGCGTGAAAACGGGAGCGTGCTCGACCAACCAGAGTTCATCGTCGGTGTCGGCGTTGCGCTGCCCATTGAACTCACGCATCGCATGCCAGGTGCGTACGTAGTCGGAGCGTCCGAGGTGCCGAACGATCATCGGCTACAGCACGACTTTGACCAATGGATGACTCGTCAAAGCGCGATATAGATCATCGAGCTGCTCGCGCGATGTCGCGCGAATCGTCGCGGTCACCGACAGGTAGTTGCCGTCCTTCGAGGTGCGCATCTCCAGTGTGCTGGCGTCGAAATCGGGTGCGTGCGCCTGCACGACCTCGAC
Source organism: uncultured beta proteobacterium (assembly GCA_963801035.1). Taxonomy (GTDB): domain Bacteria; phylum Pseudomonadota; class Gammaproteobacteria; order Burkholderiales; family Burkholderiaceae_F; genus JACCZX01. The sequence goes on along the minus strand of CAWDDF010000003.1, from coordinate 654,203 downwards.
AATTGCCTGTGCGAATTCATCGACCCGGCGTCCCATGATCTTGATCGGGAAGTCGGTCGGGAACGTCAATCCCGGGGGACGCGGCGTCAGTTCTGAGGGTTTCGGTTCGTTGCTCATTGCGGCGTATGGGCTCATGCGATTCGTTCAGTTCGGCGGCGCGCACCACGGTGCGCATCGCGCTGGGCTACCCAGCTACGCGCGTCCTCAAGCTTGGCCTGCTGGAACCATTGGTGCATCTGCCTATACATGGGGCCCGGTTTGCCGGAAAAAGCCCCGCTCCCCACTGCTGCACCGTCGAGCGAAACGATGGCCAGCAGTTCGCGCCCCGAGGAGCTGAGCAAGATTTCATCGGCCGCCTTCAACTCGCTCGCTGCGATTGGCCGCACATCGACGCTCACGCCGTGTTGTTGCGCAATCTGAGCAACGCCGTCGACGGTGATGCCGGGCAGTAGCTGCACCGTCTTCGGCGGCATCGCGATGACCCCATTCTTTATCACGCTGACATTGGTACTGGATCCCTCGGTCAGGAAGCCGTCACGAAGCATCACAGTCTCGCTTGCGCCTTGGTCGATCGCGTATTGCTTCATCAGCACATTGCCGAGCAACGAAGTGCTCTTGATGTCGCAATGAAGCCAACGCTCATCGGCATGAGTGACCGCGGCGATCCCCTGTTCGACCTGCTCGGCAGGAATCGGCGGCCATGGAGAGGTCGTGACGAACACCGTCGGCGCGATACCGGCCGGGAAAGGATGATCTCGCTTGGCGACGCCGCGCGTGATCTGCACATAGACCAGCTGACGCGGCCAGGGATGACGCTCGATCACCTCTGCGGTCAGCTGCAGCCATTGCTCGAGCCGCAGCGGATTGTCGATACGGATGGCATCGAGGCTGCGTTGCAGACGCGCGAAGTGCGCCTGAGCCCGAAACGGCGCTCGAATTCCGCCGACAGTGTCCACTGAGATCACTTCATAGACGCCATCGCCGAAAATAAACCCACGATCGAGGACCGACACTTTCGCGTCGATCAACGGCGTCCATTCACCGTTCAGGTAACAGGTTGCGCTTTGCCAGTCGGCGACCTCACTGAGTGATTCAACCATTGCGCTTTCTCCACCACAGCACGATGGCATCGTACGCGCGGCGCAGCAGGCCACCGGATTCGACTTTCTCAAGCGCTACGACCGGAACCTCGGCGACGTGCCGACCACCGGCGCTGATGATCATGCGGCCCACCGTTTCGCCCTGCTGCAGCGGCGCGACCAGTGGATCGGGCCGCTCGATCAACGACTTCAGCGGCTCGGACCCGAGTCTTCTCAGTTCGCCCGAAGGCACTGTGACGTACACATCGCGGTCGACGCCGACCGGTACGACGCCTCGATCGCCTTTCCATATCACCGGCTTTGCCAAGACATGACCGCGGCGATAAACCTGGACAGTGTCAAAAGCAGCGTATCCGTAATTGATCAAGCGAAGCGTCTCCTGCGTGCGCGACGCATCGCTTGCGGCACCCAGCACGACCGCTATGAGCCGCCGTTGAAACGCATGCTCGCCCTCGCCCTGCGCCCGGGCCGTAGTCGCCACAACCGACCAGCCCGAGGCCGACAGCTGTCCGGTCTTCATGCCGTCGACGTGCGAGTCCGTCCACAAAAGGCGGTTGCGATTGGTCTGCGAAACATTGTTGTAGGCGAACTCGCGTTGCGCAAACAAGGATGCATGCTGCGGAAAATCGGTCAGCAAGCGGCGAGCGAGGATCGCCAGATCTTCCGCACTCGAATAGTTTTGGGCATCCGATTGACCGGTCGCGTTGGAGAAGTGCGTATTTGCCATTCCGAGGCGGCGCACTTCTGCGTTCATTCGGTCGACAAAAGCGTCGACGGTTCCCGCGCTGTGCTCGGCCAAGGCAACAGCGGCATCGCTGGCGGAAACCGTTAGCATCCCGCGCAACAACTGGTCCACGCTGACTTCGAGGCCGGGCTCGAGGTACATACGTGCCGCAGCCTTGCCGGGAGCGGCAAACGCTGCTGGCGACACCTTAACCGTGTCGGAAAGCGCGATGCGATTTTCATTCAGGGCCGAAAATACGACGTACGCCGTCATCAACTTCGTCAGCGAAGCCGGCTCCAAACGCGCGGTAGGCTCAAACGCTGCAAGCCGCGCGCCGCTCATGCCATCGACCAGCATCCAGGCGCGCGCCGCCAACATCGGCGCAGGCTGCGCGACTACAAGCGAAGTTGTTCCCGACAACAGCGCGATAAAAAGACAAACGGCAAGACGCGAAATAATCAATGTCAGTGTGATGCTTGTGATCCCGAATGGGAGGATAACGAAGCCGAACGAACGAGGCCGCAGTCGGTTGGAACGCAAGGTCTCGCCGTGGTTCACTCGGCGCATTCGAAAGCAAACCAGGCTAGCTGCGACGGCGCAGCGCTTTCAAATATTCCTGCGCAGCATTGGCACCGAGCGCAGTCGAAATCAGGCGCTCTGCTTCTCGGACACGGTAACGAAACTCTTCGATAGTGCGGCAGCTTTCAATGCGCATCGCCAATGAGTCGGCTTCCGGCCCCAGACGGTCGTGCAGGCCACGAACCGCGCGCCGCTTCACTTCATCCAATGTCATCGGATTGGGCTCGCGGTCGTCGAGTCCGCCGCTGGTGCTCGGCCCCCCCAGCGCATTCGAAAGCCCGACATCGGTGTCACGCCCATTGATCGTCGGTACGTCGATTGCGCTTTGGTAGGCAGCGCGCTGAATCAGTCCGGCGTTCTCCAGACTCGAGATCGCGCTTGCGATGTCATCCTGCTTGCCGAGAACCGATAGATCATCGACCGTGCGCTTACCGTCGATCATGATCAGCACACGCCGTGTCGTCATCGGCAATTGCGCGCTGCGCAGCGAGATCTCAGCAATGCCGCGCGGAGTCTTCGAGTAGACGAGAGTCCCATCCATTCAAGTAACTTTTAATCACTTTGCAGGGCGGCGTCAATTGTGCGCATGCCGAGAATATGCGCACTTATCAGGCGCTTTAGCAGCCCCAGCCGACGGTGAAAGAAGTGGTCTGCGCCCGGGATCACGACGATTGGCAACTCTTGCGGCCGGGCCCAGTTGAGCACGTCGACAAGCGGGATCGTTTCATCCAGCTCACCGTGAATGACTAGCGCATCGGCGGCTACTGTTGGCATAGCCCATTTGCCTGCCGCCGCGCCTATTAGCACCACGTGTCTCACGGTGCGATTGGCGGCCGAAAGTGCGCGAGCGGCCTTCGCTGCGACAAAACTGCCGAATGAAAAACCAGCCACCGCGATCGGCGGCGAAGCGGGAAGCTTGGAACTAACCGCCGGCAGCGTGGGTACCGTGTCGATTAGGTACAGAAAATCTTGAGTTTCACCGTTGCCTTCGTCGTGCTCGCCTGCTGACTTCCCGACCCCACGGAAGTTAAATCGCACCGCCAGCCAACCCAGGCCTGCGAATGAACGTGCGATCGTGGCAACGACCTTGTTGTCCAACGTGCCGCCATACAGCGGGTGCGGATGCCCGATGTAGACAATTCCCTGCGCGGGTTGTAGGGACGCTGCAGCGTCCTGCGCGGGCCAGTCGAGTGCAACCTCAATGGGGCCGCTGGGACCGTCGACCAACAATTTCTCGATCGACGGTGGCATCGCTTCTTGGGACCGGACTAAATGCGAAGTCGGTCGACGATCTCGCCTTTGACAAGATGGCGGTCGACGATCTCGTCAACGTCGTGTGCATCGACGTACGTGTACCAAACGCCTTCGGGATAAACGACAACACAAGGACCTTCCTGGCACCGATCCAGGCACCCGGACTTGTTGATTCGGATCTTTCCGGGGCCCTTCAGATCGAGCGCCTTGATGCGCGCTTTTGCGTGCTTCTGCATCTCCTCTGCATTATGGTTGGCGCAACACGCCGAACCGTCTTCGCGCTGGTTCAGACAGAAGAAAACGTGACGCTGGTAATAGCTCATATGCAAATTATAAGGACGCTGCTGACGTGCGGCGCGCGCGGGCGTTCGGCAAAAGGGTTATCGCGAGCCCGCACGCCAGGGCAAATGGCCACAGTAGCGACAGCCAGTGCGCTAACGCATTGAAGTTCAGCAGCTGGCCTTGGCGCCACGCGCTGATGGCATCCACGTAGTAGGGATTTTCTGGAATCAGATTAACGGCAATGACAAGCGCGATCAGTGCCAGCATCGCGAAGCGCGCGGACCACGCGCGCGGAGCGGCGCTTGCAGCCAGCAACGACAGAAGACCGAGCGCCAGCCCACCGTACGCACCGGGCGTCAGCCATGCAAATGCACGGTCGGGTCCGAACTGGACAGCGTTGGCAAGCGTCTTGGACAACAGCGCGGCTACCAACAGCGCCAGTAGCAGTTTCACTCGGGGTGCATTAGGCCGCATTGTCGAAGCGAATGCCAGACCTACTGCAAGAATCGCTGCCGCGACCACGAACGCCTCGGCCAATACAAATTCCGCTACTTCGAACGAATCGGCAAACTCCGTCACCGCGAACACCGCGTCATCAATCGGCAACATGCCACCCAGCGCAGTCACCAGCGCGCCGAACGCATCACGGACATCGCCGTTGCCAAACAACATCGGCTCGGGATAAATCTGTGCAGCGGGCCAGACCGCGATCAAAAGCAGCAATAGCGACGCGTCGCGTTCGAACCAGCGCAGCCGCCAGTCGGCCAATCGTCCGCGGTCGATCAGGTTCGATGCGAACGGTGCTGCGATCAGCGCTCCCAGCGTGGCACCTGCGGTGTTGGTCAGCAGATCGAGATTCGATGGAATACGCGTCTGCAGGAAGCTCTGTGCAGCCTCGATAAGGGCGGCAAGCAGGAACGCGAGCGACATCGCAATCAGAACGGCCGTCAGGCCTCGCTTGGCTGGGTGCAGCGCAAACACCAGCAATGCGCCAAATGGCAGGTAGGCGAGGACGTTGACGACAAGATCGAAGTTAGTGACGTGCGCCGGGATCGGCGCGGCCAAATACGCGAAAGGATTCAGGCCGAGGTCGCGCCACCCCGTCCACGGTGTGAGCCCCGAGTACAGCAGTAGCAAGGCATATGTCGCGCAAGCGGCGCGCGCCAGCGGCGAACGTCGGGAATGCCAGGACTTGCCGGTGAACAGCGAGTGCGTCATTAAGCCATTGTCGAATGCATGTGTCGAAGCTGACAAGCACGCGTAATGAGAAGGGCACCGATGTTAAATTCGATTGCCCGTCTGAATGGACCGGATCTGGAGACAATCGTTTGGTTGCAGCGCTGAATTCGATGCCGCCCTTGAATGACGCAGCGCCGCTTTCTGCAACAGCAATCATCGAGGCACTGGCGCGCGAGTGGCGTCGCAACTGCGCTGTCGAAGCCGTGGCTGTCACCGTGTCCACCAACGAAGATCTGGTTATTCGGGCGCGAGTGCAACAGCCGGCGCAACTGCTGCTGCGCGCAGCAGATTTTCAGAGCGCCGGGCGTGGTCGCAACGGGCGACCATGGCGTGCCGCCGCGGGCGACGCGTTGCTGTTCAGCGTTGCAATTCCGCTTTCCTCGGCTTCGCAATCGCTGCCAGCGGTAACGCTGGCCTGCGGGGTTGCGCTCGCCGAGAGCTTTGCCGAGCGCGGCATCGCGGTGCAGTTGAAGTGGCCGAACGATATTCGCATCGACGGCAGCAAGCTAGGAGGAATTCTGACCGAGCTGGTGGCGGACCGGAGCGCGCGGCAGACGCTCGTGATCGGCGTCGGCATCAATCTGCGTATAGACGACGCAACGCAGCGTGCGATCGGGCAGCCGGCGACGGCGCTCGATCGACTGCCCGGCGCGGCGGTCCACTCGCGCGAGCAGTGGATCGGAGAGCTTGGAAGCGCGATCTACGCCGCGGCTTCGCAATTCGTCGAGTTAGGGTTCGAGCCGTTTCGCGCGCGCTTCAATCGACTGCTCGAATCGCGTGGAGAACTTGTCGATGTGCTGAACGCCGCTCCGGGCGTACCACCCCTGAGTGGGCACGTCATCGAAGTCGACCACGATGGGCGCCTGGTTATTGAAGCCGGGGGGCAACGGCACGCGATCAGTGTCGGCGATGTGACGGTGCGCCGATGACGCTGCTAGTCGACGTTGGCAATTCGGCCATCAAATGGGCGCAGTTGGCGGCCGACGGTCAACTGCATACACCGCAAAGGCAATTGCACCGAGGCATCGATGGCATCAGTGCGAACCTTGCGGATCAATGGCGGAACACCGTAGCGCGCGGTACGCCGGTAGTAGGCTGTAACGTCGCCAGCGCAGAGGTCGTTGCTGCTGTGGAAGATGCAGCGCGAATGCTGCAGCTGCAACCGGTTCGATGGGTGCGCTCTCAAAGTGCCTTTGATGGAGCGATTGAACTGATCAACGGATATCGCAACCCGGCGCTGCTCGGCGCAGACCGATGGCATTGCTTACTGGGCGCGTGCTCGGCGATGGCTTCGCAAGGTGTGAGGAAGTCGCTCGTCGTCGTCAACGCCGGCACGGCGACGACCGTCGACTGTGTCGATGCGGAAGAAGATGACGCTGCGCGACCAAAATTTGTGGGCAAATTCATCGGCGGCGTGATCGCGCCGGGCGTGCGCTTGATGCTCGAATCGCTAACGCTGCGAACGGCGGGCCTGCCATCCGTCGATACCGACCTTTTGGCGAATGTCGCAGAGTTCCCTGACAACACCGATGCGGCGATCGTCACCGGCGTCCTCGATGCGCAGGCGGGTCTGGTGTATCGAATCTGGCATCGATTCGCCGTACACATGGTCGCGGAACCCGGCCTGGTGCTGACCGGCGGGCATGCCGAGATGCTTTTGACTCGGCTGTCGATGCGCGCCGATATCGAACATAATCTGGTTTTACGCGGCCTTGCGCTCCGCGCGCAGTGGGATGCAAAGGAACCATGAAGCTCGCATTTCTGGTTTTGATACTGCTCAACCTCGCGCTGTTTGCCTGGCAGCAGGGCGCATTCGGGCGTGTCGGCGAAAGCGGTCGAGAGCCGGAGCGAGTTGCTCGTCAGATCCAACCCGAGCGCTTTCGGGTGCTCAGCGAAAAGGAAGTGCAAAAGTTGCGCGAGCGTGCCAGTCAGGCAAAAGGCGGCGGTACCGATCCCGCAATTGGCCAATAGTTATAGGTATAAGCCAGCGACAGGCGGGCGCCCGGGCGCGTTAACGGCGGACTAAACTCTCGTGGCGTTTGGTTTACTGTTCCTGTCCTCATCTGGAGAACCTATGAATCCTAGCCTGCAAACTTCTGGCTATCGCGCTTCCGATGCGCTGGTTGTTGAGCGCAACCGCGTACTGCGCAATACCTACTGGCTGTTGGCGTTATCGATGGTCCCCACGGTCCTGGGTGCGTGGATCGGCGTGTCGACCGGAATCGTGCGATCGCTTTCGCCCGGTATCAGCTTGATGGTCTTTCTCGTGGGTGCCTTTGGGCTCATGTTCGCCGTAGAGAAGACGAAGAACTCCGCACTCGGTGTTCCGGTGCTACTGGCGTTCACGTTTTTCATGGGCTTGATGCTTTCGCGTCTGCTCGGTGCCGTACTCGGCCTGTCGAACGGCGCGACGCTGATCATGGTGGCGTTTGCCGGAACCGGCACCGTCTTCTTCGGCATGGCTGCGCTGTCGACGGTCATCAAGCGTGACTTGTCGACGATGGGCAAGTGGCTGTTCGTCGGCGCGGTCATGGTGTTTGTTGGGATGCTCGCGAATTTTTTCATCCAGTCGAGCGCATTGATGCTGACGATGATCGTGCTCGCAATCGGTATCTTCACCGCCTTCATTCTGTATGACCTGAAGCGTGTGCGCGATGGCGAGGAGACAAACTACATCACCGCGACGTTGGGCATCTATTTGAGCGTGTACAACGTATTCCAGAGCCTGCTTGCGCTACTGGGTATTTTCGGCGGTGAGGACTAAGAAGCGCTGCGGCCCTTAGGTAACGCGCGATACCTTTTCCGCGATCGCTTCGCGGAGCCGGCCGACTAACGCGCGACGCGCCTGCAGCGTCTGCTCGTCCGGGGTGCGCTGCGGCGCGCCCCATACCGGCTGCGGATAGTGCAGATCGTCGGCGAAGCGGGCGATCACGTGCCAGTGCAGGTGCGGTGTCATGTTGCCGAGGCTGGCCAGGTTGATTTTCAACGGCGCAAGCACTTCGCGTTGCGCCAATTCGACCGCGAACACCGTTCTCATCAGGCGCTGACGTTCAGCGTCGCCGAGTTCGGTCATTTCGCGTACGTGCTCGTTCCAGACAACGCGGACATAGCCTGGATAGTTGTGCTCCTCGACGAGCATCACGCGCAGCCATTCATTGGCGATCACCAGAGCACCGCCTTCGCTTTTACACAGCTCGCAGTCGGCCAATTTCATCGCTACACCAGGACGCGCTCGATGCACGCGTACCTTAGCTTCACCGAATAGCTAGACAAGGACTCGCTCGATTCCGCCATTGTTTGCCCTCTGCACATATTGCGGTAGCCAGTTGGGTCCTAGCAAATGTCTAGCCATTTCAACGACGATGTAATCAGCGTCGATGTCGGCATCGTGGTTGTAGCGCTTCAGGCCCTGCAGGCAGGACGGACAGGATGTCAGCACTTTGACTTCGCCGTCGAATCCATCTGCGCGCAGCTTATCGGCTCCGGCGCGAACTTCGCGCTCCTTGCGGAAGCGCACTTGCGTGGCCACGTCGGGACGCGCGACTGCGAATGTCCCCGATTCCCCGCAACAACGGTCGTTGTTCTCGATGGTGACGTTGTCGACCGTTTTGACCAGTGCATTGACAGTCTTCAGCGGTGCCTGCAGCTTCATCGGCGTATGACATGGGTCGTGATACATGTATCGCACTCCGGCGATGCCATCGATGCGGATATTCTTTTCCAACAGGTATTCGTGGATGTCAATGATGCGCGAGCCCGGAAAAATCTCCTCGAATTTGTAGCCCTGCAGCTGGTCGTAGCAGGTGCCGCAGCTAACGACCACAGTCTTGATATCCAGGTAGTTAAGCGTATTGGCGACGCGATGAAACAAAACGCGATTGTCTGTGATGATCTTCTCGGCTTTGTCGAACTGCCCGGCGCCGCGCTGCGGATAGCCGCAGCACAGATAGCCCGGCGGCAGCACCGTCTGCACACCGGCATGCCATAACATCGCCTGCGTCGCCAACCCCACTTGAGAGAACAACCGCTCGGAGCCGCAACCGGGAAAGTAAAACACGGCTTCGGTTTCGCTGTTCGTCTGTTGCGGATCGCGAATGATCGGCACGTAGCGCGAGTCCTCTATGTCGAGCAGCGCACGCGCCGTTTTCTTCGGCAGGTTTCCCGGCATCTTTTTATTGATGAAGTGCACGACCTGCTCGGTCATCTTCGGCCGGCCACCGGTCGTCGATGGCGGTCGGCGCACCTGTAACGCTGCCGCGGGCCTGAAGAATTGATTGCCGAAGCGCTGCAACTTGAATCCCCATTCGAGCAGTACGGTGCGAACGACCTTGATCGTCTGCGGATTCGTGGCGTTCAGGAAAAACATCGAAGCCCACGCGCCGGCGTTGAACTTTTTCTTGCCCATTCGCCGCAGAAGGTCGCGCATCGCCATGCTGACATCACCGAAGTCGATATCGACGGGGCACGGAGATTCGCATTTGTGGCACACGGTGCAGTGATCGGCAACGTCCGAAAATTCGTCCCAGTGGCGGATCGAAATGCCGCGCCGCGTCTGCTCTTCGTACAGGAACGCTTCAATCAACAGCGACGTGGCGAGGATCTTGTCGCGCGGTGAGTACAGCAGGTTCGCACGAGGAACGTGCGTCGTACACACCGGCTTGCACTTGCCGCAGCGCAGGCAGTCTTTGATCGCATCGGCAATGCTCGCAATGTCGCTCTGCTGCATGATCAGCGACTCGTGGCCCATCAAGCCGAAGCTCGGCGTGTAGGCGTTCGACATGTCCGCACCGGGCATCAGCTTGCCCTTGTTAAACCGCCCCTCGGGATCGATCGCGTTCTTGTAGCGGCGAAAACCTGATGTCTCATCGTCGGTCAGGAATTCGAGCTTCGTGATGCCGATGCCATGCTCGCCCGAAATCACACCGCCGAGGTCGCGCGCGATCTGCATGATGCGGGCCACCGCGGCGTTCGCTCTCTGCAGCATCACGTAGTTATCGGAATTGACCGGAATGTTGGTGTGAACATTGCCGTCGCCCGCGTGCATATGAAGCGCTATGAACACGCGGCCGCGTAACACGCGTTTGTGAATTGCATCGGTTTCCGCGAGCGCCGGCGCGAACGCATCGCCTGAAAAGATGCGATGCAGCGGCGCGCGCACTTCGACTTTCCACGACGCACGGATTGTGTGGTCCTGCAAGACGTCGAAGATGCTGACGGCGTTATTGGCCGACACCCGGCGTTCGAGCTCGCCCATAAGGTGGGTCAGTCCGAGTCGCGACAGCTCGGAACGCGCGGCGGCAACCGGTGTGTCGAGGTGGTTCAATAGATAGCGCCAGCGCTCGCGCGTATACGCAAGCAGCTCGCGCGCCTCGACCAACCGGTCCCCGACAATCTCGTCGCGCGGCAAGCGGTCGAACTCAGCATCGCCGGTCTTGCCCAGCGGAAATGCACTGTCGAAGTACTGTCCAAGTTCGTCGAGCAGCTCGAGCTTGTTCTCCAACGAAAGCTCGATGTTGATGCGTTCGATAGACGCGGTGTAATCGCCCATCCTCGGCAGCGGAATCACGACGTCTTCATTGAGCTTGAACGCGTTCGTGTGCTTCGAGATTGCGGCGGTCTTCGCGCGATCGAGCCAGAATTTCTTGCGAGACTCCGCGCTGACAGCGACGAATCCTTCACCGTGCCTCGCATTGGCAAGCCGCACGACTTCGGATGAAGCACGCGCGACAGCCGTGTCGTCATCGCCAACGATGTCGCCTAACAGCACCATCTTCGGCAGGGTGCCGCGCTTGGACTTCGTCGTATAGCCGACGGCGCGCAGGTAGCGATCGTCGAGATGCTCCAACCCTGCGAGCAATACTCCGCCGGGACGCGCAGCAAGATAGTCGGTGATTTCGACGATTGACGGAATGGCTTCGCGCGCTTGTCCAAAAAATTCGAGACAAACGGTGCGAACGTGCTGCGGCATCTTGTGCAGAATCCAGCGCGCCGACGTGATCAGTCCGTCGCAGCCTTCCTTTTGCACGCCCGGGACGCCACCGAGGAATTTATCGGTGACGTCTTTGCCGAGACCCACCTTGCGAAACTGAGCCCCGGTGAGCTGCAGGCGCTCGGTGCGCAGTACCTTAGCCTTATCGGCCGGCTGCGCACCATCCTTGTAGGTCAACTGGAACACCGCCTCGGGTGCGTCGTGAATCTTGCCCAGGTTGTGGTTGAGGCGTTCGACTTCGAGCCAGTTGCCCTCTGGGTCGACCATGCGCCACCACGCCAGGTTATCAACCGCCGTGCCCCAGAGCACTGCCTTTTTTCCTCCGGCGTTCATCGCGATGTTGCCGCCGACGCACGACGCATCGGCCGACGTGGGATCGACAGCAAACACATAGCCGGCGTGCTCGGCGGCTTCTGCCACCCGGCGAGTGACCACCCCGGCGCCCGACATGATCGTGGGCACAGGCAGACTCAGACCTGGCAATGCGACGGGTTCCACTGCGGACAAACTTTCCATTTTCTCGGTATTGATCACTGCCGATAACGGCGTCAGCGGAATCACGCCGCCGGTGTAACCGGTGGCACCGCCGCGCGGGATGATCGTCAGACCGAGCTCGATGCAACTGCGAACCAGCCCGGGAATTTCATCTTCATTGTCGGGATGCAGCACCACGAACGGGTACTCGACGCGCCAGTCGGTTGCGTCCGTCACGTGTGTCACGCGGGCGTAGCCGTCAAACCGCACGTTGTCCGTACGCGTGTGGCGCGTCAGTACGCGCCGCGCCTTCTTGCGCAGGTCCCACATCGCCCGAAACTCTGACTCGAACGCCTGCACGGCCTTGCGTGCTGCGGTCAAAAGTTGACCGACCTTTGCATCGCGTTCGACATTGGCATCAGCTGCAGAAGCGGGCTCGCGTCGCTTTTCGATCTCGCGCAGCCGATGATGCAGCGCTTCGATCAATGCCGCGCGTCGCTTTGGGTTATCGAGCAGATCGTCTTCCAGGTACGGATTGCGACGCACCACCCAGATGTCGCCGAGCACTTCATACAACATGCGCGCGGACCGTCCGGTGCGGCGCTCGCTACGTAATTCGTCGAGCACGCGCCACGCTTCGATGCCGAGCAGGCGCGTGACGATCTCGCGATCCGAGAACGACGTGTAGTTGTAGGGAATCTCGCGCAGCCGCACCGCATGATCGGCGGCCTGCGTGCGCACGGATTGAGGGGACAGCGGGGCGTTCATCTAGTGTCCTGTTCCGTCGATTCGGAGCCGAACGTGACAAATTGGCACAGCGAGAATGGCGAAATCGTTGTCAGGCGCGAAGCAGCGCGGAGCCAGGTTGAACACCTGGCGAGCACTGCGACAAAGCATGGCGGCGATTCTCGGCATTGTCGCGCTGCGAATTGACGGAATAGGGCACTGGTTGCCCGGACGCGCTCGTTGTGCTCGGCGTGCAAGTGTAGCGACTCGTCAATGAATCAGACGACGAGCGCCTCCTCCTGCATCGCTGCGATCTGCTCTCGGAGCTCCAGAATGCGATCTTGCCAATAGCGCTGCGTGTTAAACCAAGGAAACGCCGCAGGGAATGCGGGGTCGTCCCAGCGCCGGGCAACCCATGCCGAGTAATGCAATAAGCGCAGCGTTCGCAACGGTTCGATCAGACCCAGCTCCCGACGGTCGAACTCGGCAAAATCTTCATAGCCGTCAAGCAGGTCCGCCAGCCTCTCGGTTTGTTCAGCGCGGCCTGCGCCAAGCAACATCCAGAAGTCCTGCACTGCGGGTCCCATGCGGCTATCGTCGAAGTCGACGAAGTGCGGACCAACGTTGCCGAGCGAATCAGTCCACAGCACATTGCCTTCGTGGCAATCGCCGTGCAATCGCAGCGAGTGGTGTGCGCCACGGTCGTACTGGGCCGCGACCAAGTCCAGCGCCTGCTGCGAAACGCCTTCGTAAACGGGCTTGAGCTCAGCCGGTAGCCAGCCACCTTCGAGAAGGTAGCGCCGCGGCTCGACGCCGAAGGTTGCAATATCGAGGGCCGGCCGGTCGGTATACGGTTTGGCGCGGCCGACCGCGTGTATGCGCCCGAGAAAGCGCCCAAGCCACGCACGCACGCTCGGATCGTCCATGTTCGGGGCCCGCCCGCCAGCCCGCGGAAAAACGGTGAAGCGAAAACTGTCGAATGTATGCAACGTGTTGCCGCCAATCGATATCGCAGGAACCGCCGGTATCTCCCGCTCGGCCAGCTCGGCAATGAACGCGTGCTCCTCGAGGATCTGGGCGTCGGACCAGCGACCGGGTCGATAGAACTTCGCCACGACGAAGCTCCCATCTTCGAGCCCGACCTGGAACACGCGATTCTCGTAGCTGTTCAACGCAAGCTGACGACCGTCGGTCGCAAGACCGATGCTGTCGATTGCGTTCAGCACGGTGTCTGGCGTCAGCTCAGCGTATGGCGTTGCTTGCGGCGGCATCCGAGCATGGTACGCAAGCGTGATACTTTCATTGTCCGCACGAGGGAGCCAGTGGCCTGTCATAGCTGGATCAAGCCCGAAGGACACGCCACTAAGCCATGCCAGCTCAGGAATATCTGCGCCGAATTCTGACTGCGCGCGTCTACGACGTCGCGATTGAGTCGCCGCTGGAGCTCGCTCCGGGATTGTCCGAGCGCCTTGGCAATCGCGTTTTGTTGAAGCGCGAGGACCTGCAGCCGATCAAGAGCTTCAAGCTGCGTGGCGCGTACAACCGGATGGCCCGGCTGTCGCGCGATGAACTAAAGCGCGGAGTGATCGCAGCATCGGCGGGCAATCATGCGCAAGGCGTCGCGCTTGCCGCGCAGAAACTCGAATGCCGCGCATTGATCGTGATGCCGGTGACGACGCCCGAGGTCAAGGTCGATGCGGTACGCGCGCGCGGTGCCGAAGTCGTGCTGTTTGGCGATTCGTACTCGGATGCTTACACGCATGCTCTAAAGCTGCAACGCAAACACAGGCTGACCTTCGTGCATCCGTTCGACGATCCTGACGTGATTGCGGGGCAGGGCACGATCGCGATGGAACTCCTGCGGCAACATCATCCGGCCGAGCACGGGCCGATGTACGCCGTGTTCGTTGCGATCGGGGGCGGCGGTCTGATTGCGGGTATCGCGGCGTACATCAAGGCACTCGCGCCGCAGATCAAGGTGATTGGTGTGCAGACGACCGATTCGGATGCAATGGCGCGTTCGTTCGAGGCCGGACGGCGTGTCAAGCTGCATGATGTCGGACTGTTTGCAGACGGCACGGCGGTGCGTGAAGTCGGCCAGCACACGTTCCGCCTGGTTCGTGACCACGTCGACGACATCGTGCGGGTCGACACCGATGCGACTTGCGCAGCCATAAAGGACGTGTTTCAGGACACGCGCTCGATCCTCGAGCCTGCTGGCGCACTGTCAATCGCCGGCATGAAGGCGTACGTGCAGCGCGAAAAACTGAAACAGCGCACGCTCGTAGCGATCGCGTGCGGCGCCAACATGAACTTTGACCGCTTGCGTTTTGTCGCCGAGCGCACCGAAGTCGGCGAGGCGCGAGAAGCGTTGTTTGCGGTCACGATTCCGGAAGAGCGCGGCAGCTTCAAGCGGTTTTGCAAATTGATCGGCAACCGCAGCGTTACCGAGTTCAATTACCGAATCTCGGACTCATCGATCGCTCATGTGTTCGTTGGCATCGGCACCGCAAGTGCGGGCGACAATCAAATCCTGGCGCGACAGTTCCGGCGGCATGGTTACGCAACCGTTGACCTGACGCACGACGAGCTCGCCGCTGAACACGTTCGCTACATGGTCGGCGGCAAAAGTCCACTGGCTGCAGGTGAGCTGATCTACCGCTTCGAATTTCCTGAACGACCGGGCGCACTGATGAAGTTTTTGACCAGCATGGCGCCGAGCTGGAACATTTCGATGTTCCACTACCGCAACCAGGGGGCCGACTACTCGCGCGTGCTGGTAGGCCTTCAGATGCCGTCGAACGAACGGCGCGCGTTCAACCGTTTTCTGGAAGCGCTTGGCTATCGGTATTGGAACGAAACCGAGAATCCGGCGTATCGGCTGTTCCTGTCCTGATTTGCAGCGATCGCGTGGGGCCGATGGCTTCGATCTCGACCAACAATTCGGCGCGGCATATGTCGGCTTGCAAGTACAGCACTTTGTCGGCGTCAAGGCCGTGCCCCGCCAGAACCTGGCGCACCAGCGGCTGGTCGTCCGGGTGGCGTACGTAAGCCTTCAACAGCAGATCGGAAAGTAGCGCGACGTCGCGTGCGCCATGGCTCACCGCCGCCGCGACGACCGATTGCAGGTTCGTCAGCGTCTCGTGTGCTTGCGCCACGACGTTGCCTTCATGCAGCGTTTGGTGACCGACGATGCTCGCAGTGCCGGAGACGAACAACACGTCGCTGTCTTCATCTTGCCCATGCCATAGCGCTGCGCGCGAAAAACTCGGCGCGCGCGGACCGTATTGCTTCGGATATCGGTAAGCACTGGTTTGTCGCGGGTTCTCGATCGCTTCCGGTGGCGTCTTCGAGGCAAGGCAATAGAGCACCAAGGGTCCGCCGAGGCTGCCCAGTGCGCAGGCAGCGGGCGCGCCCGTTGCAGTGGGATGCTTGGCTTCGTCGTAGGCCTTGAAGCGCTGCAGATTGAAGCGTCGGTACCGCTCGAGCCCGTCGTCATCCACGTTTATGCCGGGAATCGAATTCCAGACTCGCAGCAGGTGCGGATACTCAGCAACCTGCAGCGCGTTGAGCAGCGAGCGGTACGCGGCATAGGTTGCTGCTCCCAGCGCATCCACGCCGTCTTCGGTCGCGGCTGCCGAAACCGACGCAAACAGTAGCTCGCCGTTGTGCCGAAAACGCGTCGTGCCGACCGTGGCGTCGATGGCCTTCGAGCGACCGCACCATACTTCCGCCACCTGATCGACGCCGGACATGCCTTTCCCCAGGACGCCTTTGAGCAAGTGCGCCTGCGGCAGATGAGACGCGAAGGCCAGCGGTACGGAGCCGCCGTGTACCGCGACGCCAAGCGTGCGCACGTCGTGCAGCAGCGGCGAGCGCGCGAACTCTGTCGCGGGCATCCATTGCATGCCAAGACGATTTTTGGAGGGGCTGATCAAGATATCGGTACCGGGCAAAAGGTGCGGATTCTAGTCATTGGCGCCACCCCGATTGATACACTCGCAGACGGCCATGCATGCAGCAACCCAATCGGCTCCCCAACGCGCGGACGCGCCGCTGGCAGCCCCTTCCATCGACCACCGCGACGCCGATGTCGTGATCATTGGCGGCGGTCCGGGGGGCAGTACGGCGGGCGCGCTGCTCGCGCAGAAAGGCTGGCGTGTTCAGCTGCTTGAAAAAGACCGGCATCCCCGTTTTCATATCGGTGAATCGCTGCTTCCGCTGAATCTGCCTCTGTTCGAGCAGCTCGGCTGCGCACCCGAGGTTCAAAGGGTTGGGCTCGTGAAGAACTCGGTGCGGTTTCATTCAATGGAACATCAGGCCAGCCAGACGTTTGCGTTTGCCGACGCATGGGAAGGCGTGCCTAAGTATGCCTATCAAGTGCGGCGTTCCGAATTCGATCATGCGTTGCTGCAGCATGCGCGTACCCGTGGTGTCGAAGTGATCGAGTCGTGCCGCGCGCATAACGTCACCTTCGAATCCGATCGCGTGGCCGTGCAAGCAAGGTGCGACGATGGTCGTGAGGTCAACGTCACAGCCCGCTATCTGGTCGACGCGACCGGCCGCGACACGTTCATGGCGTCGCGTCTTGGCATCAAACGCAAGAATCCCAAGCACACGAGTGCCGCGCTGTACGGCCATTTTCGCGGCGCGCAGCGCAACGCGGGTGACGCCGAGGGCGACATCGAGATCTATTGGTTTGCGCACGGCTGGATGTGGTTCATTCCATTGGTCGACGGAAGCACCAGTGTGGGCGCAGTCTGCTGGCCCTACTACCTCAAAACGCGCGACACCGATCCTTCGACGTTCTTTCTGCAAACCCTGCAGACGTGTCCGCCTTTATGGGAGCGCGTCAAGGACGCGACGCTGATCGAGCCCGCAACGGCCACCGGTAACTATTCGTACACATCCGATCGAATGGCGGGAGACCGGTTTGTGATGATCGGGGACGCTTTTGCATTCGTCGACCCGGTTTTTTCGAGCGGTGTGTATCTGGCGATGAACAGCGCGCAATTTGCCGCGGATGTAATTGATGGCGCCTTGCGCGATCCGTCGTCGGCGTCTCGGCTAAACCGCGCCTTCGAGCAGCGCGTCCGGCGCGGACTGAAAACTTTCACGTGGATGATCTACCGGATGACCTCGCCGATCATGCGCAACCTGATCATGCAGCCGCGGGACATTTTTGGCGTGCAGCGCGCCGTCATCTCGTTTCTGGCCGGAGACGTTTACGACTCGGGACCGGTACGGCGAAGGGTGATGATGTTTCGAGCGATTTATTACCTGAGCTCCATCAAACACTGGCGTCAGGCCTGGCGCAGCGTTGTCAATCGGAGCAACGCCATTCGTCCGCAACCGATTTGCGCCACCGACGGGTCGGGATAGCAGTGCCGGCAAAGGTAGGCAAAGGAGCACTTTGCGCCGTGCTCTGCGCGCTGCTGGTCGGTGCCTGGTCGCCTTCGTTCGCGGAAGAGAACGATTTGCCGCTGTGGGAAGCCGGAGGCGGCGCCACTTTCCTGCGCCTGCCTGACTATCGGGGCTCGGAGGACGTTCGCAACTACGTGCTGCCCATTCCTTGGTTTGTCTATCGCGGTGAAATTTTTCGTGCCGATCGCGACGGTGCCCGCGCCCGCTTATTCGACAGTGAGCGGGTCAAGGTGAACTTGAGCATTGGCGGCAGTGTTCCAGTAGACAGCGACCGCAATCGCGCACGGGAGGGGATGGAGGATTTAAATCCTCTGTTCGAGGTTGGCCCGGTGGTTAATGTTCACCTATGGCGTACCGATGATCGCCGCGCAGCCCTCGATCTTCGTCTGCCGGTACGCGCGGCGTTCACTTTCGGTGACGGTGTGCAAAATGTGGGTTACGTGTTTGGCCCGCTGATCAACCTCGACTTGCGTTGGCCCTCAGCGACGGCGCCAGATCGCTGGAACCTCGGACTACTGGTTGAGGTGCCGTTTTCCGATCGTCGCTTCAACGCCTATTTCTACGACGTACCGGCCGCTGATGCAACCGCGACACGTCCCGAATATCGCGCCAGCGGGGGCTATGGTGGCTGGCAGGCGCTGGCAGCGCTGTCACACCGAAAGGACCGGTGGTGGTTCGGTGCCTTCATCAAGTACGACAATGTAAGTGGCGCCGTATTCGCGGATTCACCACTGGTGACACAGCGGCGGCAAGTTAGCGGTGGTTTTGCGGTGACGTATGTGTTTTCCCAATCGTCGACCCGCGTGCCGCCGCGTCGGGACGAATACTGAGATGGCCTCGGACAGTGCAGCTGACTCTGGCTTGCCCCGCAGCGTCTGGCTAATAGCGCTCGGCGCTATCGTCTTGTCGACAGCGCTGCACGTCGTTCCACAGCTGCTGCGTGAGTCGGTCGACCCGGCGTGGTCGATGCTTGTTTTGATGACGCTTGATGCCTGCGTCGTAGCATTGATCGTGCGTAACCGAAGCGCGCTGCTGGTCGGAATATTGTTGGCTGCGTTACTCGGTGCCACTGTGTTGTCGCACCAGCAACTGATCGCAGCGCTGCCGTCGATCGCGCTGAATCTGATGCTCGCAGGCGTGTTCGCCGTCACGCTGCGTCGAGGTGAAACGCCGCTGATCGTGCGAATTGCCGAGCTCGACGGTGCAGCGCTGACACCTCAGTTCAGGCGTTATCTTCAGGCGTTGACGCGGGCGTGGGCGATATTCTTTGCCGCGATGGCGGGTTTGTCGCTGCTTCTGATGCTGTACGCGCCGTTCGCCTGGTGGTCGCTGTTCATCAACGTGCTGAGCTGGCCGCTGATCGGTCTTATGTTCATCGCCGAGTGGCTAGTACGGGTCGTTTGCTTTAGACAGTTGCCGCGACACACGCCGCTATATATCGCGACGAAAATTCTTGCCTACCAGCGGCAGATGGCACAGATGCGGTCAGGGTCGAGCGCGGGATGACGAGCGAGTTATTGATCGCTCATCGGGCGGCGAGCGCACGCATTGCTGTGCGCGACGGTGAATTCATTTCCGCAGGGCGTTTTCTTGCCGCAGCGCAAGCGCTCGCGCAGCAGCTACCACCGGCGCAACACGTGCTGAACAGTTGTCGCGATCGATATCACTTCGCAGTCGCATTTTGCGCAGCGCTGATTGCCGGACGCACGAGCCTGTTGCCGCCGTCGCGCACCCCGGAAACGCTGGCGCAGCTGGCTACGCGCTATCCGGACACGCTGTATGTGGGAGAAGAAGCTGCCGACATCGTTTGGCACAAGGCGTCGGCACCCGTAGCGAAGTGGCGGTGTGATCCGAATACAAATGCCTGGCCGGCGCCGTTCAATCGCTCGTGATCGGGTCGCTGCGATTGCCTTCACATCCGGCAGTACAGGCGAGCCGCAGGCGCAGCCCAAGACCTGGGGCGGCATCGTGGACGGCGCCCGTGCTGAAATCGCCGCACTGCACTTGGACGATTCAGCAAGCGCATTGGATGATGTGGTGCTGGTCGGCACGGTGTCGCCGCAGCACATGTATGGGTTCGAGTCGACGGTAATGCTGGCGCTGCAGGGACCCTGCGCGTTCGCTGCGGAGCATCCGCTGCATCCCGATGAAGTTGTTGCCGTGTTATCGCGCATCAGTGGGCGGCGTGTGCTGATCACCGCACCTGTGCATTTACGCGCTCTGATTGAATCAGCGCACGCGATGCCGGCGCTGGATCGCGTCGTCAGCGCGACCGCACCGCTGACATCTGAATTGGCGCAGCGATGCGAAACAATCTGGAGCACCCAGGTCTTCGAGGTTTACGGGTGCACAGAGACCGGCATGGTGGCGACGCGGCGCACCGTCGAAGGCAAGCTGTGGACGGCGATGCGCGACGTGAAGATCGAGGCCAGCGGCAATGGATTTCGTGCGCACGGTGGCCATGTTCAACCGGGAATGCTTGCGGACCGACTGCGGCTAGTCAACGCTTCGAGGTTCGAGCTCGAGGGACGCGCGGACGACATTGTCAACATCGGAGGCAAGCGCGCGTCATTGGAGGGACTCAACCGCCTGCTGCTTTCGATTGACGGTGTCATCGACGGTGCGATATTCGAGCCACCGAGCGACCCTGGCGCGACGCGCGAACAGCGCTTGATGGCGTTGGTGGTAGCGCCCCACATCACGCGCGCCGAGTTGCTTGCAGCTTTGCGCGCCCAGATCGATCCGGTCTTCCTACCGCGCCCTTTGTTGTGGGTCGATGCGTTGCCGCGCAACTCGCAAGGCAAGCTGCCGAAAGCCGAGTTACTGATGCTCGCTGAACAGGCGCTGCACGGAGCTTCGGCCGGTCAGCCGTCGCCGCGCAAACGCGTTTTCCGAGCGATGGACTCGATTTGATATTGCGTTGAATGGCAGACCGCGCAACCCATTGTGAACCTCCAGCGAACCTCGAGCGCGGAACGGTCAAGGCTGATCACCCAATGCTCGCGGGGCACTTTCCTGATCATCCGATTGTGCCCGGCGCTTGGCTTTTGGCATGGATCGTTGCAGCGGCAACGCGGCAGCTCGTGGCCGAGTCGCGGTCGATAGCGGCGATCAAGCGCGTGAAATTTTTGCGACCATTGGCGCCTGACCAGCCATTCGAATGCACATTGACTCTTCGTGCTTCAAGTGACACCGCGCAATCAGGCACCAAAGACACGATGCGATTTGCAGTGACGAGCAATGGCAGCGTGATTGCCGAAGGATCGCTGCTGTTGCAGTCACGCGCAACCAATCCGGCACGATGACATATCGATCGCCTACGCGCCGACGCGTTCTCGTCCTCGCGGTCGTGATCTGCATGATGCCGGCACTCGCCGGCTCGGCCGACGACCCACTGGCGCGTCTGTTTTCCGAACTCGGTGCGCAGCGCGAGAGGCACGCGCGATTCAGCGAGCGCAAGTTCTCGACGCTGCTTAAGAAACCGGTCGAATCGAGCGGCACGCTGATTTTTCGCGCACCCGATTATCTGGAGAGGCGAACCGTCGAGCCGCGGCGGGAAACGGTGCGCATTGAGGGAAATGCTGTTACATATGAAAGCGCGGCAGCGAATGGCGCGGTACAAAGCCGTACGTTTTCACTGTCGGAGTCGCCGCTGCTGGCCGCGTTGATTGAAAGCCTGCGTGCGACACTCGGCGGCGATCTTCGCACGTTGCGTCGGCACTACGAGGTGTCCTTTGCGGAGCGTGCGCCACAGGCGCAAACCGGCGGATGGGAGCTCACACTGGTGCCGCGAGAGCGCGCACTGCTCGATGCAGTATCCAGAGTCGTGTTGCGCGGTGCAGGCACTGAACTCGCGGAGGTTGAGACCGTCGAGGCCAACGGTGACATGACACTGATGCAAATCTCGGCGCTTCCCAACCCGCCCTTAAAAAAATGAAGCGTGGCGCCGTGCGATGGGGCACGTGGCTGCTCGGTGTGCTCGTGTGCGGGCTGATCGTTGCGCGCACGACAATCGTCACAGACATCACGGCGTTTTTGCCCGGCCCCGCGACGCGCGAGCAGGCGATGCTCGCGGAACAACTGCGCGACGGTGTCGCTGCGAGAGTCATTCTGATTGGCATCGAGGCACCGAATGCCGAGCAGAGCGAAGCGGCAGCGAAGCGCTCACAGCAGATCGCGACAACATTGCGCGCCGATCCGCGCTTTGCCTTCGTTGCCAACGGCGATCCCGCGATGTTTGCGGCCGAGCGCGACCGTCTGTTCGAAGCGCGCTATCTGCTGAGCGCGCAGGTGACGCCGCAACGGTTCACCGTCGAAGGCCTGCGCGTGGCCGCAAACGAGCTGGAGGCTCTGTTGCGTTCGTCCGCAGCGCCGCTTGTAAAGCCTTTCGCCGCACGCGACTTGACGGGCGAATTCTTGAGTGTTGCAGCAGCTCTGAAGCCGGCGCGTTCGCCGGTCAGCGCACACGGCGTGTGGTTCGACTCGACCGGCCGCACGGCGCTGTTGCTCGCAACAACCCGCGCGCCGGGTTTCGACGTCGATGCACAGGCCGAAGCGGTGGCAGCGATCCGCGCGGCTTTCGGTACCCCCACCGCCGAGGCGCCGCAGCTGCAGCTCCACGTGACCGGCCCTGGCGTATTCGCCGTTGAATCGCGGCGCGCGATTCAGCAAGATGCACGGCGCCTAACGCTGATTGCGTCGGTCGCAGTCAGCTTGCTGCTACTGCTCGTGCTGCGCAGCCCGCGTTTTCTACTGTGGGCCGCACTACCGACCGCGACCGGTGCACTGGCGGGGCTGGCGGCCGTGTCGGTCGCATTCGGAAGCATTCATGGCATCACGCTCGGCTTTGGGCTGACGCTGGTCGGCGAAGCGGTCGACTACGCTGTCTATGTGCAGGTTCAACGGCAGTACGAGAACAACACTTATTTGTGGAAGGGCTTATGGCTCGCCGTGCTGACATCCGGTGCCGGCTTCGTCGCAATGATGTTGTCTGGATTTGCGGGCCTGATGCAACTTGGCCTGATGTCAATCGTCGGCATCGTCGTGGCGGCATCGGTCGCGCGTTTTTGCCTGCCAGACGTGCTGCAGCCTCTACCTGCGTCGCGCCTCGCGCGCTTCGCACTGCTCGGCCGCCTTTCGATGACAGCCGTGCGGTGGCGCGTTCCGTTGGCAGTCGTTGGCGTCGCGGCAGCTTTGCTGCTGATCGTGCGCGGTGATCGACTTTGGAACGATCAGCTCGCGGCGATTTCGCCGCTCGCGCGAGGGTCGGGAGAACTTGACGCACGCCTGCGCAGCGACACTGGGCTTGGCGATCTCCGCTTCGTCCTCGCCGTGGAAGGCGCAACCCTCGACGAGGCGATTACGCGTGCCGAGGCGTTACACGACAGGTTGCGCGAGCTGCAGGCGAACGGCGCCATCGCAGGGTTCGATTCTCCCGCATCCCTGCTACCCAGCAACGCGGCACAACAAGTGCGCCGCTCCGCATTGCCGGATGATGCGACGCTGCGCGAGCGTCTGACGCAGGCGCTCGCACAAAGTGCGCTGCGGGCCGAAGCGTTCGAGCCGTTCATTGCCGACGTGCAGCGCGCGCGACAGCTGACGATTACGCCCGGCTACTATTCAGGCACGGCCCTAGGCCAGCGGCTGCAGGCGCAAGTGATCGACCGCAAACAAGGCACGACATCCGGCACGGCCGCTTTGATCACGTTGACCGGTGTAGGTGACGCCGCGGCCGTTGCGGACGCTGTAAAGAGCGTGAATGGCGTTTCGCTGGTCGATCTGGCCAACGTGCAGGCGCTGGTCGCTGAATATCGGGCGCGCGCGGCGTGGGCGGCGTTGGCGGGGGGAGTGCTGATCGTGTTGATTCTGGCGGTGCAATTGCGAAATCTAAAGGCCACCTTACGAATTGCTGCGTCCGTCGCCGTATCGATCGTGATTACCGCAGCGGTGCTGATATCGATCGAAGGTGGCCTGACGCTGTTTCATCTCGTGGCGCTGCTGCTTGCGGCCGGCATCAGTACCAATTACGCGCTTTTCATTGGCATGCCGCGCGATGATTGCTCTGACGGGTCCCCCGTCGATGCGTTGCCTGTTACGTTGTCGGTCGCGCTGGCCGCTGGAACAACGCTGATTGCTTTTGCAACTCTCGCAATGTCGTCGACCCCGGTGTTGCACATGATCGGCATCACAGTCGCCATCGGTGCGCCCGTTGCACTTCTTGTCAGCCTGGCGCTCGCACCCGACCTTTCGCGCGCGTCCCCGTCGACTACCGCATGAAGTCGCAACCTGTCGCAATAAGTGCATACACGGCGACGACCGCGGTAGGCCGTGGGCACGGCGCGCTGCTCGACGCGTTGCGCACGCGACGCAGCGGATTGAAGCGCTACGAAGCTCGTCAGGATTTTGCGGTCGACGTCAATGGGCCGACGTTGGACACCTGGATCGGCGAAGTCGAAGGTTTGCAGTCGGTTGCGTTGCCCGAGCACCTTTCGAGCTATGACTGTCGCAACAATCGGCTCGCATGGCTTGGGCTGCATCAGGACGATTTCGCTACGCGTGCGCGCTCGGCCGTCGCGCGCTACGGCGCTGAGCGCGTTGCCGTCATCATCGGCACCAGCACCTCCGGCATCGCACACGCGGAAAGCGCGTACCGCCAGCGAGACATTGCCGGTCGGTTGCCGCCGTCGTTCAGTTACGCGACGACACTGAACAATTTTTCTGCGCCGGCGCTAGTGGCGCACGCGGTCGGCGCGGCCGGCCCGACACTGGCGATCTCGACCGCGTGCTCATCGAGCGCCAAGGTATTTGCCTGCGCGGCGCGCCTGATGCGTGCCGGCTGGATCGATGCCGCCATTGTCGGCGGCGTCGACTCGCTGTGCCTGACAACTCTTTGCGGATTTTCCGCGCTGGAACTGTTGTCGCCTGAGCCATGTCGCCCGTTTGATCGAAGGCGGCGCGGCATTTCGATCGGAGAAGGGGCGGGTTTCGCGTTGCTCGAAGCGCGAGCCGACGCACCGACCTACCTGCTGGGTGCCGGCGAATCGAGCGATGCACACCATATGTCAACGCCCCACCCGGAGGGTCTCGGCGCGCGCCTCGCCATGCGTGGCGCGCTCGAGAGTGCAGGGCTTGCAAGCGAAGCGGTCGACTACGTCAACCTGCATGGCACGGCGACGCGCTCAAACGATCCAGCCGAAGGCAGCGCTGTCGCCTCGGTATTCGCAGACACCGCAAGCAGCTCAACCAAGGGCTGGTTTGGTCATCTGCTCGGCGCGGCCGGCATCGTCGAATCGATCGTTGCCTTGCTGGCAATCGAAAACGGCTTTGTACCCGGCACATTGAACACGACCGATGTGGATCCCGATTGCGCAAACGCGGTGTTGCTCGACAACGAAGCGCGCGAGATCGACATCGCACTCTCGAATTCATTCGGCTTCGGCGGCAGCAACTGCAGCGTTATCTTCGGTCGCGAGAGCAAAACGCCGACACTGTAGTGCACTGAACCGGATGAAATACACCCCCGCTTGTCTGCGCCTTGGTGCGCCGGTCGTTGTTGCAAGTGCTCGCGATATTCCCGATATCGACCGCGCTTCAGTTGCCAAATGCGGCCTAGCCTGGCGCACCGCTGCGCAGCCGCTCGGGTGCGGTTTATCCGGTTCAGTGCACTCGTGATTACGTGCGCAGTACTTGGGATCGGCGTCTACGGCCCTGGGCTTGCCGACTGGGCGGCGGCGCGCGCCGTCTTTTCTGGCGCTGCAGCGTATGTCCACGCGGATAACGCCGCACCGCCGAGCGGTCTTCTGCCTGCCGCCGAGCGCCGGCGTGCGACACCATCAACGCGGATCGCACTGACGGCTGCGCAGCAGGCACTGACGCATGCCGGGCTCGATGCCAAAACCGTGCCTGCCGTATTCGGCAGCAGCTCGGGCAATCCAGACATCATTCACGACATCTGCGCAATGCTGGCGGCGGGTGACTATCAGATCTCGCCGACCAAGTTTCACAACTCGGTGCACAACGCCGCCTCGGGTTACTACAGCATCGCGGTTGCGAGCCATAGTGCGGTGACCAGTTTGTGCGCGTTCGATGGCACAGCCACGGCTGCGCTGCTGGAAACCGCAGTGCAGGCAATCGCGGCGCACTCTCCGGTGCTGATGGTCTGCTACGACCTGCCGTATCCGTTTCCGCTGTCGGAAGCGCGGCCCACGGTCGATGCGTGGTCGCTTGCGCTGGTACTTGCGCCGCCGGAGTTCGGATCTGCGGTTGCGCGGTTGACGCTGACCGATGGTGCGGCGAGCGACACCAAGAATGCATCGGACACGGTACTGGCAGAGCCGCAGTTGGAATTGATACGCCGCGGCAATCCGACGGCGCGAATGTTGCCGCTATTTGCGGCGCTGGCGCAGCCGGGGTCATCCGAAATCGTGCTCCGTCAGGGCAATGGCCGCGTGTTGTTCGTGGCGTCGTCAGCATGTTGATGGCGGCGATCGAGAAGCTGCTGCCGCACGCCGGTCGCATGCGCCTGATTGACCGCGTCGTGTCGTATGACGAACAAACAATTGTTTGCGAGAGTGACTCGCATCGCGCAGCCGATCATCCACTCGCAGAAGCAGGCGTGCTTTCTATCATCTGCGGCCTCGAGTACGGCGCGCAGGCGATGGCGATTCATGGCGCACTGCTGGCAAGCAGCGGGCTGCCCGTTGCTCGCTTGCGTCACGGATTTCTGGTCGCTGCTTCCGATCTGCAGTGGACCGTCGAGCGCCTCGATCGATGCGCAGCGCCGCTCGTAATTCAAGCCGTCAGCGATTTTCGGTCGGCCAACCAGGTCGCCTATCGATTCGAGATCACTGCGTCCCGCACGGTCGTGCTTCAAGGGCGTGCAAGCGTGCTCCTTGGCGCGCCGATTTCGTCGATCGAGTGAGTGTCGCCGAAGTCAAAGGTTGCGTGAACGAGAACCTGGAGCGTCCGTGACGCCATCGCTTTACCTGCGTCGCTTCGCGATGCCGCTAAACGATGCGTGGCAAGCAGAACAGATTGCCCGACTGACCTGCAGCGAGCGCGCGCGTTTCGCCCGCATCTCGCGTCCACAGCGACGTGCGCAGTTCGTAGTGGCTCATTGCATGTTGCGGGAGGCCCTGGTGTCAGGCGGACTTCACGATGCGAGGATCGAAGTTGATGCCGAAGGCCGCTTGCAGGTGCTGCAAGCGAACGCAACGGTGCACGCCAGCATTGCGCACAGCAAGGACTGGGTCGCGGTAATCGTCGCGGGTGATCCGGTCGGCGTCGACCTCGAGTCGATTCCGCACCGGCGAGACTTGGCAGCCGCTGCGGCAATGCTGGACCTGACTCCTGCGGAAGCCGCTACCCCGAACGCGGTCTTGCGCGCGTGGGTGACGGCCGAAGCTCGACTGAAAGCCGGACAAAACGCAAGTCCGCAGGTCTGGCTCTCCGTTTGGCAGAGCTGTCAGCTTGCGGTCGCCGGAGTCTCAAGCCCCCCGCTAACCGGTGTGTTCGACGGGATGACCGGGATTTACAATGCAGCGAAGTTCCAATGGGACGCGGTTTAATAGGCGGTCTGGTATTGATCGTGCGGCGGGAGCAGTCGGCGTTTAAGCGGCGGCACAAGGTGATCTGAATGGCAGTTGTCCTGACCGAGCGCGCAGACACCGCGCGCGACGAGCAAATTCGGCCGCAGGCGAAGCAGGCTTTCAGTGTCGCCGCCTGCATCGGTCGCGCCGGCCGATCAGTCGGCCAGATTGCTTTGTTTACGGTGTTTGGCATCTATGGCGCGCTAATGAGTGCGCTGATCGTGCCGGCGTATTCGCTTCTTCGGCGCGACAAGGCAAACCGTGCGCACCACATACGTCGCGTCATGTACTACTCGATGCGCGCTTATGTCGGAAGCATGCGTGTCTTGCGGCTGATCGACCTCGAAGTCAGCGGGCTCGATCGGATGCCGGCCCCGGGGTCGCTGCTTGTAGCCAATCATCCTTCGCTGATCGACGCGCTCATTTTGCTCGGCTACGTGAAGGACGCGGTCGTTGTCGCCAAGCGGTCGTTGCAGGTCAACCCATTTACATGGGGCGGCATCCGCGGCGCGGACTATGTTGTCAACGCAGATCCGCAGGCGCTCATTGATGAGTGTGGTGCACGTATTGTGGCGGGTGAAACGCTGGTTCTCTTTCCGGAGTGCACTCGCACGGCCGACGATGGTGTGATCAGGTTGCGGCGCGGCGCGGCGCACATCGCAGTGCGCTCGGGCTGTCAGGTGATTCCGGTGACGATAGAATTTTCGGAGCCATTGTTGACGAAGAAGAGTCGTTGGTGGCTGGCCCCGAGGGTGCGGCCGAAAGTGCGCGTCGCTGCGCATTCCGCGATCAATTCGGCACAGTTTCTGCAAAGCGATCGCAGCGTTTCGCTTGCAGCGCGTGCATTGACTGAACATTTGCGTGAGTTTTATGTGAGGGAGCTTGCTCGTCGTGGATCCGCTTGAACAGGAAATAGCGCAGTTGATTATCGAGTGCACGGGGTTGGAAGACATGCGCCCCGAGGACATCGATCCCGGCGCGCCGTTGTTCGTCGAGGGATTGGGTCTGGACTCGATCGACGCGCTCGAAATCGGTGTTGCGCTCGCCAAACGCTATGGCGTCAAGCTCACCGCGGACAACGAAAACAATCGCCGGCATTTTGCGAACGTGCGGGCGTTGGCCGCTTTCGTCGCGAGCCAACGCGGCGCTGCGCAGGCGGCGTGAAAATATGATGCGGCCGAAATCGTTTTGAAGTTCAACGACGCCTTCAACCGCGCCGTCGATGCACGCGACTTTCGGCGCGTTCGCACATTGGCGCAGGCGCTCGATCTGTTCTTGCGCTGAGTCGCGCTGAACCTTCGGTCGCTGCACATCGGCACGCTGCAATCATTGTCCGCGCTTCGCGTCTGCGTCATCGTGCCCGTGTACGACCATCATGCCGCGCTGCCGCGCTTGGTCGACGCGCTGCGCTCGACTCGGCTGCCATGCTGGCTGATCGATGACGGCAGTCATGAACCGTGTGCGCGAGCGGTGCGGGATCTTTGCGCCGACAATCCGCAATGGTTGCATCAACTGCGGCTCGAGGTTAACCAGGGAAAGGGCGCTGCCGTGCTCTCGGGAATGCGCGCGGCGCAGGCGGCGGGATTTACGCACGCGGTGCAGATCGACGCCGATTTACAGCACGATCCATCACGTATCGGCGAGTTCGTCGCTGCCGCCGAACACAATCCGTCCGCTGTCATCAACGGCGTTCCGCAATACGATGCAAGTGTCCCGGCAATTAGGCTGCACGGCAGGCGCATTACCACTGTGCTCGTATGGATTCATACGCTTTCGCGCGAGATCGCCGATGCGATGTGCGGCTTCCGGCTTTACCCGATTGCGCCTGTTGTTGCGCTCGATGATCGAGCTCGCATCGGCCGGCGAATGGAGTTCGATGCCGACATCATCGTGCGGCTTTTCTGGGCCGGCGTACCCGTGGTCAATTTAAAGACGCCGGTGACCTATCCGGCCGACGGGGTCTCGCATTTCAGAATGCTGCGGGACAACTTGCGCATGGCGCGGTTGCATCTGCGGCTGCTGGCAGGAATGCTGGCGCGCCTGCCGCGGCTGCTTCCGCGCCGTCTTGCGGGCCAGGCGCCGTGAGCAGCATTCACGTGTCTACGCAACGGCAGCCGGATTCGCACTGGGCGTCTCTGCCTGAATCGGGCAGCACGGCGTGGCTGTGGATCATGTATCTCAGCTATGTCTGGATCGGACGGCCATTGTTTCGCATGCTGTCATGGCCTGCTTCGTGGTACTTCGTCGCAATGCGACCGGTGGCGCGTCGCGCATCGATCGAATACCAGCGCCGCGTTGGCGTGTTGGCAATGGACGCGAGTGCATGGCACGCCTGGCGCGCAGCGGCGGTGCACGTGCGTCGATTTGCCGACACGTTGCTCGACAAAGCGCTCGTATGGACCGGTGGCCTCGCGCTCGACGACATACGGCGCGAGGTCGATCCTCGCTTCGACGACGCGGTCGATGCCAACCGCGGGGGCGTGCTCGTGGTCGCGCATTTTGGCAACCTCGAAGTGCTGCGCCGCATGGGTGAGCGCGCGAAACAACTGCGGCTGCACATCCTCGTGCATACGCGGCACGCCGAGCGCTTCAACCGGATGTTGACGCGCATGAATCCGCAGAGCGCGGAGCGGTTGCTGCAGGTCACTGACGTTGACACTGCCACGATTGCGCACCTGGCGGCACGCGTCGAGCTGGGCGACTTCGTGGTGATTGCGGCCGACCGTGTCCCGGTCACCAGTGAACGAGTACTTGACGTTCCGTTTCTTGGTGGCGACGCTGCGTTTCCGATCGGGCCGTGGGTGCTCGCGTCTGCGCTTGGATGCCCTGTGTACTGGCTTGCGTGCTATCAGCGCCCGGCCGACGGCGGCCGCTACACGCTGGTATGCGAGCTGATGCGCGAGCGCATCGTGTTGCCGCGCAAGACGCGCGATATCGCGTTGCGCGAAGTGATCGCCGATTACGTTCGGTATCTCGAACGTGCGTGTCGCGAGGCGCCGCTTGCATGGTTCAACTTTTTTCCGTTCTGGCGAGTACCAAAATGAGTGCCCGCGAAATGAACGATGGCGCCGTGCTGATCACCGGCTCCAGCCGGGGCATCGGACGTGCCACCGCGCTGCGGCTGGCGCGCGACGGCTACGACGTATGGCTTCATCATTCAGGACGATCTGACACGGCTGCGATCGATGCTGTTGCCGACGAAGTGCGGGCGCTGGGCCGTGCTGTCGACGTGCTTGCGTTCGACATCGCAGACCGCGCGGCGTGCGCGCACGTGCTCGACGCTCAAGTCAAAGGGCGCGGCGCGCCCTACGCGGTAGTACTTAATGCTGGCATCACACACGACCAAGTATTCCCGGCCCTGTCAGGCGAAAATTGGGATCGCGTCCTGCACACCAACCTCGATGGCTTCTACAATGTGCTGCATCCGCTGGTGATGCCGATGATCCGCCGCCGTCGTGCGGGCCGGATCGTGACCCTCGCCTCGGTTGCTGCGCAGATCGGCAACCGCGGTCAGGTGAACTACAGCGCGTCGAAGGCGGGCATTATCGGCGCGACGCGATCGCTGGCACTCGAGCTTGCAAGTCGCAACATCACCGTCAACTGCGTCGCGCCGGGACTGATCGCCACTGATATGACGCGCGAACTGCCGATCGAGGAAATGACGAAAATGATTCCCGCGGGACGCATAGGCGAAGCCGATGAAGTGGCTGCGACGATAGCGTTTTTACTCTCAAGCGATGCCGCTTACATTACGCGGCAAGTGATTGGTGTTAACGGAGGTTTGGCAGCATGAGTAAGTCGGACACAGTCGCACCGCATCCGCCCTTGACGGATTACTACGCAGACGAAGACGCGCGTCATCGCTGGCTGCGAACGATATTCAACGCCAGCGCGGTCGACTACGACCGCATCGAGCGCTTGATGGCGTTTGGAACAGGTCCCTGGTATCGCCGGCAGGCGCTTCGTCGCGCCGGGTTGACACCGGGCATGCAGGTCGTCGACGTAGGCACCGGCACCGGACTCACCGCGATCCAGGCTGCGCGTCTAACCGGCGGCGGAGCGAACGTGACCGGCGTGGATCCAAGCGTGGGCATGCTTGCGAACGCCCGACTTCCCGAAGGTATGCGCGTCATCGAAGGTCGCGCCGAGGCATTACCCGTGGCCGACAGCAGTTGCGATTTTCTCAGCATGGGGTACGCGCTGCGGCACGTGGCAGATCTGAGCGCGATGTTCGGTGAGTATTTCCGAGCATTGCGTCCGGCCGGTCGTGTGTGTGTGCTGGAGATCACGCGGCCTTCGGGCCCTCGCGCGACGCGCTGGCTGCGCGTTTACCTGCGGTATCTAGTGCCGGTCGTTGCGCGCTGGGTGGGACGCTCGCGCGATACCCCCGAGGTGATGCGCTACCTGTGGGACTCGATAGAAGCGTGCGTGCCGCCGGAAAAGGTGATGGAGCAGATGCGCGCGGCGGGCTTCACTGATGTTTCGCGGCACGTCGTGTGCGGTATCTTTTCCGAGTACACCGGATCGAAGCCCGTCGAACCGATGAAAGGCGAAATGTGAGAGCTCGAGCGGACGCATCTTCTCCGCTCAATGTTTCGCGCTTCGCGTTTCATCAAGCGTTGCCGCCTCGCGCCTGGCAGCCGGGTCCGCTGCATTGGGTGCTGGCCGGTACTCATGTGGCCGGAGTCGCCTCGATGGCGGTGCAGCCGGCGTTGTGGCCATGGGCCTTGGCGGCGATGTGCGGCAGCCATGCATTGAATCTCGCTTTTGGGTTTGCGCCGGCCACGACGGCGCTCGGACCGGTGATATCCGAGTTGCCGCCGGACGCGGTCGAGCGCGGCGAAGTTGCATTGACGTTCGACGACGGGCCAGATGCGGAAGTGACGCCGCGCGTGCTGGATCTGCTCGATGAAGCCGGTGCGAAGGCGACTTTCTTCTGCGTCGGCGCTCGAGCTCGCGCGCATCCGAATCTCGTGCGGCAAATCGCATCTCGCGGTCACGCAGTTGAGAATCACGCCTTCGGGCACTCGCGCGCGATGGGATTTTGGGGCGTAGGACGAATCGTCCGCGATATTGGAGACGCGCAAAAGGCGATTGCCGATATCACCGGACAAGCGCCCAAATTTTTCCGTGCTCCATTCGGGATTCGGACTCCACTGACGGAGCCGGCGCTGGCGCGTCTCGGTCTTCGGTGCGTCGCATGGAATGTTCGCTCACTCGACAGCATTGACCGCAGCTTCGAACGAGTGGCAGCGCGCGTCGTTAGGCGTCTGGAGCCGGGTGCCATCGTGTTGATGCACGATGGAATCGAAGGGCGCCGCAGGACTCGATCAATGCAGTCGGCGTCGCCGAGCATGCTCGGTGCATTGCCTTTGGTGCTCGCGATGATGCGCGAGCGCGCCTGGGGTTCGGTCACGCTCCGTCACGCGCTGCCCGCATGATGCGAGATGACGCCGTTGATTCGCGAGTCAAGGCAGCCAGTCGGCCCGATGCCTTCGCATCAGCCAGTCATGCACCGGCGAAGCCGCTTCCTGTAGAAGCGGCGGCACAATCAAGAAGCCTTGCCGGTTTGGCACCGGATCAATCGCAGCGTGCATTCCGCCAGCTGGTGATGCGCGCCGCGACGCGCTATCGACCCGCAGGACGCGGCCCTTATTACTTCGCGCGCGGAAAGCTCCGTGGCGATCCGGTGTTCGCTGCACTACTGCGCGATGGTCGAATCAACGACGGTGCACGCATCGTCGATGTCGGCTGCGGCCTCGGCGTATTGGCAGCATGGCTCGCCGCGGCCGAGACCTGCGATCCAAGCTCGGCGTCCGAATGGCCGCAAACCTGGGCGCGAGCGCCAAAGCAGTGGACGCTGCATGGATTCGACTTGCGTAACAACGCAATTGCGGCCGGACAGCGCGCGCTATCCGACCTCGGCCATCGAGTTTCGTTAAATCTCGGCGATGCGCGCGACGTTACGCTTCCGCCCTGCGACGTGATCGTCATGCTCGATGTGCTGCATTACATGGATCGCGATGCACAGCAAACGCTGCTGCAGCGGGCATACGAGGCGCTCAGCGCGCGTGGTGTTTTGCTGCTGCGCGTTGGCGACATAACCAATGATTCGCGGTCCCGTTTTACGTTGCTGGTCGATTGGTGGGTAACGCTGCTGCGTGACAGACGCTGGCCGCAATTGCATTGCCGCACGCTTGGCGAATGGAAGGCGTTGCTCGAATCGATCGGCTATGACGCGGTTGCGCAGCCGATGAGCGAAGGAACGCTCTTTGCCAATGTGTTGCTGATTGCAAGTAAGCACCGCCAACGATGATAGCCGCCGCGACCCGCTCTATCGATCTCACAACTGCTGAGCGCAAGCGCCGCGCGCGCGAGCGACTGATCGCGCTGACCCGATTGATGGACTCCGCAGTCGATGTACCGCTGCTGCGCACGAAAGTGGGACTCGACGCGCTGCTTGGCATTGTTCCGGTGGCCGGCGATTTGCTGTCGGCAGCTATCGGTATTTATCTGATTACACAGGCGCGAGAGCTGGGCGCGTCGCGTTGGCTGCAAGGCAAGATGATCAGCAATCTGGTGGTCGATGCGGCATTCGGCGCCGTGCCGTTGGCCGGCGACGTGTTCGACATCTACTTTCGCGCGCATCGTCGGAACCTGAAGTTGTTGCAGCAGCATTTGGGTGAGCCGTATCTGGACGCGGCCGACGCCGAAGGCGATATCGGTGAGGCTCATCAAAAGCGCGCAATTGACCGACGCTAATCGTGGGCGATCATGACGGCCTGCGTGCGGCCGCCGGTCATCATCAATCTGTTAGCGCCAGGCGCGCTGCTTCGTCGTCGGTCAGCCGCGCTCCTTGCTGCATCAGCCGCTCGAGTTCGCTTGGCCTGATCGCCGCGCGGAGTGCGTCGAGCAATTGGTTTCGCGCGCGCAACTCATTGAACTGTCGCACATAGCCAGCGCGCCGATTGAGCTCCTCGGCGCACCCAACGACCTGCGCCGCATCGAGCGGCCGACCGCGTTTTGCGGCGAGCAGGCCGAAATGATCGAGAAAGCTCCAGACTGAACCCTGTTGCCGCAACAGGGGTAGGGCTTCCTGCGCCAGCTGCAGCGCATCGTCGAGTTGATCGGCTGCGGTCAGTGCCGCACTTAAATTGGCAAGCGCAAAGCTTTGCCAGTTCGCAAAACGTTCGCTCTGGATCAGAGCCACCAGTTCGCGACCGCGCGCGATCGCCTCCATGACATCGCCTTCGGCGAACACGGCATCGATCAGATTAGTCAGTGAGACCGTTGCAAATCGCGTATCTCCGATCGCTCTTTCGAGCTGTAGCCGCTCCTCCCACGCAGCGCGTGCCTCGGAAACCCGATGGCTTTCGGTCAACATGAAACTGCGAGCGGTCAGCATTGGATGCTTCAAGCCGAGCGGCCACGACGGGTCGTACAGCGCCGCAACTTCATGCAGCATGGCTTCGGCTCCGGAAGCATCGCCAGCTGCTGCCCGGGTTCGCGCACACTCTGCCAGTGCAACGTAGAGGGCCTGCCGGTCACCGATACGGCGATAGAGCTCGATCGCGCGTTCGCCGGACGCCAGCGCAAGCGCCGCGGGCAGTGAGCGATTGCGGCCAAGTTCGAGATATCCGTTATGCAGTCGCGCTTCCAGGCGCGCCGGTGTCGCCGAGGTGATCAAGCGAATTGCGTCGTCACACCGGCGCAGTCCCTCGGCATGCAGGCCGACGTCGCGCCACAGCCAACTCGAGGCTCCAGTCAGCGCGATGAGAAGATCGGCCATACCGGCCCCTGCTGCCCAGTCCAGCGCAGCGCGCAGGTTGTCGATATCGGCGGCGTAGCAGTCAACGCGCGCGCCTGTGGTCATCGTCCAATATTCCTCGCGCGAACGCTCGAACACGGCGAGTAACGCTTCGCCGTGCTGCTGCAACATGGCGTCCAGCTCGCCAGACGCTGCCAGTTGCTCGAGCGCATACGCGCGTCCTGTTTCGAGCATGCGGTATCGCGGTTCCGCTCCGGCTTCGACAACGATTAATGATTTGTCGACGAGCGCGCCCAGAATCTCGAGGACGGACCATTCGTCGATCGTGCCCGCGCCAGCGACGCGTTGCGCGGATGCCAAACCGAAGGTGCCGGTGAAAACGCCGAGCCGCCGGAACACAGTCTGCTCGTCCGACGTCAGCAAAGAATGGCTCCATTCGAGCGCTGCGCGCAATGTCTGATGACGGCGCGGCGCAAAGCGCGCACCGGCAGTCAGCAGTCTGAATCGATCGTCCAGCTTTGCCCGCAATCCCTCGACACCGAGCAGCGGGACTCGCGCCGCAGCCAGCTCGATCGCGAGCGCGATGCCGTCGAGCCGACGACATATGTCGACCACGGTCGGCAAGTTCATTTCAGTCAGTGCGAAACCCGGAGCGGCGGCCTGCGCGCGCGCCACGAATAGCGCGACCGCGCCAATGTTGCGAGCAACGTCGGCCGGTACGTTTTCCGGCAGCGCCAAGGTCTCGAGGCGATAGACCTGCTCCTCGGACAAGCGCAGTGGCTCCTGGCTAGTGGCAAGGATACGGACCGAAGGCGATTCGCGTCGTATCGCAGTAACGACTTCGCTAACGCTGTCGAGCAGATGTTCGCAGTTGTCGAGGACTAACAGCATCTGGCGCGAGCGCAAGGTTGCGGCGAGATCCACGGCCTTCGGTTCGGCGCCGAGCTGCACTCCGAGAGTTCGGGCCACCGCGCTGATCGCCAGCGCTGGATCTGCGAGCGGCGCCAGTTCGACGACCCAGACGCCGTCGGCGAACTCGCCTAGCGCGCCGAACGCGGCGGCCTGTGCTAGGCGCGTCTTGCCGATTCCGCCGGGACCTACGACGCTGACCAACGGATGCTGCTTAATCATCTCGCTCAATCGAACGAGATCGTCATCGCGGCCATAAAGCGTCTGCAGCTCGGCGGGCAGATTCGTAGGAGGTGCGGCGACCAGCGAATCGATACTGATTGCCGCAACGGTCGTGGAAGGGGCTGCGCCGTCGAGCGGCGCCGTGAACTGGTAACCGCGACCGGGAATGGTCGTGATTGCTGAGGCGCCGAGCAGCTTGCGCAGTGTGACGACTTGTACTTGCAGGTTGTTTTCCTCGACAACCCGCTTCGGCCACGCCAACTGCATCAACTCGTTCTTGGGAACGGCACGATCCCGACGTTCGACCAGCGCCCACAGAACATCGAACGCACGCCCGCCCAGCTTGACGGCGACATTGTCTTCGAACAGTCGGCGCTGCGCCGGTTGTAGACGGAAGCGGCCGAAGCGCAGTTCGCGATGGGGTTCCAGAACTTCCCGATTCATTGTGGCCGGTATAGGCAGTTTTGCCCACGAGCTTAGCCCGCGGCCGCACTTTTAAGAATTCTTAAGGCTCGTCCCAACGACCTTAGAGCCCCTTCAGCTAGACGATTCGCCCCGCCACGTCCAGTACATAACGTCCAAATTAAAGGAGGGCCATCATGATCGAAAAGGAGTCCGCAATCAGTGTCCAGGAAGTATCAATGCGGGAATGGGCGATGGTGGCCTTTCATGCTGAGCGCGCGCCGCGGCGGGTTCAAGTGATGGTCAGTACAGCCGTTGTCGACGACGACGGTGCGGTCGGTTACTCGCGTAGCGGGTTCTGGTTCCTGCTCGCAGTCGGGGTAACCGGCTTGGGGTGGTGGTTGATGTGATCGGTTGCAGGACGGCCCGCGCGCCGTTGGCAAGTTCTGCGTAGATCGGCCAACGTTAGATAACCGTCGCAGCGGCACGGTATAACGCCTGCGTAACACCGCAACACGTAGAACGCCGGAGTCGAATCTCCGGCTGCCTCCGATGTTGCGTGAACCTTCGCGTGCCCGCGTGCGCAACGAGCTGCGCACGCGGCTCGCGTTCCGATTTGCGGATTTGCCGATGGCGATTGGGGTGGCGCGCGGTAAAAAAGCGGCTGCGCAACACGCAGCCATACGAATCGTATTGCTCGGAACACCTCGCCTCGAGCTCGCCGATCAAACGACGATCGCGCTCGAGCGCCGCATGGCTGCGTTGCTGGCGAAGCTCGCGGTCGACGGACCGACACCACGTGCACAGGCCGCCGCGATGCTCTGGCCCGACGCTGACGATAAGAGCGCGCGCAACAACCTGCGCCAGCGTCTGTTTCGCCTGCGCCGGGACGCGCAGCGCGACGTGGTGGTGCCCGACATCACGCTCGCGCTGGCTGACGGCATCGAGCATGATCTATCCGAATTGCACGGGCGACTCAGCGACGATCCTGAAGCTGCAGGGGGCGAACTGCTCGGCACGCTGAGCTTCGACGACTGCAACGATCTCGCCGATTGGGTCACAGTGGCGCGCGAGCAGTGGGCGGTCGCGCGCCGCAACGCGCTGGCAGGGATCGCATCGCGCCTCGAATCCGAAGGCCAAATCGCACACGCGCTGCGCTACGCCGAGCGCCTGGTCGCCGATGATCCACTACTCGAACACGCACACCGGCGAGTGATGCGGCTGCACTACCTGCGCGGCGACCGCGCCGGCGCGCTCACCGCGTTCGAGCGCTGCACCGATGTGCTGAGCCGCGAGCTGGACGCAAAGCCCGGTAAGGAGACGCTCGAGCTGGCGCATGTCATCGAAAACAGCGGCGTGCCTCCAATCGTCACGCCCGCACCGGCAGCACATGCAATGAGGCCCGTCACAGTGCTGCGTCCGCCGCGGCTCGTCGGGCGCGATCGCGAGTGGAGCGCCATCGAGCACGCCTGGCAGCAGGGGCGCGTCACGATCGTCTCCGGCGAGCCGGGCATCGGCAAATCGCGGCTGGCCGGCGACTGGTGTGCAGCGTCCAACGGATGCGTGATGTTCGGCGCGCGGCCGGGCGACGCGCGCGTCGCGTATGCATTGCTGGCGCGTGTGCTGCGCGGCTTGGTCGAACGCTTCGGTGCGCCGAAGGAGCCGTGGATCGTTGCCGAGCTTGCGCGCTTACTGCCGGAGCTCGGTGCAGCACCGTCGACGAAGTTTCAAGCGCTGCAGATGCAGCAGGCAGTCGCGCAGACGATCGCCGTAGTGGCGCAGTCCGGAGGCGCCGGTCTGGTGATCGACGACGTGCAGTTCGCCGACGATGCATCGCTCGAAATCCTGCTGCGCTTGATCGCGCAAGACGCAGGGCAAAGCTTGCCGTGGCTGCTCACCGTACGCGCGAACGAGATTCCGGCACAGCTCACCGAATGGAAGGCGAAGGTCGACGCCAGCGCCCTCGTCGAGCTACATCTCGCTCCGCTCGATGACGCAGCGGTCAGAGCACTTCTCGAGTCGCTCGCGATTCCGGACTTCGACGTCGACGCGTGGGTGGCGCCGATGACGCGCCATACCGGCGGCAATCCGATGTTCATTCTTGAAACGCTGCTCGCCATGCTCGCGACTCCGGCGGATCGAAACGATACGAGCCGTTTGAAACTGCCCGCGCCTGCGCACATCGGTCAGTTGATCGAGCGCCGTCTCGATCAACTCAGCGCGCCGGCGCTGCGGCTGGCGAGGGTCGGTGCATTGGCGGCGCAGGACTTCAGCGTCGAGCTGGCGGCGAGCGTGCTTGGCCAGCACGCACTCGATATCGCCGACGCCTGGCGGGAGCTCGAAGCGGCGCAGGTCATTCGCAACAACGCGTTCGCGCATGACCTGATTTACGAGGCGACGCTGCGGACCGTGCCGCAGGCGATTGCGCGCGTAATGCACAAAGACATCGCCGATTTCCTAGAGCGGCACGGCTCGCATCAGGCGCGCATCGCCGGGCATTACTACGAAGCGCAGGAGTGGAGCACGGCCGGCGCTCATTACAAAGCAGCGGCCGATCGTGCAAGGGCTGTCTCGTTCGGAGCAGACGCAGCGGAGCTGTATCGGCGTGCCGCGGACACTTTCGAAAAAGCCGGCCAGCGCACTGAACGCCTCTATGCGATGAGTTGGCTCGGCGCCTGCCTGCACTTCGTGAAGCGCTTTGCTGAATACGCGGCGCTCGCGCAGCAAATGAATTCGCTTGCCGTCACTCCGCACGAGCGACTCTGGACACTCAACGCGCTCTCGAAGAGCCGGTTTGAGATCACGCACGACGAAGAGTCGCTACGGCTGATGCGCGAGGGTCGATTGCTGGCGCGCGATCTCGGGGACACGTATTTCGAATGCACTCTCGCCGAGTGGGAGGCGTTGGCCCTGAGTTTTCGGGGGCGGCAGCACGAAGCGCTGGAGGTCGGTAGGACCTTGCTCGCGTTCATTGAAGCCAACCCACAGGACAGCGAGATGGCGATGCGCAAGCGGCAGTATGCGTATCTGCTGGAAATGGACAACCAGTTCGAGCAGGCGATCGACTTCGGCAACGCCGCAATCGAGCGCGCGCGCGCCGAGGGCAATCTTGGCCTAGTGAGCGAAACCCTGGTTATTCGCGGTGCATGCCACTACAACCTCGGCAATGTCGACGCCGCGATTGACGAATACCACGCCGCTCGACGTTTGCAGATCGAAGGTGCCGGCGGAACGATCGGCTGGACCACGTACGACATCATGATGGGGCGATACCTCCAGGAAGCCGGACGTTATCGCGAGGCACACCAGATGCTGGCCGGCGTGCTCGAAGGCCACGGCGAGTGTGATGACTGGATCAGCACTCAATGCAAAGCGACGCTCGCGCACTGTTTCATAACACTCGGACAAACCGCGCGCGCGCAGCGCCTGCTCGGTGCGAATCGTCCGAGCGATGCGCTGGCTCGGATCGTATGGCTGCACTCCAAGGTTCGGCTCGCGCGCGCCGAAGGCAAACCGACGCGTGCGCTGCTCGACGAAATCGCGGAGCAAGCCGCCGTCAGCCCGCGCTCGGAACGTCTGCTGTGGCAGATGCGGATCGAGCTTGCACGAGAGTTGGACGCCGCCGAAGGCGTTGTGCTGACGCAGCAGGTGGCCGAGCAGAGCCTGGCGAAGCGAACCCATTCGGCCTATCTGCCCGCCAAGGCGGTGCTGGTCGACGCGCTACGGCGCGCCGGTCAACATGAGGAATCTGCACGCACGGCGCGTGGATTGACGAAAGATCTCGAAACGCACGCGACCATCGGGATGTACCCGGCCGAGTACTGGTGGCTGATCTTCCAGGCATTCGATGCTGCAGGCGATAAAGCTGCGGCGCGCGCTGCGCTTCGTCGCGGCGCCGACTGGATCCGCGCCACCGCGCAGGCTCACGTTGCGGATGAGTTCAAAGAAAGTTTCCTCGATCGCAATCCGGTCAATCGCGCTGTCTTGACGACGGCGAGTCAAATGCGGCCTTGAAGCGAGGGCATTCTTTCTAGACGGCTAACGACAGCGCGTCCCGCAGGCCACGCAGCCCGCGCATATCGCCCGCATAACACTTGCGTAACGCAGCCCCGCCTACGTTTCCCTCAGGCGAATCAGCAATCGTCCGGGAGGGGTCATGAACAAGTTCGACACATGGAAGTTCGCGTTGGCATGCTGCGTCGTGACCTACGCCGCAGCGAGCGGTGCGGTCGATCGACAAATGGGCGTCGACGCGGCGCTGAAGACAGGTTATTCGCAGCTCACCGGCGGTGCGCCAAGTCCTTGGGGAGTGGCGCAAGGGGTCAACGTCGGTTTCTGGCAGCGCAGTTCCGGTGCTGCACAGGGAGTCGGGGCGAACAACATTGCAACGATGGAGTACCAGCTGCCCGAAGTGCAACCGACGCGCATCCGGTCGGCGATCTTTCAATTCAGCGGGCGCGCCATCCAGTGCTCCGGCGACGAACAGGTCGTGGTCGACGTCTTCGCGTATCCGGGCGACGGAAGGAGCGACGTCACCGATTCGACCGCCGGTACGCGCATCGCCACACTGTCGGCCGATTGCAAGGACAACCCGGCGTTCAACAAGCCGATCGATGTCACACACCTCGTGCGTCAGCTGTCGGTGCCGTCAGGCGTGCGCCACGTGGGTTTCAACGTGCGCAAGGGCAACAACCGACGCGGCCCCGGATTATTCGCCGTGTATCCGGGCAAGCTCAATATCGTCGTTGCCGATCAAGACGTTGCCGTTGCACCGGGCCCGGTCGTGCTCGGCGGTGGTACCTCAGGCGCACCTCCGGCCTCCGGTTCTCAGGTCGACGTCAATCGTGTCATCGGCGGGTTGATTGGCGCTGCTGGCACGCTGCTAGGCGGTGGCGGCTCGAAGCCGGCACGTGATCAGGCCGGTAACGAGGCCGCCGCTGTGCTGAGCAATCCGCCCATGACGTCAGCAGACACCGGCGTTGCGCCGGCATCGACGGTCCCAGGCGCGGCTCCAGCGGGCGGTGAGGTTGCGGGCGCTGCTGCGACCTCCAGCGCAGGCGTGGCTGCCCCAGCAGCTCCCGCAGCAGCACCCGTCAATGTCGACATCGTCGGCATCAAGCTCGGCATGACGCTCGATGAAGTCAGGCGCGCAGTGCAGGCGCATTCGCCCGGAATGCAGATCAGCGAAAGCAACGGAATCATCAACAACGCGCCTGCGGCTAACTACATGTCGTGGCTGATCGCCAAGAGCGGCAAGGGCGCGCCGGCCGGTTCGAGCGACGCTATCGGAGTTCACTTTCCGCCGCCGCCTAATGCGCACCGCGCACTCTTCGTCGAGCGCTTCACTGGCTTTCAGCGCGACCAGCAGCCGCTCAGTGACGCGATCAAGGAAGCGCTGGTGAAAAAGTTCGGCCCGCCGAGTGCGGTCAGAGAGAGTGCGGGCGATTACGGCCTGCTGTGGACGTTTAATGCCGCCGGTGTTCAGATCGTCGACAAGTCGACGCAAGCGCGCTGCGGAAAATTTCCACCGACCGATCCGCCCGCGCGCGGTCAGAACATCCTGTTCAATGGTTACAAAAGCCAGGGGTGCGGCGTAACTGTTCACGCACGGATCGGGCGTGCCTCGCTGAACGGCCCTCTGAGCGATTACCTCAGCGTGTCGCTGATCGACGATTCTTCATTCGAAGAGATAAGGCAGGCGTCGGCGCGCTTTGCCAATCAGGCCACGCGTGACACCGCAAGCAAAGTCGGTGTGCCGAAGCTGTGATCGGTCATATCTGAAAGCTCGAGGAGATCACTCAGGAGAAATCATGATCGCGAAAGGAAACCTCATGCTGTGCCGTGTGATGGCCGTCATCCTGGCCGCGCTGCTGGCTGCATGCGACAGCGGGCCCAGCGA
This sequence comes from uncultured beta proteobacterium, assembly GCA_963801035.1. GTDB lineage: Bacteria > Pseudomonadota > Gammaproteobacteria > Burkholderiales > Burkholderiaceae_F > JACCZX01. The sequence goes on along the minus strand of CAWDDF010000003.1, from coordinate 611,625 downwards.
AGCGGAGTTCTTGGCGGCATGCCTCAAGGAAGGCGAGAGGAGCGTCGCCAACAAAGCATTACGCAAAGAAATGGGTGTCAAGGGCGACGCATTCTGCAAATGTGCGGCGAAGGAAGCAAGAACAACTCTCTCCGCCGACGCCCAGCGGGCAATGATCCTGGACATGCAGGGCAAGAAGCAGGAGGCAAGCGCAATTTCCTCAAAGATGAGCGAAGCCGACCAGATGGCCTTCATGAAAGGTGCGTCGACTATCTTCGGAAAGTGCGCAGGGACGCGATAGCGATGACACCGACGATAGGAGAAGTCATGAACCGTTTAATTCAAAGCGCACTGCTGATAGTCGCCGTTACCAGCGCGCCGGCCTGGGCACAGAGCAAGAGCGATATACAGAAGATGCAGCCCTACCTCGGCGTGCTGGCACCGGACTGTTCGAACTACCTGCTGCCTCAGCTCAAGCACCTTGGCGATTCGCTGGTCGTGCAGGACGGCGGCAAGGCGGTGCTGACCGGACGCAACGTGAAGCCCGCGCCCAAGCACTTCGGCGCTACACCTCCACCGGAATTCGAAACCGCATTTACGAGCGAGGTCGCGGGCGGTGAAGCGCTGGTGTTCGTGTACTACCGTAATGCTTCGGGTCTGTTCGCCGCGGTCGAGGGCGGACCGAAGGTGATGGCCGCGCTGCCGGCAGCATTCAAGGGCAAGCGCGCCCGGCACTGCGACCCGAACCGCAACGCCGTGCCGGGGGCGGGAGTGCCGAGCGAACAGGCAAAGGCCGATCCGAACAAGTTCAAGGGCTACACGCTGACTGAACTGAGCGCGTCGGGGCTGCTCTACAACCCGAAGGCCAAAGCCACCTACCACAAGGCCCTTGGTCCGTTATCCAAGGAGCCGTGGCTGGCGAAGCTCGACGGTCCGAGTTCGGAGAACAAGGCGGTCAAGGTCGGCGGTGCGGACTACGTGCTCATCAGCACCTGCAAGAACCATGACTGCTTTGAGAACAACGTTGTGCTGCTCTACTCGGGCCCGCAGGATCTCGTCTACGGCAAGGTCTATCAGCGCGGCAAGTCAACGCTTATCGGTTCGCCGCCGCCTGCTATTGCAGCCGAGCTCGAACGTTTGTGGAAGAGCGAATTTCGTAAGCAGCAGAAATAGCGTTGCTCCGCTCGTTCAGCCTGTTGATAGGGGGTTCTGATGAAACGCGACTTTCGATCCTCGGTTCGTGTTCTCACCGGGATAGCGCTCACGGCCGCAGTCGGCGTCAGTTCTGCACAGACGCCACAACAGATGGAGTACGAGCGCCAGCAGCGCGAGTACTGGCGGCAGCAGGAGCAACAGCGCCAGGAGCAGCAACGGCAGCAACAGCTGATGAACGAGAACGCGCGGCGGCAACAGGAGCAGTCGGCCGACAATGCGCGCTGCGCTGGCGCTAAGAGTTCCCGGCTATGCGCCGCCCGCCAACGCAGGGCTCCGGCGGGCGCGTCACGAGGATCGGGCGGCGCCGACCCATCGGGCGCACAGGCGGCGTCGGCTGCGCGCGCAATGTGGGAGAAGCGTCCTGCGCTGCCGCCCGACCGCAATCCGCTGCTGGGTAAGTGGACGCGGCCGCCATCAACCCGCACCAATTCGTCGGATCCGTTCGCTGCCCTCGCGGCAATGGCTAAAGGTGGCCTGTGCGAAGTCCTCTTCGGCGGTGGCGTCTTCGAGTTCCGTCCGGACCGATTGATCGGTAGCGACGGGCGCACGCCCCACAGGAACTTGACCGCGTCGAATATCGCGGCGACGCCAAGCGCGTCGTGGTGTTGCCCAAGACAACATTCAAGTTGATCGAGTTTGACTTCGAGGGCCCGGACCGCATCAACTGGACCAGTCAGAAGTGTGTGCTGGTGCGGGTCGGCGCCGCGTCGGGCAGCGCTTCCGCAGCCAAGCCAGCGACAGTCGCTACGGCCGCAACGCCGTCGGCGCGTTCCGACTCGACCACCGGCGGTGTGATTGCGTTCTCGGTCGGTGCGCCCTCGCCAGACAACAACGTCGCCGGCCGCACGTTGTGGGTGTTGAAGCAGGATGCGCAGGTCGCTCTGATCAGGGGGGGCTTGCAGTCGACCCCGTATGCCAGCGTGCTGCAGAACTGGATGCGCGCCTGCCGCGAGAAGACACCAGACTGCGAAAAGGGCGTGCGGGCGCTGAACGCCTTCAGCGTCGGCTATATAAAGACTGATGCCAACGGCCACGCGCTAACACCGACCTTGCCGGCAGGTCGCTATTGGGTGTTAAGCGATGCGAAAGTCGGCAACAAGCGGTTGATGTGGCATGAGCTCGTGGATGTGAAGGCGGGCACTCAGTCGGTCACGCTTGACCAACGCAACGCGATGCCGGTCGAGTAACCGCATGATGCGGGCCGCGATTTTCGGACTGTGCCTGTGCGGGAGCGTGCCCGCGTTCGCCGCAACGCTTGGAGATATCGCTGCTGCGCTGGCGGCGCCTGCGGGTGCGCCGCAGGCGACCAACGACTGGACCGCATTCGCCAAGCTGGCCGGCTCCAAGTGGCAAGGCAAGGCGCCTGCCAAGGGCGGCAACAAGTACTACTGGAACGGCACTGTGCCGATCGCCGGCGTGGGCTCGGGCCAGATCAGTCTCGTCGGCGGTCAGAAGGCGCTGGACTCGGCCACGGTTGGCTGGCCGAAGGACATCGTGCTCGCGAAGGTTCCGGAGTTGCTCGCCGCGCAGTTCCCGAAGGACACCAAGCTCGAACAAGTCCGCGGCCCCTGCCCAGACGAGCGGCTGAGTGGCTCGCGCATCTATCGCGCGACGCTGGCTGGTCGCAAGCCGCTCTACCTGCACATCCAGTACGCCGCGGGAGACCGCGGAGGCTCGACGTCGACGATCGAGATGGAACCCCAGCGCAACAAGGGCTGGATCTGCTGATGGCATGCGCCGGCAACAGAAGGAGTCGGCAACCAGGAGAAACCTATGACTAAGACGTGGTGTGCCGGACTGGTGTTTGTCGTAAGTCCTCGCGTGTGTGCAGGTGTGCTGATCGCCGTCCTGTCCCAGGCAGGCCCCGCACTCTCCCAGTCATCGCCCGGCATGGCGCCGTCGTACACCGGCGGATCGACGGCCGACTACGAGCGCCAGCAACGCGAGTACTGGCGCGCGCAGGAGGCCGAGCGCATGGAGCAGCAGCGCCGCCAGGATATGAATGACGAACAACGGCGGCGCGACGAGGAGGCGTCGAAGAGAAGCTTCAGGCTCGACGGAGGCGTTCCGCCGGCCGGCGGCGCACCGTCCTATGGCGGCGGCTCGCAGGCGCCTGACATGAGGGCGCTGGGCAAAGAGATGCTGCGCCTGCCGCCGCTGCCGGTCGAACGCAACGTGCTGCTGGGCAGCTGGCGTCTCGAGGGCGGCGGCCCACGGAGCGGAGTCGCTGAGTTTGCCATCACTGGCAGGGGCGCTACCCCTGGGCTCGGCGAGATGATGGGGATGCTGGGGGACATGCAGTCCGGAAAGATGCTTTGCGACATGTCATTCGGGCGCGGCATTACCTTTACGCCGACAACCTTCTCAAGCGGTGGGGCCGCTGGCATAGCGGAAGGACCCATCGCCTACCGCAGCCGAAAAAAGCAAGTCATTGTGGCCATACCCGGCGACAGCCGCGCGAACCCGATGCCCTTCACTATCGAGGGCCCGAATCGCATTGTTTGGGCGGACACCTGCGCACTGGTGCGGGTCGGTGCATCTGCGGCCAACGCCGCGGCGAATGCGACGACTGCGCCGAGTAATGCCCGCACGGCCGCCGCTGGCTCATCAATGCCGCCGGCAGCAGGGGCACTGCCGCAAGTGGCCGCTGTCGAGCCGGCCGCGCCGCGGTCAACGCTGTCGCGCCCATCGCCCGAAGTCTGCCGCAACAAGTTCCTAGACCAGCTCGGCAAAGTCGGCGTCAACCAGGTGCGGGCGATGTCCGACGTGCGCTTCAAGGAACCCGCCGATCGAAGGGAAAGTGCCGAACACGAACAACCTGCGCCTGGACCTGCGCGGTAGCGCCTGCGACGATCCGCGGATCAAGGCGACGCTGTACGACTTTGACGCCGACGGCGTGCTGCAGTCGATCATGCTGGTCTGGGATCGCCCGGCCGGGCCGGCGCCGGCGCCGATCTTCACCGAGCGTGTCTCGACGCTGTCGCGCTTCCACCCATTGCCGCCGCCGCAGTCATCGGGGCGACTGCAGGCTGACACATCATTGGGCCGCCTGATTCTTCAGGACCTTCCAGAGCGCAATTTGCTGCTCGAGGAGTACAAGGCCAAGAAATAGAAGTTGGTCGACTGCTTGACTGCGGCGCGTCGATAATCGCCTCTTCGACGCTTCGGAGTTCACGTGTCCTCGATCGACGAGCGCGTAGCGCGCGCGCTTCACCACAGCAGCCAATCGACTGCGTTCGGCGAGGCTTTTGTGCCGCCGATCGTCAACACCTCGGTTTACCGTCTCGCTGCAGATCCCAGCGGGCCGTATCAATACGCGCGCTGGGGCAACCCGACATGGAGCGCGCTGGAAGAAGCGCTTTCGATTCTCGAAGACGCCGAGACGGTCACATTTCCCTCGGGCATGGCGGCGATTGCTTCGGTGCTCTACGGCGTTCTGAAGTCCGGCGACCGCATTCTGCTGCCGTCCGACGGCTACTACACGGTGCGCGTATTTGCTGAAAAGTATCTGCTGCCGATGGGAGTTGTCGTTGACACATGCGCGACGGCCGAGGTCGCTGCACGTGCGCTCGATGGATACAAGCTAGTGTGGATCGAAACCCCGTCAAACCCTGGTCTCGATCTGGCTGACATTGGCGCCGTCGTTCGAAACGCGAAAGCAGCTGGCGCAATCGTCGCGGTCGATAACACGACGATGACCCCGCTAGGCCAGCGGCCGCTTGACCTCGGTGCCGATATCGTCGTCTCCGCCGACACGAAGGCGCTCAACGGACATTCCGATGTGTTGTTCGGCCATGTCAGCTCGCGCAACTCTTCGCTGATCGGCGCCGTGCGCGACTGGCGCAAGATCGGCGGCGCGGTGCCGGGCCCGCATGAAGCGTGGCTCGTGCATCGCGGCCTGGAGACGCTGGAGATTCGCTACTCGCGTATGCGCTTCAATGCGCGCGTGCTGGCGGAGCTTTTCGAGCGTCATCCGAAGGTGGTCGCGGTTCGCTATCCGGGGCTTGAGTCGCATCCCGCGCACCGCCTGGCAAAGACGCAGATGTCAGGTGGCGGCAGTCTGATCGCGCTTACGCTCGCCGATAAAGCCGTGGCCGAGCGCTTCATCCAAGGCTGTGCATTGATGCGCGAATCGACCAGCTTCGGTGGTGTTCACACCTGTGCAGAGCGGCGCGCACGTTGGGGCGATGCCGTGCCCGATGGGTTCGTTCGCGTTTCGGTTGGATGCGAGCCGAGCGAAGTATTGGTTGATGAGGTCGAGCGCGCGCTGAATGCTGCCTAGCACTACGCAAAACGAATTACATCCGCAGCGGCGTCGTGCTGATCGGGACACGGCGACTCATCGAACGCAATATCGCCGTCTACCTCTGGACGTCCGCTCGCGCGCAACCCGTGAAAGTTGAATAAATTCGAATCCATCAGGTGCGATGGTGTGATTCTGGAGAGCGCGTTGAATGTGTTTTCCACCCGGCCCGGAAAGCGCTTCTGCCATTCATTCAGCATGCGCTTGATTTCCTGCCGCTTCAGATTGACTTGCGAGCCGCAGAGGTTGCACGGGATGATCGGAAACCCCTTGACGTCGGCATATCGCACAAGGTCGGCCTCTTCGACGTAGGCGAGCGGCCGGATCACGATGTGCTTGCCGTCGTCCGATACCAGCTTCGGCGGCATCGCCTTCAATGTGCCGCCATAAAATAAGTTCAGGAAGAAGGTTCCGAGAATGTCATCTCGATGGTGACCAAGCGCAATCTTGGTCGCCCCCAGTTCATCGGCGACGCGATACAAAATGCCGCGCCGCAGACGGGAACACAACGAGCACATCGTCTTGCCTTCGGTGATGACACGCTTGACGATCGAGTAGGTGTCCTGCGCTTCGATGTGAAACGGAACGCCCCTCGATTCGAGATAACTGTGGAAGAACGTGTTCCGGAAATCCGGGCTGCTTCTGATCGAGGTTGACCGCAACGATTTCGAATTCGATCGGCGCACGCCCGCGCAACAGCAGCAGCACATCGAGCAGGCCGTAGCTATCCTTGCCGCCCGACAGACACACCATCACTTTGTCGCCGGCTTCGATCATGTTGAACTGCATGATCGCCTGGCCGGTCAGTCGCAGCAGGCGTTTCTCGAGCTTGTTATTCTCGAACGCAACTTTTCTCAGCGGCGCGTTCATTGGTGCACCCTTCGCACTGCGTGCTGTCCCGCCAAGTGAGCCGCCGGGAGCGACGTCCCCCTGGGGGACCGTGCGCAGCGCGAGGGGGTCTATGGGCGCCCCAGTCGTCCTTGAATCGCATGATCTCGATGCCGACTGCGTCAACGTCATCGTAGACATCGGACTTTTCGCTCGATACGCGCACCGCTCGCACGGCCGGATGCGCGAGCAAGACCCGCGCAATATCGTCGATCAACGTTTCCTGCAAGTTAATGTGCCCCTGTTCGACGCGGTGGCTGATCGCCAGCCGAATGAAATCGTAATCGACCACTTCATGGATCCGATCATGACGGGGAGTCGAAAGCGCAAGCGGAACGAATACGTCGACGTTCATCGAGATGCGCTGCGCGCCGTTTTTCTCGTGCGCATGAACGCCGATGTTGGCGTTCAAGACATAGTTGCGCAGAAAGATTCTTCGGCAATCCGCGAGCCGGGTATCAAGCAACTGCCCGCTCATTGCTCAGCTTGCGGTTCGGTTAGGAACATCACGTCGCGCGAGCTCGGCACCAGGTGCTGGCCCCCGTCAACCAGCAAAATGGTGCCGGTCACCGCCTGCGCGCCGGCAAGATAAACAGCCGCCTGCGCAATGTCGTCCGCTGTGCTGGAGCGATTGAGCGGCGTGCGTCGGTGCGCCTCTGTAAAGCCAGCTTCGCTTTGCAAATTGGAAGCGAGCGTGATCCCCGGTGCAATACCGACAACTCTTACCTTCGGTGCCAGCGCAATCGCCAGTAGCTTCGTGGCTTCCTTAAGCGCTGCTTTGGAAAGTGTGTACGAAAGAAAATCCGGATTCGGGTTCTCGAGTTTTTGATCCAGTAGGTTGATCACGACGCCGCGTGCGTCTGACTCCAGGTGTTGATGCAGCGAGCGCGCGAGAATGATCGGTGCGGCTGTATTGGTTCGCATCGAGCGCAAAAGGTGGTCGGTAGTGAACCGCACCACGTTGTCGTATTCGAACAGCGACGCGTTGTTGACCACACAACTCACAGGGGCAAGCTCGTTGGCGCATTCGGCAAGCAGGCTCATCACGCCGGGCTCGACCGCGAGATCACGATTGACCGCAATGGCGCGTCGACCAAGCGCCTGAATCTGCGTCACTGTGTCCATCGCGTCCGCGCGCGAAGTCGCATAGTGAACCGCAACGTCCCATCCATCGCGTGCCAGCGCGAGCGCAATCTCACGGCCGATGCGGCGCGCACCACCGGTGACGAGCGCGGTCCGGTTCGATAATTCAGGCATGGGAGATGGCGACAAATCGGTGGCAGGACGCGCGACAGTTTAACGGCAGTACGATTGTTCGATGACTTCGCAATATTCGTCAATGCCGATTTCGAATGCGGCTGCGATCGAACACAGCGAGCGCGTCGCGACGTACATCGCGGGCGAGATCGAGCGCGCAGGCGGTTGGATTTCATTCGATCGCTATATGCAATTGGTTTTGTATGCGCCGCAGCTCGGCTATTACGCCGCCGGCGCGCGCAAGTTCGGAGATTCGGCGTCCGGCGGGGACTTCGTCACTGCACCCGAAATTTCGCCGCTGTTTGCGCAGGCGCTCGCAAGGCAAGTTGAGCAACTGTTCGAGCAGGTGCCCGCGCGCATCGTCGAGTTCGGCGCCGGCTCCGGGGCGTTGGCGCGCGATCTGATGGCAGACCTTGCCAGAAGGAAAGTCGCGATTGAAAGCTATTCGATCATTGAGGTTTCGTCCGACTTGATCGATCGGCAACGGGCTCGGTTGCAAGGGTTGCCGGTCAACTGGCTGCTCGGGCCGCCGAGCGCTTTCGAAGGCGTCATGCTGGCCAACGAGGTACTCGATGTGATGCCGGTGAAGCTTTTCGTCAAGCGCGGCAACGTTACGTTCGAGCGCGGTGTGATCCACAGATGCGGCAGTGGCTTTTCGTTCGAAGAACGGCGCGCAAATGAAGAACTCGCAGCGGCGGTCGCCGCGATAGAAGCCGAACATGGTCAGCTTCCTGATGGCTATTCATCCGAAGTCAACCTCACTGCCGAAGGCTGGATGCGGTCGAGCTCGCAATGGCTGGCGCGCGGCGCGCTGCTGCTGATCGACTATGGTTTTCCGCAACGTGAGTACTACCATCCGCAGCGGTTGATGGGCACCGTCATGTGCCACTATCGGCATCACTCACACACTGATCCGTTGTGGATGGCTGGCTTGAACGACGTTACCGCGCATGTTGATTTTTCGGCGATGGCGGCCGCCGCGCATGCCTCGGGCCTCGACGTACTCGGGTACACGTCGCAGGCTCATTTTCTATTGAACTGCGGTGTGCTCGATCAATTGCAAACGCAGCACACGGCACGAAACTCCGCGGCACTGCACCGGCTCGTGTCTGAAGCCGAAATGGGCGAGCTGCTGAAGGTCTTAATGGTGGGGCGCGGGGTGCAGGGCCCGATGATTGGCTTTGCGCGCGGTGATCGTCTGCATACGCTTTAACGGTACTTCACCTGACGCTGCTTAAACTGCCGTCATGAAATGGCTGTTGACGACCTTCATTGCGCTGCTGGTGTTGACCGCTCTGCAGCCATGGCTGAGCCGGCTCGGCATCGGCCGGCTGCCCGGTGATATGCGCTTCAAGCGCAACGGACGCGAGTACGTGCTGCCGTTCACCAGCACGGTCGTTCTATCGCTTCTACTGATGTTACTTGCGCAGTTGGTCTAGGGTGAGCGGGCCCTAGGTCGGCGGACCACGTAGCTCACCGCCCACAGCAACGATGCGCGCCTGTCTGACTGCGCGCTGAATCTGGTTAGGATCATTGCGGTGCAAGCTCGCCAACGCGCCGGCATCGACTTCACTGGCGACGCGCAGCGCGCGCCGAAAGCGCTCGGCTGAGACATCGGCCGCCGCCTCAAACGCCTGTAATAACCACTCGAAGCGCTCGGGTCTGCGAAATGCGTCGCCGCGCTCGAGCACTTCGACGATAGCCGCCGATGTCTCGGCGTTCTTCAGCGGCTCGCGCAGGTCGACCAGTAGGCGCGCGATCTGTGCCGCATCCTGCTGAACCCGCAGTTTGCCCAGAAAATCCGAAACCGCGCGCGACGATCGACATGCACCCGCCAGTATTGCGAAGCGCGATGGCAACACGAGGTCGCGTTGCGCGGCCCGGTCGAGTGCGGCGCTGGTCGGACCGAGGTCTTCGAGCTCTGCAAATAGTCGGTCGATTAGACCGCAAGACACGAGCACGTTCAGCATGCGTGAGGGTTTCGCCTCCATCAGTCCGCGCGAAATTTCCTGCATCACGCGTTCCGGCACCAACGCATCGGCTTCGCCATTCCGCACCATTTCCCGCATCAGCTGAGCCGTCTCGGGCGCGACCTTGAAGCTGGGAAAGCGCGCAGCGAAGCGCGCGACGCGCAGGATGCGCACCGGATCCTCGACAAACGACGGACTGACGTGCCGCAGGATGCCCGCGTCAAGATCGCGTTTGCCTTGGTACGGGTCGATCAGTGTTCCGGCGTCGTCCAGCGCCATCGCATTGATCGTCAGATCGCGTCGCGCCAAGTCCTGCTCGAGCGTTACGTCAGGCGCGGCGTGCGCAACGAATCCCTTGTAGCCGGGCGCGGTCTTGCGCTCGGTGCGCGCCAGCGCATATTCCTCCTGCGTCTCCGGATGCAGAAACACAGGGAAATCCTTGCCGACTGGCCTGTATCCAAGCGCCTCCATCTGCTCGGGCGTTGAACCGACGACGACCCAATCCCGATCGGTTTCCAGCGCGGCGTCGAGGTCGCCCAAGTGGCGGCGCGTATTGCCTAACATCTGATCGCGTACGAAGCCGCCGACTCGATACGCTTTCACGAAATAGCTGCCTTCTACGTCTCTATCGTTTCGGTTTCCGCCTTGGCCGCTGCGATCCACTGCTGCATGGCGGGCAGGGCCAGTATGTTCTCTGAATACGCAGCAAGCAGCGGAGACAGCTTGACGCCGTACGTCGTGAAGCGCGTGACGACCGGTGCGTAGAACGCATCGGCGATCGAAAAACTTCCGAACAGCATCGGCCCGCCTTGCTCGAGGCATTCGCTCCAGACTGATTGAATGCGGGCGACATCGGCTGTTACGTCGCTGCGTTCAAGCGCGGCCTTACCTTTGTCACTCTTCCGTGACCGGATATCCATTGGCATATGCGTGCGCAGCGCTGCGAAGCCGGAATGCATTTCCGCCGTTACGGAACGGGCGCGCGCACGCGCCTTGGCGTCGCGCGGCCAAAGGCTGCCGCTATTGTCCTTCTCGGTCAGCTTCTCATTGATGTATTCGCAGATTGCCAATGAATCGAAAACAGTAAGCTCGCCGTCGATGAGACACGGCACACGCCCGCTCGGCGAATAGCGCAGAATTTTTTCGGTCGAGTCAGGGCGATTCAACACTATGCTGGTTTCGTTGAAAGCAACGCCGGCTTGCTTCATCGCCAGCCAGGGGCGGAGTGACCACGACGAATAGTTCTTGTTACCGATCACCAGCGTCAGGCTCATTGAGGTTTTCCCGTCATTCCGCCCCGATACACCGGCTCGATTTCCTTCAGATTTTCCCGGAACATCGTTTCGTATTCGTTGCGAAAGTAGGCGGCTGCCGCTTCAAGGGATTGACCTTGGTGCTCGTCGCTTGTGAGCCAGTTGAATGCGTTGTAGCGCGCCGCGGCGTACATCAGTACCGCGCGCACCCAGTCAGCGGAATATTGCTCGCTCATCTCGTTCGCAAGCGTGACGAATCGATCGGCCGCTTCGATGAAGTCCTCTGGGAGCTCGTACTTCGGTTTGGCCACAATGGTCTCAGCGCCCGGCGCGCGCGCGATAAAGACTAAAACGGCTACGATTGTGTGCGCCCGACAGGTATGTGGGCGCTTCGGCCTCCATTGGCGTCATGCCGATATCGAGCTCGCCTGCCGGCTGAAACGGTTGTTCGGTCGCCACGTTATCGACTGTCATCGAATCAAGGTTGTCGCGCGACATCAGCGGCTCGCCGGGCATGAGCTCCATCAGTACGGCCTGCACGCGTGCCAGGGCATCCGGCAGCCGGAAGACGGGACGCGGATGTCCGCTCGCCGCCGCAGCGAAGGCGACCAGATCACGCAACCGGTAAATCCGTGGACCCGCGAGCTCATAGATACGCCTGAACGTATCGCGATTGTCGAGCGCGTTGACGAATGCATCGGCGACGTCGCCGACCCATACCGGCTGGAACCGGGTATCCGCACAACCGATCGGAAGCACCGGAAAAAATTTGGCGAGCTTTGCGAACATGTTCAGAAAATTGTCTTCGGGGCCGAACACAACCGATGGTCGAAAAATCGTCCAATCGAGCGTCGAAGCCTGCACCACGGCATCGCCGTCCCCCTTGCTGCGTTGATACATCGACGGGCCGTTCGAATCAGCCCCGATTGAGCTCATGTGCAAAAAACGGCGGACACCGAATCGACCGCATATCGCCACGACGCGTCGCGGCAGCTCGACGTGCGCCTGCGCAAACCGCGGCCCGTACGACGACCCCGACGCACCTCGCGATCCGTGCAGAACACCGATCAGATTGATCACGGCGTCCTTTCCATCGATCAGTTGGCTGAGAACCGCATCGTCGTGCACGTCGCATTCGACAACATTGACAGTCGGCAACATGATCAGGTGTCGCGCTCTGGCACGCCGCCGCGTTGGCACCGTCACTTGCAGGCCACGTGCCGTCAGGCGCGACACGATGTGACGACCAATGAACCCGGCGCCGCCAATGACGAGAATGTTGGAAACTTGCATGCGGCGAATTCTATTGTGCGCGGTTCGTCTTGCGCGAACCGCGCATCGCGCAAGCGAGCTCGCGCGACCAACGGCGGCGCTGCCGCAGATGTCCGACGACATGCCCGCGGCTTGTCGCTCCTCGGGCCGCGTCAGTAACTACGGTAACTCCGTGCTGCCTGCCGCTTTCGGGCTAATCGTTCCCAGCCGGATCTTCAGCGAGTGCGCCTTGTTGCTGTCGAAAAGTGCGGCGTAGTAGACGCTGTTCGACATCACTTTTTTGACGTAGTCGCGTGTCTCGTTGAAAGGAATCGTCTCCGCAAAGACTGCCCCTTCAACCGGCTTCGCAAGCGACGCTCGCCACGCACGCGGGCGGCCAGGCCCGGCGTTGTAAGCAGCGGTAGCGAGAACCGGCGAGCCATCGAGATCGTCGAGCACCATTTTCAGATAACCAGTGCCCAGCTGCAGATTGACGTCCAGATCGTTGACGCGCGCGGGTGTGAAGTTAGCGATGTTCAAACGCTTCGCGACGTAGCGTGCGGTTGCCGGCATCAACTGCATCAGGCCACTGGCGCCCACCGACGAGCGCGCATCCATGATGAAGCGCGACTCCTGCCGAATCAGCCCGTAGATCCAGTTCTCGTCAAGGCCAAGCGGCGTCGAATATTGAACCAGCGAATCGCGGAACGGCGCCGGAAACCGCTGGGTAAAGTCAAATTCGGTCTTTGTGCGATCCGATGTACTGATCATCCGATCGAGTACCCCCCGCTTTCGCGCAAACTCTGCCGCAGCGAGCAATTGACGATCGCTGAGTCCGCGCATCTGCCAGTTCCATTCGCGATTGCCCTCGAGCCGCATTCCAAGCTCATAAAACTTGAACGCGCGGACAAACCCGGCGTTCGATTCGAACGGTGCGATCTCTTCCGCAGTAGGCCCTTGGGCACGTGGAGGCAGCGCGATTGGCTGCGCGAGCTCTTCGGCCGCAAGCTGCCCATAAAAGTGAAACTGCGGCGCGATCCGCACGAACTGCTCCTGCGCCTCGGCTGGGCGCCCTAAGTGCTGCAGCGCGCGGCCGTGCCAGTAAATCCATGCAGGGTCATCGCGCAGCGCAGTCGGCATCCGGTCGATTACCGTCTTGACTGTTTTCCAGTCGCCTGCGCGCAGCGCACTGCGCACTTGCCACTCCAGCACCTCGTCCACTCTTGCCGCATCGGGCCCGATTCCTACGTGCTCGCCGCCGCGGCGGTACCAATCGTTGGCTTCGCGCAGTAACCGCAACGCCGCCATGTGACCGATGCGCCCCCAGACGATCCCGCGCTGCTCGGGTGTCAGTAACAAGTTCAGCGCACCGGCGTATTCGGCCGCGTCCTGCGGGTTGTCGCGCGCGAGTCGGGCCACGGCCACCATCGCAAGCTCACGCTGTACTTCAGTCAGCCGCCGCTCGTGGGCTGTTAGGAATGCCGCTGGGCGATCGATCGCCTGCGTCAATAGTTTTTGATCGACGGGCCGCCCATTTGAGTCGAGGGCGCGTGCTCCGATGCGCTTGGCGACGTCGAGTTGATTCTGCTCTACCAGTGCTCGTACGCGGTCCCACACCGAAATGCGGTTGTCCGCGAGCAGTGCCTCGGTCAACGCGATACATCCCTCACCAGCAGGATTTGTCGTATTTGCCAGCAGCTGTCGTGCTTCGCGCGCAAAGTCCTCGGCCTGTTTGGCGACAGCGCGCCGGTACTTCGACAACGCCGAGTAGCAGCGAAATTGCGCGTCATCGGTCCACCACGCGAGCTGCTCGCCTTCGCGTTCGAATCCTTGGTAGTCGCCTCGGCTAGCCATCGCAAGAGCAACATCGAAGCGCAACCGGTCGGCAATATAGGAGCCGGCATGACGGTTCATGAACTGCGCTACATCGGCAGTCGCTTTGGGCTCAGCGCTGCGGATGTAGGCCAGCAGCTGCCAGTATTCGATATAGGCGGCCAAGGGGTGATTGGCCAGCCGCGCGGCTGCCTGTGCGAGGCGCTCGCGATCGCCGACTCGAACCGCGTCGCGTGCGCTTAGAAACGCCTGGTCGGCAGCCGACAGTTCAGTTGCGGACGACGCTGGCGTGCGAGCCGGCGCCGACAACGCAGCCACTGGCGCAAGGACGACTACTGCCAGCGTATAGACTGCAAGTCGAACTTTCATCGGACGCGAATTAGATCATGCACGGTGCACGTGAAGCCGACAATTGTGACTGATGCACAGCATTTAGTCGTGGCATAAGGCGACAGTTGGATAGTCGAGCCAACAAGAAGTTGCAGCGCGCACGCCTGATCGAATCGCGCGCAGCGCTTGTCAACCGGAGCGAACTTGAAACACAGTTGCAACGCCGTGTGGCCGATTGGCTGCATCACGCGGGCGTGCATGCACTGGGGTTTTACTTTCCAATTCGCGGTGAACCCGATCTGCGCGCGGTCATCGCTGCGTGGATAGCAGCGGATTCTCGGCGCGTGGCAGCCCTGCCGGTCGTCGATGGCAACGTGCTTGCGTTCCAGGCATGGACGGCGGATGCGCCGATGCGCGCGGGTGACGCCGGCATCCCGGTGCCGGCGCAGGGCCGAGCAGTTCAGCCCGAATGTTTGTTGATTCCGTGCCTGGGCTTTGACGAGCAGCGTTTTCGTCTCGGCTACGGCGGTGGTTTTTACGATCGGACACTCGCCGCGTTGATCCCTTTTCCGCTCGTCGTCGGCGTCGCCTTCGAGGTAGCTCGTCTGCAAACGATCGACCCTCAGCCACACGATATAAAAATGGACGTCGTCATCACCGAGGCCGCGGTGTATTAGCGCCGGCACCCTAGCAAGGCTGCACTTCCGATCACGTCTGCCGCAGCGGTCCATGCTTGAATTCGGCGCGGATCCAGTTGCAGAACGCTGCAACGTGCGCTGTGTCCCGGGTGTTTGCGTTTGCGATCAGCGCGTACTGGTAGCCCGTCGGCATTCGCAGCTTTGGAAACGGCGTGATGAGTTCACCCGTAGCAACCAGCTCGTCGACGAAGGGCGAGCGTGTCAACACCACACCCTGACCCCGTATGGCCGCTTGCACTGACTGGTCGACGAACGTGAACATCAGACGCGGTGCAGGCGGGACCGCGCGAACGCCCGCAAACTGAAACCACTTCGGCCAGGCGCTGGATGCCGTCGTCGGCAGCGACTCGTCGAGTTCTAATAGCGGTAGTTGAAACAAGTCCTGCGGCTTCTTCAATGCGATCCCGCTTCGTTCGAGCAGCAGCGGCGACAGCGCGGGCACGACTTCTTCGTCATGCATGGGTACAGCACCGTGCGGCACCGAAGTAGAACGCGTCCAGCGGATTGCAACGTCGACGCCTTCGGCATCGATGTCAATGAACCGGTCGCTGGCGTCGATGCGCAGTTCGATCTGCGGGTGTTCGCGCTGGAACATCGCGAGGCGCGGCACCAGCCAAAGCGATGCAAACGACGCATAAGTCGTAATCGTCACCCGTGCCGCATTGCGCGGGCCTCGAATGTCTTCGACTGCCCGGTCGATCTGTTTGAGCGCCTGTTGCGCAGCCTGGAAGAGCCGATGGCCCGCGGCGGTTAAGGCGAGCGATCGGGTTTGACGCGCAAACAGTGCGGTGCCGATCTGACGCTCGAGTTCTGCCACCTGTCGGCTGATCGAAGACTGCGTCAGGTTCAGCTCGCTGGCCGCTAACGTAAATGACATCCGGCGTGCCGATGCTTCAAATCCACGAAGCGCGCTCAGCCCGATCGTGCGCTCGCGCCGGGTCGGACTGGCGGAACGCGGAGACTTCATTGGCAGCACGATACATGCGAAAAACGCATGTATCAACTGCGATTATTTCGTTTGTCAGCCCCGGCTCACGAGCTTTTAATGCACACATCGCAGCGCAGAGCATGCGAAAGGCGCATAGGAGTGGAAATGGAATACCAGACGACAGTATTGAAGACCCTCGACCTGTCCAGCGGGACACTCGTTCCGTTTTCGTCGACCCGCGGTGAGCGCGTACGTGTCTTGTCGGGTCGCGTATGGTTGACCGAGGAAGGCGATCTGCATGACGCGTTACTGGCTGACGGTCAAGAGATTGCGCTCGGCGGGCGCGGGCTAGCCGTGATCGAAGCGCTGTCGCCCGCTTGCGTACAGCTTCTTGAGTCGCAAAGTGTGTGGAATCTTGCGAGAAGCGGCGCACGGCGCGCTGCGCGCCGTATCAGTGAGCTATGGATACGGCCGTTCCGCCAGCCGAACGCGGCGCGCTCGAAAGAGCGCGCCCTAGCGCAGGCGCTCGCACAATTCGACGGTAGTCTCGGCCTGATTCAGCGTGTAAAAGTGCAGCCCGGGTGCGCCGGCCGCAATCAGGCGCTCGCATAGGTCGGTCACCACGTCCAGTCCAAAGTCTCGAATCGACGCTCGGTCGTCGCCAAAGCTTTCGAGGCGCCGTCTGACCCAGCGTGGAATCTCCGCGCCGCACGCATCGGAGAAGCGCGCAAGCTGCGTGTAACTGACGATTGGCATGATGCCAGCCACGACGGGTACGTCGCAGCCTAGTGCGCGTACATCGTCGACGAATCGGGCATACGCATCGAAATTGTAAAAGTACTGCGTAATTGCTGAGTCGGCTCCGGCGTTCACCTTGCGCACGAAGCTTCGCAGATCGTCGGCGGGCGACGGCGCTTGCGGGTGATACTCGGGATAGGCCGCGACTTCTATCTCGAACCAGTCGCCCGTTTCGGCGCGAATGAACTCGACTAGCTGATTGGCGTACTGAAAATCTCCGGCCCCACCGGCAGCGCCGGATGGCACGTCGCCGCGTAGCGCAACCAGGCGGTGAATGCCATGGCCGCGATAGCCCTCGAGCAGCGCTCGCACCGAATCGCGTGACGTCCCGATGCACGAGATATGCGGCGCGACGGACAAGCCCTCGCGGTGAATTTCCATCACTGTATTCAGCGTGCCTTCGCGCGTCGAACCGCCGGCACCGAATGTCACTGAAAAATATTCGGGCTTCAGTCGTGCAAGCTGCGCGCGAACAGCGCGCAGCTTGGTCGCACCTTCGGCCGTGCGCGGCGGAAAAAACTCGAAGCTGATGTTGTCCAACTGCTTCTTACTTGCGCTTATTTTTTGTCCGGAATCAGCATCGACAACAGCCATGCGATGACGCTGTACAGAAGCGCGCCGACAAAGGCGGCGCCGAAGCCGCCGACGTTAAAACCCGGCAGCAACGTCGCGACCGCCCAGAAGAGCAACGCGTTGATGACGAGCAGGAACAAGCCGAGCGTCAGGATTGTCACCGGCAGCGTCAGAATGACGAGAATCGGCTTGACCAGCGCATTAACGAGCCCGAGCACCAGCGCGGCGACGGCCGCCGCCTGCCAGTCCTGGATCTGTACGCCAGGAAATAGGTAAGCAACGGCGAGGAGCGCGATCGCATTGAGAATCCAAACCAGCAGTAGCCGCATTTTCAGTCTCAGCGCAGGTTAGTAGCGATAATGGTCCGGCTTGTAAGGACCTTCCTTGGACACGCTGATATAGCGCGCTTGGGCATCGCTAAGCTCGGTCAGCTGTGCATTGAGCTTCTTCAGCTGCAAACGCGCCACCTTCTCGTCGAGGTGCTTCGGCAGCACGTAGACGCCCACCGGATACTTGTCGGTATTGGTGAACAGCTCGATCTGCGCAATGACCTGGTTGGCGAACGAGCTTGACATCACGTAGCTTGGATGGCCGGTACCGCAGCCCAGGTTGACCAATCTGCCCTCGGCCAGCAGGATGATTCGCTTGCCGTTCGGAAAGATGATGTGATCGACCTGCGGCTTGATGTTCTCCCATCGGTACTGCTTGATGCCGGCAATATCGATTTCGTTATCGAAGTGACCGATATTGCAGACGATCGCCTGATCCTTCATCTTCGCCATGTGATCGTGCGTGATCACATGAAAGTTGCCGGTCGCGGTCACAAATATGTCCGCCTTGTCGGCGGCGTAATCCATCGTCACGACTCGATAACCTTCCATTGCGGCCTGCAGTGCGCAAATCGGGTCGATCTCGGTCACCCAAACCTGCGCAGACAAAGCGCGCAGCGCTTGCGCCGAACCCTTGCCGACGTCGCCATAGCCCGCGACCACCGCAACCTTACCGGCCACCATCACGTCGGTCGCGCGCTTTATGCCGTCCACCAGGGATTCGCGGCACCCATACAAGTTGTCGAACTTGCTCTTCGTTACCGAGTCGTTGACGTTGATTGCCGGAAACGCGAGCTTGCCTTCCTTGGCCATCTGATACAGGCGCTTGACACCGGTCGTCGTTTCTTCAGTGACGCCCTTGATCTTTGCCAGCCGGGTCGAGTACCAGGACGCATCGCGTGAGAGCTTCGCCTTGATCGACGCGAAAAGGAACTCTTCCTCTTCGCTGCCAGGTTTCGAGATCACACTGGTGTCTTTCTCGGCTTTGCTTCCGAGATGCAGCAGCAGCGTCGCATCACCGCCATCGTCGAGAATCATGTTGCTGTAGCCGCCATCGGGCCACTCGAAGATCCGATGTGTGTAGTCCCAGTAGTCGGCCAGCGACTCGCCTTTAATTGCGAACACGGCTGTGCCGCTCGCGGCGATCGCGGCCGCAGCGTGATCTTGCGTCGAGAAAATGTTGCAGCTTGCCCAGCGGACCGTGGCGCCGAGCGCCTGCAGCGTTTCGATCAGCACCGCAGTTTGAATCGTCATGTGCAGAGAGCCGGTGATGCGCGCGCCGCGCAACGGCTGCGCGCTCGCATACTCCTCCCGGATGGCCATCAATCCTGGCATTTCGGTTTCGGCAATCCGAATTTCCTTGCGGCCCCACTCCGCCAGACCGAGGTCGGCGACGACGTAGTCGGCGGAAGATTTTTGAGTGGGTTTTAATACAGCGCTCATCTCGCGGGTCCTTTTTCAGGGTTCGCGAGCGCCGTTAGTACAAGTCCGGCGGGAGCCGAACCGCTTCGAGCCTGGCAGTCCTGCAAAGAACTGTCGCAACGCTCCTCGAAGCAAACCGAAGTATAAGACAGGCTGTTGAAGTCGGCAGCAGGGTTCTTGTGACCGTACGGGCGCCATGCCGAGTGATATCGAGATCGCGCACCGCCCTTCCGATGCCGGTCTTGCCCGCGCAGACGTCGTCGTCCGCGAGACGTCGATCAGACGGACGCCTCGTCGGACTGTTCTAACGACTACGCCGGAATCGCTTCCCCGGTTCTGCGCTTGATTCCCGCTGCATCGGCAAGCAACGCGGCGCGATCGGTCCGCTCCCAGCTGAACTCGGGCTCATCGCGTCCGAAGTGTCCATAGGCCGCGGTTTTCTCGTAAATTGGGCGCAGCAGGTCAAGCATTTGAATGATCCCGCGCGGGCGCAGATCGAAATGCTCTGCGACCAGTTTGCTGATCTGCTCGTCCGGAATCAGGCCGGTACCTTCGGTGTAGACGGTGATGTTCATCGGCTGCGCCACCCCGATCGCATAAGCGACCTGCACCTGGCACTGGCGGGCTAAGCCTGACGCGACGATGTTTTTGGCCACATAGCGCGCCGCATACGCGGCCGAGCGATCGACTTTCGACGGATCCTTGCCCGAGAAAGCGCCGCCACCGTGCGGGCAGGCGCCGCCATAGGTGTCAACGATAATTTTGCGGCCGGTAAGGCCGCAGTC
This sequence comes from uncultured beta proteobacterium, assembly GCA_963801035.1. Lineage (GTDB taxonomy): Bacteria > Pseudomonadota > Gammaproteobacteria > Burkholderiales > Burkholderiaceae_F > JACCZX01. The sequence goes on along the minus strand of CAWDDF010000003.1, from coordinate 591,813 downwards.
GCCCTGCGGGCCGCCGACGACGAAGCGCCCCGTCGGATTGACCAGATAGCGCGTGTTCTTCAGCCACTCGGGCGGAAGCGACGGCTTGATGATCTGCTCGATAACCGCTTCGGTGAATTCCTTCTTCATCACCTTGCCGTCTGACATCTCCGGTGCGTGCTGAGATGAGAGCACAACCGTGTCGATCGATTGCGGCTTGCCGTCGACGTAACGCATCGTGACTTGGCTCTTCGCATCCGGGCGCAGGTACGGCATTCGACCATCCCGGCGTAGATCGGCCTGGCGCTCGACCAGACGGTGCGCGTAATAAATCGGCGCGGGCATCAGCTCGGGCGTCTCATCGCACGCATACCCGAACATCAAACCCTGGTCGCCGGCTCCCTGATTCAGATAGTCGTCACTGGCGTGATCGACGCCTTGCGCGATGTCGTTGCTCTGCTTGTCATACGCCACGAGCACAGCACAGCCCTTGTAGTCGATCCCGAATTCAGTGTTGTCATACCCGATGCGCTTGATCGTGCGTCGCGTGACTTCGATGTAATCGACGTGCGCATTGGTGGTGATTTCGCCCGCGAGCACCACCAGGCCCGTGTTGCACAGCGTTTCAGCGGCGACTCTCGAGCGCGGATCCTGTGCAAGGATCGCGTCCAAAATTGCGTCGGAAATCTGGTCGGACACCTTGTCCGGATGGCCTTCCGACACCGATTCGGAAGTAAAGAGAAAATTGCCTGACATAGTCACTCCTGTGCGAACGTTAGTTGCGTTTCGCACTCTTCGGAGTGCGACGCTTTAGCGGCTGTGTTGTTCTTACTCTCGGCTATGCTTTGCCGTCTCGCCCCGCAAGTTGTCGTTAACTCGGCGAAGTCGCGATTGTATTAGAAACCTCTAATTAGAGCTTGAGCGCACTCATCGGCAGATTGTCCGCAAAGCTGTGGATCGCGCTGATCGATGCGACGTCAAACTGGTCGCAAATCGCACGCAACCGGCTGGCTGCCGTCATTGGTGACGTGCTTTGGTACGTTGTCGTGCCGCGACGGCGAATCACGCTGGTCAACCTGCGTTTGTGCTTTCCGGCGCTCAGCGAGCAGCAGCGGTCGAGCATTGCGCGTCGCTGTTTCCGGAACATTGCGCGCAGCGGTTTGGATCGCTCGGTGCTGTCGAAGGCAGAGCAGACGACCGTTGAACGTTACGTCAAGGTGCAAGGTATCGAGCATCTGCAGGCAGCGGCGGGCGAAGCCGCTGATCTTGATTGCTCCGCACTTTGTCGGTCTCGACGCCGGCGGCATACGCTTCAACACGTTGATGCGCGGCATCTCGATCTACTCAACACAGACCAATCCGGTCTGGGATGCATGGCTTCTGAAGGCTCGGCAGCGATTCAACGATCCGGTGCTCGTTGCCCGGCAGGGCGCCGACATGCGCACCGTGATGCGAAGTGTCAAAAGTGGACTTCCACTGTATTACCTGCCCGACATGGACCTTGGCGCTGCCAATTCGATCTTTGTTCCATTCTTTGGGATACCCGCGGCAACGATTCCAATGGTGCCGCGGATCGCGCGCATCATCGGCGCTCAGGTGATGATGGCAGTGACCGAAATGAAGGATGACGGCTACGTGCTTCACTTCGATCCACCCTGGGCGAACTTTCCCGGCGAGTCGGTCGAAGCCGACACTGCCCGCATGAATCGCGAGATCGAGCGGTGGGTGAGCAAAATGCCCGATCAGTACATGTGGACTCACAGACGGTTCAAAACGCGGCCGCCCGGTCTGCCGAATGTCTATGGCCGCGTGTCTGCCGCAGGCGTCCAATGAAGCTTCGCTTCACGAAGATGCACGGTGCAGGTAACGACTTCGTGATGTTGAATGGAGTGACACAGCGTATGGATCTGTCACCCGCGCAGCTGCGGCTACTTGCCGATCGCCGGTTCGGCGTCGGCGCTGATCAGATTCTGCTGGTCGAACCGTCCCCGCAAGCTGGCGTCGACTTTCGTTATCGGATTTTTAACAGCGATGGTGGCGAGGTCGAGCAGTGTGGAAATGGTGCGCGGTGCTTCGTCAAGTTTGTGCACGACGAAGGGCTGACGTCGAAGCCTGCGATTCGAGTACAGACGTTGGCAGGCATCATCGAGCCGCGATTGCAGGAAAGCGGCGAGATAACCGTCGATATGGGAGTGCCGCGCTTCGAACCAGCTGCCGCCGGCTTCGATTCGAGTGGCTTGCAACCAGTTGTAGAGGGCGATCAACCGTTGTGGCGGCTCGACGTTGGAAAGTCAGCCCCCGTCGCCGTGCTGTCGATGGGCAATCCGCATGCAGTGCAGACGGTACGCGACGTTGAAGCAGCCGCGGTCACGACCGATGGGCCGCTGATCGAGCACCATCGCAGGTTTCGCGACCGCGTCAACGCAGGCTTCATGCAGGTTGTCGATCGACATTGCATACGCTTGCGCGTGTGGGAGCGTGGCGTGGGCGAGACGCTCGCGTGCGGCACCGGAGCTTGCGCTGCAGTCGTGAGCGGCATCCGGCGCGGATTGCTAGATACTCCGGTTAAAGTTATCGCGCGTGGCGGCGAGCTGAAGATCGACTGGCGCGGCTGCCTCGACACGGTGCAGCCGGTACTGATGACCGGAGCAGCCGTGACAGTATTCAAAGGTGAGATCGAAATCTAAATCGACCATTAGAAGACTATGACAACTTTGCAGGCCGATGACATTGCGCACTATCTAGCGCGCCACCATGATTTTTTCGAGCAGCATCCGCAGTTGCTGTCACAGATGCAGTTGCCGCATCCGCACGACGGGCAAGCGATTTCACTCGTTGAGCGCCAATCACTGATGCTTCGAGAGCGCGTCAAGTCGCTCGAAGGCAGAGTCGCCGAGATGGTCCGCCACGGTCAGGAAAACGATGCGATCTCGGAAAAACTCACGTCCTGGGTGCGCTCGCTGCTGAGCGAAACCGACGAGGCCGCACTTCCCACGACGTTGACCGATGAGTTGAAGCGAATCTTCGAGGTCCCGTACGCCGCGCTGCGTCTATGGGACGTGAAGCCCGCGCATGCATCCCTCGAGTGTGCCGAGGCGGTCGAAAGCGATACGATCACTTTTGCCAACAGCATGCGTGTCCCTTTTTGCGGTTCGAACGTAGGCTTCGAGGCAGCTTCGTGGCTGGGGCCGGACGGCCTGGTTAAGAGTGTCGCGTTGCTACCGCTTCGGGTGGGTGCGCACCCGGAAACGTTCGGCATGCTGGTCTTGGGGTCAGCGGACGTCGATCGGTTTCACTCTTCGATGGGAACCGCGTTTCTCGAGCGCATTGGTGAGTTGGCGAGCGCGGCATTGGCGCGTCTGCGCGCCTGATTGCGTGCAGCGTCGATGTCGAGCGCTTTGATCGACGCTTTCTTGCTCGAACTTGGGACACAGCGGCGCGCATCGCGCCATACGCTGGCCGCGTATCGGGCGGACTTGGCGAGCTTGATCAAGTTTGCCGATAAGCGATCGCTCGCAACGCTGAAGGCACATGACATCCGCCATTACGTCACCAAGCTTCATGCGCGCGGACTCTCCGCAGCGTCGATCGCCCGAACCTTGTCCGCCTGGCGATCGATGTATCGATGGCTGTGCGAGCGCGGGGACGCGGTAGACAATCCGGTGGTCGGTATACGCGGACCCAAGCGGATCAAGCGTCTGCCGAAAGCGCTGTCGGCCGACCAGGCCGTCATGTTTGCCGCACACCCGGCAAATGAAACGCAGCTGGCATGCCGCGACCATGCCATCGTCGAGCTGCTGTATTCGAGCGGGCTTCGGTTGGCCGAGCTGGTGTCCCTCGACACGCATTACTTTGAGGCCGCCGGCGAACGACCGGCATCAGTGAGCTGGGTGGATCTCGCAGCCGCCGAAGCGACGGTGTTTGGCAAGGGCGGCAAGACGCGGCAAGTGCCGATCGGTACGCCCGCGTGCACCGCACTGTCGCGCTGGCTCCAAGTACGTCCGAAGTTCGCCCGAGATGACGAACGAGCACTGTTTGTCACCGCCGCCGGTACCCGATTATCCGCACGCAGCGTGCAGTCCAGGCTCGCGCTGCTGTCGCGCAAGCTCGGCCTCGGTGTTCATGTGCATCCGCACGTGTTGCGGCACAGTTTTGCATCGCATCTGTTGCAGTCGAGCGGGGACTTGCGCGCGGTCCAGGAATTGCTCGGGCACTCGAACATTGCGACGACTCAGATCTATACCCGACTCGATTGGCAGCATTTGGCCAAGGCCTACGATGCCGCCCATCCTCGTGCCAAGCGCCGCAGCTAGTCCAGACTCTCGCGGCTCAATTGCACTAGACTCACGCCCCCTTACGAAGCACAACGGCCGCGCCCTAGCCACTCCGGCCGGCAGGATCACCAGCTGGCGTTTATGTATACGAGAACGAGATGAATGTAAGTGCAGGCGTGTCGCAGGTTCCGGTGACGGTCCTGACGGGGTTTCTTGGTGCCGGCAAGACCACGCTGCTTAACCGCATATTGACCGAACAACACGGTCACAAAATTGCGGTCATCGAAAACGAATTTGGTCCGGAGGGCATTGACAACGAGCTGCTGGTGTCGGAGCCCGGCGAGCAGATTGTAGAGATGAACAACGGGTGCATCTGCTGCACGGTGCGCGGCGATTTAGTGCGCATATTGAACGACTTGAAGGCAAAGCGGCAGTCGGGCGAGATCGAGTTCGAGCGCGTGATTATCGAGACCACTGGCATGGCGAATCCCGGCCCGGTGACGCAAACGTTCTTCATGGACGACGGCATATCAACCTATTACCTGCTAGACGCAGTCATCACCGTGGTTGACGCCAAGCATGGGCACGACACGCTGGATCAACAGCCGGAAGCGCAGAACCAGGTCGGGTTTGCCGATCGAATTTTGATGAGCAAGATCGATCTGGTCTCCGAAGCAGATGCGAAGTCGCTGAAGGACCGTCTGGTCCATATGAATCCACGCGCGCCGATCAAACCGGTCAATTTCGGCGCGGTGGCGATCGCCGATGTGCTCGACGTCCGCGGCTTCAACTTGAATGCAATTCTCGAAATTGACCCGGAGTTTCTTGCGGGCGAGCATCCAGATGCGGCACGCGATAGCAAGCGTGACCATCACGGTGAACATCATCACCACGATGGCGACGGTCACGGTGGCGACCACGATCACGAGCGGCATCACCACCACGACGATGCGATCAAGGCATTCGTATTTCAATCGAATCGCGCGTTTGATCCCGCCAAGCTGGAGGAATACATGGGAGCGCTGACCCAGGTTTACGGGCCTGACATGCTTCGGTATAAAGGCGTGCTTTTCATGAACGGCAGCAATCGCCGGACGATATTTCAAGGCGTTCACATGCTGATGGGAGCCGACGTTGGCCGCCCCTGGGCTGCGAATGAAAAGCCTTCCAGCAAGGTCGTTTTTATCGGCCGCAATTTGCCGAAGGAAGCGATCATCAAGGGTCTCGAAGCGTGTCTGGCTCGGTAATGCGCTGATATCGCACGCGATACCCGATGCAACCAGGAATTTTCTAAAGAGGTTCACCGATGGCAGCAAAAAAACCGGCCAAAAAGGCCGCCAAGTCCGCTAGCAAGCCCGCAAAGAAGGTCGTTAAGAAAACAGCGACGAAGGCTTCGGCTAGAAAGGTGCACGCGCCGGCTCGCAAGGCGAAAGCGCCCGCAGCGAAAAGAAAGAGCGCAAGTGTGTCCCGCAACGTGAAAGTCGCGAAGCCGTCAAAAGACGCCGCGCGCTCAAAGACCGATGCGAAGGGCAAAGCGGGTAAAGGAGCGAAAGCACCGATTGCAGCCAGCGCGCCGTCAGGCAGGCCGCGCGGCGGTAGACCCGCGCGTGAGCGCAAAGATCAGAGACCGATTCCCCCGATGCCCGCGCCGGGGCTCGCAAACACTGGGCCGATGACGACGCCACCCAAAATCACACCGGCCCCTTCGCCCAAAGACTTGGCGGCTGCGCACGAGTATTTGTTGGCGCGCTCGGCGACTCGCAGCGAAGAGCCGCTCGTGGTGAATGGAAAGCGCCTGCCGACCGAAGAGGAGTTGTTGAAGACGCGCGACACCGACTATATGAACGCCGAACAACTCGCGTACTTCAAGCATCGACTGCAGCAAATGGAAGGCGAGTTACTGCAAAACGCCGACCAAACGACCGAGCATCTGCGCGAGTCGGTCATCGTTCCCGATCCTGCCGATCGCGCCACAATCGAGGAAGAGCATGCCCTCGAACTGCGCACGCGTGACCGTGAGCGCAAGCTGATAAAGAAGGTGCAGCAAGCTTTGGCACGTATAGAAAGCGGCGAGTACGGCTACTGCGAGGAAACTGGAGATCCCATCGGGATCCCACGCCTGCTCGCGCGACCGACCGCGACGTTGTCGCTCGAAGCGCAGCAGCGCCGCGAGCTAAAGCAGAAAATGTTCGGCGACTAAGGAGCATTCGGCGACTGGTGTTCGGGGACGTAGCTGACAGGCGGGATTGCCGTGCAGATCGGCGGTTTGCGGGCCGACTAAGTTGTTACTATCAAAAGCGTTTGGCGCTCGCTCACTCGAACACGGTATCAAGTGCGACGGTATCGCCCGCTGCACCGTTGAACGCGACCTTGCCTCGGCGAAAAGGGTTACTTGTTTCCGGTCCCTTCACGAGATGGCGGAGCGGCTGCGGGTGCCAGAATCGTGTTGTGCGGGTTGGCGCCTGAAGAATCTGCGAGCGCGAATACAAAATCGGACAACGGTAAAACGTAGTGGCGTTTTCCTTCTTCAAAAAAGAGCCTAAGGATGCCGGGCCGGCCGTGAAGGCGGGCGCACGCCAATCCACGCCTGCCAAGTCGTCGGCACGTCCTCTTGCAGGCCCCGTCAACCGAAATCCGTCGTCGACGATGGCACGCAGCGCACAGACGCCTGCGACTAGCAATACGCTCGCTGACAAGGATTTGCATCGCACGCTTGCGCTTGAGACCGCGGCCAAGATTGATGCCATCGAGTCTGAAATGGCGCGAGACTTCTTGCGGCCCGGCGGCGCGCCAACGATGTTCCCGAATTCCGCTGCCAACTCGACATTGCAGCGGCCGTCGCAGCAGCCCGACGCCGCTGAAGCAGCAGTGGCCTCAAACGGCAAGGACGAAAAGTCGCTCGAACCGCTCGACATCATTTCTGAAGACTGGGCGGGCAACGTCAACGCGTTCGAAGTGTCGGCGGAAGGCGGCGGCTCGGCGATCGAAGAAACGGCCATCTTGTTTGCCAATGGCCTGATCGAGCCCGCCGAAGCCGGACTGCGCTCCGCCATCCAGGCGGACCAGCTCGGAGAGGCCGCGCAACATGGTTGGCTGATGCTGTTCGAGCTATTGCAGCAGCGCGGTGACCGCGCAGGGTTCGACAGCTTGACAATCGAATATGTGTTGCGCTTCGAAAGCTCGCCGCCGGCGTGGATTGATTACCGGGACGAGCCCGATCTCGGTGCGGTCGGGCGCACCGCGCAAACGGGATCAGCACCAGTCATCGTGCTGCCCGAAGTTGTGGACGAAGGGTGTCGTCAAGCATCTCGAGCAGTTGAAAAATCACTCGCAGTCTCATCAGTCCATCACGCTCGATTCGTCCAACGTGCGCAGTTTCGATCCGGTGGGTGCGGAGTTATTGCTGCGCGTGATCAATGCGTTCAAGCGCGCAAGCCACGAGCTCCTGTTGCAGGGCGCCGATCAGCTCGTTACGCCGTTGCGTGCGGCAGTGGAAGCCGGCCGTCGCGATCCCAGCGACGCAGTGTGGATGTTGCTGCTCGAAGTGTTTCGCCTGTTGAACCGGCAGCACGATTTTGAAGAGACGGGAATTCAGTATTGCATCACGTACGAAGTGTCACCGCCGTCTTGGGAACCCCCGCCGCCGAACTTGAAGACGCGTGCCGCGGTACCGCAAGCCGTCGTGCCCGAATCCGTCGATGGGCTTTCATGGCGCGGAACGCTGCGTGGCGAAGGCGAGCCGCAGTTCGGCCGGTTGATGGCTGCGTCGCGCATTGACAAGCAATTGATTGTCGATTGCATGTATTTGAAGCGAGTCGAGTTTTCGACAGCCACCGGCATGCTGGCAATGGTCACCAAGGTCCGCCAGAACGGCGCGAGCGTCGAGTTTCGAAACGTCAATTACCTGATCGGAGCGCTGTTCGCGCTGCTGGGTATCGATGCCGTCGCCCAAGTGCAGTTGCGTCGGGTCTAGAAGTTAGCGCTTCTGTCCCTATCTAGGCCGTATTCTGCGGCTGCACAGATAGGCAAACATCCAATGGAAGTCTTTCACGGCACGACGATCGTGTCCGCGCGGCGTGGCAAGAAGGTCGCGATGGGCGGCGACGGCCAGGTCACCCTCGGAAACATTATCGTCAAACAAGGCGCAAAAAAAGTTCGCCGGCTGCACCACGATCGAATTCTTGCGGGGTTTGCGGGCGCTACTGCCGACGCGTTCACGTTGTTCGAGCGTTTCGATGCCAAGCTCGACAAGCATCAGGGCAATCTGATGCGTTCTGCCGTCGAACTAGCGAAAGACTGGCGCACCGACCGCATCCTGCGCCGCCTCGAAGCGATGCTGGCAGTCGCCGACGGCGAAACATCGCTGATCATCACCGGTACGGGCGACGTGCTCGAGCCCGAACTGGGCCTGATCTCGATCGGCTCCGGCGGCCCCTACGCACACGCCGCTGCAAAAGCTTTGCTCGAGAACACAGACCTCGCGCCGAAGGAGCTGGTAAAAAAAGCGCTCGAAATCGCGGGCGATCTGTGTATCTATACGAATCAAAGTCACACGATTGAATCGATTGATTAAGTGGTGCGGCGGCCGAAGTGGTCTATCCCTCTTGCCTTCTTATTCTGCGCGCGCACGCGCGGCCGCTCCGAAGGGCGCGCGCCTAACTAATCGTTGACGAGTGCACGTGCGATCGCGAAGCGATCGCGTACACGAGCAACGCCGACGCCATGATGACGCCCAGAGAAATCGTTCACGAACTCAACAAGCACATTGTTGGTCAGGATCGCGCCAAGCGCGCGGTCGCGGTCGCATTGCGCAATCGGTGGCGCCGCCAGCAGGTGGGGGAGCCGCTGCGCTCCGAAATTACACCGAAGAACATCCTGATGATCGGGCCGACCGGTGTCGGCAAGACTGAGATTGCGCGGCGGCTTGCGCGCCTCGCCGATGCGCCATTCATCAAGGTCGAAGCCACAAAGTTCACCGAAGTCGGCTACGTTGGCCGGGATGTCGACACGATCATTCGCGACCTGGTCGATATATCGATCAAGCAGACGCGCGAGTCGGAAACCAAAAAGGTGGCGATGCGGGCGCAGGACGCGGCCGAGGATCGCGTGCTCGACGTTCTGGTTCCGCCTGCGCGCGACGTAGGCTTTTCGGCCGGCAATCGCGACGACCATAACGCGACGCGCCAGAAGTTTCGCAAGAAGCTGCGCGAAGGGGAGCTCGACGACAAGGAAATCGAGATCGAACTAGCGACGCCTTCTGCGTCGATGGAAGTGATGGCGCCGCCCGGAATGGAGGAATTGACTCAGCAGATTCAGACGATGTTCTCCAATCTGGGCCGCGATCGCCGCAAGCCCCGCAAGGTGACCGTCAAAGAAGCGATGAAGCTGCTCGCCGACGAAGAAGCATCGCGCATGGTCAACGACGAGGAACTGAAGACACGCGCGATTGCGAATGCCGAATCCAACGGCATCGTGTTCCTCGATGAAATCGACAAGATTGCGTCGCGCTCCGAGCTGCAGGGCGCCGATGTATCACGCCAGGGCGTGCAGCGCGACTTGTTGCCGCTGGTAGAGGGGACGACGGTGAACACCAAGTACGGCATGGTGAAGACCGACCACATCCTGTTCATTGCATCGGGTGCGTTTCATCTGGCCAAACCGTCGGACCTGATTCCAGAACTTCAGGGCCGCTTTCCGATCAGAGTCGAGCTCGACTCGCTGACGGTCGATGACTTCGAGCGCATCTTGAAAACGACGGACGCCAGCCTGACGCAGCAATACGAAGCGCTGCTGGCGACCGACGGATGCACATTGCAATTTACCGCTGACGGCATCCACCGCCTCGCGGAGATTGCGCATCAGGTCAACAACACCACCGAAAATATCGGCGCACGCAGGCTATACACCGTGCTCGAAAAACTGCTCGAAGAGGTGTCGTTCGGTGCCGGCAGCCAAGTAAGCGGCAATGGTTCAGAAGGGGAGCTGGTTCGCATCGACGCAGCGTATGTCGATGCTAAATTGTCTGAACTCGCGCATGACGAAGATTTGGCGCGGTATGTGTTGTAGTGAAGACAGGATCGGCGCGACGATGAAACGATGGGCGATGGCGGCAATGATGGCGATGTCGCTCGCCGCGTATGCGCAGCGCAGTGCCGACATCGACGTCAAGGCAGCATGGGCGCGTCCGACGGTGGCGGGCCAGATGGGAACCGGCGCTTTCATGCAGCTGATGTCGCGCGACGGCGCCCGCCTGCTGGGTGCGTCGAGCGATGTTGCCGGCGTCGTCGAGATCCACGAGATGGCCATGGAAGGCAACGTGATGCGGATGCGTCCGATCCGCATGCTCGATCTGCCGCCGGGCGATACGGTCGAGCTGAAGCCAGGCGGTCATCACATCATGCTGATGGACTTGAAGCGTCCGCTCGCTGTCGGCGAAAAGATCAAAGTCAATTTGCAGCTCGAAACGCGTGACAAGAAGCTCGTCACGCAGCCGATCGAAGTGGAAGTTCGCCCCCGCGCACCGTAAGAGCGCTCGCATCGAGCGAACGCGCGTGTAAGATGCGCGCGCCCATGGATACGGCAACAGTCGACTCCTCGCTGATCGCCCCGCAGCTCAAAGCTGAAATTCTGTCCGAGGCGCTTCCTTATATCCGGCGCTTCCATGGCAAGACGATCGTCGTCAAGTACGGCGGCAACGCGATGGTCGATCAGAACTTAAAGGAAGCGTTTGCGCACGATGTCGTGCTGTTGAAACTGGTCGGAATGAATCCCGTCGTCGTGCACGGTGGCGGACCGCAGATCGACGAAGCGCTTGAGCGAGTTGGAAAAAAGTCGGCTTTCATTCAAGGCATGCGTGTCACCGACGCCGAGACGATGGAAGTCGTCGAATGGGTGTTGGCAGGCGAGATACAGGGCGAGCTTGTCACGCTGATCAACCGGTTCGGCGGCCAGGCAGTCGGCTTGACCGGCAAAGACGGTGGCCTGATCCGTGCGCGCCGCCTGCGACTGCCCGATATGGTCGATCCGTCGAAGAGCCATGACTTGGGCCATGTCGGCGAAATCGAAGCGATCAATCCCGCGGTAGTCAAGGCATTGCAGGACGATGCCTTCATCCCGGTGATCTCGCCGATTGGCTTTGGCAGCGACGATCTGACGTACAACATCAACGCCGATGTAGTGGCCGGCAAGATTGCCGAAATTCTGAAGGCGGAAAAGCTCGTGATGCTTACCAACACGCCTGGAGTGCTGGACAAAAGCGGCAAGCTGCTAACAGGGCTTTCGGCGCGGCAGATAGACGATCTTTTCGGCGACGGCACGATCTCCGGCGGCATGCTTCCGAAGATCTCGTCGGCGCTGGAAGCAGCCAAGAGCGGCGTCAACTCCGTTCATATCATCGACGGCAGGGTCGATCATTGCCTGCTGCTGGAGATCCTGACCGACCAGGGCGTCGGCACAATGATCAAGTCGCACTGACGGAGTTCTGATGGCTGATCGACCAGGCTTCTTTCGTCGCTTTTTTCGCGGACTATGGAGCTTTCTCAATTTCACGCGGCAGTTGGTCTTCAACGTGTTGTTCTTCGCGATCGTCGCGGTGTTGCTGGTCGCCTGGTTCACAGGCGACGGGCCGGCCGCGGTGCGCCCTGACACTGCGCTGGTACTTAACCTGCAAGGCGACATCGTCGAGGAATACACGATCGGTCCCCGGGAGGCGGCTGTCGCCGAGGCCCTTGGGGACGAGCGTTTCGAGACGCGGGTGCGAGACGTGCTGGCCGCGCTCGACGACGCCGCAAAAGATCCACAAATTACACGGGCGGTACTCGTGCTTGATGAAATGGGTGGCGCCGGTATCGCGACACTGCGCGAGATCGGTGCGGCACTCGAACGCTTCAAGGCAGCCGGCAAGCCGGTCTATGCGTGGGGAGAGAACTACGGGCAGGGGCAGTACTACCTAGCGTCATACGCCAATGAGCTTTACCTGCATCCGGGCGGCATCATCGGTGTCCGCGGCCTCGAGGGCACTCGCGGTTACTACAAGACACTGCTCGACAAGCTTGGCGTGAAGGTGAACGCGTTTCAAGCGGGGCGCTTCAAGAGTTTTTCGGAGCCGTTTACGCGCAACGAGGCCACGCCCGAGGCCAAGGAGGCCGATTCCTTGCTGCTTAACGGCCTATGGACGACGTGGACCGCTGATGTGGAGCGCGTTCGAAAGCTGAAGCCTGGAACGGTTGACGCCGTGATCGCGGACTTGCCGCAGCGGTTGGCCGCAGCCCAGGGAGACATCGCGCGGCTGGCGTTAAACGAAAAGTTGGTCGATGGACTGAAGACGCGTAGCCAGTTTCGCGAGCAGTTATTGCAGAGTGGCGCTCCGCGCAGCGAAGACGACAGCGAAACCTTCCGCCAAGTTTCGCTGTATTCCTATGCACGCCATACGCGACAGCCGCTTGTTGGCGATGCGGTGGGCATCATCGTCGCGCAGGGCGAAATCACCAATGGTGACGCGCAGCAGGGACGTGTCGGTGCGCGCACGATGGCCGAGCTCATTCAGCGCGCGCGAGAGGACGACGCAATCAAAGCAGTGGTGCTGCGGATAGATTCTCCGGGCGGATTGGTCCAGGCCTCGGAGCTCATTCGCGAACAGCTCGATCTGACGCGAAAGGCCGGCAAGCCCGTGGTCGCGTCGATGGGTGACGTTGCTGCGTCGGGTGGGTATTGGATTGCGATGGGGGCCGACGAAGTCGTGGCCGATGAAGCGACGATCACCGGATCGATTGGTGTGTTCGGGCTACTGCCCACGTTCGAGGGCACGATGGATAAGCTCGGCATCAACGTCGATGGCGTATCAACGACATGGCTCGCGGGTGCGATGGATTTGCGGCGGCCTGTTGATAAGCGGCTTGCTCAGACACTCGAGCTTGTCGTCAACTCGAACTATCGGGAGTTCATAGGCCTTGTGGCGGAGCGCCGCAATTCGACGCCCGAAAAGATCAATGAGGTCGCGCAGGGCCGGGTATGGACCGGCGCGCAGGCGAAGGAACGAGGGCTGGTCGACTCGCTCGGCGGAATCGACGTTGCGATAAAGAGCGCTGCTCGACGGGCGAATCTGGGCGAAGGGTATCGGCTCGAGTACGTCGAGCCCGAGCCGCGTGGGCTTAGCCGATATCTGGCGCTGTTGTTTGGTCGAGTAACCGCCGCGGTCAAAAGCGGGCTTGGAATCGACGGGATGCTTGGCCTTGGTGCCCGAGTCGCAGTGAAGCGCGATCTGGAGCTGCTCTTTGGCGCGCGCGAGAATCCGCTGGCCGGCATTTCATACTGCTTCTGCGGCTTCCGCTAAAAGGCGCTCCTTAAGCGATCGTCCGGGCCGAAATTCCGGCCCACTTCCGCTCTTTGGCCGACCGCGAAAGTGTTCGCACGCGCGGGTTTGTAAGATAGTATGCCTTCACGTCGGCCGCCCGGCTGACCGGTTGTTCCCACTTCGGACTGTTCAACCTCAGGCGACGGGTCGTCATGGACATCCCTACGCAAGGGTCGCGTAAACCCGGTGCCCGCAAGCTGCAAATCCTGCAGATGCTTGCCTCGATGCTCGAGGAGCCCAAGGGTGAGAAAGTGACCACGGCGGCGTTAGCGGCGCGGCTCGATGTATCCGAGGCGGCCTTGTACCGGCACTTCGCCAGCAAGGCGCAGATGTTCGAGGGCCTGATCGAATTCATCGAAACCACGATCTTTGGCCTGATCAACAAGATCAGCACCGAGGAGGCCTCGGGTCTGAAGCAGGTGCGCGCGATCGTCAGCATGCTGCTCGATTTCGCCCAGACCAACCGCGGCATGACTCGCGTTTTGATCGGCGATGCGCTGGTCAACGAGAACGAGCGCTTGCAGGAGCGGATGAATCAGTTGTTCGAGCGCATTGAAGCGTCCATTAAGCAAAGCTTCAAAGTGGCGGTCGGCGACCAAGAACTGCCGGAATCTTTTGACGCGGGCGCCCGCGCCGCGCTGGTACTGGCCTTCGTACTTGGCTGCTGGCACCGATTCGCCAAGAGCGGATTTCGCAAGGCGCCGGGCGACGCACTAGAAGCTCAGATGCCGGCGCTGGTCGGTTAACCTAGCGACCGGCACACACCGGACACGCTGGATCGCGCGTGACGCGCACGGTGTGCCATCGCATCGCCAGGGCGTCGAGCATCGCTAATTGACCATGCAGCGTCTCGCCGATGCCGGCCGCGAGCTTCAGCGCTTCGCCGGCCTGCATCGTTCCGATAATGCCAGTCAGTGGTGCGAACACGCCCATCGTCGAACACAGCTCATCCACGCCCTCATTTTCTCCACTGCCAGGTGGGAACAGACACGCGTAACACGGTGATGCGTCTGACCGCAAATCGAACACCGCGATCTGACCGTCGAAGCGGATCGCCGCACCGGACACCAGCGGTTTGCGATGCTTAACGCAGGCCCGATTCGTTGCGTGGCGTGTCGCGAAGTTATCTGAGCAATCGAGAACGATCGTCGCGTCTTTCACCAGGCCGTCAAGCGCGTTGGCGTCGACGCGTTGCGCGACGGGCGTGACCTCGACCTCTGGATTGATCGCGTTCAGCGCAGCTCGGCCGGAGTGCGCCTTGGGTGTTCCAACGCGCTCGGTCGTGTGCAAGATCTGTCGCTGCAGGTTGGTCAGGTCGACCGCGTCGCCGTCGACGAGAGCGATCGCCGCGACGCCCGCCGATGCTAGATAAAAGGCAGCAGGCGATCCCAGGCCACCTGCGCCAATTATTAGCATGCTTGCTGCCCGAATCCTCTGCTGGCCTTCGATGCCGATCTCGTTCAGCAGAATGTGGCGCGAGTAGCGCAGCAGCTGACTATCGTTTAGTTGAGCATCGGTCATAAACAAAAACGGGCCGCAGTGCGGCCCGTCATTGTGTCTGCTGCTTGTCTAGCGCGCAGGCACGGCAGTCGTGGTCGCGACGCTGTCGGGTTTTGGCTTGGCAATCTCGACCGGCTTTCCCTTCAGGTGATTGATCGCCTGCAGCAGCTGATAATCCTCCGGCGCGCCCCAGTCGTAGCGCTTGGGAGAGACCGCTTTGCCGTCAATCGGCTTTACCGGCACCGCCGCTGGTGTCGCTGAACCGCGCGGAGCCGCTGCGCCAGGTACTGTGGCCGCACGGGTGGCATCCTCGACCTTGGCGTTTTCCAGATGCCGAACCAGATCGGCTTCACGTACGTTGAATCCGGCGAAATTGCCCTCCGGCGTGTCTTCGACCAGGAAGTCAGGAACGATGCCCTTCGCCTGAATCGAACGGCCCTTCGGCGTGTAGTAGCGCGCAGTGGTCAGCTTGATCGCCGCCGGGCTATCGCCATCGACGCGCAGCGGAATGATCGTTTGCACCGAGCCTTTGCCAAACGTCTGTGTGCCGAGCACGACCGCACGTTTATGGTCCTGCAGAGCGCCTGCGACGATTTCGGATGCCGATGCCGAAGCACCGTTGACCAGCACGATCAACGGTACGGTCTTCGCCTGCGGCGGCAGTTTCGTAAGAATGTCTTCACCGCGTCCGCGCAAGTAATCTTCCGGGGCGGCAATGAACTTGCGGCGCGCATCGTCGGTACGGCCGTCGGTCGAAACGACGAGCGCTTTGGCCGGCAAGAATGCGGCCGACACACCGACCGCTGAATGCAGCAGGCCACCCGGGTCGTTGCGAATGTCTAGAACGAGGCCTTTTAGCGGGCCCTGCTTGTACAGGTCGTTGACGTGCTTCACTAAATCGTCAACGGTCTTTTCCTTGAACTGCGAAACGCGGATGAAGCCGTATCCCGGCTCGATCATCTTGGACTTCACCGACTGCACACGAATCACATCGCGCGTCAGCTTGAACTCGAGCGGTTTGTCCTCGCCCTTGCGCGCGATGATCAGCGTGATCTGCGTGCGCGGCTTGCCACGCATCAGTTTGACCGCTTCGGGCAACGTCAGGCCACGTGTGACCTTGTCGTCGATCTTGATGATCAGGTCGCCGGCTTTAATACCCGCACGCGCCGCCGGTGTGTCATCGATTGGCGCAATCACCTTGATGATGCCTTCTTCGGCGCCGACTTCGATACCAAGACCGCCAAATTCGCCCTGGATATCGCTCTGCATGTCCTTGAAAGCGTCGGCATCCAGATATGCCGAGTGCGGGTCCAGCCCGGCGAGCATGCCCGAGATCGCCTCGTGCATCAGTTTCTTGTCGTCGACTGGCTCGACGTAGTTTGCCTTTACCGCGCCGAACACGTCGGTAAAGGAGCGGATCTCCTCCAGGGGAATCGGTCCGCGCGTGTCGCGGAATGCGTAGGCGGAGATGCCTACGCTGACCAATACACCGGCAACCGCGCCGACTCCGATGAGTGCGAAACTACGAGCCCTGCCAGCCATGCCACCCCCAAATTCGACGTTTGTCGCTTAGTTCGTCAACTAGACACTAGCGTGCTGCAGACTGCCCGAGCGAAGCAAATTGGCCGCTCTTGCAACCCAGTTCAAAGTATAGGCTCGCATCACCGATTGCAACCGTCGTGCCGATAGCCTAACCGTGTGTCGGACAACGACCGATGGGCAGACGTTCCGCTGGGGCAAACAGCCACAGCAACTAATTACTCTTTCCTCGCCTGCCCCTGCGCCGCGACTGCTTGTGTCGCACGCTCGATTTCCGCGGCGTCGCCTAGGTAATAGTGCCGGATTGGCCTGAGTTCGGAATCGAGCTCATAGACTAGCGGACGAGCGGTCGGAACGTTCAGTCCGACGATTTCCTCGTCGGTCAAGCCGTCCAGATGCTTGATCAGCGCTCGCAGCGAATTGCCATGCGCAGCCACCAGAACGCGCCGGTCACGCAGCATCGCCGGCACGATCGAATCGTTCCAGAAAGGGATCACGCGCGCGACGGTGTCCTTCAAGCTCTCCGTGACCGGCATTTCTTCCGGGGGCACGTGCTTGTAACGCGGATCGTCGCGTATGCGCCGCGGATCCGAAGGCGGCAGCGGGTCGGGTGCGATCGCGTAGGCGCGACGCCACTTTAAGACTTGTTCTTCGCCGAACTTTGCTGCGGTTTCCGCCTTGTTGAGTCCCTGCAGCGCTCCGTAATGCCGTTCGTTCAGACGCCAGCTATGCACGACCGGAAGCCACATCAAATCGAGCACATCGAGCACGATCCAGAGGGTGCGTATCGCGCGTCTGAGCACGGAGGTGTACGCAATGTCGAACGTGTACCCTTCGTCGCGCAGCAACTCACCCGCTGCTTGCGCCTCGCGACGGCCGTTTTCGGTCAGATCGACATCGGTCCAGCCGGTAAAACGATTTTCGAGATTCCATTGGCTTTCGCCGTGACGCAGCAGCACCAGTTTGTGCATCGGCTCACGCATCGGATCGTGCATCGGCCTATTCTATAATTCGCGCCCTTCGTTGCCGGCTCGTCCTTCCGTGCAGTTCCTGATTGAAAATATTTTCCTGATTTCGATCGCCTTTTTCAGCGGCGCGATGTTGCTATGGCCGATGGTTCGAAGCCGGGTCGCCGGCCCCGCGCTGACGACGCTGCAGGTAACACAGCTGATCAATGGCAAAAACGCCACGATCGTCGACATCCGGTCGCCGGAGGAATTTGCGAAGGGTTCGTTGCCGAACGCACGCAATTTGCCGCCCGACAAGCTGAAAGCCGGCGCCGGCGCGTTGAAGAAGGACAAGCCGGTGATCGTTGTCTGCGCGAATGGCCGTGCAGCAGGGAGCGCGGCGGCGCAGCTGCGGTCCAACGGATTCAACGAAGTGTTTGTTCTGGCGGGCGGTCTTGCGGCGTGGCGCGAAGCGGGCTTACCGATCAGGACGTGACGGAGAACGAATGGCAGTGCACATTCTGATGTACAGCACCGGGACGTGTCCGTTTTGCGAGCGCGCCGAAGCGCTGCTAAAGGCACGCGGTGTTATGACTATTGAAAAGGTCAGAATCGATCTCGAGCCGGTGCGGCGCGACGAAATGACCACTCGTACCGGGCGCCGCACGGTGCCACA
Source organism: uncultured beta proteobacterium (assembly GCA_963801035.1). Classification (GTDB taxonomy): domain Bacteria; phylum Pseudomonadota; class Gammaproteobacteria; order Burkholderiales; family Burkholderiaceae_F; genus JACCZX01. Next base: position 573,546 of record CAWDDF010000003.1, on the reverse strand, counting down.
GATTTTTATCGGCGACACGCACGTCGGCGGATTCGACGATTTATCAGCGCTGGATCGAGCCGGCAAGCTCACTCAGTTGCTTGCCGCTTAACAAGGAAACTAATGACTGACACCACTCCCGCTATCGGCGCAGCTGGCGCGACCGGCACGGACCAAACTCCGGTATTCCAATTGCAGCGCGTCTATCTGAAGGACGCGTCGCTCGAGATGCCGCACGCGCCGAAGATTTTTCTGGAAGCCGAAGCACCGTCCGTCGATATTCAGCTGGAAGTCAGCAATACCCCGGTGATCGATGCTGTACATGAAGTCGTCGTACGCGTTACCGCAACGGCAAAGCTCAAGGACAAGGTTCTATTCTTGGTCGAAGGCAAGCAAGGCGGCATTTTTGAGATTCGTAATCTGAGCAGCGAACAAATGGGTCCGGTGCTCGGCGTCGTGTGCCCTGGGATTATTTATCCGTACCTGCGGGCCAACATTGCGGACCTGATATCGCGTACCGGGTTGCCCGCCATTCATCTCGCCGAGATCAACTTCGAGGCGTTTTATTCCCAAAAGATGGCGGCGATGCAGCAGCAGCCGGGCGCCGCGCCGGCCGTGAGCGCTACCGGCAACGGCGTCGCCAGCGCGTAATGCGCTAACGAGAGCTGGCTTGAACGTTGCGGTCCTCGGCGCGGGCGCGTGGGGTACTGCGATCGCGGCTGCGCTCAGCGCGCGGCATTCGGTGACGTTGTACGCAAGAGATCGCGAACAATGTGCGCGCCTTAGGGTGGAGCGCGTCAACGCAAAGTACTTGCCGAAGCACTCGCTTCCGCAGACGCTTCAGTTCACCGACGACCTAGGCTCGGCAGTCGAACACAGCGCTGGCGGTCTGACACTGATAGCGACGCCTACCGATGCTCTGCGGTCCATTGTTCGTGACGTCAGCGCCATCTCGGCAGATGCGCGGTTCGTTTGGTTATGCAAAGGCTTCGAGCAATCTAGCGGGCAGCTGCCGCATCAAGTCGTGCGCGAAGAGCTAGGCGATCGCCATGACGTAGGGCCGCTGTCGGGACCCAGCTTCGCAATTGAAGTGGCGTGCGGCTTGCCTACTGCTCTGACGGTTGCAGGTGCGCCCGATTTTTGCGAGCTGGTGACCAAAATATTGCACGGTGGTGCGCTTCGAATTTATTCGACCGACGATGTAGCTGGGGTTGAGGTGGGTGGTGCCGTCAAGAACGTCATGGCGATCGCCACGGGCATCTCAGACGCACTCGAGCTCGGCCTCAATGCGCGTGCCGCCTTGATTACGCGCGGCCTGGCGGAGATCACGCGCTTCGGCGTCGCATTGGGCGCGCGCGCGGCGACATTTACCGGCCTGACCGGCATCGGCGACTTGATTTTGACTGCGACCGGTGATCTTTCGCGCAACCGCAAGGTGGGGCTCGCGCTCGGACGTGGCGCCACGATGGAGACGGCGGTCGCGGAACTCGGTCACGTGGCGGAGGGAGTGCGCTCGGCGCACGCTGTGCTCACGCGCGCGCGCGAGTTCGATGTCGACATGCCGATCACAGAGGCCGTATGCGCGGTGCTCGACGGGGCTTTGACGCCCTCGGAAGCGCTTCATGCGCTGTTGGCACGCGAGCCGAAAGCTGAAGTGCGACTGTCATGAGTTCGCTGTGAAACTGCGAGCAATCTGCGTGTTTTGCGGCTCGCAGCCCGGTAACCGGCATGACTATGTGGCAGCGGCGCGCGGCATGGCGCGGTTACTCGCGCAAAGTGGAATCGAACTCGTCTACGGCGGAGGGCACGTCGGACTCATGGGCGCATTAGCCGATGAAGCGCTCAGGCACGGCGGTCGCGTGACCGGTGTCATCCCAGAGCATCTAATGCGCCCCGAAGTTGCTCACCAGCGATTGACCGAGCTCATCGTGGTCGACTCGATGCATACGCGCAAGCAGACGATGGCTCTGCGCAGCGATGCTTTTATCGTGCTGCCCGGCGGCTTCGGCACGATCGAAGAAATGTTCGAGATGTTGACGTGGCTGCAGCTGCGGCTGCAAGACAAGCCGGTCGGATTGCTGAATGTCGCCGGTTATTTCGATTCGTTGCTGCAGTTTTTGGAGCACGCCGCGAGCGAAGGCCTGATTCGACACGAGCATCGCGATCTGCTTCGCGTCGAGCACACGCCGACGCGTTTGCTTGCTCTGCTGGATGCCGATTCCGCTCTGATCACCACGGATCCGGCGGAAGGCGACATCTCGTTGACATAGCGATACGTCAGCTTCCACCCGAAAAGTTCGCTTGACGCCACGCTTCGAAGATCACCACCGCCACAGCGTTGGACAGGTTCAGGCTGCGGTTGCCGGGTCGCATCGGCAACCGGATTCTTTGTTTCGGGCCAAAGCGTTCTCGAAGGTCGTCCGACAGGCCCGAGGTTTCGTTGCCAAAGACGAACCAGTCGCCCGGAGCGAATGAAACGTCGGCGATCAGTCGAGCGCCTCGTGTCGTCAACGCGAACGTACGTTCGGCCGGCGGCTTCTCGGTACCGACCAGGGCTTCAAAGCTTGCGTGCACCTTGATCGCCGCGAATTCGCGATAGTCCAACCCGGCGCGACGCAGCTGCCGGTCGTCAAGGTCGAAGCCGAGCGGTGAAACAAGATGGAGACTGGCGCCGGTATTTGCTGCGAGCCGAATGATGTTCCCGGTATTAGGCGGAATCTCGGGCTCGACGAGAACGATATGGAACATTGCTAAGGCGTCCGCGCCACGATCAGGTTATGAACCTGCGACGCACCGGCCTCCTTGAGCACACGCGCGACTTCATCCAGTGTGCTGCCGCTCGTCATGACGTCATCGACGACCAAAACGGGTTGTTCGCTGAACGTCCCCTCGACGGCGAAGGCGCCACGAATGTTGCGACGGCGTTCTTTTAACGCCAGGGTTTGTTGAGGTGCGGTATGTCGCACGCGGAGCAATCGGTCGAGAACGAGACGCCCACCGGATGCCGACGCAAAGGCACGGGCTATGTGGTGCGATTGATTGAATCCGCGCTGCTGTGTGCGCTCGAACGTAAGCGGCACGGGGATGACAACTCCATCGCTCGCGGAAGGCGACATCGCTGACAACCGGGTCGCCAGCAGCCGCCCAAAGAATTGCCCGAGGTCGAGTCGTGCGGTGAACTTCAGCGCCATCACCATCCCGTCGACGGGCGGAACATAGTCAGCCAGCGTGGTCGTTGTGTCGAAGTGCGGCGTCTCGGCCAGACAGCGCCCACAGACGCCCGTTATGCCGGACCCAGCGTTGCGCATCCGAATAGCGCAGCGCTTACAACGCGAGGTTTCCGCGCAAAAGAAGTCCGATTCGCACGGTGCGCAGATCGAAGTTGACGCCGCACCCGGTTGAAGTCCACACACCACACAGCGGGGTGGAAGCAGTCGAGACGCCAGCGAACGCAACATGTGGCGAGGAGGATAGCTGCATATACTCGATCGACGATGCCACTCGGTCCAGGTTCTTCCGAATTGACGCCGACGATGGTCGCGCCGCCGCGCATTCCGGCGCGCGTCTCCACCGTGCGCCGTCAATTCGATGCGCGCGCGGCGCGCTTCGGCGAACGAGCCGCATTGCCTCGTGAAGTAGGGCAGAGGCTGATCGAGCGGCTGCAATACATCCGGCTCGCGCCGCGCCGCATTCTGGACTTGGGTTGCGGTGGCGGCCAGACGAAGGAGCCGTTGTTACGCCAATACCCCCACGCCGATTGGATCGGTCTCGACATTTCGGAGCGGATGCTGACAGCGGCCGCATTCACTCGGATGCACCTGCGAGCCAGCCGCTGGTTGCGCGGTGCGTTGACGGAGCGCGTGGCAGCCGACGCCGGGCAACTGCCGATCGCTGATAACAGTATCGATCTGGTGTTCTCCAATCTGATGTTGCATTGGCATCCGGAGCCGCACGCGGTCTTTCCCGAGTGGAAGCGCGTGCTCAAAACCGACGGCTTGTTGATGTTCAGCTGCTTTGGTCCCGACACGCTGAAGGAATTGCGCGCCGCCGCGGCCGTCGCACTCCCGAATTCGCGCCCTATGCCATTCGTCGATATGCATGACTTCGGCGACATGATGGTTGCGAGCGGCTTCGCGACCCCGGTGATGGATGCCGAAATCATCACGCTGACGTATGCATCGCCTCAGGAGTTGTTGCGCGAAGTACGTGCTCTCGGCGGGAATCCGCGTGACGATCGTGCCCGATCACTGCCGTCGGGAAGGCAGGCGCGCCAAATGCTTAACGCACTGGAAGCGCAACGCGGAGGCGACGGGCGAATTCGACTGACCTTTGAAGTGGCCTATGGACATGCGTGGAAGCCGATGGCCAAAGGAGCAGCAAGCATCACAGCGATCACGGTCGAGACGCTTCGTGCCGAGCTGGCGCGCCGCAAAACCGGGCGGAGTGAACCCGGCAAACAAGAGTGAGAATCACTGGACTGCATTTAACCAACGGAGTATTCGATGTCAATCATTTCATTTTTCAAGGAAGCCGGAGAAAAACTGTTCGGTAAGAAAGCGCAGGCGGCCCAGGGTGAGGCAGCAACTGCAGACCCCGCGGCTATCGATGCTGCCAACCGCGAGGCGGCCACGGCCATTGAGAAGTACATCAACTCAATGGGGCTGACGGTAACGGGCTTGACCGTCACCTATGACGGGGCGAAAGCGACCGCAACGGTGTTCGGCATCGCCAAGGATCAGGCCACCAAGGAAAAGGTTATTTTGTCGGCAGGCAACATTCACGGCGTCGCTGCCGTCGACGACAAGATGACGGTGGATTTGTCCCAGCCCGAGTCGCAGTACTACACCGTAGTCAAAGGCGATACGCTCTCCAAGATTGCGAAGGAGTTCTACGGCGACGCCAACGCGTACCAGAAAATTTTCGAGGCAAACAAGCCGATGCTGACGCATCCGGACAAGATCTATCCGGGTCAGAACCTTCGCATCCCACCAAAGTGATGTTGAGCGCCGCTCGATGAGAGTGGTGGCGGGTCACATTAGGCGTGACCCGCCTTTGTCGTGCGCCCCGCACTTGGGGGACCCTCCGCATAGTGCCTGGCCCCTTGCGATGACTGCACATGGGCCCTAGCGCCTTACGTACACCAGAAGCGCGGCTCTATATAATCCGCCGCCAATGTCTGTCCCGACTTCCGAAGCAAACACCTGGTTGATCAAGCGAAATTGCTCGGCTGGCCCGCGTCAGCTGGCAGTCGTATTCGGATCTCTGGTCGCCGTTTCGTTTGCCTTCGGTTTGGGGTTCGCAGTCTTCGGGTTATGGATGGTGCTCCCCTTTGTGGGTCTCGAGCTGATTGCGGTGGGCGCGGCGTTTTTTTGTTACGGACGGCACGCGGCCGACTTCGAGCGCATCTCGATCGAGCCAGGTGTCGTGTCGGTCGAGCATGTCGAGGGAACTCAGACGCACCGATGGGAATTTGATCCGCGCGTATCGCACGTCGAGGTTGAGCGAAGTGGTCGATGGGGCAAGCGGGTTCGCGTTTTCCTGTTGGCACCGTCAATCAAACTGGAACTCGGACAGTATTTACTCGACCAGCGCCGCTTGATACTGGGGCGCGAGATCGACGGTGCGCTGATGCAGGCACGTGGTGGAGCACTGTGACGCGGTCGCAGGTGGATGCAGTACAAAACAATGGCGATAAACCGGCAATGAAATTTGGCCACGCAGTCCTCGTTAATGGGCGCCGTATTGCCCCGGCAGCGCTTTTAGTCACGGCAGGCAACGCAGTTGCCGCTGTTCAGACTCGCTACAACCTTCCCACGCCGGCCAGTAAGTTGGCCCAGGAAATCTACTCGCTGCACGATTTCATGCTGATCATCTGCGGCGCCATTTTCGTCCTCGTTTTTGGCGTGATGTTTTATTCCATCTGGAAGCATCGCAGATCGAAAGGTGCAGTTGCCGCCAATTGGCACGAGAACACGATGGTCGAAATCGTGTGGACGGTGATTCCGTTCATCATCATTATCTTGATGGCGCTGCCCGCAACACGCACCGTGGTTGCGATGAAGGACACCAGTAATGCCGACTTGACGGTCAAGGCGACCGGCTATCAGTGGCAATGGGGCTACGACTACATCCGCGGCGAGGGTGAAGGCATTGGATTTCTCTCGCAGCTAGCGACGCCGCGCGCGCAAATCGAAGGCGACGAACCGAAGACGCCGTTCTATTTGAGTGAGGTAACTGAGCCCTTGGTGGTGCCAGTGAACCGAAAAATTCGCATCATTACGACGGCTAATGACGTTATTCACTCGTGGGGCGTGCCTGCGTTGGGAGTGAAGCAGGACGCGTTTCCGGGTTTCACTCGCGACGCATGGTTCCGCGCCGAGGAGATTGGAACGTTTTACGGACGGTGCTACGAGCTATGCGGCAAGGACCACGCATTCATGCCGATCGCAGTGAAGGTGGTTTCGGCCGAGGACTATACGAAGTGGGTGGCGAGTCGGAAGCAGGCAATGGCCGCGCTTGCTGACGATCCGACTAAAGCGTGGACGCAGGCAGAGCTCGTTGCTCGTGGCGAAAAGGTCTATCAGGCGAATTGTCAGGTTTGTCATCAGCCAACGGGGCTTGGCGCGCCGCCGGCGTTTCCGCCATTGGCCGGCAGCAAGGTAGTTGCAAACACACCCGAGCTGATGCAGATCTTGTTACACGGTCGCAATGCGATGCCGGCGTGGAAGGGCTTGTCCGATATCGAGCTGAGTGCTGTTGCGACGCATGTCAAGAGCTCGTTCGGCAACAAGGGTGGCGTTGTGCAGCCGACGGAGTTCCGCGCCGCGCGCAAATGAAACACAGCATGAAACTTCAGGAAATTCGATGAGCGCGATCCCTCCCGCAATTACTCCCGGCGCGACGGACCACGTCGCCGACCATGCACATGACCACGGTCACGATGCGGCCCACGATCACGCGCCCTACGGCTGGCGCCGCTGGCTTTATGCGACCAACCACAAGGACATCGGCACGATGTACCTGTGGTTTTCATTCACGATGTTCATCTTTGGCGGCATCTTGGCGCTTGGCCTGCGCCTTGAGTTGTTTCAGCCAGGATTGCAGTTCTGGAAGCCGGAATTTTTCAATCAGCTGACGACGATGCACGGCCTCATCATGGTCTTCGGCGCCATCATGCCGGCGTTCGTTGGCTTCGCAAACTGGCAGGTGCCCTTGATGGTCGGTGCGCCCGACATGGCCTTCGCCCGCATGAACAACTTCAGTTTCTGGTTGTTGCCTCCTGCCGCGTTGCTGCTGGTGGCGTCGTTTTTCGCTCCGGGCGGTGCGACCGCGGCGGGCTGGACGTTGTATGCGCCGCTGACCGTGCAGATGGGGCCGGGCATGGACCTCGCCATATTTGCGCTGCACATAATGGGCGCGAGCTCGATCATGGGCTCGATCAACATCATCACAACGATTCTCAACATGCGCGCACCGGGCATGACGCTGATGAAGATGCCGATGTTCGTATGGACCTGGCTGATCACGGCGTATCTGCTGATCGCGGTCATGCCGGTACTTGCCGGCGCGATCACGATGACGCTGACCGATCGCCATTTCGGCACCAGCTTCTTCAACGCGGCCGGCGGTGGCGATCCGGTGATGTTCCAGCACATTTTCTGGTTCTTCGGGCACCCCGAGGTCTACATCATGATTCTGCCGGGGTTCGGAATCATCTCGCAGGTTATTCCGGTGTTCTCCCGCAAGCCGCTGTTCGGCTATGCGTCGATGGTCTATGCGACGGCGTCGATTGCGATTCTGTCATTCATGGTGTGGGCTCACCATATGTTCGCGACCGGCATGCCTGTCACCGGGCAGCTGTTCTTCATGTACGCGACGATGCTGATTGCGGTTCCCACGGGAGTAAAGGTGTTCAACTGGATTGCGACGATGTATCGGGGCTCGCTGTCACTCGAGACGCCGATGTTGTTTGCGATCGGCTTTATCTGCGTCTTCACGATAGGCGGATTCACCGGACTGATCCTCGCAGTCGCGCCTATCGACATTCCTGTGCATGACACGTACTACGTCGTTGCGCATTTTCACTATGTGTTGGTGGCCGGGTCGTTGTTCTCGCTGTTTGCCGGCGCGTATTACTGGCTGCCGAAGTGGACCGGCCATATGTACGACGAAAAACTCGGCAAATGGCACTTCTGGCTGTCGATGATCTTTTTCAATCTGACTTTCTTCCCAATGCATTTTCTGGGACTCGCCGGCATGCCGCGGCGCTATGCCGATTACCCAATGCAGTTCACCGACTTCCATGCGATTGGAACGGTGAGCGCCTTTGGATTTGGTCTGGCACAGCTGTTGTTCCTTTACGTGGTCATCAAGTGCATTCGCGGCGGTCCGAAGGCAGCGGCTGATCCGTGGCACTCGGTCGATGGGGGCCTCGAGTGGACGTTGCCGTCGCCGCCGCCATTTCATACGTTCGAAACGCCACCGGTGGTGAAATGAAAGAGTCAAGTTGCCGGACGCCGCCGGGCGGCCGGCGGCCCTGAACAACAAGCGCACCGCGCTTGTCCTGCTTTCGATCGCGCTCGCGTTCTTTTGCGGTGTGATCGCAAAGTATTGGCTGCTCGTCACCGTTTGACATGAACGCCGATCGCGCCTCTTTCGCATGCCGGCAACCGCACGACGTTGCGCAAACTGCTCGTCGTCTCGGTGCTGATGTTCGGGTTCGGGTGGGCGCTGATACCGCTTTATAGAAAGATCTGCGAAGTCACGGGCATCAATGTCCTGACCTCGCGCAACGCCGACGCAGAAGACGCTGCCCGCAATACTCAGGTGGACCGCACGCGCACCGTCATCGTCGAGTTTGATGCAAACAAGCAGGGAGCCTGGCGATTCAAGCCGCATCAAAATTTCATCGAAGCGTATCCGGGCCAGTTGGTGCGGGTTACGTACGACCTTGTCAATCTGGACAATCGTTCGATGGCAGGGCAGGCGATTCCCAGCTATGCGCCAATGCACGCCGCTCAGTACATACAGAAGCTCGAGTGCTTTTGCTTTCAGCAGCAAGTGTTGGCAGCCGGCGAGACGCGCCAGTTTCCGGTGCTGTTTTTCATTGATCCGAAGCTTCCGGCTGATGTGAAGATCATTACGTTGTCGTACACGTTCTTTGAGGTCGCGGGCGCCGTCGCCGCGGTGAAATGAGGCAGCCCTCATGGATCCCGAGCCCGGTGAAGCTCGTCCCGCGAAGCGGCGTGCCGGGTTCGCGCAGACTGTGCGCGCCGTTTTATGGTCGTTCTTCGGCGTGCGTCGCAAAGCCGATTACGAAAAAGATGCAGCCCAACTTAATCCCGTGCACGTCATCATCGCCGGAATCCTGGCTGCAGCGCTGTTTGTTGGAGTGCTGATTGTTATCGTCAATTTAGTCGTGCCCTGATTTGAAGAGGAAACGAACCGATGGCTGACCCGCATAGCGCGACGCACGCTCACCCGGCTGCTTCCGCGCATCGCCCGCTGTACTACGTGCCGGCACCGTCGCAGTGGCCGGCGGTTGGTGGTGTCGCGATGATTTTCACGATGTTCGGCGCAGCAATGGTCGTCAATCACAATTCGCTCGGCTGGTTTTCATTGGCGATTGGGCTTGCGACGCTTGTGTACATGCTGATCGGCTGGTTTTCTGCCGTGTCGCAGGAGTCCGAGCACGGCGACTACAACCGAAAAGTAGACGTCTCGTTCCGTTGGGGAATGAGCTGGTTCATCTTTTCGGAAGTGATGTTCTTCGCATCATTTTTCGGCGCTCTTTTCTACGCGCGCGTGATCAGCCTGCCATTGCTGGGTGACTTCGATCACAAACTTCTGTGGCCTGACTTTCTTCCCACGTGGCCCAATCTGGGTCCGGCAGGGACGGTCGAGCCCTTCACGCGCCTCGGTCCATTTTGGCTGCCAACGATCAACACGGCCCTGCTTCTTTCTTCGGGCGTGACTCTGACGATTGCACACCATGCACTGCGCGCCAACCACCGTAGCCGGGCGATTCTCTGGCTCGCGATCACGATCGTGCTGGGAGTGACGTTCCTCGGCGTGCAGATTTTCGAGTATGGCCACGCCTATCGCGACCTGAACCTCAGTCTGGACTTCGGGAATTTTTGGCTCGACGTTCTTCATGCTCACCGGCTTTCACGGCTTCCACGTCTTCCTTGGGGCGTTGATGCTGTCGGTGGTTTTGCTGCGCCTGATACGCGGCCATTTCAAACCGGATCAGCACTTCGCGTTTGAAGGCGCCGCCTGGTACTGGCACTTCGTCGACGTCGTCTGGATTGGCTTATACATCGTCGTCTACTGGCTATAGCTACCTCGCGCCGCCGGCGCCGCAGCGGCTAATAGCTGCGCGGCGCGATCCACCCCATCCAGTAGCTGAACAGGATGAACAGGAAGAGCGCGATCGAAATCGCGACCCGGATCGTCAGCGCGTTGACAGTGCGATTCGTGGTGCCCTTATCGCGCATCAGGTAAAACAATGCAGATCCGAGCGAAAACAAAATGCCGATTAAGGCAATGACGATGAGGATTCGCATTGACCTGAAATTATTGCATCTACGATGCCGCGTTCGAAGTTGATCTTCGCTTGGGTCGCTGCGGCGATCGGCATGGCAGCAGCGATATCTCTGGGCAATTGGCAAACCCGTCGTGGCGATGAGAAGGTCGCGCTGCAAGCGCAAGCCGATGCCGCCGAGCGAGCCGCGCCGCTGCAGATCGAAGCGACCCGTGGATCGATCGAAACCGTGGCGCGGAGCCTGCCGCGCCGGGTTCGTGTCACCGGCGTATTCGATCCGACAGGCACCGTGCTCCTTGACAACCGGATGCTGGGCGCTGTCGCCGGCTATCAAGTTATAACGCCGTTGATCATCGGTGAGGGCTTGCCGGCAGTATTGATCGATCGCGGATGGAAGGCGCGCGGTGCGGATCAGCGCTTGGATACGGCGGTGCCGCCGGCAGGGCAAGTGACCGTCGAAGGAATGGCGGTAGCTCGGCCATCGAGGCTGCTTGAACTCGGCGGCACGCCAAAGCGTGACGTGCCTGGCATCTGGCAGAACCTCGAATACGAAGCGTATGAAAAAGTGACGAAGCGCTCTGTTGCGCGATTCGTTGTCCGCCAGGCGGCTGCTGATCCAGCCGATGGCTTGCGGCACGAATGGCCAGAACCGGGCAGCGGTGTCGACAGACACCGCGGGTATGCGTTTCAGTGGTACGCGTTGGCGGCGCTGATTTTCGCGCTTGCCGGCTACTTCGGCTGGAAATCATGGCAGCAGCGATGAAACGCTGGCGACGTTACGTCCCGCTGTACGCTTTGCTGGCGATAACGATCATTCCAATCGTCGCCGCGTACATTTCTTATAACTTCGCGCCGCCCAAGGGGCGCACCAATTACGGAACTTTGTTGCCACAGCGGCCAGTGCCAGATTTGCCGCTGACAAACCTGGATGGCAGCCGTTTCGACTTGCGTCAGTTGGCCGGCAATTGGATATTCGTGATGGTCGACGGCGGACAGTGCGACAAGCTATGTGCCGACAAGCTGCTGATGATGCGTCAACAGCGCCTCATGACTGGCAGGGATCAACACCGCATCGAACGTGTTTGGCTCATTACCGACCAGGACCCGCTGCCGATCATGCTGATGCGCGAATACGAAGGTACTCATTTCGTCCGTGCGCCGCTGCAACCACTGCGTGACTTTCTCGTGTTGCCCGACACCGCCGGCGCGCAGCTGCAGGACCATATCTGGTTGATCGATCCGAGCGGCAACTTGATGCTTCGGTGGCCGAAGAACCCGGAGATCAATGGAGTTAAGCGCGACATCGCCAAACTGTTGAAGATCTCGGCGGGTTGGATCCGGATCGACGCTGGGCGAGCGCCATCGGCGCAATGAGCGTTACCGCGCTTCTGTGGCTTGCCGTCATCGGGCTCGGCGTCGCTGCCGCTCCGCTCATTTACGTATGGCGCTCGCGCGACCCGCAGAAATTTAGGAAGCTCGCATGGATCACCGCGTTTCTGACACTCGATCTGATCATGATAGGTAGTTTCACGCGTTTGACGGATTCGGGGCTCGGCTGTCCAGATTGGCCCGGATGCTATGGCCACTCGAATCCCTGGTCGGCAGCTGATCACATTCTGCAAGCGCAGGTTGCGATGCCAACAGGCCCCGTGACGAAGAGCAAGGCCTGGATCGAAATGGGTCATCGCTACTTCGCTCTCGCCGTCGGGGTGTTGATCATCGTGCTGACGGTCCACGCGTGGCTGAGAGCGACACGAAGCACGTCAGCATTGTCGCCATGGTGGGCGAGCGCAGCGCTGGTCTGGGTCTGCATCCAGGGTTTGTTCGGTGCGCTGACGGTGACGATGAAACTGCAGCCGGCTATCGTGACGCTGCACCTGTTAGGCGGAATCGGCCTGCTGGCGATCCTGACGTCAATAGCAATACGCGAGGCGCCCGCTGTGAAACTTGTCGCAGCGCCGCGGGTGCACGTGACGGCGATTGCAGCGCTTGGCTTGTTGTTCGTCCAAATAGGGCTGGGCGGGTGGGTCAGCAGTAATTACGCTGTGATGGCGTGCCCGGACTTTCCTCTGTGCCAGGGTCAGCTAATACCACCGATGGACTTTTCAGCCGGCTTCACGTGGTGGCGCGCGCTCGGCCATACCGCTGATGGGCAGATTATCGCAGTCCAGGCCTTGGTAGCCATTCACTGGGCGCACAGAATGTTTGCGATCGTGGTGTTAATGGCAGTCGGACTTCTGGCCTGGCAATTGTGGCGCTCGGGCTTGACTCGTTTGGCGCAGGGACTGGCCGGTTTGTTGCTATTGCAACTGCTGACGGGGTTGTCGAACGTGGTGCTGCAATGGCCGCTGCTGCTGGCGGTATTGCATAGCGGCGGCGCTGCATTGCTCGTTGCACTGATCGTCGTCGCATTGGAGCGGACTTCGGCGAGACCGCTAAACTTACGCGCTGCTCAGGTATCTGCATGACTGCCCAGACCACTACCGATACTCGCCCTGCTGACCGCACGGCTCAACATCTGCTCGCGCAGTACTGGGCGCTGACCAAGCCACGTGTCACGCAGCTCGCAATTTTCTGTGCGGTCATCGGCATGTTTCTGTCGACGTCGGAGTTGCCGCCGTGGCGCCTTGTTGTGCTGGCGACGCTGGGCATCTGGTTGCTTGCCGGAGCGGCATTCGCCGTCAATTCGCTGATCGAAAAGCACATTGACCAGAAAATGGCGCGCACACGCATGCGTCCGCTACCCCGTGGGGAACTGTCGCCGTGGCAGGCGATCGTGTTTTCCGGTTTGCTGGGCGGTGCGGGAATGTGGTTGCTCGGCACTTTTGTGAATCCACTGACGATGTGGCTGACGTTCGCGACATTTGTTGGCTACGCGGTTGTGTACACAGTGCTGCTGAAGCCCTACACGCCGCAGAACATCGTCATCGGCGGCATGAGCGGCGCGATGCCCCCGGTGCTCGGTTGGGCGGCAATGACCAACAGCGCTCCGGCCGAAGCGTGGCTGCTGGCTTTGATCATTTTTGTATGGACACCGCCGCACTTCTGGGCGCTCGCGCTTTATCGGCTTGACGACTATCGCAAAGCGGGGCTGCCCATGCTGCCCGTGACGCACGGGATCGCGCTAACGCGGCTTCACATCCTGATGTACACGCTGATACTGGTTGCAGTGACCACACTACCGTTCGTTATCCGAATGGCCGGCGTGCTGTATCTGGTAGCGGCGCTGGTGCTTGGCGCCATTTTCGTCGCCTATGCATGGAGATTGCATCGCAGCTACAGCGACAAGCTCGCGCGCGCGACGTTCAGCTACTCGATCGTCTATCTTGCAGCGCTGTTCGCGGCGCTGTTGATAGACAAATTCGCATGATTGCTGGTTCGCGAAGTTTTGCGCTACCAGCGCACCTCGAGCTGCAGACCCCAGGTCACGCCTCTGAGGCGCCCGCTGTCGGGATGTGGCCACGCGACGCGGCTTCCAGAAGAAATGCTGGTGGCCAGCGGCCCCGTCGGCGAAACTGGTAGCCGTGTTGCCCGCATTGGGACGAATGACACTCGTGTTTCCACACCAAAGAGTCGATCGGTCAATTCATTGGCTGCGCCCAAGGGGTCGGTGAGGACCAGTAAGAACTTGTCCATACCGTCAGGTCCACCTGGCTTGGCCTTGATGGACTCGCGCACGGGCGAGAAGACGAATTCACCGAGCAGCGAGCCAATCACCGGCGTGATCCAGAGGTCCTGATAGGACGGCTTCTCGAAAAAAGCCTCGGCTCCATACTCAAAGAGGGTCGAGAGCAAAGCTGAGTACCCGAACGATTGCCAGCGGCTCAAGCCGCGCTCTCGACCACGTATGTAGTAAGTGGCGCCCCAGTAGGGATGCGTTATCCAGTTCAGATACGCATCATCGTTGTCCCGGCGCGGGTTGCTTACGTTATCCCACCATTTGCTCAGTCCCGCGGTGTCCTTGTCAAAGTTGGTTACCGATTCGGGCATGGCATACAGCACGCCGACGACCACAAATTGATAACCCACGAAGTACAACGTGTCGCGCCGAAGGCCTTTCCAATCGATGGTCACGTCCAGTTGTTGAGGCGAGCTTCCGCCCGCCTCAACGCCTTCACCCTCCTGCTCAATCCCCATGGCCAAGGCAGGTGTCGCAAGCCAAAGCGACAAGAACAGCGCCGCGATAGCCGCAGCAACGACACGACGGCGCAATATCGAAAGAGCCATCAAACGGAATTCACCAGATGTGCAGTTGCGACGCGGGTTTCTGTGATCTATCAAGCCAGGGCCGGCGCTTGCAACGGCTGGGAGGTGAAGGGCAATATGCTAACCGTGCCTTCCTACCCGTTTCTTTGCTCTTTTGGACAGACAACTTAGATGATCGCTCGATGGCTCATTGCGTCGGCATTGCTGCTGGCGGGTTGCGGTGGAGGTGCTCAGAAGTTCAACGGCGTCGATATCACGGGCGCAAATTACGCGCGCCATTTTGAATTAACCGATCACACGGGCGCCAAGCGCACATTGGCCGACTATCGAGGCAAAGTCGTCGCGGTTTTTTTCGGGTTTACACAGTGTCCGGACGTGTGTCCGACTACGTTGAACGATCTGGCGCAAGTCAAGAAGCGACTCGGCAAAGACGGGGAGAAGCTGCAGGTGATTTTTATCACGGTCGATCCTGAGCGCGACTCACCGGCCGTGCTCCAGCGTTACGTACCCGGGTTTGATCCGACCTTTGTCGCGCTGTACGGTTCCGCCGAGCAAACCGCCGCGACGGCGAAGGAGTTCAAGGTGTTCTATCAGAAGGTCGCCGGCAAGACGCCAACGTCATATTCGGTCGATCACACGGCCGGCACGTACGTCATCGATCGCGAAGGCCGCGTACGTTTGTTCATCCGACATGGCGAAGGCATCGAGGCCATCGTTGCCGATATCAAGCGGCTGTTGGGCTAGTCGAGTTCGAGCGCGCCGCTGTTGGCGTTGATGCGAGTTCGGCTTGAAATAACGTAACCCTGCGCGCCGGCGTGGATACCGAAGGCAACAGCGACTGTCGGCGTGATATCCAACTCGAATCCTAGGAACAGACTGGTGGCTGCATCTTGATAGTCGCTGCTGTTGTACACGTCGGCCTCGGGTACCAGAACGCCATGCACTTCAAATGGATCGAACACGACGATGTGTGCCGGTTCGATGGCTAGTCGCACCGCAGCTCGTGGAAAGACCAAGTCCATCGGCGGCCCGGCAATACACCACACGCCAAAAAGCCGGGCGTCGTAGTGCGCATCGTTGTGAAAAAAAGCGCCGCGGCAGCCGTACCACTCGAAGTGCGGTCGCAACGCCGCCGCGAGCGGCGTCCCCAACGTCTCAGCAAGCTGCGCCTGCACGACAGGATCGTGCCATGAGCCAAGGGCGTGCACCTTGCCGGTGACGGCCTTGTCGGGTGCGATGGCTTGTGCGCGTCGACTCAACGCGTGGTCGGGCACGCGTTCTCCAACGGCGATCGTGCGGGCGATCAAGCGCGCGGCGCCGGCGGCGCTCAGAGCGCTCGCAATGGGAGCGCCATGTGAGATGCAGCGCATCGCCACGTATCGAGCATCCAAAAAAAGCCCCGGGCGTGCCGGGGCTTGAGTGTCCGCCTCATCGGAGGAGAGGGGGAATTACAGAGGCGGACCTTGCTTCAACCAACCAACCAGAAGTCACGGTTCGCTCAGCGTTACAACGCGTCTTATGCGTGCTCCGCCAAAGCGCTTCGCATCTTCTGAAAAGCTTTGGCCTCGATCTGGCGAATTCGTTCCGCCGACACGCCGAATTCCTGTGCGAGGTCATGGAGGGTAGAAGTTCCTACCTTGCCATCGCCGTCTTCATTCAGCCAACGCGCCTCGACGATCCGGCGGCTTCGCGGGTCGAGCTCTTCCAGCGCGTCCCGTACGCCTTCGCTCTGCAACACGTCGTACTCACGACGCTGAAGCACCTGCGTCGGCTCCGAATCAGCATCTGCAAGATACGCAATCGGCGCAAATTCCTCATCGCCGTCGTCAATGCGGCCCTCGAGCGCGACGTCTCCGCCCGAAAGTCGGGTTTCCATTTCCGAAACGTCTTCGCGCTTGACCTTAAGTTCGCGCGCGATTTCGCCGACCTGGTCCTGCGACATCGTTCCGAGCCCCTGCTTCATGCTGCGCAGATTGAAGAACAGCTTTCGCTGCGCCTTGGTCGTAGCAACTTTAACCAGCCGCCAGTTTTTCAGCACGAATTCATGAATCTCTGCCCGTATCCAGTGCAGGGCGAACGACACGAGTCGAACGCCGCGCTCGGGGTCAAACCGCTTGACCGCTTTCATCAAGCCGATATTTCCCTCCTGAATCAGGTCGGCATGCGGCAGGCCATAGCCCAAATAGTTGCGGGCAACAGCCACCACCAGCCGTAGGTGGGACATCACCAGTCGACCTGCCGAATCTAAATTGTTGTCGTCGCGGAACTCACGGGCCAAACGAAGCTCTTCTTCAGGTGTCAGCATCGGCACCCGATTCACCGCTTGAATGTATGCGTCAATGCTGCCCAGACTCCCGGGGCCCAGCGCAAGCGCTTGCGAGCCCATGGGAATCAATGCATTTCCGACCGACTTCATCTTTCTCGCCACGTATTTCTCCAGTTCCATTTAGCTTAGCACTCGCGTCATTCGAGTGCTAAGTCTTAGAGCAGGAGGTCTGCGTAGAGTTCAATTCCGACTATAACACTCGGGATAGTGATAGTGAGCGCACACTAACAAGCCGTCTGCCTCAAGGCGCTTGCGACCGCGTCACGCAACTGTCATCGTGACTCACTATGGTTCGCCGGCACGATCGAAAACCGAAGCACAAAAATAATCACTCCAAGCGAGACAAGTCGTTGGTCGCTCCGGACGATTTGTATCTGAACCGGGAGCTCTCGCTACTGGCGTTCAATGAACGCGTGCTTGCAATGGCGGCACGCGCATCGGTCCCGCTTGCCGAGCGGCTGCGCTACGTCTGCATTGTTTCATCCAACCTCGACGAGTTCTTCGAGGTGCGTGTGTCCGATCTGACGGAGGGTGCCGGCGCGTCAGCGCGGGTCTACACCACCGTACTGGAACGAGCGCACCAGCTCGTGGCTCGGCAGTATTCGCTCTACAACGATACGATCATGCCGGCGCTGGCAAAGCAGAACATCGTGATCATCAATCATGCACAGCGTACAGCCGCACAGAAAGCGTGGTTGCGTGACTACGTACAGCGCGAAGTCAAACCGCTGCTGGCACCGATCGGGCTCGATCCGTCGCATCCGTTCCCGCAGGTACTTAACAAATCACTGAATTTCATCATGCAGCTCGAGGGTAAGGACGCCTTCGGGCGGCCCTCAGCAATCGCCATCCTCAAGGTGCCGCGGGTTTTGCCGCGTGTCATTCCGCTTCCGGCAAAACTGACGCCGGGTAAGCAAGCGTTCGTGCTACTTACGTCCGCCATTCGCGCCCATTTGCAGGACCTGTTTCCGGGCCGCGAGATCAGCGGCTTCTCGCAGTTCCGAGTCACGCGCGATTCCGATTTGACGGTCGATGAGCGCGAGGTGCACAACCTGCGGCAGGCAATGCGCATGGAGCTGACGCAACGCCATTTTGGTAACGCTGTTCGGCTCGAGATACTGCGTACATGCCCGCTACCGCTGCAGCAGCTGCTGCAGGAGCAGTTTCAGATTCCGAGCGAGGCGGTGTTTCAGGTTGACGGGCCCGTCAACCTGGTTCGCCTGAATCAACTGGTCGATCTTTTGACGCAACCGAAACTGCGCTGGCCGGCCTTTGCGCCCGCCTGGCCACGCAAAGTGGCGCACAGCTCCGACATGTTCGGAGCGATGAAGCAGGCAGACATCCTGCTCCACCATCCGTTCGAAAGCTTTGAGCCGGTGATCGAATTCTTGCGTCAGTCAGCAGTCGATCCACGTGTTGCGGCGATTCGTATGACGTTGTACCGAACGGGCATCAGCTCCGTGATGGTAGACATCCTCGAGGAGGCGGCGCGTCGCGGCAAAGAGGTAACGGCGATCGTCGAGCTGAAGGCGCGCTTCGATGAGGAAGCGAACATCAATCTCGCGGAGCGGCTGGAAGCGGTTGGTGCGCAGGTCGTCTACGGAGTACTCGGACTGAAGACGCACGGCAAAATGACGTTGGTATTAAGGCGCGAAGAAGTTCGCAACCGCCCAACGCTGGTTCGCTATGCGCACCTTGGTACCGGTAACTACCACGCGGCGACAACGAAGCTCTATACGGACTTCGGCATGCTGACAGCCAATCCGGAAATTTGCGCCGACATGGAAAAGGCGTTCCTGCATATGACGAGCCTTACCAAGGTCGAGCGATTAAGGCATCTGTGGATGGCACCTTTCACTCTGCACCGCAATCTGCTACGCGCGTTGGCCAACGAGGTGAAGTTGGCCAGTAGCGGCAAACCAGCGCGCATGATCGCGAAGATGAATGCCTTGACCGACGAAGCCACGATTAATGCGCTGTATGACGCCTCGCAAGCCGGTGTAAAGATCGACTTGATCGTGCGCGGTGCATGCGCGCTCCGCCCTGGTGTCAAGGGATTGTCGGAGAACATCCGTGTGCGCTCGATCGTCGGACGTTTTCTGGAGCATCATCGTATCTATTACTTTCGCAACGGTGGCTCGCCAAGGGTGTATTTGTCGAGTGCCGACTGGATGGGGCGCAATCTGTTTCGGCGCATCGAGATCGCGTGGCCGGTGCTTAACCCGAAGCTCTGCAAGCGCGTCGTCGATGAAGGGCTGACGCCTTATCTCGAGGACACGCAGGACGCTTGGATCCTGCAGCGGGACGGAGACTATGTGGCGCCCAAACTCAGCGGCCGCGGCCGCTCCGCACAGCATGAACTGCTGGCAAAGCTGGCCGTCAGCGTGGACGAAACGTAGTGGAACTGATCTTGTGGCGTCACGCAGATGCCGAGCCAGGCGAGCCCGATCTGGACCGAAAGCTGACGGCGAAAGGCGAGAAGCAGGCGCGCCGGATAGCGGAGTGGCTGCAGACACGTTTACCGCAGACCGCAAAAATCTATGTGAGCCCAGCTCGACGGGCGCAACAGACGGCGCAAGCGCTTGCCGAAGTTTCGCATCACAAATTGCGAACGATCAAGGAGCTCGCGCCGGCCGCGCGCCCGGCTGACGTGCTGGCCGCTGCTGACTGGCCCAATTCGAAGGTGGCAATTGTCGTCGTCGGACATCAACCGACATTGGGGCTTGTCGCGAGCCAATTGCTCACCGGCCGGGCACTCGACTGGTCACTGAAGAAAGGCGGGCTCTGGTGGCTGAGCCAGCGCGAAAATGAAGGCGACGCCCAAATCGTTTTGCGTGCAGTGATAAATCCTGACCTGGTCTAGCCGCAATCCATCGGCGCTACAGTGGGTTCAGTGCAAACGTGACACCCACACGCTCCCAGTGCGCCGCTTCCTCTTCCAATAGGTACTGAGTGAGCGGATGTCGCGTCAGCCAGTCGCTCGCTAAACCGAACTCAATTGTTTTCCCGAATTTCACGGACCAAGCGGGTAGCTCCACTGGCCGCCGCGCGTGGGCGACGATCACAGCCAATCGCAACGACAAGATCGCCGCAGCAACTTCGTGGTCTTCCAGGGCGGATTGCACTTTCTTCAAGTTGCCGCGCTGCGCCAAGACCAGCGTAGCAACCCGTTCCTGATCAGACGCCGAAAATCCGGCGATGTCGCTGTGTCCAAGCAGATACGCCGCGTGCTTGTGATAGTCGTTGTGCGAAATGGCAAAGCCTACTTCGTGCAGCAACGCTGCCCAGCGCAATCTGTGCGCGGTCTCGTCGCTTGTAGCTACGTTGAGAGCCGAACAAAATTGTGCGGCGAGGGTGGCGACGCGTTGAGCTTGTGCGCGATCGACGCCGAAACGGGTCTGCATTCGAACCACACTTGAGTCGCGCAGATCCTTTCGCTCACGCCTGCCGAGCAGGTCGTACAGTACGCCGACGCGCAACGCCCCGCGCGCCGGGCGCATTTCTTCGATATCGAAGGAATCAAATACTGCCGTCAGGACCGCAACGCCCCCGGCGAGGACCTCCTGTCGGTCGGGCTTCATGCCGGCCAGCCGGATATTTTTGATTTCGCCCGCATCAAGCAGTGCGTATCGCAGCGTCAGCAACCCGTGTGGCGTAATCGTGCCGTCGGTCCAACCTTGCGTTCGCAGGATGTCGGACACCGCGCCTATCGTTCCGCTCGAACCGAAAGTCTCGTCCCAATGCCCACGAGAGAAGACGGACACCGCTTCTTCGAGCTCTGCAGCAGCAGCGACCTGCGCTTTTTTCAAGCTCGATCGATCGATGCGTCCATCTTTGAAAAAACGCAGTGACGTATTAACACAGCCGACCTTGAATGACTCGGCATGTTCTGCTTCGAATCCCTTTCCGACGATGACTTCGGTGGAGGCGCCGCCAATGTCGACGATCAGCCGGCGGGCGTTCGATGGCGGCAGCGTATGCATGCACCCTTCGAAAACGAGCCGCGCTTCTTCGCGCCCGGAAATCACTTCGATCGGAAAGCCAAGCGCGTCTTGAGCCTCGAGCAGAAACTGATTCAGGTTGCGCGCCTGCCGTAATGATTGTGTGCCGACTGCCCGCACGTGTTCGCTTTTCATGCCACGCAGGCGTTCGTTCATTCGCGCCAAGGTCTCAACTGCTATATCGATCGACTTTTTGCTGAGCTTGTTGGCCTCGTCGAGTCCAGCTGCCAGTCGAACGGTTTCCTTCCAATAGCCGTGACGGGCGATATGAGTACCTTCGACTTTGCCGATTTCGAGCCGGAAGCTGTTCGAGCCGAGATCGACTGCCGCCAGCAGCATCACGCTCCCAATAACGCGTTGGCAAAGTCGCGCGCCACGAACGGCTGCAGATCTTCGATCGCTTCGCCGACACCGATGAACAGAATCGGCAGCTGCCGTCCGTGCTTGCGCCTTGCTTCGACAATCGCGGCCAATACACCGCCCTTGGCGGTTCCGTCGAGCTTGGTGATGATCAGTCCGGTCAGTCCGACTGCATCGTCGAATGCCTGCACTTGTGCGATGGCGTTCTGCCCGTTAGTGCCGTCGATGATCAGAATCACCTGATGCGGTGCGCCGGGCATCGCCTTGTCCTGCGCGCGCTTGATCCTTTTCAATTCTTCCATGAGGTGCTGCTGTGTAGGCAAGCGTCCGGCGGTGTCCGCAATCAACACGTCGACGCCGCGGGCTTTAGCGGCAGACACCGCATCGAACACCACCGCTGCCGGATCGCCGCCGCTTTGCGCGATTACCTCGACGTCATTACGCGCACCCCAGATCGCGAGCTGCTCGCGCGCCGCCGCGCGAAAAGTGTCGCCTGCCGCCAGCAGGACCGACTTACGTAGGCCCGCGAGCCACTTGGCGAGCTTTCCTATCGATGTCGTCTTGCCCGCGCCGTTGACCCCGGCCACCATGATCACGAGCGGCCGACCTTTCGAAAAGTCGATGCTGCCTTCCGCTGGGGCCAGCAACAGAGTGATCTCATCACTCAATGCACGCTTCACTTCGTCCTGCGTCAACAGCCCGTGCAGCTTGATGCGCGCCCGCAGAGCCTCGATCAGATGCTCGGCGGTCGCGACTCCAACGTCGGCGCCGATCAGCGCCAACTCGAGCTGTTCGAGGAATTCTTCGTCGACAACGCCGCCGGAAAACAATCCGACGATGTTGACGCGTGTCTTGCTGAGACCGCTCTTCAGTCGCGACAGCCAGCCGCTCTTCGAACCTCCGGAAGACCCGGGACTTATCATCGAGCGATGGCTAAAGTCAGGAGTAAAAGCGAGTCGAAAGGCGAGAAGGCCGCCCGAGAATCCCGTGAAACACTCGGGGGACGGTCGAAAACTAGTGTAACAAAGCGCCGCGTTGCAAACGTGACGGCCCGCGCGCCGAATCGCGTCCGTATCATCGGCGGGCAATGGAAGCGCACGCCGCTGCCGGTCGTCGATGTGCGGGGGTTGCGACCGACGCCCGACCGCGTGCGAGAAACGCTGTTCAATTGGATCGAACATCATGTTCCGGCGCTGGAGGACGTTCGCGGGCTCGATTTTTTCGCCGGCACTGGCGCGCTGGGTTTCGAGCTTGCGTCGCGCGGCGCTCGACATGTCACGTTGATCGAGAACAATCGGCAACTGGTCGATCAGCTGTCGTCGACCAAACGCAAGCTGGCCGCCGATCAGGTCGATATCATCGCGGGCGACGCGCTCACGGCTGCTGCACGCTGGCCTGATGCTTCGTTTGACATCATCTTCATTGATCCGCCATTTGATTCGGGGTTACTGGCGCCGGCGTTGGCGGCCGGCGTGCGACTCATCGCTCCCGACGGGCTGATCTATGCGGAAAGCGGCACAGCGCTTGACGCGTCTCTATTGGAGCGCCAGTGCCTAAAGGTCGTACGCAACGCACGTGCCGGACGTGTGCATTCTTATTTGCTCCATCCTTATTCTGCATAATCGCCGGCCCAGTTTTAATCGAACAACCGTCAGCGGGAGACAAGAATGGTGATCGCGGTGTATCCAGGCACGTTTGATCCGCTGACGCGCGGCCATGAAGACCTCGTCCGACGTGCGGCTGGGCTGTTTACCAAGTTGGTCGTCGGAGTGGCCGACAGCCGGGCCAAGAAACCATTCTTTGATTTGAACGAACGCATCGCGATAGCGCGCGAAGTGTTGTCGCATTATCCGAACGTCGAAGTGGGTGGGTTTCGCGGACTATTAAAAGACTTCGTGCGCGAACAGAACGCGCGAGTGGTGGTGCGCGGTTTACGCGCCGTATCGGATTTCGAGTACGAATTTCAGATGGCCGGTATGAATCGATACTTGCTGCCCGACGTCGAAACGATGTTCCTGACGCCGTCCGATCAGTATCAGTTCATCTCGGGCAGCATCGTGCGCGAGATCGCTTTGATGGGAGGTGACGTCAGCAAGTTCGTGTTCCCATCGGTCGAGCGCTGGCTCAAAGCCAAGATGGCTCAGATGGGAGCGAAGCCGCCGACCGATGCATAGCCCGAGCGCGACGGTGCGCGACGAGCGCATTGATGCGCTGCGCGGTTTCGCGCTGTTTGGAATTCTCCTCGTCAACATCCAGTCGTTTTTGTACGGCGCTACAAATCCGATCGGTTACCTGAGGCCGGACTCGGGATGGCTTGATCGGGCGGTGCTCTTCGCGACGGCTGCCTTCGCCAACGTCAAGTTCATGCCGTTGTTCGCAATGCTCTTCGGCGCCGGCTTTTCATTCCTGTACGCGAAACTCAAAACGATGACACCGGAGCCGCACAGAATCTATCGGCGCCGGATGCTTTTCCTGTTTGTGTTCGGCATTCTGCACGGCGTGTTCTTCTATTTCGGCGACATTACTCAGATGTATGCCGTTGCAGGGCTGGTGCTGCTGCTCTACGTCGATAGAGATGTCGCTGGCATTGGGCGCGCCGCGCGAAACTGGTGGATCGGCATGGCTGTCTTCGTTGCGGCAACTTTCATGTTGATCGAACCTGCGTCGACGCTGCCAGCGGAGTATGTGGCTAAAGTGGAGAGAAACATCGAGGTATTCAGCTATGGCAGCTATCTTGAGCAATTGCCCGTGCGCATCACCGAGTTCCGCGAGCTCATATTTGGAAATTTTCTTGGGCTGCCACTGACCGTTGCGCTGATGCTGACCGGCATGCTGGCGCAGCGCGCGGGGTGGCTACAGCAGCTGGACGCGCGCGCATGGCGCACCGCTTCGACGTTGGGGCTGCTGATCGGATTGCCGGCGTCATTGCTCTATGGCTACTCGATGCTTTCGCATATCGAAGCGTACGGACTCGCGGCGACGCCGCAGGCGGCGACAGTTCCGATGCTGCTGAGCATTGCGCTTTCGTTCTTGTATGCGTCCGCGTTCTTGCGAAAAGCGCCGCATGCCGTGATTGCCTTGCTTGCACCGGCTGGGCGCATGCCGCTCACCAACTATCTGCTGCAGTCCATTGCAATGGGTGTACTGCTGTCTGGCTGGGGGTTACAGCTGGGACCGCGACTCAGTTACCTGCAGACTGCAGCGGTAGCAGTACTGATCGTTGTGTTCCAGATCATGCTGAGTTCCATATGGCTAGGTCCGATGAAGATGAAGCAGGGGCCGTTGGAGGCGCTTTGGCGCTCATGGACCTATCGTGGCTTGCGCGCCCGTCGCGACTAGAAACGCAGATTCACGCCAACTGCGTCGCCGACCACAAGCCGAACGCCGGCACCTGATTCAATGACAGCATTGACGCCGAACGTCACGCCGCCCGCGCGAACGTCGTTACGGTAGGTCGCGAGCGTATCTCCCGGCTCAAAACCGGCCTCTCCGGTTGACGGATCAACGTTCGGTACGGCGCACCGCACGCATGGTTTCACGACGCGCAACTTCGCGTCGCCGATTGTGAAGTGATCGATGTAGTCCTCGTCAAAGGCTTCAACCTCGTTGAGAACGATGTTCGGCCGGAAGCGCTCGATAGTGACCGCGGCGTGCCCCTTAGCGGCCAGCCGGCTGTTCAATTCGGCAAGCGATGCGGTCGAGCAAACAAGTAATGCGAACGCGTCCGCGAATTTATATGGTGCTAGGAGTGCGCCCGTGTACTTCGGGTTCGATATCCGTGACGCCTCGGGATCGAAGCGCACGAGTCGGCACTGCAGTCCGAGAAATTGCGAGAACCATGCGTCCGCAATGGCGTCCCTGCGTCACCGCAGCGACCTCATCGTTCCACACGCGCACCTTGATCACGTCGCCTTCCGATTCAAAAGGTACGTCGAGCTGAAGCATGCCGGGCGCCGTTAATCGCAGCGATTCACCCGTGAAGCGCGTTTGAATCTGCGACATCTTCGGCAGCTCTCGCTGGCTGAGGAACTCGCCTTTATCGTCGACCACGACCCACTCGCGATCGCCGATTCCGTCGAGCTCGAGCCCTGTGGATGCGAGCGTCGCAGCGGGCGTGCTGAAACCGCGGCAGCCCTTGACTGGATACATCCATAGCGCGTCGACACGAGCGATCATCCTGCTCCTTGCCTACACGTTGAATCGGAAGTGCATCACGTCGCCGTCGCGCACGACATAGTCCTTTCCTTCCAGCCTCATCTTGCCCGCATCTTTCGCGCCGTTTTCGCCCTTGCACCTGACATAGTCGTCGTAGGTAATCGTCTCGGCGCGAATAAAGCCCTTCTCAAAATCGGTGTGAATCACTCCCGCAGCCTGCGGCGCGGTCGAGCCCGCGGTTACCGTCCATGCGCGAACCTCTTTCGGCCCGGCGGTGAAATAAGTCAACAGGCCAAGCAGTGCGTAGCCCGCACGAATCACACGATTCAACCCTGGCTCGCTCATTCCCATGTCGGCCAGAAAAATCCCCATGTCCTCGTCGGAAAGGTCGGCGATCTCCGCTTCGATCTTTGCACAGACGGCGACGACCGGCGCGCCTTCCTTTGCAGCGTGAGCGCGCACTTTGTCGAGCAACGGATTGTTGTCGAAGCCATGCTCTTCGACGTTGGCGACGTACATCGTCGGTTTGGCAGTGAGCAGGAACAAAGGACGGATCGTCGCGTGTTCCTCGGCGGACAGATCAATGCTGCGCACAGGCTGCGCCTGGTTGAGCACCGGAAGGATTTTTTCGAGCACGTCGACCAGCCGCTTGGCTTCCTTGACGTCGGCACTCTGGCCTGCCGACTTCGCGACTTTGCTGTACTTCGCGAGCTGTTTGTCAGCGGTTGCAAGGTCCGCCAACGCCAGCTCCGTGTTGATCACCTCGATGTCCGATATCGGGTCGATGCGACCGGCGACATGCACGACATTTGGATCCTCGAAGCAGCGCACGATGTGCGCAATCGCATCGCACTCCCGGATATTCGCAAGGAACTGATTGCCAAGACCCTCGCCCTTGCTTGCTCCAGCAACAAGTCCGGCGATGTCGACGAACTCAACCGCAGCCGGAATGACCTTATCGGGTTTTGCAATCGCAGCTAGCGCTTGCAGACGTGGGTCGGGGACTTCCACAATACCGACGTTCGGCTCGATCGTGCAGAAGGGATAATTTTCGGCGGCAATACCGGCCTTCGTCAGCGCATTGAAGAGCGTTGATTTGCCGACGTTGGGGAGTCCGACGATGCCGCATTTGACTGCCATCAGTGACTTTTGAGTTGCGAAAGTGCGATTATCGCAAGCCTGATGAACGTTGCTCTCAAGGAAGTCACTCGCCAGACATTGCGCGCGGTATGCACGCTGGACGCGGGCGACGACGCGACGCAGGTGGCGCCCAACGCGGTATCGATCGCCGAGGCGTCGTTCTACGACGAGGCATGGTTTCGCGCGATCTACGACGACGAAGTACTCGTCGGATTCGTGATGCTGTACGACCCCACGCTCGTCGAGAATCCCGACGAGCCAGACTTCTTTCTATGGCGACTGATGATCGACAAAGCGCATCAGCGCAAAGGGCTTGGGCATGCGGCGGTGAAGCTGTTGATCGATCACGTGCGTACGCGACCGGGGGCGAAAAAACTGCTCGTATCGCATATGAGCAAGGCAGATTCGCTCGGGCGTTTTTATCGCTCGCTGGGCTTCATCTATACCGGCCAGGAGGAAGAAGGCGAGAAGGTGATGGCACTGGATCTTTGATGGCGGGCGTCTGGGTTTGAGACGGATGAGTTCATCGCTCACCAGGTTGCAAGAGAAGAGATAGCCGAGCTTCAGGCGTTCATCGAATCGAACCCGGAGTACTGGCTGATCACGCAAGGTCATCGTCCGCCCGCAAACGATGCAGCCAAAAGTTTCGACCAATTACCGCCCGCCGACATGGGTTACAGCGAACATTTGTCGCTTCTGGTTCGTCACCGTTCGACACGGGAAATTCTCGGACATCTTGGCATCGCCGCGGACTTGCTGGCGACCGGTGTCTATCACCTCGGATTTTTCATGACGGCAACCCGAACGCACGGATCGGGCTTTGCGCATCGCCTGCATGAAGCTTATGAACATTGGACGCTCGAACGTGGCGCGCGTTGGTTAAGACTGGGCGTGGTCGCGGCAAATCATCGCGCGGAAGCCTTCTGGCGGCGTGTGGGTTACGTAGAAGTAAAACGCCGGGACGGCTACGTCCTCGGTGATCTGAGTCACGTACTAATCACGATGGTCAAACCGATGCCCGGCGAGACGTTGGACGAGTATCTTGCCGCGGTTCCGCGCGACAGCGGAGTTGCGAGCTAGCGCGTATGAAGCCGCAGCATCGCAGCCTCGAACTTGCCGTCCACCAGTAGATCGACAATCCCCTCGGCGCGCTCCAGAGCCTGATCGATCGCCGGCTGTTCGTCCTTGCGCGGCGGATGCAGCACGAAGTCGCCGACATCCTGCTCGAGTTGCAGTGTGCGCGGATGACCGATGCCGATGCGCAGACGCCAGAATTCCGGCGTCGATAAGCGTGCCTGCGTGTCCTTGAGCCCGTTGTGACCGGCAGTTCCCCCGCCAAGCTTGAGTTTTATCGCTCCAGGCGGCAGATCTAGCTCATCGTGCGCGACCAGGATTTGCGTCGGTAGCACTTTGTAATAGAGCGCAAGGGCTACGACCGCCTGCCCGGAGCGATTGACGTAGGTGTTGGGCTTCAGCAGCCACAGTTCGCTGCCATCGACGCGAGCACGTGCAACGTCGCCGTGAAACTTGCGTTCGCTGGAAAAGCGGGCACCCAATCGGCTCGCCACTGCATCGACGTACCAAAAGCCCGCGTTGTGCCGGGTGTCTTCGTATTCGGCGCCGGTATTGCCAAGCCCGACGATCAATCGGATGTTGTTGCTGTGTTCCATTAATGAAAAAGCCCGCGGCCGATAATCGGCGGCGGGCTGGATTGTGCCGCAGCGCTATTGCTGTTCGCTTTAGCGTTCTTATTTTGCTTATTTCTTCTTCTCTTTGTCTCCTTTGTCACCCTTGCCACCTTTACCACCTTTGTCACCCTTGGCCGCAGCCGCAGCTTCCTCCGGTGTCGGCGCTTTCTGCGCCGTGGCGGGAACTTCCACTGCTGCTGCCACCGCCGTGGCCTCCACCGCTTCTTCCGCAACTTCTTCGCCGCGGACGGTGACCGCCACGACGACTGGATTTTCCTTGCCTTTTAACACCGGCACGACACCGTCAGGCATTTTCAGATCGCGCACGCGCACCGTGTCGTTAACCGTCAAATTCGACAGATCGACCGCAACGTACTCGGGCAAATCCTTCGGCAAACAGGCAATCGCCACTTCCGACATCACGTGGCTGATCAGCACACCGTCGGTCTTCGATGCAGGGGAACTTTCCTGACCGGAGAAGTGCAGCGGAACGCGCATGTGCAGCTTCTGATCTTCGGAGACGCGCTGAAAATCGATGTGCAGCACCTGGGCCTTGTACGGATGCATCTGAAAGGCGCGCAGCAACACGCGCTCGCTCGCACCGTCAAGTTCCATGTCCAGAATCGACGCGTGGAATTTTTCCTTACGCAGCGCGTGGAACAATGGGTTGTGGTCAACTGCGATGGCCTGTGCATCGCCTTTGCCGCCGTACAGAACGCCCGGCACTTTGCCCGCGTGGCGCAGACGGCGGCTCGCACCCGTTCCCTGCGCGTCTCGTTTGTTAGCTACTACTTTCATTGGAACTCCCAGTTATGCAGTAGACCGCGACCAGCCATCACTGCAGTTGCAATTACTCGATGAACAAGCTGCTCACCGAGTCTTCGCGTGCAATACGCGAAATCGTTTCGCCCAGCAGTGCCGCGCACGACAACTGCCGGATCTTCGAACATGCTAGCGCCTCCGGTGTCAGCGGAATCGTGTCAGTGACGACCAGCTCGTCGAGAACCGAGTTCGAAATCCTCTCAACTGCCTTACCCGACAGGACCGGATGTGTCGCATACGCCATCACTCGCAGCGCACCAGCGTTGCGCAACGCCTGCGCAGCCTGACACAGCGTATTGGCGGTGTCGACCATATCATCCATGATGACGCAGTTGCGGCCCTCGACTTCGCCGATGATGTTCATCACCTCGGCCACATTGGCACGCGGGCGCCGCTTGTCGATGATCGCGAGATCGGCTTCGGCGGTCTTCGCAATCGCGCGTGCGCGCACGACACCTCCAATGTCCGGCGACACAACGACCAGGTTGTCGAAGTTGTGCTTCCACAAATCGCCCAGCAAAATCGGCGCGGCGTAAATATTGTCGACCGGAATGTCGAAAAATCCCTGGATCTGGTCTGCGTGCAGATCCATCACCAGCACGCGATTGATCCCGACCACCTGCAGCATGTTGGCGATTACCTTCGCGCTGATCGCGACGCGCGCGCTGCGCGGGCGACGGTCCTGCCGCGCATAGCCGAAATACGGAATCGCCGCGGTGATGCGCCCGGCTGACGCGCGCTTCAGCGCATCGGCCATGATCAGCAACTCCATCAGGTTGTCGTTCGTGGGCACACACGTCGACTGCAAAACGAATACGTCTTTTCCGCGCACGTTCTCGAACAACTCGACCATCACTTCGCCGTCGGAAAAGCGCGACACCTGCGCTTTTCCCAGTCGAATGTTCAAATGCTGAGCGACCGCACTCGCCAGCCGCGGATTCGCGTTGCCGGTGAACACCATCAGATTGTCGGGAACCATCTGCATCTGCATTTGCGGCCTTACTGGCTCATACTGAATGGCTCACCGCTCAGTGACTTCACAAAGCTGGCTGGGGAGGAAGGATTCGAACCTTCGAGTGCCGGAATCAAAATCCGGTGCCTTAACCAGCTTGGCGACTCCCCAAAAAACTAGAACTGCTACAGCTCAACTGTCTACCACACCGCCAGTGGATGCTCGACCAGCTTCTTGACGGCCCAACCGCTCCACCCTTGCGGCACATCGGCGGTTGCCAATTCCGCCTGCTCTCTCGCTCGAGTCGCCAGAAATACCGCGGAGCCCGAGCCCGTCATCCGCGCGGTGCCAAAACGCTCGAGACGCTTGATCGCTTCATCGATGACGGGATATCGGCGCCGTGCGACGGGTTCGAGATCGTTAACCAGTGACGACGGAAGGTCTAAGTTGCCGATGGCTTCGCCCACCAATTGGGCCGCCACCGCTGAAAAGTCGGCTATTTTCGTGGCTTTGGAATTAAGTGTCAAACCTGCGTCCGCGAAGATGTCGGCTGTCGAGACGTGCACCCGCGGCCACAAAACCGCAAACCATAGCGGCGGCAGTTGAACCGTTGTCAATCGCTCGCCGATGCCTTCGGCGAACGCATCCTGGCCATGCAGGAAAAAAGGCACGTCAGCGCCGAGCGGAAGCCCGATTGCGCTCAATTCGCTGCGCGGCAGATTCAAGGACCATAGCCGGTTAAGCGCGATCAACGTCGTCGCTGCGTCCGATGAGCCGCCGCCGAGACCGCTGCCGGCAGGAATGCGCTTCGTTACGCTGATGGTTGCTCCGAGCGACGTTCCAGAATGATGCTGAAGGGCACGCGCGGCACGCACCACCAAGTCGTTCTCGAGGTCACCGACCAGATCGCCTTCACGCACGATCGCGCCATCATCGCGCCGCTCGAAGTCGAGCAAATCGGCGAGGTCGATCAGCGTGTAGACCGTCTGCAGCTCGTGATAGCCGTCAGCGCGACGGCCGGTCACTCGCAGGAACAGATTGAGCTTGGCCGGGGCTGGCAGTGCGAGCGCGAACTCCATCGCGCGATTCTAGGTGGCGATCGAAGGGAGCCGTTTCCCCGCTTTTGTACTGC
Source organism: uncultured beta proteobacterium (assembly GCA_963801035.1). Lineage (GTDB taxonomy): Bacteria > Pseudomonadota > Gammaproteobacteria > Burkholderiales > Burkholderiaceae_F > JACCZX01. The sequence goes on along the minus strand of CAWDDF010000003.1, from coordinate 542,242 downwards.
GCGTACGCGCGGCCGCTCAGAAGGAAGCGCGCCTAGCTAAGCGACGGGTGCACGTGCGACGCGAAGCATCGCGTACACGAGAAGCGTCAACGTATCGTCCACAGATAGATTCGGCTACGCCCGACATCGCGCACCGTCTCCGCTTTCCAGTCATCCATGTGAAAGTCGTGCGAAACGAGCCGTGTCCCCGGCTTCAGTTCTTTTTGTAATCGCGGGCGCAGTTTCAGGTTGACACTCGGCAGCAGATACATCGTGACAACGGTGGCACCACTGAAATCGAAGTCGAATACGTCACCGACTTCGAAGCGCGCCAGCTCGGCTACGTTGGCGCGAATCGCATTGGCTTTTGCTTCTTTGACGCGCTCAGGGTTTAGATCGACGCCGACTCCGCGGCAGCCGAATCGCGTCGCCGCGCGCACGACAATGCGACCATCGCCACAGCCGAGGTCATAAACAACGTCGGACTTGGTGACTTTTGCGAGGTCAAGCATTGCGTCGACCACAGTCATCGGTGTCGGGACGTAGGGCACATCGAGCTGGCGCGCGATCTCGTCCTGCGGTTGAGCGAGCGCGGAACCGATCAGCGCTGCCGGCAGAGCACAGGACACCGCCAGCGCAGCGGAGTCGCGCAAAACGTCACGACGCGTTTTCATCCGTGATCTCTCCGTAAGTTTCAACTAACCACCCGGCTCATCGACAATCAAACGCAAGACGACCGACGGCGTGTTTGCGCCCGGCGGACGCTCGAGCACCAGGCGGCGAGGGCGAGCGGTGTCGTCGAAGAATTCTGGCAATCGGATCACCCAGCCGTCCTGTTCGAAAAGCACGATACGTTCGCCGTCGCGCTCGATGCGCGCAAAGCGGTTCGGCACCGGTCGTCCCTCGATCCAATCGGACAGCCCGGAAACCGGCAAACGCCAGCCGAGCAGCTGCTCGGTCAAGGCATCGGCATCGGCACCGCGCACTTCCTGCATTCGTGGGCCGGTCGCACGTGCGCCGCCCGGTTCAATCTCGACACGGGCAACCGTGGTGCCCAGCGGCGATGACAGCTCGAGAACCTGTTGCTGACCCCGAATCTCGAAGTTGAAGCGGCCAGAGACGTTTTCACGCTGCTCGCCCAGCGCGGTGGTGACCGCAAGGCGCCCGCTGTAAGCACGATCGGCCGGCGATGATGGCGGTACCGTCGCACACGCTGTCAGCAGCGCCGATACAAATGACATAGCGAGCGCACGCATCGATGCGCCGCGAATTCTCAGCATCGTTTACAAGCCGATTTTCAGTCGCGTTACGGTCGACTTCAGTAACGGGTTGGTCGGCTCCTTGGCGCGCACCTCGCGTAGCAGCTTGCGCGCGCTGTCGTGCTCGCCGCTGGCCCAAAGCACTTCAGCCAGGTGCACGGCGACCTCGGCATCGGGCCGTGCGTCGTACGCGCGCTGCAAATGCTCGCGCGCCAGCTTCAGGTCCCCCATACGAAAGTGAACCCATCCGAGCGAATCGAGAATGAACGCGTCGTCGGGCGCGAGCTCATGTGCCTTTTCGATCAGCTGCAAGGCTTCAGGCAGTCGCAGGTTACGGTCGGCGAGGCTGTAGCCGAGCGCGTTGTAGGCATGCGCATAGTCGGGCTTTAGCTCGATGATGCGGCGCAGCTGCTTTTCCATCACCGTGACGTGGTTTAGCCGCTCGGCTGCCATGGCGGTGTCGTATAGCAGCGGCACGCTATCAGGCGCGATCGCCAGCGCCTGCGAGAGCAGCTTGTACGACTCGTCATACCGCTTTGCTTCACGCAGCAATTGCGCTTCGGCCAGCACGAGTTGCGTTTTCTCGTCGGCTGACTGGACGCTGACCGTGCGCAGTAGCTTGCGCGCTTCATCGAGCCGCTGCATTTTGGACAGCACGAACGCCTCGCGCACACGCGCTGTTAGAAATTCGTCACCGCCATCGATCTTGCGCAGCCATTCAAGTGCCGCGGGAAATTGCTTTTCGTCCTCGGCGATCTGCGCAAGATACAAATAAGCCGGCTCGGGCGGGCGCGCGCCGGCGCGCGAACCGTCGCCGTCCGATGTGGCGATCAGCTCCAGATAGCGCTGCAGATACGTCCGTGCATCGGTGGGAAGCTTGCCTTGCATCGAAAGCAGCGCCATCGAATAAACGAGGTCGGCATTTTTGGGATCGGCTTGCAGCAGCGACGCAAACTGAGCGCGCGCCTGGTCGAATTTGTTATCGGCAATCAGCAGTCGCGCGTAGGCGAGCCTGGTCTCCGACACCATAGGATGTCGGGCAACGAAATCCTGCAGCAGTGCGAGTGCGGCGGGACGATCGCTCGCTTGCAAATACTGCGCCGCTGTCAACACGGCGCGTTGTGAATCCGGCGCGAGCACAACGGCGGCACGCGCTTCCTGTATCGCGCGCGCATTCAAACCGCCGGCTTGCGCCGCATTGGCAAGCACGAGCTTGATATCGGCCGACTGCGCATAGGGCTGCGCCAGCCTTTCAATCAGGTGGAATGCGCCTGCGCGATCCTGTGTACGCGCAAGCGCGCGCTGCATCCGCGATAGCTCTTCCGCTGGATTGGCGGCCGCCTGCAACTGGGCTTTGAACAACGAATACGCATCATCGAAGCGACCGCTGCCGGCGTACAACATCGCCAGTGTTTGTGACGCCTCGCTCGAGTTCGGCGCCAGCTCGAACCACAGTTGCGCCGCCTCAAGACCCTGCGCCATCGCGCGCCCCTGCAGCGCCAACTCGGCGGCACGCCGGGCCAGGCGAGCATCCCGCGTTTCGCGCGCCAGTTTCATGTAAACGGCAAATGCCGACCCCAGGTCGCCCCGCTGTACGGCCACTTCGGCCGCCATCAGCTGATACATCAGAGCACTGGATACGTCGACGTTGGGGATCGTGTCGCTGCGCTGGGTACTTGTATCCGGCGTGACCTCGGGTACAGGTGACGAGGCGGCGACGACGGTCTGCGTGTCGGTCGATGCTGGGAGTGGCGTGGTTGTGCACCCGAACAACGCGCTGACGGTCAGTGCCAATAACAGCGGACGAGTCATCATCGGATCCTGGCGTGTTGTGGTGCCGAAGTTGGAGCTGGGCACACTGAAACGCGATGCGTGGCACATTAACAGAATGATTTGGACGTCATTATCGCGAGAAAAGTGCCCGAACTACCTGAAGTAGAAGTGACACGCCGCGCCCTGGCGCCCTATGTGGAGCAGCAAAGGGTGGAATCGGCGATCGTGCGCGATCGGCGGCTGCGCTGGCCCGTGCCGAAACGGTTGCCCGCGCTGATAAAGGGTCAGACCGTCGAGCGGCTGCGCCGACGCGGCAAGTATCTGCTGTGGGAGTTTGCGCATGGCACGATGATCTCGCACCTCGGTATGTCAGGGGCATGGCGTGTCTGGCCGGGTCGGCGCGGGATTCCGCCACCCGGTCTGCACGATCATGTCGACATTCTGTTCGGGACGACGTGCGTGCGCCTGACGGATCCGCGCCGCTTCGGCGCCTTGCTCTGGCACGACGCTTCGCAAGGTGGAGTTGCTGCGCATCCGCTGCTGGTGGGGCTTGGCCTGGAGCCGTTCGATCCGCGCTTCGACGGCCAGTGGCTGTATCGCCATACGCGCTCTCGTACGGCGTCAATCAAGCAGGTATTGCTTGCCGGCGATGTGGTGGTCGGCGTAGGAAATATCTACGCATCGGAGAGTCTGTTCCGCGCGCGCATCAATCCCAAACGCTCGGCGCGCAGCATCGGGCTCGTGCGATATGAGGTGCTGGCAGCCGCGGTGCGCGAAGTGCTGACCGAAGCGATCGCGGTCGGCGGCAGCACCTTGCGCGACTTTGTTGGCGTTGACGGCGCAGATGGCTACTTCATGCTCGACGCACGCGTCTACGACAGGGCAGGGGAGCCATGCCGCGTGTGCGCGACGCCGATCGTACGAGTCGTACAAGGACAACGCGCCACTTATTACTGTCGAGCCTGTCAGCGGCGATGACAAGCCGCTATCGCCCGAACTCACACAGCAACCGGGCACAGCTTGTACGTTTGGGTGACTGTGCGCGAGGGTGAGTGCATGCTATAGATTCGGCCTCGTGCGCACGCCGCGCACCCGACACTATGGCCCCATTAGCCTCCAGCTTTGAGCAGTACGGAAATTGGCGCGATTCGCTAGCGACGGCGATCATGCAATTGCGCCAGTGGCTTGAACAAACGCAGACGCTGGAGCCCGAATCGGCGCGCCGAATCGACGTCGCGCTTGAGCGCTTGGCCGAAGACAAGCTTGTGATTGCGTTTGTCGCCGAATTTTCACGTGGCAAGTCTGAGCTGATCAACGCGATTTTCTTCGCCGACTACGGCAAGCGCATTCTGCCGTCGTCGGCGGGCCGCACGACGATGTGTCCGACCGAGTTGTTGTACGACGACACGCTGCCGCCTTGTATCCGGGCGCTGCCGATCGAAACACGCGCACGGCACGGTTCGACGTCCGATTTCAAGCGGCTTGGGGCCGAATGGCAGGTGTTTCCGCTGGACACGAGTTCGGCGGACGGAATGCTCGAAGCGTTCAAGATCGTGGCCGAAACGGCGCGCGTGCCGGTCGCCGAGGCGAAGAGCTACGGCCTGTACGACGCCGACGATCCCGATCAATCGGTCACCGTCGACAAGAATGGCCTGATTCAGATTTCGAAGTGGCGGCACGCCGTCATCAATTTTCCTCATCCGTTGTTGAAGCACGGCTTGGTGATTCTGGACACGCCGGGGCTGAACGCAATCGGCACCGAGCCTGAGCTGACGCTGTCACTGGTACCCAATGCGCACGCGGTCTTGTTCGTGCTGGCCGCGGACACCGGAGTGACGAAGAGCGACCTTGATGTGTGGCGGCATGTCGTCGGCGATGCAGGGCACCGCAATCACATCGCTGTCCTAAACAAAATCGACGGCCTGTGGGACGCGTTGAAAACGCCAGGCGAGATGGAGATGGAAGTACGGCGTCAGGTGGCTGCTGTGGCTGCCACGCTCGAGCTCGATCCGATGCGGGTGTTTCCGGTCTCGGCGCAAAAAGGTTTGGTCGCCAAGGTTCAGCGTGACGAGAAACTGTTGCAGGCGAGCCGGTTGCCGCTGCTCGAAGAGGCGCTGATCGAACTGCTCGTGCCGGCCAAGCAAAAGATCGTGCGTGACCAGACTGTATCCGGCGTCGAGCGCGTGGCTGCGGAGCTCCGTCAGGGATTGAACGCGCGCGAGCGCAGCGTCATTGAGCAGCTTTACGAACTGCGTTCGCTGCAGGGTAAGAATCAGAGCTCGATTGAGCGCATGACGCAGCGTGCGCTGGCCGAGCAGCATGAATTTGAAGAGATCGTGCGCCGAATCGTTGCAGCCCGTCTGGTGCATTCGAAGCTCTCCGAGAAATTGTTTGCCGGCATCCGAGTGGCTGCGCTGCGTGAGCAGGTCGTGGCCACGCGAGACCGCATGAAGAAGAGCAAGCTGTCGCCGCAGCTGTCGGTGGCGGTCAAAGATTATTTCGCTTCGTTACGCGACATGTTCCGTACGGCAAATGCGAGGATGCTCGAGATCGAGCAGATGGTGCTCGGCGTTCAGCGCCGCTTTGCCGAAGATCTGGGTTGGAGCTTGTCGCCGCCGATGTCGTTTTCGCTTGACACGTATATCGCTGACCTGGAACGAGCCGAGCACGCGTACAAGTCTCAGTTCGGACCGCTGGCGGTGCTGACGACGGAAAAGTGGCGATTAATGGAGCGCTTTTTCGACACTGTTGTTTCGAAGTCGCGTGAGATTTTTTCGACCGCCGAGCGCGATACAGAAGCGTGGGTCAAGTCGCTGCTGCCGCCAATTGAAACGCAGGTGCGCGAGCAGCGCAGCCAACTTCGTAAACGCGCCGAGTCTGTATCCAAGATTCGAGACGCGCAAGGATCGCTGGATGAACGCATCGCCGAGCTCGAAGACGCGCTCGAAGATGCACAAAGCAAGCTCGCGACGTTGAAGCGGCTGACAGATCGCATTCACGAAGTCGGCGCGCGTGCGCAGGTCGAGGAAATTCTCGACGAAGAGGCACTTGCGGCATAGTCGGGGCCTCATTGAATTTCGCGGATCGCATCATCACGTGGCAAAAGCAGCACGGCCGCCACGATTTGCCGTGGCAACGCACGAACGATCCTTACCTGATCTGGCTGTCGGAAATCATGCTGCAGCAGACGCAGGTTGCGACGGTCATCCCATACTACGAACGGTTTGTCGCGCGTTTTCCCGATGTGAGTGCGCTTGCATCGGCGCCGATCGAATCGGTAATGGCGAGCTGGGCAGGTCTAGGGTATTACTCGCGAGCGCGCAATCTGCATCGCTGCGCGCAGCTGATCGTGAGCGAACACGGCGGGAAATTCCCCGGCCACGTCGAGCGGCTTGCGCAGCTTCCCGGCATTGGCCGTTCGACTGCCGCTGCGATTGCGGCACTCGCCTTCGGCGAGCGCGCGGCAATCCTGGACGGTAACGTCAGGCGCGTGCTGGCGCGTCATTACGGAATACACGGCTTTCCTGGCCACCCAAAGATTGAGCGGAAATTCTGGGAGCGCGCCGAAAGCCTGCTGCCCGCTAACGAGATTGAGGCATACACGCAAGGTCTGATGGACCTGGGTGCAACGGTTTGTGCTCGCACGCATCCGAAATGCGGCGTATGCCCGGTAAGCGGCACGTGTATCGCACGCAGCGAGCTGTCAATCGAGAAGCTACCGACACCGCGCCCCGTCAGAGAGCGACCGGTGCGAGCGCAGACGTTGCTCGCTATGCAGGATGCGAGCGGTGCGGTGTTACTCGAGTTGCGCCCACCGTCGGGAATCTGGGGAGGATTGTTAAGCCTGCCCGAGTTCGAACCTGCCGGCAATGATGAGTCACTGATCGCCGAGGTCAGCGCGCGTTTTGGTCTACACATCGCAATCACAGAAACGCTTGGCGAAATACGGCACGAGTTCACGCACTACACGTATCTAATGCGGCCGCGGCTTGCACGGGTCACGGGGACCGTTGGTGTCGCCAGCCCAGCGCTGCGCAGCGTTTCAAGCGAAGGCCTGGAAACCGCGCCGCTGCCGGCACCGATTCGCCGGTTATTGCAGCTGGTGATGAATCCGCTAGCGGTATAGGGCCAAAGTGTGAACAGGCCCTGGCTACTTCAGCACTGAGTGCTGTTTCAAATAGGTGTGAACGATTTCAAGGCGAGTGGCGGCGTCGGTCAGCTCCATCAGCTTTTGCTTGGCTTTCAACGGCACGGGTAGCACCTCGCACAGCCGATTCGATACCCAGGCCGCCGATTCCATTTGAAACGGCTCCTCAAACGGTAGCTGCGCCAACACTGGGCTACCTTCGGTCGGCTCACCGGTGCGACGTTTCTCCGCCAGTTGGGCACTCATGTCCTCGATGATGCGCGTCAGCAGCTCGACGCATGGCCGATGCTCGTCAGGTACGCGCTGATCGTCATCGGCCTCGATTAAATCGATCTCGCCCATCATCAGACCGTTCGGCTGCGATTCGCTCGAAAGCAAACGGAAGCGGTCGCCGCCGACAGTACGAATTTGCAGCAGGCCGAGCTGTTGCATATCCCACGCCGTAATACGCGCCAGGCATCCGACATCCACTGTTGCGGGTGCTCCGTTCATGCTCGCTCCCTTGGCGTCGGACACCAGACAGACACCGAAGGATGTTTCGTCGCGCATGCAATCGCGCACCATGTCCATGTAACGTGCTTCAAACACGCGCAGCGGCAGCACGCCTTGTGGGAACAACACAACAGACAGTGGGAACAGAGCAACGCGCGTTAGCGTTTCAGACGGCATGCGCGGCTTACTTTGCTAGAGCTTGGATCGGCTCGATGCCGCGATGCCGAACCAAGACCGCTTCGCGCCGCTGGAAGCGGCGAGCGAGCTCTTCGACGACATATACCGATCGGTGCCGTCCGCCGGTGCATCCGATCGCCACCGTCACGTAGTGCCGGTGCTGGGCCACGTAACTGGGCAGCCACTTTTCGATGAACGTTGCAATGTCATTGATCATTTCACTGCACCTGCGGTGCCGCCACCAGAAAAGTCGCGACCGCTTCGTCGCGGCCGGTCAGCGGCCGAAGTTCGGGCTCGTAATGCGGATTGGGCAAATTGCGTACGTCGAACACAAGATCAGCTGCCACCGGGATGCCATCCTTGAAAGCAAACGACTCGAACGACAGCGTCAGATTCGCGTGCGGTGAGTCGACAAACTGACGCACCCAGTGACGAAGCAAATTCGGATGCAGGCCACTAGTGTCGATCGAATGCCCGATTTCAGCCAGCGGATCAAGCAAGGCTCGCTCGAGCGAGATGGCTTCCGACACCGTGCTGGCACCGCCACGCTCGAGCTCGCGCAACGCCATTGGATGGCGCCGGCGCGTTTCGGAAAACCTTTGCACCAGTGCGGCGTCCGACGCGGTTAGGAACAAGACGCGAACATCGTGACCCGCGGCGCGCAACGTCGCAATCATCATCGGCACGTCTGCCAGCGTTGCTTCGCTGCGCGCGTCGACCGACACGGCGACGTCGTGGTGTGCGGTCCGATCCAGATAGGAGGTGAGATCCAGCAAAAACTGCGGCGGCAGATTGTCGACGCAGTAGTAGCCGGCATCCTCCAGCACGCGAATCGCCACCGACTTGCCGGAGCCCGATAGCCCGGTGACGAGAACGATGCGCATGCGTCAGGCGCTCAATCGATAGACGAGGAGGGTGATTGTTGCATGCGGCCTGCTGTGCTCGACCAACAAAAAGGGCGCCGTAGCGCCCCCGATTGCGCGCGATCGATTAGCCGGATAGTGAGCTCGATATGAATTTTTCGCCTGCCTCTTCGCAGGCGGCCGATGACGAAGCAAGATACATCACGAAGCTATACATCACGACCGAGGCCCTTCATCGCTCATCTGCTGCTGTTGCCGCTGCAGAAAATCCCCCATCGTATCGATACCGCGCAACTGCAAAATTGTGTTGCGGACCGCCGCTTCGGTGAGCACCGCCAAATTGCGTCCCGATGCCACCGGGATCAATACTTTACGGACAGGCAATCCAAGTACTTCCTCGGACTGGCCTTCAAGGGGCAGCCGCTCGAAGGTATCTGCGCCGCCGTAGCGACGTAGCTCGACGATCAGCCGTAATTTCATCTTCCGTCGGACCGCCGTCTCGCCGAAGATCGCCTTGATGTCGAGCAAGCCCAATCCTCGAACCTCGAGCAGGTTGGCGAGCAGGTGCGGGCAGCGCCCCTCAATCGTATCGGGCGCAACTCGTGAAAAATCTACGACATCGTCGGCAACCAGGCCGTGGCCACGGCTGATCAATTCAAGACCCAGTTCACTCTTGCCGACGCTCGATTCTCCGGAGATCAGTACGCCCATGCCGAGCACATCCATGAACACACCGTGCATCGTGCAGTGCCGTGCCAACAGCTTGGAAAAATAAATACGCAGCACCTCGATCACAGTCGCCGCCGGCAGCGGCGAACGCAACATGGGCAGACCTGCGGTCTCGGCTGTGTGCCGCAATGCCTCGGGTGCCTCGAGGTTTTCGGCAATGATCAGACCGATCGGCCGGCCGATCTCGAGCTCGCGCGCGTAGTGCTGCCAACGCGCTGGCTCCATTTCGCTGTAATAGCGAACCTCGGCATGCCCAAGAACCTGAAGGCGCGCGGGATGAATTGGATTTAGAAATCCAACCAGATCGGGGCTTGCGAGATTCGCCGTGGCCGGCGTAACTAGCGGCTTTTCAGCGGCCGAGCGGCCCGCGAGCCATTCCAATTGCAACGATTCGCGATTGGCTTCAAACAGTGACTGAAAATTCGGCATGCCGTGAGGTCTCTAGGAGACTCGCGCCGGTCAACGCGTGCTGACTACGCGGCGGGACGAATCGGTTCCCACGTGGTCAATGCGACGTGCACCGCGTGCGGGTCGGTAGCCGCGAGCAAGCTCTCACGAAATGGCTTGTCCGACAGCATCTGCGTGAGCTCGGACAGAATGTCCAGATGCTGTTGCGAAGCCTGTTCGGGTACCAGCAGAAAAATCATCAGTGACACCGGCTGGCCGTCGGGAGCATCGAACTGGATCGGAGATTCGAGCCTGATAAACGCTGCAATCGATTCCTTCAATCCTTTGATGCGTCCATGCGGAATCGCGACGCCCTGACCCAGGCCGGTCGATCCGAGACGCTCGCGGGCAAACAGGCTGTCGAATACTTTCGAATGCGCCACCCCCTGATGATTTTCGAACAACAACCCTGCCTGCTCGAATGCGCGCTTTTTGCTCGAGGCCGGCAGATCGATCAATACATTAGTGGCCGGCAGGATGCGTGAAATGAGGTTCATGGGGACGGTGGAAGTGCTGGCTGACGCGGCTCACAGTAGGGGAGTTGGAGCGGGGCAATCAGACGTGAAGAAACTAGATCAACTTCCTTTTTTAGCTTCGCTTAAAGACACGTGCGGCGCTGAAGCCACCGGCATCCCGCGAAAGAAAGGCGCGGATAATACACCCCGATGGCTCCCTCTTTCGTGCGTGCCCAGCAACGTCCGTAGCCAGCGGCGCTGCGCTACTGCTGAGCCCCTTGCTGGTGTTTCAGCGAATCACCGTGGTGATCTTTAAGCCGATTTTTGTGGCGAATCACCTGGCGGTCGAGCTTGTCCACCAGCGTGTCAATGGCGGCGTACATGTCTTCTTCAACCGACTCGACATGAATGTTGTTGCCCCGAACCCGCAGTGTGATTTCGGCGCGTTGACGCAGTTTTTCGCAGGTTAGCTGCACGGTCGCATCGATCACCTGATCAAAGTGCCGTTCGATGCGGCTCAGTTTGCTGGTGACGTGATCGCGCAATGCGGGTGAAACTTCGACGTGATTTCCGTGGATCGTAAGGTTCATGCGAGTCCTTTCAATCGGTCGGTAAGTGTTGGATTTGAAGCTATAGCGATTTGCGCAGCGCGACTGATGGAATTTTCATTGCTTCGCGGTACTTGGCAACAGTTCGACGTGCAACAACGATGCCTTGCTCGCCGAGCAGTTCGGCAAGCTTGCTGTCGGAAAACGGGTTACGTATGTCCTCGGCGCCTATCAGCTGCTTGATCAACGCGCGGATGGCAGTTGATGATGCCGCCCCACCGGTCTCGGTCGCCACATGGCTGCCAAAAAAATATTTCAGCTCGAAAATGCCGAACGGCGTCGCCATATATTTGTGAGCGGTCACTCGCGAAATGGTCGATTCGTGCAGCTCAACTGTGTCGGCAATTTCCCGCAGCACCAACGGGCGCATGGCGATTGCGCCGTGCGTGAAAAAGTTGTGCTGGCGGTCCACGATGGCCTGGGAAACTCTAAGGATCGTTTCGAAGCGCTGCTGGATGTTTCGTATCAACCATCGCGCCTCCTGCACCCGTGTCGTCCATTTGCTGCGCTCGCTAGGATCTGCGCCCTGCCTAGATCTGTCTTTTTTGAGTACATCGGCGAACGACTGGTTCACACGCAAACGGGGCATAACGTCCGGATTAAGCACCGCGGTCCATCGATTCTTGACTTTGCGCACGAACACATCCGCGACGATGTAATCTGCTCGACTCTCTGCAAATGCCGTACCGGGCCGCGGATTCAGGGAGCGAATGAGCCGGTGCGCGGTGCGCAGCTCCTCATCGGTGCAACCGAGAAGCTTGCGCAGCTTTGAAAACTCGCGCGCCGCCAATAGTGGCAGGTGCTCCTGCACGATTCGGCGTGCCAGAGCAAAGGTTGACGGCAAATTTTTCGTATCGCCGTCCACCGGCGAGCGTTCAAGCGATTGCAATTGCAGCAACAGGCATTCGGCTGCGTCGCGCGCGCCGATCCCGGTCGGATCCAGACTCTGCAGCAAGCGCAGCGCCGTCAGAAGCTCCTCGGGCTCGACGGCTGCTTCAGGCGGGCACATCGCAAGCAGCTCGTCGAGCGTTGGATGCAGATAGCCGTCGTCGTCTAGCGCTTCAACCAGCAGTTCCACGAGGGCACGATCACGCGGCGAAGCGTGGCAAGCGATCTGCGCACCTAGATGTTCGCGCAGCGACAACGTTGTTCCTACCCAGTTCGTGGGGCTCGTATCATCTTCATCGGCGGCATCGCTATTTCCACGCCACTCGATCAACGAACTGCCGTCCATCGGCACGTCCTGAGGCTCAGGCGATTCCGCGGGCGCCGGTGCGTCTCCATTCGTGATTTCGCCAGCGGTCTCGGGCAGTGGCACATCGGCGGCTATCGAGCCGTCGGGCTTTACGCGCATGGCAAGCGCCTGCGGATCGTCATCGCGCTCGAGCAATGGGTTATCTGCAAGCGCCTGATCGATCTCCTGATTCAGCTCGAGCGTCGACAGCTGCAGCAACCGTATAGATTGCTGCAGCTGCGGCGTCAGTGCGAGGTGCTGGGAGAGTCGAAGTTGAAGGCTCGGTTTCATCGACGATCAGTGAAGCGCGCAAGTGATGGTCGACCGTGCATGGGCAGCACAACAGCAATGAAATGAGTGGCGCGACATCCAAGGCATCGTGGCATCTACATGCGAAAGTGTTCGCCCAAATAAACCCGTCGAACGGTTTCGTTGCCTACGATCTCTTCCGGCCTTCCTGCGGCTAAAACCACGCCCTCATTGATGATGTAGGCGTGATCGCAAATACCGAGCGTTTCCCTCACGTTATGGTCGGTCATCAAGACGCCGAGACCACGCTCTTTCAGAAACCGGACGATGCGCTGGATCTCGAGCACGGCGATGGGATCGACGCCGGCAAACGGTTCGTCAAGAAGGATGAAGCGCGGTCGCGATGCGAGTGCACGGGCAATCTCAACGCGCCGCCGCTCGCCGCCGGATAGCGACAATGCAGTGTTCGTTCGCAAGTGCGCAATCTGAAGATCCTCGAGCAGCGCATCGAGCCGCTCGGCAATTTCTGTCTTCCGCAGCGGACGTTTGTCGTGATCGACTTGCAGCTCCAAAACGGCGCGAACGTTCTCCTCTACCGTCAGCTTGCGGAACACCGACGCTTCCTGGGGAAGGTATGACAGCCCCATGCGTGCGCGACGATGGATAGGCAAATGCGCAATGGAGTGCCCGTTGAGTGCAATGTGACCGTCGTCCAGGGGAAGCAGACCCACCACCATGTAAAAACAAGTCGTCTTGCCTGCGCCGTTCGGCCCCAGCAGTCCGACCACTTCCCCGCTCTCGACCGTCAGCGAAACGTCTTTGACGACGGCCCGGCTGCCGTAGCTTTTCTGAAGGTTCTCGACGGCAAGCGTGTTGCGCTCAAGCACCGGCGCTTGTGCGACGCTGTCTTCGACTTGATCGGCGTCCATAAAGCCTCGGTCGCTAATCGCGGCGCGGGTTGGCCAGATTCGTTGAGGGCGTCAAATTAGCCTTCGATCCCAGCTTCGAAGTCTGGGCTGCTGGCGCATCGGCTCGCGGCGCAATCGTGCCTCGCACGCGTCCATCCGGATTGTTCGGGTCGGCCGACGGCTTGCCGGTCACGAAATATTTCGCGTTGCGCTGATCGTAGGTTATTGCGTCACCGCGCAATTCGTCGCGCTGGACCTCGTTTTCGAGCAACCGCACGCGCGCGCGCGTTATCAGCTTGACGGTATCTTCTCTCTCGTCGTACTCGATGCGCTCGGCATACCCCTCGATGAATTCCTCGGCTCCTGCCTTGCTGCTGTCCCGCCGCTGGCGAAATGATGCAAGCTTGCCCGGTGCCGCGATGATCACTCCGGACTGATAGCCCTCAGGATCTTTCCGCACCTGCACCCGCTCGCCGGCGGCGCGCATCGTGCCTTTATTCAGCACGACATTGCCCACCAGCACACAGACCTGCTTCAGGTCGTCGCATTCGCCGCTATCGGCTTCGTAGTTCAACGGTTTGGTGCGATCGGCTTTCTCTGCGAGTGCAGGTACAGACGCGAGCGCCAAAACCACGGCTGCCAACCCGCGTCTCATTGCGCGGCCTCGCCAGGTGCGGTGGACGCGATCGTGCCGCGTACGTTGGAATGGAACTTCACGATGCGCCGAATGTTGTCGTAATCCATGCCGATCGACTGGACCACGGAATCGCCGCGCTCGATTTCCACAGCTGCATCGGTCGAATAGCGATCGAGATCGGGGAGTGCAGTCAGTTGTTGCGTTCGCAGTTGCATAGGAGCCGTGCCATCTCTTCCGGGAGCTCGTGTGACGACCACGTCGCCCGACAGCGAAACTCGCTCGCCGCCGCTTTCCACATTGGCAGCTTTCGCGCGTACTTCCAGCAGGGGTTGCTCCGGCCGCACACTTATCAGTCGAGGTTGCGATAGCTCCGAGTGATCGTCGGCCGCGAAGTGCACCAACTCGCTCGCGTGTAGCCGGTTTGTCGCTCGCCCCGTGGCGTCGAACTGCGTCACCGTTACGCCGTTGACGATAAAGTCCGGCCCCTCGCGTGATACCGGAGTGGCGATCTTCTTCAAGCGCGTCGACTGTGAGTACCAATAGCTGACACCGGCCAGCGAAGCGAGCAGAACGATCGCGATAAATGCAGTGATGCGATCTCTCATCCGTGCACCATCGAAACAAGATCGATGCCCTTTGCACGCAGGATGAACTCTGCAAGCGCGCGCACCGCTCCCCGCCCGCCTGGACGCGGTGAAATCCAGTGTGCGGCGGCCTGCGCAGCGTCGCAGCTGTCGGCGACCGTAACCGCGAACCCTGCCGCTCGCATCGGCGGCAGATCGGGCAGATCGTCACCCATGAATCCGCTGTTTTCATTGCGAATTCCTGTATCCGACAGCAGCGTTGCAAACGCAGCTCCTTTGTCGGAACGGCCCTGCAACACGCGGAAAATGCCCAGCTCGCGCGCGCGCGCGGAAACGATGTCAGAACTGCGTGCCGACAGCAACGCGACTTCGACGCCGTGTTTTAACAGCATCTTGATGCCGTGCCCGTCACGCACATCGAACACCTTCATCGCTTCGCCTAGCGGGCCGTAGTAAAGCCGTCCATCGGTCAGCACGCCGTCCACGTCCAGCACCATCAATTGCACGCGCGCCGCACGCTGCTCGGCGGTCACGACGCTTTCGAGATGCGACTTGGCCTGCATCAGATCACCTTCGCCGACAAAAGATCTGGCATGCTTAACGCACCGACGAGCTGACCGGCATCGTCAACCGCAAGCAGTACATTTTTTTTCCGGTTATCCATCAGCTGCGCCGCTTCGGCGGCCAGACTGTCCGGCGAAATCGTCAGTGGGCCATGAGTCATAACGCTCGCCACGTCGAGGCCGCGCACATCACCGACGCGCTCAAGCAGACGCCGCAAGTCGCCATCAGTGAAAATACCAGCCAGTTTTCCGCTTTTGTCACTGACCGCGGTGACACCGATCTGTTTTCGGGTGATCTCATGCAGCGCATCCATCACGCTCGCGTCGATCCCGACGATCGGAATTCGATCTCCAGTTCGCATGACGTCCCGCACGTAGGTCAAAAGCTTGCGGCCCAGCGCACCGCCCGGATGAGCGCGCGCAAAATCCTCGGGCCCGAACCCGCGCGCATCGAGACAAGCAATCGCAAGTGCATCACCCATCGCAAGCATCGCCGTGGTCGACGATGTCGGCGCTAAATTCAACGGACACGCCTCTTTGTCGACGCGCACGTCAATGTGAACATCGGCAAGCTTCGCCAGCGTTGACGAGGCATTACCTGTGATCGCCACCAGTGGCGTTCCCTGGCGCTTCGCGATCGGCAACATCGTCAACAACTCATCGCCTTCGCCCGAGTACGACAGCGCCAGCAGGACATCTTCGCGTGTGATCATCCCGAGGTCGCCGTGGGCCGCCTCGGCGGCGTGCACGAACATCGATGGCGTTCCAGTGGAGGCGAGGGTCGCGGCGATCTTGCGCGCAATATGTCCGCTCTTGCCGACACCGCTAACAACGACTCGCCCGGCGCACGCGAGCAAAAGGTTGACCGCTTTTGAAAAAGCGCCATCGATGCGATCCGTCAGCGCGGCAACTGCCTGCGCTTCGATCTGCAATACCTCACGCGCAAGCGCGAGTGCGCCGGAGGTCGCAACAAGGCTGGGAGAGGTCACTGACATTGAATTTATGAGGGCCAGCGATAATACACCGCACTTTTTTTCTGGCACGGGTTTTGCTCTGGCGCGCTCGGGCGCGATCGGTTGACGATGACATCGGGTCTTGAGTTCGCGCTATTGCTGCTGTTCTGCGTCGTTGCAGGCGTCGTCGTATTCCGCCTGTTACATCTGCCGCCGTTGCTCGCGTATCTGACCGTCGGCATTCTGGTCGGCCCGCATGCACTCGGAGTGCTGCCTGACAGTTCGGACGCGCGCTACCTGGCCGAGTTCGGAATCGTGTTCTTGATGTTTTCGATCGGCCTCGAATTTTCGCTCGCGAAGCTGCGGGCGATGCGCCGCATCGTGCTCGGGCTGGGAGCCGCGCAAGTCGTGTTGACGGTTGCCATCACGCTGATAGCGGGCTGGTTGGTTGGCCGTTATTTCAACGTCGGGCTTGCAGGCGCTTTTGCATTAGGCGGTGCGTTGGCAATGTCGTCAACGGCAATCGTGATGAAAATGCTGGCCGAACGGATCGAGCTCGATACAGAGCATGGCAAGCGCATCGTCGGTGTGCTGCTCTTTCAGGATCTCGCGGTCGTTCCTCTGTTGGTCATCGTCCCCGCACTTAGCGCCGAAGCGGGCGTTTTGATGCAGACGTTGGCCATTGCCCTGCTGAAGGCTGCAGTGCTGCTGACCTTACTGCTGGTCGGCGGTCAACGCGTGATGCGCTGGTGGTTGCTTTTGGTGGCGCGCAGAAAGTCACAGGAGCTTTTTACCCTCAACCTTCTGTTCGTCACGCTTGCATTGGCGTGGATGACCGAGATTGCGGGGCTCTCGCTCGCGCTGGGTGCCTTCATTGCCGGAATGCTGATTTCCGAAACAGAATTCAAACACCGCGTCGAAGACGACATCAAGCCGTTTCGCGACGTGCTGCTGGGATTGTTTTTTGTGACGATCGGCATGCTGCTGAATGTGCGCGTCGTGATCGACAACTTCGGCTGGGTTATTCTGGCGTTGATCGTTCCCGTTGCGTTCAAGTTCAGTCTGATTTTCGGTCTGGCGCGCGTCTTCGGCGCGACCGCGGGTACCGCGATCCGGACCGCACTCGCGCTCGCGACGGCCGGCGAGTTCGGATTCGTATTACTCAGTCAGGCGGGTGCGCTCGGGCTGATCGATAAGCTCGTGTTGCAGATCGTGCTCGCCGCCATGTTGTTGTCGATGCTGGCGGCGCCTCTGCTGCTGCAATATTCCGATCGCATCGTGCTGCGGCTTGTGTCGTCCGAGTGGCTGGTCAAATCGCTTGAAATCGCCAACATCGCAAAGCGTGCGATCGCGGTGGACAAACATGTCGTGATCTGCGGCTTCGGTCGTAGTGGCCAGCATCTTGCGAAAATTCTCGAGCAGGAAAGCATTTCCTTCGTTGCGCTCGAGCTTGATCCCGATCTCGTTCGCGCTGCCGGCGTCGCAGGAGAGTCGGTCGTCTACGGTGATGCGGGGCGGCGGGAAGCGCTGGTCGCGGCCGGCATTACTCGCGCCTCCGCGCTGGTGATCACCTACGCCGATACGCATTCGGCATTGAAAGTCCTGCACCACACGCATGAGTTAAAGCCCAGTTTACCGGTCATCGTGCGCACCTACGACGATCATGACCTCGAGCAACTCACCCGTGCGGGCGCCACCGAAGTTGTTCCCGAAATTCTGGAGGGCAGCCTGATGCTCGGCTCGCACGCGTTGGTGCTGCTCGGCGTTCCGCTGGCGCGTGTAGTCAAACGCGTGCGCGAAGCGCGCGACCAACGTTATCGGCTGTTACGCGGACACTTTCACAGCATTGGCGACGAAGGCGACGCAGTCGATGATGATGACCACGAACGTTTGCACTCGGTGCCGATCGAGGCGGATGCGGCAGCAGTCGGCGAAGCACTTCGTGACTTGGATCTGGCGACCATCGGAGCCGAGGTGACTTCGGTGCGCCGGCGCGGAATTCGTGGGGCGGACCCCAGCCCCGATATGCGGTTGGAAGTGGGCGATGTCGTTGTCTTGCGCGGCGTGCCCAACGCCCTTGAGCTGGCGGAGCAACGGCTGCTGCAAAAATAATGTGAGGTGAACAACCGGCAGCGGGAACTTTTGTCGCCGCTGTACGCAATAGCCTACAGATGAGCAATGCGGGGAGCTCTGTGGCTTTCGATCCACCAACGCGCGACCCCGATCGCAAGTGACCGGGAGCTGCGTTTCTCTTAGCGCCCGACTGCCACACGCTGCTGCGGGCGCTGCCGCGCCAGCACAGCCGCGAGATAACGTCCGGTGTAGCTCTGCTTGCTGGCGGCCACCACTTCGGGCGGCCCGCTGACAATTATTTCACCGCCACCGTCGCCGCCTTCGGGGCCAAGGTCGACAACCCAGTCAGCGGTCTTGATCACGTCGAGGTTGTGCTCTATCACGATCACCGTGTTGCCGCTGTCTCGTAACTGGTGCAGCACCTTCAGCAGCAAAGCGATGTCGTGAAAGTGCAATCCTGTGGTGGGCTCGTCCAGGATGTACAGCGTGCGGCCGGTGTCACGCTTCGACAGTTCAAGCGACAGCTTCACTCGCTGCGCCTCGCCGCCCGACAGCGTCACAGCACTTTGCCCCAGCTTGATGTACGCGAGCCCAACGTCGATAAGCGTTTGCAGCTTGCGAGCGATCGTGGGTACCGCATTGAAGAACTCAAACGCGTCCTCGACGGTCAGGTCGAGCACGTCGGCGATGCTCTTTCCTTTGTAGTGCACTTCAAGCGTTTCACGGTTGTAGCGCTTACCGTGACAGATGTCGCAAGGGACGTAGACATCGGGCAGAAAGTGCATCTCGACTTTGATGACGCCGTCGCCCTGGCACGTTTCGCAGCGCCCGCCCTTGACGTTGAATGAAAATCGACCGGCTTCGTAACCGCGCTCACGCGCCGTCGGCGTTTCGGCAAACAACTCGCGAATCGGTGTGAACAGTCCCGTGTACGTCGCTGGGTTCGATCGCGGCGTGCGACCGATCGCGCTTTGATCGACGTTGATCACCTTATCGAAGTTTTCCAGCCCGTCGATCGATTCATACGGCGCCGGCTCCGCCGAGGAGCCGTACAAATCGCGCGCGACCGCTGCGTACAACGTGTCGTTGATCAGCGTTGACTTGCCGGACCCCGAGACTCCGGTCACGCACGTCAACAGCCCCACCGGAATTTCGAGCGTGACATTCTTTAGATTGTTTCCATGCACGCCCGTGACCTTCAGCCAGGTCGTGAACGGTGGCGTGCGGTCGTTCGGCACCTCGATCTGTCGCCGGCCTGACAGATACTGGCCGGTCAGCGAGTTCGGGTCATTGAGCACGTCATCAAGAGCTCCTTGCGCGATGACTTCGCCACCGTGCACGCCCGCGCCAGGCCCCATGTCCACGACGAAGTCGGCGGCGCGAATCGCATCTTCGTCGTGCTCCACGACGATCACCGTATTGCCGAAGTCGCGCAAGTGCTTCAGCGTGTCGATCAAGCGGCCGTTGTCGCGCTGATGTAGACCGATCGAAGGCTCGTCGAGCACGTACATCACACCGGTGAGGCCAGATCCGATCTGTGATGCCAGTCGAATACGCTGCGACTCACCGCCGGACAGCGTTTCGGCCGAGCGATCGAGCGACAGATAGTCGAGTCCCACGTTGACAAGAAAGCGCAAGCGCGAGCCGATTTCCTGCACGATCTTGCTGGCGATTTCTTTTTTAGATCCGCTGAAAGCCAGCCGTTCGAAGTATTCAAACGCTTCGCGCAGCGGCGCGGCGGCGATCTGATAAATGCCGCGCCGATCGGCTCCCTCCCCGATGAATACATTGCGAGCCTCGCGCCGCAACCGCGTGCCTTCACATACCGGGCATGGTCGCCGGCTTCGCAGTTTGCCGAGTTCTTCGCGTACGACCGACGAATCGGTTTCGCGGAAGCGTCTCTGCAAGTTAGGAATGACACCTTCGAACGGATGGCGTCGCACCATCTTGCGGCCGCGCTCGTTGGTATACGTAAATGCAATCTCGGTCTCGCCGGAGCCGTTCAGAACCACATCCTTCGCGCTCTGTGGAAGCTCGGCGAATGGCGCGTCGATGTCGAATCCATAGTGTTGTGCCAGCGTGGTCAGCATCTGGAAGTAGTACTGATTGCGCGCATCCCACCCTTTGATGGCACCGCTTGCAAGCGACAACTCAGGGTGAGCGACGACTCGGCTCTCGTCGAAGAAGTCAACCTGCCCGAGGCCGTCGCAGGCCTCGCACGCTCCCATCGGGTTGTTAAAGGAAAACAATCGAGGTTCGAGCTCGGACAATGAATAGTCACATTCCGGGCACGCGAATCGACTCGAGAAAAGCGTTTCGCGACCATCATCGAGATCGAGCAGCAACGTGCGGCCATCGGCCAGCCGCAGCGCGGTTTCAAACGACTCGGCAAGACGCTGCTGCGCATCGGCACGGACCTTCAGACGATCCACGACGACGTCGACTGAGTGTTTTTCCGCTTTCTTCAGCGGCGGCAGCGCGTCGGCTTCGACGATTGCGCCATCGATGCGAAAGCGCACAAACCCCTGCGTCTGCATGTCGTCAAAAAACTCGGAGAACTCGCCTTTGCGCTCGCGAATCACGGGCGCCAGCACCATGATCCGAGTCTCCGCGGGCAAGCGTAGCGTCGCGTCGACCATCTGCGACACACTTTGAGATTGCAGTGGCAATTTGTGAATCGGGCAGTACGGCGTGCCGACACGCGCGTACAGCAACCGCAGATAGTCATGAATTTCAGTGACGGTGCCGACCGTCGATCGCGGATTGTGCGACGCCGAGCGCTGCTCGATCGAAATTGCCGGCGACAGCCCCTCGATCAGGTCCACGTCCGGCTTCTCCATCAGCTGCAGGAACTGCCGCGCGTAGGCAGACAATGATTCGACGTAGCGCCGCTGGCCTTCGGCGTACAGCGTGTCGAAAGCAAGAGACGACTTTCCCGAGCCCGAAAGTCCGGTGATCACGATCAATCGGTGACGAGGCAGATCGAGATCGATGTTCTTGAGGTTGTGCGTGCGTGCGCCCCGCACCCTGATGTGTTCCGTACGGATCTCGCCGCTGCTGCGGAGTGCGCTCATCGGCTGCTCATCTGGTGCTTAGGTGATGCAAATCGTGCGAATCAAAAGGGCAACTTGTTACTATAACTACAAACTCCAACGCGGCCTCTTATGTAGCCCGATGCACGTCGGTTAGCGCCGCTCATACAGAACAGTTCCGGCATGACCGTTTCAACCGAATCGCGGATGAGTCCGCTCGAAATACGGGCCAGCGTTTCGCTGGCTTCGATATTTGCGCTGCGCTTACTTGGGTTGTTCCTGATCCTGCCGGTGTTTGCGGTGTACGCGCAAACGTTGCCGGGCGGGACCGATGCGACGCTCGTTGGGCTCGCGCTGGGCATCTACGGACTGACGCAGGGCCTGCTGCAAATCCCGTATGGCGCCGCCAGCGATCGCTGGGGGCGCAAACCCGTTATCGCAGCGGGTCTGGTCATATTTGCGGCCGGCAGTTTTCTCGCGGCGTTTGCAACCGACATTGTCTGGACGATCGTCGGACGAGCGATTCAGGGTGCTGGCGCAATCTCGGCCGCGGTCACGGCATTCATCGCCGACAGCACCCGCGATGAACATCGGACGAAGGCGATGGCGCTAGTCGGAGGGTCGGTGGCGCTGACATTCGCCGGCTCGTTGGTGCTCGCGCCGCTGCTGTATCCGACGATTGGTGTGCGCGGTCTGTTCGCACTGACCGGCGTGCTGGTCGTGATGGCTATCGCAGTCTTGTTCTGGGTTGTGCCTGCGGCGGCAGCTGTGGCGGAAAAACATGACGAGGATGCATTGCGCACTGGGCCCGTACTGCTCGAGCCGCAGTTGCTTCGCCTCAACGTCGGCATTTTTGTGTTGCACGCCGTGCTGATGGCAATGTTCGTCGTCATCCCGATCCTGCTGGTTCAGCGCGGTTTACCTCTTTCGGAGCACTGGAAGATCTATTTGCCCACAGTTCTCTTGTCATTTGCGCTGATGGCCAAGCCGCTGATCGTGGCCGAGCGCCGCGGTCTGATGAGGCCTCTTTTTATCGGCTCAATCGTGCTCGTACTCACGGCTCAGCTGGGATTCGTGCTGCTCGGCGACACCATTGCGTGGATGGCGCTATGGCTGCTGATTTTCTTCACGGGATTCAACATCCTGGAAGCAAGTTTGCCGTCGCTGGTGTCACGTATCGCACCGTCGTCGGCCAAAGGGCTGGCGTTGGGCATTTACAATACTGCGCAGGCGTTGGGGCTTTTCGCTGGCGGTGCTCTCGGCGGTGCCATCGTCGCCAGTTGGGGATCGGAAGCGGTGTTCGTGTTTGCGGCAATCGCGCTGGCGGCCTGGTGGCTTATTGCCCTCGGCATGCGCGAGATACCGGTGACAACCGCCAGTGAGCCGTTGCCGATTTAGTGGCGGATCAGGTAAGAACTTTTAGTGCAAAGAACAGCGAGGAGAAAGCGATGGCATCGGTTAACAAAGTGATACTGATTGGAAATCTGGGTCGTGATCCGGAGACGCGGTATACGGCTGATGGCGCCGCAGTCACGAATATCACCATCGCAACCTCGGATCGCTGGAAAGACAAAGCAAGCGGCGAAATGAAAGAGGCCACCGAGTGGCATAAAGTTGCGTTCTTCGGGCGCCTCGCCGAGATTGCCGGCGAGTATTTGAAGAAGGGGCGGCCGGTGTATGTCGAAGGCAAGCTGCGCACTCGCAAGTGGCAGGACAAGGATGGGCAGGATCGGTACACGACCGAAGTGATCGCCGACAACATGCAGATGTTGGGTTCACGAGAAGGCATGGGCGGCGGCACGGGCGGGGACTTCGACGCCGCTGAAGACTCGCGAGCACCCGCCCGCTCAAGCTCAGCTTCGAGTTCGCGCAGCGCGAAGCCCGCACCGAGCGTCGCGGAAATGGACGACGATATTCCGTTCTAGCCAGCGCTGGACAATTGGCGATCGAAGTATTTCTTCCGCTAGCTTTTTAATAGAGCCGCCCGCGCGGCCGCCCCGCAGGGCGGCTCTCTAATCAATCGCGACGAGTGCACGTGCGACCGCAGCGCGGTCGCGTACACGAGGAGCGTTGCTGCACATGGACCTGAGCTTTCTTCCTGACTGGCCGCCCGTCTGGCCCACCGCAATGGCGGTAGCGGTGCTCGCGTTGTTCGCCGCGGCGGCCGGCGAAGTTGCAGCGCGCTGGTTGCGCTTGCCGCGCCTGCTCGGATATCTCGCCGCCGGCGCGCTATTCGGCGCGGGCGGTTACGTGTTGCAGCTGCTGAAAATCGAACAGCTGCCGCTTCGCACGATGCAATTTTCGATGGACTTCGCGGCCGCCGTCATCCTGTTCGACGTCGGACAGCGCGTGTCGTTCGGCTGGGTGCGGCGCAACCCTGCGTTACTGGTAGCGAGCGTGCTTGAAAGCGGGCTGACCTTTGTGGCCGTCTATCTGGTGTTGCAGGTCTTCGATATTGCGCCGCTGGCAGCCGCACTGATTGCGGCGATCAGCATGTCGACCTCGCCCGCGGTTGTCCTCGCCGTCACGCAGGAGTTGCGAGCACAGGGTCAGGTCACCGAGCGCACATTGTTACTGACTGCACTGAATTCGATTTACGCTGTCGTGCTGTCGACGTTGCTTCTGGCGTGGGCGCGCGTGCAGACGCGTGGCGTGCTGGACGACTATCTGCTTCATCCTGCGTACCTGATTGTGGGCTCCCTGGCGTTGGCCGCAGTGGGTGCGCGCTTGTTTCTGTTGGTGGTCCGGTTCGTCGGCCGCGATCGTGCCGCGCAGATCATGGTGATGCTGGCCGTTGTTTGGATGGTGTTCGCCAGTTCGGTCGCGCTGAAATTATCACCACTGTTGGCGTTGCTGGCGTGCGGCGCGTTCGTTCGCACTTTCGACAAACAGCGCTTGTTGGCGAGGACCGATATTGGTCTGGCATCGGGGGTGGCGCTTGCGTTGTTCTTCGCGCTGTCCGCTGCCGTGATCGACGGACGCATTCTGTTTGCCGCATGGCTACCAGCGCTGGCATTGGTCCTCGTTCGTGCGGTCTGCAAGATAGGCGCGGTTAGTTTGCTCGCGCCTTCCACTGGAATCTCATGGCGCAAGGGAATGTGGACCGGTATTGGGTTGTTGCCGATGTCGGCACTGGCATTGATGCTGACGCAGGAGGTTTCACAATTGAACCCGCAGCTGGGTGCGCAGACCAATGCGGTACTGCTATTAAGTGTCGTGATCCTGCAGATAGCCGGCGCGTTGGCGCTGGTATATGCGCTGCGCGAAAGCGGTGAGGCAAGAGCCGATGGAACAGGAAGATGACAGCGCCGTCGACGATCACGAAGACGATTAACACAGGAAGCAGCGAAAGCACCGTGCTCGAATTCCAAGCGTCGAACTTGCTGACTGTCGGCGTCGAGCTCGAGTTGCAGTTGGTCGATCGCCGCACCGGTGATCTGACGCGCGGCGCGTCTGACCTGATTGCGCTCGTATCGAAGAAGCCGTTTCCCGGAGAGATCAAGCCGGAAATCACCGAGAGCATGCTGGAAATCAGCACGTCGGTGCATCGTGCGTTCGCCCCGTTGATGGCGGAGCTGATAGCGATGCGCGACACATTGGTCGCCGGCGCCGATCGGCTCGATATCGAAGTTGCAGGCGGTGGCGCGCATCCGTTTCAGCGCTGGTATGACCGCCAAATTTATGATCGGCCGCGCTTTCGGCACGTCGCGGGTCTGTACGGTTATCTGGCAAAGCAGTTCACCGTCTTTGGCCAGCACGTGCATGTCGGTTGCGAAAACGGAACTCAGGCGCTGTGGCTTCTACATCGCCTGTCGACGTACATCCCGCAGTTCATCGCGCTGGCCGCGGCGAGTCCGTATTTTCAAGGCGTAGATACCTCGTACGACTGCTCGCGCCTGAACAGTGTGTATGCGTTTCCGCTGTCGGGCCGCGCACCGTTTCTCACCGACTGGCCGGCGTTCGAGCGGTTTTTCGGCAAGCTGAAGGCGCTCGGCGTCGTGCAGAGCATGAAGGATTTTTACTGGGACATCCGGCCAAAGCCCGAGTTCGGGACAATCGAAGTGCGCGTATTCGATACGCCACTCACCGTCGAGCGCGCTGCGGTGCTGGCGGCGTACGTGCAGGCCATTTGCCGTATGTTGCTTGACAATCCGGTACAGCCCGAGAGTGAAGACATTTACCTGACATACAACTACAACCGCTTTCAAGCATGTCGCTTCGGGCTCGAAGGGCAGGTTATCGACGGTGCAACCGGCGCCAGCCGCGCATTACACCAAGAGGTGCTTACGACCCTGGAACGTTGCCGTCCGTTTGCGCGCGAGCTCGAATCGAGCCAGGCACTGGACGAGATCGAACGGTGGGTGCGTGCAGAAGGTAATGATGCGCGCTGGCAGCGGGAAACATTTCAGCGTCGGCATTCGATGTCGGAGTTACTGCTCGAGTCGGCGGATCGATGGCGCGGAACGCGCGTGCACGCAGGCGATGTCGCGTACGACCGTGTGCCGATGCTAGCCGGAAAGCAGCGATAGCACGGTCGAATGCAAGGGCCCAGCGCTCGCGATCAATGAAGGCTCGATGAGCGGATTGCCACCGCTCCACGATGTAGCAACACCTCCGGCGCCTTCGATCACCGGCACGATGGCTGCAACGTCCCAATAGCCGAGCCGCGGATCGAGCATCAAGTCGGCGGCACCGGTCGCAACGGCGAAATAGCCGAAGCAATCGCCCCAGGTACGGTAAAGCTTTGCTTGCTTGACGACTGCCTCGATGTGCGCTGTATTCGCGCTCGCCTGTTCTCCAGACGTCCAGTGTGATGTGGCGAGTACGGTGGCATCCGCCAGGCGCGTGCACGGCCGTACACGAACGCGTCGTGACGAGCCGTCGCCTGCGTAGAGCGTCGTGCGCTGTTGATGTCCTATCAGCGCGACATTTGCAGCCGGGTGTCCTATAGCTCCGAGTATCGGGCGATAACCGCCGTGCTCCCAGCGCTCGAGCGCGATCAATGTGCCAAACAGGAAGCAGTTGGAAATAAACGCGCGCGTGCCGTCGATCGGATCGAGCACCCAGCGATAGTCTCGTCCCTCCTTTGTGCCGTGTTCTTCGCCGATGATTGCGTGCGCCGGATAGCGCCGCTCGATCAAGCGTCGCATCGCAGCTTCAGCGTTTCGGTCCGCCAGCGTCACCGGGCTCGCGTCGCTCTTCGTTGTAACCGTTGTGCCGCTAAGGAAAAGTGGGCGAATCGTTGCGAACGCCATTGCAATCAGCTCATGCATGAAAGGCACGAACTCGTGCTCTTCTGCCGCCGACAGCGAAGCGCTATGGCGTCCGCTGTGGTTTTTGATCACGCGCGCGTGGGCTTGAACAGATTTTCGCAGGCCGCGCGATCAGCGCTGTCGGCCGATGCGGGTCCACATACGGGCCTGACCTTGGCGTTCAAGCGTACGAGCTCAGCATCGTGACTGCCGTTTTTGTTCCAGGCCGCGAGTCGACCGCTCATGCGTTCGAGCGTGCGCTTGCTGCGTCCCGAGAACGCCCCCGGCTCGTTGCGCAACTCGCCGATGACGTTGGCGGCTGCTTTTTCGATCTGTGCCGCGTCGTCAGGTGCTAGGTCAACCAGGTAGCGCACATACGATGCGCCCCACTCGATGCGCGTCGCCGATCCGACCGATGTCTCGTAGGCCTGACGAGCCCAGTCGATCGCGGCTGCATTACCGGCCGGCGTGTTGCGCTTCTTCGCGTTCGATGCGAGCGCCAGCATGTAGTAGTACGGTGAATGCGAGCGTTTCAGCTCGCGCGTCATCAGTGCATCCGATTCGTCGAGCAGGCCTGCGCGCGCGAGCATCGAACCGGCACTGTAGATCACCGACTGTCGCTCGTTGAGGTCCGTAGTCTCGCGATCGGCGCGCTCGGCTTGCGCGCGCACTTCAATCAGCAAAGGCTCGGGCAGCGCCCCCTCCTTGTTGTCGAGCCGAGCGAGCGCGACCTTGCCGCTCGTGACCCAAAGGCGGCCGACGCGGCTCAGCGTTGGATCCTTTGTCAAACCATCGAGCGCCTCACTCCAGGTCTTTACTAAATCGATGCGCTCGGCGGATTTCGGCGCGGTGAAGGCGCCGACGATATCGTCGCCGCTGAAAGCAAGCTGATCGTAGTGTTCGCGCACCAGCTCGGGCTGTGCCAGCACGCTCTTGATGCTGGCAATGGCATCGGTCTTATCGATTGCCGGTCTTTCGTCCTCTTTAGTCGTGGAGATCGCGGCAAGTGCCTGCAGCACCAATCGCGAAGAAGCCTCTCGCTGCGCCGGCGGGCAGCTTCGAGCGAGCTTTAGCAGCGTCGCCGGTACCTCCTTTTCGGTAACGAGTTGCTCTTCGTCGGTACCCCACGAGTAGTACGCAAGCAGGCGCCAATCCTCGGGCGATATCGGCCTGCCGCTGAGTGCCGACGCCAGCAGCTGACGCGCCGGGGCGCCACCCGACAGTCCATAGTCAAGCAGCTGCATGTACTTCGCGGGTTCGACCGAGCCTTCAAGGCGCGTGACTTCGTTACCGTCGGCCGTCAACAGCACCATGGTTGGATAGCCGCTGACGTTGAAGCGCTTCCCGAGTGCCTGTCCGCTCGGCGTGTCGCCGTCGACGTAGACCGGAACGAACGCGCGGGACTTCGCGACAAACTCATCACGCGTGAAAATCGTCGATTTCACGTGATTGCACGGCGGGCACCATGCCGCGGTCCAGAACAGGAAGACCGGTTTCTTCTCAGCGATTGCGCGCGTGAACGCAGAATCGACATCTGCCGTCGTCTCCGTATTGACCCAGGCGATCGATGTTGCGTTGGATTTGCCGGTGGCGGCCCCCACCGCTGGCTCCGGCGGCTTCGTGCAAGCCGCTGCGAGCAACGCGCATACGATCGCAAAGATCCGGCTCATAGTCATCGGCATCTATTTACGCGCGTCGTGCAGCGCGAAAAGCGCAGTTTATCGCCGCAGCGCAATTGTTTTGGCGATCGCCAGATAGTGACTTAGCGGTGGCGTTTCCGCGCTTTCAATTTTCGCCGCGTCGTCCCACAGGCGAACGCTGACGGCGCCCTGCGCGTGAGGCTGTGAGATGAAGCGTTGCGCCTCGGCGTCGGTAAAAATGCCACCTTGAAGCTCGAGACTGCGCTTTGAGTCGGCTGATAGATTCGCCCAGTATTGGGCTCCGTTGACGGCTCCATCGCCACGGGCGCAAAGATAGCGCTTGGCGTCGACGTGCATCCTGATCGGCTGCAGCACGGCATCATCGAACAATGTGCGCAAGAACGGCAGCGCGACGTACTCGTGCCGATCATCGATACCTCGCAATGTGGGTGTCTCGCCCTGGTCGTTGACCATATGGCCGAGGTCGTGCAATAGCGCGGCGACGATCAGCGCTGCATCCGCGCCGGATTGCTCTGCCAACTGCGCCGACTGCAAGGCGTGCTGTAACTGAGTAACCGGTTCGCCCGCATACATTCGGTCGCCCTTCAGAGCGAACAGCGGCTCGATATCGTCCAGACTCAGAGCCATGCGCTAAGGGACCTCGTTAGCCGCAGGCCCTTTGGTGTTGAACAAGCTCGGTTGCTGCTCGGCCATGACACGCGTCTTCGCCAGTACGCCAGCCGATTCCAGAATCGGGTACGAAACAGAGCAGATCAGCGAGTTGATGCGCTTGAAGTCTGACAATAGATCCAGGTGCAGCGAGCTGGTTTCAACCGACTCCTGAGTATTCTCGAAAAGCCGGCGAAGATGATGGTCAGCGTAGCGTAGTTCGAGCTCTCGGAACGCTACTTTCTCGGTGATCAACCGCTGCGCCGATTTCAAGTCTCCGTTTAAAAACACGGCAACGGCCAATTGCAGGTTGGCGGCAAGTCGCGCGTGAAGATCGCTGATCTCGTTCATGCCTGCGGCGGAGAACGAAAGCCTGTGCTGGATCTTTCGCTGCGCGATATCGAGAAGCAAACGCTCGATGATGTCGCCGATATGCTCGAGGTTGATCGTGAATTGAATGATCTCCGTCCAGCGCCGCGCTTCGTTCGCTTCTAGTGCTTCGCGGCTGACCTGCGCGAGATAGCGCTTGATAGCCGAATAAATTCGATCGATTTCATCGTCCTTGCGCCGTAGTGCCTCCATCAGCGACAGGTCATTCGTCTTCAGAACGGTTAGCAACCCGGTCAACATCTCGTGCACCGTATCGGCAAGGCGAATTGCCTCGCGTGCTGCGTTTCCGAGCGCAAGCGCCGGCGTGTCGAGTGCGACCGGGTCCAGGTATTTCGGCTGACCGAGAGTGTCGGTCGCTCGCGGCGCCGGCAGCCAGCGTTCCGTAATCGAAGCGAACCGCTCGGTGAATCGAATAAACACGATCGCCAGCACGATGTTGAACAGCAAGTGAAACTGCACAACCAGTTGCTGCGGATCGTCCTGCAGCTGCAGCAAATAGGGGGTGACCAAGGGTAGTGCCAGCACGGCTGGTGCGACGCCGGCCGCCTTGAATAGGAAATTTCCAAGCGGCACGCGGCGCGCGACGGCGTCTGCTTTCCACGTCGTCAGCAAGGCGAGGAGGCCGCTTCCGAGGTTGGCGCCGAGCACGATCGGTAGCGCGACTTCAATTGGCACCACGTGCGTAGCCGCCAGCGTGGCAACCAGCAACACGACCGCGAGGCTTGAATACGAGACCACGACGAGCAGCGCGCCGATCAACACGTCGAGCAGCAGGTCACCCGAAAGCTGTCCGAACAGCACGCGTACGCCAGAGGCCTGGGTAAGCGGCGCCGTGGCGGCCGTAATCATCTGCAGGGCGAGAATCATCACGCCGAGCCCAAGCACGATCTTGCCGATCTGCCCGGCGCGCTCGTTCTTCTTCGATAAGTAAACGACGACGCCCGCCACAATCAGCAAAGGCGCCAGCCACGCCAAGTTCAGCGAGAAAAATTGCACCATTAAAGCGGTGCCGACATCGGCGCCGAGCATCACCGCTAACGCAGCGGCAGTCGTGATCATTCCTTGCGACACGAACGATGAGGCGAGCAGCGCGGTCGCCGTCGAGCTTTGCAGAAGCCCGGTCACTCCGACGCCGGCGGCAAAGCTGGTGCCGCGATTTCCAACGCTACGCCGTAATACCTGCCGCAGGTTGGCGCCGTACACACGCAGGACACCGCTGCGGACGATGTGCGTGCCCCAGACGAGCAATGCAATCGCAGCCAGCAGGTTCAATAACGTTTGCATCGACAGCTACCAGGGAAGGGAATACGTCTTGGTATTGGTAAAGCTCTTCATCGCTTCGAGCACACCTTCCTTGTATCCCAAACCCGAATCCTTGATCCCCCCGAAAGGCGTCAGTTCCAGCCGGTATCCCGGCACTTCGCGCACGTTCACTGTTCCGACCTGCAACTCCGAAACGAAGCGCGTTATGTAGTCGAGCCGATTGGTGCACACCGCTGAGGACAGCCCATATGCGGTCGAGTTGCTGATCGCGATTGCATCGTCGATGGTGTCGAAGCGGATCACGGGCGACACCGGGCCGAACGTTTCCTGCTTGACCAGCGTCATTTCCGGCATAACTCGGTCCACCACAGTAGGTGGATACAACGCGCCACGCCGTTCGTTGCCGGTTACGAGCCTTGCGCCACCGGCGACAGCTTCGTTGACTCTTTGCTCGAACTGCGTTGCAGCCGCTTCATCGATCACGGTTCCCATGTCGGTCGAGGGGTCGAGCGGGTCACCGACTTTCAGCGCCTTTGTCTTTTGCAGCAGCAGCTCGACAAATCGATCCGCAACTTTCGACTGCACCAGCATCCGCTTCACTGCCGTGCAGCGCTGGCCAGAGTTCTTGTACGAGCCGCTGGCGGCAAGCGTCGCTGCTTCGTCGAGATCGGCGTCTTCCATCACGATGATCGGGTCGTTACCGCCGAGCTCCAGCACCTGCCGTTTGTAGACCGCCTTACCAGCAATAAGCTTGCCGATAGCCACACCTCCGGTGAAAGTCACCAGATCAACCTGCGCGTTCGTTAACAGCTCGTCGGCAATCTCACGCGGGTCGCCGGTGATCACGGACAGCATTGGCGGTGGCAAACCCGCCTCGTACAGAATGTCTGCAAGCACGTAGGCGGCAAGCGGTGTCTTTTCGCTTGGCTTCAATACGACTCGATTGTTGGTCGCAATTGCAGGCGCGACCTTGTGTATCACCTGATTCAGCGGATGGTTAAACGGTGTGATCGCGGTGATGACCCCGAGCAGTGGTTCGCGCATCGTGTAGACCTTGCGCTTACGCCCGTGCGGCGTGACATCGCACGAAAACACCTGGCCATCGTCGACCAGTGCCTGATTGGCAGAAAAAAGCAGCACGTCGCTGGCTCGGCCCACTTCGTACAGCGTGTCTTTCAAACAAAGGCCGGATTCGAGCGTGATCAGCCGTGCGATCTCGTCGCGCCGGCTCGCAATGATTTCACCTGCCTTCATCAGGATGCGGTAGCGATCGTGCCGCGTCAGCGAGCTGCGAAACTTCGCAGCGATGTCGATCGCGCGGCGCACGTCGTCCACCGAAGCATTCGGA
Source organism: uncultured beta proteobacterium (assembly GCA_963801035.1). Taxonomy (GTDB): domain Bacteria; phylum Pseudomonadota; class Gammaproteobacteria; order Burkholderiales; family Burkholderiaceae_F; genus JACCZX01. The sequence goes on along the minus strand of CAWDDF010000003.1, from coordinate 510,518 downwards.
ACGACCGCGACCACTTCGCCTGTGTAGGGATAGCGAACCTCAAAGTGACGTTCGCCCGATACCTTCTGACCGGCGATACGCAGCGATTCGGTTCGGACGGGACCTTTTGGTGCGTTCATTGAGCAGAATTCAGTGCAAGGTCGAAAGCGTCGAAGTTGCGCCAGCGCCGATTTGCATCGAGCCCTTCGATTCGGCGATTGATGATCAGCGGCACACGTTGCTCAGAAATGCCGCCGTGCGAGCGCAGCGGCAGCTCGAGCTGAGACAGGTCGTGCCGACTACGGCTCGTGCCGAGCACGAAGCTGCGCTCGGACACGACGACGATGTCGCCGATGCGATCGGGGGGCAGCTCGAAGCGCTGCGCTGCTTCGGCGCGCGGCAGCACCACTTCGATTCCAAGCAGCGTGCGCAGTTGATCAATCACGCCGCTAATGACATCCGCCGGCAGATAGATCGTGGCAAATGAACCAAGCGCGCCGTGATGGACGACATACGGATCGGTGATCGGCAGGATCACGCGCGAACGCTCGCGGCCAAGCCAGCCATCGAGCAAGTCTTGCAGATAAATCACGTTCGGACTCGCGTCGAGACGCGTCTTGGCATTCATGCCATGGTCTGCGGTGACGACAAACACCGCACCCAGTGCGTCGAGCTCGCCCAGGTAACGATCGAACATCGCATAGAAGCGGTTCGCTTGCTCATCACCGGGCGCGTGCTTGTGTTGAACGTAGTCGGTCGTCGATAAATAGAGCAGATCTGGACGTTGCCTCTTGATCAGCTTGACTCCGGCCGCGAATACGAATTCGGACAACTCGGCGCTATACACATCGGGCACTGGCATGCCGACCAGCGAGACGACGCCGTCGATACCGTTTTCCTGCACCGTGGCTTGATCTGCCTTTTCTGCGGAGAAGCAGATGCCGCGCAATTTATGGCCCAGCAGCCGCCGCAGCTTGTCTTTCGCCGTCACCACCGCCACAGAGCGACCAGCGTCCGCGATTGCGGCCAGAATTGTTGGCGCGCGAAGCCATTTCGGGTCGTTCATCATCACTTCGGCGTTGGCTTCAACGTCGAACAACGTATTGCCGCAGATGCCGTGTACTGAAGGGGGCACCCCGGTCACGATCGAAAGATTGTTCGGATTGGTGAAACTCGGCACGACGCAATCCGCGAGCAGCGCGGTGCCTTCGGATAACACTCGCTTCAGATGCGGCATTTGCCCGCCCGCTACCGCCTGTGCGATGTAATCCGGCTCGCAGCCGTCGACGCAGATAACGACGGTCGGCTGCTTCGGCACAGCGTACCGACGGCCGTTGACTTCCAGCCCGCTGCCGTTGGTGATCATTGGTTCATACCCGAACTTTCTTCGTCGATCTTGCGCGCGCCTTTGGCTTCACGGCACTTCCATGCAAAGCGCGCTGTTTACTCTCGATCACGTGCTCGTACATCGTTTCGCCGGCGTGCTCAGCGTCACCCGAAGCGATCGCTTTCAAAATTGCGCGATGCTCGGCTGCCGAATGCGGCAAGACCGCTTCGTCCCGGAGGTTCCGCCGCCGATAGAGCGCAAGTTCCTTGACCAGCTTGCGATAAACGCCCGCCAGCTTGCGGTTGCCTGCGTACTCGACCAGCGCATCGTGGAACTGCAAATTCAGCACGTGATACGCGTCAGCGTCGCCGGCACGGGCAGCAGCGTCCATTTTCTCGACAACGGCGCGCACCGTCTTCATCTGTTCGGGCGTGATCGATTCGGCTAGGCGGCGGCCTACCAGTTCGTCCATCGCGGCGCGCAGATCGAAAATTTCAAGCGCCTCTTCGAGCGGAATCTCGCGCACGAACACGCCGCGGTTTTTTTCCTGCCGGACGAGCCCCGCTTCTTCCAGCATTCGGAAAGCTTCTCTGATCGGACCGCGGGAAACTCCCAAGCGTTCGGAAAGCCACGCTTCGGTAAGTTTGGCTCCGGCTTTGATTTCGCCCTCGAGAATCATGCGTTCGATTTCGTGCTGTGCGGCGCTCGAAAGTGAGGCAGAGCGCAGCATCGCGATGCTGGGCGGCGCGGCACTAAAGGGCGCGGCATGCACCGTCGAGTTGCCGTTGGCGCGGGCACGATCACTCATGGGCGCAGCTTAACCGACGAACGGTTAATTGTCGACAATATGCAAAAAACAATTGACACCCAAAATCGAGCCTGCCTAGACTGGCTGTCACCAGCAAGTCAATCTTCAAATCTAGTCTGTCCGGTCGTTTTGCCCTCAAGGAGAAGTCGATGAAATTTGTTTCCATCACGGCCGGCAAGTTGCTTGCGGCCGCAGCGCTATCGGTCTTTGCGTGCGGCGCGTTCGCGCAGAAGACGCAGCTGACCGTCTACACCGCACTCGAGACCGATCAGCTGAAGGCCTACAAAGAAGGCTTCGAGAAGGCCAATCCGAATATTGAGATCACCTGGGTGCGCGACTCCACCGGCATCGTGACAGCGAAGCTGCTTGCCGAAAAGGCCAATCCGAAGGCCGACGTCGTGATGGGTTTGGCTGCGACCAGCATGGCCATTTTTGACAATGAAGGCATGCTGGTGCCGTACGCGCCGGCGGGTCTGAATCGTATTTCGGCGCAGTATCGCGATCCCAAGAATCCTCCAACGTGGGTCGGGATGGACGTGTGGGGCGCCACGATTTGCTACAACACTGCAGAGGGCGCGAAGCGCAATATCCCGAAGCCGGAAACGTGGCGTGATCTAACCAAGCCCGTTTACAAAGGTCAGATCGTGATGCCGCACCCGGCATCTTCGGGCACCGGGTTCTTCGACGTTTCTGCATGGCTGCAGATGTGGGGCGAGGCTGACGGCTGGAAGTACATGGACGGCCTGCACGAGAACATCGCGCAATACATGCACTCGGGTTCGCGCCCGTGCGCAGCGGCTGCCGCGGGCGAATACGTCGTCGGCATTTCTTTTGAATACCGCGCCAACCGCGAAAAAGCGCGTGGCGCGCCGATCGACCTGGTGTTTCCGAAAGAAGGTCTCGGCTGGGATTTGGAAGCGATTGGGATCCACAAAGGCACTAAAAACATGGCTGCCGCGCAGAAGCTGGTCGACTGGTCGGTGACCGACGAAGCGATGGGGCTGTATGCGAACAATTTTGCGATCGTGGCGGTGCCTGCGATGTCGAAGCCGCTGCCGAACGTGCCCGCCGACTATGCGAGCCGACTGGTGAAGAACGATTTTGCATGGGCGGCGAAGAATCGCGATCGCATCCTGGCCGAGTGGGAAAAGCGTTACGGGAGCAAGGCTGCGCCCAAGTAGGTTATTTCCGACGGCTCCGCCGCGGAAATAACTCGCCGGGTTCGAACTGAAGGTTCAACCCGGCGGTTCTTTGAGGGTATGACTATCAACGAAGCTGCGGTTCGACTTGAGGGAGTCAACAAGACTTTCGGCAGTTTCGTTGCGCTGAATTCGATCAATCTGACGATCGAACCAGGCGAACTGGTTTGTTTTCTCGGCCCGTCCGGGTGCGGCAAAACTACGCTGCTGCGAATCATTGCGGGACTGGAGCAGCAAACCAGTGGCCGCATTTTGCAAAATGGTATCGATGTGTCGAATGCGCCGCCTGCGGCGCGCGATTACGGCATCGTGTTCCAGTCGTACGCGCTGTTTCCCAATCTGACAGTCGCGCAGAACGTCGCGTACGGACTGGTAAACCGGCGCAAGGGGCGCGCCGAAGTGACCGCGCGCGTCAGTGAACTGTTGGCGCTGGTCGGCCTGCCCGATGCCGGCGCGAAGTATCCGAGCCAGATGTCGGGCGGCCAGCAGCAGCGCGTCGCGCTGGCGCGTGCGCTGGCAACATCGCCGAGCCTGCTGCTGCTTGACGAACCATTGTCGGCGCTCGATGCGAAGGTACGCGAAAGGTTGCGCGGCGAGATTCGCCAACTGCAGCGCCGGCTCCGCGTGACGACGATCATGGTGACGCACGATCAGGAGGAGGCGCTGTCGATGGCCGATCGCGTCGTCGTGATGAACGATGGTGTCATCGAACAAGTAGGAACTGCCAGCGAGGTTTATGAGCGTGCTGCGACGCCGTTCGTGGCCGACTTTCTCGGCAAAGTGAATGTTCTGAAGGCGACTTCACTGGGCAATGGGCAATATCGGGTCGGCAGCGTCGATCTCACTTTGCCCGGACTTGAAAATGGGGCGGGCAATGCGGCCGGTGAAGCGGTTCGCATTTATATGCGACCCGAAGATCGGCATGTTGAAGGCGACATCGCTAGCTTGCCGAACCGGCTGCGCGGACGCATTGCGCATATCGATTACCTAGGCACGTTTTGCCTGGCTGAGCTGCGCAGTGAAGCGCTCGGCCAGTCGATGCTGATTTCGTATTCGCTGAATCAGATGCACGATTTGGGTGTTCGCGAAGGAGTCGAAGTCGACATCGCGCTGCGAGTAGACCGAGTGCGCGTGTTTGCGGACGGCGCTGCCAAGCAGGCGATATGAGCGCCATCGCCCTGCCGTCGCGCGGCGTTGGTGCTCCGTCGCGATTGGCGCTCGCCGGTGAGGCGCTGGCGGCGCGCGGTGGAATTGTGCTGCTGGTGCTTGCGCTGTTCGTTTTCCTGACCGTGCCGCTGGCGATGATTTTCGCGCGCAGCGTCGAGGACCGTGCCGGCGACTTTGTCGGCCTGGCGAACTTCATTCAATACGTCCAGTCGCCCGCCTTGGCGCGGTCGACGTGGAACACCCTGACGTTTGCGCTGCTAACAACGTTGGTCACGGTGCCGCTCGCTTTTCTGTTTGCCTACGCGATTCAGCGCAGTTGCATCCCATACAAGGGTGTGTGGCGCAACATCGCGATGATCCCGATTCTCGCGCCTTCACTCCTGGCGGCCATCTCATTCATTTATCTGTTTGGTAATCAAGGTGCATTGAAGTTCATGCTTGGATGGGTTGGCTTGCAGTCGATTTACGGCATGCCCGGCATGGTGTTGGCAATGACCTTTGCATCATTCCCGCACGCAGTGATGATTTTGATGGCAGCGCTCGCGCTGTCCGACGCACGCTTGTACGAGGCAGCCGATTCGCTCGGCACCAGCGAGCGCCGGAAGTTCATGACGATCACGCTTCCCGGCGCCAAATACGGTCTTATATCCGCGAGCATGGTCGTGTTCACGATGGCGGTGTCAGAGTTCGGTGTGCCGAAAGTGATCGGCGGCAACGCCAATGTGCTTGCGGTTGATATCTACAAGCAGGTGATCGGTCAGCAAAACTTTTCAATGGGCGCGGTCGTAGGGCTCGTGCTGCTGCTGCCTGCAGTTGCAGCGTTTCTGATCGATCACGCGGTAAGGCGCAAGCAGCAGGCTCTTTTGACGGCACGCAGCGTGCCGTACCAGGCACGCCCTTCCCGCGGGCGCGACCGTACGTTGCTGGCGTTCGTCGTGCTGATGTCCGCGCTGTTGTTGCTCGTGATCGGCATGGCGGCGTTCGGTTCGGTCGTCAAGTTGTGGCCATATAACCTGTCACTGACACTGACTCACTACACGTACGGTTTTGAAGAGGCAGGGATCGAACACGCGTATCGGAACAGCCTGACAATGGCGCTTATCTGTGGCGTGCTGGGCGCAGCAATTACTTTCGCGGGGGCGTACTGGCTGGAGAAAACACGTGGCGCCGAATTGTTGCGACCGTTGATTCGATTGCAGGCGATGCTGCCGATGGCGGTGCCCGGGCTGGTACTTGGGATCGGCTACATCCTGTTTTTTAACGCGCCGGCAAACCCGCTGAATTTCTTGTACGGGACAATGGCGATCCTCGTCATTTCGACGCTGATCCACTTTTACTCCTCCAGCCATCTGACGGCGGTGACGGCGCTGAATCAGATCGACCGCGAGTTCGAGTCGGTGTCGGCGTCTCTGAAAGTGCCCTTCTACAAAACATTCTGGCGCGTGACCGTGCCGGTTTGCCTACCATCGATACTGGATATTGGCCGCTACTATTTTGTCAACGCGATGACGACAATATCGGCGGTCGTGTTCTTGTATTCGCCGAAGACGACATTGGCGGCGGTTTCTATTTTGCAGCTCGACGAGGCGGGCGCGATTGGCTCGGCGGCCGCAATGGCGACGTTAATCGTCATTAGCTCGGCTGCGGTAACGGCACTGGTGTTTTTTATTGAGTGGACGTTGATTCGGCGCACGCAGAAGTGGCGCAACACAGCTAGGACGTAGGAGACAGAATAATGATCCGCGGCAACGATCCAATACTGCTGACCCCCGGTCCACTGACGACTTCATTGCGAACAAAGCAGGCGATGCTGAACGATTGGGGTTCGTGGGACGCAGCGTTCAATTCGATCACCGCGAGTATCAGGCGTGACACGGTCGATATCGTTAACGGCGGCGACGACTACACGTGCGTACCGCTGCAGGGGAGCGGAACGTTCTCGGTTGAAGCGGCTATCGGCACTATCGTGCCGCGCGACGGGAAGGTATTGGTGCCGAACAACGGAGCGTACTGCGCGCGCATCGTTCGCATCTGCAAGTACCTGAATCGCGCGGTCGTCGATCTGGCGGTGCCTGAGGATCAGCCGAGCACCGGTGCGATTGTCGAAGCCGCGCTCGCAGCCGATCCGTCGATCACACACGTCGCTCAAGTGCACTGCGAAACCGGCGCGGGCATATTGAACGACCTGGGCGGCGTCGCGCAAGCGTGTCGCAAGCACAATAAAGGCCTCATTGTCGACGCGATGAGCTCGTTCGCAGCCTTGGCGATCGACGTTCGCAACATTCCGTTCGATGCGCTGGTAGCCGCAAGCGGAAAGTGCCTTGAAGGCGCGCCGGGCATGGGCTTCGTGATCGTCAAGAAGGCGCTGCTCGAGAGCCGCGCGGGTAACGCACACTCGCTGGCGATGGACCTGCACGATCAATATGTGTACATGGAAAAGACGACACAGTGGCGTTACACGCCGCCAACGCACGTCGTCGCTGCATTGCGTGCCGCGATCGATCAATACAAGGAAGAGGGCGGTCAACCCGCACGCCTCGCGCGCTATTCAAACAACTGCGCAACGTTGATCGACGGTATGGCCAAGCTCGGCTTCAGGCCGTTCCTTGCGTCGGCGGTGCAGGCCCCAATCATCGTCACGTTCCATGCGCCGGCCGATCCGGCCTACAACTTCAAAACGTTTTATGAGATGACGCGAGATCGTGGGTACATCCTGTATCCCGGCAAACTGACGCAGGTAGAGACGTTTCGCGTGGGATGCATAGGTGCAATCGATGCGAACGAAATGCGCAATGTTGTGGGCGCGGTCGAACAAACGCTGAAAGCAATGGACATCAAGCAGGTCGCACCTGTCGCTCAGCGAAAAGCTGCCTAGGTTTCCCAACTTGTAGCGCACCGCCGTTTGCGGGCCCTGTAGGAGGGAGCCGCGCAAGCATGGATTTTGCATGTCCGAGTTTTGATGACACGGAAACCAGAACTCGATGCATTGCGCGGCCTGATGTTGTTGCTGATCACGGTTACGCACGTGCCTACGACGATCGCGGATCGGCTTAGCCAACCCTTTGGATTCGTCTCGGCCGCGGAAGGCTTCGTGTTTTTGTCGGCCTTTTTGGTCGGCGGCGTTTACACAAAGGTCGCGTTCGACAAGGGTCCCTCTGCGATGCGTCGCGGGTTGTGGGATCGCGCCGGTGTCGTGTGGGCATGGCACGTGGCGATGCTGCTTTACCTGTTCACGGTGATCGCTGCACTCGGTATCGCAACTGATCAGGCGGCGATAAAAAACATGATTACGTTTTACATGCAGGAGCCTGTGAAGGCGTTACTCAGCAGCTTTGCGCTGTTCTACAACCCGCCGCTGCTCGACATTCTCCCGATGTACGTGCTGTTCATGCTTGCCAGCCCGCTTGCGTTGACGATCGGCCTCCGATATCGACGCTACGGCTGGGCGATTGTGCTTGCCGTCAGCGTGCTTTTGTGGATCTTCGCCCAATTCGAAGTCGATCAGCGCTTGTTTGCATGGGTTACGTCAAAGACGATTACCGTGCCTTTGCATCAAACGGGCGCGTTCGAGCTGGCGGCGTGGCAGTTCCTGTGGATCTTCGGACTATGGATGGGCGCAAGCATGCAGGCGGGCGACAACTTAGAGCACGGTGAGATCGAAAAACCGAAGTGGCCTTCGACACGCAGCCTGTTGCTAGTGGCGTTTGCCATCGTGATCGGTTGCATGATTTGGAGGCATGCGGTGGGGCAGGCCCCGTTCGGTGCACGAACTGATTTGAACCTATTGTTCGACAAGTGGCAGCTCGGCCCGCTGCGCCTGATCAATTTCTTCGCGATGATGATCGTTGTAATGCACTTTGGACCTCGCGTGGCGCGCGCGGTGCGTTTTCGCTTCCTCGAGGTACTCGGAAACGCGTCACTGCCAGTATTTTGTGCGCATCTCGCGTGCGCGCTTTTAGTACTTGCTTTAGTGGGTGACAAGCGCGGCTCGATGCCGCGCGAACTGGAGCTATTGATCTTGCTGGGGACGATTGCTGTGCTTTATGTCGTTGCCTTCATTGCCCCCAAAGTGCCGTCAACGAAGAAGCCGCGGCCGGATGATCGAAGCCCAGAGCTCGTACCCGGCCTCGTTAAGGTGCAGCGCGTCGGCGCGGAATAATTCGGGCCGCGGCACTCCCTTCTTGTCCAACATTGGCGTGAAGACGTCGATGTATTCAACGTTCTTCCTGCCTTTCGCGTACGCCTCGATCAGTGCGTTCGCCTCGCGAGCATTCTCAAGGTAGATACGGCGCGACGGGCTAGGCTTTATCGAAACAAATGCAACGCGTGTATCAGGTAGCGCTCGATGCACTTCGTTGACGAACGCGATGAACTGGTCGCGGACGTATTCGGGAGACCGGCCCGCTGCAAGGTCATTGTCGCCCGCATAAAGCACGACAACCTTTGGCGCGTAGCCGATGACGAGTCGCTGCACGTGCTCGACGCAATCCGAGAGTTGCGATCCACCGAAGCCGCGCTTGATCAGCAGCGGCATCTCGAGCTGGCCCTCCAGCTTCTCCCACAGTCGGATCGACGAGCTGCCGACGAACAAAATTCCGCCGCGCTCCGGCGGTTTGACCTTATCTGCCGCAGCAAACGCCGCAAAATCTTCATCCCAGCGTTGCGCCAGCGCCGACGGAACCGCCACCAGCAACAAAATCGACAACAGAAGCCGTTTCATATCGACTAATTTTAGTCGTAGGGCAGCAAGAAAAATTCCCGGCTCGCTATCAAGCCGCTACATGAAATCTTCGGGCGCGAGCGGGCCGAGCAACTCCACTTGCATTCGACGCCAGACGCTCGCGGGTTCGCTGCGCAGCGTTCCGCCGTCCTTCGGATCAGTCGATGTCCACCCGAGGCCTTGATCGTCGAGTGTCATCTTCCAGACGCGGTCGCTCGACGTGACGCTGTCAAACGCTCGCACGACCTGCGCCGCGAGTTCCGGACTCTCAACAAGGATTCCCAGTTCGCTGTTGTACCAGGCCGATCGTGGATCGAAGTTCATTGAGCCGATGAGCACGGTGCGTTGATCGATGACGAAAGCCTTCGCGTGCAAGCTCGCTTCGCTGTTCGGCGCTAGTGCCGCTGATCCGCGGCTGGCGCCGATCTCGGGGACAGCGGTCGGCTTCAATTCGTACAGAGCCGCACCGTGTTTGAGTAACTCGGGCCGATATTTCGCGTAGCCTGCGTGCACCAGTGGCACGTCGGTCGCGGCAAGCGAATTGGTCAACACGCGCACCTTGACACCACGGTCGACGAGGCTCTTCAACAAGTCCGTGCCGCTCTGTCCCGGCACGAAGTACGGCGATACCATTAACAGGGACTGCCGCGTCGCACGCAGCTGCTCGGCCACCTCGGTAAGCACGTAGCTTTCGACTTCGGGCGATTTGTCGGCATCGAACTTCGAGACGGGGTCGACCACCGCATGCGCAGTCGCCCAGACGATCCGACGCCGACCGGCGAATAGGTCGCCGACCGGGTCCGTCTTCTTCAGAGATACGCCATAACTCGATGCCTTGATTTGCTCGATGCGATTTGAGAGTTCGGCGAGTCGCGCGGCGGCAGTTTCCTTGCTAACGACTTCGCGTGCAGTGATGGGCAGCGCCCACTCGCTGTTCCAGTAACGATCGAAACTGCGCGAAATTTCGCGAGTCACAGGGCCGAGTGTCAGCACATCGAGGTCGGCGAACAGCGTCTCGCTTGGGCCGCTGAAATATTTGTTGCCCAGGTTGCGGCCGCCAATGATCGAACCGACGTTGTCGGCAATCCATGCCTTGTTGTGCATCCGTCGATGCAGCCGCTCGCCATCAGCGATGAACTCGAGCAGACGCGCCGGAGCAAAGCCGCGCCCGGCGAACGGATTGAATACGCGCACTTCGATTCCGGGCACTGAATCCAGTAAGCCGAGGTCAACGCCTTGGCTTGACCCATGAAGGTCGTCGATCAGCAGCCGAACCCGAACCCCACGCCGCGCCGCATCGATCAACTCAGCTAGTAATAAGGTTCCGCTTTCGTCATTGAAAACTGCGTAATACTGAACGTCCAAAGTGCGCGTTGCGCGCTGTGCGAGGCCGACGCGCGCGGAGAATGCTTCCACGCCCTGGCCGAGCAAGTACAAGCCCGACTGGGCTGGCTTGACCATGCGCGGCCGCAGCGCCGCGACCTGCCGGCCAAGAGGAGTTCCATCCGGCGTCGTTATCACGTACGACGGCGTCGGTGGCTCCGACGGTTTAGGCGTCGTCGAGCAGGCAGTTATTACCGCTGCAAGAGCTGCGACCCAAATCGTTCTTAAACGCAACACCTTGCTCATCTAGTTGGCAACCAACGCATCAAGCCCCCTTTAAGGCGACAACGCCGATCACGACAGCGACCACACCGGCCCATCGGCGCAGCGTCAATCTCTCTTTTAGCAATCGGGCACCGATGAGGGTCGCAAACAGAACCGACGTTTCCCGGAGCGAAGCAACCAGCGCTACCGGTGCTTTGGTCATCGCCCAGACTGATATTGCGTAGGCGCCGGCGGACAGTGCGCCTCCGACCAGTCCGTGCCAGCGGCGCTCAATCAATGCGGCAGCGAATTCGCGCTTTCGCGTCACCAGCATATAGATCGAAAATGGGATCGCATCGAGGACGAAGAGCCACACGATGTAAGCCCAGGCATCGCCCGCAAGGCGCGCGCCCGTGCCGTCGATGATCGTGTAGACAGCGATCACCGCTGCGTTACCGAGCGCGAAACGTACGGCGCGTCCATGGCCGATAAGCACCGGCGTGTTGCCGGTCGGACGTAACGCCAGTGCAATCACGCCAATCGAAATCATCAGCATGCCGAGCCAGCTTATTGGACCAGGGAATTCGCGCAGCCACGCAATACCGAGGAGCGCGGTGATCAGCGGCGCCACGCCGCGCATCAATGGGTATACCAGCGATAGTTCTCCAGTGCGATAAGCGTTCACCATCAAGAAGTAGTAAGCAAGATGAACGACAACCGAGCCGAAGATGTAGGGCCAGCTTGCCTGCGCCGGCACTGGAACTACAAACAAGAAGGGAAGAGCCACCAGACCGGCGCCTGCAACGATTGTCGCAGTGTCGAGCAGCACGTCGTTGCCGCCCTTGATCATGGCGTTCCAGGACGCGTGCAGCAGTGCTGCAAGCAGCACCGCAAGCGTGATTTCCAAGCTCAAAGGGTGAGGCTCAAGGCGGTAGCACTGCGTCCGGCGACGTGAACGGAAGGCTGAGCGCCTTCGCCACAGCCTTGTAGGTCACTTTGCCGGCCGCGATGTTCAGGCCAGCCTTCAAGTGTGGATTTTCGGACAGCGCGCGGCGCCATCCTTTGTCCGCCAGCTGCAATGCGAACGGCAGCGTCGCATTGTTCAGCGCGTAGGTCGAAGTACGCGGCACCGCGCCCGGCATGTTTGCCACCATGTAGTGCACGACGCCATCGACCACATACGTTGGATCGGCGTGCGTGGTCGGGCGTGATGTTTCGCAGCTGCCGCCTTGGTCGATCGCAACGTCGACGATCACCGAGCCGCGCTTCATCTGCGGCAGCATCGCTCGCGTGACGAGCTTCGGCGCCTCGGCGCCGGGAATCAGTACGCCCGATATCACTAGATCGGCGCGCAAGACTTCGCGCTCGACGTTGTCACGATTCGAAAATATTGTCTTCACCCGCGCACCGAGCATCGAATCGATGCGACGTAGCGCATCGATCGAGTTATCGATCACGATGACTTCGGCGCCGGTGCCAACCGCCATCTGAGCGGCGTTGGTGCCAACCATGCCGGCGCCAAGAATCAAGATGCGTCCCGGGGCAACGCCCGCAACTCCGCCGAGCAGCATGCCCATCCCGCCAGCCGACTTTTCGAGACAACGCGCGCCTGCCTGCACCGACAAACGGCCTGCCACTTCCGACATCGGTGCCAACAGCGGAAGCCCGCCGGCAGGCGAAGTGACGGTTTCGTAGGCGATACAGATTGCGCCGCTCTTCAGCAGATCGGCCGCTTGTTCCGGATCGGGCGCGAGGTGAAGGTACGTAAAAAGAATCTGGCCATCGCGCAGCATCGCGCGTTCGATCGCTTGCGGTTCTTTGACCTTGACGATCATATCCGCACGTTTGAAAACGTCTTCGGCACTCGCAGCAATCTGCGCTCCGGCTCGCCGATAGTCGTCATCGGTCGCGCCTATACCCACGCCGGCGTCGGTTTGCACCAGCACCTCATGCTTATGCATCGTCATCTCGCGCACTGATGACGGTGTCAGGCCGACGCGATACTCGTGAACCTTGATCTCTTTCGGTACGCCGACCAGCATGTGTTCTCCTAGCTTTTTACGCGTCGCGAATCGGGATCGTAAGGCGCTTTCAGCGAGACGGCGGCCGCGTAGCGCTCGCCGGCAAGATCAATCTCATACTGACCGCTTTCAATCCACGCTCGATCGGCGATGCCATTGCTGCGCGTTATCAGTCCAAGCGCAACGGGCTTGCCGATCGTGTGTCCGAAAGCCGCCGACGTGATCGAGCCGACGGGTTCACCATCGCGCAAAATCAACTCGCTTCCCCAGGCGCTTGTATGCGGTGCATCGATCGTCAGTGAGACGATTCGGCGCCTGACCTCGCGTTGATCGACTGCCGCCAGCGCGTCACGTCCCCGGAAGCCGCCTGCGCTTGTCGAGCTTTACGGCGAAACCGAGTCCTGCCTCGTAGGGATTGATGTCCGGCGACAACTCGCGGCCCCATGCGCGGTAGCCTTTCTCCAGCCGTAACGAGTCGATCGCGTAGTAGCCGGCATTCGCAATACCGAAGGCTGCACCCGCTGCCATCAGAAGTTCGTACACGCCGACCGCAAACTCCACCGGAACGTAAAGCTCCCACCCAAGCTCGCCGACGTAGGTCAGCCGCGTTGCACGCACTGTCGCGTAGCCGACGTCGATCTCTTGCGACATGCCGAATGGAAAACTCGAAGGCGAAAAATTCGCGGTCGACACACGTTGCAACAGGTCGCGCGACTTCGGTCCCATCACGGCAATCACTGCATACATTGATGTGACGTCGACGACTTCGCAGTGCGGCGGATCGGGTAACGCAGCGAATGCGCGTTCGATCACGTCACGATCGCGCACCGCTTGTGCGCTGCCAGTCACGATGATGTATTCGTTGAGACCAAGCATCGTCACCGTGAAGTCGCTTTCGTAACCGCCGCGCTCGTTAAGCATGCCGGTATAAACCGTTGCGCCAGGTTCCACCGGGATGTTGTTCGCAATGATCGAGCTCAGTGCGCGCTGAGCATCGGGACCTTTGATCAACAGCTTCGCGAATGAGCTCATGTCAAAGATGGCGACGCGCTCACGGCATGCGAGATGCTCGTCGGCGACCCAGGAATGCCAGTTTTGATGGCCCCACGCGTATTCGATCTGCGCCTGCGCCAGTGACGGCGCAAAAAAGTTTGCGCGCTCCCATCCCATCTTTGAACCGAAGCACGCGCCGGCGTCGCGCAGCAGCACGTACAAGGGCGAGCGCCGAAAAGGGCGTGCACTCTCTAGTTCGCGATTCGGCCACGGCATCCTGTAGTGCATACCAAGCACTTCGCCGATGCGATTGGGCAGCCAGCTTTCGTTCGCATTGAAGCGATTGAAGCGGCGAATGTCGACCGGCCATAAGTCCAGCGTCGGCTCGCCCTGAACGATCCACTCGGCGAGTGCACGACCCGCGCCGCCGGCGGACGCAATGCCCATCGAATTAAAACCGCACCCCACGTAAAAATTTTCAAAACCCGGCGCCGGTCCGACGATGAAGTTATTGTCTGCGGTGAACGATTCGGGGCCGTTGTAGAACTGCTTCACTTGCGCAGTCTCGAGGGCTGGCACGCGGATCATCGCGTTATCCAGCAGAATTTGAAACGCATCCCAGTTGTCGGGCAACAACTGGAATTCAAAGTTTTCCGGGATGCCCCCTCGATGCAGCGCGCTCTGCAGCCACGGCGTTGCGTCCGGCTCAAACCCGCCCATCAGCAGGCCGCCGACTTCTTCCTTGAAATAGATATATCCGTCGGGATCGCGCATCACCGGCAGATCCCGATGCACGCCTTCGATTCGATCGGTAACGATGTAAAAGTGTTCGCATGAAAAAAGCGGAACTGTGACATTGATCTGGCGCGCTAACGCGCGCGACCATTGGCCACCGCAGAGCACGACGATCTCCGCGTCAATGCGACCTTCGTTGCCGGCCTTGTTGCGCCAGGTCAGAGACGAAACGCGCTGCATACGCGACGAAGAACAAGTGCCAAATCCTGCGACGCGCACATTCTCGAAAATCTTCACGCCACGATTACGTGCACCTTTTGCGAGCGCGAGCGTCAGGTCAGCCGGGTTCGCTTTGCCGTCGCCTGGCAGCCACACTGCACCTTGCAAATCATCGGTCGCCATGATCGGATAAAGCTTCGCGGCTTCGGCGACCGAAATCACATCGCAATTGACACCGTGTGCGCGCGCAACCGCGGCAGTGCGCTTCAGTTGAATCATGCGGTCGGAAGTCCGCGCAACCGCCAGTGATCCGCATTGCTTCCAGCCGGTGCTAAGCCCCGTCTCTTCTTCGAGCTTCGAATACAGCTCGGTTGAATAGCGAATCAGCCGAGTCATACTTTCGTGAGCGCGGAGCTGCCCAACCAACCCAGCGGCGTGCCACGTGGTTCCCGAAGTCAGCCTTCCCTGTTCGAGCAACAAGACATCTTTCGCGCCGAGCGCGCTAAGGTGATAGGCGACACTGCAGCCCATGATGCCGCCGCCGATAACTACGATGCGTGCGGCTGTGGGAGGCGAGCCGGAACCGACGGAACTGTCGCTGCTCAACTCGAACTTTCGCGCAAACCGAAGCGATGTCGAAACGCCCGCTCGCCCGTCGGTGAGAAATCGACAACGCGAGAGTTCTTGGCTCGTCGGGCCCAGCCAAGCTCGTAGCATTGGTTCAGCAATGCCGCACCTATGGCACCCGCCAGATGATGGCGGCGCACGCTCCAGTCAAGACAGGCGTGCGACAAGCGACGACGTTGCGCGACCAGATTTTCGACATTGACTCCGGTGTCATTGAAAAAGTTTTTGCCAGCTCGCGTGAGAATTAGCTCACCTGCTTGTCGGCGTATATAGCGGCGCTGCTCGAGGCTGTCGAATGCAAGTACGCCGAGCTCGCCGGCAAGATGGTCGTAACACACGCGAGCCTTCCGCAACGCCGGCTCGCGTGGGCTCGAGCGGACACGTAATGCGCCGGTGCGGTACGCGACGCCCATCAAGCTCTCAAGCAAGTGCGCCACGTCGCGATCCGCCAGTCGAAAGTATCGATGCCGCCCCTGGCTTTCCACGGCGATCAAGCGCGCGTCGAGCATCTTGGAAAGATGCGAGCTGATTGTCTGCTTGGTCAGATTCGCCACGCCGGCGAGCTCAGTCGCAGTAAGCGCTTCACCGGCCATCAGCGCCGTCAATATCTCGGCACGGGCGTGATCGCCGATCAAGGCAGCGATCCGCACAATGCTGGGCCCGTCTTTCATGGTTCGAGCTTAGTCGAACCATTGCAGTGATACAAGGCGTACCGTATTTGCCGTAGAAAACGAGGAAGACATGAAGGTCACTTGCTTTATCCGCTACGAGATCGATCCGTTTCAGCGCGAGGCATTCAAGGAATATGCGGACAACTGGGCGCGCATCATCCCGCGCTGCGGCGGAGACCTGGTCGGCTACTTTCTGCCGCACGAAGGGACGAATAATGTCGCATGGGGTTTGATCGCGTTCGACAGTCTCGCGGCGTACGAAGGTTATCGCGCCAAGCTGAAGTCAGATCCGGAAGGCCGCGCGAACTTTGCATTTGCGCAAGACAGGCGCCTGATTCTTCGAGAGGAGCGAACGTTTCTGGAAGTGCTTGAAAGTACCTTTCGTCAGTGACGGACACTCGCTACGCGCTTTTCAGGTGCCACGCCTTGGGGCGCGTAAAGGCCTCGATGCCATACGTAGACAACGTAAGTCCTATGCCGGAGTGACCGACGCCGCTCCACGGCAATCGAGGACTGACGCGATCGCAGCAGTTCCAATAGACCGATCCTGCTCGAAGCTGCGCCAGAATTGATTTGGCGCGCTGCTCATCGTTCGTGTAAACACCGGCGGTCAGCCCATATTCGGTGTCGTTCATCAGCTGCACCGCTTCGTCGTCGCTCGCCACTTTCTGGATGCCAATTATCGGACCGAAGCTCTCTTCGCGCATTAGCTCCATCGAATGATCAACATCGGTCAGCACCGCGGGCGAAAACCAGTTACCCGGCTGCTGAATACGAGTGCCGCCAACGACAGCCTTGGCTCCCTTGCTAACGGCGTCGGCGACTTGCCGTTCGAGCACGTCGACTTGTGGCGCACGCGTAATCGGGCCGATGTAGGTCGTCTCAGCTGCAGGGTCGCCGATCTTGAAGCCTTCGACTTCTCTGACGAATGCCTTCACGAAGTCTTCGTAGATCGTTTGATGCACATAGATGCGCTCGACGGAACAGCAGCTTTGCCCTGTGTTGTACATCGCGCCGTCGGCGAGCGCCGCCGCAGCGTTTGGCACGTCGACATCGTCGCGGACATAGATGGGATCCTTGCCACCGAGCTCGAGCTGCAGCTTCACCATGCGTGGCCCAAGCTCGCGTGCGATGCGCTGCCCCGTGGCATACGAGCCAGTGAAGAAGACGCCGTCGATCGGCTGCTTGATCAGCTCGGCTCCGACACCACCGTCACCGATCACCACTGCGAATATCGGTTCCGGAACACCGGACCGGTGCAGGAGCTTTCCGATTTCGATGCCCGTTAGCGCTGCAAATTCGGAGGGCTTGTACAGCACTGCATTGCCCGTCAGCAGCGCCGGGACGAATACGTTGCCTCCCACGAAATAAGGGTAGTTCCACGCCGAGATGTTCGCGATCACGCCGAGCGGCTCGTGCGAGATTTGTTCGCGTACGCCGCCAGCGTTGTACACGTCGCGCACCGCGATCGTCGGCTGTGTCGATTCCAGAAAGAAATCAATCCGCGTACGAAGGCCGTCGATCTCGTTTTTCGCTTGCCGAATTGGTTTCCCGGTTTCGGATGTGAGAACGGCGGCCAGGCGATCGACATCTGCGCTCAACGCGTCACGAAAACTACGCAGCGTGTCGGTGCGTTCGCGCAATGGCAACCCGGCCCATACCGGCTGTGCTGCGCGCGCGGCGCCGTACTTTGTCGCGATTGATTGCACGTCATCCTGCGGCAGCTCCGCGATGGTCGCGCCGTTGGCTGGATTGCGGACCGTCAGCATGCTCACTTCGCTCATCGGTTCTTCTTGGTCGCGCTCAGAAAATCGTTCAGGATGGGATCGCCCGATAAGGTCTTGCTGCTCTTCCAGTCGTGAAACTCAGGGTGCCATTGCACGGCGTTTACATAGGAGCTGCCCGTCCAGCGCATTGCTTCGACCATTCCATCGTCGGGCGATGTCGCTTCGACGGTGAAGCCGTCAGCAAGCTGCTTCACCCCCTGGTGATGAACGCTGTTCACGCGCGCCCTTGTGACTTTTGGGTAAAGACCGGCTAGTCGCGTACCGGCGACCAGTTCGATTTCATGGAAATTCTGGTCATACAGCGCCGCGTCGCGATGCGCGAGACTGCCAGGTTGTTGTGTCGCGATGTCCTGGTACAGCGTTCCGCCGAATGCAACGT
Source organism: uncultured beta proteobacterium (assembly GCA_963801035.1). Taxonomy (GTDB): domain Bacteria; phylum Pseudomonadota; class Gammaproteobacteria; order Burkholderiales; family Burkholderiaceae_F; genus JACCZX01. Next base: position 492,299 of record CAWDDF010000003.1, on the reverse strand, counting down.
TGATCACCTGCAGGCCGCGACAAACGCCCAACACCGGCTTGCCCGCATCGATGAACGCGCGCAGTAGCGCAATCTCGTACTCGTCGCGTATTCGGTCGCCGCTCCATTCGGGCTTTAGCGGCTCTTCACCGTAGCTACCTGGCCAGACGTCGGAGCCGCCGTGCAGCACGAGTCCGTCAAGCGCTGTGGCGTAATCATGCAGCGTGACGTCCCCGCGCTTGGTCGGTCCCTCTGGCGAAGGAATCACCAGCGCCAGGGCGCCTGCCGCCTGCACCCAGTGCACGATCGACTGCTCGACGTACTGCAGCGTCTTGCCGGTGAAAATCGGACGCTTTGCGTCGGCGTGGAAGAAGCACACCGAAATCCCGATTCGCGGACGCGTCTTCACATCGCCTGCTCGAAGAAGCGCGTGAAATCAGCGCGTGTGCAAGGGCGAGGATTGGTCTGATGACAGATGTCCTTCTCCGCAATATCGACCAGCGCTGATATCTGCGTCGGCTTCACGCCGACCGCTGACAACGAGGGCGCAATACCGATCTCTCGCTTCAGGCGCATCAGCCACGGAACGAAATCTTCGGCGTTGCCCGCGCCAACAACGTGCGCGAGCTCCGCGAACTTGGCATGCGCAGTCTCGAGATTGAATCGCATCACGGGCTCGAGCATCAGCGCGTTCGCCAGCCCGTGGTGCAGATCGCAAACCGCTCCAAGCGCGTGCGCACACGAGTGCACAGCGCCAAGGTCTTTCTGGAATGCGATCGCGCCCATCATCGATGCCATCATCATGTCGGCGCGCGCCGGCAAATTGTGCCCATCCTTGACAGCGGTACGCAGCGCACGTGCGGCGATCCGCACGCCCTCGAGCGCAATACCATCGCAAAGCGGATGGAATGCCGGTGACAGATACGACTCGATGTTATGCGTCAGGGCGTCCATGCCGGTCGCTGCAGTAACGGCAGGCGGCAAATCGAGCGTCAACTCCGGGTCGGCAAACACCGCCTTGGCCAGCAGCTTCGGCGAGAAGATCACCTGCTTGATGTGAGTTGTGTCGTCGCTGACCACGCTCGAGCGTCCTACTTCTGAACCGGTGCCGCTGGTAGTGGGTATAGCTACGACGTAGGGCAGTTCGCCGTTGATAGGCCTTACTTTCGGATGGTCCCATGCGTATTCGATGACATCGCCTTCGTGCGTAGCCATTAACGCGACGACTTTCGCGATATCAAGGGCAGCGCCGCCTCCGATGCCAATCACGCAATCGGCTTGATGTGCGCGAAATGCTTCTCGGCCCAGCATCGCCTGCGATGCGGTCGGATTTCCCTGTACTCCGGCGAACAGACTTGGGTTCAACTCCGCGCCAAGTGTCGCGACGAAATTCTTCAGCACCGGAAGCGCGGCGAGGCCCTTATCCGTCACGATCAGCGGCCGCGCAAAACCGCGTTCACGCAAATGAGCACCCACCAGCTTGCTGGCACCCGGACCGAACTGAATGTCCGTTGGAAAAGAAAATCTTGAAATCGTCATTCGCTGCGCCGCCTAGTTGATTCGCACCCACCGCAATTCAAGCACATCGTTTGGCCACTGAACCACGTCGATGTTCGGTCTCATCACCCACGTCAGCTTGCGCCGATACAGCGGAACCAGCGGCAGTTCGCTGCTCATGAAACGGAGCGCATCGCCGGTCAGTGCGCGCCGCTTAGTGATATCGGGCTCGACTCGGATGGCGTCGATCAACGCATCAAGTTTTGGATTCGAGTAGCGCCCGCCGTTGAAAGTACCGCTGCCGGCGGCATCCCAGGTCCGGATGACATTGTTCAACATTGCCCAGGGATCGGTGCTAGGCGTCCAACCAAACTCGAAGAAACTCGATTGCGCCTGCGTCAGTTTCGGAAAGAATATTGAGCTTGGCGACGGTTGGAATGACACGCGAATGCCGACTTGAGCCAGCATTGCACTGATCGCCTGACAGACGGCCGCGCGAAACGTCACATTGACGCAATCGAGCGCGACCTCGAACCCGGCCGGGTAGCCGGCTTCCTTCAGCAATGCGCGCGCAATGCTCGGGTCATACGGCAGTCGCTTGTCGAGCTCCGCCAGGTAGCCGTCGACCAGCGGCGAAACATGCGTGCCGCTCGAAACAGCTTGTCCGCGCAGTACCTTGGCGATGATCGTGTCGATGTCGATCGCGTGATACACCGCGCGCCGCACGCGAATGTCCTTGAATGGATTGCCTCCCTTGACATCGGACGACTGCAGCTCGATGCGCGATTGATCGAAGCCCAGGTACTGCATGCCGATGTCGGTGGTCTCCACTGACTTCAGCGACTTGTCGCGCTTGATCCGAGCAACATCCTGGAACGGCGCATCGATGACAAAGTCGACTTCGTTGGACGCCAGCGCAGCGAGTCGCGTTGCATCCGCCTGGATGACGGTGTAAATCGCTTCGGTGAGGTTGCCGAGGCCGTTGGTGCCCTTGCCCCACCAAGTTGGATTGGCGGTCAATACGAGTCGCCGATCCTGCTCATATGTTTTCAGGACGAACGGTCCGGTGCCGTTCGCGTTGCGCACCGCGTGCGTTTCCTGCTTGCCGTTGTAATCCTGCGGAAGCGCGACGCCGTGCTTTTCTGACCAGGCTTTGCTCATCATCGCAATCAGCCAAAGCTTGTCAGGCAGCACTGCATCGGGTGCCGAAAGCAGCACGTCAATCGTCAAACCGTCGATCTTGCGTACGCCAGTCACGCCGCGCAACTGACTGGCCCGTTGCGAAGTCTTCGCCAGCGCGCGCTCGATCGAAAACACGGCATCGTCAGCCGCGAACGGCGCACCATCGTGAAACTTCACATGCGGACGCAGCTTGAAGCGCCACACAGTGGGTTCGATTGCCTGCCAGGACACGGCGAGCGAAGGCTCAAGCTTGAAGTTCTGATCGCGATTGACCAGCCCTTCGTAAATCTGCGTAACCACCCGAGTTTGATAAAGCAGCGCGAGTGAATGCGGGTCGAGCGAGTTGGGATCGAACGCGCTGGCGAAGCGCAGCGTCTTCGCAAATGTCGGCGTAAACGCCAACGCCGACGACAGGAGCGCGAAGGCGATCAATCGTGCAAGCACGCTCTAGCTCCGCTTCTTCTTCTTCGGCGGCCCGGCGGTGCCGAGCCCGACGCGCGCGGCCTCAGTGTCGATGATCGAAGACGCGGTCACGTTGGCAAGGTTCACGTCCGGCCCGAGCGCGGCGATCAACGCCTTCTTGATGTCTTCGATGTCGCAGCTTCGCACGTCGCTGATCCATGGGCCGGGCAACTCGATCATTACGCGCGACATATCGAGCGAGCGCGTCAACAGGTCAATCGTGCGCGTGCGCAGCTTGCCTCTTTCGATCAGTTCGGCGGCTTCGACCAGTACGAGTGCAGCGCCCGCGTCGAAGCAGGTCTCTGCCTGGCTGATCAGCAGCGCGGGCTTGCTCAGTGTCTCCTTCGAGCCAACCTCACCAAAGACGGTCAGTCCCGCAGCGGCTGCATTCCGAATTTGCGCGCGACGCTGGGTCTCGGTGAGCGGCACGACATTGTCGGAGATCTCGATCGCCTTGAAGCCGAGAGCAAGTGCCTCGGCGTAGTAGTCAGGCAGTGCTCGCGCACCTTGGGTGGCGAACACATACTCGTGGAACTGTCCGCCAAGAAAGGGCTGGATGCGATTGCGCTGATACAGCCGCAGCTTGGCGAGCAGAGCTTGACGAGGATATAGCCGCACAGTGCCGGTCTTGATCTTCGCAAGATCGATGTAAGCACCGGCCAGTGCGACGAGGTCTTGCGTGTAGACGAGCGGCAAGCCATCGTCCAACACCATCGTCTGTCCCGAGCGACGTGGCTTGCGCGTTGAGCGTTCGCGCGGTAGCGGAACAAAATCGAAGGGCGCGCGTGATGTGGATTTGGCCGCAGACATGTTTTAGTGAGTATTAGGACGGCTATATAGTACTGACGGACTCTATTCGAGAGGCTTACACGAGAAGATGGCTTTACCCGCTCGTAATCTGCTGGTGATCATGTCCGACGAGCACAACCCAAAAGTGCTGGGCAATGCAGGACATCCGATCATTCACACGCCGAATCTGGATGGCCTCGCTGCACGCGGCACTACGTTTAGTTCGGCGTACACCACGAGCCCGGTGTGTATTCCGGCGCGGGCGGGTTTTGCGTGCGGCAAATATATTCACCAGATCGGCTTCTGGGACAACGCCGACGCGTATGACGGCTCGGTCCCCTCGTGGCATCACCTGCTGCGCGAGGGCGGACACCGCGTGGTTTCCATCGGCAAGCTGCATTTCCGGCTCGCCGGCGAAGACCACGGTTTCAGCGAAGAGCAGATTGCGATGCATATTTACCAGGGCAAGGGCGACCTGCTCGGCCTGATTCGCGACGACATGCCCGCGCGCGGCAACTCAAAGAAGATGATCGCAATGGCCGGGCCCGGCGAGTCCACCTACACCTTCTATGACAAGGACATCTGCTCACGAGCCCAGGTTTGGCTGCGCGAGGAAGGCGTGCGCAAGGCCGATAAACCGTGGGTGCTGTTCGTGTCGTTCGTTGCGCCGCACTTTCCGCTGACCGCGCCGCCCGAACATTACTACCGCTACTGGAACCAGGACCTCCCGCTCCCTAAGCAGTACGCGCACGAGCAGCGCCCGCGTCACCCATATCTTGTCGACTACAGCAACAACTTTAACTACGACGACCATTTCGAGTCGGCGCACGATGTGAAAAAGGCGCTGGCGGGGTACTTTGGTTTGGTTTCATACCTCGACGAAAACATCGGCAAGGTGCTCGCGACGCTGCGCGACGCTGGGCTCGAAGATGACACGGTCGTGATGTACACCAGCGACCACGGCGACAACCTGGGCGCGCGCGGGCTGTGGGGTAAGTCCACGATGTACGAAGAGGTCGCCGGTGTGCCATTGATATTGGCCGGTGCCGGAATTCCGCAGGGCAGACGCATTCCCACGCCCGTCAGCCACGTCGATGCCTTTCCGACGCTGCTCGAAATTGCCGGAGCGAAGATGCCAGCAGGTTATCCGGGCGTGTCTCTGATCGATGTCGCCCATGGTGCGAAGCCACGCCGCGCAGTGTTATCCGAATACCATGGCATGGGGTCGAGCACCGGCGTGTTCGCAATCCGCCTGGAACAATGGAAGTACGTGCACTACGTAAACTATCCCGCGCAGCTGTTCGACCTCGACGAGGATCCGGAAGAGTTGCGTGATGTCGCTCATGATGCAGCGTATGCCGATGCGTTAGAGCAATGCCGACGCGCTCTGTTTGCCATCTGCGATCCGAACGAGGTCGACCGGCGTGCACACGCACGGCAGGCTGAGTTGCTCGCGCTTAACGGCGGGCGCGCCGCGGTGATCGAGCGTGGCGACTTCGGCTTTACCCCCGCGCCGGGCACTGTCGCAGATTTCCAATAGGAGAAAAAATGATTCGCATATTTTTGTTGGCGGTGCTTTCGCTGTTGCCGATCGTGCCGGTGTCGGCGCAAGAGTGGCCTACGAAGCCGGTGCGCTTCATCGTCGGCTACCCAGCCGGGGGTGGGCACGACTTTGTCGCACGAACGGTTGCGCAGCGAATGTCCGAAACGTTGAAGCAGACCTTCGTGGTTGAGAACCGCTCCGGCGCATCCGGCGCAATCGGCACTGACCATGTCGCGAAGAGTGAGCCGGATGGCTACACCTTGTTGATCGCCTCGCCAGCCGAGGTGATGGTTGGGCCGATTGCAGGTCAGAAGGTCCCATACGATGTTGCGAAAGATCTGGTGCCCGTGGCTCTAATCGGTGAGACGCCATTGGCAGTCGCGATTCACCCATCGGTACCGGCAAACACGATGCAGGAATTGCTTGCGCACGCCAAGCGCTCACCGGGAAAGTTGTCCTACGGGACGCCCGGAACCGGCAGCTCGCATCAGTTCGCAGGCGAATCGATCAAAGCGATTGGCGATGTATTCATTGTGCACATTCCCTATCGGGGCGCCGCGCCTGCGGTGACGGATCTTCTTGGTGGACAGGTGGAAATTGGCATCGTCGGCATGCCGCCGGTGATTTCCCATCACAAGTCCGGCAAACTGAAAATCATTGCGGTTACCAGCGCCAAGCGATCTGCCGCAACGCCAGAGATTGCATCGGTGGCCGAGTTGCCTGGGTTTGCGGGCTTCCACTTCACCAACTGGCAGGGCGTTTATGCCGCCGCGAAGACGCCGCCGGCCGTGATCCAGCGCATTGCGACGGAGATCGCCAATGCGGTGCGCGATCCCGCGACGCGACAGCGGCTGTTGACTGCAGGTGTCGATCCGCTCGGCCTGGGACCGGCCGAGTTTTCGGCATTCTTGGCACGCGAGCACGCTACGTACACAAAGGTGGCAAAAGATCGCAACATCAAACTCGGCGAGTAAGCCGCGGCGACTGCCGGGCTCTGGAGTCGATCCCCATGCTTGAACCAATCCGTTGAATTGGACCGGAAGCCGGTCCAATTAATCAAGCCGCAATTCCGAATCTCACAGCCGCACCAGCGGTACTTCGCCGTATATCCAATGGGTATCCGTCGAAGGAGCACTGCAAATGGAACACGGCAAACATCTATGGAGACGTCTACTGCTCGGCTCGGTCCTCGCGTTGAGCTTGTCGGCCGCTCGGGGTGAGGAACCGGTCGCGACCGGGACCAACGGAGATCGAATAGACCTGTATGACGAGCAGGGCGCGATCTGCCCAGAGGGCTTGAAGCGCGCGGTTTATTCATATCTGACGCCACACCCGCGTGCGGGGGAAACAGTCGAGGGTTGCTGGCGTGCGGACAGAGAGCACGTGTTACTGGCCTTCGCCGATGGGGATCGCGGTGCCCTCGATCTGGATGTTTTCACCTGGCGTCGGAGCCATCCAGGCCAACGGTTGTGAACTGCTAACGATCGGCGACGTGCCTGTCCTGAAAACGGGAGCCGCGGCACGCCGATTCGTTGTTTGACTCGGTCCGCTTCCGCCTAGCGCGACCGCTTGACTTCTGCTGAGGTCACCCGACTTTCAATCTAAGAACGGGTTCGATCACATGCTGGTTTTCCGACTTCGATCGCTAGTGCCTAGGCACCTGGTTTGAACTACGCGGTCGTACGAAACCAGCAGCGGGCTACCGATGTCTACAATTTTCGAATGGACAACATAGTTGATCTCAACGCATTGAACAACGTCCGCGCCTGGACGAACGGCGTGGAGGTCGAGGTTGACGTAGTCCAGCAGGTAAAGAACATCTCGACGCTACCGATCGTCGCCGGACATGTCGCGATCATGCCGGACGTGCATCTGGGCAAGGGCGCAACCGTAGGCTCTGTGATTCCGACGCGCGGCGCCATCATTCCGGCGGCAGTCGGCGTCGATATCGGGTGCGGCATGTGCGCGGTCCGCACGGTGCTCACGGCGAGCGATCTGCCTGATTCGTTAGGCAAGATTCGTTCGGCAATCGAAGTCGCGCGTACCGGTCGGGTTTTCGACGCACGACAGGCCGGTCAGTACTCATCACGACGGTCTGTTCGGAATCGCGCTGAAGCGCAAGGCTGACGAACTGTACGACCGGTATCAGCGACTGCGCATCATGGACCGCGTCGGCAAGTTTGATCACAAGCGTGTTTGGAACCAGGTCGGAACGCTTGGTGGTGGTAACCACTTCGTCGAGCTGTGCCTCGACGAATCCAACGCCGTCTGGATCATGCTGCACTCGGGCTCGCGCAACGTCGGCAAGACGATTGGCGAGACCGCGATCAACATGGCGCGCGAGATGGCCGTCAAGCATCACCGCCATCTTCCGGATCGTGACCTGGCATGGCTCGACGAAGGCTCGCCAGAGTTCGACGAGTATGTGGAGGGTCTGCGTTGGTCTCAGGACTACGCGGCACACAACCGCAACGTGATGCTGCACGCAGTGTTGAAGTCAATGCGTGATGAGTTCGGGCGTGAAATCGGAACCAATGAGCATGCGGTCAACTGCCACCACAACTACAGCTCGATCGAGGAACACTTCGGCGAGCAGGTGTGGATTACGCGTAAGGGGGCAGTGTCGGCACGCGCAGGCGAGCTCGGCATCATTCCGGGCAGCATGGGTGCGCGTTCGTTCATCGTGCGCGGTAAAGGACATGCTGCCTCATATAGCTCGTGCTCACATGGAGCGGGGCGTCGCCTGTCGCGCAATGCGGCCAAACGTCAGTTCACCCTCAACGATCTGCGCAAGCAGACCGAAGGGGTGGAATGCCGCAAGGACGCGGGTGTACTCGACGAAATTCCGGGGGCATACAAAGATATCGACGCGGTGATGGCGGCGCAGGCCGATCTGGTCGAAGTCGTGCACACGCTGAAGCAAGTGATGTGCATCAAGGGGTGATGCCCGACGTGAATATTCAGTAGCGCAGAAGCGGAACTGTCGGCGGCGGCGCACTGCACATTCGACTTATGTTGCAGTCATTGAATTGCTCGCTACGACGACGCCGCGTGTTTCAAACGTAAGAATCGTGGCTTGATCCGGAAATAGAGCGGTCGCGAGCGTTCGTCACTCATCTCACTCACCGTCGACCAAGGGGCATTGCCATGAGACAAGTTGAAAGCATTCCGAACCGCGCAACACGACTACTCGACCTTCGCTTTAACTACATTCCCGCCGCGGCAACCGATATCGCAGCGACCTGGAAGCGCTTTGGATTTGATCCGCGCGAAAACAAGCAACGGCGCGAGATGCTCAAGAACAGCATCACCGGCCCAGCGGCTGCTTTGATCGTGTCGTAAGTGTTCGATTCGAAACCGTGTTCCGACCGGCGCTGTGCGTGTCAATTGCACATTGCCGGCCGGTAACTCGGCTGCTACTGACTGCTTCTCCTTCATCTTTGCCTCCAGGTATTTGATCCGCAATTCGGGCGGTGCCAGCTTGGTGCGCTGACGCGCGCTAACTACGGAATACACCTGTCTGCTCGACGAGTTCGACCAAGAAACCATACCTTGTCACGACGAGCGTGGCGAGGATGACCAAGGCGTAGAAGAAGCTGTCTTTCGACGCGAATCGATCCTTGCGTTTCATGACATCACTCCTCTGCGTTATCACTGCATAAACAAAAAGCCCGGAGGCGTTCAAGCGATCCGGGCTTTTGATTGCCAGTGCAGGTTCAGCTATGCGCTAGAACCTCCGCTCGGATCAATCTTCAGCGCGGATACCCCAAACAGCGTTTGCCCGGCGCGGAACGTCGTGATGCCAAGGGCCGACATCGCGCGCGCCACGCCCGTCACCGCGAACATCATTCGCGACGAAGGTAGGTTTTGGCTGCACAGGTTGAACATCTCAAGCTTTCTCCACGTAACCGGCTTATCGCCGGGAGACGAAATATACGAGCGGTGCTCTCGATGTCAAAGAATTTTCGTCGTGAATATTCCTTGGTGTTGCGCGTTTGCAGCGCTAATATGCTGGCGGGGTGTTGACCAGGGAGAAGAAATGAAGAAACGTCTACTTGTCTACGTCGTTCTCGTTCTAGGGCTATCTGGCTGCACGACTCTGAAGTGGGTTCCCCGCTTCGAGGAACGTCGTACGCCGCAAGTTACCGTCAGCGAGGGGCGCATAGTCGTCACGCCAGAGATACTTTTTTACTTCCAGGATGAGCGCGATTTCGACATTCTCTTCCAACTGCCAAGGGAGAGTGGACTCGCCTTTCCTGAAAACGGCATCGTGATTGAGGGAGAACTTACCGATCAAGTAATAAGAGGAGACCGGATAAGTGTGGTTCTAAACCCAGGTCAGAAGGAAATTGCGTGCCGGCGGCTCAGCGAACGTTGAAGTTGCCTGCCGTAACCTACACACCAGACCTGGCGTCTACAAATATACGATTCGCGTCAACGGCAAAGACGGGCGACCTCTCCCCTCGCGAGATCCTCCGGTCATCAATATGTAGTTAGCATTACTCTGCGCTTTTCTAATATCCACTCGCGTGCTTCACGTAGAGCCTGATCGGCCGAGAGCGCACAGCCTTTGGCGACAGCGTGCGCAAAAGAGTCTTGCTTTAGGACATCTCGCGTGCGGCTGATAAGAGGCCCCAAGAACTTCTCGTCTGCAGGATCTCGTCGTAGACCAACTTCGTGCGCCTGCGCTTCAGCTGCTCCAAAAAAGCGTGCAGCCGAACCCCAATCTTCATAGGCTGCCGCAAGACCTGCGCATACTTCCAACGAGCTTTGAATGGTGGGTTTGGACCGGGTCTGCTCCGCGATAGAAAAGACTTCAAGAAGCATTTCGTTTGCGGGCTCATACGTCGAGCGGGTTATTGACACCATAGCGAGACTTAAAAGCATCGCGGCGATGTATCCGGGATCGCCAAGCGCCCTGGCCAGTTTTAGGGATTCATCGTAGAGAGGCTGCGCTTCGTCAACACGCCCCTCCGCACGATGAAGCATGGCCAACGCGTTTAACGCAGCGGAGAGTTCACGATCGTTATCAAGTTGTCTCGCCAACCTTACGGCTTCTTCCAGGTGCTGTTGCGCGGCGACGGTGTCACCATCTGCAATGCAAGCCATGCCGAGGGGCTGAAGCACTGCTGCCACCCAATGAACATTGCTGATCTTCCGCGCGATTGAGAGGCTCTCATACAAGAGGCCCCTTGCTTCGCGGTCTCGTCCCATAAAAAAGAGCATTTGTCCTGCACCCCCCAGTGCACGACATCTAGCTTCGTTTTGTTCCTGCAATCCCGGCCGCGTCATCACTTCCAGACTTAGTCGGAGACCCAAGGTAAGTAGGCCGCGGTGTATCCAATAAGGACGCAGTGCATGGACCAGTCGCAGTCCAACTTCTCCGGCGTTTGCCGAACCTTCGCTCCAAGCGTTGGCGGTCAACAAATTTTCATGATCGAGGTCTAGCCGGTTTAGCCATTCACCTTGCTCAGCACCCGCCAACTCCGGCCGCGCCCTTTCAGCAAGTCCAAGAAAAAATTCGAAGTGCCGCGCGCGCGTAGACGCCGCATCCGAACTCCCAGCGAGCTTCTCCTGCGCATAGTGACGCACCGTATCCAGCATCCGGTACCGGCCATGGACGTTCAGCACGACTAGCGACTTTTCGACTAGGTGCGTCAGAAGATCGAGCACGTCGGCTTCACGCAACCCGTCATCCGCGCACACGGCCTCCGCCGCATCAAGCGTCCAACCGCCGGCAAACACCGATAGGCGCTGAAACAAAATCTTTTCCAAGTCCGTGAGAAGGTCGTAGCTCCAGTCGATCAGCGCGCGCAATGTGCGTTGCCGCGGAAGGACCGTCTTATCACCTGTGACCAGCAATCGGAACCGATCACTGAGGCGCGCGGCGATCGTATCGACTGTCAGTGCCCGCACGCGAGCAGCGGCGAGCTCGAGTGCCAGTGGGATTCCATCAAGTTGGCGGCAAATATCGGTTACCGCCGAGGCGTTCTTATCAGTCAGGCTGAAGTCCCGGCGCGTTGCTGAGGCGCGATCGACAAACAGGCGCACGGCCTCGTGCTGTAGCAGCGAATCTATGTCGATTTGGGATCGTGCTTCCGGGACTGACAGCGTCGGCAAGTGATAAACAGTCTCGCCGGCAACCTGCAAGTAATCGCGGCTCGATGTCAGGATCTTGACTTGCGATCCGGCCTGCAACAGGCGTTTGGCGACGTCTGCGCAGCCATGCACGACCTGTTCGCAGTTATCGAGGATCACCAGCAAGCGTATGTCGCGCACGTACTTCGTAAGTGCATCGATAACCGAGCCGCCGGCCTCCTCCTTAACGCCCAGCACCGATGCGACTGCCTGAGCGACCAAGCTCGGATCAGTCAGCGCCGCCAACTCGACAAACCACACCCCATCGGGAAAGTCATCCAAGAGCTCGGCGGCCAGCTGCATCGACAATCGCGACTTGCCGATGCCGCCCATTCCGAGCAGCGTCACCAGGCGGTTCGACGCGATCATTTGCTTGATCTCGACAAGCTCACGTTCTCGGCCGACGAATGAGTTGAGCTGTTGTGTCAGATTGTTCGGCGTTCCTTCGAGAGAGCGCAGCGCTGGAAAGTCGGCGCGCAGATTCGGGTGCACCAATTGATAGATATGCTCGGGACCAGACAAGTCACGTAGCCGGACGGTTCCTAAGTCGCGCAGCGTCGCGCCATCGGGCAGCGTGCCGTTGACTTGCTCTGCCACAATTTTGGACAGCAGTATCTGGCCACCATGCGCAGCGCACATGATCCGTGCTGCGCGATTGACTGCACGGCCATAAAAGTCACCGTCGCGGCGTTCGTCGATGCCGGCATGCAGTCCGCAGCGCAGCGGTAGCGGCAAGCTGTTTGCCTCCTCGGCCTTCAATAGCTGTTGCTGGATTTCTAGCGTGGCGACCAATGCATCGAGCGGACGATCGAATGCCGCATGCACGCCATCGCCCGTCATCTTCACGATTGTTCCGCGGTTGCGTTCGACCGCGGCCCTCGAGATCGCGTCGTGACGCGCCATCACCAGCGGCATCCGCTCGGGTTCCTGCTCCCAGAGCCGGGTGCTGCCCTCGATATCCGTGAAAAGAAATGTGACGGGGGTCTGTTCAGACACGTGGTTCATGTGTCGAGCATTGGCCAGGGCAGATGTTACTGCGGCGTCATCGCGCGGCGGACGGTGATTCCATAGATGACTTTGGCTTACGCTTCACCACAATGCGCACGTCGCCACCGGAACCGACTGAAGTGAGTCCATCCGATTTGGAAGCAATTTCGGCGAAGACACTGGCTGACTACAACCAGAACGCCGAGAGCTTTCGCGAAGGCACTCGCGATCATGATGTCAGTCAGAACATCGACGCACTGCTGCGTCATATCGAAGCCGAACCGCCGTTCACTATTCTTGATTTCGGTTGCGGCCCTGGACGTGACCTGAAGGCGTTTGTCGTGCGCGGCCATGTGCCGATAGGACTCGAGGGCGCTGTTCGCTTTGTCGAGATGGCGCGTGCTGAAACCGGATGCGAAGTATGGCTGCAGGACTTCCTTGCACTCGATCTTCCAGATTGCAAATTCGATGGCGTGTTCGCGAATGCTTCGCTGTTTCATGTGCCGTCTGCGCATGTGCCGCGGGTGCTACGGCAGCTACATCAGACATTGAAGCCTGGCGGTGTGTTGTTCAGCTCCAACCCTCGTGGCAAGAATCAAGAAGGATGGAATCGAGGCCGGTATGGGGCCTACCACGACCTGGACGCGTGGCGAGCTCTGATGACAGATGCCGGCTTCATTGAGCTTGAGCACTATTACCGGCCTGCCGGGTTGCCGCGCGAGCAGCAGCCGTGGTTGGCAAGCGTATGGCGTCGATGTGAATGAGTAATCGCTTCACGAACAACTGCGAGGCGAAAGAATTACCGGACGGTCGGGGCGAACGTCAGTTCCTGGCTCGAATGCTGCTCGAAGCGGCATAGCGTCGGAACGTAATCCCAGCGCTCAACGACGCAACGGCGTGGCGCCTCGTCTCCGTTGCAGCGAATTACGTTCACCGAGTTTGTAATGCCTTCGCGAATTCGAGACGAAACCGCAGTGCCAGCCTGCACTGTCCAAATATCGCGCGATAAAGCTCCAAACGTTGTTTGCATCGAGCGCACGTAGGGCAAATGAATGTGTCCGCCCATGATGATGTCGCCGCCCGCGGCGGCCCACGCGGGCACGGCTTGCCGATGACCGTCGAGCAGATTGTCTTCGTCGCTCTTGCGAATCGCCAGCACCGGCTGATGTACGACGATGATGCGTAATTGCGATGGTGCGGCTCGCTGCAGATGGTGAGTCACACGCTCGATCTGTTGCTCGGATAGCTCGCCGTCCTTGTGCCGTTGCGGCCGGGTCGTGTTGACGCCGATTACCAGCAGATGTGGAGATTCGAACACCGGTTCGAGGTTGTCTCCAAACGCGCGCGAGTAGTTTGCGTAGGGTGCGAACGCGCGCAGTGCCAGATTAAACAGCGGAATGTCGTGGTTACCGGGGATCGTCAACAGGGCGGTGGGTTTCAGTTCCTCGATGAAAGCGCGCGCCGCCGCGAACTGATGACGACGCGCGCGTTGCGTAATGTCTCCCGACATCACCACGAGGTCAGGGGCGTCGGCACGGGCCAGCTGGAGTAGTGCCTGCACCACCGGCGGCTGCTCGGTGCCAAAGTGGGCATCTGAAATTTGCAGCAGTGTCGTCATCACGCTTCTTCGGGCACCGCGTCTATCGGCTTCAGGAGTAACAACGGCTTGGGTGCGACGCTGAACTCAATCGGCGTACGCATCCACTTGATCTCGCCGTCGGTCGCTATCTTCATGCGGCTCACTGCACGGCTTGACGGTCGAACAGTGATACTTGTGAAGGCAAAGTGCCGAACGCCAGGCGCCTGGCCGAGCTTACCCATCGCACCGCGAGCGACCAATCCCAACAGCTTTGCGGTGGACACAGGAGCTAGCACGATCGCAGCAAGCTTGCCGTCTTCAACCACGCCGGATTCATCGATTCCCATTTGTTCAAGCTGCAGTCGATTGTTGCCAACGAACAAGGTGAGCGTCCTAAGTTCGTGCGTCCGGCCTTCGTGCTCAAGTTTGATCAACATTGGTTGGTAATCGCGAAATATTGTTACTAACCCGGCCCACGCGGCCACCAAACGGTGGCGCCCGTGTCGCTGCTTTTGTTCTTCACGATCTTCCAGCGATTGCGGATACAGGCCGAGACTCGCATTGACCAAAAAAACTTTGCCGTTGACCAGGCCGACCTTCACGGGCTCCACACGCGCCGAAAGCAAACCGCGCGCGGCTTCCTCGGCATTGGAGGAAATGCCATGAGTGCGACCGAAGTAGTTGAACGTCCCTTGCGGAATCACTCCAAACCTGCACTCACTGTCTAGCGCGACCTGCGCTACGGCATTCAGCGTGCCGTCGCCGCCGGCCGCAACGACGATCCCTTCATCGTGCTTGGCCTTTGCTACTGCCTTGGTTGCGATGTCATGTAGACGCTCGGGCTCCTCGACGCGCAAAATCTCGTGCGTGCGTCCCGCCGCGCTCATTACCTTCGAGATCGCGTCTGCTGCCTTATCGGTATCGCTATTGCCCGAACTTGCATTGAGGACGATATAAAACGGCGCATCGGGCATAGTGGGTGCAGTCGAACTGGTGTGACAGGGTAAACGAATAGGCTAGCCATGACGCTGCAACTGGTAATCGAGCAACGTAGCCGAGATCTCGGTGGATTCGAAGTGGGGCGCGTGCTGCCGTTTGCCAAACGTCGGATGATCGGTCCGTTCATCTTCTTCGATCATTTCGGTCCCACGCAATTTGCGCCGGGCATTCCGCGTACGGTGGACGTGCGACCGCACCCGCACATCGGATTATCTACCGTCACTTACTTGTTCGAAGGCGAAATCATGCATCGCGACAGCGTGGGCTCCGAGCAGGCGGTCCGCCCCGGCGAGGTGAACTGGATGGTCGCCGGCAGCGGCATAACGCACTCCGAGCGTTTCGAAAAGGCTCGAGCCGAAGGCGGACCGATGCACGGCATTCAAGCGTGGGTCGCGTTGCCGCGCGAGGACGAAGAGACAGCGCCCGGCTTCGCCAACTATTCAGGCGCAGCGCTACCGACGATGGAGGAGCGCGGGATCTGGCTGCGCGTGGTCGCCGGCGAGTTGTATGGCATGCAAGCCAAAGCAGCAACGCATTCGCCGATGTTCTACGCGCACGTGAGGCTTAAACAAGGCGCGACGATTTCGTTGCCGGCCGAATACTCCGAGCGTGCGGCGTTTGT
This sequence comes from uncultured beta proteobacterium, assembly GCA_963801035.1. GTDB lineage: Bacteria > Pseudomonadota > Gammaproteobacteria > Burkholderiales > Burkholderiaceae_F > JACCZX01. The sequence continues at coordinate 476,522 of CAWDDF010000003.1, read as the reverse complement.
CGTGTCGGGCAGCGTGACGGTTGACGGGCAGAACTTTGGCAGCGGCGAAATGCTGGTCTTCGTGCCAGCGAGTGATGCACTCGTTCTTGCCAACACGGAAACGACGTTGATGATTCTCGGCGGCGAGCCGCTGGGCGAGCGATACATCGAATGGAATTTCGTTTCGTCATCGAAGGAACGAATCGAGCAGGCGAAGGCTGACTGGCGCGCCGGACGCATGAAGCTGCCGGACTTTGATCATGACGAGTTCATTCCGCTGCCACCCGATCCGCCTCCTCCTGCGAATCCGATGTCGTAATGCTTAGAGAGCCTTATCGCGCTCGAATTGCGGCGGCCAGACGATCGTAAGCCGGAGCGGAATAACCCTGAATGCGTCGCTCACCGGCTACGAGCAACGGCACGCCGCCCTTACCACCTGCGCCAATAAAGGCCTGCATGCCCTCGATACTCTCGATGTCGTATTCAACGTAGGCGATCTGACCAGCGGCTAAATGCGCCTTTGCACGTTTGCAATGGCCGCACCAACTCGCCGTGAACAATGCCACGTCGCCGGCGCGTGGGGCGCGTGCCGCGTTGATGCGGCTTTCCGCGCTTTTTTCCAGTTGCTCACGAAAGCGCAGTACTTGCGCAGGCAGCGGACTGGAAGGCAGGTTGCGAAACTCGAGCGTGTTCGTAGGACGCGCTCGATCGGACGGAGGTTTGTCGCTGTAGGTAATTTCGCCGTCAGGACCGACCACTTTGTATACGGTATCAGCGGCCGCCGATGTAGCCAGGGCGAATGACAGTACGCATACGGCGATATACGGGATCGGCAGCATCGTGTGCGATCGACCTAACCGTTCAGCTCTTTGAACTGCTGCTCACTGGGCAGCATCGGCTTGTCGCGCTCTTTGCTGACGAGGCAAAGGAAGCCGAGCGCGCTGTCCGGGGCGGCGTAGAACTGATGCCACGTCAGCGGATCGACGGTCACGAGGTCATGCTCATCGATCGGTTGCACATCGGTTCCGATGCGTACCGAGCCGCGGCCGCGCAGGACCAATACGGCATGCGTGTGCTGGTGCTGTTCGAGCGTTGAGTGTCCGCCCGGTGCTATCTCGAAATATCGCAGCTCGCAGGACTGGTCGGGCTGTGAGAACAGCACCTGACGTGTGATGTCCTTGAAAGGGGCACTGCCTTCTTCTTTATAGCGAAGACGATCGACGTTTTCCCAGGCGAAATCGCCCGATGCGTCAGGGCGCAGTCTGCGAATGGTGATCATGCTGCTACGACGACGTCGCCCGCTGCGACTGCAACCGCGTTGACAAACTCTGCGCTGCGCGCCGCCAATTGTTCGCGCGCCGCCAGCAGCGCACCTCCGATCAGCAGCATCGAATCGTGTCCATACTCGGCAACCATCTCTGCGGAGCGTTCCACACTCATTCCGCCAGCGGGTGTCGGCAATGCCGGCTTCAAGTCGTGCCACGGCTGCGTGTTGCACCGGGCAATCGCGCGGCATGCATCGCGCGAAAACGAAAAGCGACCACCGTGATTCGGAAAAATCACCGCGTCGGCACCAAACAAGCGGAACAGCTTTCCGAACAGCGCGGCAGGCGCAATTGGCAGGCCGGCCAGTGAAGGGTGGGCAATGAACATCATGTCGTCAAATTCCCGTTTCAGGGCGACCAGCGTGGCGACACCGCACAGCATCGGGGCTATCAGCACGATGTGTACGCCTTCGCGACGCGCCAGATCGAGCTGCAAGCGCATCTCGCCGTAATGGCCGTACAGACTCGGCGCATACAGCGCTTGGCCGCGCCTGCGAGCACTGTTTGCTATGGCAACCGCTCGCTGGCAGGCGCGTACGCGCTGGGTGAACGGTGCGGCGCTTTGGTTGGCCCAACCATGATCGTCCTTGATCACGTCGATGCCTGATGCAGCAAAGACGCTGCACATTTCAGCCAGCGCTTCGAGCGTCGAGCCGATCGGCTTCAGTGCCGTGCAGGTCAGCGGACGCGCGAGCGCGCCGGTATGTCGCCGCATCCCTGCAATGCCTTGATTCGGTCCGCCCCATATGTGCGCCAGTGCTGACGGCATTTCCACGTCGATCAGCTCGACATCAGGCTGCAGCGAAGAATTACCGAACAGCATGTTCATCAACTGGCCGGCGTCATCGCCAATCGTTTCAATACTCAGAGCCAGGCGTGCCGTATGCGTGCCGTCGATCTCGGTGGTTACGTCGTCGACGCGCGCAACCATCGTGTCGAGCACGTGCTGGTCGGTGACCGAGGAAGCGAGCATCTCGATGCTCTGTTCGAGCGCCAACGTTTGCGCCCGATGAGATGCGTTCACCGGCGCCAACCCGCAGTCGATAGGTGGCGCTGATTCGGAGCGGATCGGTCATTCGGCTAGATCACTTCGAAATACCGCTTCAGCTCCCAGTCGGTCACGGCGTCCTGCCATTGCCGCCACTCCCAATCACGCGTGGCGGCGAAGTGATCGACGAAGGTGTCGCCGAACCAGTCGCGCGCCGTGTCGCTGCGCCGAAAGATCTCAGTGGTTTCTTTTAACGAGCGCGGCGCGCGCGGGATGTGCTCAGCGCCTTGGTTGGTTCCAGTGATCGGTGGCGCGGTCAGCTTCATTTTCTTTTCGATGCCGTGCAGGCCTGCCGCCAGCAGCGCTGCAACTGCGAGATAGGGATTGATGTCCGAGCCTGGGCAGCGCGTTTCAAGCCGCGTGCTCTTTGATGACCCTGGGATCACCCGAAAGCTCGCGGTCCGGTTGTCGACCGCCCACGTCGGTTTGACCGGTGCCCAAAAGCCGTCGACGAGCCGTTTGTAGCTGTTCACGGTCGGCCAGAACATCGGCGCAAATTCCATCAGAACGGCAATTTGGCCGGCTAGAAAACTCTCGAAGAGCTTGCTCATCCCCGACTTGCCCTTGCTGTCGAAGAACAAGTTCTTCTTGCCGTCGGTCAGCGATTGATGCACGTGGCCGCTGCATCCCGGGTATTCGGCGCTCCATTTGGCCATGAAGCTTGGAGTAATTCCATAGCTCGCGCCGATTTCCTTCGCGCCACTCTTGAATAGCACGCCACGATCGGCGCACTCGAGTGCATCCGAAAACTGGATCGCAGCCTCGTATACGCCCGGCCCCGTTTCGGTATGCAGTCCCTCGATCGGCACCCGAAACAGCAGCAGCTGGTCCATCAGCGCGTTGAAGTATTCACGGTTCGCATTCGAGCGCAGCAGCGAATAGCCGAACATCCCAGGCGTCAGCGGCGTCGGGTCTACGCCTTTTTTCGCGGCCCAGGTCTGCGGCGTTTCGGCGAAGTTGAACCACTCGAATTCGAGGCCGCACATGGGCTGTACACCCAGATTCTCCGCGCGCTTGATCACCTTCTTCAGCAATTGGCGCGGGCAGATCGGAAAGGGCGTTCCATCGGCGTTGATGAAATCGCCGAGAAAAAATGGCACGTGGTCGTCCCACGGTACGTTGCGACCGGTGGTCAGGTCGAGTTGCACCATCGCATCCGGAAAGCCGTGCTGCCAACCGATCACGTGGGTGTTGTCGTACACGCTGTCGGTCATGTCCCAGCCGAAGACGACATTGCAAAATCCGAATCCCCCTTCGGTGGCGGACACAAACTTGTCCTTGTGCAAGTACTTGCCACGCAGCACGCCATCGATGTCGGTGACCGCGACTTTGACCTTGCCGGAGGCGGAGCTCTGCACCGAATTGACCGGATCAACCAGGGGAAACTCGGCAGGCTTCGCCGTCCTGTTCTTGCTGGGCATCTTCACTCCTTCGTCGGCCGAGCAGTCTGAATCACCACGCGCCAAATGTACAAGCCCTACAATTGCATGTTTTTTGTCTCGCCGAGAGTGCAATGCCGATTTACGCATACAAATGCGCCGAGTGCGGTCACCAGATGGACGTGATTCGGAAAGTGTCCGATCCGCCTTTGACCGATTGCCCCAGCTGCGGCAAGTCCGCGCTGGTCAAGCAAGTCACGGCGGCCGGTTTCCAGTTGAAGGGTGCGGGTTGGTACGTCACCGATTTTCGCGATCAAGGCTCAGCGAAGAAGAAGGACGAAGCCAAAACCGATGAGAAGGCGGCGACCGAGCAGCCGGTTGATGCGAAGGCAGAGACCAAATCGGATACGAAAGCTGATGGCGGTACGGATTCGAAAAGCGTCACCAAAACCGAAACCAAAACGGAGGCCGGCACAAAGGCCGCCGCTGCGCCTGCTCCAGCTTCATCGCCACCTCCGGCAGCCGGCGGCAAGTCAGGCGGCAGCAGTTGACGCGTCCTGTGTTCAAAAGGTATTTGATCGCCGGGCTGCTGGTGTGGATTCCGTTGGCGATCACTTTTTGGCTGCTCGATCTGATCGTGACGACGATGGATCAGACGCTACTGTTGTTGCCGGCCAGTTGGCGTCCGGATGCGCTGCTGCCGTTTCACCTTCCGGGCGTAGGACTGCTGATGTCTCTGCTGATCGTGTTGGCGACCGGCATGCTGGCAGCCAACATCATCGGCGAGCGGTTGCTTCGCTGGTGGCACGGTTTGCTCAATCGTATTCCGATCGTGCGCTCGATCTATTCCAGCGTAAAACAGATCTCGGACACTCTGCTTGCAACGCGCGGCCAGTCCTTCCGCAAAGTGGTCATGATCGAGTTTCCGCAGCCTGGACAGTGGACGCTCGGCTTCGTCGTGGGATCGCCGGGAGCGACGATCGCCGCCGCCACGAGCGCTGACGCGATTACGGTTTACGTTCCGACCGCGCCGAACCCGACGTCGGGCTACGTACTCGTGGTGCAGCCCGACGACGTGCGCGAAGTCGATATCACCGTTGACGACGCACTGAAATTCCACATCTCACTTGGAGTGGTTCCGCCACGACAGAGTGCGAGGTTGCAGCGGTCAGCGCTGACTGCGTCCGGGCCAGCAGCGCCAGCGGCGCCGGTTGAGCCAGTCAGCCATCTTGATTAAGCTGCGCGCCATGACGACAAGAATCTGTTCCGCGTCGGCCGTCACTTCGAATCGAAACCGCTAGGGTCGGGCGGCTTGCGACCGTTCGACCCGCGTGCATTTAGCACGCTCCACCGCAGTTAACCTATTAACTTAAGTCGTCGGACCCGCGAAGCGGGACCGGCTTCCCTGACCATGAAAAAACGAACTGAATACGCGGGCCTTGTGGACGCCAAATTCGTAGGCCAAACGGTCGTTCTGTTTGGCTGGGTGCATCGGCGACGTGATCACGGCGGCGTCATCTTTATCGATCTTCGAGATCGCGAAGGATTGGTGCAGGTCGTATGCGATCCCGATCGCGCCGATGTATTCGCCGCAGCAGAAAAGGTGCGCAGTGAATACTGTCTGGAGATTCAGGGCACCGTGCGCAAGCGCCCGGAAGGCACCATTAATCCCGCTCTAACGTCGGGCGAGATCGAAGTGGTGTGTGAGCAGCTGACGATTCTCAATGCTTCGGTACCGATTCCCTTCCAGCTGGATGACGACAACCTGTCGGAGACGACGCGACTAACGCATCGCGTGCTCGACCTGCGCCGGCCCGAGATGCAGAAGAACATGATGCTGCGATATCGGGTCACGATGGCGGTGCGTAAATATCTCGATGCTGCGGGCTTCATTGACCTCGAAACACCGATGCTTACGCGCAGCACACCCGAGGGTGCGCGCGATTACCTGGTGCCATCGCGCGTGCACCCCGGATCTTTTTTTGCGCTGCCCCAGTCGCCGCAGCTCTTCAAGCAACTGCTGATGGTCGCGGGCTTCGACCGCTACTACCAGATCGTCAAGTGTTTTCGTGACGAGGATCTGCGAGCGGACCGCCAGCCCGAGTTCACGCAGATTGATATCGAAACATCGTTTCTCGACGAAGCCGAGATACGAAGGATGATGGAGCAGATGGTCCGCGTCGTGTTCGACGAAGTGCTTGGAGTCAAGCTGCCACAGCCCTTTCCGGAGATGGCGTATGCCGAGGCGATGCAGCGATACGGCTCGGACAAGCCCGATTTAAGAATCAGCCTGCAGCTGACGGACTTGACGGACGTGATGCGAGACGTCGAGTTCAAGGTGTTCAAGTCGGCGACGGAATTGAAAGATGGCAAAGTCGTCGCGTTGCTCATTCCCGGCGGCGGCGAGCTTCCGCGCTCCGAGATTGACAGCTATACGGACTTCGTCAAGATTTACGGCGCCAAGGGTCTTGCGTACATCAAGATCAATCAGGCAGCGCAGGGGCGAGTCGGCTTGCAGAGTCCAATCATCAAGAATCTGCACGACGCTGCGCTAACCCAGATCATCGAGCGAACAGGAGCGAAGGACGGTGACCTGATTTTCTTCGGTGCTGACCGCGCGAAGATCGTTTACGACGGATTGGGCGCGTTACGCACCAAGATTGGTCATAGTGAGTTCGGCCGGGCTCACGGGTTGGTGAAGGACGGCTGGCAGCCGCTGTGGGTAGTCGACTTCCCGATGTTCGAGTTGGATGAAGAAGCGCAGCGCTTTGTCGCCGCTCATCATCCATTCACGAGTCCAAAAGACGGGCATGAGGACTATCTGTCGACCGATCCGACGAAGGCGCTGGCGAAGGCATATGACTTCGTCCTCAACGGCTGGGAAATCGGTGGCGGCTCGATCCGTATTCATCGCGAAGAGGTGCAAAGCAAGGTGTTTAGGGCGTTGAACATCAGTGCCGAAGAAGCGGGTGCAAAGTTCGGGTTTTTGCTCGACGCGCTTCAGTACGGAGCACCGCCGCACGGCGGCGTCGCGTTTGGGCTGGATCGGCTCGTCGCGATGATGGCCGGCGCCGAATCGATCCGCGATGTGATTGCGTTTCCAAAAACGCAGCGTGCGCAGGACTTGCTGACTCAGGCACCCAGCGAGGTGGACGAAAAACAGTTGCGTGAGCTTCATATTCGAGTGCGAAGCGCAACAAAAGCCGCGGAGCCGCGCGTCGCATAGAGGCAGCCGTGCGGCTCCATAAAGTTCCGGAGTCGGTGCTGGTTGTCATCTACACGCTGGCATTGGATGTGCTCATCATCGAGCGCGCGGATCATCCTGGCTTCTGGCAGTCGGTAACCGGCAGCAAGGCAACGCTTGATGAGCCGCTGCACGCGGTATGTGTGCGTGAAGTTGCCGAGGAGACTGGACTCAGTGTCGCCGCCGAACAGCTCGACGACTGGAAGATCGTGCATCGATTCGCCATCTACGAGCATTGGCGTCATCGCTACGCAGAGGGCGTTACGCATAATACGGAGCATGTTTTTGGACTTTGCCTGCCGCAGCGCTTCGAGCCCCGGCTCAATCCACTTGAGCACAGTCGGCACCAGTGGCTCCCTTGGCGTGCCGCGGCAGATGCATGCTTTTCGTGGACCAACGCTGAGGCGATTCGACGTCTGGAAAGTTTGCAGGCAATTCGCCGTATTGACCCTGATAGCGGCGGTGTGTAGTGATGGTCGGGCTCAATCGTTGCCAACGATTGCTGTCGAACGCGACGGCGATACTTTCTACGTGAATGCACGCGCCAGTGTGGCGGTGGACCCACGTGTCGCATGGGAGACGCTGACCGATTACGAGCACATGCGAGAGTTCCTACCGAATATCGAACGTTCGAAGGTGATAGCCCGCCAAGGCACACGACTGATAGTCGAACACGTTGGACAGTTTCCGCTGTTCTTTTTTGATATTCCGGTGCGCGTACGCCTGGCCGTTACCCAACAACCGTACGAGCGCATCGTTGCCCGCTCAGAACCGGGCGAAGTTGACGGTGCGGCGCAGACGCTACGTTCGTTTACGGGCAGCTACGACCTGGCGGTTATTACGCTTGAGCGGCGTGCGGGCATTCGCATCGAATACCAGTCGCGCTTCGAACTCGCTGAACCGCTTCCTCCGATCATTGGCGATCTCTTCGGCACGGCGATGGTGACCAAGACCTTGCGCCTGCAGTTCGAGGCGATGGTTCAAGAGATGGTACGGCGTCAGGCCGGTCGCCCTTCGATCGAGCGCGCGCCGACGGAGAGATCGCAATGAGCCCGATGGCGATGCGAGTGGTATCGAGCAGCACTATGCAGCTCGCATTCGTAGCGTTGCTGCTCGCGGGCTGCGCGACGGTTGACCCCTACGAGTCACCGCCGATGTCGCGAAACCTGCAACGCGAGGACGATGTCGGCTACTGCGCTCGATTGTTTGCCGATATCGACCGACGCGTCGACTTGCTCGCCGTGCGCGACGCTGAAGCACATCGAGTTGCCGGATTTCCCTACTTGCGGGTTGACCGCTTCAGCGCAGCGTTGTCGCCGCTTGCTGCGACGGCCGAACAGCAGCGAGCATGGCATTCGAGATTGCAGCAACTCGATCAGACGGCGCGTGCTACCGAGTTGGCCAACGCGGCACTGAATATCGATGATCTTCCTCGGTGCCGGGAACTGCTGGGCGCCGCGGACTCCGCGGCAGTCAACGAATTGCGGGCCGCGGCAAAGGTTCCCGACGATTACAGCATCGGCATGCGGGCATTCGGCCTTTATCCGCTGACGCGCTTGCCGTTTGCCGCGGGTATCGCGCGCTGGCATTCGGATACCCGTGCGGTGTTCGCAACGCCGCTCGACGCCGTGCCGGTCCGAGGCCGGCTGCAGCGCTACGCACCGGCATCCGCGCCTTCGAAAACAGCGCTGCCTACGCTAATGGTCGATGCGCTCGGCGTGCCTGTGTCTTCGGCCGAAGAGCAGGCGGCGCTGCTGTCTCGGCATGCGCCGATACTGGAGATTGACGTCGTCGGCGCCTTTGACCGCATCGGCGCACTCAAGCTCGATGCCGATGATCGCGTGAGCGTTGATAGCGCCGTGCCCGTTGCATACACACGGATCAGCTATACGTTGCTCGGCGGCGTGGTTCATCGGCAACTCGTCTACACGTTCTGGTTTAGCGAGCGTCCACCAGCGTCCGGCAGCACCTTCGATTTACTCGCCGGTAAGCTCGATGGTGTCGTGTGGCGAGTGACCGTTGATTCAGCCGGTGATGCGCTTGTCTACGACAGTATTCACGCGTGCGGTTGCTATCACCTCTTCTTTCCGACCGAGAAAGTAGCCGCACGCGATTTGCCTGACACGCTCGATGAGTCGCTATTTGTTCCTCAAACGCTACCTGCAGTCCGCGCAAGCGACAGGGTTGTGTTTCGCCTTGAATCTGGCGCGCATTATTTGCAGCGCGTGCTGACGAGTGCAGATCAAAACTCGGCTGCCGACACGGTCTACCAGCTGAAGGACGAGCGCACCTTGACCGCTCTCGCGCGCCCCAGCGGTGGGACCCGCAGCGCATACGACGAGGGCGGGCTGATCCCCGGCAGCGAACGCGGCGAGCGATGGTTTTTCTGGCCGATGGGCATCGAATCGGCCGGCCAGATGCGCCAATGGGGCCGTCATGCGACTGCATTCGTCGGACGCCGTCACTTTGACGATCCCCGGCTTTTCGACGCTTACTTCGAGTTGCGCCGCTGACAAAATAACAATTATGAAAATTCGAGTCGCTACCTACAACATTCACAAGGGCGTCACCGGAGGGCTGCGCAAGAAAGTGCGCATTCATGACGTCAAGCTCGCGCTGCATTCGATGGACGCAGACATCGTTTTTCTGCAAGAAGTGCAGGAAAAAAATGACCGGATGGCGCAACGTAGCGGTTATCCGGCGGGCACCCAACTCGATTTCCTGTGCACCGGCAGCTACCTGCACCGCGCATATGGGATGAATGCGGTGTATCCGCATGGTCATCACGGCAACGCCATCGTTTCACGCCATACTATCGGCCGCAGCCTAAATCACGACATTTCTCATCACACGCTCGAAAAGCGTGGGCTGCTGCACGCGGTGTCGCACGTTGAAACGAGCAAAGGTGCGCTCGACGTACATCTGATCAACACGCACTTTGGCCTGCTAAAACGCAGCCGGGTTCGGCAGGCCGAACTCTTAATTGAGTTCGTGAAAACGGAGATACCGAAGGGAGCGCCGCTGATCATCGCCGGTGACTTCAACGACTGGCAGCGCGGCGTCGACGAGGTCCTGCACAACGAGCTTGACGTCTTCGAAGCGGCTTCTGAGTTCAACCGGCGTCAGTCAAAGCCGCGGCTGCGCGACAGGCTCGTGCCGTGGCGCGAGTTGCCGCGCTCGCACGTTGCGCGCACGTATCCAAGCATGATGCCGTGGCTACAGCTGGATCGCATTTACGTGCGCGGGTTCAAAGTCAACGACGTGCGCGTGCCGAAGGGTGTCGAATGGGCGCAGCGCTCCGATCACATGCCGCTGATTGCAGACATGGAAGTGGCGTGAGCGTTCTATCGAGATGAATGACGAGGCGTTGCTCGAGTCGCCGCCCGCGCGGCGTGCACAGCGCGCCTTTCAAAAGCTTTTGACAGGTACTCGGCCGGTTGTCTATGGCGGCAATCGCATTGAGCTGCTTCGGAACGGCGCCGAGTATTTCCCGCGGTTGCTCGCGGCAATCGACGCCGCCACGCAATCGATCCACATCGAAGTCTATATTTTTGAGCTGGATGACATAGGCCAGAAGGTCAGCGATGCGCTGGCGGCGGCGGCACAGCGCGGCGTCGCGGTCCATCTTCTGATCGATGGGTTCGGCTCGCAGGCCGCGGCCGATCTCTTGATTGCGAGGCTTCGACCCAAAGGCGCCAAGGTCATCGTGTTCAGGCGCGCGCGTTGGTGGCGATTCGAGCGGCGGTTGCTGCGCCGGCTGCATCGCAAGATTGCGCTGTTCGATAATCGCCTGGCGTTCGTCGGCGGTATCAACATCATCGACGACCATCACCATCCGGATCCGGAGCCGGTGCGCGCCAAACTGGGGCCGCGCTTCGACTTTGCGGTCGCCTGTGAAGGCCCGTTGGTCGCTGCGATCGCCTTTACAGTGACGAGGCTTTGGTGGACCGTGTCGGTGCTGCAAATGAAGCGCAGACCTTCCGCGCGGCCGCAACTCGTAGAACCACCGCCGGCGAAGGACGGCGTGCGTGCCGCGCTACTGCTGCGCGATAACCTGCGCAATCGCAGCACGATCGAGCGCGCCTATATGGACGCCTTCGCGCACGCACGGCGGGAAGTACTGATTGCGAATGCGTATTTTTTGCCCGGCAAGAAGTTTCGGGACGCGCTTTGCGATCTGGCCGAGAGCGGTGTGCGGGTCCGCCTGCTGCTACAGGGACTGGTCGAGTACCGACTGCAGCATTACGCGCAACAGGCGCTATACGGGGACCTGGTCAAGTGCGGAGTGGAGATTTATGAGTACACGCCAAGCTATCTGCACGCGAAGGTGGCCGTGGTGGATCAGAAGTGGGCGACCGTGGGATCGAGCAACATCGACCCCTACAGTCTGTTGCTTGCACGCGAAGCAAACGTCGCCGTTTATGACGAGGCTTTCGCGCACGACCTGCAACAAGCGCTTGAAGTGGCCATCGCGAATGACGCAACCGTTGTGGACGCTCGAGGCGTGCGAGCGTCGCAGCCGGCTGCGGCGATCGACTAGTTGGATTGCTTATCAACTCGTGCGCTTGCTGACGATCGTTGCGACTCGCCGCGACGACGGGTAGAGCTTTTTCAGTCGCCTCCGCCGCCACATCCCCCGCCGTCGCCGCCGCATCCCTCGCCGCTGCAACCGCCGCCGCATCCTCCGCATCCGCTTGAGCTGATGTCAGACGCGCAGTAACGCGCTCCCCGGTCATGCAGTAAGGTGCAGTTCAGCACATAGTCGAAGCCGTCCGGAATGCCAAGGCGACCGTCGATTGCGAACAGCAGCGGCACGGCAGTGGCTGCCTTCGGATCGATCCCGCCGCGCAGGCACGCGAGTCGCCATGTACGCCTGATTCCTTCGCTCGCGGTCGTCGGCGTCGCCATGGCTTCGGCCGGCGTGTGATGCAGAAAGCGGCCGAGCGCGCTGCGGCAGAAGGACTGATAGTTGCGCGTAAACAAAATGAACTCGTGCCACGCCACGTCAACTACTTGTGACGGCATCGAAAGCAGCCGCTTTCCAGCCTTACGGCACAGGTGGAAGTATTCGCGCAGCGCGTCGAACACGAGGTCGAGCTGCGCCTCGGTCAGATGTGGGTAGTGTTTGTGGACCTTTTGTCGCACGCCGGAGGGGAAATCGTAATCGTCGATAAACGATTCGCGGGCGCGGCGGCTGCGATGTTGGAGTAGCGCCAGCACGATGAACGCTGCGAAGAGCGAGAGAAAAATCGCTACAGGGTGTACTGAAAACACGGTCAAGCTCCTTTCTCTTATTGTTTTTCTTATGTTCTTGTTATCGGCTTATCTACCGTTAAGTAAAGGATATGACCGTTTGTTGACCGGCATATGACAGAAGCTCCGCTGATCGTCGCCCGACCGCAGGGGCTGTACTGCCCGCCGGGTGATTTCTACATCGACCCGTGGCGCGATGTTGATCGCGCGGTGATCACTCACGCCCATGGGGACCATGCGCGTCCTGGTCACGGACGGTATCTGGCAGCGACGGCCGCGGAACAGGTACTACGCACCCGACTCGGCTCGATTGCGTTGCAGACCGTCGACTATGGCGAGGCGATCGACATCAACGGTGTCCGCGTGTCGCTGCATCCTGCCGGACACGTTCTTGGCTCGTCGCAGGTAAGGGTCGAAAAGGACGGCCGCGTCTGGGTGGCATCGGGCGACTACAAGCTCAATGCGGATGTCACGTGCCTTCCGTTCGAGCCAGTTCGCTGCGACGCGTTCATTACGGAGTCAACGTTCGGCCTGCCGATCTATCGCTGGGACGATGCGCAGCACGTGTTCGCCGACATCAACGCGTGGTGGAGTGCGAACGCCGATAGCGGTCGCGCCTCTGTCCTGTTCTGTTACGCGTTCGGCAAGGCGCAGCGGATCCTATCGGGTGTCGATCCGACCATCGGCCGGATCGTCGTGCATGGCGCTGTCGAACCGCTGAATCGCGCCTATCGCGCGAGTGGCGTGCCACTACCGCCTACACAACTGGTATCGGAAACCGACAAAGCGGATCTGTCGCGTGCATTGATTCTCGCCCCGCCCTCGGCGCAAGGGTCGCCGTGGCTGCGGCGCTTCGGCGATTATTCGGACGCGTTCGCTTCGGGCTGGATGCGACTGCGTGGGACGCGCCGACGGCGCTCGCTCGATCGTGGTTTCGCGCTGTCGGATCATGCCGATTGGCCAGGGTTGCTGCAGGCGATTGATGCGACCGGAGCGCCACAAGTGATCGTCACGCATGGGCAGATTCCGGTGCTGGTGCGCTGGCTCACTGAACATGGACTCGACGCCTCGGCATTCGAAACCGAATATGGCGATGAAGAAGCCGGTGATGCATCGCTGCTGGAGGCTGTGCAAGACTCGGCATGAAGCGCTTTGCGAGGCTTTTCAATGAGCTTGACACGTCGACCTCGACCCGCTCGAAGGTCGACGCGCTCAAGCGTTACTTCGCGATTGCAGACGCCGCAGACGCAGCGTGGGCCGTCTACTTTCTCGCGGGCGGCAAGCCACGGCAGGCCATCAATTCTCGGCTGTTGCGCGACTTTGCAATCAAGGCAAGCAATCTGCCCGAATGGCTGTTCGAGGAAAGCTATCAGGCCGTTGGCGATATGGCTGAAACGATCGCGTTGCTGTTGCCGCCGCCAGTTCGCAGCAGCGATGGCTCGCTTGCATTCTGGATCGAACAACGACTTCTGCCGCTACGCGGGTCCGCACCGGCCGATGTCCTGGCGGCGTTGACGGCATATGTCGCTGAGCTCGAGACGCCCGAGCGGTTCTTGCTGATCAAGCTTATCGGCGGCGGATTTCGGGTGGGCGTGTCGCGTCTGCTCGTCATACGTGCGCTTGCGGAGCACTCGGGGATTGACGCAAAGCTCGTCGCGCAGCGAATGATCGGCTATACCGACGTCTCGCTCGCACCGACGCCCGAGCGATATCTGTCGTTGATCGATTCCGGCGATCACGTTGTTGGCGATGGTCATCCGTACCCGTTCTTCCTCGCGCATTCGCTGACACTGCCGGTCGAGAGAATTGCGGAGGAACTAGGCGCGCCTTCGGACTGGTTGATCGAATGGAAATACGACGGCATTCGCGCACAGCTGGTGCGCCGTGCGGGAAAGACATGGCTCTGGTCGCGAGGAGAAGAGCTGATCACCGAGCGCTTTCCGGAGATCGTAGAGCGTGCACACGCGTTACCTGATGGCACTGTGCTCGACGGCGAAATTCTGGTGTGGCGCGACAACATTCCACAGCCCTTTGCTTTGCTGCAGAAACGTGTCACTCGCAAAAGCGTCAATGCCAACGTGCTTCGCGAATCGCCCGTCGCCTTCATGGCTTACGACTTGCTGGAATCCGGCGGGCAGGACTTTCGCTTACGGCCGCAAACAGAGCGGCGTGCTGCGCTCGAGCAGCTGGCGCATCAATACGGCGTGCTGATATCGCCGCGAGTTGCCGCGGACTCGTGGGAACAACTGGCGTCGATGCGTCAGCAATCGCGCGATCGCGGTGTCGAAGGCTTGATGATCAAGCACCTCGGCTCGACCTATCGTGTCGGCCGGACCAAGGATGCAAACGCCAACTGGTGGAAGTGGAAGATAGACCCGTACGCCATCGACGCGGTGCTGGTTTACGCGCAGCGCGGCCACGGTCGACGGGCAAGTCTGTATTCGGACTACACGTTTGCCGTCTGGACGTCGGCAGCCGAGGCGAAGGAGCGGGCGCTGGTGCCGTTCACGAAGGCCTACTCCGGGTTATCCGACGAAGAAATTCGCAAGGTCGACGCTGCAATTCGCCGCACCACGGTCGAAAAATTTGGGCCGGTGCGCAGCGTGACGCCGACGATGGTGTTCGAGATCGGCTTCGAGGGGATTCAGCGCTCGCCGCGTCACAAGAGTGGAATCGCAGTTCGCTTTCCGCGCATGTTGCGCTGGAGACACGATAAGCCGGTAGAGGAGGCCGACACGTTGACCACGCTGCAGGCTCTATTAGCGAGTGCGGGCGGGTAACTGGCGCGAAAGATTTGTGAGCGATCGACAAGCACCCTTTCCGCCCGGGCCGAACGTCGGCACGCAACTGCGCGCGCTGCGAGCCAAAAGGGCCCGCGAAGAACGCAAGGCCGAAGCGGAGGCCGAAATCGCCGCCGGTCAGCCCGGGCGGCGCACGCACGCGAACGCTCAGCTCACATTGCCAAGCGGGGATGGTTGGTTTGCCGCGCAAGGTTGGCAGCCATTCGAGTTTCAGCGCGAGGTATGGCGGCACGTAGCTGAGGGTCAGTCCGGGTTATTGCACGCGACCACTGGCTCCGGAAAGACCTACGCCGTCTGGTTTGCGTTGCTCAATCGCGCGCTCGCCGGCGAAGTACAGCCTGGAGGACTGCGCTTGTTGTGGCTGACGCCGATGCGTGCATTGGCAGCGGACACCGCACGCTCGTTGGCAGCGCCGCTCGATGACTTCGGCCTCGCGTGGCAAGTGGGCGTACGCACGGGTGATACCGACTCGGCCGAGCGCGCACGGCAGTCCAGGCAGCTGCCCGAAGTGCTGATCACGACGCCGGAATCGCTGAGCCTGATGCTGACGCGGGCGGACTCGCGCGAGCAGTTGTCCGATCTGGCAATGATCGTCGTCGACGAATGGCACGAGCTGATCGGCACCAAGCGCGGCGTACAGGTGCAGCTCGCGCTAGCGCGGTTGCGCATGTTCGCGCGCGAGCGCGCCGCGCAAAGCGCGGCAGTCCCCCGCCCCGGGGCGGGGGCCGGGGGTGGGGGGTTCAGTTATGGGCAACTGCCCAAGGGGGCCGACCCCAAACGCGCAGCTTCGCTGTGCGTCTGGGGGTTGTCGGCCACCTTGGGCAATACCGAACACGCAATGCGCGTGTTGCTCAATCGCGACGATGGCGTGCTCGTTCAAGGACGGATCGACAAGACGCTGGTGGTCGATACGTTATTGCCCGAGGAGCCCGGTCGGTTTCCGTGGGGCGGTCATCTCGGTATCAAAATGGTCCCGCCGGTTATCAGCGAGATTGCATCATCTTCGACCACGTTGATATTCACCAACACGCGCTCGCAGGCAGAGCTTTGGTATCAGGCTATCCTCGAATCGAGACCCGAGTGGGCGGGCCTGATTGCTCTGCACCACGGCTCGCTGGCGCGTGAGGTACGTGACTGGGTCGAGCTTGGACTCAAGGAAGGTCGGCTGAAGGCGGTTGTCGCGACTTCGAGTCTGGATCTGGGCGTCGACTTTCTGCCGGTCGAGCGTGTGCTGCAAATCGGCAGCCCGAAAGGAGTCGCTCGTCTGCTGCAGCGCGCGGGCCGTAGCGGCCATGCGCCGGGCCGTGCGTCGCGCGTAACGCTGGTGCCGACGAACACGTTGGAGCTTGTCGAAGCAGCCGCGGCAAGGAGCGCGCTACGCGACGGCCGCATCGAATCGCGGCGGGCGCCGGAGCGCCCGCTCGACGTGCTCGTTCAGCATCTGGTGACGATCGCACTCGGCACTGGCTTCGCCGAGGACGAGTTGCTCTCGGAGGTGCGAGACACGTGGAGCTACCGTGGACTATCCGAAGAAGACTGGCAGTGGGCGCTCGACTTCGTCGGCCGCGGTGGCGAGGCGCTGCGCGCGTATCCGGACTATCAACGCGTGAGCCGCGACGCCCAAGGCGTGTATCGCGTCGATAGCGCACGTATCGGACAACGGCATCGAATGTCGATCGGCACCATCGTCTCCGACGCATCGATGCTTATCAAGACAATGAACGGGCGCGATGTGGGCGTGATGGAAGAATCTTTTATCGGCCGCCTGCGCAAGGGCGACACGTTTCTGTTTGGCGGACGGATGCTCGAACTGGTTCGCGTGCACGAGATGACCGCCTATGTGCGCACCGCCAAAAACAGGCAAGGCGCGGTACCGCGATGGATGGGGGCGAAGATGCCGCTCTCGAGTGAAATGGCGGATGCTGCGCTGCGCGAGCTCGAAGCAGCTGTCGCGGGAGATTACGGGGCGCCCGAGATGCAGCTTGCACGGCCGTTGATCGAGCTGCAAGCCAGATGGTCGAAGGTACCCACGCGCGACACACTTGTCGTCGAATCAATGCGTTCGCGCGAGGGACGACACTTGTTCGTTTATCCGTTTGCCGGGCGTCACGTTCACATCGGCCTGGGATCACTGCTCGCGTACCGCATCGGCCAGGGCACACCGTCGACTTTTTCCATCTCGATGAACGACTATGGTTTTGAGCTGCTGTCGCCGGTCGATATCGACTGGATGGGTGCATGGCAGGCGCGCTCCGACCAGTTACTGACTTCGGAAAATCTGTTGGATGATGTGCTGGCGAGCCTGAACGCGGGTGAACTCGCACGGCGGCGCTTCCGGGAGGTGGCGCGCATTTCAGGCCTGATCTTTCAGGGCTATCCCGGCGCCCCCAAGTCGGTCAAACAATTACAGGCCAGCTCCGGGTTGTTCTACGAAGTGTTCCGCAAGTACGACGCCGGTAACAAGCTCCTGGCGCAGGCGGAGCGTGAAGTCCTCGAACAGGAGCTAGACATCGAGCGACTGCACGCTGCGCTTGCCCGGATGCGGGCGCAGAAGGTCGCCTATCGGCTGCTTTCGCGCCCGTCGCCGTTCGCCTTTCCGCTGATGATCGAGCGGCTACGCGAACAGGTGACCACCGAGAAACTCGGCGCACGCATCGAGCGGATGATCGCGGATCTGGAGCACGCTGCAGCGGCATGAATTCCATACAAGATGTTGTGTGAATCAGCGTGTATCGCCTATTTCTTGTATAGCTGTCGTGCGGGTAGCACGCATCATCAACCGTTCTGAGAGGGAAAATCGCGTTGCTGACATGCAATTCCCCTCTGAAAATCGTCTTTTTCCTCTTGTATTTCACTCCGATTCGCTTAGGATCGCGTCACGCAACGAGAGCGCTCTCTGGCAATCCGGATTGAGAACCCTGTCGCTGTGACCAACCCCGAGAAGGAGAAAAGTAATGGCAATGAAGAAGGCGAAGAAAGCGGGAAAGAAATCAGCCAAGAAGTCGACGGCTAAAAAAGCCAGCAAGAAAGTAGCCAAGAAGTCGGTCAAAAGAGCGCCGGCCAAGAAAGCTGCAAAGAAGAAAACCGCGCGTAAGCCGAACGCGGCATTCATGAAGCCGATGATGCCCACCGGCCCGCTGGCGGCGATCATCGGCTCGATCCCGATGCCGCGCACCGAAGTCACCAGCCAGATTTGGAAGTACATCAAGAAGAACAACCTGCAAGACAAAGCCAATCGCCGCATGATCAATGCGGATGAGAAGCTGCGCGCTCTGTTCGGCAAAGCTCAAGCGTCGATGTTTGAGCTCACCAAGTACGTCAGCAAGCATCTGAAGTAAGCGCGTTAGCGCTTTCGCACGAAACAAAGGCCACGCGCGCGTGGCCTTTGTCTTTTCCGGACCGTTCAGGCGATTTCGGCCGGGCTCGGTGGACGGATGCCTAGAACTTCGCGCTGTGCGCGAGCTACGGCTTCCGCTCCGCATGCCGATGGCATGGTTCGCTCGGCCCACGGTTGTTCCGTCGCGCTGGGGCCCAAAATCAATTGCGGAGTTGCGTCCACGAACGTCAGCGCGGCGAGGATCGCAATGGCCGCGGCGATGCGCGCCGGAAAACCGCGCGACGTTTTCGTCGGTTGTTCCGTGTCATCGATCTCGAGCTGCCACTGCGAAGTCATCTTGTTCTCCATGCGACCGATCTTTCGGTCTATGGGCGAACAATAGTTGCAGCGACGCTACGACTTGAATGGAAAGATCAGGCTGTTGCGAGCAGAGAATTCGACAACCCGGCAGGCCGCATCACTGCGCCCAGCGCGAATACCGCGGCAGCGAAGCCTGCAGAAACGTCATCTGGTCCGCGAGGATGCGACGGTTGCTCAGAATAAAGCCCTCGTTGCGACATACCGCATACGGCACATAACCGAGCGGCATATTGGCTTCTTCAGGGCGTCGATTACCCTTGCGTGTGTTGCATGAACGGCAGGCGGTGACGACGTTGGTCCATTCGTGGCGGCCGCCACGAGACACGGGCACGATGTGCTCAACCGTCAGATCGGTCTCGGCAAAACGATTCGTGCAGTACGCGCAGATCTGACGGTCGCGTACGAACAGCCGGTGCTTCGTCAAACCGACGTGCGCATGCCCGAATGGAATACGATGCCGGCCGCGGATCATGACGATGGAGCTGGTGACGAACTCTGAGCGCTCGCCAGTGGCCTCCTGTATGCCGCCTGCCATCCCGAAAAGATTCTCTCCTAGCTCGGTGATGACTTTGCCCGCCGCGTAATAACGCGCAGCACGTTGCATCAACGCCCAGCGAACCGGTTGGCCGTGGGAATCGATGACCAAAATCTTGGCGGTGATATCGGACCCGTACAACATCGCGGCACGAATTGTGCCACGAGGTAGCGCAAAGCCATCGTCGTAAAAAAGCTAGTCGTTGCGGCCGCCGTCTCGTATGGCCCACGGGTCCAGCCCGGTTTCGGTCCGCTTGACGACTCCGGACGGATCGAAATATACGAACATCGCCGCCTTGAACCCGCCGTACGTGTAATAGCGGTACATCCAGGCGCTTTCGTCGCGCAGTCGGTAATAAAACGTCTCCGCAGGCCGGCCAAAGTCGCGGAGTACATCCTCGCCCGTGTCTTTGCCCGACCGCACCCGAGCGAATGCAGCGTCGGTCATCATCTGCTCAACATTCGCTAACCGCCCTTTCTCGTCGAAATTGGCGTTCCATACCGATTGATCAAATGGCTGATTCGAATACTGCAGACGAGTGCCGCCACCCGGGAGTGAATAGCGGCCCGTTGGATTGCCGAGCTTCGCGCGCGCTTCATCGAGCGTCGTTCCGGGCGCCAGTGAAGCTGGGGTTGCACACGCCGCCAGCGCGGAAACCGCGGCAGCGAACAAGACTGTTTTAAGTGGACTCATCACACAACTCCTTCAAGAGCGCTAGGCTCGTTGATCTCACGACGGAGGTGCCGCAATGCGATGGGTGAAACGAATTGCATTGGCGCTTGTAGCAATCGTCGTGCTGCTACTGGGACATTGGACTCATTTTGCCGTCAACGTTCAACGTTCAGCGCTCGGTTGACGCCTCGGCGGCACCCGACAGGATTTGCCGGCTGCTACTGATCGGTGGAATGGATAGGCTGGTCGGTCACGATTTCGAACCTGGGCTGAAAATCTTGAAGGCGATCTCCGAGCGCACGTAGCCGGCCGAGCGGCGCCCCGCGAGGGGGCCGTTAGGTGAGGAGTGCTCTTGCGGGGCAATGTCATAACGGTTCGGCCTGCTCGGTAAACTTGCCGACGCCTTTGCTTTCCCTTCGACGCCATGCCGGCCCCGCCGACCGAAACAGAACTCAAGCTTCAGCTGGCTGCAGCAGATGTCGATCGGGTAAGGCAGAGCGCTGCCCTGTCACAGTCGGCGTGTTCAGAAGTAGACATCGACAATGTCTATTACGACACCCGCGATCTACTGCTGCGACGCCATCGGATGTCGCTGCGCGTGCGCCAGGTTGGCCGGCGGTGGGTTCAGACACTGAAAGCCGACTCCGAAAGCAGCGGCACGGTTGCCCGTCGCGGCGAGTGGGAAACTCCTGCACGGGTGGTGAGTGGACAAGGCAGACTCGATCTTGCGCGCCTGGACGACTCGCCGCTGCCGACGCTGCTGACCAAACAGAAGACGCCCCCAGAGTTAAAGGCTGTATTCACCACTCGAGTGCGACGCGCGCTGTGGAACGTCGAGCGTAGCGGTGCCGTGATCGAAGTGGCTCTCGACATTGGTGAGATCAGTGTCGAGCATGACGGCCGATCGCTGCAGGAACCCATCTGTGAAGTGGAACTTGAACTGAAGCGTGGCGACCCGCTGGCACTGATCGAGTTGGCGCTCGAGCTGGTGAAGACGGACGGTGAAAAGTCACCAGCAATGACGCCTGTCGTACGGAGCAAGGCCGAGCGCGGGTATCAGCTCGCATCGCAACAGCGCCCACCCGCAATCAAGGCGTCGGCAAAAGGGTTCGTCAAGAACTTGACTAACCGATCGAGCACGGGGAGCGTGCTGCGAGCAGTGATCGCACACGGCCTTGCAGTGCTGATGGCCAATATCGAGTTGTTGCTCCGTCATGACGATCCTGAGTATGTCCACCAGGCTCGCGTTGCGTTGCGCCGCGTGCGCTCCGCGATACGACTATTTGACGGCGAAGAGCGTGATGTGCCGCAAGGACTCAGCGACGAGCTGCGATGGTTCGCGCACGTTCTCGGCGCCGCGCGTGACTGGGACGTGATCGCCGGCGAAACGCTGCCATCGCTGAGGGACTCGATCGGTGCCGATGACCTGAAGCTGCTCGTTGCGAAAGCCAATTTGAAGAGCCGGCAGGCGCACGCGAGCATTCGCAAAGCGGCTCGGTCGTCACGCTACGCAGAACTCATACTCAACGGTGAAAAATGGTGCATGACCCCGGTGCCTGCAGGCAGCGCGTTGTTTGTCGACGCGGCGGCTCCTGCGTTAAAAGGTGCGGCGAAGAAATTATTCAAGCAAGCGCGTTTTTTTGCGGCGCTGTCGCCACCGCAGCGACATCGAGTGCGAATTCTTGCGAAGCGCTTGCGCTATGCGCTTGATTTGTTCGCCGTTGTTCTACCTAAGACTACAACCGAGGGCTACGTCGAAGCGCTGGCCGAATTGCAGGACGTGCTGGGGCAGTTGAACGATGCAGTCGGTTGCGAAGGCCGTCTTGCCGCAATTGTCGAAATCAAATCGACTCAAAAGGTCGGCCGCGACGTGGTTTGACTCCGTTGAACCGGATCGCGTCCATGATGCGGAGCGTCGGTTACTGAAGCTTTCCTCCTCCAGAAGCCCTGGCAATAACGGCTGCCGCGGAGCTCGTTAACCGGCGGCACACGCCGTACGCACGCTGCCGTTAAGCAAAAAGAAGGCGCACTTCTACAGCGTAATTCGTGCGCGTTCTGATCGGCGGTAAGCCGTAACCGACGAGCTTGATGATGTCGGCAAAACTCCTACGCACCGCGTAGAAAAAGCGGTCATTTCGCTCTTGAATCTCGAGCAAATGTCCCACTTAACCTTGCTTCAAACACGCCCCTCTCTCTCGAGAATATCGCGCGTATCCGGTACGTGAACGTGCTCGTTGTCGGGATCACGATGAGAGGCTTTTGTGTTGCGAAAGTTGGTGTTGTGGATTGGCATCTTTTGCGCAGTGCCGAGTGCGGTCAATGCCGCAGGAACAGCTGCCGGCACAGTCGTCCAGAGCACCGCCACAGTCACGTACTCCATCGGCGGTGGCCCGCAGCAGAGCGCGACTACTCCGCCAGCCGCCTTCACCGTCGCCGAGCTGATCAACGTCACGCTGGTTTGGCAGGACGCAGCGAACGTCCCGTCTGGCTCGCCGGACAGCAACCGCGCGCTCACGTTCCTCGTTGCCAACACCGGCAACGGTTCCGAAACGTTTTCGCTTGCTCGCAACAACGCTATTGCGGGCGATAACTTCGATCCCTCAAACGGCGCCGCTGGCGCGGTCTTTCTCGAAAACGGTTTGCAGCCTGGCTTCCAGTCTTCGGGGCCGAACGCCGATACCCTTTACGTTGCGGGCACCAACGACCCAGCGCTCGCCGCCGATGCGAGCCGCATTGTTTACGTTGTCAGCAACACACCAGCTGCGCTAGCCACGGGCAACGTCGGCCGCGTCGAGTTGACTGTCTCCGCACTGACGCCCGGTGCGGCGGGTGCGGCGCCCGGCACCACGCTCGCCGGTTTGGGTCAGGGCGGTGTCGATGCAGTCGTCGGCGCCACACGCGCTCAAGCGCGCCAAACCGGCGGCTACGTCGTCAGCGGGGTGGCAGTCGTTGTCGCCAAGTCTGTCCTCAGCGTTGTCGATCCGTCTGGCGGCACGAGCGTGCGAACAGGCTCGATCGTCACGTATCGCATCGTGCTTTCAGTGAACGGCAGCGGCACCGCGGACAACCTCGCGCTCGACGACCCGCTGCCCGCGAACACGACCTACGTCAACAACAGCATCACCGTCAACGGCACGGCTCGCACCGATGTCGTCGATGCGGACAGCGCTGAGTTTGCGGGCGGCGCTGTGAAAGTCCGCTTTGGCAATACCGCAGCACCCATCAATCACACCATCGAGTTTCGCGTTGTCATCAACTGAGCATCAACCGGCAAAAGGGGATCAATCATGCGTACTTTGTTCATCGTCATTGCAATCGCTTTTCAACTTGCTGTCACATCTGCCATTGCGCAGCAGAACCCGATCTTGGTGAAGAACGTCGCCGAGACCGAGATCGAAGTCAAGAACGCACAGGGGGTCGTCGAGAAAAAGCGTGTGCCGCTGGACAAGGCGACACCCGGAACTGAAGTCATCTACACGACGACATTCACGAATCAAGGCGCGAAGCCGGCCGGCAACATCGCCATCACCAATCCGGTGCCTGCCAACACGACGTTCGTTGGCGGCAGCACGTTCGGTGAGAACACCGACGTAACGTTCTCGATCGATGGCGGCAAGACGTACGCCACTGCCGACAAGCTCAGAGTCAAGACGCCCGAAGGGCGCGAGCGCCCCGCACTTCCTACTGACTACACGCACATCCGCTGGACCTATCGCGGCGATCTCGCACCTGCGAAGACAGGCACGGCTGGATTCCGCGCAGTGGTCAAGTAATTCGCGATGAACGTCATCTCGCTTCGTATCCATTTGTACCCGTCATGGTGGCGACCGCCGCGCTTGCAGCGCGGGCGGCCATCGGGTCCCGGTCCACCGCCTGATTCTCAGTCTGATTTTCGATGTCGCAGTTTCAGTTTCCACGTTTCTTCACTTTACGTTTCACATAGGAGAAGCATCATGAAAAGCAGCAAGTTAAAACGCCCGCCGGCCCGTCTTAGATCGGGCATCGCGGCACTCGTCATTGCGATGAGCGCAGCGATCGGCACCGGCACGGTCCATGCCGCCGGCACAGCTTCAGGTACGCCCATCAACAACCTGTCCACGCTGAACTACTCGGTGGGTGGCACAGCTCAGCCTGCAATCGGGTCGTCCCCCACTGGCAACACGTCGGGCGCAGGAACGGCGACAACGTTTGTCGTTGACAACCGAGTCAACGTAACTGTTGCCACCACGGACACAGCATTCGTCCAGGTGGCGCCAGGCGCATTGGCACAGGTGACGACTTTTACCGTCACCAATACTGGCAACACAGTGCAGGACTTTGCGTTGACATCGGCCCAAGCCGCCGCTGGTCAGGTGCAGTTCGGTACCGACAACGCCAACACCGGCGCTTGCTCGCAATTCCTCGAGAGCGGTGCCACCGTCGGTTATCAGTCGGGAGCCGACACCGCGACGTTCATCGACGAGCTGGCTGCAGATGCGACACGCACTGTGTATGTGGTCTGCGACATTCCCGTCGGCGCGCCCCAAAGCGCTCACTCCGTCGTAGGACTGATCGCGACTGCAAGAGCGGGCGGTGCGGGAGGGCTAGGCGGAGCGCTGACTGAGGCGCCGACCAATACAGCCGGCGTAGACATCGTGTTCGGCGATGCTGCGGGAACCGATGACGGTCCTGCACGCGATGCAGCACATTCGGCACGCAGCGCGTACCGCGTTGTGACGTCAGCACTGACGGTAACCAAGGTCGCGTCGCTGGTCTGCGATCCGTTCAATAGCGTGACCAACCCGAAGAACATCCCGGGGGCGATCGTGCGTTACACGATCACGGTTGCCAACGCCGCTGGCGCTGCTTCGGCAAGCCTGACTACGGTCACTGACGCAATCAACATCGCGGTTGCAACGTTCGATCCGAACCTGGTGACGGGCGCAGGCGGCGCGGCCGGATGCGTAAGTGCTGCACCGGGCATACCGGAAAGCGCGGCCGGAAGTGGCTTCGTCCTTAACGTCATTGGCGACACACGGCCGGGAGCGTATCCGAAGTACTTCACCACCGCGAACGATGCGGATGGCGTTCATTTCGTCAGCCCGAACGTGACGGTGAACTTTGCCATCGCGATGCCGGCTGAAGGCACGTACGCCGCGGGTGAGCTGAAGACAGAATGAATCGGTAGTCGTGTCCTTCAACGTCACAATCCTCTAGCAGCCTGGCGAGTGAAGTTGTTTGACTTCGCCATTGTCACGAGCGGCGCGCTGATGCGCTCCGCTCGTGGCGCTTTGCGGCTGGGGTTCGCCCCAGCCCGCCTTGCACTGCTCGTGTCCATTTTCGGTCGCGCTCAGTGCAAGGCGTTGCTGCTCGTCTGCACAACGCTCGGTGCGTTCGCTTCGTTCGCCGCGACGCCACCGAACACCAACATCACAAACACCGCCACCGCCACCTATTTGGTGGCTGGAACGCCCGTCTCTGTCAACAGTCAGGTGACGATCACCACTGCGGCACGCACGCCGTCCGTGATTGAGTTTCTGCAGTTCGTTCCGCCGGGTTCACAGCAGACCGGTGCGATTGAAACCTTGCCCGCCACGCAGTGTTCAACCTCGGGATCCGCTGCCGGCCCCTTTGTGCCGTCCTCGGGGCCGGTTCCGCTTGGCAGTACGGGCCCGCTCGCAGTGCCGGGCGACTACCGGCTGGCGCTGACCAACTTCTATCACGGCGGTGAAGCGGTCTTCATCAAGCTGACTGACCTCGATCAGAACCTGAGCCCCAATGTGGCCGAGTCTGTGATTACGACGATCACGGTCCGCTAATGGCGATATTGAAACGTTGCGTCTGACCGAAACCGGTCCCATCGACCGGCGTGTTCGTCGGTCATATCCAGTCGACGTTTGGTCTCGTCGTCGCGAACGATTGCCGGCTGTCGGTCGCGGTTAATACCGGTGTAAGCGCGACGTACACCGATACCGTCGATGGAAGCGATTCGACGACCGACGGTGCACTGGTCGATCCGTTTGGTCTCGTGTTCGATTCGACCGATGGCAGTGCAGTTAACGGCGCAACGGTAACGTTGATCAACACCGCGACCGGAACTCCGGCGCAGGTTTTCTGTGATGATGGTGTGACGCCGTATCCGGCGAGTGTGAGCAGCGGCAGTTCGTTCGCCGCGTGCGGCACAACGGTCAGCCTGCCTGCCGGCAGCTATCGCTTCCCGCTTGCCGCGCCGGGGACATATCAGCTTCGTATCAGCCCGCCGACTGACTTCAGTTTTCCGTCGACAGTTGCCACGGCAACACTGCAAGCCTTGTCGGGCGCACCGTTCTCGATCGTCTCCGGCTCGCGCGGCGAAACGTTCATGCTGAATCCAGGGCCGGCTGTGCAAATCGACGTGCCGCTGGATCCTTCGAGCGGCAGCCTGCAAATCGTGAAGACCTCGATCAAGGCGGTCGTCGGTGTGGGCGACTTTTTGCCCTATGTGCTGGCAATTCGAAACAACAGCGCGCTCGCGCCGGTGCTCAATGCACGCGTCGTCGACCGCCTTCCGCCAGGCTTCCGCTACCAGGTGGGATCCGCGCGATTGAACGGCGCGCCGGTGACCGAAGCGATCGTTTCGGCGGATGGCCGCAGCGTGACGTTCAGCATCGGCAACGTCGCCGCAGGTGCGACGGTCGCGCTGCGATACGTCGCAGAAGTGACCGGCGGGGCTCGCTCGGGTAACGCCGAGAACACCGCGCAAGCTGTGCCGCCAATTACGTCGAATGTCGCGCGCGCAACAGTGTTGGTAAGAGAGGATCTGTTTCGCGAGCGCGCGATTCTGGTCGGCCGCGTAATTGTCGGTTCGTGCGAGCAGCGCGGGGAAGACCGCAAGGGGCTCGCCAACGTTCGCGTCGGGCTAGAAGACGGACGCTACGCGCTGACCGACCAGGACGGCAATTGGCATCTGGACGACATCCGGCCTGGAACTCACGTCGTTCAACTCGATCTCGATTCGCTGGCGGAAGGCTACGAGCTGCTGCCGTGCGCAGACAACACTCGGTTTGCGGGCCGTAAGTATTCGCAGTTCGTCAATGTGCGCGGGGGGTCGCTGTGGCGCGCCGACTTCTATGTGAAGACGGCTGGAACGGACCTGTCGAACGCCCAACCGGCCGGCGACGCAACCGCACCGGTGGCACCTCAACCGACTGCAGCAACGCGCCGCATGCAGCGAGTCGAACTGCTGCCATACGACGAGAAGTGGTTGGCGACGGCTGAGCCCGGCGTCGAATGGCTGCATCCGCAAAACAGCTTCAACCCCGCGATCCCGGCGATCAAGGTCGCGGTCAAGCACGATCCCACGCATGCACTGGAGCTCAACTTGAACGGCGCCAAGGTCAGCGCGTTGAACTTCGAAGGTACGCTATTCAATGCCCCACGCAGCGTCGCGCTTTCCACGTGGCGCGGAGTCAGCCTCAGCGAAGGCGCCAATCAGTTCACGCTGATCGTTCGCGATGCAGAAGGCAAGATCGTTCGCGAAGAAACTAGGACGATTCACTACGCGTTTGCTCCCACCAACGTCGTTCTTGATGAGAAGAAGTCACGACTCGCGGCCGACGGCAAGACGAAACCGGTCATCGCGGTGCGTTTTACCGACAAGGACGGTCGAGCGGTACGCCAGGGCCTGAGCGGAGAATTTCAGATCAACGAGCCGTATCAAGCCCAAGACGTGCTTGATGGAATCGAGCGCGATCCGCTCGCCGGACGCCTGGGTGGCAAGCCGCGCTTTGAGGTAGGCGATGACGGCACCGCTTTGATCGAGCTGGCGCCTACAACGAAGACCGGCGAAGTCGTGCTGACTTTTCAGTTAAGTGACCGCCAGCGGCAAGAGGTTCGCGTATGGCTCGCGCCAGGCAAGCGCGATTGGGTTTTGGTCGGCTTTGCGCAAGGAACGTTGGGTCACAAACAACTGAGCGGCAATCACGAAGCGCTGAAGGATGCGAACGCCGACGACAAGTTGTTCGACGAGAACCGTCTCGCCTTCTATGCGAAGGGCGAAATCAAAGGCGAGTATCTGCTGACGCTCGCCTACGACACTGCGAAGGAGCGCGGCCTGTCGAATCGCGCAGATGCGACGGTGCTGAGGCAGGCGATTGATCCGAACCGCTTCTACACGCTGTATGCGGATGCCACTGATCCGCAGTTCGATGCGGCCTCTACGCGCAAGCTCTATCTGCGCATCGAGAGGGCGCAGTTCTATGCTCTGTTTGGCGACTACGACACCGGGCTGACGGTTACTGAGCTGTCGCGCTACAGCCGCACGTTGAACGGCATCAAGTCCGAGTACCAGGGCAAGACGTTTGCCTACAACGCGTTCGCGACGATGACGGCTCAGGCGTTCGTCAAAGACGAGATTCCCGGCGACGGCACCTCAGGGCTTTACCGCTTGTCGCGTCTCAACATTGCGGTCAACTCGGACAAGATTCGCATCGAGGTGCGCGATCGGTTCCACAGTGAAGTCATCATCAGCACCCGCACGCTGACGCGCTATCTCGATTACGACATCGACTACGCGCTTGGCACGCTGTTCTTCCGCGAACCGATTCCCGCACGCGACGCCGGCTTCAATCCCGTGTTCATCGTCGTGGATTACGAATCGGCGGATAAGGGTGATGAGAAGCTGAGCTACGGCGGGCGCGCGGCGTACAAACCACTGCCGGAAGTCGAAGTTGGGGTGACCGGCATTCATGAAGGCAACGTTGGTGCACGCGGCGATCTGGTGGGAACCGATGTCACGTACAAGCCCGATCAGAAGACGACGCTGAAGGGCGAGTACGCAGCCACCGATCGCTCGGTCGCCGGCGTTGATAACGAAGGCAAGGCGTGGAAGCTGGAGGCGCTACGCGAGGACGAGAAACTCTCGGCTCGCGCTTACGCGCGCAAGCAGGATCCAGGCTTTGGCCTGGGCCAGCAATCGGGTTCCGAAATCGGTACTCGCAAATTCGGCGGTGATGCGCGCTACCGACTCTCCGATTCTGTGCAGCTGGACGGGCAACTTTATCGCCAGGATACGTTGACCACCGATGCTTCGCGCGAGGTCGCTGAGGGACAGGTGCAGTGGCGGCGCAATGCACTGACGACCAACGCCGGACTGCGCTACGTGCACGACGAATATGCGGACGGCAAGGAAGCGCAGAGCAACCAGGCGCTGGCCGGCATCTCGTATGAACTCTTCGACCGCCGGCTCAAGTTGAGGGGGAACGTCGAACTTGGACTGTTTGGCAAAGATCAGAGCGTTGACTTTCCCGATCGGTACCTGCTCGGGGCCGAATACAGATTGACCGAACTCACTACTGTTTTCGCAGAGCAGGAATTCGCTCGCGGCGAAAACCTGTCGGCCGACATGACGCGCGTCGGCCTGCGTACATCACCGTGGTCAGGCGCGGAGATCGCCAGTTCGGTAGGCAATGAAGTCAGAAACGACGGAGTGCGTTTGTTCTCCGGCCTCGGTCTGACGCAGAAGCTGCAGATCAACCAGCAATGGCAGGCGGACTTTCTGATCGATCGCACGCAGACACTGAAGCAGACGCTGCCGCAGCTCAACCCAAACGTGCCGCTGGCGTCGGGCAGTACCGCTGCCGACTACACCGCGGTGGCGGTGGGCGTCGGCTACCTGAACGAGAGCTGGAGCGGCAACGGCCGCGTCGAATGGCGTCATTCCGATCTGGATGACAAGCTGAACATCCTGCTCGGAGCGCAGCGTTTGCTGGGTGCGGGCCGCACAGTTGCGGCGGGCTTCATCTATACCGAAAGCGATTCCGCGCTTGCTCACGCCAGCAAGTTCGACGGCCGGATTGCCTACGCGCTGCGGCCATCGGCAAGTCGCTGGATTCTGCTTGATCGCTTTGATGTGATCGACGAAACGATCGGCCTCGGTGAGACCAGTGTGCGCGTGCGCAAGCTCGTCAACAATCTGAATGCCAACTACACGCCGAATCCTTATACGCAGTGGAGCTTCCAATATGGAGCCAAGTATGTGTTCGACCGCGTCGATGGCACTACGTATAGCGGCTACACCGATTTGCTCGGCGTCGAAGTGCGGCGTGATGTGGGCAGGAATTGGGACATAGGCTTGAGCGGAGCCATGCTGCACTCATGGAACAGCAACGTGTCCGACTACAGCGCCGGCGCTTCGATCGGCTATCGATTGATGGAAAACACATGGATCGCTGCCGGCTACAACGTCCTGGGCTTCAGTGACCGCGACTTTGCCGGCGCGGAATACCGCGCCAAGGGCTTCTTCCTGAGCGTACGTGTCAAGTTCGATCAGGACACGCTTGGTCTTAACAAGAGCAGCTCCTCGAAATTGCCATGATCAAACTGCAATCGACATTGTTACGACTGATCGGGTTGCTGGCGCTGACGCTGGGTATCGGCGACGTCACCGCACAACCGATCATTACCAAGTCCTTCACACCAGCCAGTATCCTTAGCGGTGGAACTAGCACGCTGACGATCACGCTCACTAACCCGAGCGCTGTCGACATGACCGGCGCAACGTTTACCGATGTGTTCCCCACAAGTCCGGGCGCGATGACTGTCGCTTCTCCCCCCCTGCGGAACAACGGTTGTAGTGGTAACGGTCAGTTGCGCAATCCCGCCGGCGGCATACTTAGTGGAGGCGATACCGGCCTTCAACTTCTCACCGGGACTATTCCTGCAAACGGATCGTGTGTGATAACGGTGAATGTCACGGCGTCGGTTGCCGGCGTCTACACCAACACAATACCCGTGGGCGCACTGAGCACCAGTGGAGGCAACAATACAGTTGCCGCGAGCGCAACGCTGTCGGTCGGCGTACCGTCGTTCACTGTAGCCAAGAGCGTGTTGCTTGTTTCCGATCCGGTCAACGGAACGACCTTGCCGAAGGCGATTCCAGGCGCCGTCGTGTCTTATTCAATCCAGGTGACCAACACCGGTGCCGGAGCGGCTGACAACGACACGACGCTGATCGTGGATCCGATCCCGGCGAACACCCGGATGTTCGTTGGCGATCTTGGGGGGTTGGGCTCGGGGCCGATCGCATTCGTCAATGGCACGCCCTCGAGCGGATTGACCTACACCTTTAGTGGCCTTGCCAGCGCGGTGGATGACGTGTCATTCTCGAACACCGCTTGCTCGTCGTTCACCTACACGCCCGTGCCCGATGTCGACGGATTCGATGCAGCGGTAAACTGCATCCGCATCAATCCGAAGGGTGTATTCGCGGGCGCCAGCGGAGGGAGTAACCCAAGCTTTGAAGCGAGATTCCGGGTGCGGGTGAACTGACGGCCGTCATCGCGGCCTTAGCACGCGCGGCGGGAAATACGGCTTTTTCAGCGCGCGTCCTTGCCCGAGAACAAACCCCGTATTACGCGCGAGATTCAACTGTTCTTCGCGCTCAATACCGGCGAGCACGAATGTCTCGCGCGTCAGTCCCAGCGCATTAACTTCACGCGACATCTCCTGCCACGTTTCCTCGCGTGAACTGATCGGCGCAAGCATCTTCGCGAAGTCCGGTGCAACGAAGTCGATCGCCGACATCTCCATGCTCGGGCGCGGCTCTGCAAACCGATAGCCGACCGCGATCTGGTATGAGCGCAGCAGATCGATGAACTCGCGTACGCGATACGGCCAGCGCAAGCGCTCCATCGCACCCCGCAGCAAGACGGAAAGCCGGTGCGCGGTGTATCGATGGGCCTGAAGTACGTTGGCAAACGCCTCGAGCGATCGTTCGACCGACCCGAACGAGACCGTGACCGCGACGCGCTCGACCCTTTCGTGCTCGAGCATCGAGAACGCATGCTCCATCGAGGCGAGCTGAATTTGGGAACGCAGCGACCGATCGGGCTCGAAGTCGGCGGTCCAGACATAGAGCTCGTCAAACCAGCGCTGCGATCCCACCAGAGTTCGCGTTGGCCACACGAGCGCGCGCACGCGCGAGCCGAAGCGACTCAGCGAATCAACGGTCGGATCAAGTTCGACTTGGTGGCTGCCGAGCTGTTCGGAGTACAGGATCTTGCTTGCCATTAACGGATCGTGCCACCGCTTTGCAAATGCAGCGGGTGGCCGATTCTCTGCTAAATACCCGTACTACGGAGTACTAACTTCGCGTGGGTAGCGTAGGGGGCGGATATGGCATTCGAATCGCGCGCCCCTGGCCAAGCTCGAAGCCGACGCGGCTGGCCGACTGCTGTTGCTGGCGCGTCTCCAATGCACCTACGATCGTGCTCTTCGTGTCGAGCGAAAGCGCGCGAACCTCGAGGGCAAGATCGTTCCAGGCATCGGCACGGGCAGCCGTGGTTGCAAGCACTTTGGCGAAGATCGGCTGCACCAGATCAATCCCGGAAAGCTCCATGCTGACGCGCGGCGCGGAAATTCGGTAACCGACCATAAACTGCCATCCGCGCAACATGTCGGCAAATGCGCGCAGACGGTAGCGCGATCGCAACCGCTGCGGTGCGCCCCGCAACATGACGAACATTCGATGTGCGAGCAGCAGATTTTTTTCAAACAGCTCAGTCAGCGGGTCAAGAGAGCGCTCGACTGTTCCGAACGAGATCGTGACTCCTATGCGGTCCACAAGGTCGTAAGCGAGCCAGTCGAAGGCGTTACGCAGCGCATGAATCTGAATGCCGGCACGCTCTGTCGTCGACGCGCTACCGCCTTCAGTCCACAAATACAGCTCATCGAACCAGCGCTGGGTGCCGGTCAGCGAACACGTGGGCCACAGCGTGGCCCGCACCGAACCGCGAAAGCGGCTAACGCTCTCGCCGGAAGATGGAGATGCAGAGCTTTGTGGGGTCATGCGTCAATGAAGCGGATGGACCCGGCATTCTGTCGGGCGGCGAGGGGCTGAACATACCTAGAATAGGCGGTGCCAGACGGCGGAGCGCCCGACGGACGGCCGGCGCACGATGGAGCGTGAATGAGATCCACTGCGCGCGGCTCGGTGCTGTTTTCGTGCATCGAGGCCTCTGGCAGAAATCATGCCGCACGTCGACGCTCGGGGAAAAGTGTTGCCAGATCGCCCGGGGCGGCAATCCCGCGCTCAGTGATGATGCCGGTAATCAATCGCGCCGGCGTAATATCAAACGCTG
Source organism: uncultured beta proteobacterium (assembly GCA_963801035.1). Classification (GTDB taxonomy): domain Bacteria; phylum Pseudomonadota; class Gammaproteobacteria; order Burkholderiales; family Burkholderiaceae_F; genus JACCZX01. The sequence continues at coordinate 443,492 of CAWDDF010000003.1, read as the reverse complement.
GGTTGGCGACCACGGTGCTCTGATCAACGATCCGCACGCTGCCAACTTCTCCGTCCGCGCCGATTCCGGTGAGCTGACTTATCTCATCGCTTGCACGCTCTTCGATGAGCACATTGGACGCGTCATCCAGTGACCAGTCGATCGTCGGCGACGGGACGGCCACGTAAAACGGCACATCGTTGTCATGCGCCGCCAGCGCCTTCAGGTACGTACCGATCTTGTTCGCTACGTCTCCGTTCGAGGTGACGCGGTCTGCGCCTACGACAACGACGTCTACGTCGCCCCGTTGCATCAGATGGCCACCAGCACTGTCGACTATCAGCGTATGCGCTACTCCGTGCGCTGCCAGCTCCCACGCAGTCAATAGGCCCTGGTTTCGCGGCCGCGTCTCGCCTACCCATACATGCAGCGGAACACCCGCATCGTGCGCCTGATAAATCCCGGAGAGCGCGGTGCCGTAATCGACCGTCGCGAGCCAGCCCGTGTTGCAATGGGTGAGCAGCTGCAACGTGCGCTTGACGTTGGCGTGCATCGTTTGCAGAAGACGGGCTGCGTGCCGTCCAATCGCCTGATTGAGTGCAACGTCCTCATCGGCGATGCGCGACGCTTCGAGCCATGCAGCGCCCGCGCGTTGCGCGGGCGGTAATGGCGCAAGCAAGGTTTGCATCCGATCAAGAGCCCAGCGCAGATTTACTGCGGTCGGGCGCGCTGCGTTCAGGCGCTGATGAGCGACACTTAAATTTGCGTCACTTGCATCGTTGCGCATTGCGAGCGCCAAGCCGTACGCGCCGGCGACTCCAATCAGCGGCGCGCCGCGCACCGCCATTGTTTTGATCGCAGCGATCATGTCTTCGCTATTGGTGACCGTGCGAGTCGCGAAGGCGTGTGGCAACGTCGTCTGGTCGACGATGCCGACAGCATTGTCGCCAATCGGCCAGATTGAGCGATAGTGAGTCGTGCCAACTTTCATGCAAGTACGTTACCGCGGATCTCAAAACAAAAACGGCCCTGCGTAGCAGGGCCGTTCTCTAAGGGGCTGGAGCGTTAGAAGCGATAAGCGAATCCGAGCGTGTACGCATCGACGTCGTACTTCGGATTAATGTTGTCCTTGCCTTCAGTGCGGTCCCAATCGAAACGCGCTTGCCATACGCCCGCGAAGTCATATGTGGCGCCCAAGCCGTAGATAAAGCGGCCTTTGGTTTCGCGCGCCTCGGAGTTGAAGTAAGTCACGGCGCCCGTCGTGTTGTCCTGCACTGCCGCGTTACCAACGAACTTCGAAGTGACCGCCGCGTAGCCGAGTTTTCCGTGCAGACCCACCGGCCCGAGCGGTGCGCGCAACAGCAGCGAAAGACCCATTGCGTAAGTACGACCGTCCGAAGCGCTTGGCAATGGTGTCGTGTTGGCTGGCGGCGTCAAAAGAAATCCCGGTGTGTGAGCCTCACCAAAATGAATAAACGCACCTTCCAGGCCGATCCACGGGCCGCCACATGTAGCCAGCATGCACCCGCCATGCCGTGCCATCCTCGTCACAACTGCCTCCGCCGGCGCAGAAATCGTGATATTGGGAAACACCCAAGCCGGCGCCGAAATATCCCGGCGGCGACGGAAGCTGTTGAGCCGCAACCGCCCCGGCCGCACAGGTCAATAACGCTCCGACTAACAAGTTGCGCATAACCGCTCCCTAATAAGAGTTGGCGCAGTCTAATCAGACCTCCGGCTGCGAGCAATGGCAACCGTACAATGTTTACGTCATGTCTCTTTCATCACTTATCGGCCGATTGATCTGGGCCGTTGTGTGCTGTGCGCTACTGCCGTTGGCTTGGGTGGGCGACAGCCATGCACAGAATAGTGACCGGCGGGGCTTCTTGTGGGAGGTACGCAAAGGCAAGCAAATCGCCTGGCTGTTCGGCACGATTCATGTGGGCCGACCGGAGTTTTATCCATTGCCGCCGTCTCGGCTGACGCAGATAAAGCGAGCCGACGCAATCGTGCTCGAGGCTGACGTTTCCGACAGTGCGCGCGCGATCGCGGCTACGCAGAAGTATGCGCAGTACCCGGAGGGAACACCGGGTTTAGAAACGCGACTGACGCCGGAGTTACGACAGCGCATCGACTCACTGTTGTCTCGCAATCAACTCGATCCGGCGCCGATGATGCGGATGAAGCCTTGGATGCTTGCCAATGTGCTCGCACTGTTCGAGGCGGCGCAGGCCGGATATGTACCCGGGCTATCGGTGGAGGCCTACCTGCTGCGCGTTGCAAAGGCAGACAGCAAGCCGATTCTTGAATTTGAAAGCATCGAGCAGCAGTTCGAGATCTACGAGAAGGCACCCTGGGCGACGCAAGTTTCGTTTCTGGAAGAAGCAGTGAAAGCAGTCGAGTCTCGTGCAGCGCGACGTGAATTGAATCGAATCGTGCAGGCATGGGAAACAGCGGATCGAGGTTCGCTGGAGCGGTTGTTACTTGAGATGCGTGCCCAATCGTCGGTCGGTTCGCGCTTTACCATCGACACCATACTGCTGGGCCGCCACCCACAGATGGTGCGCAAGATCGAGACGATGATGGCCGGCGGCAAGTCCTATGTTTTCGCGGTCGGTGCGCTACATCTGGTCGGTCCGCAAGGGCTCGTCGAGTCGTTACGCGTGCGCGGTTTCACATTGACTGAACTGTGACCGCTGCACCACGGAGCGCGTTTCGCGCTGAGCTGCAAGTTCAGATAGGCAACGCGGAATGGATCCTGTCTGCCGGGCGCACGGCGTACTGGTGTGAGCGCCGCTGGCTTGTCGTGGCCGACGTTCATTTCGGAAAAGCCGCGACGTTCCGCGCACTCGGCGTCCCGGTACCCCATGGGACGACCTCCGACACCTTGTCGCGTCTCGGTGACGTTATCGATCGCATGCAACCGACGACGATCGTCTTCCTCGGCGACTTGTTTCACGCGCGCGAGGCGCACGCAGCGCCTACATTGGCAGCGCTGTATCAGTGGCGCGAGCGTTATGCATCGCTCGATCTCGTTTTGGTGGAAGGTAACCACGATCGCAAAGCAGGTGTTCCGCCGGCACCGCTGCGCATTCACCGTGAATCCGATCCGTGGCGAGTCGATCACTTTGCCTTCTGTCACTACCCGCGCTTCGTGCACGACGCCGCAGCGCTGGCAGGGCACCTTCATCCTGCGATTCGTCTTCATGGGCGCGCCGACGCTAGCGTGCGGCTACCGTGCTTCTGGCTGCGGGATGGATTGACAGTGCTGCCTGCATTTGGCGCGTTCACCGGCGGCGCCGTCATCGACCGCGAACAAGGCGACCGCGTCGTTGCCGTCGCGGAAGACCAGGTTGTTGAAGTGCCGGCGCCTAGTTATGAATTCTTCGCTTCGCGCACCTGTGGCCAAAACAGGTAGGCGTCCATCGCAAGTACGCCACTGTCGACGCCCGCGTCGAGACGCTCGACATGCGGGGCAGGTCCATCCGCTGCAGATGCCGCGCCGAAGGCGACGAAGAGCGGCATGAAATGTTCGGGCGTCGGATGCGCACGTAGTGCATTCGGCGCGAGCTCGCGCCATCGCACCAGGCGATCGCGATCATTGTTTTTCAGCGCGTCGGCAATCCACTCGCGAAACTCGCTCACGTACGAATCTGCCGCACCGTCGGCTACCGCGCGCGAACCTCGTTGTCGCACGCTCGCCATCCAATCGCGCAGGTTGTGCGTGATGTGCCCGGAACCGATGATCAGCACGCCGTCACGCGCCAGCGGCGCCAGCGCCTCGCCTACATGCAGGTGATGTGCGGCGTCGAGTGAAGGTTGGATCGAAACCTGCGCTACCGGCACATCGGCGTTGGGAAAGATGCGACGCAGCGGCACCCATGCGCCGTGATCGAGCCCGCGGCAGGCGTTGCTGGTGGCAGTCAAGCCGCTCGACTGCAGCATCCGAATCGCCCGTTCAGCGATATCCGGCGCGCCCGGCGCGGGATAGCTGATCTTGTAGAGCTCCGCCGGAAATCCTCCGAAGTCGTGAATCGTTTCGGGCCGGCGCGCGGTGGAAAGCATCGGCAACTCGGTTTCCCAGTGCGCCGATGCAATCAATACCGCCGAGGGCCGCGGCAACGCGCGGCCGAGTTCGGTCCACACGTCACCGGCACGCCCGGCGTCCACCGCGTGCATCGGAGAACCGTGCGAAACGAAAACGGTCGGTAGCATCTACTTCACCAGGCCTTCCGCTTTCAGCGCCGCCTGCACGTGAGGGCGGGCCGCGACGCGTTTCATGTAGCTTTGCAGCGTCGGCCAGCGAGACATATCAATGCCGGTTGATCTCGCCCAATTCGTCACGGTAAACAGGTACGCGTCCGCCACCGTGAATGAGGAGCCCATCAGATAGTCCTTGTCACCCAATTGCTGCGCAATCCACTCGTAGCGTTTCGCCAGCTTATCGCGCTGCTTAGCCTTCGACTCCTCGGGCGTACTCGAGTCGAACAGCGGCGAGTATTGCTTGTGCAGCTCGGCCGTAATGAAATTGAGCCACTCCTGCAGCTGATAGCGCGGCAGCGTCCCGTTCGCCGGCGCCAGGTTTGAGCCAGGTGCCTGGTCGGCGATGTATTGCACGATTGCCGGACCTTCGGTCAAGCGTGTGCCGTCATCGAGCTCGAACACCGGTACATAGCCCTTTGGGTTGATAGCGTAGAAGTCGCCCCCGCCGTCAAGCTCATGCGTCTTCAGGTTGACTTTGACCGGTGTAAATGCGAGCCCGGCCTCGCGCAGCACGATGTGGGGCGACAGCGAGCAAGCGCCTGGTGAGAAGTAAAGTTTCATAGCAAGTCCTTTTGATTTTCCTTGTGATCGATTAGGCAGTACGCAGCCGCACAGCGGGTTTTGAAGTGAATGCAGACGAAAGCGCGAAGGCACCGTCGCCAAGCAGCGCCTGTGCGAGGGCTGCAACGCTCAAGAATGCCGGATACTCCCAACCACCGTTTGCGGCCGTGAAGAGCCAGCCGTTGGGTGCGTGTGTCCAGGCCGCTCCGAGCAACACAGGGATCAACAGCGCGGCGGCCCAGCGTGTTCCGACACCAAGTACCAGCATCAAGCCGCCGACGAGCTCGGCGGCGATCGTCACATAAGCCAGCACTCCCGGCAGGCCGACCGATTCGAAGAACTGCACAGTGCCGGGCAAAGTGAAAACGAAAACTTTCAGTAATGCGTGCGCAATGAACATTGCGCCAAGCGCTAATCGCAACGACAAAGCTGCGTAAGGCGCGGTACGAGCGTCGATCATCGATTTCTCCTTTGGTTTTCGACTGAACTGCAATGTAGATGCGACGCAGATCGAGACAAAGATGGCGCTGCGCAAATGTTCATCCCGAAATACGGGAGAATGGAACCTATCTCATAGTCCCCCATGAGCCGCGTTGTCACCAAAACGGGATGGATGCTAGGCGTCGCGACGCAGGCAAGGCTGGACGCCTTGGCAAGGAGCGCAACGACGCAGACGCCCGTTTTGGTGACAACCCTTCGGGAGCGGGATGCGCGTGGCGCAGCGCGTTGTTGCCTCGTCCTGGTGTGTATCAACACACGGCGTCCTCGGCGCCTAGCCCTGCGCCACGCGCAACCCGCTCGCGGTCATGCGGGTCTATGAGATAGGTTCCAATGGATCGCTGGTCCGCGATGCAATCGTTCGTGCGCGTGGTTGAAAGCGGCAGCTTCGTCGCGGCGGCTGAGCGTCTGGGCACTTCGACATCTTCACTGTCGCGGCAGATCGCCGATCTCGAGCAGCATCTTGGCGCGCGACTGTTAAATCGCACGACGCGCCGCCTCTCGCTGACCGAAAGCGGCCAGGCGTTCTATGAACGCTCGGTCGCGCTGCTAGGGGACCTTGCCGAAGCCGAGGCAATCGTCGGCCAATCATCGGTGGCACCGCGTGGAACGTTGCGTCTGACGTGTTCATACAACATGGCAGAGAAACGGGTGGCACCGGCGATCGCCGAGTTTGTCGAGCAGTATCCGGAGGTGAAGTTCGATGTCGTCGTGTCTGATCGGATAGTCGATCTGGTCGACGAAGGCTTCGACCTCGCGATTCGCGTCGGACAAGTGGGCAGTGACCGGCTGGTGGCGCGTCGCCTGGGGTCGATGCAGTTGATCGCCTGCGCCTCGCCTACTTACTTGAAACGGCACGGAACCCCATCGACACCCGCAGACTTAAGCACGCATAACGTGCTGACATACGCATACGCCAGTGCGCCGCGCAGCCGGCGCTTCACCGACTCCAGCGGTCAGGCGCATGAAGTGCGTGTCACCGGCAGCTTGCACTCGAACAGCGCCGAAGCGCTGGTAGCAGCAGCGATAGCCGGATTGGGTATCGTGTGCGAGCCGGACTTTCTGGTCGTAGATGCGATCGACCAAGCCAAGTTGGTGCGCGTTTTGCCGGGGTTCGAGGCCAGTCGCGGCGAGATCTGGGCTGTCTATCCGAGTCACCGGCACCTGTCGCAGAAGGTGCGGCTGTTCGTCGACCACGTCAGACGCTGGTTCGACCAAAGCGACAAAACCGATTAGTCGACGACCTCTAACGGTCGGGTTGACGGCAGAAGCGGTGTCTGAAATAGTACGAACGTTCGATTTTTATTCTGATGTCAAATCCCATCGCTCAAGTGGTGATTGCGACAACGCCTCGCAAAGGTGAAGTGACGCGTGCGGCCATCGTTGAAGCCGCGCTTCTGGCAGCGAGCCGCGACGGGCTCGAGGGCCTGACGATCGGAACGCTCGCCGATTCAATGCAGATGAGCAAGAGCGGTGTCTTCGCGCATTTCGGGTCGCGCGAAGAGCTGCAACTTGCGGTGCTGAAAGCGTACGTTCATCGCTTTGTGGACGAAGTACTGCGGCCCGCCGTCACAAAGCCGCGCGGATTACCGCGGCTCGAAGCCATTCTGGAGCGCTGGGTTGCATTTCTGGCGCGCGAGATGACACGCGGCTGCATCATGATTGCTGGCGCGGTCGAGTACGACGACGTTCCTGGCCCGCTGCGTGACGAGATGGTCGCGATCATTGCCGGCTGGAAGCGCGAGCTGATCAAGGCCATCCGGCAGGCAGTGAGCGAAGGTCATCTGAAACCAAGCTTGGACGCGCAGCAACTTGTTTTTGAGATCTACGGCTTGATGCTGGCCATGCATCAAGATGCCCGCTTGCTGCGTTCGGCCGACAGCGCCAAGCGCGCCCGCACCGGCCTACGCCGGTTGATCGATGCGGTGCGCCGCACGAAGAATTAGGAGAAGTCTGCATGCCGATTTACAAAGCCCCGTTGCGCGATCAGCAATTCGTCATGCACGAAGTGCTCGGCGCTGTCGACATGCTGAAAGCGTTGCCACGCTATACCGACCTCGATGCCGAAACGATGAACCAGGTAGTCGAGGAAGCCGGCAAGTTCTGCGAGGAATTGTTGCTGCCGGTCAATCAGTCGGGGGACGCCGAGGGGTGCACGTACGACCTCGCGACGCATTCAGTCAGGACACCGCGCGGATTCAAAGAAGCCTATGACGCTTTTTGTGCCGCGGGCTGGCCGGGGCTGGCGGGCGAAACCGAATACGGCGGCCAGGGGCTGCCACATCTGCTTCAGATCGCGTTCTACGAGATGCAGTATTCGACGAATCAGGCGTGGGCGATGTATCCGGGACTGACGATCGGCGCCACCGAATGCCTGCTGCTTCACGGTAACGAACAGCAAAAGAATTTGTATTTGCCAAAGCTCACCACGGGGCAGTGGACCGGGACGATGTGCCTGACAGAGCCGCACTGCGGCACCGACCTCGGCATGCTTCGCACGAAGGCGGAGCCGCAGGCTGACGGTAGTTATCGACTCACCGGCGCAAAGATCTTCATTTCGGCGGGCGAGCACGATCTGGCCGAAAACATCGTCCACTTGGTGCTGGCACGATTACCCGACGCGCCGCAGGGAACGAAGGGCATCTCGCTGTTCATTGTTCCGAAATTCTTGCCAGAAGGTGCGGGCGCTGACGCGAAGATCGGCGCGCGTAATGGCATTTACTGCGGTGGCATCGAGCACAAGATGGGCATTCACGGCAACGCTACCTGCCAGATCAATCTGGAAGGCGCGTCGGGTTGGTTGATCGGCCAGCCCAACAAAGGCCTGAATGCGATGTTCACGATGATGAACGGCGCGCGGCTGGGTGTTGGCGTTCAAGGACTCGGCGTGAACGAGATCGCGTACCAGAACGCCGCGGCCTATGCGAAGGAACGCATTCAGGGCCGCTCGCTCTCCGGTGTCAAGGCGCCCGATAAACCCGCCGACCCGATCATCGTTCACGCCGATGTGCGACGCATGTTATTGACCGCGCGCGCGTACGCCGAAGGTGGCCGTGCATTTGCTTATTGGGTGGCGCTGATGGCGGATCTGCAGTTTCATCATCCGGACGAACAGCAGAGGAAATTTGCCGGCGACATGATGGCGCTGATGACGCCGATCGTAAAAGCGTTCATGACCGACAACGGCTTCAATACTGCTTCCGAATGCCTTGGGGTGCTTGGCGGCCACGGCTATATCCGTGAGTGGGGCATGGAACAGTTCGTGCGTGACGCACGAATTAACATGATTTACGAAGGCACTAACACCATCCAGTCGCTCGACCTGCTCGGGCGTAAGGTGTTGATGGATAACGGCGCGCGACTGAAGGCGTTCGGCAAGTTGATCACCGACTTGATCGATGAAAACGGGACTGCGAGCGAGATGAGCGAGTTCGTTACGCCGCTGGCGGATCTGGGCGATAAGGTGACGAAGCTGACGACCGAAATCGGCATGAAGGCGTTTGCCAATCCGGACGAAGTCGGAGGCGCCGCAGTCGCGTATCTGCGAATCGTCGGACACCTCGTGTACGCGTATTTCTGGGCGCGCATGGCGAAGGTGGCGCTTACGCGCATCAAGGCGGACGGCGACAACGTGGATCCGTTTTATCGCAACAAACTAATGGTGGCGCGCTTTTACTTCGAGCGTCTGCTGCCGGAAACCGCGTCTTACATCCGATCGGCGCGCTCGGGTGTGAAGAACCTAATGGAGCTGCCGGCGGAGAGCTTTTGATGAAGAACTTTGTAGTCAGAAAGGTCGCGGTGCTCGGCGCAGGTGTGATGGGCGCGCAGATCGCCGCGCATTGCGTGAACGCGAAAGTTCCAGTCGTGCTGTTTGATTTACCGGACAGTAAGGGACCGGACAAGAACGGGATCGTGCTGCGTGCAATCGAGAATCTGAAAAAGCTGAACCCCGCGCCATTGGGCAACAAGGACGATGCAATTCATATTCAGCCGGCGAATTACGAGCAGAATCTTGAGCTGCTGCGCGGTTGCGATGTAATCATCGAAGCGATCGCAGAGCGGATGGACTGGAAGCACGACCTGTATCGCAAGGTTGCGCCTTTCGTTGCAGAAAATGCGATCTTCGCCTCCAACACGTCGGGCCTGCCGATCGCAAAGCTGTCCGAAGCGATGGACGATGGGCTGAAGGCACGCTTTTGCGGTGTCCATTTTTTCAATCCACCTCGGTATATGCATTTAGTCGAGTTGATTCCGACGCCTGCGACGCGACCTGAGATCCTCGACGATCTTGAAACTTTCCTGACGTCAACGCTTGGCAAGGGCGTCGTGCGCGCGAAGGACACACCGAATTTCATCGCCAACCGCGTTGGCATCTTCGGCATGCTGGCAACGATCAAGGAAGCGGAAAAGTACGGAGTCTCATTTGACGTTGTGGATGATCTGACCGGCGTGCGGCTTGGCCGCGCGAAGAGCGCGACGTTTCGCACCGCCGACGTTGTAGGGCTCGACACGATGGCGCACGTGATCAAGACGATGCAGGACACGCTGCCGCCATCGATCGATCCGTTTGCCGAACACTTTGCGACGCCGGCGGTGCTGCAGGCGCTGGTCGACAAGGGCGCTTTGGGCCAGAAGTCAGGCGCCGGGTTTTATCGCAAGGAAGGCAAGGCGATCAATGTGCTCGACCCAAAGACGGGCGCTTACGTTGAAAGCGGTGCCAAAGCCGATGAGCTGGTCGGCCGCATCCTGAAGAAGAAAGATCCGGGCGAGCGACTCAAGCTGCTGCGCGAATCGGACCATCCACAGGCGAAGTTCTTGTGGGCAATTTTCCGCGATGCTTTCCATTACATCGCCGTACACCTGGAGTCGATCGCCGATACCGCCCGCGACGTCGACTTTGCGTTGCGTTGGGGATTCGGATGGTCGACCGGGCCCTTTGAAACGTGGCAGGCAGCAGGATGGAAGCAGGTTGCCGAGTGGGTGAAGGCCGATATAGACGCGGGTGAGGCGTTATCGAAAGCGCCCCTACCGAAGTGGGTGTTCGAAGGGGCCGTCGCCGATGCTAACGGCGTGCACACGCGTGAAGGTTCGTGGTCGCCTTCGAAAAAGAAATTTGTTCCACGCTCGACGCTGCCGGTCTATTCGAAGCAGATCTTTCGTGCGCCGCTGTTAGGCGAGGGGAGCGCGACTCCGGACACTGCCGGCACGACGGTGTTCGAAGACGACTCGGTGCGTGTGTGGACGCTTGGCTCGCTTGCATCCGGTAGCAGCAGCGACGTGCTGATCCTGTCGATCAAAACGAAAGTCCACGCAATCGGTCCCGGTGTCGTTGCCGGATTGCTGAAAGCGGTCGATCTCGCGGAGTCTCAGTATCGCGGCCTCGTTGTGTGGTCACCGGACGATCCGTTCTCGGTCGGCGCCGACTTGCAGGCGATGATGCCGGTGTTCATGTCGGGAGGTGCCGCGGCGATCGACGTCGAAGAAAAAAAGATGCAGGATGCTTGGATGCGCATCAAGTACGCGCAGGTACCGGTCGTCACGGCAGTTAGCGGAATGGCGCTTGGGGGCGGCTGCGAGTTGATTGTGCACAGCGCGAAAACGGTCGCATCGCTTGAAAGCTACATCGGGCTGGTTGAAGTCGGAGTCGGATTGATTCCGGGCGCGGGCGGCTTGAAAGAAGGGGCGCTGCGCGGCGCGCAGGCCGCACAGGCCGCCGGTATCTCCGATGTGTTTCCGTTTATCAAGAACTGGTTTTTGAACACAGCGATGGCGAATGTCTCGAAGTCAGCGCTTGAAGCTCAACAGATGGGCTACCTGCGTGCGACCGACAAGATCGTCTTTAACAACTATGAATTGTTATGGACCGCGATCAATGAGGCTTCGGCGTCGTATGCGAGCGGCTATCGGCCGCCGATGCGGCCGCAATCGTTCCCGGTGGCAGGCCGCGCGGGTGTTGCCAACATCAAGGCGCAGCTTGTCAATATGCGTGACGGCGGATTCATCAGTCAGCACGATTTTTATCTCGCATCGGGGATTGCCAACGTGATGTGCGGAGGCGATGTCGAATCGAGCGCGCAGGCTGACGAGCAATGGCTGCTCGATCTCGAGCGGAAATTTTTTACCGAGCTCGTCAACCATCCAAAGTCTCAGGAACGCATGATGGGAATGATGAACACGGGCAAGCCTGTCCGAAACTGATGTTTCGGACAGGCTTGCCCGTGCATCGGGATTCAACAAGAACGAGGGGGCTGGACTGGCCCCCTCGTGCGCCCCCAGTCAAGCCGAGGGGCCTTCGTGGAGAAATGTCAATGAAGCAAATCCAAGACGCCTACATCGTCGCCGCGACGCGCACGCCGATCGGCAAAGCTCCGCGGGGGATGTTCCGCAACACGCGGCCGGACGATCTGCTGGTTTCCGCGATCCGCTCTGTGATGTCGCAAGTTCCAAACCTTGATCCGAAAGCAGTCGAAGACGCTATCGTCGGATGTGCCTTTCCGGAAGCGCAGCAGGGTCTGAACATGGCTCGCAACGCAGTGCTGCTGGCCGGCTTGCCAAACTCAACGGGTGGCGTGACGATCAATCGCTTCTGCTCGTCCGGATTGAACGCGGTGGCGATGGCGGCCGATCGCATTCGAGTTGGCGAGGCCGACGTGATGCTAGCGGGCGGCTCGGAATCAATGAGCATGGTGCCGATGGGCGGCAACACGCCTTCGTTCAATCCGCACATCTTCGAAAAGGACGAGAACGTCGGTATCGCCTATGGCATGGGCTTGACGGCAGAGAAGGTTGCCGCGCAGTGGAAAGTCACACGCGACATGCAGGATAAGTTCGCGTACGAGTCGCATCAAAGAGCAATCGCGGCACAGAAGGCCGGTTTGTTTGCCGACGAGATGACGCCGATCGAGATTGTCGAAAAATTTCCGCGTCTTGGAACCCGCGAGCTTGACGTTCGTGCGCGCTCGGTGAGCCTCGACGAGGGTCCGCGCGCGGATACCAACCTCGAAGCACTCGCGAAACTTCGGCCTGTGTTCGCTGCGAAGGGCAGCGTCACTGCGGGCAACAGCTCGCAGACGTCGGACGGCGCGGGCGCTTTGATTCTCGCGTCGGAGCGAGCGGTCAAGCAGTTCAACCTGACACCGCTTGTGCGCTTCGTCAGTTTTGCGATTCGCGGAGTGCCGCCCGAAATCATGGGCATCGGTCCAAAGGAAGCGATACCGGTAGCACTGAAGCTGGCCGGCATTAAAAAGGAAGATGTGGGCTGGATCGAATTGAATGAGGCGTTCGCCGCACAGGCGGTGGCCGTGATCAACGATCTCGGCCTGGACACAAGCAAAGTCAATCCAATGGGCGGTGCAATCGCGCTCGGCCACCCGCTCGGCGCCACCGGTGCGATCCGCTCTGCTACCGTCGTGCATGCGATGCGGCGAAACAACCTCAAATACGGCATGGTCACGATGTGCGTTGGCACTGGAATGGGCGCCGCGGGAATCTTCGAACGTGTGTAGGCGCTCGTAATGGGTGTCGCACATCGCTTCTATGAAGCTTTCACTGTGCGCGACCACTACACGATGGGCTTGCTCTACGCCGAGCACGCCACCTTTAGCGACCCGGTTTTTCAGCTGTTGAACGCGAAGGGCACTCGATTGATGTGGCAGATGCTGCTGTCTCGCGCCGAAGATGATTTCGGTATCGAAGCAGACATTCTCGAAGACGGCCCATCGCGTGCGCGAGTGAACTGGGTAGCGCAGTACACGTTCTCCGCCACCGGGCGGCCGGTGAAGAACGTGGTGACGACCGAGATGCAACTGGTTGCGGGCAAGATCGTACGTCAGCAAGATACGTTCAGCTTGTGGCGCTGGTCTTCGCAGGCATTGGGCGCAAAAGGTTCGCTGCTGGGTTGGTCACCGTTGGTTCGTAACAAGATCCGTGCGCAGGCATCGGCAGCGTTACGTGACTTTGCGCGCAAGGCCGCGCCAGTCTGAACGATTCGACAAGCCGCCGATGAGCGTTGCAAGTACCTGCGTCAATGGCGTGGCCCGCATTCAGATCACGCGGCCGGAAAAGAAAAACGCCATTACTGCATCGATGTACCAGTCAATGGCCGACGCATTGGCAGCGGCGAACGAAGACTCAACGGTGCGCGCAATTCTGATCCACGGTCAGAAGGATGTTTTCACCGCCGGTAACGACCTCGAAGACTTCATGAAAAATCCCCCGGCTGACATGAATGCGCCGGTGTTTCAGTTCATGCAGGCGCTTGGCTACGCAGAAAAGCCCGTGGTCGCCGCAGTGAATGGCGCCGCGGTCGGCATCGGGACGACGATGTTGATGCACTGCGACCTGGTTTACTGCGCCGACAATTCCGTTTTCTCGATGCCTTTCGTTTCGCTCGGCCTGTGTCCGGAATTTGCGTCGAGCCTGCTGATCCCGCTTAACGCCGGCTACCACAAGGCCGTCGAAAAGCTTCTGCTGGCGGAGCCTATCAACGCCGGCGAAGCAGTTGAGATGAAAATCGTCAACCGTGTATTGCCGCCCGACGATGTCTTTGACTTTGCCGTCAAACAAGCCGAACGGTTCAATCAACTGCCGCCAGCCTCCGTGCGGACGACGAAGCGATTGTTGCGGGCAGGGTGGAAGACGGTCACCGAAAGGGTCATCGCCGACGAGGCCAACTCGTTTGGACAAATGGTGCGCAGCGCGGAGGCGAAAGAAGCGTTCACCGCGTTTTTTGAACGCAGAAAGCCCGATTTTTCGAAGTTTGCTTGATCTGAAATCGAAACGACGACGATGCCGCTACGCCCTGAAGCCAGCGTCGAAAGTTTGAATCGACGCACTGGCAATAACTTACCGGGCTGGTTCGGTCTCAAGGTCGTTGCCGTAAGTGAAGGGCGGCTGGCAATGGAGGTGATCATCAAGCCGGAGTTCTTGGCGCCGAACGGTTACCTGCACGCGGCCTCTATCATCGCCGTGGCTGACACCGCGGCTGGTTATGCCACCATCGCGCACCTGCCCGATGGCGCGACGAACTTTACGACGATCGAGTTGAAGTCCAATTTTCTGGGTACCGCCACCGACGGCACATTGCGTGCCGACGCCAGTGCGGCGCACCAGGGACGCACGACGCAGGTGTGGGATGCGACGGTTTCGCATACAGACACCGGCAAAACGATCGCACTGTTTCGCTGTACGCAGCTGATTCTGTGGCCTAAAAAGTGAACCTGGCTGGCAAGACGATTTTCGTATCCGGCGGCTCCCGCGGCATCGGGCTGGCAATCGTCAAGCGCGCTGCTGCCGATGGCGCGAACGTTGCGATCGCAGCCAAAACCGTCGAACCGAATCCGAAGCTACCAGGGACTATTCATAGCGCTGCTGAAGAAGTCGAGGCGGCAGGTGGCAAGGCCCTCGCGATCGCTTGCGACATTCGCGATGAACAACAAGTAGCAGCTGCTGCCGAGAAAACCGTCGAAACGTTCGGCGGCATCGACATCCTGATCAACAACGCGAGCGCAATCAGTCTGACACCGACCGAAGCAACCCCAATGAAGCGCTTTGACCTGATGTTCGGCGTCAATGTGCGCGGGACCTTCGTCTGCACGCAGGCGTGTCTGCCTCATCTGAAGAAATCGGCTGAGCGCAATCGCAACCCGCACATTCTGACTTTGTCGCCGCCGTTGAATATGAATCCGCGCTGGTTTGCACCGCACGTGGCGTACACGATGGCCAAGTACGGCATGAGCATGTGCGTGCTCGGGCACTCTGCAGAATTTCGCCCATACGGTATTGCGGTCAATGCACTATGGCCGCGGACCGTCATTTACACCGCTGCGCTGCAAATGATTCCCGGTGTCAAGCCCGAGCATTGCCGCACGCCGGAGATCATGGCCGACGCCGCCTATCAGGTCCTTACCCGGGACGGCAAGACGACAACCGGCAATTTCTTTATCGACGACGAAGTCCTGAAGACGGCCGGCATCACGGACTTGAGTAAGTATTCGGTCGTGCCCGGCAGCCGGGAACTCATGCCGGATTTGTTCCTGTAGTTGATTCTCTAATTACCGGCACGGTTTGCCGCCATACGCCGCCGCAGCGATCGCAAGCGGATTGCGACCTCCTCTTTCAACGACCGCAATAACTGGCGCTCAAGCGTGCTTGCGCTAGATTTCGCCCGGCCATACTTCGAATCTTCGAGACAATCGATGCGACTTCCGCTCAACCGCCTGCCGGCCGCGCAGCTTTTGCGCATGCTCGCCTCTAGCGAGGTGACCTGCGAGATGGTGACGCACTCGTTCATCGATGCGATCGAGCAGCGCGAATGTGATGTGCATGCGTTTGCCTGGTTTGAAGCCGAGCGCGCACTGAATACTGCGCGCGGATTCGACGATGGTGCGAAGTCCGGTTCGCTGCTCGGTCTGCCGGTGGGGGTAAAAGATGTAATCGACACCGCGGGCATCCCGACCGAATGCGGATCGCCGATCTATGCTGGCCGTGTGCCGGGCGCTGACGCCGCCTGCGTTGCGCTGTTGCGCGCAGCCGGCGGTTACGTTCTTGGCAAGACGGTGACTGCAGAACTCGCCAACTTTGTACCGGGACCTACTCGCAATCCGTTTGCGCTGGAACATACGCCGGGAGGATCATCGAGCGGGTCGGCGGCGGCTGTGGCAGCGCACATGGCGCCGTTTGCACTGGGAACGCAAACCGCAGGCTCGGTGATTCGGCCGGCGGCATTCTGCGGAGTCGTCGGCTTCGTGCCGACACGCGGCATCGTTCCGCGTGCAGGCGTCTTGCAGGTATCAGACACGCTGGACGTCGTGGGCTGTTTTGCCAATTCTGTCGAGGACGTAGCGCTGCTTGCCGCTGCGATTGCGTTACGCGAGGATTGGCACGCGGCGGATCCTGCTTCGGCACCTCCAGTCGTTGCTTGGACCCATACGCCCTGGTCGGACCGATTGTCTCCAGCAATGAACGACGCGCTGAAATCGGTTGTACGTGTGTGTGCTGCTGCCGGCGCGTCGGTTAGCGAGGTTCGGTGGCCGCAGAAGTTCGTGCCACTCGCCGATGCGCAGCGAACCGTGCAGGTATTCGAAACCGCGCGTGCACTGGCTGGCGAATACGATTATCAGCGCGCGAAGCTATCGCCGCTACTCGCGACGCTGATTGAAGAAGGGCGGGCGATCGATGCGACTCAATATCAGGCTGCGCTGCGTACCGGTGCCGATTGCGCAACCGCCATAGACGAATTGTTCGGCGCAGCCGACGTGATATTGGCGCCAAGCGCGACGGGCGAGGCGCCGCACGGGCTTGGCAGCACCGGCGACCCGCAATTCAATCGCGCCTGGCAGCTGTTGGGGGGACCGCAGATCAACGTCCCGGTGCCGCGCGCATTGCGCCCGGGCAAAGGAGAACTGCCACTGGGCGTGCAGGTGATTGGGCGTTCAAACGATGATGCGCGGGCATTGAGTGCGGCGCATTGGATCGAGCAGCAGCTCAGGCAAGCGAGTGCGTGACCCATGAGTATTGTGCACGACGCATCCGCTCGCTTTGACACCACTGCATCGGTTGTCGTGATCGGTGCCGGCGGGGCCGGTGCCACCGCGGCGCTCGCGGCACGAAGCGCCGGAGCCGATGTTCTCGTACTGGATCGCGATGGCGCGCCGAGCGGCGCGACTGCGTGTTCATCCGGTATGGTCCCCGCTGCGGGCACGCCAGAACAGAAAGCAAAAGGGATCGTCGATTCGCCACAACGTTTTGCCGATGACATTCAGGCCAAGGCAAACGGGTCGGCCTACGCACCGCTGGTCAAGGCGCTGACGGATGCTTCGGCGCAAGTGCTTGAGTGGCTGACCAGGCAGCACAAGATCCGGTTCGAACTAGTCGAAGGCGTGGCGCCGGGACATTCGCTCTCGCGCATGCACGCGCTTGCAGACCGTGGTGGCGCAACGTTGCTGTCGTCTCTGTATTCGGCGCTCGCCACGCAAGGTGTGCGAATGGAGTCGGCCGCGCAGGCGACGGATCTCGTTATCGATGATTCGCAACGCGTGATCGGGGTTCGCTACAAGCGAGGCAGCAAGGTCGAGTCGGTCGGTTGCAGCACGTTAATACTTGCGTGTAACGGCTTTGCCGGAAATCGTTCGCTGGTCGCCAAGTATCTGCCGGACGTTCGTGCGCTGCCGTTTGCCGGCCATGACGGCAGCCAGGGCGATGCTCTTGCATGGGGCACTGAACTCGATGCCCAGCTCGCGGATATCGACGGATTCCTGGCACACGGCGCGGTGATCCTGTCGCAACGACTGCCGCTGCCGTGGTCGCTGATGACCGAGGGCGCAGTTCAGGTCAATCGCGACGGTGAGCGGTTTGTGAATGAGCACGAAGGCTATTCGGAGTCTGCGTTGTTCGTGCTGGCTCAGCCCGGTGCAACCGCATTCATGATTTATGACGAGCGCGTGCACGAGATCGGATTGACGATGCCGAATTACGCAACCGCCGTGACGTCGGGCGTTATCAAGCGCGAAAGCCTGTTGCGAGATCTTGCGGATCAACTTGGCGTGAAGCGCGAGGGGCTCGAAGCGACGATCGCCCTGGTCAACGCAATGGCGTTCGAGGATGCTGCAGATGAGTTCGGCCGCGAGTTTCGTGCAACACAAATGCTGCTCGGCCCGTACTACGGTGTACCGGTCACCGGCGCGTTACTGGGCACTGAAGGCGGGTTGGCGACCGATGCCACCGGTCGCGTGCTGCGCAAAGACGGTTCGCCATTTCCAAACCTGATCGCGGCAGGCGGCGCGGCGCGCGGCGTGTCCGGCGATGCCGCAGGCGGGTACCTCGAAGGCAATGGCTTGTTGACTGCGATCGTCGGCGGCTACATCGCCGGCAACACGGCGGCAGCGACGCGAACCTAGTTTGGTCGCTAGAGCGGAGTCAACGCTCGCGGTTTTCGCTGTTCGTCGGTTGCCACATATACAAGCCTGGCCTCGGTCACTTTGACGACTTCCTTTTGCAGACGATTGCGCTCGACGTACACCTCGACGTCGACCGTGATCGACGTCGTGCCGATCTTCACGATGTCCGCATAGAAACTGACCAGGTCGCCGACGAATACCGCCTGCTTGAAAACAAACGACGTCACCGCGACGGTCGCTACCCGACCTCCGGCACGGCGCGCTGCCGGAATTGCGCCCGCGACGTCGACATGCGACATGATCCAGCCGCCGAACACGTCGCCGTGCACATTTGCGTCGGCTGGCATCGGCATCATGCGCAGCATCGCGACGCGATCGGAAGGAAGCTGATTGCATTCGGTCAAGGATTCGGTCATAGATGTACTGAGATAATCGGCGAATGCAAAGCGTAACCGCGAACGCCGTCCGCTGACGATGCGTTGGTCCCCACCGAGAGAGGCACTGCCTTCCGGGCGTGTCGAGCGCAACGACTGGAAAACACTGAGGACTCTGTTGCCCTACCTCTGGGCATACAAGGGCCGTGTGTTGTTTGCACTCGCGTGCCTGGTCGCTGCAAAGCTCGCGACGGTGTCAGTGCCAATTCTGCTGAAGGACATCGTCGATGGTCTTTCTCCGAGCGCGCAGGCCGCCACTGGGCTTCTTGTGGTCCCGCTTGCACTGGTCATCGCTTACGGCGCCTTGCGGCTTTCGACTTCGCTGTTCACCGAGCTGCGCGAGTTTTTCTTCGTCAAGGTGACACAGGCCGCGACCCGAACGCTGGCGCTGAAGACGTTTCGGCATCTGCACTCGTTGTCGCTCAGATATCACCTCGACCGGCGGACCGGTGCTGTCACGCGCGAGATCGATCAGGGAATTCGCGGCATTTCCTCGCTGATCAGTTTTACGCTGTATTCGATTCTGCCGACGCTGATCGAGATCACGCTGGTGTTTGCGTATCTGTTGTGGAATTACGAAATCTGGTTTGCCGCCATTGTCGCGGTGAGCTTGACGATTTACGTCGTATTCACGGTGTCGGTGACTAACTGGCGCACAGCGGTACGGCGCCGCTGGAACGAGCTCGAGAGCAAGGCGCAGTCTCGTGCGGTCGATTCGCTGCTGAACTTCGAGACCGTCAAGTACTTTGGCAACGAGAACTACGAGGCTCGGCGCTACGACGAAACCCTTGCCGATTCGCAGCGTACTGCGGTGCTCTCTCAGCAGTCGCTAAATGTTCTGAACGCGGGACAGCAGGCGCTTATCGCTGTCGCGTTGACGCTGATTCTGTGGCGGGCAGCGCTTGGCGTCGTCGAGGGCAGGATGACGATTGGCGATCTGGTCCTCGTCAACGCGTTCATGATTCAGCTATACATCCCGATGAATTTCCTCGGCGTGATCTATCGCGAGATCAAGCAGAGCCTCGCGGACATGGATCGTATGTTCCTTCTGCTCGAGCAGAATCGCGAGATAGCTGATGCGCCCGATGCACGTCCTCTGTCGGTGCATTCGGCCGAGGTGCGCTTCGAGCATGTCGATTTCTCGTACGACGTGCGGCGGCAGGTGCTGCACGACGTGCATTTCGTGATCGCAGGCGGATCGACGACGGCTGTGGTCGGAGCGACGGGGTCAGGCAAATCGACTCTGGCGCGGCTGCTGTTTCGTTTTTACGATGTCGATGCAGGCCGCGTATTGATCGACGGGCAGGATGTGCGCACGCTGACGCAGGAAAGCCTGCGCGCTGCAATCGGCATCGTGCCTCAGGACACCGTGCTGTTCAACGACACGATCGAATACAACATTGCCTATGGCAGGCCCGGTGCGGGACACGATGAAGTCGTCGCGGCGGCGCGTGCTGCGCATATCCACGACTTTGTCGAGTCGCTGCCGGATGGCTACCAAACGCGTGTCGGCGAGCGCGGACTGAAGCTTTCAGGCGGTGAAAAGCAACGCGTCGCAATCGCGCGGACGCTGCTGAAGGATCCGGCCATACTGGTATTCGATGAGGCAACCTCAGCGTTGGATTCACGCACCGAGCGCGTGATCCAGCACGAGCTCGAAAGCATCGCGGAAAGCCGCACCACGCTCGTGATCGCGCATCGGTTGTCCACGGTGGTGCATGCCGACCAGATCCTGGTAATGGATCACGGCCGTATTGTTGAGCGCGGCACGCATGGCGAGCTGCTGGCGCGCCGCGGCGCCTATGCGTCGATGTGGGAAATTCAGAGCCGCGAGCGCGCTAAAGCCGAAGCGGTGGCTCCGGCGTCGGCCGATGCGTAGCGCACGTTGCATCGCTGTTCCTGTCGAAGATCCTGCATAACTAATGCGGGCCCTCCAGAAGGCAGTCGGAAGTGCCGCAAATCTGCGACTTGACGTGCACATCTTCCGCGTAGACTGAAACGCGTGTTCATTGCACGTAGGATCGCACTCGATACTCGCATGAACCTGACGACCATTTGCGTGCGTTTAGTAATCGCGCTGCTCGCAGCCTTCTTTCTTTTTCCGCACACTTCGGCGGTCGCGCAGACAGCCGAGTCTGCTGCACCAAAGCTACCGCCAACGCTGTCAAAAATTCGCGACAGCGGCGTGGTGACGATCGCATATCGCCCTGATGCAATTCCGTTTGCCTACCTCGACGAGAACAAGCAGCCCATCGGTTACGGCATAGACATATGCCGCGAGATCGTGCGTCTGATGGAGCGCGAGCTGAAGCGGCCATTGCGCGTGGCGTTCGTCGAGGTCAGCGCGCGCACCCGCTTCGACATTGTCAATAGTGGCAAAGCCGACATGGAATGCGGCACGACGATCAATGATCCGCAGCGCCGCAAGACGGTCGATTATTCGATGCCCTATCAGTTTTCGGGTCCGCGTTTTCTGGTGCGCTCCGACTCGAAGATTCGCGCCATCCAGGATCTGGTTGGGCGTCGCATCTCGGTCGTACCAGGCACGAATTCGGTTCCGCTGTTGAAGCAACGAATAGAAGGCGGAGTGCTGCCCGGAGCAGTGCTGGTCGAGTACAAGAGCTACGACGAAGCGCGTGAGGCGGTCGAGCGTGGCGAAGTCGAAGCATTTGCGACGATCGATGTTTTGCTTGCCGCGCAGCGTGCAAAAGCGAAGGATCCATCGAAGCTGGCGATCGTCGGTTCGTTTCTGGTCCTGGAGCCGATTGCCATCGTCCTGCGCAAAGGCGACACCGATTACAAGAAGACGGTCGATCGCCACTTGGCGTCGTTAATGCTGGACGGTGTCGTCGGCCGCTTTTACGACAAGTGGTTTCAGCAGCCCATCCCGCCAAACAATCTGCGTATGGATCTGCCGATGACCTTCGCGCTGCGCGACCAGTTGCGCTGGCCGACCGATCGCCTTGGCGACGAGCTGAACCGCTGACAGACCTTGAGACAACCGGCTTCTGGGCGACGCTGCTGATCGTCAGTGATTGGGCGATCCGGCTGGTGATGCTGCCGATCGTACCGACGCGGCGCTCGCCGGAAGCAGCCAAAGGCTGGCTGCTTTTCATTTTCTTTCTGCCATGGGTTGGGTTGCTGCTTTACCTGTTAATTGGGCGCCCACGGTTGCCACGCTGGCGTCTCGAGCGGCGCGGCCAGTACATCGATCTCATCGAGCCGGTGCGTCGACGGATGGCCGCGTTACCTCAGATTGCAGCTCCAGCAGTCGATCCGCAGTACGCGCCGAGCGTGCGCCTCGCTACCGACCTCGGCATGCTCCACAACCTTGGCGGCAACTTGGTTGAACTTCTGACCGACTACAACGGCACGATCGATCGCATCGCTGCCGATATCGATGCCGCACGTCATCACGTACACCTGTGCTTTTACATTTTTGGCGACGACGCGCGCAGCGATATCGTCGTCGCCGCGCTTGGCCGTGCAGTCGCGCGTGGCGTGATTTGCCGAGTACTGATCGATGCGTTCGGCTCGCGCCCGTCGCGGCGCACGCTTCTACCGAAATTGCGCGCACTGGGTGTGGCAGCACGCGTTGCGCTGCCGGTCAGGGTCGGCCGCAAGACTGCGCGGTTCGATTTGCGCAACCATCGGAAGATCGTCGTTGTCGATGGTGACGTCGGATATACCGGCTCGCAGAACATGGTCAGCGCCGATTTCAAACCCGGGCTGACCTACAGCGAATTGATGGTTCGCATCAAAGGGCCGTCAGCGTTGCAGTTGCAGGCGGTCTTTGGCGCTGACTGGTTCGTAGAAAGCGGCGAGTTCATCGGTGAGGCGGCATTTCCGCCGCCGATAATGGCAGGCGCAACACCGGCGCAAGTGCTGCCTAATGGCCCTTCGTCATCGACGCAGCGAGCGTTGCGTATGGTGGTGAACCTGATTTATTCGGCCACGCAACGAGTGGTCGTGACAACGCCCTATTTCATTCCAAGCCAGTCTTTGCAGGATGCGCTTGAAACAGCGGTGCATCGCGGCGCCGAAGTGCATTTGATCGTCGACGACCATATCGATCAGTTCTTCGTCGGTAATGCACAGCGTTCCTACTATGAGTCACTGTTGCTCGCCGGCGTAAGAATTCATGCGTATACCGAGGCGTTCCTGCATACGAAGTCAGTGTCGATCGACGGCGAAATGGCGTGGATCGGCTCCTGCAATCTGGATATGCGCTCGTTTGAGCTGAACGAAGAGATCGTTGCGCTTTTTTTCGATCGAGATATCGCCACACAGCTGGTGGCTATCGAAGACGCTTACATGCGCGGCTCGCACCAAATCACGCTGGAGCAATGGCGCAAGCGGCCGTTCGTCCACGAGTTGATTCAGAATTTGACGCGGCTCGTGAGTCCGCTTTTGTAGGTGATGAAGCGGGGCCATTTACGGCCCCGCTTGGTTTGCCACCTATTGACTACGCACCTGTCATGCGGTCCTGAGCGTGGATGTCGTTGCCTGCGTACAGGAACGACTCGTCGCTGAGGCTTGCACAGCCGGATAATGCGGCGGTGGCTAGCAGTACGGTGGCGATCAAAGCACGGATTGAATTGCGGTTCATGGTTCACTCCTCTGTCACTTTTAAGTTTGTCGCAGCAACACATCGTCGCGGCGTGAGTGAACGGTAGACATTCGGCAGCGCAGAATCACGCGGGTAAGCAGCATTTAAACCGCTGAATATTCGACGGGGACAGATCGAAGATAATCGGTTTTCAGAGTTCCGTCAGCGTCATATGTCCCTCGCGGCCGCGTCGCCTATTGTCCGTCCTCGCTTTGTGATCTTGCCGTATGCGAGCACGATCTTCCTGTCCGCCTTTCTGCTGTTTCTGGTGCAGCCGATCATTGCGAAGCAGATCCTGCCTTGGTTCGGCGGCTCGTCCGCCGTCTGGACGACGGCGCTGGTATTTTTTCAGTCGACTCTGCTGGCGGGCTATGCGTACGCCGACCTGACTACACGCCTGGGCGTACGCAGGCAAACGATGTTGCACATCGGCTTACTCGTGCTATCGCTCGCGACACTGCCGATTCTTGCATCGACCGATTGGAAGCCGCGCGGCGATGAGGATCCGATACTTCGCATCTTGCTGTTGCTGCTGGTGACGATCGGCCTTCCTTACTTCCTGTTGTCAACGACCACCCCATTGTTGCAGTCCTGGTATTGGCGGCGATTCAAAGCCGCAGTTCCGTACCGATTGTTTGCGCTATCGAACTTCGCGTCGTTGTTGGCATTGCTCGGATTCCCGGTACTACTGGAGCCTTGGTTCGGTTTGATGGAACTGGGCTGGGCGTGGTCGCTTGCCTACGGTGCGTTCGCGTTGCTTTGCGCGGTCACGGCGTGGGCGTCGCTGAAGCATGCGCACGACGTCGGCCACGCGCCGGCGGCGTCGGCAGCTACGGCGACAACACCACCGACCGCGTTGACGCAGCTCACATGGCTCGCGCTGGCGGCGATGGCTTCGATCATGCTGCTGGCGGTCACGAATCACGTCACGCAAAACATTGCCAGCGTGCCGTTTCTTTGGGTGCTCCCACTGTCGATCTACCTGGCCACCTTTATTCTGACGTTCGATCATCCGCGCTGGTATCAACGCGCTGTTGTTCATCGCTGCATTGGCGGTGCTGGCACCGCTTATGGCGTGGCTGATTCCGTCCCTCGATTTGATGTCGGCAGCTTCGGTTTTTTTCGGCGGCCTGTTCGTCGCCTGCATGTTCTGCCACGGTGAACTGGCGCTGATGAAGCCCGATCCACGATGGCTGACGCGCTTTTATCTGATGCTTTCACTCGGTGGGGCGCTTGGCGCGGTACTGATCGCAATCGTCGCGCCACTTGTGTTACCCGGCTACTTCGAGGTCAACATTGCGCTGGTATTACTGGCGCTGACATTGTCGCTGCGCCTGCGTGGAGCATGGCGTTTGTTCGGACTCGCGGTGTTCGCGGTAACCGCCTTCTTTGCGGTGCGCGGGGCACAGGAATATTCGCGCGACGTACGCACAATGCAGCGCGATTTCTATGGCGTCGTTCGCACGCGCGATCGCGCTGATCCGGTGCCGTATCGCTCGATGTTTCATGGGGGCATTGTCCATGGAGGCCAGCTGCTGGGTGAGGAGTTTCGCAATCAGCCCAGCGATTACTTCGGGCCTTCGTCCGGCTACGGACGCTTGTTCGAGGCGCTGAATGAAGTGCGACCGCAGCCACGCCGAGTCGGAATCATCGGCTTGGGCGCGGGCGTGCTGGCCTCCTACGGACGCAAGGGTGATGAATTCATTTTTTATGAGATCAGCCCGCGCGTCGTCGACATCGCGAATGACGAGTTCACGTTTCTGCGCGACAGCCGCGCAAAAATTCAAGTGGTCCTTGGCGATGGCCGGCTGAGCCTCGAGCGTTCGGCTCCGCAGGGTTATGACATCCTGGGCATCGACGCCTTCGCCGGCGATTCGATACCGATGCATCTGGTGACGCGCGAGGCAATGGCGCTGTACGCGCGTCACCTCGCGCCAAATGGAGTTATCGTTTTCCAGGCAACCAATCGCTACATCGACCTGATGCCGGTGGTGAAGCGACTGGCCAACGAGTTCGAAATGGAAGCTGTGCTGGTGTCCGATATTCCCGGCTTCAAGACCGGCGCGGAATACTGGCTGTCACCGACCGATCAGATTCTCGTCTCACGCGACAGGGAACTGTTGCGCACCGGCAGCTTGCGTTATGTAGCCACTCCTATCGAGGATCGCGCTGGTCTGCCGACATTCACCGACGCGCACCACAACATGTTTCGTGTGCTGAAGTGAGCGAAGCCGGACGGCTTCGCCGGCTTCGCTTCTCGCGTTGGAGCGGACACGATATCGGCGCCGCTCAACGCTCGGTCTAATGCTCTAAACGTGAACCCGCTTGAATTGATGCGAGCGAGCTTCGATGCTGCAGTGGCGGCCGCCGATCCTATGCGCATTGTCGCCGCGCATTTGCCGCAGAACCTCACGGGCAGGGTGACGGTAGTGGGCGCAGGTAAGGCGGCCGGGAGCATGGCTCTCGCAGTCGAGCACGCTTGGCCTGATGTCATGCTGAACGGATTGGTGATCACGCGCTACGGACACGGCGCGCCTACCAAGCGCATTCGGGTCGTGGAGGCCGGTCATCCGGTGCCCGATGACGCGGGCGAGAACGCCGCGCGCGACATCATGGAGCGCGTCGCGAGCTTGCAGCGCGGTGATCTGCTTTTGGTGTTGATGTCAGGCGGAGGATCGAGTCTGCTGAGCCTTCCGGTGTCGCAAGTATCGATGGCAAGTCTGAAGTCCGTTACTCAAATGTTGCTTGCCAGCGGTGCGCCAATCGGCGAGATGAATGTCGTGCGCAAGCACCTGTCGCAAATTGCGGGAGGGCGGCTCGCGGCAGCTGCGACGAAGCGCGGCGCGCACGTGCTGGCGCTGATGATTTCAGATGTGACGGGGGACGCGCCCACCGATATTGCTTCCGGGCCGTCTGCGGCGGATCCTTCGACCTACGCCGATGCGATTGCCGTCCTTTCGCGCTGGAACGTCCAAGCTCCCGACGATGTGTCGGCGTGGCTGCAGCGCGGCGTCAGGGGTGAGGTCGGCGAAACGCCGAAGCCCGGGGATCCGCTGTTCGGCCAAGTCGAAAATCGGGTGATCGCAACGGCGCATCACTCACTCGAGGCAGCGGCCGAGGTTTTTCGTTCGCAAGCCATTCAAGCCATGGTGCTCGGTGACACAGTCACCGGCGAAGCGCGCGAGGTCGCGAAGGTGTACGCCGCGCTGGTCCGTGAGACGCGCCATTACGACGGTCCGTTCAAGCGTCCTGTCGCATTGATTTCGGGTGGCGAATGTACGGTGACACTGCCTCCCGGCTCTTCTGGCCGGGGAGGGCGATGCACCGAGTTCTTGCTGTCGCTGGCAGTCGAACTGAACGACATGCCAGGGATTTACGGTCTTGCATGCGACACCGACGGCATCGATGGTAGCGAGGACAACGCGGGCGCATGGCTTGAACCCGGACTCGTCAAGCGAGCTGCCGCGCACGGCGTGTCGGCGCGCAGTGCACTGGATCAGCGCGATTCCTACGGATTCTTTCGCGCCGCCGAGAGCTTGATTGTCACGGGGCCGACGCGCACGAACGTTAATGACTACAGGGTCATCCTGATTCAGTGACCGTCACTCTTTGCGCGATCCTGCCGCACGCTTGAATTCAATGCATCCAAAGCCGCTGTCGCAATCGACCGACGATCGACGTTGAAGAACTCACGTAGCGCGGCACGCGTGTCCGAGCGACCAAAGCCGTCGGTACCGAGCGCGATGTAGCGATCCCGGATCCAGGGCCGGATCAAGTCGGGAACGGCAGCAACATAGTCACTGGCTGCGATCACCGGGCTTCCGTTGATGGGTAGTTGCTGCTCGATCCACGATGCCTGCCGCGCCACGTTGGGACTCGACTTGCCGTCCTCGCTCGCTTCCCGGCGAAGCTCTGTAAAGCTCGTCACCGAATAAACGTCGGCCGCGACGCCGAACTCGGTCTCCAGTAGTGCCGCCGCCGCCAGCACTTCGCGCAAAATCGTGCCCGACCCCAGAAGCCTGACCTTTGCATTCGGCACAGACCTGACGCGGTACATCCCGCGCAACACGCCTTCGCGCACGTCGGCAGGAATCGATGGCTGTGCGTAGTTCTCGTTCATTACCGTGACGTAATAGAACACATCCTGCTGCTCGGACAGCATGCGACGCATTGCATCGTCGAGGATCAGTGCCAGCTCGTAGGCATAGCACGGGTCGTACGCGCGGCAATTGTGAATCGTGCTCGCGATAAGGTGGCTCGTGCCATCCTGGTGCTGTAACCCTTCGCCAGACAATGTCGTGCGGCCCGCGGTTGCGCCCAGCAGAAAACCGCGTGTGCGCGAATCGGCCGCGGCCCAAAGCAGGTCGCCGACTCGCTGAAAGCCGAACATTGAATAGAAGATATAGAAGGGCAGCATCGGGAAGCCGTTGGTCGAATAGCTGGTACCCGCAGCGACCCATGAGGCAATTGCACCCGCTTCGTTGATGCCTTCTTCGAGGATCTGCCCGTTCTTGGTTTCCTTGTAGTAGCTGATTTGCGCCTGGTCTTCGGGCTCGTACAGTTGGCCCACCGGCGAGTAAATGCCGACGCTGCGAAACAGATCTGCCATGCCGAACGTGCGCGCTTCGTCGGCGATGATCGGCACGATGCGTGCACCGATCTCGCGATCCTTCAGCAGCGCCGACAGCATTCGCACGAATGCCATCGTCGTCGACATCTCCTTGCCATGTGCTTCGAGCGCAAAGCGGCCGAACGCCGACGCGTCGGGTGTTGGAAGTGCAGGACACGAAGCATCGCGCGCCGGCAAATATCCGCCGAGCTTGTGGCGTCGTGCATGCAGGTACTTCATCTCGGGAGTGTCGGGTGGCGGTCGGATGAATTCGACTTGCTCGGCCTGCGCGTCGCTTAGTGGCAGCGCAAAGCGATCACGAAATTCCAGCAGCGCTTGCGTATCGAGCTTTTTCTGCTGGTGTCCGGTCATGCGACCCTGGCCGGCCGTGCCCATCCCGTAGCCTTTCTTGGTTTTCGCAAGGATCACCGTCGGCTGGCCCCGATGACTTGCTGCTGCGTGGTACGCAGCATGGATCTTGATCGGATCGTGGCCGCCGCGACGCAGCCGGTCGATATCCTCGTCCGACAGATGCGCCGTCAGCTGTGCGAGCTCCGGATACTTGTTGAAAAAGTGTTCGCGATTGAATCGGCCGTCGGTCGCAGACAGCGTTTGAAATTCGCCATCCACCGTTTCGTGAAATGCACGCAGCAAAAGCATCTGCGTGTCGCGCGCGAAGAGGGGATCCCAATCGGAGCCCCACAGCAGCTTGATCACGTTCCAACCTGCGCCGGCGAACAGCCCTTCGAGTTCCTGAATGATCGAACCATTGCCGCGCACCGGGCCGTCGAGCCGCTGCAGGTTGCAGTTGACAACGAAGATCAGGTTATCAAGGCCTTCGCGTGCGGCAATCGACAATCCGGCAAGCGACTCGGGCTCGTCCATCTCTCCGTCGCCCACGAAGGCCCATACCTTGCGCTCCCGCGTATCGAGCAACGCCCTGTTTTGCAGGTAGCGCAGGAAACGCGCGTTGTAGATCGCAAACAAAGGACCGATCCCCATCGAGCCCGTCGGAAACTGCCAGAAGCTCGGCATCAGCCATGGATGTGGGTACGAGCTCAAGCCGCTGCCCTGCGTTTCGCGCCGATAGTGATCAAGTTGCTCCGCGCTCAATCGCCCTTCGAGAAATGCACGCGCATAAACGCCGGGAGATGAGTGAGGTTGAAAGTAAACCAAGTCACCGCGCGATTCATTCGAGCTTGCGCGAAAGAAATGATTGAAGCCGACCTCGAAGAGATCGGCTGCCGACGAATAGCTCGCGATATGGCCGCCCAGCTCGGAACTGACCGCATTCGCGCGGACCACCATTGCCAGCGCGTTCCATCGAACCAGCGCGCTCAGGCGCGACTCGATTTCGAGATTGCCCGGAAAGGGCGGCTGGTCCGCGAGCGAGATCGTATTCAGGTACGGTGTGTTCAACACTTGCGGCAAAGGCACCCGACGGGTTCGCGCATGCTGCAACAGATGTTTGAGCACGAACGTGGCGCGCTCGGGTCCGACCGCGTCAATGACGGCGTCGAGCGCCTCCAGCCATTCACGCGTCTCCTGCGGATCGGTGTCGTCTTCGCGCAACCGCCACGCAGCGTTCGGAATCAGCTTCGAGAGGTCGTCGAAATTCATTGCGCGATTATCCGCCAGCCTGAGAGTGGCCGACTGAGATAATGCGCCATGATCGCTGACTCGCTGACCATCGTTCGACCTGACGACTGGCATCTGCATTTGCGCGATGGGGCCGCGATGGCGTCGGTGCTTCCGCACTCGGCAAGGCAGTTCGCACGCGCGATCGTGATGCCCAATTTGAAGCCGCCAATTACAACGACGCAGCAGGCTTCGGACTATCGGCGTCGCATCAAGGCGGCGTTGCCCGACGGCTCTATGTTCGAGCCGTTGATGACGCTCTACCTGACCGACACTTCATCTGCGAGTGAGATTCGGCGCGCGCGAGAGAGCGGTGTCGTTCATGCAGTAAAGCTGTACCCGGCTGGAGCCACGACCAACTCCGAGTCCGGCGTCACTGATCTGCGCCGTTGCGCCCCTGCGCTCGAGGAAATGCAGCGCGTTGGCATGCCGCTGCTGATACACGGAGAGATCACTCGACCGCAGATAGATGTATTCGACCGGGAGCAAGTTTTCATCGACGAAGTGCTAGTTCCACTTCGTCGCCAATACCCGGGTCTGAAAATTGTGTTCGAGCACATCACAACAAAGGACGCGGTCAGCTACGTTCTCGAAGAACGCGGGAGCATCGGCGCGACGATTACCGCGCACCACCTGCTGTTTAATCGCAATTCGATTTTTTCCCGGCGTGACGGACAACCTGCTTTGAGTCCGCATCACTTCTGCTTGCCGGTTCTGAAGCGCGAGACGCACCGGCAAGCGCTGCTGGCAGCCGCAACCGGTGGCAGCTCGCGATTCTTTCTGGGGACTGACTCAGCGCCCCATGCAAAAGGGGACAAGGAGTCGATGTGCGGTTGCGCAGGTTGCTACACCGCAGCATCGGCGCTGGAGATGTATGTCGAGGCGTTTGACGAAGCTGGCGCTCTGGATCGCTTCGAAGCGTTTGCTTCGTTCAACGGCACCGATTTTTACGGCCTGCCACGCAATACGCAGACCATTACGTTGAAGCGGTCCGAATGGACGCTGCCAGATGAGTTTCCGTTTGCTGATGCGACGATCGTCCCATTGCGCGCCGGTGAAACGCTGCGGTGGAAGTTGCAGAGTTAGCGGGCGTTGACTGGTCTGCACCGTGGCTTGCGCCCTTTGCAAAGTTGGGCCAAGCGGTGGTGTCGAGCAGCGATTGGCGTGGCGCGTTAAATCGTGAGGCTGCCGCAGTCAATCTATCTAGCTTCAATGGCAAGCGCCTTGTGTTTTGCGCCCCCGACGATACCGGCGACGAGCCGTACGAAGTCGGAATTGCTCGCACGGGCCGTGTTCCAACGCGCTCGAACCTGCACGATTTTTTCAACGCGCTGATCTTTTTGCACTTTCCGAGAGCGAAAGCACAGTTGAACCAGCTGCAATCGGCGGCGATTGCGCGCGACGGTGTGCTGGCGAAGCGCGGCGCCGTACGAGACGCCGCGACGTTGATCGATGAAAATGCCGTACTGGTCATCAGCGATCGTGCGGACATTGTGGAGTTGCTGCGACGGCACGACTGGCCTTCGCTGTTTCAAGATCAGCGCGCGGTGTGGATGTCACAAGTGAACGTCGTTGCTTTCGGCCATGCGTTATTGCAGAAATTGGTGCATCCGTACAAAGCTATCACTGCGCATGCACTGCACGTCGCGCTTCCATCGAGTTCGCCGATACATGAAATCGATGGTTGGATGGGCGTGGCGCTTGATGAGCAGCTGTCGTCCTCTCAATTGATGCCGCTGCCGGTGCTCGGAATTCCGGGCTGGTGGATGCAGAACGAGAACCCGGATTTCTACGCAGACCGCGCGGTGTTCCGTCCGGCTAAGATGCGCCGCGATCGTAAAGCGGAGATGGATTCATGAAACGTGGCGAGCTCGAAAAGCGCCAGGCAAGCAAGCTCACCAACCAGATGCGGGCTGCGGGCAATGCCTACGGCCGTGCAATTGCGCCCGAGCCCGATCGGCGTGCGCAGCGAGACCGCGACCGCGCACTCGGGCTGGTTCCGTTTGCAGTCAAGTTGCCGCAGGAATTGGTCAAAGCGCTGCAGGAGCAAGCGGCGAAGAAGAGCGTCGGCTTGAACGAGCTAACTGCCGAGCTTTTGACAAAAAGCCTCGCCAAGTGAATTGGCGGCAGGTACGGTCACCGTTGCAATCTAGCCGTCGCGCGGATCGCCGATAGCGTTGCATTGGGCGTGATGATTTCAGGGTCCATCTTGAGCTCGATCAGCGCCGGCAGCCGGCGCTCCCGGATGAACGCCAGTGCTTGAGACAGTGTGGTTGCAAACTCGGTCGTTGTAGTTGCAGTCCCACCGAATGCGCCGTAGGACTCGGCCAGCTTCGCGAAGTCGGGATTGACGAGTGCGGTACCGTGCTCGCGCCCCGGAAATTCTCGCTCCTGGTGCATTCGGATCGTGCCGTACATCTGGTTGTTGAACACGATCACCAAAATGCCGGCGCCGTATTGCACGGCCGTTGCGAGCTCCTGCCCGGTCATTAGAAAGTCACCATCCCCAGTCAATGCGATCACGGTGCGCTCGGGCGCTGCAATCTTTGCGGCGATGGCAGCTGGCACGCCATAGCCCATCGCACCGGCCGTCGGCGCAAGTTGGGTTCGCAGCGCGGGGTAGCGCCAGAAGCGATGTGCCCACGTCGCAAAGTTGCCTGCCCCGTTGGCAATGATCGTGTCCTCGGATACGGCGCGCGACAATATTCTCATTGCCTCCCAAAGATCGAGCGGAGGATCACCGTGCGCGTAAACCGCAGGTCGCTGTTGCCATGTTTCCAACTCTTCGCGCGCCGATGCAACGGTCTCGCGCCACGGCGGCTCTTCGATCGGAACCATCATCGCAAGGCGCGATGCGAACTGCGGCAAACCGGAGTTGATCATCAGCTGCGCCTGATACACGCGGCCAAGTTCCTCGGCACCCGCGTGTACATGGATCAGCGTCTGCGCCGGCACCGGTGCGTCGAGCAACGTATAGCCCGAAGTCGTCATCTCGCCCAGCCGCGGCCCGATCGCGAGAATCAGATCCGCATCCTTGATGCGCTGTGCAAGTTTCGGGTTAACGCCGACGCCCACGTCGCCTATGTAGTTCGGATGGCGGTTATCGAAAAGGTCCTGATAACGAAACGCGCACGCGACCGGCAGGTAGTTTGCCTCCGCAAAGCGTTTAAAGTTGTCGCACGCCGCAGGCGTCCATCCAAAGCCGCCAAGAATGACCACCGGCCGGTGTGCGCGCCCGAGCAGGCGACGTAACGCGGCGATCTGCGTGTCGCTCGGTGCGCCGAGCACGGGTTGATGGCATAGCGCGTCGCCAACATCAGCCTTGGTCGACAGCATGTCTTCCGGCAACGCCAGCACGACTGGCCCAGCACGTCCACTGGTTGCGACCTGAAACGCACGCGCGACGAACTCGGGAACTCGATCCGCGCGATCGATCTGCGCGACCCATTTGGTCATCTGTCCGAACATGCGGCGGTAGTCGATCTCCTGAAACGCTTCACGTTCGACGAAATCGTTACCCACTTGGCCGATGAACAGAATCAGCGGCGAGGAATCCTGGTGCGCGACGTGTACGCCGATCGCGGCATTGGTTGCTCCGGGACCGCGCGTCACGAAGGCAACACCGGGCTGCCCGGTCAGCTTCGCGTACGCCTCTGCCATAAACGTCGCGCCCGACTCGTGTCGATTGACAATCAGCTTCACCATCTCGCGCGAGTCGTACAGCGCGTCGAGAACCGGCAGGAAACTCTCGCCGGGCACAGTGAAAGCGTGATTCACGCCCTGGATCAGCAGTTGATCAACAAGCAGACGGGCACCGGTGCGGGTAGGCATGGGGCCGGAGTGTAAGGTTTAGACCTTTCAGAGGTCATGTATGAAGGAGGCACCATGAGCGCATCGAACTCGCGCCCCGTCGATCTCGATGAGGTAGGGCACCTCGTAGATCAGCTCGAGCGCGACCTGGCAAAGGCGCGGGCGGGCGGGGCGAGTGTCGATACGCTGCGCGCCGAGGTTGAACAGCTGCGCGTGGCGCTTAGCGCGGCCGAGCCTTCGCACGCTGAAGTGCAAGTAGGTCTGCATGGCGTACGCACGAAGCTCGATGAACTTGGAGACGACTTGAAAGCAGGCGCGCTGACCGGCTCGGACTACCTGGCCCGCATCGGCCGCTTGCTCGGCTTGGGTTAACTTTAATGAAATACGTGGGCCTGGGGCGCACCGAGTGCTCGGGCATCAGTAGCACTCGGTAGAACGCGCCCATAAAAATGGCCGCTGACGCGGCCTTTTTCTTGGGGAACGGGGGCGCAGCTAGCAGCCGCCCTTCTTCACCTTTTTATTGCCTTGGTCCTTTTTCGCGTCGGCCTTTACAGCGAGCTCCGCCGTCTCCTTTTCGCTCTTGTCGGTCTTTTTGACGTCGGCCTTTTTCGTTTCATTCTTGGTCGGCTCGGATTTATTCTCCTGAGCGAACGTCGGGCCGCCGGCGAAGGCGAGCGCACCAACGATCAATCCTGCAAAGAGCGTTTTCATCTCACGGTGACGGCAAGTGACTGGACCGTGCGAGTGTAGTCGCGAGCCTCGTCTGCTTTGTTATCAATGCTTATGAGCTAAGCAGCGCGGCGTATGTGTGGTGTGGTGCCCAAGGGGGAGGCCGCTCGGCGGGGATCAGGACAACCGCCCTCCCTGGGTCCACGTTCAGACTTTCGGCCGAGGCAACCGCTAACTTGAGGCGGTGACCTTTATTCATCCAATCAGTTCTAGCCGTTGAATTGATGGGCGAGCGGACGTTTTCTCGGCACGCCCGAGCAAAAAAATCTCCCGCAAACTTGGGAGTCATTATTGATTCGCGATGTTCGCGCCTGAGCCATGAACATGACCGAGCCCGCTACAACGGTGGTCGACGATTCGTCTCCGATGACTGTGCCGACGCTGGTCGAACCGCTGACTGTCCCGTCATCGGCGCCAATGCAAACTGCAGCCGCCGCCGCACCGGCGCAGTCGGCACGGCGGCCGGTTGCACGCGAGCTCGCGAGCTGGCGCGTCCTTAGGATGTGGGCCAACGGCGATACGCTCGCCGAAGCGGTTACGGTGAAACTGATCGGTGTCCATGAAGGCCATTCGATCGTCGTCACTGTGCCCGACGACGAATCGCTGGCGCTGAAGGAAGGCGCGATGTACCGCTTCCGCAGCTTCTCTGGCGAGACGATCTACGAATTCATCGCGCCGCTGGTCAAGACCTGCAGCGAGCCATTCGAGTACCTGCACATTGGTTGGCCGCAGCAACAGCACGTGGAGAAGCGTGAACTGCGCGCGGCCCCGCGAGTAAAAACAGAGCTACCGTGCCTTGTCTACCCTGGTACGCAGGCATCGGGTCGCTTCGTCAAAGGATCGATTAGCGATCTGTCCACCGGCGGCGCG
Organism: uncultured beta proteobacterium; assembly: GCA_963801035.1. GTDB lineage: Bacteria > Pseudomonadota > Gammaproteobacteria > Burkholderiales > Burkholderiaceae_F > JACCZX01. The sequence continues at coordinate 408,596 of CAWDDF010000003.1, read as the reverse complement.
GCGATCGCGCTGCATGATGACCTGAGCGTTTTTTACGACGAAGTCAAAGTCGTCTTTCAGCTGGCTGTCGCGGACGTAGACTTGATGATCGAAGCTCGTGCGCGTCCGGTTCGCAAGCCGGACGAGACTGGCGAACGGCTAATGGGCGTGTCGTTCGTCGCGCTTAGCCAGGTGGAGAAGCTCGCGGTACATGCATACGTCACTGCACAGCTCGTGCGTGAGCTGGAAGTTCCGTTGTACGCACGCGCATAGCATCGGCAAACAACCGCAATAAAAAAGCCCGCGCTAAGCGGGCTTTTTGTTGGTGCCGCAGTTGCTGCGTTAGTGCAGAACCTCTTGCGCACCACTTTGCACCTGCGCCTTGCCCTTTCCGGCACGCGCCGGGGGTTCGCACAATCCGCAGACATAGTTTTTCGTCAGTTCGAATGTGTGCGTGACGAACTTGCCGTTGCACTTGCAACAAGAAGTCAACGTCACCATGCCAGCATCGACGAATTTCACCAGGCGCCAGGCGCGCGTTACCGACAATAACGGCTCGAGTCCCTGCGCACGAATCTGCTCGAGGTACAGCTCGTACGCCTTGATGATGCCATCGATCTCTTCGAGCTCGCTCGTTTTGTCGAGATACTCGTACATGTTCAGGAACAGCGACGAATGAATGTTCGGCTGCCAGGTCATGAACCAGTCTGTCGAAAACGGCAGCATGCCGCGGGCCGGTGATTCGCCTTGAACCTCTTTGTACAGGCGCAACAGCCGCTCGTACGACAGATCGGTTTCAGACTCCAGCACTTGCAGGCGTGCGCCCAGTTTGATCAACGCGATCGCACGCTGGATTTGCTTGCTCTCGGAGACGATGCTTTTGATACGCATGTTGATTCCCTCGCCTGCGGTTTCGTAATTACGCGGTCACGTTGGCCAACTGCCCGGCCATCACGATGTTGGCATGCAACCCGGCCACTGCAGCACCGGTCGCGCTGGACTTCGGCTTCGAATGGCTCGTCAGAAGATTCCAGACCATATCGTCGTCGAATCGAAATCGCAGGATCAACTGGTTGGACCCCGCAATCTTCATCAACTGCGCGGGGCTCAATTGATCAATGATCGTTGCAACTTCTTCAGAAACACCCAGGCGATACAGCGCTTGGGCTTTGTCGGCACGGATCATGTGCTGCGCCAGAACTAGGTAAGCCAAGTTGGCTTCGCGGATTTCCTGCAGAAGTTGTTCGTTGCTGGCGGCGATGGTGCTCATCTAGTTGCTCCTGGTTCGCGGGTTGAGTCGGTGTTGGTGTGGTTCGATTCGTTGCTTTCGAAGTGACGCCATTGTGGGAAACCGGCTCAATTCGTTGAATCAGCGTGTCGCTACGAAGCTTGTCGGCATGCCGCTCGTCCGTTTGTAAGGTTTTTTCCTACACGCCTCGCATCGGAATTTCTTCAAGTCGGCTGGCCTCATGCCGTTAACGAAGGGTGCGAGGCCCGCGCGCCGCAGTCACGTCGATGGACGTACAGATGGCAAGAGCGCTTCGTCATGTTGGTTGATGTGGATTTTGGTTTCCTCCCCCGCCTTCGCGCCGGTCTATGACCGGCGCTTTTTTTTGCGACGAAAAGCGCTTGGAACGGCCCTCCAATCGGACGATGGCGCGTACCTCATCGTCGGTACAGTGATCTGGCTTCAAACTGAAACAGCACTGACGGGGAACGGCACGATGCCGAACGAATTTTGCGAGGTGGCCGAAATGATCGAACCGGCCTCATCGACGATGGCAGCGGAGCCTTCGCGCTCGAGCTTGATGCAGCACTACGAGGCGATCGCACAGTCGAGCTGCGCAATGCTTGCTGCGGCGCGCGCTGGTGACTGGATCGAAGTCGAGCGTCAGGAAGAGCGCTGCGCTGCTTTGATCGCAATTTTGAAAGCGGCAGACGAGCACTCCAGCTCGCTGAGCGCAGCGGACGATCAACGCCGCATGTTCCTGTTGCGCCAGATCCTGGCCGACGATGCAGGCATTCGAGGACAAGCCGAGCCCTGGCTCGAGCCGATCGTGCCGCTTATTTCGACGCCGCGCCCGCGGTCAAATAACGGATTCGAATGAGTCTGACGACGCCTTTTCCCGAACCGGATTCGCCAGAGCTCGAGCGCTTCGCGATCTACTCGCGAAGCGAGATCGCAGGCTTGCTGCGGCAGTTGCGCGACAAGCAGGTGTTGGTGACGTTGTACTACGACCAGGCAGCAGGTTTCACGGTCAGCAACGTTCTAGAGGTCAATGAAGGCTTTGAAGAGCTCATTCTGGATCGCACGTCCGATGCGGCTGCGCAGAAAGCGATCTATGCATCGAAGCACCTGGTCGTCGTCGCGTTTCTCGACAACGTGAAGCTGCAGTTTTCGGTCGGCGCCGCCGAAGCAGTCGATCATCAGGGCCGCCCCGCATTCCGCGTGCGGTTGCCGCAGCAGCTGCTTCGTATGCAGCGACGCGGTGCCTATCGCAGACAACCGCCCGCGGTCCGGCCGGCGACATGTCTGGTGCCGTCTCCTGGCAAAAAGGGCCAATACGAATCCGTCCGAGTACTCGACTTGAGCGTCGGCGGCCTGGCGTTGTTCGTGCACCCCGTACAGTTTTCATTGCCGCCCGACTACACGCTCGAAAATTGTTACCTCGATCTTCCCGATGTCGGCCAGATCACGGTCACACTTCGCGTGCGCTATGTTGACGACTATCAGGCGTCCAATGACGGTGTGCGCCGCTGTGGATGTGAGTTTGTGGAATTGAGTGAGTCCGCAGCGCGCATGCTGCAGCGATATATGAACAAGCTCGATGCGGCGGAGCGCTCGAGCGGGCCACCGCCCAATGAAGCGGCAGCATAGTCAACCTTAGTTGGGAACCAAATAAAAAAGGCGCCACTGGCGCCTTTTTTTTGCTCCGAACCCTTCTACTTCGTTGCAGTCGCCGGATACATGTCGTTCCACGTATGTGCGTACTGCCTGCCGGTGCCGATCCATGCGACCGTACCGACCGATAGCGCAGCCGTATAAAGCGATGCGATCATCTCCGCAGCGTTTTGGCGGCACGTGATCCGAACCGCAGTTAATAGATGTAGGTGATTTTCAGCGTAGCGGCGCTCGACAACGCGCATCTCGCGGCTGATCGGCAACAGAGATTCGGGTAAACCGGCGACGCCGCGGCGTCCCTCGAGCGCACGTGCGGCGGTGTCTTCGAACCACACGAAAAGCTCGGTCGGTGCCTCTAAGGAACCTCTGCTAGATGCTGGCTCTATTGCTGCGGTATCTGACGCAGAGCGAAACGCCGACCGGTCGGGTCGATATTTCCGCGAGTTGCCTAACGAGTTGGTTGCGGGTCATCGCTGCATCCTTTAGTCGCATCGTTGTCTGTGTCTCACGAAGATCGACCTGCGCGCGCGGTTCTTTAAAACGTCATCCGACGGCATCGGGGCGATATGGCTGCTGTTGACTCGGGATTGGATGGCGATCACATGGCTTTCCTGCTTCCCATGCGTGCCGCAACGCGAGCTGGCCGAGTGGGCGTGTCTTAGCGGCTTTGATTGCTCTGGCCTTCGAGGAGTGCAGTCACACACTTCTCCATTGCCTTACGCCCGCTGTAAGCCGATTCCCGATGCCGCCAGATGTTCGGCTTTTTCGCCACCTATTCGTCGATAGCGGCGAGAGCGGCATCCCTAAAGTTTGGGTCATGAAAAACGACGCATTCCTATACGACGCGCTTTATCAGGCGCTGAACAACGGCGAGGTTGATGGCCAGCAGCTGGAGCAGGTGCGGCCCACTTCGCTGCTTGATAGCAATTACGTCAAGCAGTACACGCCACTTGTGCGGCGACTGGCGCATCAGATGATCGCGAGGCTTCCCGCTAACGTCGAGCTGGATGACATGATCCAGGCCGGCATGATGGGGCTGATGGACGCGATGTCTCGATTTGAAGTGACGCAGGGTACGCAGTTCGAGGTCTACGCAGCGCAACGCATTCGTGGCGCGATGCTCGACGAACTGCGCGCGAATGACTGGCTGCCGCGCTCGGCGCGCAAAAGCCAGCGCGATATAGAGAACGCGATTCACAGACTGGAAGGCAAGCTCGGACGCGCACCGCATGAGACCGAGATCGCCGGCGAGCTGGAGATGTCGCTCGCGCAGTATCAACAGATGCTGCACGATGCGCGTGGCGCGCAGCTGGTGCATCTGGACGATTTGGGCGGCAAGGTCGACGACGAAGACTATCTGGAGCGACACCTTGTCGGCGATTCGCCGGAGCCCGCGGAAATCTTGCGCGACAAGCGCTTTCGCTATGCGTTGGTCGACGCGATCGACGAGCTGCCCGAGCGCGAAAAGCTTCTGATGAGCCTGTATCACGAGCAGGATTTGAATCTGCGCGAGATCGGCGTTGTGATGGGCATTACCGAGTCACGCGTCTGCCAGTTGCACAGCCAGGCGGTCGCACGACTGCGCGCACGGCTGAAGAACTGGTAGCGCGCGGCGTACGAAGGGACGGGTCCCTCGCTGTTGTAATGCGCGCGTACGCACGGCCGCTCCGAAGGGAGCGCGCGTAACTAATCGCGACGCGTGCACGTGCGACCGCGGCGCGGTCGCGTACACGAGGAGCGCATCAACTCGCAAACATTCTTAACTGAGCGGCTTCGCGCGCGAAGCGCTCGAGTTCGTCGGATCCGCCTTGCCGCATTGCACGCAAGGCGCTTGCCTGCGGCGCGAGCAGACGCAACAAATGCTCTTTGCGACCGCTTGCATCGGCCAATCCGGCGGGATCGTTCGCGATCAGTGCTTCGCTTTCGTCGTGCAGGGCTTTGATCAAATCGGAGAACAGGCGCGCCGGGGCGTCTGGGGGAAGCGAGGAGTGCGGGTACATGTCGAAGCGATCAGTGTGGGGCAGCGGGTTGAAGATGGGGACCAATGGAGGCAATCAGCTTGGCTGCGATCGCATTGCAATCGATCCGATAGTGCCCATCGGCGATCGCCGTGCGTAGCGCACAGATGCGGCTTTCCGGGCAAAGCTCGCGTGCTGGGCGAATATCTGCACCCGGAAGGGCCAATGGACGGGGGCGCGCCAAGAGGGTCACGCTACAAAATTCGGCAATTGGCCGTCGAACTTTAGATCGGCGTTTAAGCGAGCGCGCCCTTCAGGGTGCATTATTCTTACCTGACCTCCGAAGCTCTCCCGACCGCTGAACACTTCGCGTGGCTGACCGCCCTACTATTCCGCAGCGTTCCTCCAAGCTCGCTCCCCGTGCGGCGGGCACGCCCAAGGTCGTTAGCGAAGAACGTGAATTGGCTCTTGGGCTGCCCAGCAGTGGTAAAGGGCAAAGTCCATCACCGGTGGCAATGACAGCAATATCGACGGCGCCCGGTCCACTCGACTTCGCCGCCTTGCCAGATGAGGCCGCAAATCTCGCGGCGCGACCGGCCGACACCGTCATCGAAACCTTGCTGGCGGCCGCACACATTGGTCTGGCGCTGCTAGACCGCGATATGAATTACCGGCTCTGGAATAACTGCCTGGAAGAGTTATTCGACGTTCCGGCCGATGCTTTGCTCGGAGGCGCGGTTAATCAAGCTGACGGGCTTAGCCAGCTGCCTGAGTTGATTACCGAGCTGAAGCGAATCAGCGAAAGCGGTGACCGAACGCCGGTCGAACGCGAATATCAGCTGCCACGAGCCGAGCGCGGATGGGTGCGCGTGAAGCTTGCGCCGGTGTTCGCGATCGACGGGCGGTTTGATGGCGTGTTGGTTACATGCGAGCGAATCGAGCGCGAGCGTTTCGCGCAAAATTCCCTGGGAGCACTTCGGCAGGCGCTCGAATCCGTGGGCGAAATGGTGTTCGAAATAGATCAGCACGGAGCCGTGGTCGATGCCAACGACGCGGCTCGTCAACGGCTGGGCTACGACAGGGAGTCGTTGAAGGGGCTGGCGCTCGGTGCGATTGATGTGGGCCTAGCCGGGGCAGATGGTGCCGACGCGGGATTTGCATCGCTATATGAGCAGCTGCAAACGCGCGGCTCGTTTCAGGCTGAAACGCGCTACAAGACCCGCTTTGGATCCGAGTTTGCCGTTGAGACCGTGCTGCAGCGAGTCGTGCACGACGGGCGCGAATTCATTTTGCTGCTCGCGCGCGACGTCGGCACGCGCAAACAAACCGAATCCGACCTGAACGAAAGCGCCGAGCGCTTCCAAGCGCTGTTCGACGAGAGTCCGGTCGCTGCGCTTTTGCTCGACAGCGAGTTCCGGCTGATCGGCATCAACCGCGCCGCGTGCGAAACGCTGGGCTATGACGTCGACGAGCTGCTTGGAAAAGATCCGGTGACACTGCTGCATTCCGATGATCGGCCTTTCCTCGAACGCGCGCGAGCGGAGATGCAGCGCGGTGCAGTCGAGTCCGAATCTGCCGAGCGTCGCTTCATGCATCGTGACGGCCGTGTCGTCTGGACCAAACTTTCGATGCGCGCAATTGCGCCTGAAAGCGGCCTGCGCCACACCTTGCTGGTTCTCGAGAATTTCACGGACCGCAAAATATTTGAGGAGCAACTGCAGGTTGCATTGCGCGATCAGCAGACGTTGTTTGAAACGATGTCGGTCGGTGTCGCACAGACGATGTCGGGAAAGATCCTGCTCGCAAACCGTGAATTTGCCGAGATGTTTGGCTACAGCGACGGTGAAGTCATCGGCATGCCGCTATGGGATCTGTGCGTCGACCGGGATCACCGCGCTCCGAATGAAGTATCCGGCATGCCGGTCGTTCGCTCGCACCAAACGACGAGCGGTGAAGTGGTGCTGTTTCGCACCGACGGTGAGCCGGTGTGGTGTCTGGTTCAAGCGCGCCCGATCCAGGCGCAGGAGCCGGGTCTCGAAGTGCTGCGCGAAGCGATCTACACGTTTCAGAACATCTCCGAGATCAAGCACCAGCGCGAAGCGTTGTCGCGATCTCTGCTGGAGCTCAAGGAGCAGGGCGAAGAGCTGCAGAGTGCGCTGGCGCAGCAGCAATTGATTTTTGACACCGCGCTGGTTGGGTTGCTGTTCGTACGCGACAGCCGTCCGGTGCGCGCGAACGCGGCGATGGAAGATTTGCTCGCGTGCGAACCGGGTGCTCTGGTATCGCAGATGCAGTTGTTCTCGCATCCGACCGATCACTTGCTGCTTGCAAATCTATCCGAGCACTATCAGCGCATCCACGACACGGGCGCCACCGAATTCGAGCTTCACATGTTCCGCCGAAAGGGCCCGCCGATCTGGGTTGCCGTGCAGGGCCGTGCCGTCAATCCCGAGCGACCTGAGCTGGGCTACATCTTCGCGTTCGTCAATGTAGACGAACGCAAGCGTTCGGAGCGCGAGCTGCGCGCGACGCTATCGGAGCTGCAGCTGATCTTTGATAACGCGCTGGTCGCCGTGCTTTATGTGGCCAACGATCTGATCGTCAAGGCTAACGTCGCCACGCAACAACTGTTCGGATACGACGCACGCGACTGGGACGAGTTGCAGATGTCTTCATTGTTCGCGACCCCTGGCGACTGGGAGGACATCCGAGAATTACCGCTCGCTGAAGCCGAATCCGAAGAGTCGCCCGAAAGGGCCGAGTCCGAAGCCCAGCCCGACGCAACCGGCGGTGTGTCGTTCGAGCGGCTGATGCGCCGTGCGGACGGCACCACGTTCTGGTGTGCCGGCTATGGGCGCCCAATCGACCTGACGACACCCGATCGCGGTGTCATCTTGACGCTGGTTGATGTCGATGCGCGCCGACGGTCGGAAGAAGAGTTGCGTCGCGTGCGCAACTATCTCGACCTGGTGGTCGAGAACCTGCCGGTGCTCGTATCCGTTCGGGAGGCCGAGACCGGCCGCTTCGTGAGCCTGAATCGTGCCGGAGAAACAATGACCGGCTTGACGCGTGAACAGGTCGTCGGTCGCACCTGGGGCGAAATCTACGCGCGTCAATTCGCGGACTTATATGCCGAACTCGATCGCAAGGCGCTCTCGACGGGGACGCAGGTCGACCGGCCGCGCGACGTGATGTTGCGTGCAGACGGCAAGCGCCTGACGATCAACCAGCGTGTCGTGCCGCTGTTCGAATCAGAGCCTGGGCGCTCCGTGGCAGCCGGCGACGCAAATGCACGCTACGTCATGTCGATTATCGACGACCTGACAGAGGAGGTGCGTGCCGAAACCGCGCTGCGCGAAACCGAAGCGAGGTTCCGACAGTTTGCAGAGAACATCGATCAGCTCGTTTTCATCATGACTGGCGATTTTTCCGCCGCGCTGTACGTCAACCCGCGCTATACGGCGCTGATCGGCGGGCCGGTCAACGATCTACTCGACGACCCGCGCAACGTGATGCGCCATGTGCACTTCGAGGACGTGCCGATCGTGAATCGAGCGTTGCCACGGCTGGTAGCGCGTATGCGCCGACTGATGCGCTCGGAGTTGACGGCGCGCATCGACCACCCGACCCGCGGTGTGCGCAACATCAATGTGCGGCTGTCCCCCGTGCGCATGGAAGACGGCGCGATTCGTGTCTTCGGCATCGCCGATGACGTAACTGAGCGTACGCGAGCCGAGCAGCAGAGAATGGAGCAGATCGTCAAGCAACGCGACGTCTTGGTGCGCGAAGTGCATCACCGCATCAAAAACAATTTGCAGGGCGTCGCGGGTTTGTTGCAGCAAACCGCAGATGCACGGCCTGATGTGGCCGATATTTTGTCCGAGGCGGCAACCCAGATCCATGCGATCGCTCAGGTGCACGGGCTGCAGATCCGTTCGAGCGGCACGTTGCCGGTACTTGGCGTTGCGCAGGGGATTTTCTCGACGCTTTCCAACATGTTCGGCGTCGAGGTGCGGTTCGAGCCTCCGCCGCCCGACCTATGGCGCTTCGGTCTGCCTGAGAACGAGGCGGTGCCGCTCGCGCTTGTGATCAACGAACTCGGCACCAACGCGATCAAACATCGAGCCACGCGCCAGGATGGAATCATGGTCAAGGTCACGACCCGCCCGGACGGCATGGAACTAGCGATCGAGAATCCGGGCACGCTAAAAGATGGCTTCGATCTGGCGCAGATTTCTGCGAGCGTATCGGGGCTGGGGCTGGTCAAAGCACTGTTGCCGCGGCGTGGCGCACGTCTGGTTGTCGAGCGCACCGGCTCATTGGTCTCGACGCGGCTCCAATTGTTTCCCCCAGCAATACGAGAAGACAGTCTATGAGTTCAGGGAAGGGTGAAACGTGAGAGCATGCGGCAGCCGTGACCCTGTCGGCGCTTCGTTGGCCGGTCACGTTTCACCCAACTGCAAATGAGATGAACGAAACCCCGCTGGTGATGGTCGTCGATGACGACCGTTTGGTGCTTGCCACATTGGTCGCTGGCCTGAAACAGGCAGGTCTCGAAGTGATCGAGACCGACAACGGTGACGACGCGATTCTGTTGGCGCGAAAGCACAAGCCGAAGCTTGCCATTCTCGACATGCGCATGCCGGGAAAATCGGGAATGGACGTCGCGCGTTATCTAGCCGCGAATACCCAGACGGGCTTCATCTTCCTGTCGGCGTTCGGCGATAGCGATATCGTTGACGAAGCGATGAAGATAGGCGCCCTCGGGTATCTGGTCAAACCGGTGGACGTGCGGCAGATCGTCCCCGCAGTGCGTGCGGCGCTGTCGCGGTCGGGGGATGAAAAGGGGGAACAGCCGAATAAGACCTCAAGTGCAACGCAGATTGAAGGCGCGCGTCGACGAGCTGATCGCGATCGGTATCCTGATGGAGCGGCTGCGTCTGGACGAAGCACGCGCGCTTGAAGCGCTGCGAGCGCAGGCGAAAGCCGAAGGCAAGCAAACAGGCGAGCTGGCTACCACCATGGTCGAAGCGGCAAATCGGCTGAATTCGATTCGTCACTGACGCTGCGGGCCCGAATGCAGGTCACGCGGTACATCGAACGGCATGGCTTTCGACGTTGGTATGAGCGGCAACTGATCGAAAGCCACGCTTATCTGGCACTCGGATTCGTTGCACTGATCTTTCTGCTCTCCGGTTTGGAGTTGCTCGGTCACGCCGAAACCGGCATGCGTTACGTGATCGTCTTGATAGCTGCCGCAGGCGGAGGAATGCTGGTGGTAGTTGCATGGCGCCGCTTCGGTGTGCTGCTGACACGCGCTGAGCACTTCGCCGAGGCAGCGACTTGCCCGCAGTGCAAAGCGTGGGGTAAGTTCAAAGTGCTCGCGCAAGAGTCGTCAAGCACTCTCGATCCGCCGGAGGCAGGACGCCCGCACTGGTTAAGCGTTAAATGTTCGCAGTGCGATGCGGTTTGGAAGTTGCAGTAGCGGCATTTACTAGGCGCAAACAGTCAGTGCCATGCTTCAAGGCTTCTCCCACAGCGTGAAATAAAACGTTGCCCCGTGGCCGTCAGCGGGTGCCGGCACGCCCTCGGCCCATACACGTCCGCCGTGACGTTGAATGATCTTTTGTACCGTCGCAAGGCCCACGCCGGTGCCGGGAAACTCATTCGCGCTGTGCAGCCGCTGAAACATGCCAAACATCTTTTCGGCGAAGCGCATATCGAAGCCGGCGCCGTTGTCGCGCACGAAGAACTCGGCGGATTGACTTGCTTCGTTGCGGCCAAACTCGACACGCGCATCGCGGCTCTTCGCGCTGAACTTTGCCGCGTTGCCTAACAAGTTCTGCAGCACCAGGCGTAACAACGTCGGATCACCGTCGGCCTTCAGGCCAGGTCCGATGACGAACTCGATAGACCGCGTCGGTTCACGGATCCGCAAATCGTCGCGCAGGTCATCGGCCAGCTCACGTGCGATTTGAGAAAGATCGACCCTTTCACTGGTCAATTCGCGGCTTGTCATTCGGGACAGGTTGAGCAGTGTGTCGATCATTGAGTTCATCCGCTGGCTGGCAGCGACGATGCGACGTAAATGGTCACGTCCCAGATCGTCGAGCGGCTTACCGCGGTCGCCGTAGTCTTCGAGCACGATGGTTGCGAAGCCGTCGACGATGCGCAGCGGCGCGCGCAGGTCGTGTGATACCGAATGCGCCAGGCTATCCAGCTCGCGTCCGGCGTTATCCAGCTCACGCAAGCGGCCTGCGAGCTCTCGCGTGCGCTCGGCCAACTCGCGCTCGCGCCCATCGAGGGCCGCTTGCAGTTCGCCGATTTGGTTCGCGGTTACATCGGATGCGCGCGGTGCAGCGGCAACTACCGGTGGTGCCGATGTGGGCGTGCGTCGGCGCTGCGCGATAGCGACCGCTACCAACACGATAAGAGCGCCGACACAGACTGCTGCCAAAAGCTGTGCGCTGTCCGGCCGCACGGCGGTGCCGGCCCAGGCGACAGACGGTAAACCGGCGATGACGAGCATGCCAAACGCCGGGCGCCGTGCCTGCAAGCCGCTGTTTTTATGCGAACCCATCGCGGCGATTGTGCAGCATCGGGCCACTGCACGCGAGATCGACGTGCGGCCAATCGGTTCGTCGTTCAAACCGCCGCTGAAATGCCCTTCGAAGGGCACCTTTTTCAAGGGGGTGAGAAGCAGCATTCGGCACTAGCCTGCGAGTTCAATTTTGCTTCCTGCAGGACTTCACTTGCCGTTCGATTTAATGCTGCCGAGATTTTCCTGGCTTGCTGATCGCCTGGGTCCACGCATCGGCGGACGCGATGGTCGTGAGCAGCGTGCGGCGCAGACGAAGGCATTGCACATGCTGCCGGTGTCGCCTTCGCGCTTTCGATCCATCGCATGGCCTCTGATCGGTGTACTTGTGCTGGTTGCAGGCTGGACGGTTGGTATCAGTTATTACTTCCATCACCAGAGCACCGAGCGGCAGTTCCTGGTCGAGCAGCAAACACGCGGAGCCCGGGCAGCACGCATGGTTGAAACGACTATCGTTGCTGACTATGCGGCCGTCGAGCGCGGCGTGCGCGCGCTAGCCGAGCGCGGCGATCTGGTGGCGGCACTTTCGCAAAAGGTCGACGCTGCGCGCTCAGTGCGCGAGTGGGCGCTGAAAGAGGGCAGAAACGCAGGTGTCGGTTTGATCGAAGTGCACGATGCGCGCGGCACACTGATCGAACGAACCGGCGAAGGCGGCATCCAGCGCTTGAACAACGAGGAAGCGCTTGCCGGCGTAGCCTCAGCGCTGCGCGGCCAGGAAAGCGTCCACGTCATCGAGCGGCTGCAGGGTCTTTCAATCCGCGCCGTGGCGCCGGTCGTCAACAGCAATCGGATTATCGGCGCTGTTGTCGTCGAGCGACTTATCGGCGAACAGTATCTCGATCAACTGGCGAATCGGCTTGGCGTAGAAGTTGCGCTCGTGGCGCAGGACCGCGTGTTGGTGGCTACCGTGCCGCCGGAAGATCGATACTGGCTGCAGAAGGCACGTCCCAGCGTGCGCACCGGCGCAACCACGCATATTGCATTGAGTGGCAGCGAAGACCTGTCATTGCGCCCATTGCCCATTGCCGAAGAACCGATGTCCGTAGCCGTGACGGTGCCGAACACGATGGCGTACGAAACGCTGTCGGATTCGAGCCGCTCATTCGGTGCCGTCGTCCTGTTCACGATTCTGGCGACGGTCGTTGCCGGTATTTATCTGACGCGGCATTTGATCCGGCCGATAAAGGCGCTGACCGAACGCGCGGAAGAGCTCTCGCTGCGGTATGCCGGTCTTGCCACGCCGCCCAAAGGAGACGAGCTCGACTCGCTGGTCGGATCGTTCGATGCGATGACGAGCGCGCTGCTCTCGCATACGGACCGGTTATCGCAGGCGCACATGACCGAGCTGCAGGGCAGCCTCGAGCTGCAGCGCCAATATGCGCTGATGCGGCTGCTGCGCGGTTTGGCCGCTGCGGCCAATGAATCGGAGTCAGTCGAGCGCACGCTGGAGCGCGCGCTGAACGAAATAGGAAACTATCTCGAGTGGCCGCTCGGCCGCGTGGCACTGCTACCAGACTACGCAGAAGATCGGAGTTTGCCGCCGCGTTCACTGTGGTTCACGCGCGAGCCCGATCGCTTTCGCGAGTTCATCGAAGTCAGCAACGGCATCGCAATCGTGCCGTCTCCGAGTCACATGATTGGTCGCGCCTATCTGTCCGGTGTGGCCAACTGGGTCTCCGACTTATCGCGAATGACTGACTGGAACCGGCTCGACGTCGCGTTGGCGGCGGGACTGCAGACCGGCGTCGTGATTCCGGTGATGGCGCATGGTCACGTCGCCGCATTCATCGAGTTCTACAGCGATCATCGAGTCGAGGCGACCAATGCACTGCTGGAACTCGTAGAGTCGATTGGTGCCGAGCTTTCGCGCGTGGCCGAGCGGCAGCGCGCCGAACGCGAGCTGCGCCAGCGCGAGGTCGAAGCAAGCCGGCTTGCAATGGTCGCATCGCGCACCGAGCAGATGGTGCTGATACTGGACACCCTGGGCTGCATCGAATGGGCCAATGACGCGGTGATGCGCTTTTCCGGTATCGGCATGCAGGACATGCGAGGCCGGCGCGCACACAGGCTGCTGCGTGGCAAGTCGACCGATCCCGGTGCGATAAGGCAAATGGCAGAAGCCGTCGCGCGCGGCGAGCCGTGCAAGATCGAGTTCGTCGCTCGCGCGCGCTCCGGAGAGCAACGCGTGCTCGAAGTCGAAGGACAACCGCTGCGCGACGATCAGGGCCGCTATTTTCAGTACGCGCTCATCAGCCCAGACATCACCGAGCGCAAGCGCATCGAAGCGACGTTACGCGAGAGCGCAGAATATTTCCGGGCGCTATTTGACGAATCCCCGGTGCCATCGACGATCGTATCGTCGGATCATCGGATCGTGCGCGCGAATGCGGCGCATACCCGCATGCTTGGCTATACGATCGATCAGATCATCGGGAAGGATCCGATCACATTCATCCATCCCGAAGAAGTCGACGCCGCTTACGCGCTGCGCAGCGAAATGGAAGTATCAGGCGAGCGCGCGCAATTCACGTTCGAGCGCCGCATGTTGAAAGGCGACGGCACGTTGGTTTGGGTGCGCGGCCACAGTGTGCGGTTCTGCGATGCCAGCGGCGATCGCTTCCGCCTGACGATGCTCGAGAACATCACCGATACGAAGGAAAGCGAGCGCGTGTTGCGCGACGCGAAGGACCTTGCCGAGTCCGCGAGCCGGGCAAAGTCACAGTTTCTTGCCAACATGAGTCATGAGATTCGCACGCCGATGAACGGCGTGCTCGGTATGACCGAACTGCTGCTGGGCACTGCGCTGAGCGACAAACAGCGGCGCTTTGCCGACGCGGTATATCGCTCGGGCGAGACGCTGCTTGAAATCATCAACGACATTCTGGATTTCTCGAAAATCGAGGCCGGGAAGTTCGAGCTCGAGTCGGTCGACTTCAACCTGCGCACGATGGTTGAGGACGTATTCGAGATGCTCGCGCCGCGCGCGCATCAGAAGCGGATCGAGCTCGCATCGTCCATCGGGCCCGAAGTGCCGACGATTGCCAAAGGCGATCCGACGCGCATTCGCCAGGTACTGACCAACCTGGTAGGCAACGCGCTGAAATTCACGGAGACCGGCGAAATCGTCGTCACGGTCAGCGCGCAACCCGAAGGTAATCGCCATCGAGTTCGTTTCGAAGTACGCGACACCGGCATCGGGCTGCGCGCAGAAGCGTTGCAAAGGCTATTTACCGTGTTCATGCAGGCAGATCAGTCGATGTCGCGCCGCTATGGAGGTACAGGGCTGGGGCTTGCGATCAGCAAGCAACTGGTCGAGCTAATGGGAGGCTCGATCAGCGCCGAAAGCCAATTCGGCGAAGGCTCGACTTTCCGTTTCGACGTGCCGCTGGCGAGCGGCGATACCGAGGCGGTTGCGCCGTCAGTGAATCTGCAGCAGTTACGCGGGCGCCGCGTGATATTGGTCGAGGACAACCCTACCAATCGCAACATTCTCGAGATGCAGCTAAAGGCGGTCGAGATGGAAGTTGCGACGGCCGATCACGGTGCCACGGCGCTGGAGCTGATGCGGGCCGCCGCGCGTGCCGGCACACCGTTCGATATCGCGATCATCGACATGAAGATGCCGATCATGGATGGGTTGACGATGGCCGCGACGCTGCGCAGTGACCGCCATCTGGCCGGTGTGAAAATGGTCATGCTGACATCGCTCGCAAGCGGTAACGAGGCGCAGCTCGCTTACGAAAACGGCGTCGATCAATACTTGACCAAACCGGTACGTCAGCACGAGTTGCTGCAGGCGCTCGCGAAATCGCTGTCGCGGGAAACACAGCCAGCCGCCCGTTCGAGCACTCTTACGAAAGCGCTTCGTGCAAAGGTTCTTGTCGCCGAAGACAACATGGTCAATCAGGAAGTCGCACGCGCGATGCTGCGTGACCTGGGCTGCGAAATCCGTCTGGCCGACAATGGCCGCGAGGCGCTGAATGCGTTGCGATCACAGGCGTTTGACCTCGTCTTCATGGATTGTCAGATGCCGGAAATGGACGGCTTCGAAGCGGTGCGCCGCTTTCGATCGGCTGCGCAGGCCGACTTCGAAACCAGACTCGATGCACCGATCGTCGCGTTGACTGCGAATGCGTTGGCCGGCGATCAGGAGCGGTGCCTTGCCGCGGGCTTCGACGAATATTTGCCGAAGCCGTTCAAGCAACAGCAGATCGAAGTGCTGCTTGCGCGCTGGTTGTCGCGCTCAGATACCGATAACGAGTCGCGCGCTTTGAAGTCGGCGGCGAAGACAACGCCAATCACGGCCACCCCGGTCGCCTCCGACAAAACATCGGTGCTCGATATGTCCATTATCGAGCGCATCCGCGAGATGGAACAGCGCGGTGCGGCACGCCTGCTCGAGCGGCTAATCGAGACCTATACGACGACGGCCACAAAGCTGATGGCGGACGCCGAGCTTGCACTTGCACAAAGCGACCCCGTGATGGTGCGGCACGCGGTGCATACGCTGAAGTCGTCCAGCGCCAATGTGGGCGCGACGCTGCTGTCCGAGCGCTTTGGTGCAATCGAAGTGCATGTGCGCGGCGGTAAGACGCAGGAAGCAGAACATGAGTGGCCTGAGGTGCGCGTCGAGTATGCGCGCGTCGTTCAGGCGCTGCGGAATTTATTGACCGTTGAGAACACGGCCTAGCATTTAATGGATCGAGCGATGAGCGATCGAAACAACAACAACACAGGCGGCGGCGGTGCGATGGCCAACCGACGTGATGGCGACGGTGATGGTGCCAGTGAGCCGCGCAACGATCTGGTTCTGTTGGTCGACGACGATCCCGTAGCGCGCCTGCTGACCGCTTCGGCGCTGGCAGAGCGGCAATGGCGAGTGATCGAAGCTGACGGTGGCGGTCACGCGCTGGAGCTCTTTGCCGAAAACCTGCCCGACGTCGTCGTGCTCGATGCACTGATGCCGGACATCGACGGCTTCGATACGTGCGAGCGGCTGCGGCGACTGACTGGTGGCGAGCACGTCCCGGTGCTGATGCTTACCGGTCTGGACGACGAGTCTTCGATCGCGCGCGCCTACGAAGCAGGCGCCACCGACTTTTTCGTTAAGAGCACGTCGCAGTGGACACTGCTGTCCGAGCGTTTGCGTTACATGATCCGCGCCTCGCGCATGCGTGAAGAACTCGCAGAAAGCCGTTCCAAGCTCACAAAGGCGCAACGTATCGCGCGACTGGGAAGCTGGGAATGGAACATCGCTGCGCGTTGGGTAAAGCTGTCGGAAGAGTGTTTCCCAATTGCCGGGCTGCCGCAGCAGGAAGACGGTCTCGCCGATTGGTTCGTCTGGTCGCGCGCCGTCGAAGACGAGCGCGCGCGCATCGAAATGCTGTTTCGCGAGGCGCTAGCCGGTGCCGGGCAGATGAAATTCGAGTGCCGCATTGCTCGGCCCAATGGACAGATCAGAGTGGTGCACATCGAGGCCGAGGTCGATCGCGACGAAGGCGGCCGCGCGGTCGCGGTGCATGGTGTCGTGCAGGACATTACCGAGCGCAAACACGCTGAGGATCAGATCCGACAGCTAGCCAATTACGACAGCCTGACCGGATTGCCAAATCGCCGTTTCTTTCGCGATCAGTTCGGCTCGGCGCTGGAGCGCGCACGTACCAGCGGCACGGCAGTGGGCGTGCTGTTCATCGATCTCGATCGCTTCAAGCAGATCAACGACACGCTGGGCCATCAGGTCGGCGATCAGCTGCTGCGTGAGGTGGCCAAGCGGCTCTATCAGTGCGTACGCGAAAACGATACGGTGGCGCGCGCAGCCGAACGCGCCGGCCCGTCTCAAGGCGTACGGCCTCCGTCAATCGGCTCGGCCACACGCAGCCTGGCTGCGGGCTCGCAGTCGGCGCCCGTGCCGACAAACACCAACAGCGTCGCACGACTCGGCGGCGATGAATTCACGATTCTGTTGACCGATGTTTCGGAGCCGAGCGTCATCGAGGCGGTGGCGCAGCGCATTCTCGAAACGATGCGCAAGCCCTTCAGTTTTTCGGGCCATGAATTGTTCGTGACTGCATCGATCGGTCTGGCGGCGTACCCGGCTGATGGCAGCGACGTCGACACGCTGCTGCGCAAGGCCGATATCGCGATGTATGCAGTCAAGGACAGCGGTCGCAACGGTGTGTTGCGTTTCTCGAGCGCGATGAACACCGCGACTGCCGAGCGCTGGCGGCTCGAAACCGCGCTGCACCGCGCCCTCGAGCGGCAGGAACTGGTGTTGTATTACCAGCCCAAGATCAATGTCGTCAGCGGCCAGATCGTCGGGGCCGAAGCGCTGATGCGCTGGAAGCGCGGTGGCGAGCTCGTGCCTCCCGCGGAGTTCATTACGGTCGCCGAAGAATCGGGATTGATCGTTCCAATCACCGAGTGGGCGGTACGAGAGGTGTGCGAGCAACTGGTGCGCTGGTCCGAACAGGGTCATACGCCGGTGCCCGTGTCGGTCAACATCTCGGGTCGTCACATACAGCGCGCCAACCTGGTCGAACCGGTGCAGGCAGCGCTGCAGGGCTTCAAGCTAGACCCGCGATTACTCGAACTGGAGTTGACGGAGACGGTACTGATGCACAACCTGAGCGCCACGCTGCCGCTTCTGCAGGCGCTGAAGGATCTCGGCGTTTCAATTTCGATCGACGATTTCGGCACCGGTTATTCGTCGCTG
Organism: uncultured beta proteobacterium; assembly: GCA_963801035.1. GTDB lineage: Bacteria > Pseudomonadota > Gammaproteobacteria > Burkholderiales > Burkholderiaceae_F > JACCZX01. The sequence goes on along the minus strand of CAWDDF010000003.1, from coordinate 390,447 downwards.
TCGTATCTGAAGCGGTTGCCGATCGACACACTTAAGATCGACCGCTCGTTCGTTCGCGAACTTGAAACGAGCTCGGATAACGCGGCGATCGTCGCTGCAATCATCGCAATGAGCAAGAGCTTGAAACTGCGTGTCGTTGCTGAAGGTGTCGAAACACAGGGCCAGATGACACGACTGTTCGATCAGGGCTGCCAGCTGATGCAAGGATTTTTGTTTTCGCCCGCCGTGCCCGGCGATGACTTTCCGTCGATGCTGAAGGCGACGACGAGTCAATCGCACTGGCGCATCGATTTCGGCCCACGCGCGCGCAATAAGAGCGCTGCGGAGGGACGCGAGAGCGCCGACGGTCATTCCAACGGCCAGCACTTCGGCGCCCTCGAGTCAGAAGTCGTAGGGCCACCACGTCCCAACCCACAACAGCAATCGCCGGCACAAGAAGTGGAACAAAGTGGTGAACAGCCGAATCAGAAAGATCGGGCGCTGCGCTGGGCAAACCGCTTTATCGGTCGAGACGGCTAAGTCAAAGCGCTGCGTATGTTTGGTGCAGCAGCGGCTGACGCAGCTGCGCCGCCTACGTCGTCGGGCACTTCGTGCCAACCACTGCGGTACTCACAACGCCGGCGCAAAAAAGGGCTAAAGCGCTTTTTTGCTTAAAGACCCCGGCGTTGCTCCGTTCCTCGGGCGACGACGAAAAGGCGGCGCATCTGCGCCAGCCGCTGCTGTCGCGACATTGTCCCGATCCGAGATGTTTTTTCTTTTTACCCCAACCCAAGAGAATGGTGCCGGCGCAAGCGTTTGGCGACGCGGCGCTGCCTTGGGCGTCGTCGAGGAGCGGAGCCGAGCCGGGGCCTTTGAGCAAAACAGCGCTTTAGCCCTGTTTTGCGCCGGCTCGGCGAGTACCGCAGAGCAGGGTCGAAGACCCCGACGACTCAGGCAGCGCGGCGACGCCAAACGCTTGCGCGCCGACCCTGCCGCCTGATTCCCTACTCAACCAGCCCGTTCTTAATCGCATAGTGCGTGAGCTCCGCATTACTACCCATCGCCATTTTTTCAAGAATGCGCGCCCGATAGACGCTGACGGTTTTCGGGCTCAGCGCCAACTCCTCGGCAATTTCAGAGAGTCGCTTGCCTGACGCGATCAGCTTTAGGGTTTGAAATTCGCGGTCGGACAATTTTTCGTGCGGTGCGCCGTCAGCTTCAGGAGTGTTCAGGTTTTCTACCAACGCCTGTGCGATTTCGGGTGTGACGTACTTGCGCCCCGACACGACCTGGGTCAGTGCCTCCAATAGTTTCTCCGGCGCACTCGCCTTGTTCAGGTATCCGAACGCACCGGCGCGAAAGGCCCGCACCGCGTATTGATCTTCGGGATACATGCTGACGATCAGCACCTTCAATTTGGGATGCTCGTCGCGCAGCGCTTTCAGAATGTCGATACCGTTTTTGCCGGGTAGGCCGACGTCCATTACCAGAACATCGGGCTCGCCATGCTTCTTCAGCTCGCTGCGTAGACCGGTGTAGTCGGATGCTTCGGCGATGACCTGCACCTCGGGATGCTCGCAAAGCACTTGAACTATGCCGCGCCGGACGATGGCGTGATCGTCGACCACGAACAACCTAATCGTCATCGCTCCTCCGTGCGGTCACACCGTGAGTAGACCGATCCGCGCTTGTCGGAATCGAAAACATCACCGTCGTCCCGCGGCCCTGCGATGAAGACACTTCCGCCCAGCCGCCAAGCCCGCGCGCCCGTTCGATCATTCCGCTGACGCCAAAGCCTGGCGTCGCCTGCAATCCGGCCGTGTCGAACCCTTCTCCATCGTCGTCGATTTCGAGCGTGATCTCGTGGCCGAGCGCAAACAGCTGCACGTGAACGTGCTTTGCCCGCGCGTGTTTGCGAATGTTCGTCAGCGCTTCCTGTGCGACGCGGTACACAGCGGCCGCGCGGTCGGGCGCGATCTCGAAATCTTCGCGGTTGGCCTGGAAATCGCCCTCGATTGCGCTGCGCTCGGAAAATCCGCGCACAAGCCACTCGAGAGCAGCCACGAGGCCGGCATCGAGCACAGCAGGACGCAATGCGTGCTGAATGCGGTGGCTGGCGACGACGGCGGATTCGAGCAGTTGTGAAATCGCATCGAGCTGCGGGCGAACGCTCGCATCGGGAAGAGCACGCATGAGCCGGACCAGCTCAAATTTCAGAGCAGTCAAAGCTCCGCCGATATCGTCATGAACCTCCTGCGCGATTGCGCGTCGCTCGTCTTCTTTCGCACGCTCAAGATGCTGGGTCAGCGCATGCAGCTTGCGTTCGCTTTGCTCCAGCGCTGCGACCGCATTGCGCGCTTCGCGCCGCGCACTCGCCGCCTGCAAGCTGTGCTGCAGCGCTGAGGCGATGCGAAACATCCGCGTCTTTAGCACGAAGTCGTCGGCGCCTGCGCGCAGGGCGGCGACTGCAAGGTCCTCGGACATTTCGCCGGACAGTACGATCACCGGGATATCGGCGTCGATACTCTTGGCGATTGTCAGCGAGGCAAACGAATCGAAGCGCGGCAGATTGTGATCGGTGATCACTGCGTCCACGTGCCCGTTGCCAAATGCGGCGCGCATTCCAGCTTCGTCTTCGACCCGCGTCGTGCGTGGCTTCATCCCTTCACGCGACAGCATCGCGAGCAGCAGCTCATAGTCGATCTCGGAATCCTCGACGACGATGATGTTGAGTGCGGAAGCGGGGGACATCATGTGGCGCGCATTTTGGCGGATTTACTGCGCGATGTACTCGAATTGCGTAAAATTGGACAGCAAAGTCCGCTGGACGATCGCTGGCAGCTGTGTTGAACAAATGCGGCTGCGAGAGGTAACGTCCGGACTCCGCAGAGCAACGTAACAGGTAACACCTGTCCACCGCGAGGTGAGGATTAGAGCAACAGAGACGAGTCGACGAAGCGTTGGAAACAACGAGGCGTCGGGTGAAACGGGCAATCTCTACGTGGAGCAACACCGAATAGGCGGCCGATGATCTTGCTCGGGGAGGCCGCGGGTAGGTGGCTTGAGCTGGCGAGCGATCGCTGGCCTAGAGGAATGGTCGTCACGGTGCTTCAGTGGCAACACGGAGCACTGCACAGAATCCGGCGTACAGGCGGGCTTTGCTTTTCATTCGATTGACTCTATGGGCCTGGAGCGCAAACCCGTAGTAGTCATTGTTGGCGCCGGGTTCGGGGGGCTCGCCGCGGCGCGCGGATTGCGTGATGCCGCGGTCGAAGTGGTCGTCATCGACCGCTCCAATCACCACACATTTCAGCCGCTGCTCTATCAGGTGGCAACCGCCGGCCTGTCGGCACCGCAAATCGCTTCGCCGATCCGACAGATTCTGCGTTCGCAGAAAAATGCCCGCGTGCTGCTGGGCGAGGCCATCGCGGTCGATACCGCAGCCAAGCGCGTTTTGCTCACCGACGGCGAGATCGATTTTGATTATCTGATCGTCGCTGCGGGACTGACGCATTCCTACTTCGGCAACAGCGCGTGGGCCGAACATGCGCCTGGACTGAAAACGCTAGACGATGCATTGGAGATTCGCCGCCGCATACTGATTGCGTTCGAGCGCGCCGAGCGCGAGCCCGACGCGGCAAAGCGCGCGGCGTGGCTGACATTCGTCATCATCGGCGGTGGACCGACGGGCGTCGAGCTGGCGGGCACGCTTGCCGAGATCGCGCGACATACGCTCACGGACGAATTCCGCAGAATTGATCCCGCGAAGGCGAGGGTGTTACTGCTCGAAGGAGGCTCGCGAGTCCTTAACACGTTCCCTGAAGTGTTGTCGGAAAAGGCGGCGCGTCAACTACAAAAACTCGGCGTTGAGGTACGTGTCGGCGCGCTTGTCAGCAACGTCGACGGGGAAGGCGTCACGATCAACGCAGGCGCGGACAACAGCGAGCGAATAACCGCCCGCACGGTGCTGTGGGCAGCTGGTGTGCAGGCAACCGCGCTCGCTAAAACCTTGCCCGGCCCGCACGATAGGACGGGCCGCGTTCTGGTAACGCCGACGCTGCAGCTGACCGGAACAGAGTCAATTTTCGTCATCGGTGATCTGGCGTCGGTGACGCAGGATGGGAAGCAGGTGCCGGGAGTTGCGTATGCGGCGAAGCAGATGGGTGCGTACGTGGCACACGAGATTGCGCAACAAGTACGGAGCGGAGGTTCACACACGCGATCTGCTGCTCCGTTTCGTTATCGCGATCGCGGAGCACTTGCAACGATCGGACGCAAAGCAGCGGTCGCTGTATTTCCCGGCGGAATCCAGTTATCCGGTCTGGTTGCTTGGTGGACATGGCTACTGGTGCACATTTTTTTCCTGATAGGTTTTCGCAATCGCGTCACGACTATGGTCGATTGGATGCTGGCGTACATCACACATCAGCGACATGCGCGTCTCATCTTTGGCGATACGGCGACACGGGAGGCGCAGCGTCGAGCGTCGTGAGACTCCACTTGCACAGACAAAGCTATCCCTTTCTTTTCGCACGCAATTCGCGATTTATCGCTGCTAGCAACGGACGCTCGTAAGTCATTGTGAACATTAAAAAATCCCGTTAATTCCCTTGACCGCTCATTCGGCGAGGCCGTACAGTCCGCCGTGTCAAAAAGTGGGAGACAGTGGGCTAGTCAGCGTTCGCTTCGCGCGACGGTCCAGGGGATGCCGTGTTTCAGGGTGCTTCGCAACTCACGCTCGATGCCAAGGGTCGCCTCTCGATGCCAAGCCGCCATCGAGACTCGCTTGCCGCCCACTGCGATGGCCGGCTCACGGTGACGCGCCATCCTGACGGCTGTCTGCTTGTGTATCCACGTCCCACATGGGAAGCGCGGCGCGAGCAAATTGCGCAATTGCCGTATTCGGCGCGTGCGCTGCAGCGTCTGTTGCTCGGCAACGCGACAGACGTCGATCTCGACGGTGCAGGTCGGCTACTCGTTCCGACTGAGCTGCGGGCAGGTGCACAACTGGAACGCGATCTGATGCTGCTCGGCATGGGAGCGCACTTCGAGCTGTGGGATAGCGCGAGGCTCGCAGAGCACGAACGCGCTTCGCTGGCTGACGGGCTGCCCGAATCTGCCGCTCAGTTCACGTTCTAGCTGCTCGTTTAACGTGAATGTCCCATCTCTCATCGCCGCTCGCAGGCGAGCACACTCCGGTCCTCGCGCAACCTGCGGTCGACGCACTGCTGACGAATCGCGACGGGATCTACGTCGATGCAACGTTTGGCCGCGGTGGTCACTCACGATTGGTTCTCGAGCACTTGTCGGCGAACGGGCGTCTGATCGCGCTCGATCGCGATCCGCTGGCGGTCGACGCCGCGCGTTCGATCGCAGATGCCCGTTTTCACGTCGAGCACACGCCGTTTTCACGCCTGAGAGTCACGCTCCACGCCATGGGTGTACAGCGAGTGCAAGGGGTGCTATTCGACTTGGGAGTTTCATCCCCGCAGATCGACGATCCTTCGCGCGGGTTTTCGTTGCGTGCCGATGGCCCGCTGGATATGCGCATGGACCCTTCGCGCGGACAGACGGCAGCGGAGTGGCTGGCGCGGGCACCGTTCGAAGAGTTGGCGCAAGTGATTCGTGACTATGGCGAGGAGCGGTTTGCTGCATCGATTGCAAAGGCGATTGTTGCTCGCCGCGCAGACGCGGCAACAAGCGGCGCACAGCCGCTTGCGACGACCTCAGACCTTGCGGCTTTGGTCGCAAACGCCGTCAAGAGGAACCGCAAGGATGCGTCTCAACATCCGGCGATCAGGACCTTTCAGGCTATACGGATTCACATCAATCGGGAGCTTGAGGAATTGGCGTTAGTGCTCGAACAAGCAGCTTCGATGCTTACAGCTGGTGGCCGTCTGGTCGCGATAAGTTTTCATTCGCTCGAGGATCGAATCGTCAAGCGTTTCATCGACGTACACCATCACCCGGAGCGCGGCAACGGCGATCAGCGGCGTGTTCCGTTGCGTGCCGATCAGTTGCCACGAGCGACACTCGTCGCTGCCGCACGCATTTATCCGGATGATGCCGAGATGGCGGCTAACCCGCGGGCACGTAGCGCCGTGATGCGAGTGGCTGAGCGCACCGACGAGCCGTGGCCTGAGGCGAGTCGATGAGTCGTCCCGGGTTCGTGGTCCTGATTGGAGCGCTGCTGTTTGCGTCGGCGCTGTCGCTGATCACGGCGCAGCACAGATCTCGCTCGCTGTTTATCGATCTCCAGCGCGCGCAAGGCGATGCAAAGAGGCTCGACGTCGATCACGATCGCCTGCGCATCGAACAATCGCGTCTGTCGCAACCCGCGTACGTCGAAGCTGCGGCCCGGAAGATCGGGCTAAAGCCGATCGACTCCGCGGGAACCGTCTTTCTGAGTCTGCCCGCACCGGAGCCCAAAAAATGACGCGGTTTCCGGAAGGGAAGCATTCGCGCCGTTCGCGCAAAGGCATGCGGCGTGATGGCGTGAACCGCGTCGGCTTCAATGACAATCCGTTGTTAACGGTCGCTTTGCCTGCATGGCGATCGAAGTTGATGTTGTTCCTGCTCTTCGTCGGCTTTCTTGCGTTGGCAGGCCGGTCGTTTTACTTGATGGGCGGTCTATCCACAGCCTTTCTGCAGCGTCAGGGCGAAGCGCGCTACGCACGCACGCTCGAAATTCCCGCGACGCGCGGCCGCATCACCGATCGCAACGGAGTCGTACTGGCTTCGTCGGTGCCAGCGCGCGCGATCTGGGCGATTCCGGAAGATGTCGACGCCGGACCTGAGCAATTGAATGCGCTAGCACGCTTGCTGCAAATGAACGCAGCCGAGCTGAAGCGCCGGCTTGCCGACGACGATCGCACGTTCGTGTATCTGCGCCGACAGGTAGACGCCGACGTCGCCGAGCGGATTGCCGCGCTGAAGCTTTCAGGTATCCACTCGACGCGCGAGTTCAAACGCCATTATCCGGAGGGGGCAACCAACGCACACGTGATTGGATTCACCAATGTCGAAGATCGTGGGCAAGAGGGTATCGAGCTCGCGCACGAGCGCATTCTGGCTGGTCGCGCGGGAAGCAGGCGCGTAATCAAGGATCGCCTCGGCCGCGTCGTCGAAGAGGATTGGCTACGCGAGCCGCTCGACGGCAAGGAGCTGGCACTGTCGATCGACAACCGAATCCAGTACATCGCGCATGCAGCGCTGAAGAGCGCACTCGACAAGTCGCGCGCCAAGGCGGGCGCGGCAATCGTGTTCGACGTGAAGACCGGCGAGGTTCTCGCGCTCGCCAATCTGCCGAGCTTTGATCCGAACCTTCGCGGCCGCCTCGCAGGGGATGCAATTCGTAACCGTGTGCTGACTGACACCTTCGAACCTGGCTCGACGATGAAACCCTTTGCGGTCGCTGCTGCGCTCGAGGCCGGCAAGGTAAAGGTCGATACGCGGATTCAGACCGCACCTGGGCGCCTGACGATCGGGAATCGAACGATCGGCGACGCACACGCGCACGGAATGTTGACGGTTGAAGAAGTGGTAGCGAAGTCGAGCAACGTCGGCACGGCGAAGATCGCGCTCGATCTGCCGGCGCAGACGCTGTGGGAGACGTACACCGGCGTCGGCTTCGGTCAGGCACCGCGGATCGATTTCCCAGGCGCCGTTACTGGACGCTTGCGGCCGGCGAAAACCTGGCGACCGATAGAACAGGCGACGATTTCATACGGTCACGGTGTATCGGTAACGCTGATTCAACTGGCGCGCGCCTACTCCGTGTTCGCCAATGATGGTTGGCTCGTCCCGCTGACGTTACTCAAGGCTGATGCGACGGCGGTACCAGTGCGCGCGATGTCTCCCGAAACCGCGCGAGCGATGCGCAGGATGCTGGAGATGGCCGTCGGTCCTGAGGGTACTGCGCCCGCCGCCCGCATCCCGGCGTACCGAGTGGCCGGAAAGACGGGCACCGCGTACAAGATCAAGAATGGACAGTACGTAAAAGAATATGTCGCGTCCTTCGTAGGCTTTGCGCCGGTGTCGGACCCACGCATCGTCGTCGCGGTAATGATCGACGAGCCGGCGGGTCAACACTATGGCGGTCAAGTCGCGGCTCCTGTGTTTGCGGCAATCACCGCCAGCGCATTGCGGACGCTGCAGGCGACGCCCGACGCCCCGATTGAGCCGAGCCGCGAAATGGTTGCGTTGCGGAAAGCACCGTGAGCAGCGCCGCAAACAGCGTGGAAAAGGTTGCGACCGACGTTCTTGGGTGGCTGCGGGGAGTCGCACCGTCAGTCTTTGCGGACCGATGCGACCTGCACGTGGACAACCGGCACCTGAAGAAGGGTGACGTCTTTGTCGCGATGCGCGGAGAACGAGTTGACGGCCGTGACTTCGTAAACGCTGCTGCAGACGCTGGAGCGGCCGCAGCATTGGTCGAGGCCGAGGGCTGGGCCGGCAACCGTTCATCCTTGACGCGCTCGATGCCGCTGCTCGCAGTCAACAATTTGCGCGGTGCCCTCGGATCTATTGCTTCAGAGTTTTACCGCCGTCCGAGCGAACATCTGCTGTCGATTGGCGTGACAGGCACCAACGGCAAGACATCGTCTACGCAGTGGATCGCGCAGCTGTTGACGCAAGCGGGTCGGCGTTGTGCGGTCATCGGCACGATAGGAATCGGATTTGTCGATGAGCCGTTGGCCGAATCCTCACTGACAACGCCGGACCCCGTCTCGTTGCAGCGCGAAGTACGCGCTTTGCTCGACGCCGGTGCACAAGCGATTGCGATGGAAGTCTCATCGATCGGGCTAGAGCAAGGGCGGCCGAACGGAATGAAGTTCGACATCGCTTTGTTCACGAATTTGACGCGCGACCACCTTGACTATCACGGGACGATGCAACGGTACGAGGCCGCAAAGTCCTTGCTGTTTGATTGGCCGACACTGTCGCACGCGGTTATCAATCTAGACGACGCAACGGGCCGTCGCCTGATACCGAAGCTCGCCGAACGCGGCGTCGACGTCACCGGGTACAGCACCAACGAGGCGAGACACGAGCAAGTTTCGCATCGGCTGATCGGGCGCGCGATTCGCGCAACGCCCACTGGCCTCGCGTTCGAAGCCGAGCTCGACGGCCATGTGATTCCGATCGAAGTCCCGCTGGTCGGTAATTTCAATGTCGAGAACCTGCTCGGTGTTCTTGGAGTGATGCACGCGTGCGGCATTGATTTCGCGCGTGCGGCCGCCGCATTGCCGAAACTGCAACCGCCTCCGGGGCGAATGCAACAAGTTGGGCTACCTGATGCGCCACTGGCTGTCATCGATTACGCGCACACGCCGGACGCGTTGGCGAAAGCGCTCGCAGCTTTGCGTCCGCTGGTCAGGGCACGCGCAACACGGAGTGCTGACGGGAAGTTGTGGGTTGTGTTCGGTGCGGGCGGCGATCGCGACGCCGGCAAGCGCGCGCCCATGGGGGCGGCTGCCGCCCAAGGTGCCGACGTCGTCGTCGTCACCAGCGACAACCCGCGATCCGAAAATGCTGAAGCGATCGCTTCGCAGGTGGCCGCCGGCGCAGCAAACGCGAGCGATCTGATCACCATGGTTGATCGCAGCCGGGCGATCGCGCATGCGATCGCTAACGCGGGTCCAGCCGACGTCGTGCTGATCGCCGGCAAAGGTCATGAGAGTTACCAGATTGTCGGCGCCGAGAAGCTGCCGTTTTCGGATCTGGCGCATGCGCGGGCCGCACTCGCCCGCCGCGCTGGGGATGCGGGTGCCACATGTCGGCATTGATGACGGTCGGTGAACTTGCGCGCGTACTGACGGCGAGTGCCATGCCCACAGAGGTGATCGGCGATGGCCGCGGCGGATTTACCGGTGTCTCGACAGACTCTCGCACGCTGAAAGAAGGCGCTCTGTTCGTTGCCTTGAGCGGCGATCGCTTCGATGGTCATGACTACGTCGTGCGCGCATTCGAACGCGGCGCCGCAGCGGCATTGGTCGAGCGTCGTGTCGATGTCGACGGCCCGCAACTGGTCGTTGCGGACAGCAAGCGCGCTTTCGGCGTCGCTGCTGGCGTCTGGCGCTCGCGTTTTTCGTTGCCGGTGATTGCAGTCGCAGGCAGCAACGGCAAAACGACGGTGACGCAGATGATTGCCGCCATCCTGGCTGCCGCTTACGGCGAAAAGAATCGATTGGCCACGCACGGCAATCTGAACAACGACATCGGCGTTCCATTAATGCTGTGGCAGCTGTCGAAGCAGCACCGGGCGGCGGTGTTCGAGGTCGGCATGAACCATCCGGGCGAGATTGCGTACCTTGCGCAACTCGTGCAGCCGACCGTCGCGCTGGTCAACAATGCGCAACGTGAGCATCAGGAGTTCATGCAGTCGGTCGAGGCAACCGCCTACGAAAACGGTGAAACCCTTACTGCGTTGTCCGACGATGGTGTTGCGGTGTTCCCGGCCGATGATCCGTGTGCCTCGATCTGGCGCCAGCTGACGGGGACACGACGAGTTATTGATTTCGCGCTGAAAGCCTATGCCGTCGTCACTGCAACGTTTCAGACGGACGACGACGGCGTGCGAATTTCAATGGCGACCCCATACGGAGTCATTGACGCGCGACTAGCAGCTGGCGGGGAGCACAACGTGCGCAACGCACTGGCTGCAGCAGCGTGTGCGATCGCCGCCGATGTCGGCGCCGAGGCGATTGCCTCCGGACTCAACGCCTGGCAGCCCGTCGCCGGGCGTGGCGTGAAACTGCGCAGCAACGGCTGCGATGTGATCGACGATACGTACAACGCAAATCCGGACTCGGTCCGAGCTGCCATCGATCTGCTGGCGGGGGCTCCGGCGCCGCGCGTGCTGGTGCTTGGCGATATGGGAGAAGTCGGCATACGCGGGCTAGAGTTTCATCGCGAGGTGGGGCAATACGCACGCGAGCGCGGTATCGATGCGCTCTTCGCTGTCGGCTCCTTGATGCGCGAGGCCGCTCAAGCGTTCGGTACCGAGGCGGCTCACTTTGACAACGTGGATGCATTGATCGCCGCTCTGCGCCCGAGTCTGCGAGCGGGAACGACGGTATTGATCAAAGGCTCGCGCTTCATGCAGATGGAGCGTGTCGTGCAGGCTTTGGCATTGCAGAAGATGGAACCGGCGCACTGATGCTGCTCGAACTCTCCGAATGGCTGGCCCGCGACATTCGATCGTTCAATGTCTTCTCGTATCTGACGTTGCGCGCCGTCCTCGCTGCGGCCACGGCCATGCTGATCGGTCTGGCAGCGGGTCCTTTCGTGATACGACGTCTGGCCGCGTTGAAAATCGGGCAGGCGGTGCGGCAGGACGGCCCGCAATCGCATCTGACCAAGACCGGTACGCCAACGATGGGTGGCGCGTTGATGCTGATCGCTATCGGTGTGACGACATTGCTGTGGGCCGACCTCTCGAATCGCTTCATCTGGGTGACGCTGATCGTGACGCTCGGATTCGGAATGATCGGCTGGATCGACGACTACCGGAAAGTCGTGCACGGCAATCCGAAAGGCATGAGCGCACGGGAAAAGTACGCGTGGCAATCGGCAATCGGACTCGCCGCCTCGTTCTATCTGGCATTTGCGATCGCCGCGCCGTCGACCGATCGCATCTGGGACTTGATGCATCAGTGGGTCACGCAGGGTTTTTACATCGACCTTCCGCCTCGCTCCGATCTGCTGGTTCCGTTTTTCAAGAACATCGCGTACCCGCTCGGCGTGTTCGGTTTCGTGGTGCTGTCGTACCTGGTAATTGTCGGAACGAGCAATGCGGTGAATCTGACCGATGGGCTCGATGGCCTCGCGATCATGCCGACGGTGATGATCGGTGCTGCACTCGGTGTGTTCGCCTACGTCGTCGGGCGCGCGGACTTCGCGCGCTATCTGCTCTTTCCGTACATACCGGGTGCGGGCGAGCTCGTGATCATCTGTGCTGCGATCTCGGGTGCGGGGCTCGCATTCCTCTGGTTTAACGCCTACCCGGCCGAAGTCTTTATGGGCGATGTCGGCGCGCTCGCACTCGGCGGTGCGCTCGGAACGATCGCAGTGATCACGCGCCAGGAAATTGTGCTGTTCATCATGGGTGGCGTGTTCGTCGTCGAAACGATTTCGGTGATGTTGCAGGTCGCCTACTTCAAGTCGAGCGGGGGTCGCCGCATCTTTCGAATGGCGCCGCTGCATCACCACTTCGAGCTGTCGGGGTGGAAGGAGACACAGGTGGTGGTGCGGTTCTGGATCATCACAATGATGCTGGTGTTGGTCGGTCTATCGACTCTCAAAATTCGATGATGACGTTGAAGATTCGATGACGCGATCGCACAGCAGGACTTGCACTGGTGCTGGGGCTTGGCGACAGCGGCCTTGCCATGGCGCGGCTTCTCGCAGCTCGAGGTTATGCGCTGCGGGTCGCCGACACTCGAAGCAATCCGCCATGGCTGACGGAGCTGCGCACCGAGCTACCGCAGGCCGAATTCGTTAGTGGCGAGTTTTCGCTATCCCTGCTGGACGATGTTTGTTTGGTAGCGCTTAGCCCTGGACTGTCACCGACCCTTTCGGCGGTGGCGCCGCTCGTAAAGGGCGCTCACAAGCGCAAGATCGACGTGGTCGGCGAGATCGAGCTATTTGCACGCGAGCTGCTGAGATTGAAAGCGGAGACGGGCTACACGCCCCGGATCATCGGGGTGACCGGCACCAACGGCAAGACGACGACCAGCCGGCTCACGGGATTGATTGTCGAAGCTGCCGGAAAGCGGGTCCAAGTCGCGGGCAATATCGCACCGGTCGCTCTCGACGCGCTCCGCATCAGAGTGGCGGCCGACGACTTGCCTGAAGTGTGGGTACTCGAGCTCTCGAGCTTTCAACTTGCGACGACGCGCTCGCTCGTGTGCGACGCTGCAGCAGTCCTGAACATAAGCGATGACCATCTCGACTGGCACGGCACGCTCGATGCGTATGCCGGTTCAAAGGCACGCATCTTCGGGCCAAAGACTGTTCGAATCCTGAATCGTGATGATGCGAGAGTCGCCGCAATGGCGAGGAAGGACACGCAAACCGTTACGTTCGGCGACCAGGCTCCCATATCGGCCAACGCTTACGGAATCGTCGTCGATCACGGCGTCGCCTGGCTCGCCTGGGCAGAAGACTTGAGTGCTCCCAGCCGACGAAGAAAAGCCGAGGATCTGTCTTCGCTGTTGCACGACGCACCTGAGGTGAGGATTCATCGACTGATGCCGGTCGACGCGCTGGCTTTGCGCGGACGCCATAACGCGACGAACGCGCTGGCGGCTCTCGCGCTGGCGCGCGCGATCGACTGTCCACTCGCGCCGATGATGCATGAGCTGAGCCGCTACGCGGGCGAGCCGCATCGATTGCAACTGATCGCCACGATCGACGGTGTCGCGTACTACGACGACAGCAAGGGGACGAACGTCGGCGCGACGGTCGCCGCCCTCGAAGGACTGGGGGCGGAAGGCAAGAAGCTAGTTGTCATTGCAGGTGGCGATGGCAAGGGACAGAACTTCGAGCCGCTGGCTGCGCCCGTTGCACATCATGCGCGCGCGGTCGTCGTCCTCGGCCGTGACGCTGTCGCAATTCGCTCCGCGCTTGAACGAGGAGCGCCCGGCGTGCCGCTGTTGAATGCGCAAAATCTTGAACAGGCCGTCGACATCGCATCAGCACAGGCGCGTCCCGGCGATGCAGTTCTGTTGTCGCCAGCGTGCGCAAGCTTCGACATGTTTCGCAATTACATGCACCGCGGAGAAGTATTTGCCGAAGCGGTGCGCGACTTATCCGCCGAAGCGGGGCAGCCGTCGTGAGCGGCCTGTTGGCACGTATCCGGCGCCCGTTCGGTGGCACGAGAGAACGCAGCGGACGTACCGGTCCCAATACGTTCGCCTTTGCCGGCTCACTGGTCGGCCTGAGCAGTACGGGGTTGAGCCGTAGCGCAGGCATATCGACGCGCCCTGGCACGACGTCCGCGATTGATGGACCGCTGGTCGCCGTCGTTGTCGCGTTGCTGTTGATGGGCACCATCATGGTGTACTCGGCTTCGATTTCACTTGCCGATTCGCCGCGCTATACCGTCGCGCCGACGCATTTTCTCGTACGTCATCTGTTGTCGCTCGGCATCGCGTTTTGCGCAGCGGTGATCGTGTTTCAAATCCCGATCGCTGTCTGGCAACGCCTTGCGCCCTTCGTGTTCGTCGGCGTGCTCGCGTTGCTGGTGATTGTGCTGATTCCGGGGGTCGGCAAGGGCGTCAATGGCGCAAAGCGCTGGATACCGTTGGGCATTCTGAATCTGCAGCCGTCGGAGCTGATGAAGGTCGCATGTGTGCTGTACGCGGCCAACTTCACGGTGCGGAAGCAGGATTACATGAATCACTTTCGCAAGGGGTTCTTGCCGATGGCGTTTGTAATGGGTGCGATTGGCGTGCTGCTGCTATTGCAGCCCGACTTGGGCGCATTCGGCGTCATCGTGGCCATCAGCATGGGTATCTTGTTTCTCGGCGGAGTCAATGGCCGGCTGTTCACCGGCATAACCGCCGCACTCGCTTCAGTGTTCATGCTGGTCATTTGGCTTTCTCCGTGGCGGCGCGAACGAATCTTTGCCTACCTCGATCCGTGGTCTGAGGGCAATGCACTCGGCAAGGCATACCAGCTGTCTCATTCTCTGATTGCGTTCGGACGTGGCGAATGGTTCGGCGTGGGGCTCGGCGGCAGCGTCGAAAAGCTGCACTACTTGCCCGAAGCGCATACAGACTTCATCCTCGCGGTACTCGCAGAAGAACTTGGTCTCGTCGGCGTCGCAACCGTTGTTGTGCTCTTTTACTGGCTGGTCAAGCGGGCGTTTGAGATCGGCCGACAGGCAATCGCACTCGAGCGCACATTCGCCGGACTGATTGCGCAAGGTGTGGGGCTTTGGATCGGGGTTCAAACCTTCATCAACGTCGGCGTCGCGACAGGACTACTGCCGACAAAGGGCTTGACTCTCCCGTTGATGAGCTATGGCGGATCGGCGCTGCTGTCGACGCTGGTTGCGATTGCAATTCTGCTGCGCGTCGATCGTGAGAACCGCGTGCTGATGCGTGGAGGGCGTACGTGAGCCGCGACCGGCCGCCCGAAGGGCGAACTCCTGAGCGCGCAGCGCGAGGGTAAGTTGCTCCATCACTTGATGGTCGTCGCTGCGGGAACCGGCGGCCACGTGATGCCTGGACTCGCTGTTGCCGAGGCGCTGCGTGCGCGAGGGTGGTCGGTGAGCTGGCTTGGTACTCGTGTCGGCATGGAACGTCAACTCGTCGAGCCGCGCGGAATTGCATTCGATTCGATCGACTTCGCAGGCTTACGTGGCAAGGGGTTCAAGACGCTGCTGCTCGGCGGGTTCTACCTGCTGCGCGCCCTATGGCAAAGCCGTGCGTTGATTCGCGCGCGAAAGCCACGCTTGATGTTTTCTACCGGCGGTTATGTTGCAGTCCCTGCCGGCATGGCAGCAAGCACGCTTGGCGTGCCGCTGGTGCTGCTTAATTCGGACGCGGCGCCATTGATGTCAACCAAGATGCTGAAGTCACTGGCATCTGCGGTGTTATGTGGTTTCGATGGACCGGCCGCGAGGATGGCGGGCGACAAAGGCTTGGTCACCGGCAACCCGCTACGCGTTGAAATTGCGCAGATGGCACCACCTGAGCAGCGCTATGCCGGCCGCGCTGGACCTTTGCACCTGCTCGTGATCGGCGGCAGCCTGGGTGCGCAGGTGTTGAACGAAAACGTGCCGCGCGCGCTGGCGCTTGTTTCGCCGGATTTGCGTCCGAGGGTCGTTCACCAGTGCGGCACCAGACACATCGAGGCGGTGCAGGCGCTCTATCGGGAGCTCGGCGTCGATGCCGAAGTCGTCGCGTTCATCGACGATATGCCGGAGCGTTACACGAAGGCCGATCTGGTCGTTTGTCGTGCAGGGGCGATTACTGTGTCGGAGCTTGCAGCGGGCGGAGTGGCGAGCGTGCTGATTCCGCTTGTCGCCTCCACCACGTCGCATCAGCGTGAAAATGCCGAATTCATGGCTTCTCGAGGCGCCGCGATTCATCTGCCGCAGGCTGAGCTCAGTGCAACCAAGCTCGCTGACCTGTTGCATTCGCTAACCAGAGATCGATTGTTAGCAATGGCACAGGCCGCGCGCTCTGTTGGCAAGCCCGATGCAACCGCGACGGTGGTCTCGGTGATCGAAAAGGTCGCAGCGTGAGATGAAGCACGCCGTAAAACATATTCACTTTGTCGGCATCGGCGGCAGCGGCATGTCGGGCATTGCTGAAGTGCTGCTCACGCTCGGATATCAAGTCAGCGGGTCCGATGTCACATCCACGGCTACGACGCGGCGGCTGGCGAAGCTAAATGCCATCGTCAGTCATGGCCATCGCGCGCAAAACGTCAACGGCGCCGATGCCGTTGTGGTTTCGACCGCGGTAACTGACGACAACCCGGAGGTTCAAGAAGCACGAGCCAAGCGGATTCCGATCGTTCCGCGCGCCGTCATGCTGGCAGAGCTTATGCGATTGAAGCAGGGCATTGCCATTGCTGGAACGCACGGCAAAACAACGACGACAAGCCTGGTTGCCAGTGTGCTGGCTGCCGGCGGGTTTGATCCGACCTTCGTGATCGGCGGCCGCCTTAACTCCGCTGGTTCCAGTGCGCGGCTCGGAAGCGGCGATTACATCGTGGTCGAGGCGGACGAGTCCGACGCCTCGTTCCTGAATTTGAATCCTGTGCTCGCCGTCGTCACGAACATCGACAACGATCACATGGAAACTTACGGGCATGACTTCTCACGGCTGAGGCAAGCGTTCATCGATTTCCTGTCGCGGCTGCCGTTCTACGGGCGGGCGATCGTGTGTATCGACGACCTGAACGTTCGCGAGATCCTGCCGTTGGTTCGCAAGCCGCTGTTGACTTACGGTTTTGCTGAGGACTCGCAGGTTCGCGCTTTTGATGCACACCCACACGGAACGCAGATGAAATTCCGCGTGGCGCGTGAGGGTGCCGCAGCGTTAGATATCACTCTGAACCTGCCTGGCATGCACAACGTTGCGAACGCGCTGGCTGCAATTGCAGTAGGCATCGAGCTCGGCGTTCCGGACTCGGCGATCAGCGCCGCGCTTGCAGAGTTCACTGGCGTTGGCCGCCGGTTCGCCCGACACGGCGATCTGCCCACGCCGAAAGGCGGTCACTTCACGCTGATCGACGATTACGGACATCATCCGGCGGAGGCCACAGCCACGTTGCAGGCGGCACGCGGCGCGTTTCCGAACCGCCGCATCGTGCTTGCTTTCCAACCCCATCGCTACACGCGCACCCGCGACAGCTTCGAAGATTTCGTGCGCGTGCTGGCGACAGCCGACGTATTGCTATTGACGGACGTCTACCCCGCAGGCGAAGCGCCGATCGCCTTGGCAGACGGGCGCGCTCTTGCCCGCGCGATTCGAGTGGCTGGGAAGATCGAACCGATCTTCGTCGAATCGATCGACGATTTACCGGCGGCGGTGCTCGATGTCGTGCGTGACGGCGATGTGGTGATAGCGATGGGCGCCGGCTCGATCGGTCAGCTCGCGTCGAAGCTGACCGGAGGCGGCGCCGAATGAATGCCGCTGAATTCGGCAAGGTCGGAGTGCTGTTCGGCGGTCGCTCGTCGGAGCGTGAAGTGTCGATTATGTCCGGCACGGGCGTATTGAATGCCTTGCGTGCGCGCGGCGTCGACGCGCATGCGTTCGATCCGGCTACGCAATCGCTGGGCGAACTCGAGGCGGCGAAATTCGACCGCGCATTCATTGCATTGCACGGGCGAGGCGGTGAGGACGGTTCGATCCAGGGCGTACTCGAAACTCTGCAAATTCCGTATACGGGCAGCGGAGTGCAGGCGTCGGCGCTTGCAATCGACAAGGTATTTACCAAACGTATATGGGAGACCCACAAGTTACCGACGCCGCGCTATCGCGTGATCGAATCCGGTCAGCGCGCGCACTTGAACGAAGTGGCCGACGAGCTACGTCTGCCGTTAATCGTCAAGCCACCCAATGAGGGCTCGACGATCGGCATCTCGCGCGTACGCGGCTATTCCGGCATGGCCGAGGCGTTCGAGTTGGCGCGCAAGTACGACGATGTCGTGTTGGCGGAAGAGTTCATCGACGGCCAAGAGTTGACTTGCGCAATTCTCGGTCAGGACACCGAGGCGGAGGCGTTGCCGCTGGTGGAAATCCGTGCGCCTGATGCGAACTACGACTATCACAACAAATACTTCGGCGAAGAAACCAAGTACCTGTGTCCGGCGCCAATCGGCGCGGAGCTGAGCGCAACCATTCGTAATCTCTCCGTGAAGGCCTACAACGCGCTCGGGGCCCGAGGCTGGGGGCGCATCGACATCATGCTGAGCCGCCGCAATGAGCCCTATTTGCTCGAGCTCAACACGTCGCCAGGTATGACGAGTCACTCACTGGTTCCGATAGCTGCGCGAGCCACGGGCATCGATTACGAAGACCTTGCGCTGCGCATTCTGTCGCTTGCGACGTTGGATCGGAGGCCGGCGGCATGAGTGCGAGCACGATGAATCGACTGGCGGCAATTCTCGTTGCGCTTTCCGTATTAGTCGTTGGCGCCGCCGCCCTGTTCAGGCTCGCGCAACAGCCGAAGTTTCAACTGAAGCGTCTTGAAGTTCGCGGGGATCTGCGTCACGTGACCGCTACTTCGGTCCGCACGGCCTTGGCAGGCCGCTTGCGCGGCAACTACTTCACGATGCGGCTGGATGACACGCGCCGATTGTTAGAGACAGTGCCTTGGGTTGCTGCAGCATCGGTGCGGCGCGTGTGGCCCGACCGGCTGCTGGTGACGCTGACCGAACATCGGGCGCTGGGTGTGTGGGAGGGCGGGCGGCTGTTGTCCGATCGCGGCGAACTCTTCGTCGCCAATCCGGACGAGGCGGAGGTCCACGGTCAACTGCCTGAGTTCAGCGGACCCGTTAGCGCGGCCAAGGACGCCGTGCGCCGCTATTACGAGCTGTCGGCGCAATTCTCACCGCTGGCACTGCACATTGCTGGCATCGACATCTCTGATCGTAAGGCGTGGTCGCTGCGGCTGGCGCCCGATAGGCCCGAAGACTCAAAACAAGCCAACAATCTGCACATTGAGCTCGGACGCGATCGTGCCGAGCTGCCGCTTGCGGAGCGTGTGGCGCAGGTCATTGCTGCGTACCCACTGATAGTCGCGCAAATGGGCGGTGTGCCGATGCGAATCGACGCGCGTTACCCCAACGGGCTGGCAGCGTCGAGCGCGACCAAGGCAATGAAATCGGAGCGCACGGTTCGCCCATGAGGAACGAAAGCAAAGACCTGATCGTCGGCCTCGATATCGGCACCTCGAAAGTGGTAGTGGCTGTTGCCGAAGTACTTGCCGACGGCCGATTCCAGGTAATAGGCCTCGGCCAGGCCGAATCGCAAGGCTTGCGAAAGGGTGTCGTGGTCAATATCGAAGCGACCGTGCAATCGATACGGCGAGCGCTCGAGGAGGCCGAGCTGA
This sequence comes from uncultured beta proteobacterium, assembly GCA_963801035.1. GTDB lineage: Bacteria > Pseudomonadota > Gammaproteobacteria > Burkholderiales > Burkholderiaceae_F > JACCZX01. The sequence goes on along the minus strand of CAWDDF010000003.1, from coordinate 370,890 downwards.
TGGCTGCTTGCCAGATTCGCGACGTTTTCACAGGCATCGCCGGTAGCCACATCAAGAGCTTCAACTCCAGCGGGATGGTCGCGATAAAGGATCGTGAAGTCGCCGCCGCTGACGTCGCGAGGGTGATCGAGACCGCAAAGGCAGTGAACATTCCGACCGATCAGCAAGTTCTGCATGTGCTGACGCAAGAGTTCATTGTCGATGGCCAGGAAGATATTCGCGAGCCGATCGGCATGAGCGGCGTTCGGCTCGAGGTGCGCGTGCACATCGTTACAGGCGCGGTCTCCGCCGCTCAGAACATCATCAAGTGCGTGCGCCGTTGCGGCCTGGAAGTGCAGGACTTGATCCTGCAGCCACTCGCGTCATCGCTGTCGGCTTTGACTTCCGATGAAAAAGAGCTCGGCGTGGCGCTCGTCGATATTGGCGGCGGCACGACTGATATCGCCATTTTCACCGGCGGTGCAATTCGACATACCGCGATCATTCCGATCGCAGGCGATCAGATCACGAACGACATCGCGATGGCGCTGCGCACCCCGATTCCAGACGCGGAGGACATCAAGCTGCGCTGGGGTGTCGCGAAGGAAGTGCTGGCCGATCCAAACGAAAAGATTGAAATCCCGGGGCTCGGCGATCGCGGTCCGCGGCTGCTCTCGCGCCAGTCGCTTGCCGCGGTGATCGAGCCCAGGGTCGAAGAGCTGTTCACGCTGACCCAGCAAGTGGTGCGCGAATCCGGTTACGAAGAGTTGCTGTCATCGGGAATCGTATTGACCGGCGGGACGAGCTTGCTGCCCGGCATGACCGAGTTGGCTGAAGACGTGTTTTTAAAACCCGCTCGCATCGGCTGGCCGAACTACACCGGCTCGCTATCAGACGTGGTCCGCAATCCGCGCTTCGCAACAGCGATGGGTCTGCTGGTCGAAGCGCATTCACAACGTCTGCGCGGTCGCAAGCTCGCACAACAGACAGGCTCGTTCAAGCAAACGGTGAGACGCATGAAGGAATGGGTAGTCGGCAATTTTTGATGAGAGAAGTAATTTTGACGGTGGAGCGTCCAATGCCAAGCGCTGCTGTGCTTTTGGCTTTGCGCGTTTCGATTGATGCATTTAACTTGGCTAAGCAGGAGGCAATATGAGTTTCGAAATTCTTGAGACAGAAACGCGCGGCACGATCATTAAAGTGGTTGGCGTCGGCGGTGCGGGGGGCAATGCGGTTCAGCACATGATCGCGCGCGGCGTACAGGGCGTGGAATTCATCTGCGCCAACACCGATCACCAGGCGTTGGCGCGATCGTCGTCCAAAAACATCCTGCAGCTCGGCAAGACCGGCTTAGGCGCCGGCAGCCGTCCCGAGGCAGGGCGCGCCGCGGCCGAGGAGGCGCGCGATCGGATCGCCGACGCACTGCGCGGCGCGCACATGGTGTTCATCACCGCCGGCATGGGTGGCGGCACCGGTACCGGCGCAGCGCCAGTGTTTGCGGAAATCGCGAAGGAACTTGGAATCCTGACGGTTGCGGTCGTATCGAAGCCTTTCGAGTTCGAAGGACCAAGACGTATGAAGCTCGCTGAGACCGGCGTCACGCAGCTCGAAGACACCGTGCACTCGCTGATCGTCATCCTTAATAACAAGCTCGAAGAAGTGATGGGTGAAGACGCCGAGATGGCCGAGTGCTTCAGAGCCGCTGATGATGTATTGCATAACGCGTGCGCCGGCATTGCCGAAATCATCAATGTCCCGGGGCTTGTCAACGTCGATTTCGAGGACGTGAAGACGGTGATGAGTGAGCAAGGCAAGGCGATGATGGGAACTGCCCTCGCGTCGGGGCTCGATCGCGCGCGGATAGCAGCGGAACAAGCCGTTGCGAGCCCGTTACTCGAGGGCGTCGACCTTTCGGGGGCACGGGGGGTGCTGGTGAACATAACGGCGTCTTCTTCGTTGAAGATGAAGGAGACACGCGAGGTGATGAACACGATTCGGGCGTTTGCGGCAGACGACGCAACGGTGATCTTTGGGACCGTATGCGACGAATCGATCGGAGACGGACTGCGCGTCACGGTCGTCGCAACAGGCCTCGGCCGCGCCGCTTCGAGAAAGCAATCGACACCGTTCACGGTTGTGCGCACCGGCACCGACAACACGCCGATGACCGTGCCTGCCACAGCCTCGCATGGCTCTTCGTCCGACTACAGCGACTTTGAGAAACCCGCGATATGGCGCACACGTGAGTCAGCGCAGACCAGGGTGGCGGCAATGGAGGACACCGGTTCCGACCGTTATGACATTCCTGCTTTCTTGAGGAAGCAGGCGGACTAGCTGGCCGGTAAACTCGAGCCATGGTTAAGCAGCGCACTCTGAAGCAGATCGCCCGCGCGGTGGGTATCGGCTTGCACAGCGGAACCAAGGTCAAGCTGGTACTGCGGCCGGCTGCGGCCGACACCGGTGTCGTGTTCCGGCGGGTTGATGTCGATCCGCCGGTCGACATTCCTCTGAAACCGGAAAGTGTCGTTGACACGCGCATGGCGACGACGATCGGACTCGGTGACGTCAAAGTGGCGACGATCGAGCATTTGATGAGCGCGCTGGCGGGGCTGGGTATCGACAACTGCTACGTCGATGTCGATGCGCCCGAAATTCCGATCATGGACGGCAGCGCCGCAAGCTTTGTGTTTCTTATACAAGCGGCAGGAATCAGCGAGCTCAAGGCGCCGAAGAAGTTTGCGCGCGTGGTCAAGCCGGTCGAGTTTCGCGACGGCGACGCCTGGGCACGGCTGGAGCCGTACTTCGGCTTCAAGCTGAAGTTTTCTATCGCGTTCAATCACCCGGCGATCGACGCTACCGAGCAGATCGTGGAGGTCGATTTCGCTCACGATTCGTACATCAAAGAGGTTTCGCGCGCGCGGACCTTCGGATTTGTCAACGACGTCGAAGCACTACGAAAAGCGGGCCTGGCCATCGGCGGCAGCTTCGAAAATGCCATCGTGATGGACGAGTACAGGGTTCTCAACGCCGATGGCTTACGCGCCGGCGACGAAATCGCCAAGCACAAGATGCTCGATGCAATCGGTGATCTTGCGGTGCTTGGCCACCCGTTAATCGCTTCGTATGTCGCACATAAGTCGGGCCATGCCATTAATAACAGGCTGTTGCGCGCGCTGACGGCCGATCGGACGGCATTCGAGCTCGTGACATTCGAAGACGAAGGACAGGCGCCGACGGCCTTTCGCTTTCAGACCGAAACCGCCTAGCGAGACACCCGTTTTCGGAGCGTCGCCGCCAGCTTCATAACCGCTTCCTTCAGTGGCGATTCCCCCACGGAGTCCACCAGCTTGGCAACCGAGGCCGCGGCTGTCTCCCCGCTACGGGGCCAAGGCAACCCCGGGCTCGGACCGCTTGAGCGACTTGAGGGTGCAGGGCTCCCGTCTCCAGGGTAAGACGTGACGGCGGGTTGTACTCGCGTCTTGATCTCGTAGACTTTGAACCCATCGGCCGCCAAAGTTGATAAAAGACGCGGCGTTGCTTGCCGCAATTTGGCCGAGTGAGATGGTGAGGGAAGGCTAAGCCAGAGAGTTTCGCCACGCAGTTCGCACACGCCCGGCTTCAGGGCATCGATGCCGGCGACGGCGCGACATGCAGGGGCGATCGCCAGCGCAGCTCGCTCAGTCGCTTCGAAGCGCGCGATGAGAGAAGCCGCTTGCGGCGAGTCGCGCAGCGCGGCGGCGATTAGGCGAGCGGAGCTCGACATGGGCAGTTGGTAAGCCGGCTTTGAGCAGTAAAGGGTGAGCGCAGGAGGGCGCGGATGCAGATCATAGTGGTCGACAAGCGATTGGCGCGCGCCTTGACGCTCAGTATCACCCGCCGCCATGCACTCGCTGCTTCGATCACTCTTGCGCTGGGTGTACTGCTCTTATCAGGAGCTTTTTCGTTTTTGACGGTCCGCGCTGCCTCGGCGTTTCGCATCCCAATTCTTTCCGATTTGGTCTCCTTTGTCTCGCGCGACGAGATGGAGCGCAAGGATCAGTTCGTTCGCGACAACGTATCGGCCCTCGCGCGCAAGCTCGGCGAAGTTCAGGCACAGTTGCTACGGCTCGACGCGGTCGGTGAGCGGGTGGGCAAAGCCGCAGGGATCCGGCCCGAAGAGTTTCGCTTTGCGCAGTTGCCTGGCCGTGGCGGTGCCCTTCAAAGCGATCCAATGACCCTGCGCGAACTCGACGTCGCGCTAAAACACCTTTCAGTCAGCGTGGATCAGCGGGCCGATTACATGAGCGTGATCGAAGCCGAGTTGCGCGCACAACAGGTACGCCAAGCATTGCTGCCTCGGAGCAAACCGTTGTCCGATGGATTCATCGGCTCGGGCTTTGGATGGCGATCCGATCCTTTTTCCGGCGAGATGTCCCATCACTCAGGCATCGACTTCGCAGCACCCACTGGAACGCCGATCCATGCCGCCGCCGGTGGGGTCGTCGTGTTGGCTGAATATCACCCCGTGTGGGGCAACATCGTGGAAGTCGATCATGGCAACTCGTTGCTGAGCCGCTACGCACATGCAAGCCGGCTTAACGTCGCGCTTGGCGATATCGTCAAGCGTGGGCAAAAGCTGGCAGAAGTTGGCTCGACCGGACGCTCGACGGGTTCCCACCTGCACTTTGAAGTGCACCATCAAGGCGTTGCACAAAACCCCGCCAAGTTCCTGTTCGGCAAAGCCAGTCCGCTGCAACAGCACGCCGCCGGATCACCTCGCGTCGACATCAAGGCGTTAGCAGCTTCGGCTCGGGACTGAATTTTTTGTCGATACGGCGCAGCGCGCAAGCGTTTGGCGTCGCTGCGCTGCCTGAGTCGTCGGGGTCTTCGACCCTGCTCTGCGGTACTCGCCGAGCCGGCGCAAAACAGGGCTAAAGCGCTGTTTTGCTCAAAGGCCCCGGCTCGGCTCCGCTCCTCGACGACGCCCAAGGCAGCGCCGCGTCGCCAAACGCTTGCGCGGCACCGTTCTCTTGGGTTGGGGTAAAAAGATAAAACATCTCGATCGGGACGATGTCGCGACAGCAGCGGCTGGCGCAGATGCGCCGCCTTTTAGTCGTCGCCCGAGGAGCGGAGCAACGCCGGGGTCTTTAAGCAAAAAAGCGCTTTAGCCCTTTTTTGCGCCGGCGTTGTGAGTACCGCAGTGGTTGGCACGAAGTGCCCGACGACGTAGGCGGCGCAGCTGCGCCAGCCGCTGCTGCTCGAATCGACCGCGATATGGATTTTGACCTAACACCCGGCCTTCTCATACTCAACCCCTATGACATAATTTTCATTCCTTGCCATTCGCGGCGAAGCTTGTTTCAGTGATCGCCAGCCCCAGATCATCTCCATGATTTCCGGAATTCTGACCAAGGTTTTTGGCAGTCGTAACGAGCGCCTGCTAAAAACATATGACCGAAATGTCGAGCGCATCAACGCGCTCGAGTCCCAGATCGCTGCGCTGTCGGACGACGCGTTAAAAGCCAAGACTGGCGAGTTTCGGCAGCGGCTCGCCAACGGAGAGACGCTCGACGACCTGCTGCCCGAGGCGTTTGCTGTCGTGCGTGAAGCGGCCAAGCGCACTCTGACGATGCGGCACTTTGACGTGCAGCTTGTCGGAGGCATGGTCTTGCATGCCGGCAAGATCGCCGAGATGCGCACCGGGGAGGGCAAGACGCTCGCAGCGACGCTGCCTGCGTATCTGAACGCACTCGCCGGTAAAGGCGTTCATATCGTCACGGTCAATGATTATCTGGCGGCGCGCGATGCCGACTGGATGGGGAAGGTCTATCGATTTCTCGGACTGACCGTCGGAGTGATCCTGTCGCAGCAGGCGACGGAAGAAAAACGTGTGGCCTACGCGGCAGATATCACGTACGGAACCAACAACGAGTTTGGTTTCGATTATCTGCGCGACAACATGGAATATGCGATCGCAGACCGCCGTCAGCGCGGCCTTTCATACGCGATCGTTGACGAGGTCGATTCGATTCTGATCGACGAGGCGCGTACGCCGCTGATCATTTCGGGACCGGCCGAAGATCACACCGAAACCTACGTTCGGGTCAACGAAATTCCTAAATTGCTGAACCGCCAGGCTGATGAAAAGGGCGAGGGCGATTACTGGGTCGACGAAAAAGCCCACCAAGTGCACATCTCCGAAGCTGGCCATGAGCGGCTTGAAGAAATATTGACGCGCATGGGGATGCTGGCCGAGGGCGAAAGTCTGTATTCGCCCTCGAACATCATTCTGATGCATCACCTGAACGCCGCATTGCGTGCGCACTCGCTGTTTCATCGTGACCAGCAGTATGTCGTTCAGAACGGCGAGATCATCATCGTCGACGAGTTCACCGGCCGCATGATGGTCGGCCGGCGGTGGTCAGAAGGATTACATCAGGCGGTCGAAGCCAAGGAAGGCGTGCCGATACAGGCAGAGAATCAAACGTACGCGTCGATCACGTTTCAAAATTACTTTCGCATGTACGGCAAGCTCGCCGGTATGACGGGTACCGCAGATACCGAGGCGTACGAATTCCAGGAAATCTATCGACTCGAAACGGTGGTGATACCTACGCACCGGCCGATGATCCGTATCGACTCACAGGATAAGGTCTATCGGACGCTGAAAGAGAAGTACACCGCGATCCTCGACGACATCAAGGACTGTGTCGAGCGCGGCCAGCCGGTACTGGTGGGCACGACATCGATCGAGAATTCCGAACTGCTGTCGAATCTGCTGCAAAAGGAAAAGCTGCCGCATCAGGTTCTTAATGCGAAGCAGCACGCGAAGGAGGCCGAGATCATTGCTCAGGCGGGAAGCCCCGCGGTGATCACGATCGCGACCAACATGGCGGGTCGCGGGACCGACATTGTCCTCGGCGGAAATGTCGAGAAGCAGGTGCAGTTCGTCGAAGCCGATGCTGCACTCGACGACGCCGAGAAATCGCAGCGCATCGACAAGCTGCGCAATGAATGGCAATCGTTGCATGACAAGGTCGTCGGCGCGGGCGGTTTGAAGATCATCGGTTCCGAGCGTCACGAGTCGCGTCGTATCGACAACCAGTTGCGCGGCCGCTCGGGTCGCCAGGGTGATCCTGGCGCGTCGCGGTTTTATCTGTCGATGGAAGACTCGCTGCTGCGAATATTTGCCGGCGACAAGATGAAGGCGATCATGGATCGCCTAAAGTTGCCCGAAGGCGAAGCGATCGAAGCGGGCATGGTTACGCGGTCGATTGAGAGCGCGCAGCGCAAGGTCGAAGCACGCAACTTCGATATTCGCAAGCAACTGCTCGAATATGACGACGTCGCCAATGATCAACGGCGCGAAATCTATCGGCTGCGCAACGAAATTCTTGAAACCGATAACACCGGCGAAATGGTGACGAACCTGCGCTCCGGCTACTTCACCGACATGTTCCGCGCGCATGTGCCGCTGGAATCGGTCGAAGAGCAATGGGATATCGCGGGGCTTGAAGCGGCGCTCGCCAATGACTGGCAACTGAACGTGCCTCTGAAGAGTGCGCTCGAGTCGAACGATTCGCTGACAGACGAAGACCTGCTGGCGAAGGTTTTGAAGGCGGCGGACGAGTCGTACGAAGCGAAGGTGGCGATTGTCGGCCGCGATTCGTTCTCCGGGTTCGAACGGTCGATCATGCTGCAATCGCTTGACCAGGCGTGGCGCGAGCACCTGACAGCGCTGGATGCGTTGCGACAGGGCATTCACCTGCGCGGATATGCGCAAAAGCAGCCGAAGCAGGAGTACAAGCGTGAAGCATTCGAACTGTTCGGTTCACTGCTCGATCGAGTGCGCGCCGACGTCGTGCGTGTACTGATGAACGTGCGGATTCAGACCCAGGAAGAGATACAGCAGGCTGAGCAACAGATCGAGGAGGAAAGCGAGCGGCGTGCGGAGCAAGCACGGGCTCAACACTCCGAGTTCGGCCTCGGCGTGTCCGAAGAGCCTGTCGAGGTCGGGGCGTTGACGTTGTCGGAGTCGGACGAAGGCGCTGCGAAGCCTGCTGTGCAGCAGGTTAGACGCGTTGGCGAAAAGATCGGCCGCAACGATCCCTGTCCATGTGGATCGGGCAAGAAGTACAAGCAGTGCCATGGAAAGTTATAGCGCTCCTCGTGTACGCGACGGCTTCGCCGTCGCACGTGCACTCGTCGCGATTAGTTAGGCGCGCTCCCTTCGGAGCGGCCGCGCGTACGCGCGCAATATAAGGGCAGGGGACGAGCCGCTTCGTATGCCACAAACTGTTCCGAGCACAAGTCCCCAACGTGGCCGTTAATCTGCGCGCACCCGATGCGAAGTCATTGTTCCCCGTTGCGGGTGTCGAACTCGGCTGGGCTGAAGCGGGCATACGAAAGGCCGGTCGCAGAGATCTGCTGGTCGTTCGCATCGCCGATGGCGCCAGTGTTGCAGGTGTCTTTACCCAGAATCGCTTCGCTGCTGCTCCGGTCTTGGTGTGTCGGGAACACCTGGCCTCGCACAAAGCCATGCGTGCGTTACTCGTCAACACCGGCAATGCAAATGCCGGCACCGGAGAAGCCGGTCTTCAGGCGACGCGCGCCAGTTGCGCAGCCCTGGCACGACTGATTGCTTGCGACGCCCAGCAGATTCTTCCGTTTTCGACCGGCGTGATCATGGAGGCGATGCCGATCGAGCGATTGATTGCAGGCCTGCCCGAAGCCGTCGGTTGCCTCAGCTCCAATCACTGGCTGGCAGCGGCCGAAACCATCATGACGACGGACACGATTCCGAAAGCTGTCTCGCGCCGAGTCGATGTTGGCGGAATCGGCATGACCTTGACCGGCATCTCAAAGGGCGCGGGGATGATTCGCCCGAACATGGCCACGATGCTGGGATTCATCGCGACTGATGTCGCGATCGCACCTTCTTTGCTTCAGCAGCTGACACAACAGGCTTGCGAGCAATCATTCAACTGCATCACTATCGATGGAGACACGTCGACCAATGATTCCTTCATTGTGATCGCAACCGGTCAGGGTGCTGCTCGGATCGAGTCAGCAGATGAACCGCTCTGCGCCGCCTTTGCTTCCGCTCTGACCGATGTTGCCCGCGAACTCGCACACGCAATCGTGCGTGATGGAGAAGGCGCGACGAAGTTCATCGAGGTGCGCGTCGAGCAGGCAGCCAGCGAGCAAGAAGCGCGAAAAGTTGCCTATGCAGTGGCGCACTCGCCGTTGGTCAAGACCGCTTTCTTCGCCTCCGACCCCAACCTAGGACGGATACTCGCCGCGGTGGGGTACGCGGGCATCGACGATCTGCAGCCCGACCGTGTTCAAATGCATCTTGATGATGTCTACGTTGTGCGCGATGGCGGTCGCCATGCTGAGTACCGCGAGGAGGACGGCCAGCGCGTGATGAAGAAGGCTGAAATTGTGGTGCGTTTGCAGTTAGGTCGCGGCCGCGCGGTGGCATCCGTATGGACCACGGATCTGTCGCACGAATACGTATCAATCAACGCTGATTATCGGTCGTGACGCGTACTTCGGATTCGACGCTTGATCGCCTGGCCGCGGTGCTTGAACGTGTCGAATCGTTGTTGCCCGCGCATTCACCGACAGACTTCTCATCATCGCTGGCTTTCCGCTGGCGCAAGCGGCGTTACTTGGGGCTTGAGCAAGGCGAGCTGCAACCGGTGTTGCGGCCGGCGTTGATTCCGTTCGCCGATCTAAAGCATGTGGATGCGCAGAAGTCGGCACTTGTCCAAAACACCGAACGTTTCATACGGGGATTACCCGCCAATAACGCCTTGCTGACGGGCGCGCGCGGCACCGGAAAATCGTCCCTGATCCGCGCGTGTCTGAATGAGTTCGGTACGCGAGGACTGCGGCTTATCGAAGTCGACAAGCGCGACCTGATCGATATCGCCGACATCGTGGACATTGTCGCCGGACAGCGCGAGCGTTTCGTTATTTTTTGCGACGATTTATCGTTTGACAAGAACGAAGCCGGCTACAAGGAGTTGAAAGCTGCTCTCGACGGTTCGATCGCCGGCACGGCCGACAACGTTCTTATCTACGCGTCGTCAAATCGGAGGCACCTGATGCCCGAGCTGATGCGCGACAACCTCGCCACGCGTTACGACGACGACGGCGAGATTCATCCTGCCGAAGCGGTCGAAGAACAGATTTCGCTGTCGGAGCGATTTGGCCTCTGGCTTTCGTTCTATCCATTTCGTCAGGACGATTATCTCGATATCGTTTCCCACTGGCTGCAACGCTTCGGCTTGAAGCCTCACGAGACAGCCGAGGCACGTACCGATGCCCTGCAGTTCGCATTGCAGCGCGGATCACGCTCCGGCCGGGTGGCTCTGCAGTTCGCACGCCACTGGGCCGGCTCCAAGCGCCTCGCGAGCGACAGCGCACAACGATGACGTTGACGCGGACGCCGGTCGATGTTGCGGCCGGGGTGCTCATTCGTCCGGATGGCAGCTTCTTACTGGCGAGTCGCCCAAAAGGAAAGCCTTACGCCTCGTACTGGGAATTTCCTGGCGGGAAAGTGGAGCCAAACGAAACGATAGCTAAAGCGCTGGCACGCGAGCTGCATGAAGAACTCGGAATCGATATCGGCACGCCTTATCCTTGGGTCGTGCGGGTCTTCGATTATCCGCACGCGCTGGTACGGCTGCATTTTTTTCGGGTGTTCGACTGGCGCGGGAAGCTGCGCGCACGCGAGCATCAAGATTTCGGCTTTTTTTCCACCAGCAGCTTGCCCGATGGGCCTTTGCTGCCGGCAACTATCCCCGTTTTGCGGTGGCTTACGCTTCCTCCGATCTACGCGATCAGTGCGGCGGCGCGGCTAGGTCGCGAATCGTTTCTACAGCGCCTCGAGCTGGCGCTGGCGCGTGGCCTGAAGTTATTACAGTTTCGAGAGCCGGCCCTCGACGATGCGGCTGCGGCGGTGCTTTTCGATGAGGTGCGCGTCCGCGTTCGCGCCACCGGCGCGACGTTGCTGGTCAACAGCCGGCACCAACGAGCACTCTGGGAGAGCGCAGATGGTGTGCATCTGACCGCTGCGGATCTTGCGGCTGTAGAACAGCGGCCCGAACTCGAGTGGGTTGGTGCGTCGGCCCATTCGAGTGCAGAGATCGAACACGCGACTCAGTTGCGACTCGATTTCGTGACAGTGGGCACGGTACGTACCACAGCGACCCATCCGGGCCAGCGACCGCTTGGGTGGAACGCCTTCGCCGGCATGATCACGGGCAGCGGTGTTCCCGTCTACTCGTTGGGGGGACTGCAAATCAACGATCTGGCGACCGCAATGTCATACGGCGCCCATGGAATTGCCTTGCTGTCGGCGGTGTGGAACAGCGATCAGTGCGACCGATTCGATGTGTCCGGTGTCTGCACGTCCTTATTGTCCTCAGGACCGGCAATCGTATAAGCGTCGGACGCCCACGCTCCAAGATCGATCATCTTGCAGCGCTCGGAACAAAACGGGCGAAACTTTTGCTGTTCGTGCCATTTGACCTGACGGCCGCAAGTCGGACATTTGACCTTCGCCATTTGAAACTAGAACGCGCAGAGCGCCAACTCGAACGGGACGTCTTGATCCATCGAACGCGGCTTCGGTTCGCGATCTTGCGTCGTAAAGCGGATCCACAGCATGTATTTGTTGGCGCTGATCTCGGGAATCGCGTGCAGCGTGCCATCAACTCGCACCTGCAACAGCGCGTAGGTTCGTCCCTGCAACATTTGCTGAAACGCTCCCTGCGTCGCAATCTGCTTGCTGCGATGCGCGGTTTCGCGCAATAGCTTCAACACGATCGCTAGTGCGGAGTGAAATAGCAGCATCGGTCCGACCCAGTTTTGCAGATCGCGCGTCCGAGTATCGACGTCGCGTGTCAGCCAGGCGTGGTATGACGGTAGATCAAATTCGCACGTCCCGCCCGGAATGATCGCGCGGCTGCGAATACTCATCAGCCATTCGTTGTCGCGCACATGCTGGCCCGCTTTGCCGGTGGTCGAATTCAGATTCTGTTGCGCGCGCTCAATATCGGACAGAACCCCCGAGAGCGCACTTTCCGACACCTGCGGATTGTTGCGAAGGGCCTGCAGCGATTGCTTATGTCGCTCCAGCTCCTGCAACAAGTCCGATCTCAGATCGGCGCGCGATGTGACTTCCAGAATTTCGAACAGCGTTAGGAGCGCTGTATGGTGGCAGTAGGCGTGCTCCTGCGCGCAGAAGTACATCAACTTGTCGAACAGGTCCTCCAGACGCAGCAAGGTCCGAACGCGCTCGCTGAACGGATATTCGTATAGAACCTTACCGTCCGTCGACATCTCGCAGTGGAATCGGAAGCATGATCGAAGATATCACAGCGTTTCGCGCGATCGTTTGATCGCAGCGAATCGCAGATACGTACGGTGCAAGCGCTCGACCCTTGAAGCTATCTGGTCTAAGGCTGCCTCATTAACCAATACGTCATCAGCGACAGCCAGCCGCTCCACGCGAGTTGCCTGTGCCGCGATTATTTTTGTCGCTGTTACTTGATCGATTCCCACTCTCGCGCTTATGCGGGCCAACTGCGTGGCCGCGCTGCAATCGATCAGAAGAATTCGGTCAGCGTAGTCGCGCCAACGCCTGCCCTCGACGAGCAATGGGACGACCTGCACCACATAAGCAACGCCGTCCGAGACGAGTCTGTCGCTGGCTTCACGCATCGCCGTCCGGATCATTGGATGCAGCAACGCTTCGAGCTTCGTGCGCAGCGCTGCATCGGAAAAGATGCGCGCCCGCATGTAAGCGCGGTCGAGCGACCCATCGATGGCAATGGCCTCCGCACCGAATGAGTCGCGCAATGGCTCGATGGCTGCACCGCCGGTATTTGTCAGTTGATGAGCGATCACATCGGCGTCAACAAGCGCTGCACCGAAATCCGACAGCATCGACGCGATCGTGGACTTGCCACTGCCAACGCCACCCGTAAGCCCGACGTTGAAAGCGGAAGACATCAAAGCGGCACTAGCCACCGCGTCAGTCGATCACCGGTCAACATCACGATCATTCCCGCCGCGGCCAGATACGGACCGAAGGGGATTGGGATTTCACGCCCTCGGCGCGCCAGAAGAATCAACGCTATGCCGACAACGGCACCGACGAGTGAAGACAGCAACACGATCGGCAACAGCGCTTTCCAACCCATCCATGCGCCAAGGGCTGCGAGCAGCTTGAAGTCGCCATAGCCCATGCCTTCCTTACCCGTCGTCAGCTTGAACAACCAGTAGATGCACCACAGCACCAGATAGCCCGCCGCGGCGCCAAGCACGGCGTCTTTCAGTGGCACGAACAATCCGAACACGTTGGCGAGCAAGCCCAGCCAAAGCAACGGTAACGTCAAGTCATCGGGCAGCAACGTGGTATCGGCGTCGATGAACGTCAGCGCAATCAAGGTCCACGTGAAGACGAGCGCAAGCGCCGTTTGCGGTGTCAAGCCGAACTTCCACGCGACAAGCGCCGACAGCACCGCAGTCAGCGCTTCGACGATCGGATAGCGCGACGATATGCGGGCCGCACAATGCGCGCACTTGCCGCGCAACGCGATCCAGGATGCAATCGGTATGTTGTCGATCACGCGCAGCGGCGCCTTGCACTGAGGGCAATGCGAGTGCGGCACCAGCAGGTTGTAGCGTTCGGTTGAGGCAACAGCGCCGCCGTCCAGCTCGGCACACTGCGCGCGCCAATCGGCCTCCATCATCTTTGGCAGACGATGAATCAGAACATTAAGAAATGAGCCGATCGCCAGGCTGAAAACAGCGACGACAGCGATAAGGGCAGGGCCTTCTAACAATTATCCGTTGCCGGCGTTGCGAAGCAACGCCGGTTCCCCTGAATAATCTATACAACCTGACCGAGCTTGAAGATCGGCAGATAAATCGCGATGACGATGCCGCCGACGACGACGCCGAGAATGACCATGATCATCGGCTCGAGCAAACTCGCCAGCGCGTCGACCGTTTCATCGACTTCACGCTCGTAATAGTCAGCGACTTTGGACAGCATGGAATCGAGCGAGCCTGATTCCTCGCCGATCGACGTCATTTGAATCGCCATGTTGGGAAACACACCGGTGTTTTGCATCGACTGCGCCAAGCTTGTACCGATATTGACCTCGTTCTGCACTTGCTTGGTTGCTTCCTTGTAGACCCAATTTCCAGCGGCAGGGCCCACCGAATCGAGGGCTTCGACGAGTGGTACGCCAGCGGCGAATGTCGTTGCCAGCGTTCTGCTCCAGCGGGCGATCGACGCTTTCTGCAGCATCTCGCCTAACACCGGTAGCTTTAAGCAGGGCACGATCGACGGCAGCCTTGACTTTTGGGGATCTTCGCCAAGCCTGCAATAAGAAATAAAAACCACCAAAGGCAATGCCAAAGACGACGTACCAATAAGCGACCATGAAGTCCGACATCGCGATCACCATCAGCGTTGGCGCAGGAAGGTCCGCGCCGAAACTGGTGAACACGCTCTTAAATGACGGAATCACGAAGATCATGATGACCGCCGTGACAAGTATGGCGACCAGAATAATCATGATCGGATAGAACATCGCCTTCTTGATCTTGCCTTTCAGCGCGATCGTTTTTTCCTGGTACGTAGCAAGGCGGTCAAGCAATGTCTCCAGAATACCGGCCTGCTCGCCGGCAGCGACCAGATTGCAGAACAACGGGTCGAAGTACAGCGGGTACTTGCGAAACGCCTGATTCAGGCTGGTACCGGTTTCGACGTCTGACCGGATGTCATTCATCAAGCGTGCCATCGAAGGATTCGCATGGCCCTTGCCGACGATGTCGAACGACTGCATCAGCGGAACGCCCGCCTTGAGCATCGTCGACAACTGACGTGAAAAAAGCGCCAGGTCCTTTTCGGTGATCTTTTTGCCGCGCGAGAAGCTTTGCTTCTTGATCTTCGTCGTCATGATGCCGCGGCGGCGCAGCGATGCCGCGACGACAGATTCGCCGCCCGCGCGCATGTCGCCCTTTACAACGCGGCCGTTCTTGTCGCGACCCTCCCAATGAAACATCGACTCCCGTACTGCTGCAGTAGGGCGTCCCTTGGCAAGTGTTCCGGTAGCCATCAGTTACTCCGCTTGACCTTCATTCGTTCGTACAACCCAGCACCTCTTCCAGCGAGGTGAGTCCCTGCTTGACCTTCTGCAGTCCGGACTGGCGCAAGTCGCGTACTCCATTTTTTTGCGCTTCGCGTCCGATGTCCATCGCGGATGCGTTCTTCAAAATCATATCTTGCATCGATTCTGTAATCGGCATCACCTGATAAATGCCGAGCCGGCCTTTGTATCCGCTGCCCTTGCAGCGCTCGCAGCCAACGGCCTTGTACGGGATCCAGCTGCCGTCGAGGTCGGCGGCGGCGAAACCGGCGCCAATGAACGCTTCCTTCGGGAGTTCGATAGGCTGCTTGCATCCGCACAGCTTGCGTGCCAGTCGCTGCGCGGTGATCAGGATGATGCTCGACGCAATGTTAAATGGCGCAACGCCCATGTTGGCCAAACGCACCAACGTTCCTGGCGCATCGTTCGTATGCAAAGTCGAGAGCACCATGTGGCCGGTCTGCGCGGCCTTGATTGCAATGTCCGCGGTTTCGAGATCGCGAATCTCGCCGACCATGATGACGTCAGGGTCCTGCCGCAGAAAGGCGCGCAACGAGTTGGCAAAGGTCAGTCCGGCTTTTTCGTTGACGTTGACCTGATTGATACCGGCCATCTGAATCTCGGCCGGATCTTCAGCGGTCGATATATTGATATCAGGCTTGTTCAAAATGTTCAGGCAGGTGTACAGCGACACCGTCTTGCCCGAGCCTGTCGGCCCAGTGACCAGCACCATGCCATACGGCCGCTGGACGGCATCGAGCAGCAGCTGCTTTTGGTCCGGCTCATAGCCCAGCGCTTCAATGCCCATTTTGGCTTGCGACGCATCCAAAATGCGCATCACGATTTTTTCGCCGTACAGCGTCGGCAAAGTGCTGACACGAAAATCGATTGCCCGCTGCCCGGACAGCGCCAGTTTCATGCGGCCGTCTTGCGGCACGCGTTTTTCCGCAATATCGAGTCGCGATAAAACCTTGATGCGCGTCGAGAGCCGTTCCTTGATAGCGATCGGCGGCTGCGCGACCTCGCGCATCTGCCCGTCCAGCCTGAAGCGGACGCGATAGAACTTCTCGTACGGCTCGAAGTGCAAGTCCGATGCCCCCTCGCCGATTGCATCGAGCAGCAACTTCTGCAGAAAACGTACGACCGGCGCGTCGTCGACTTCAGCGGAAGCGGCCGCATCTTCGGCGGAGACTTCGCCTGGCTCGTCCAGCATGCCGAAGTCGATGTCTTCGCTGCCGCCGCTCATCGTGTCGAGTGCCTGAGCCACACTCTGCGCCTGCGCCTCGACGTGGCGCATCAGCTTGTCGTGCTCGACAACGATTACATCGATCGCAAGCTGCGTCTGAAACTTGATCTGATCAAGCGCGTGCGTGTTCGTGGGATCCGAGACCGCGACGGCAAGTCGATTTCCCCGCTTGCGCAGCGCCAGCACGCGAAGCGATCCGACCAACTTCTTGTCGATAATGTCCTTCGGAAGCTGCTCGATATCGACAGCTGCCAGGTCAAGCAACGCGTGCCCGAAAGTGTCGGCAGCGAACTTGGCAATCACGGCTGACGTCAGTCCGGTCACGTCGGCGGAGCTGACCAACTCGTCGATGAACTGCGTGTTGCTCTGGGTTGCCTTGCGCGCGAAATTCTCTGCACGATCAGGCCGCAGCTTGCCTTGTTGCACGAGCGCCCGCGCGAGGCCGGTGAGGGCGCCGACGGCAGCGGCAGAACTTTGTATGACGGTGGACATTAGGTTTTCGGTATCCCAACCTCTGACCGGGTTTTAACGGAGCTCGAGCAAACGCGGAGTTCGAGCAGTTTCGAACCGTCAAGTTATAGCCGGCCGGCCCCCCTGGCGAAGACGAAAGATACCGCCGTTAAGCCGTGGATTTGTAAACCTAAACTACCGCAAACCGGGCAAGACGATCGGCGCAGCCGTCGCGGTAGTGCAGGCGCGCAGTAGTGCAGATGAATTCGTGGAAGCGGACTAGCTGAAAGGAGGCGGGATGTGGTCGGGGTGAGAGGATTTGAACCTCCGACTCCTGCGTCCCGAACGCAGTACTCTACCAGGCTGAGCTACACCCCGAAGAAACGCTTGCGGTAATTCAAAACTAACGCTGCCGCCTGAGCGCAAACTCAGTCAAGTGTAGCAAGGAATCTCTGAAAACCGACTGTGGCAGCTGATGCAAAGCGGCCCGCGCATTGTTTGCTTCTCGCTGTGCCAGCGCTCGCGAATAGTCGAGCGAACCGTTTTCGGTAACGATGCGGACCACCGTCAAAAAATCGCCCTGACCTTCGAGTACCGCGGCCGTTACCAGGTCACGCTGGGCCGGCGCTGCGCACCGAAGCGCATGGATTAGCGGCAGCGTCATCTTGCCCTCGCGCAGATCGTCTCCCAGGCGCTTACCAATTTCTTCGCTGTCGCCTGCGTAATCGAGGACGTCATCAATAATCTGAAAAGCCTTGCCGAGCGACGCGCCGTAATCCGCGCACCGGTTCTCCAACACCGGGTCGGCACCGGCCAGCACCGCTGCTATGCGCGCTCCGGCTTCAAACAATGTGGCCGTTTTGCGTTCCGCTACCTCGAAATAGCGGGCTTCATTCACCGAAGGGTCATGCACATTCAGGAGTTGAAGCACTTCGCCTTCGGCGATCCGATTGGTTGCATCGGCCATGATTTGCATCACGCGCGTATTGCCAGCGTCAACCATCATTTGGAATGACCGCGAATACAAGAAGTCGCCGACCAGCACGCTCGCTGCATTCCCAAATATCGAATTGGCAGTCGAACGGCCGCGCCGAAGGTCTGACTCATCGACTACGTCGTCGTGCAACAGTGTCGCGGTGTGAATAAACTCGATCACCACAGCCAGGTCGACATGTTTTTCACCGCGATAACCGAGTGCGCGCGCCACCAGCAGTAGCACGGCCGGGCGCAACCGCTTCCCCCCTGAGCCCACAATGTAGTCGGAGATTGTCTTTATAAGAGCGACGTCCGAATCCAGTCGCTTTCTTAGCGTCAGATCAACCAGTAACAGGTCGTCACTGATCGGAGCCAGGACTTCCTGCAGGGTTCCCGATCGGTCGTCTGCGCGAGGTAACTTGGCGGCAGAAGTAAGGGTCGCCAGATCCGTCATCCATTGATTATAGGTGTCAGGAACCGAGGCTCCCAGGTGGTTTGACGCAAGTCGCCCGCCGAGAGATAATCCGCGGCTTTTCGCCGGTCGACGCTTTCTTCCGGCGTGTTGGGGGTTCTGATGTACGCAGTTATTAAATCGGGCGGCAAGCAGTACCGGGTGGCCGCCGGCGACACTGTCAAGGTGGAATCCGTCGCGGGTGACGTCGGCCAGCAACTTAAGCTTACTGACGTACTGACCATCGCAGACGGCGACCAGCTGCGCTTTGGGGCGCCGTTTGTTTCGGGTGCTGCTGTGATGGCAACGGTGTTGAGTCACGGGCGCCATGACAAGGTGACGATATTCAAGATGCAGCGCCGGAAGCATTTCCAAAAGCACGGTGGGCATCGTCAGAATTACACCGAGTTGCGCATTGATAGCATTGGGTAGGTAGGCTTAACAGAAAATTTCGTCGCCGGACCGCAGCGCGGGCCGGCTTCCCTAGGGTTCTAATATGGCACACAAAAAAGCGGGCGGCTCGTCACGCAATGGTCGCGACTCGCAGTCCAAGCGACTCGGCGTCAAGGTTTACGGTAACCAGGCCATTACAGCGGGCGCGATTATTGTTCGGCAGCGCGGAACGCAATTTCATCCGGGTGACAATGTAGGTATGGGACGGGACCACACATTGTTTTCGTTGGTAAATGGGACGGTGCAGTTCGGCATCGGCGGTGCCAAGAGCCGCCGTATCGTCAGGGTGCAACCCGAAACGGCCGCAGCCTAACTGTCGCTGGCATCTCGGCGTCAAATATGAAGGCCCTGCCGTTCGCGGCGGGGCTTTTTTGTTTTCCGGTGAGCAATTGGAATTAGTGTGAAGTTCATCGACGAAGCCACGATTGAGATCGTCGCCGGCGACGGCGGGAATGGCTGCGCCTCGTTCCGCCGGGAAAAGTTCATTCCCAAAGGAGGCCCGGATGGAGGCGACGGTGGCCGCGGGGGAAGCGTGTGGGTGGTGGCCGACCGCAACATCAACACATTGATCGACTTCCGATACGCACGTAAACATCAAGCAAAAAACGGAGAAAAGGGGCGTGGCGCCGATTGTTATGGCGCAGCGGGGCCGGATATCAACCTGCGAGTGCCGGTTGGCACCGTAATCACCGACGCTCAGACCGGGGAAAAACTCGTCGACATGATTGCGCACGGCCAGCGCGCGTTACTGGCGCGGGGAGGCCGCGGCGGCCTCGGTAATCTGCATTTCAAATCCAGCATCAATCGCACGCCACGGCAATTTACGAATGGCGAGCCGGGCGAGCGACGAAAATTGAATATGGAATTACGTGTACTTGCCGATGTGGGATTGCTTGGTTTGCCCAACGCAGGCAAGTCGACACTGATCCGGGCGGTTTCGAATGCTCGGCCAAAAGTAGCCGACTACCCGTTTACGACTTTGCATCCGCATCTCGGTGTCGTTCGCGTCGGTCCCGAGCA
The DNA here is from genome assembly GCA_963801035.1 of uncultured beta proteobacterium. Classification (GTDB taxonomy): domain Bacteria; phylum Pseudomonadota; class Gammaproteobacteria; order Burkholderiales; family Burkholderiaceae_F; genus JACCZX01. The sequence goes on along the minus strand of CAWDDF010000003.1, from coordinate 351,161 downwards.
AAGCTTTGTCATTGCCGACATTCCCGGGCTGATAGAAGGTGCTGCCGAAGGGGCCGGTTTGGGCCATCAGTTCCTTCGCCATTTAAGCCGAACGGACCTGCTGCTGCATCTCGTCGATTGCATGCCGCCTGAGGGCAATGATGTGGTGCGAGGTGCGCGAGCAATTGCCGCTGAGCTTCGCAAATATGACGAAAAGCTCTATCGCAAGCCGCGCTGGTTCGTGCTCAACAAGATTGATCTGATGCCGGTCTCTGAACGCGAGACCCTGTTATACGAATTTCGTCGGCGATTGCGAACCAAGGCGCCGATCTTCGCGGTATCCGCTGCGACCGGTGAAGGTTGTCGCGAGTTGGTGTCGGCTGTGGCGCAATTCCTCGGTGCTAAACGTGCGGAGCATTCAAACGACGAGGCCGATGTCGACGCGCGTTTCAGCGAAAACGGTGCTGGGACCGAGAAACTTAAGGACAACGCGTGACGTCAGTCATTGCCAATGCACACCGTGTCGTTGTCAAGATTGGCAGCAGCTCTGTCACCGCTGAGGGGCGAGGGCTCGATCACGGGGTGATCGATAGCTGGGCGAGCCAAATCGTCGCGCTGCATGGGGCGGGCAAGCAAGTGCTGCTGGTTTCGAGCGGCGCGATCGTCGAGGGTATGCAACGGCTTGGATGGAAGCGGCGACCGCACGAGGTGCACGAGTTGCAAGCTGCCGCTGCAGTCGGGCAGATGGGTCTTGCGCAGGCTTACGAAGCAAGCTTTCGCGCGAGGGGATTGCAGACCGCGCAAGTGCTCTTAACGCATACTGATTTGGCGGATCGTGCGCGCTACCTGAATGCGCGCTCGACTTTGTTCACCCTGCTTGGTCTTGGCGTCGTTCCGGTGATCAACGAAAACGATACGGTTGCGACCGATGAGATCAAGTTTGGCGATAACGACACGCTCGGCGCACTCGTTGCGAATCTTGTCGAGGCCGATGCGCTGGTCATCCTGACCGATCAGGCCGGCCTTTACTCGGCCGACCCACGTCGCGATGCGAGTGCAACCGTTATTCGAGATGCAGTTGCAGGTGATCCGATGCTGGAATCAATCGCAGGTGGCGCGGGAAGCGGGACGGCGCGCGGCGGTATGTTAACCAAGGTACTTGCAGCGAAGCGTGCTGCCCGCAGCGGCGCGCACACGATTATTGCGTCGAGTCGTGAGGCGGACGTTCTGATCCGGCTTGCGCGAGGCGAGGCGATCGGAACGCAATTGACCGCCGGCACTGCAGTTCTGACGGCGCGTAAGCAATGGCTAGCGGGTCATCTGCAATGCAAGGGGCAGGTGATCCTTGACGAAGGCGCTGCACGCGCTTTAACCGCTGCCGGAAAAAGCCTGCTGCCCATCGGTGTGGTGGGCGTGAACGGAGAATTCCAGCGAGGTGAAGTAGTTGCGTGCGTCGATCATCACGGACGTGAAGTCGCGCGCGGCCTGGTGAATTATTCGAGCGCGCAAAGCCGGCTGATTGCGCGCAAGCCCACAGCAGAAATCGAAACCATCCTGGGGTTCATCGAAGAGCCCGAGCTGATCCACCGCGACAATCTGGTGCTGACTTAGTCATGCAGCCTCGCCTGGCTCTTCCGTTGAGATGCCCGAAGCAAGATTTGTCGAAGTCTTTTGAACGGTAGTGGAGAGTCCGCGTCCGGGCTTTACATTGCCTCGAACAGGTTTGAACACAAAGCGCGACAACTCGAGGAGCGCCTGCTGATAGACCTCGCGCTTGAACTCGATGACCGCGTCAAGCGGCACCCAGTAGTCGTGCCAGCGCCACGCATCGAACTCCGGATGCGCGCTGGCTCGAAGTCGAACGTCACAGTCACGTGCAACGAGCCGGAGCAGAAACCAGATCTGCTTTTGCCCTCGGTAGTTGCCTCGCAGCTCGCGACGTATCCATTGATCGGGCACGTCGTAGCGTAGCCACTCGCGTGTGCGGCCGACCAGCTTCACATGATCGCCAGCTAAACCAATTTCTTCGCCGAGCTCGCGATACATCGCTTGCTCGGGCGACTCGCCGTACTTGATCCCACCCTGCGGGAACTGCCAAGAATGCTGTTTGACGCGCTTGCCCCAAAAAACCTCATTGCGACTGTTGAGCAGGATGATGCCGACGTTCGGGCGATACCCGTCCTTGTCCAGCATGCCAACCTCTGAACCTTTACTATTTGTTTGATTATAGGGACAGATAAGCATTAGCTCACTACGCAGCTACGCGATGCGCGCGCGCCAGTTTTTCATTTCAACACTTAAAGAAGCGCCAGCCGATGCCGAAGTGCTCAGCCATTCGCTGATGCTGCGCGCGGGAATGATTCGGCGGCTGGCTGCCGGCATCTACACGTACATGCCCATCGCGCTGCGTTCGATTCGAAAGATCGAGGCAATCATTCGCGAAGAGATGAACCGCGCCGGCGCGGTGGAATTACTGATGCCGATCATCCAGCCTGCGGAACTCTGGGTCGAATCAGGGCGGTGGCAGAAAATGGGCCCGGAACTGTTGCGGCTGAAAGACCGCCACGAACGCGATTTCATCGTGCAGCCAACCAGCGAGGAAGTAATCGCCGATATAGCTCGCGAGCTCATCGGTAGCTACAAACAGCTTCCAGTTAATTTTTATCACATCCAGACCAAATTTCGCGATGAGCGGCGGCCGCGTTTCGGTGTAATGCGTGGACGCGAGTTCACGATGAAGGACGCGTACTCGTTCGATCGCGATGAAGCAGGTGCCCGGCGAAGTTATCAGGCCATGTACGACGCGTATGTGCGAATTTTCCAGCGCATGGGGTTGAAGTTTCGAGCAGTGGCTGCGGATACCGGCACGATCGGCGGCACCGCGAGCCACGAATTCCAGGTCATCGCGGACACGGGCGAGGATGCAATTGCCTATTGCCCTACCTCCGACTACGCCGCCAATGTCGAAATGGCGGAGGCACTGCCGCTGATTGACAAACGGCTGGCACCCGCCGAAGAACTGCGCAAGACCCCAACTCCTGGCAAGGAGAAGTGCGAAGACGTGGCTGAGTTGCTCGGGATTCCGCTGAGCCGCACTGTCAAGTCGATCGTGCTCGCGGTAGACGATGCGACATCCGGTACCGCTATCTGGCTCGTGCTTATTCGCGGCGACCACGAGCTAAACGAGGTCAAGGTCAGCAAAGTGGCTGGGTTAAATGGTGGATTTCGCTTTGCGACCGAAGCTGAGATCCTGCAACACTTCGGATGCAAACCGGGTTACCTCGGACCGATTGGGACAGTGAAACCCGTCACCGTCGTGGCAGATCGAACGGTCGCCAACATGAGCGATTTCGTTAGCGGGGCCAATGAACAGGATTTCCACTACACCGGTGTCAACTGGGGCCGCGATCTCGCCGAGCCAATCGTTGCAGATGTGCGCAGCGTCGTGGCAGGTGATCCGTCGCCTGACGGCAAAGGCGTTCTTGCTATTCAACGCGGCATTGAGGTCGGGCATGTGTTCTCCGGATTGCCCTATCCGCAGATCATGAATCTTCGTTACACCGACGAGAGCGGAAAGTCGCAGCAAATGCTGATGGGGTGCTATGGAATCGGCGTTACGCGGCTGTTGGGCGCAGCGATCGAGCAGAATCATGATGACAAAGGCATCGTGTGGCCCGATGCGATCGCGCCGTTTACGGTCGCGTTGACTCCGCTGGGTTACGGTAAATCTGAACAAGTGCGGCAAGTTGCCGAGCAACTCTATGCGCAACTGCAATCGTCGGGCGTCGACGTGCTGCTCGACGATCGCGACGAACGACCGGGTGTGATGTTTGCCGAGATGGAGCTGATCGGTATTCCGCACCGGATCACGATCGGCGAGCGCAGCCTCAAGGAAGGGAATGTCGAGTACGTGAATCGCCGCTCGATGCAGACGACACCCGTTCCCATTTCAGAAGCGTTTACGTTCGTGCGAGCGCAGTTGGACATTCCCAATGCGATCAACTGACGTCTCGCGTCGGCGATTGCTAATAGCAGGCGGCGCGACGGTCGCCGTGCCATTGCTGATGCCGTCTACGGTGCACGCCGGGGCACAGCAGTACGAGCCGATGGCCGACGCCGTCAGAGCAGCGCTGGCAGCTCAGATCGCTGACGCCCGCCCGCCGGCGAGGCGCTTTGACAAAATCGAGGAGCGCATTGCGTATCTGGCATGGGTCGGCGAGATGTCAGAGCGGCTCGGCAACAAAGTGGGCGACTACGCGGCGCGCGTCGAATTCCTGAAGACGCTTGACTACGAGGCCAAGCGCGCCGGCCTCGATCGGCAGCTCGTACTTGCGCTGATTCAGATCGAGAGCAACTTTCGCAAGTACGCGATCTCGATCGCGGGAGCGCGCGGGTTGATGCAGGTGATGCCTTTTTGGACGCGCGTCATCGGCGACGGCGAATCGCGTCATCTTTTTTCGATGGCGACCAACCTGCGATACGGCACGGTCATTCTGCGCCATTACCTCGACATGGAGCGAGGCGACTTGTTCATGGCGCTCGGTCGGTACAACGGCAGCCGCGGGCGTGCCGCCTATCCAGATTCCATCCTGTCGGCCTGGCGAAGTCGCTGGACCTATGAGCCGAAGCCAAGTGAGCAGCCGGTACCTAACGCGCGTATTGGCTAGATTCATTCGGCGAAATTGGACCAGCACATGCAGCAGCGGCTGGCGCAGCTGCGCCGCCTACGTCGTCGGGCACTAAAGTGCCGACCGCTGCGGTACTCACAACGCCGGCGCAAAAAAGGGCTAAAGCGCTTTTTTGCTTAAACACCCCGGCGTTGCTCCGCTCCTCGGGCGACGACGAAAAGGCGACGCATCTGCGCCAGCCGCTGCTGTCGCGATATTGCCTCGCATCGAGATGTTTTTCTTTTTACCCCAACCCAAGAGAATGGTGCCGGCGCAAGCGTTTGGCGTCGCGGCGCTGCCTTGGGCGTCGTCGAGGAGCGGAGCCGGGCCGGGGCCTTTGAGCAAAACAGCGCTTTAGCCCTGTTTTGCGCCGGCTCGGCGAGTACCGCAGAGCAGGGTCGAAGACCCCGACGACTCAGGCAGCGCGGGCGACACCAAACGCTTGCGCGCCTCGACGCCAAACGCTTGCGCGCGCCTCGACACTAACGAGGCATCCCGGGCATGCCTTTCAGCGCACCGAGCCCGCGCATCATCTTCGCCAGTCCACCCTTCTTCATCTGCTTCATCATTAACTGCATCTGATCGAACTGCTTCAGCATTCGATTCACTTCCTGCACGGGAACACCGGCTCCGGCTGCGATGCGGCGCTTGCGTGAAGCTTTGATCAACTCGGGTTTTGCACGCTCCGCGGCGGTCATCGAATTAATGATGCCTTCGGTGCGACGGATCTGTTTTTCCTGCACATCCGCGTTCACTTGGCCGGCTGCTTCGGCGAGCTGAGCAGGAAGTTTGTCGAGCATGCCGGACAGTCCGCCCATCTTGCGCATCTGAACGATCTGCTCCTTGAAGTCATTCAGATCAAACCGCTCGCCCGATTGCATGCGCTTGGCAAATTTCTGCGCGCTTTCCTGGTCGACCGATTTCTTGACGTCTTCGACCAATGAGACGATGTCGCCCATGCCAAGAATGCGGCTCGCCATTCGATCGGGCGAGAACAATTCGAGACCATCGAGCTTTTCACCGACGCCAACAAACTTGATCGGCTTGCCTGTCACTTGCCGAACCGACAACGCTGCGCCACCGCGCGAATCGCCGTCGAGCTTCGTCAATATGACGCCGGTCAGCGGCAGGCGATCGGCAAAGACCTTGGCAGTATTAACCGCGTCCTGCCCCAGCATTGCGTCGACAACGAACAGCGTTTCGATCGGTTTCAACCGGGCTTCGAGCATTGCGACTTCCTGCATCATCGCTTCGTCGATCGCGAGCCGGCCTGCCGTGTCGACGATCAGCACGTCGAAGTAGTGCCGCTTGGCGTGATCGATCGCGCGCACGGCAATATCGCTTGGCGCGTCGTCAACCGCGGACCTGAAGAACTCAGCGCCCGCCTGCTCGGCGACCATTTTGAGTTGTTCGATTGCAGCCGGCCGGTAGACGTCGGTCGATACCGCCAGAACTTTCTTGTTGCGCTCGGTTTTCAGCCAGCGCGCCAGCTTGCCTGCGGTTGTGGTCTTACCGGCACCCTGCAAGCCCGCAAGCAGGATTACGGCCGGCGGTTGTGTCGCAAGATTAAGTTGGCGCTGCTTGTCGTCGAGGTCGCCTCCCATCAACGTGGTCAGCTCGCGCTGCACGACACCGACCAGTGCCTGGCCCGGCGTCAAGCTGCCGACCACCTCTTCGCCAACCGCCTTTTCCTTGATGTTGCCGATGAAATCGCGCACGACCGGCAGTGCGACATCGGCCTCGAGCAACGCGACGCGCACCTCGCGCAGCATCGCCTGCGTATTTTCCTCGGTCAAACGTGCCTCGCCACGCATCGTCTTCACGACGCGGGCAAGTCGGGTAGTCAGCTGATCAAGCATCGGAAAAGGAAGTGAATTTCAGTCTTGGCGCAGAGGAAAACTCCGATAGCTGCATGGTATAAAGATTCGATGCAGTTGCGCTTCGAGTGGCTCGCATTGTACGTGGCCGTCGCCGCGCTCTACCTGCTGCTGGCATGGCGCGAATGGAGCGTTCAGCGACCGGGTTCCGAGCGCGCGCCGCTATGGCATGGTCTGGTGCTTGCGTTGGCGCTGATTCTGCACGGAACGCTGCTGTTGCACGGAATGTTCGACAGCGGCGAACTCCGCTTCGGGTTCGCGCACGCACTTTCAGCGACACTTTGGATCACCGCGTTGATCGTATGCGTCGAGGCCATGTTCTCGCCGTCACGCGGCATGTTCTTGTTAGTGCTGCCGCTGGCCGGTGCGGCATCTTTGCTGCCCGCATTGTTTCCCGGCGCTATCGTCGGTAGATCGAGCGGCGCGCCACTGTTCCAGGTTCATCTGCTGCTGGCGATTCTTGCCTATAGCCTCCTGACGATCGCTGCTATTCATGCGTTGCTAATGGCAACGATGGAGCGCCGGCTGCACGGAGAAGCTTCCGCAAGCGGCGGACGGCTTGCGTTTGTCATCGATCGGCTGCCGCCACTGCTGGCGATGGAAGGTGTGTTGTTCAGATTAATCACGGTGGGATTCATCTTGCTGTCAGCGACCCTGGTCAGTGGGATTTTTTTTTCGGAGCAGTTGTTCGGCAGGCCACTGCGGTTCGATCACAAGACCGTATTTGCCATCGCCTCGTGGATCGTGTTCGCTGGGTTATTGCTGGGGCGCTTGGTATTTGGCTGGCGTGGCCGCACGGCGCTACGGTGGACGCTTACGGGCTTTGTAATGTTGATGCTGGCCTATATCGGCAGTCACTTCGTGCTTGAAGTGCTGCTGCGGAGAACGTGAGCATGAGCCGGGTCGTGTTTTTCGTGCTCCTTGCGCTCGCGATCTATCTTGTTTGGCGGATTCTGCGGATGAAGCGACCGCCGTCGAATACCGATTCGAGCGTTCCTCGCCTGCCGATGGTGAGCTGCGCGACGTGTGGCTTACACATCCCGCGAGAGGAAGCGCTGATACAAGACGAGCGTTATTTCTGTTGCGAAGAACATCGCCGGGCGACCCCGCCTCCAAGCGAATAAATGCGGCGATTCATCCTGTTTCGCACTGAGTGACCACGTCCGACTCGTCGATTCAAGCAGTCGACTTGCCGCTCGACGGCAAGATTGGCGATGACGAGACGCCTTGGCGTGCTTTGGAGTATTTCGCCAGCACGCGCGTCATTGTTGCAGCCGCGCTCGTATTTGCCAGCGCTGCCTTTGGGCCACGGCCTATTGGAGTAAGCGGCGCTACGGGCTCGACCCTCGCAGCGTCGCTCTCGTATTTCGCGTTCGCTGCATTGTTTGCCGGCCTTTCCCTTTACCTGCATCGACGCTTTTTTGCGCAGGTAATCGGACAACTGGTGCTCGACTTTGTCGTCATTACCGTGCTGGTCGTCACTAGCGGCGGGGTGGCATCCGGCTGGGTAATTTTGTTTCTGCTTCCGCTGGCCGGTGCTTCGTTGTTATTGCCATCGACGCTCGTGTTTTTCGTGTGCGCCGTTGCCGTGCTGGTGATCTTGGTCGACGCCGGCGTCCGAACCTTGTCGGTCGACGGCTCAGATCCGCTGCTTTTTCAAGCCGGCCTCTATGGAGCTGCCCTGTTTGCCGTTACTGCGCTGCTACGTGCGCTCAGTTCTCGACTGGCGAGCCAGGAGCGGCTGGCTCGCTCCCGCGGCCGCGACCTTCAAAACCAGCTGGCCATCAACCGGTTGGTGATTGCACAGATGCAGCAGGGCGTGATCGTCGTCGATCCCGCCACTCAAGTCCGCGCCAATAATCGCGCCGCACGCCGCATGCTGGGTCTCGAGCCATCGGCGCAGCTGACCGGTGTGCGCTTAAGGGACGTGCCCACAGCCGCGGCGCTGGCGGAGGCATTTGTTCGGTGGATCGATGCCGGGCGCAGCGAGGGCGCCTGGTCCAACACGGTGATGGCGGGAGCAGATACCGCATTGAGCCCGTTGATCGAGTCGCGCATGCGCGCACGGTTTGCGCGACCGACCTCCGGTTCCGACGAGGAGTTCGTCATCTTTATCGAAGATGTACGCGACGTAGAAGATCGCGCCCAGCAATTGAAGCTCGCTGCAATGGGTCGGCTCACGGCATCGATCGCCCATGAAATTCGCAACCCACTTGCAGCAATCAGTCATGCCGGCCAGTTGATGGGCGAGGACAGCGCCGATCCGCTTCTGAAGCGCTTGTCCGGGATCGTGCGTGAAAACACGCAGCGACTTAACCGGCTTGTCGAAGACGTGCTGCGCGTCGCGCGACGCGAGCCGCCGCTGGGTGACGAGATCGACATCGGCGAATTCGTGCAGCAGTTCATGGCCGAGTTCATCCGGGACCGGGCTCTGGCGCCGACAACGATCCAGCTTGAAGCCGAGCCCGGACTGCGAGTGAAATTCGAGCAATCACATCTGCGCCAGGTGCTTTATAACCTTGTCGACAACGCGCTGCGTTATGCGACCGGAGGTCCGAAGTCGGTCAGTATTCAGATCGAGCAGGCGCCCGAACAGGACCGCGCACAGCTATGGGTATTCGATGATGGAGCAGGTGTACCGACCGATGCGCGAGCTGCCTTGTTCGAGCCGTTTTTTACCACGCGTTCGCAGGGAACCGGGCTCGGGCTTTATTTGGCACGTGAGTTTTGCGTCACTAATCGTGCGGTGCTGTCGTATTCATCGCGGCGCGAAGTCGACGGTTCATCGCGCGACGGATTCTTGCTGCGATTTGGCGGCGGTGCGCTGGTGGGTAATGAGCAACAAGGATTTCTTGACACGCTGCCTATTCGATAAATGCATTCAGCGTGTTGAGAGCGCCCTGAGCGATAACCGTCTCCAATGAACCCGACCGTCGGCTCCGATCCTTCGCCAGCCACGCCGATGCAGCGCAGGCTGCCCGCGGTGCTTGTGGTCGATGACGAAGCTCACCTTCGCGAGTTGTTGTCATTGACGCTGGTACGCCTTGGGCTCGACGTCGATACGGCCGAGTCGGTCAGCGCTGCACGAGCATTACTGGCGCGTAACGCGTACTCGCTCTGTCTGACCGATATGCGATTGCCCGATGGCAGCGGGCTCGATCTGGTACGACACGTGTCAGCATCGGCCGGCCCGCCGATCGCAGTGATCACCGCATACGGCAGCGCTGAAAATGCCGTAGCGGCGCTAAAGGCGGGCGCATTCGACTATCTGACCAAGCCGGTGGATATCGATCAGTTGCGGATGCTGGTTCGCTCTGCGGTGCGCGAAGTCCCAAACATCGCGGCGACGACTGCTGCGACAAGTTTAAGCGGCGTCAACGCACTGGCGCGCCTGACCGGCGACACGCCGGTGATGCAGCAGATGCGCACGATGATCGGTCGGCTCGCGCGCAGCATGGCGCCGGTCTCTATTCGTGGCGAGTCCGGCAGCGGCAAGGAGCTTGCGGCACGCGCAATTCACGACTCGTCCAGTCGGAGTGAACAGCCATTTGTCGCAGTCAATTGCGGTGCAATCCCGGAAACGCTGATGGAGGCCGAGTTCTTCGGTTATCGCAAGGGTGCGTTCACCGGCGCCGAACGCGATCGGGAAGGGTTCTTTCAGGCCGCGGCAGGCGGCACGCTCTTCCTTGACGAAGTCGCCGAATTGCCTCTCGCGATGCAAGTGAAATTGCTGCGCGCCATCCAGGAGCGCCGCGTACGCAAGGTGGGCGCTTCAGCGGAAGAGCCGGTGGATGTTCGGCTTGTCAGCGCCACGCATCAGGACCTCGGTGCGCTCGTCACCGCGGGGCGATTCAGACAGGATTTGTTCTATCGGCTGAACGTGATCGAGCTGCGCGTTCCCGGATTGCGCGAGCGGCTGGATGACATTCCAGTACTCGCCGATTCGATTCTGAAGCGTATATCCGAACGCGCGGGCTCGCGACGCGCACACTTGTCGCCGGCGGCTACTGCGGCCTTGAAGGGATATCGCTTTCCCGGCAATGTGCGCGAGCTCGAAAACATTCTGGAGCGGGCGGTCGCGCTCGCCGGCGATGACATGTTGACGCCGGACGATCTGATGTTGCCCGACGCGGAACGCGACGCCCCAGTCGATGTGGACCTCATCTCGGTCGACGAAGCAGCCACGCCCCTGCCGGAACCCGCTGAAGACTTCGCGACGTCGGCAGTTCTTGACTTTCAGGTCGTCGATGGAGTTCCGACCTCGCTTGCCGCTTATCTCGATTCGCTCGAGCGCGATGCGATTCGCTCTGCGCTCGCTAAGACGCGCTACAACCGCACTGCGGCTGCTCAACTACTTGGCATCACGTTTCGACAACTGCGCTATCGGATGCAACGTTTAGGTATCAAGTGATTGTCCGTTCCGACGGCTGGCTCGAAGGCGTCTTGCGTGTTCATTCGCCCAACTTTGATGCCCGGCCGTCAGGTACCGAAATCGGACTGGTGGTTGTTCATAACATCAGCCTGCCGCCCGGTTACTACGGTGGCGGCCACATATCGCGACTGTTCACCAATACGCTTGACGTGTCCGCCGATCCGTATTTCGTTCAGTTGGCTGGCCTGCGCGTGTCGGCGCATGTCTTGATCGAGCGCGACGGTGCCGCAACGCAGTTCGTCTCCTTTAGCGACCGAGCGTGGCATGCAGGCGTTTCGCATTTCAACGGTCGTCCGGCATGCAATGACTTTTCGATCGGTATCGAAGTTGAAGGGACTGACTTCGAGGTGTTTTCTGATATGCAATACGCAACGCTGAACACAATTATTTCTGCGCTGCTCACTGTGTACCCGATCGAAGCCGTACGCGGGCACTCTGACATCGCTCCCGATCGGAAGACAGATCCCGGTCCGTTTTTTGACTGGGGTCGTCTCGAGCTCCCGTCAAGCGTTTCCATTCCGACCGCCTGATTATTTTTCTCGGCCGCAGTCCGACGCATCTTCGATGCGTTGCGCCATCAACACTTGTTGAGTTTCGAAAATTCTGCGCATATGATGCGTCTACTATTCGTAGTGATAGATGAACGAGTACATACAAGATGTTGTACACCTTTGCGGAACGTGGAGCTGTACGGGCGCGGTGGCCGGCGGCTCGGTTAGCAAGGTGGTATGCGACATTCGAAGCGCAGTGCGCTGATGATCGGCGGTCCGAGCGTTGAAGTCAGCGACTAGAACTAGTGGTGTTTGCATCGACGACGTGCAATCGCGCGAACGAGATTTCAATTCGCGTTGGGGGGCATAACGGATGCAGGCCGCAATTCGACTTGGGGGTGACATGCAGTTTCAGGAGATGGCGACGCACGGCGCGTCCGGGGGCGCCGCTGCGGCAGGCGCTCATGACTTTTCGCAGGAGTCGAAGCCGGCAGCTGTGGGAATCAGTGCAGTCAACGCAACATCGTTTGGCGATTACAAGGTCATTCGCCGCAACGGGTCGGTCGTTTCGTTCGAGCCGTCGAAGATTGCGGTAGCTATGACGAAGGCGTTCATCGCAGTGCGCGGCGGTCAGGGCGCAGGCTCGGCCGCCGTACGTGAGCAGGTGGAAAAGTTGACCGACGGCACAGTGCGGGCGCTAGTGCGACGGTTACCCGCCGGCGGCACCTTTCATATAGAAGACGTGCAGGATCAAGTGGAGCTGTCGCTGATGCGCGACGGCGCTCACGATGTCGCCCGCTCTTACGTCTTGTATCGAGAAAGACGTGCGCAGGAGCGGGCGAAGGATTCCACGCGCGCGAGCTCAACGGCGCCAAAGTTGTCCATGCTGGAGAACGGCGTCAAGGTACCGCTGGACATGTCACGGCTCGAGGCGATTGTTCGCGCGGCGTGCGAGGGCCTGGCCGACTACGTCACGCCTGACGCCGTGTTATCCGAGACGGTTAAGAATTTGTATGACGGAGTTCCGCTTGACGAGGTATACAAGTCGGCGATATTGGCCGCGCGCGCGCTGATCGAGAAGGATCCCGCGTATTCGACGGTCACCGCGCGTCTGCTGCTGCACACGGTGAGGCGCGAAGTGCTGGGTGAAGAGGTCACCCAACCCGAGATGCAGACGCGGTACGCGGAAGTTTTTCCGCGGCTGATCAAGCACGGCATCGGCGCGGCTCTGCTGGACGAGCGGCTTGGCCAGTTCGACTTGAAGCGCCTCGGCGCAGCGCTCGACGCGCGCCGCGACTTGAACTTCAACTATCTGGGCCTGCAGACGCTTTACGACCGTTACTTCCTGCACCACGACGGCCGGCGTTTCGAGCTACCCCAGGTATTTTTCATGCGCGTTGCGATGGGACTCGCCCTAAACGAAATAGAGCGAGAGACCCGCGCAATCGAGTTCTACGAAGTGCTGTCGAGCTTCGATTTCATGAGCTCGACGCCGACGCTGTTCAATGCAGGCACACGTCACTCGCAGCTCTCGTCGTGCTATCTGTCGACCGTAGGCGATGATCTGGACGGCATCTACGAGGCCATCAAGGAAAATGCGCTGCTCGCCAAATACGCAGGCGGACTGGGCAACGACTGGACGCCGGTACGCGCGCTGGGCAGTCACATCAAAGGCACCAACGGCAAGAGTCAAGGGGTGGTGCCGTTCCTGAAAGTGGTTAACGACACGGCGGTTGCCGTGAATCAGGGCGGCAAACGCAAGGGCGCCGTCTGTTGCTACCTCGAAACCTGGCACCTGGATATTGAAGAGTTTCTCGAGCTGCGCAAGAACACGGGTGACGATCGCAGGCGCACGCACGACATGAATACCGCGAACTGGATCCCGGATCTGTTCATGAAACGCGTGTTCGAAGGCGGCGAGTGGACTCTGTTTTCGCCGTCGGACTGCCCCGACCTGCACGACCGCACCGGCCGCTCGTTCGAGGAAGCGTATGTGCGTTACGAGGAAAAGGCGGCCCGCGGAGAGCTAAAGCTCTTCAAGAAGGTGTCGGCGCAGGCGTTGTGGCGAAAGATGCTGTCAATGCTGTTTGAAACCGGGCACCCCTGGATCACGTTCAAGGATGCATGCAACCTGCGTTCGCCGCAACAACATGTCGGAACGATCCACAGCTCGAATCTGTGCACTGAAATCACGCTGAATACGTCGGATACGGAAATCGCTGTTTGCAATCTCGGCTCAGTCAACCTGCCGGCGCACATGAAGCCGGCCGTTAATGGCAACTACGAGCTGGATCACGTAAAACTGAAGAAAACCATCCGCACGGCGATGCGAATGCTCGACAACGTGATCGACATCAATTATTACGCCGTCAACAAGGCCCGCAACTCGAACGTCAAGCATCGCCCGGTGGGCCTCGGCATCATGGGCTTTCAGAACTGCCTGCACATGATGCGCGTTCCCTACGCTTCGAATGAAGCAGTCGAGTTCGCCGATCGCAGCATGGAAGCAACGTGCTACTACGCCTACTGGGCCTCGACCGAACTCGCGCAGGAGCGTGGCCAGTACTCGTCATTCGCCGGCTCGCTGTGGGACCGCGGCATCTTGCCGCAGGACTCGCTCGAGCTACTGAAGCAGCAGCGCGGTCAGCTGAAAGGCGACGGCGGCCTCTCATTGGTCGACGTCGACGCCAGTTCGTCGATGGACTGGGATGCGTTGCGCGACCGTATCCAGCAACACGGCATGCGCAATTCGAATTGCGTCGCGATTGCGCCCACTGCGACGATTTCGAACATCGTTGGCGTTGACGCCTGTATTGAGCCGACGTTTCAGAACCTGTTCGTCAAGTCCAACCTGTCGGGTGAATTTACCGTCGTCAACGAGTACCTCGTGCGCGACCTGAAATCCCTAGGCGTGTGGGATGAGGTCATGGTGCACGAATTGAAGTACTACGACGGCTCGCTCGCCAAAAGCGAGCGGGTCCCGCCTGAAGTGCGCAAGCTGTATGCCACTGCCTTCGAAATCGATCCGGCCTGGCTGATCGAATGCGCGGCGCGGCGCCAGAAGTGGATCGACCAGGCGCAGTCCCTCAATATATATATGGGGGGCGTTTCGGGTAGGAAGCTGGACGAGACCTACAGACTTGCGTGGCGGCGCGGATTGAAAACCACGTATTACCTCCGCACCATCGGCGCGACGCACGCGGAGAAATCGACCACGAACACTGGCCAGTTAAATGCGGTTCCCACGGATGCGCTGGCCAACGGTGCGAAGCTGGACGGCCAGGTGTGCATGCTGAAGCCGGGCGACGCGGCATTTTCCGAATGCGAGGCATGCCAGTGAGCGCGCTCGCCTGGGAGGAAAACATTGCGTCGATGCCGGCTGTCGCGCTGGGAGTGCGCGAAACCGATGCTCGGGTCCCGCCGAGCCGGTCGCTCCCGAGCTACGCCGCGTCAACGTAGCCGACAAGCGAATCATCAACGGCCGTACCGACGTCAATCAGCTGGTCCCATTCAAATACAAATGGGCCTGGGAAAAGTATCTGTCGACCTGCGCGAATCACTGGATGCCGCAGGAAGTCAACATGTCGCGCGACATTGCGCTGTGGAAAGACCCCAACGGGCTGACCGACGACGAGCGCCGCCTGGTCAAGCGAAATCTCGGCTTCTTCGTCACTGCCGACTCGCTTGCGGCCAACAACATCGTGCTCGGTACCTATCGCCATATCACCGCGCCTGAGTGCCGTCAGTTTCTGCTGCGGCAAGCGTTCGAAGAAGCAATCCATACGCACGCCTATCAGTACATCGTCGAATCCCTTGGGCTGGAGGAAGGCGAGATCTTCAACGCCTACCACGAGGTCGGATCGATCCGAGACAAGGACGAATTCCTGATCCCATTTATCGATACGTTGACCGACCCGCACTTCACCACCGGAACGATCGAAAGCGACCAGGCGCTGCTAAAAAGCCTGATCGTCTTCGCCTGCCTGATGGAAGGGCTGTTCTTCTACGTCGGCTTCACGCAGATCCTGGCGCTCGGCCGGCAAAACAAGATGACCGGTGCCGCCGAGCAGTATCAGTACATCCTGCGCGACGAATCGATGCACTGCAATTTTGGCATCGACCTGATCAATCAGATAAAGCTCGAGAACCCGCAGCTCTGGACGGTGCCATTCCGTGAGGAAGTGCGCGCGTTGTTTCACAAGGCGGTCGAACTCGAATATGCCTATGCCGAGGACACGATGCCGCGCGGAGTACTCGGGCTCAATGCGCCGATGTTCAAAGGCTATTTGCGCTTCATCGCCAATCGGCGCGCGCAGCAGATCGGAATCGAGACGCTCTTTCGGCAGGAAGAGAACCCGTTTCCGTGGATGAGCGAGATGATCGACCTGAAAAAGGAGCGCAACTTTTTCGAAACGCGAGTGCTTGAGTATCAAAGCGGCGGCGCATTGAGTTGGGACTAGCGTGATCAGATGAAGCAAACGACGACGATCACAACGTTGAACGACGAGCGCGCTTGGCTAAGCATGCGTTGATCTATTGAACAGTGGAACAAATCGCACACAAATCGATGTTCACTGCAAAAAATTCTTGCGATGAAATTATTTTGCGCGTAAAACGCGATCCATTGTTTAACTGTTCAATCAGTTTGTTATTTGCAGCGTTTAACAGACGGCGATTGATCACTGAATTGATTACGCGACCACACAGTTCAAGAGCAACTACGCAAACTGGCGCCAAGACATCCCGGTCTTGTGGCTCTTTCTCCTCTGTAACTCTCGATCATCCAGACGCCGGCCAGGTTCCGGCGTTTTTCTCGCGCGCGCGTCTGCCTCGGTTTGTTCGCGCGCGTCGTGCCGAATTCATCAGCGTCAGCGGTCAGTGCGCTGCCCGTTCCGCGCATTTCTCGGATTTGCGGAAACACAAACGCATTTCTGGGGGTGTCGCGGCGACAGAGCATCTGCATGCGCCGATGAATAGCCCGACGGGCAATGCCTCAATGGCTGCCCAGCGGGTTTCCTTCTCAACCTCCGCACTAACGTGCATCGAAGGAGATTCATCATGGCTATGAAGAAAAAATCAGCTAAGAAATCCGCCAAGAAATCGGCGAAAAAATCAGGCAAAAAAGCTTCCAAAAAGCGGCGACCAGCAGCCAAGAAAACTGCCAAGAAGTCGACTAAGAAGCGTGCAGCCAAGAAGGCTGCAAAAAAAAAAGTAGCTAGGAAAGTTGCTAAGAAGTCGGCAAAGAAATCGGCAAAGAAGTCAGCCAAGAAAGCGAAAAGGGCTGGCAAGAAGCGGGCAGCGCCTAAAAAGGCTGTGAAAAAGTCAGCCGCGCGCAGACCTGCTTCGACGTCGATGCCGAGGACCGCATCACGGCCCGCTACGATGCCGACACCTGCTGCTCCGTCAACCGCTGCCGCACCTGGTGCAAAAACCGCACTGAATCCCGCAGCAGCGTGGCCCTTCCCGACGGGCAGCCGGCCTTAGCAAGCGGTTTTTAAAATTGCCTTTTGGCAAGGGCGCCGCAGTCGGCGCCCTTTTTCTTTGGGCGCGTAGCGTTTCTTTCGTGCGTGGACTGCCGCTTAGAATCCTGGACCTTGTAGTTCTACTTGGATTGCAAAGCCTGCATGCTGTTGATCGATATCGCTCGGTTTCTGCTGGACGTCCTCGGCTCGTTGCTCGTGGGCTTGCTGATCCTGCGCGTTTGGATCCATGCGATTGGGATGCCGGCGCGCAACCCGGTGGTGCAGTTCGTCGTTGCGCTCACCGGTTGGCTCGTGCGGCCGCTGCATCGGCTGTTGCCGGCCCGGGGCCGAGTCGATTGGGCGTCACTTGCGGCTGCCTTCCTGGTCACTCTGCTCATAGTCGTGCTAATACGGCAGATCGTCGGCGCCGAAGTCGCCTTTGAGTTCGTCCTGCTGGCCGCGCTGCGGCAGCTCGTCGTCTGGGCGCTCAACGTCGTCGTGTGGATCACGATAATTTACGCGATCGTCAGCTGGGTCAATCCGCACGCGCCGTTTGCGCCGGCACTCGGAATGTTGCTGCGGCCGCTACTGGCGCCGATTCAGCGCATCCTTCCTCCGGTCGGCGGCTTCGACCTCTCCCCGCTGGTGCTGCTGCTGGGGGTTTATGTGCTGCAGATGATCGTCGCGCGAATCTGACTCACCATGGTCGATATCCGAACCCTTCGCTAAACCGCTCGGAGATCGAGTCGCGGTCGGCCGTATGGTTTTGGCCACCGGAGCGCTCAATTTTTATCGAACCCATCGTTGCCGCCAATCTGCCAGTGGTTTCCCAATCCATCTGGTGCGCGATGCCGACCAGCAGTCCGGCACGGTAAGCATCGCCGCATCCGGTCGGATCGAGCAGTTCGCGAGCTGGAGCGATGGGAATCTGCACGACTTCTCCGTCGACAAGTATCTGCGACCCAGCGCCGCCGTGCGTCACGACCAGCGCGCGCACTTTGCGCGCCAAATCCGCCAGCGAGAGCTGCGTGCGGTCGCTCAGCATCTTGCCCTCGTAATCGTTGACTGCGACGTAGCTCGCACGGTCGATAAACCACCGCAGCTCTTCGCCCGAAAACATCGGCAATCCTTGCCCAGGATCGAACACGAAAGGAATGCCACACTCGGCGAATTGCGCCGCATGCTGCAACATGCCCTCGCGACCGTCGGGCGCAACGATCCCGAGCTTGACCGAACCATCTGCTGGAATCGCGTTCCGATGCGAATCGGACATCGCGCCCGGATGAAACGCAGTGATCTGATTGTTATCGACGTCGGTAGTGATGAAGGCCTGCGCCGTGAAGGTGCCTTCGATCTTGCTCACGAAGCGCCGGCTGATCTGCAATCGGTCGAGTCGGTCGAGGTAGGGCTGCGAGTCGTCGCCGACGGTTGCCATCGGCCATGCTTCTTCGTCGAGTAGCTTGACGTTGTATGCGATGTTGCCGGCACAACCACCGAATTCACGCCGCAATTCCGGCACAAGAAAGGCAACATTCAGAATGTGCACCTGGTGCGGAAGAATATGGTCGGCAAAGCGACCCGGAAACACCATGATCGAGTCGTACGCGATCGAACCGCAGATCAATAAGCTCACAGGCTGGGGCTCAGTGCAGTTGGACGAAGGTACTTATATGAAGAACGGATAAACCAGAAATCCCGCAGCCTGTAGGCCACGCGCTTCAAAAAATAGCCGGATCGTGTAGTCGCTGCCGCTTGCCAGGCCGTCGTCGATGCGCGACGACGGTTCGCCCGCTGCCGCAAGATAGTCGGCGGGCGTAAATACCTTGCGCGCGATAGGACGGTTGAGCGCATCGGTCAGAGTGACCTCCACTGCAGGCAGCGCCTGTCTGAATGCGGCACGGTTTCGAATGACTGCCGTCAACTCGAGGACGTCGGTGCCAGGGATCGTCTGGAGCTCACTACCGATCACGGCGAGCTGGTCGACCTGAGTCGGCCAACCAACGGTGCATCCGAACACTGCGCATAACTGCAGCAGCGCACCGCGCGCCTGGGGAGCACTCGCGAGAATCTCGGCACGATAGATAACTGCAAGTTGAACGGCGATCAACGCGGCAAGCAACAACGAACCGCCGCCAAAGACGATCGAGAAGCCACGGCGCGCACGTGACCCATTGGTACGGATGAACTCCGGTTCCTCTTCAACTGCGGGGGCGTGTGTCGACGGTGCAGGACTAGCTTCAGTTTCTCGAGGCAATGCAGCGAGCTCGATAACTTCAATACCATCGACGATCGACGACGGGTCAACCCGCTCCCGGCCGCCCGGGGCAATCAGTGTAGGAACGCCAAGAACCGCTTCCGCTTGCTCCTGAAACGCGCGCTCGCGTTTGGCTTGCGCTTCGCGCTTCCTGTCGCCTTGGCTGCGATCGGCGGACGTCGAGGGCGAGGGCGCGGAGCGGCGCAACGATGCGATTAGCCAATGTCGCAGGCGCCGTCGGTGCGATGCGTAATGTGGTGGCAGGCCCGAGCGTCTGTCTGCCGGGGTTGGTGTTCGCGGCAGGCGGACGGGTGCGTGCGCCCCGCGCGACGTAGGCGACGGCGTGCAGCTGCAGCGGGCGGTTCGATGCGCGAACTACGTGAAGCTGCAGTCGGCGCCGGCTTGGCCATCGGTTGCGTTGCCGCGGTGATCGTCCGCGTCTGCGCCAGTGCGGTGTCATCAACGTAGGTGAGGCTGCCAATCGCATCGAACACGGCCCGGCATTGGCCGCATCGGACGAGTCCGCCGCGCAGTTTCAGTTGGTCCGCAACGACGCGAAACAACGCAGCGCACTGGGGGCACTTGGTTGCAAGCGCCATACGCTAACGAGACCCCACAAGGCACACCCAGCCGTCATCGGACTGCCAGGGCCTGAACGCCAGCGTGTCGTCTGCGCGTCGATATGCGGCAATCACTTCGTCTGCCTGACGCTCAAGAACGCCCGACAGCACCAGTGACCCGCGCGGAGCGACGCGGGCAGCTAGAACAGGTGCCAGTAGCTTCAGTGGGTTGGATAAAATGTTCGCGAGCACGACGTCGAAGGTGATTGCGCTCTTGCTTAACCCGTCCGAGTCAGTGTAACTGGCGTCCACGCCGTTCGCGCACGAGTTCGCCCGTGCGGCAACCAGGGCCTGCGGATCGATGTCAACTCCGACGACCGCCCGCGCACCGAGCTTCGCTGCAGTAATAGCAAGGATTCCAGAGCCGCAGCCATAGTCGAGCACGCTGGCCCCGGGGGGCAGCGCCGCATCAAGCCATGCAAGACATAGGCGCGTGGTTGGATGCGTGCCGGTACCGAAGGCGACGCCCGGATCAAGCCGCACAATCACAGCACGCTCATCCGGCGGCTCATGCCAGGTAGGAACAATCCATAAGCGGTCGCTAATGCGCGTCGGTGCGAACTGCGACTGCGTCTGACGCACCCAATCGGTATCCTCCACCTCGACGCGCGCTTCGACAGTGGCCTCGCTTTGCGCCGCTGCACAGGCCGCTTCGATCATCGCATCCGCGCCCTCGTGTTCCGCCAGCACGCGTAGCTTGCTTCGTGCCCACTCGTGCCCTGCCGGCTCAAGCCCGGGCTCTCCATAAAGGGGTTGCTCGTCGTCGGCCCCGGCGCTTGCGTCCTCTATGGAAACCGATAACGCGCCGCGTGCGAGCAGTGCGTCGGCCAGTGTTTCCGCCGCATCAACCGCAGTGAGTGTGATTTCGACCAGCACAATTCGACGCGCACCCGCCAGGCGCTAGGCTGATTGCCGTGCCGCCAGCCTTTTTTCCAGGTAGTGGATGCTGGTGCCGCCGAGCACGAACTTTTCATCGATCAATAGCTCGCGATGCAGCGGAATGTTGGTCTTGATACCCTCGACAACCATTTCGGACATCGCAATACGCATACGTGCCAGCGCCTGACTGCGCGTGTCGCCGTAGCAAATCACCTTGCCGATCATCGAATCATAGTTTGGCGGTACGAAATATCCGGTGTACGCGTGGGAATCGACGCGAACGCCCGGGCCACCCGGTGGATGCCAGGCGGTGATGCGCCCCGGTGACGGCGTAAAGCGCTCCGGATCCTCGGCATTGATGCGGCATTCAATTGCGTGACCCTTTTGCTCGATGTCGCGCTGACGCAAGCGCAGCTTCTCGCCGGCAGCGACATGTATCTGCTCCTGCACGATGTCGATGCCGGTCACCATCTCGGTTACCGGGTGCTCGACCTGAACGCGCGTATTCATTTCGATGAAGTAAAACTCCCCTCCCTCGAACAGAAACTCAAACGTGCCAGCCCCGCGGTAGTTGAGTTTCTTGCATGCTTCGACGACCTTATCGCCCATTTTGTCGATCATCCGACGATTGATGCCCGGAGCTGGGGCTTCCTCGATCACTTTCTGGTGGCGCCGCTGCATCGAACAATCGCGCTCCCCAAGCCAGACGGCGTTTCTATGCTGATCGGCCATCACCTGGAACTCGATGTGCCGGGGATCTTCGAGGAACTTTTCCATGTAAACAGCAGGGTTGCCGAAGGCCGCGTTGGCTTCCTGCCGCGTCATGCTGACGGCGTTAATGAGTGCAGCTTCGGTGTGCACAACACGCATGCCCCTTCCGCCGCCGCCGCCGGACGCTTTGATGATGACCGGGTAGCCCACCGCGCGAGCTACCTTGACGATCTCGCGCGGATCGTCCGGCAGCGCGCCGTTTGATCCGGGAACCGTCGGCACTCCCGCCGCCACCATCGCCTGTTTCGCCGACACTTTATCGCCCATCGCACGAATCGACTCGGGTCGCGGGCCGATGAACGAAAAGCCACTCTTTTCGACGCGCTCTGCAAAATCGGCGTTTTCCGACAGGAAGCCATAGCCAGGGTGAATCGCTTCCGCGTCGGTTACTTCTGCGGCGCTGATGATTGCCGGAATGTTCAGGTAGCTGTCTTTGGACGCCGCCGGCCCGATACAAACCGACTCGTCCGCGAGCTTGACGTATTTCGCATCGGTGTCGGCCTCCGAGTGCACTACGACCGTGCTGATTCCCATCTCGCGACACGCCCGTTGCACGCGCAGAGCAATCTCACCGCGATTAGCGATCAGAATCTTTTTGAACATAGCCGCAATGAAGTCCGCGCAGGGAACGCCACGGAACGTGTTTGTCGATCGTTCTTATTCAATGCTGAACAGCGGCTGGCCGCATTGCGTTGGTTGACCGCTTTGACTATGGCCGCTCGGCTTTACGAGCTTAACGTTGACTGCGTTCACGTTAGCCTTCACCGAACGGCAACTCATTCGATGATGAACAGCGGTTGACCATACTCAACGGGTTGGCCATTTTCGACCAGGATTTGCTTGACGATGCCACCGACCTCAGCTTCGATCTCATTCAGCAGTTTCATCGCTTCAATAATGCACAGCGTGTCACCTGGTTTGACTGCCTGGCCAAGCTCTATGAAAGAGGCGGCTCCGGGGCTCGGAGAACGATAAAACGTCCCGACCATTGGAGACTTCACTACGTGGCCTTCGGGCTCCGTCACCGGCTGCCCGTTTGTTCCGTTCGCGGGGATAGCGACCGCCGTAGGGCTGGTAGCCGCTGCCACGGTTACCGCAGCTGCCGCCGGCGCCGGACTGAACTTCGCGATTCGGACGCGATCTTCGCCCTCCGTCACCTCAAGTTCGGCGATGCCGGAGTCGGCGACCAGGTCAATCAAGGTTTTTAGTTTTCGTAGATCCATGGGGATCGGTGATTCACGAAGGTGGCCCAGCGTTCAGCGCAAAATCCAAAGCGTATCGGTACCCCGAAGCACCCAGGCCGGTGATGGTGCCAACCGCAAGGTCGGCGAGGTAGGACTTGTGACGAAAATCTTCGCGCCGATGCACGTTCGACAAATGAACTTCGATGAAACGCAACGAAACGGCCGCGAGCGCGTCGCGCAGCCCGACGCTGGTATGCGTGAGTGCGCCGGCATTGACGATGATGAAGTCGGTGCGGTCGGTGCGCGCCAAGTGAATCCGATCGATCATCGCGCCTTCATGATTGCTCTGGAAAAACTGGACTTGTGCATTTTTCTTCTCGGCGGCGGTGACAAGTTCGCGCTCGATTTCCGCCAGTGTCTCGCTGCCATACACTGCGGGCTCGCGCGTTCCCAATAGATTGAGATTCGGCCCGTTCAGTACGGGGATGCGCTCAGCCACGTACGTGCTCGGACGCTGTATGAAGTGCGGACATGCGAGAAAATCGGTGCAGTTAGGGTGAAAAGGCGAAAGAAGCGGCGAAGTGTCCGCTTTTTACCGATGGCTGTCCAGCCACCGTGAACGTTTTCCGTGCGCCCGGCAAGCTGAACCCGCTATCAGCTCAATTCCTCGATCAGCCGACGGACCAAGTTGAGGTTGGCACGCCCCGCAGCCTCGATTGGATGCATATCGTCCTCACCGGCGGCGTCGCGTCGATGCCGAGGCGCAACTCTGATCGCATCACGTTGATAGATATGCAACCGCACGCCGATCATCTGCTGTCGTGTTCCCGGAGCTAATTCGGCGGGCAAGACGAAACTTAAGCGCTCGAGCACAGCTGGACGATCGTCACCGTCGTCTCCATCATCGACATCGAAATCGATACCGAGATTCATCAGGCGGAGCTCGACGTCTTTCGCACTGTCGACGAACAACTGCAAATGGATATCCGAGTGTTCGGTCGCGGTGCCATTCAAGACCGCACCGATCAGATGGGGATCAAACTCTTGCAGTGTCCGCATCGTTTCTGCAGCGACGCCGCGAATCGCCGCGAGCAGGGCGCGGTGCGCCGCGCCGCCAAAGAGCTTCAAATAGCGGCGCAGCTCATGCTCGACTTCCTGGTTGTCTGGCATCGTTGAGCGGCGCGCGTCATCGCCGAGGATTTCCTGTGCGGCGCGCCGCTTGGCCTGCGAGTACTCGCAGCCTTCTTCGGCGATCAGTCTCGCAGCGGTGGCTGCGAGCTCGGCTCTAAGGTGATTGAGAGGCATCGCGCAAGTTTATCGCCAGGATGTCTCTGCGAACGACGATTACAATCCGCGCCCTTCGCTTCGTTAGCGCTAACAGCCGCTCCTTTGCACCTTCACATTCTCGGCGTTGCCGGAACCTTTATGGGCGGTCTCGCGCAGCTTGCGCAGGCCGCCGGTCACGTCGTGAGCGGTTGCGACGTAAATGTATACCCGCCGATGAGCGACCAGCTCGCCGCGGCGAACGTACGCGTGATCGAGGGTTACGACGCTGACCAGCTTTCGATAGCGCCTGACGTGTGGGTAATTGGCAACGTGGTCACACGCGGAAACACCCTGATAGAGGCGATCCTGGATCGAGGCGACGCCTATGTATCCGGACCTCAGTGGCTCGCCGACAACATCCTTCACGGCCGACATGTGCTGGCGGTCGCCGGCACGCACGGCAAGACAACGACGAGCGCGATGCTCGCGAAGATTCTGCAACACGCGGGACTGGATCCGGGCTTTCTGATCGGCGGTGTCCCCGACGACTTCGGACGCTCTGCTCGACTCGGCGCTGGTCGTCATTTCGTCATAGAGGCCGACGAATACGACACCGCATTCTTCGATAAGCGGTCAAAGTTTCTGCACTATCGCGCGCGAACACTGATTCTGAATAATCTGGAATTCGATCACGCCGATATCTTTGCCGATCTCGCCGCAATCGAAGCGCAATTTCATCATCTGATCCGCACGCTGCCGGCAAGCGCGCGCATCGTTGCGAACGCCGGCGACGAGGCGATCGGGCGTGTCTTGCAGCGGGGCTGCTGGTCGGAGGTAGAGACATTTGGCGAAATAGGTGACTGGCGAATTGGGCATGAAACATTTGATGTATCTCGCGGTGAAGAGCGCTTCGGGACGCTTCACCTGGCATTGGCAGGACACCACAATCGCATGAACGCTCTCGCTGCAATTGCCGCCGCGGATCACGTAGGCGTGCCGGGCACGAATGCTCTCGACGCGCTAGCCGAATTTCGTGGTGTCAAGCGCCGCCTCGAGGTGCGCGGCACGTCAGGTGGCGTGACGGTAATTGACGACTTCGCACATCATCCGACGGCGTTTGAGATGACGATCTCGGCGGTGCGCGCCTCGCATCCGCAAAGCCGAATTGTCGCAGTGTTCGAGCCGCGTTCGAACACGATGAAGCGTGGAGCGATGAATGCGCGGTTGGCCGATAGCTTGTCGGGTGCCGATCGCGTCTTCTGCTTTTCGGCGGGACTCAACTGGAATGCCGGGAAGGCACTTGCTTCGCTGGGTGCGAGAGCGACCGTGCACGACGACTTCGATGCGTTGGTCGAGGCGATAGTCACGTACGCTCGAGCGGGGGATCAAATCGTGGTGATGAGCAACGGCGGCTTCGGTGGTATTCACGCAACTCTGCTTGAGAAGCTGGCTGATCCGGCCGCTGGTTCAAAGACCCGGCGCTTCTGCAGGACGTGCTCATTCCACGAGAAGCGCTGCGTGATCGTTTACCTACACGGGTTTCGGTCGTCACCGCAATCCCGCAAGGCGCAGCTGCTGCGCGAGCATATGCACCGACGGGGGTTAGCGGACCAATTCGTATGTCCGGCCTTGCCTGCCTCGCCGCGCATGGCGTCGCAGCTCGCACTTTACGCAGCACGATCGTCGCCTGTTGAAGACCTAACGCTGATCGGATCGTCGTTGGGTGGGTACTACGCGACCTGGGTCGCCGAAAGGCTCGGATGTCGCGCAGTGCTGCTGAATCCGGCGGTTGATCCCGCGCGCGATCTGCAGGCGCACATTGGACGGCAGCCGGTTTTTTTCAGCGACGAGGAGATTGATTTCCGGCCCGAGTACATCGGCGAATTGCGCGAGCTCGACGCGCCGGTTAGGGATCCGAAGCGTTACTTTTTGGTCGCCGCCACCGGCGATACGGTGATCAATTACCGAATGATGGTCGCCAAATATTACGGCGCGCGCCAACTGGTGATCGAAGGCAGTGATCACGAGATATCGGACTTTGCGCAGTATGTCGACGAAGTTCTTTCTTTCTGTGGAATCGAGTGAGGAGTTTGAGTGAACCAGCGGCTGCGAGACAAGGTAGCGATCATCACCGGTGCAGCACATGGTATCGGCTACGCCACCGCACGCAAGTACCTGAAGGAAGGAGCCCGTGTGGTCGCTTGCGACATCGATAGATCCTCGATCGAGGCAGCCGCCGCAGAGTTGGCACCCGTCGGCGAGATTCAGGCTGTCGTGGTCGATGTGACGAGGCGCGATCAGATTGACGCGATGGCCGCCGCGGCGGTGGAGCGCCACGGCCGCATCGACGTCCTGGTCAACAATGCGGGCATCACCATCGATGCGCGCCTGCAAAAAATGTCGGACGAGCAGTTCGATCGCGTGATCGACGTGAATCTGAAGGGAACATTTAACTGCGCTAAGGCGGTGCTCGAGACGATGTTGAAGCAGGGCAGCGGCGTGATATTGAACGCCTCGAGCGTCGTCGGCATCTATGGCAACTTCGGGCAAACCAACTATGCGGCCAGTAAGTTCGGCGTCATTGGTTTCGTCAAGACCTGGGCGCGCGAGTTGGGCCCAAAAGGAATTCGATGCAACGCGGTAGCTCCTGGCTTTATCGCGACCCACATTCTGGACACGATTCCGGAGAAGGTCCTTGAGCAACTGACCGAACGCGTACCGTTGCGCCGCCTCGGAACGCCGGAGGACGTAGCAAACGTGTACGCATTCCTCGCTTCCGAGGACGCGTCATACATTAACGGCGCCGTGATCGAAGTCTCTGGCGGGTTGACGGTTTGACGCGTAACGACGAAATCCTGACGGGCTCGGTGTGAGCACGCATCTGCTGTTTGACGATGATGGTGCGTTCAAGGCAGGCACCGAAATGGCGAACGCTGGAAGCTCGCATCAGGTCGAGCTGCCAAGCGGGAAGCGCGCCAAGGTTAAGGCTTCGCATGTGCTGCTTCGCTTTGCCGAACCGACGCCAACGCAGTTGATCGAGCGCGCTCAAACGCAAGCGCAGCTGATCGATCTGGATTTCTTATGGGAGGTCGCGCCGCAGGATGAGTTTGGATTCGTCGAGCTTGCGCGCGAATATTTTGGCGCGGAGCCGAGCGCCGAGCAGGCAGCGGCGTTGCTATTTCGCTTGCACAGTGCGCCAATTTATTTTTATCGAAAGGGCCGTGGCCGGTATCGGCCTGCGCCGGCCGAAACGCTTCAGGCGGCGCTCGCCGCGGTTGAGCGTAAGCGAAAGCAGGACGAGTTACGGCAGGTGTACGTCGACGAACTGAAGTTGGGTCGCGCACCGCATGCGATTGCCGACCAGGCGATTGCGCTTCTTACGAAGCCCGACCGCAATTCGATCGAGTTCAAGGCGCTCGAGCAGGCGGCGAACGAGTCGCATATGACACCGTTGCGGTTACTGCTGGCACGCGGTGCGATCTCATCGCCTTACCGCTGGCACGTCGACAGTTTTCTGGCGCAGCACTTTCCGCGCGGCATCGCATTCGCGACCGACGTGACTGCCCCGGACACCGTCGGCGACTTGCCCTTGGCCTCTGTCCGCGCGTTTTCAATCGACGACAGTGCGACAACCGAGATCGACGACGCATTTTCGGTGCAGGCGCTCGGTGACACAACACGCATTGGCATTCATATCGCGGCCCCCGCTGCCGTGTTGCCGCGCGGGCATTCGATCGACACCGTCGCGCGTGCGCGAATGTCGACCGTGTACGCGCCCGGCCTCAAGTACACGATGCTGCCAGACAACTGGATTGACGCGCTCTCTCTGAACGAAGGCCGGGACGTACCGGTGCTATCGCTATACGCAGACGTCGATGCGCAAACATTCGAAGTGTTATCGACCGAAACCCGTTTGGAGCGGCTACGCATCGAGGCCAATCTGCGGCACGACCGCCTCGATGCGATCGTCACCGAAGCAACAATCGTCGATGGCCGCTTCGACTCGCCGCACGCAATGGAGTTGAGCACGCTGTGGCATTTGGCGCGCAGGCTTTTAGCGCAGCGCGAGCAAGTGCGCGGGCGGCCCGAGCCGGTCGGCAGGGTCGAGTACTCGTTCGAGCTTGAAGGCATCGACGATCAGGCGACAGTGAGCGTTCGGCAGCGCCGGCGGGGAGCGCCGCTCGATTCGATCGTCGCGGAGCTGATGATTTTCGCTAATAGCACGTGGGGTGGATGGCTTGCGGAGCGTCGCACCGCCGGTATTTATCGCTCGCAAGCGCTCGGCCGCGTAAAGATGGGAACTGTGCCCGCGCCGCACGAGGGGATTGGTGTCGAGCACTACGCTTGGTGCACATCGCCGCTGCGCCGTTACGTCGATCTGGTTAATCAGCGTCAGCTTCTGGCGTGTGTCCGCCAGCAGGCGCCGCCGTATGCGTCCAACGACGCCGAGCTGTTCGGCGTCGTCTCGGGCTTCGAGTCCGCTTACTCAGCGTATGCCGAGTTTCAACAAAAGCTGGAGCGCTATTGGTCCCTGCGCTGGCTCGAACAGGAAAAGCTGACGCGAATCGGTGCCACCGTGTTGAAGAGCGATGTGCTACGCCTGGACGGCGTGCCTTTCGTGACCCGACTTCCCGGACTTCCGGAGCTGCCCCGTGGACAGAAAGTTGAGTTGGACATCGTCTCCACCGACCACGTCGACCTGACGCTGGAAGCGCGCATGCATCGAGTGCTGGCAGCGCAAACCATCATTGAAGCAGAAGACGAGGAGATTGCCGACGAGAGTCTGGATCTGTCGCCCTTGTCTGCGGTCGAGCAAAGTGCAGAGGCGGCCGAAGCGGTCAGCGAAGCGACAATCGATTCCCCCGACGGGACTTCCACGGCAACTTAACGCTTCGCGCAGCGAGGCAATGCGACACCATGCGGCGGCAAGACTAGCGCGATCTTGTCACCTGCCAGGTTGATCGTGCTGGCTACAATCGATCGACCCAATGCAGGACTCGAACACGATAATGACGCCGCGGATCAATGAACGTAGCTGAACTCAGCCTGGCTGCGCCGGCCTACGGATTACGCGCGTTCCTCGCCGACAAAGTTCTGGTGACGGCAATGACCGTATCCATAGGCCTGCACATCACGGCGCTGGCAGTTCGCTTTGTCGATCCTGAGCTCTTTCGCGTTCGCT
Source organism: uncultured beta proteobacterium (assembly GCA_963801035.1). Classification (GTDB taxonomy): domain Bacteria; phylum Pseudomonadota; class Gammaproteobacteria; order Burkholderiales; family Burkholderiaceae_F; genus JACCZX01. The sequence goes on along the minus strand of CAWDDF010000003.1, from coordinate 322,097 downwards.
CGACCGACCCACCGGTCGAGATCATCCTGGTCAATGCAAAGAGCAACACCGCACCAGGCACCGTGGAAGCACTCGCGCAAAATAATCTCGACGGCGGCGGCACGAATGACGCGGGCCGCCGCACGTCGCCGTTACCGAACAGTTTCGAGATGCGCGATGGCGATTCGCTTGAATCGGCCCGCAAGAACGTGCAGCAGTTGGAGGAAGAGCAAAAGAAGTTGCTGGCGACGCTGCGCGAGTCGTTGCAGCTGCGACCGGCACCGCTGAATGAAACGTCCGCCCAACAGCCCCAAAACGGCAGCACGGATGATGAGGCAAACGAGCAGCTGGCGCGCGCTCAGGCTGAGATAGCCAAGCAGATCTCGGATTATCAGAAGCGACCGCGCAAGCACCACTTTATGCCGAGTGCCTCGGAGTACCGGTTTGCCCGCTATGTCGAGGACTGGCGAGCACGAGTTGAGAGAATCGGCAACGATAACTATCCGAATGATGCGCGCGGTCGTTTCTACGGCGCACTGCGCATGACAGTGGCGATTCGCAAGGACGGGTCGGTCGCTGATGCGATGATCGATCAATCATCGGGCTCGCAGATACTTGACCGCGCTGCGCGCAGAATCGTGCAAATGGCTGGTCCCTACCCACCTTTTCCACCGGAGATTGCGCGCGACACGGATATCCTAGAAATCACACGTACGTGGATATTCACCAACGATCAGCTGGCCACCCGCAGCGCAAAGCCCTAAATCGACAAAATGACCGCCGTCGACAAGTACGGAGTTGTCGGTAACCCGATCGCGCATAGCCGGTCACCCGAGATCCATCAGCGGTTTGCCGAGCAGCAGAAGCAACACCTTACGTACGAGCGCATCGAAGCGCCGCTCGACGGCTTCGAAGACAAGGCGCTGGCGCTGCGCGAAGCTGGTTACGGCGGACTGAACGTCACGCTGCCGTTCAAGATCGATGCGGCGAAGCTGGCAGATGATCTGATGCCAAGGGCGCGCGTCGCCGGCGCTGTGAACACGCTGAAGTTTGACGGCGACACAATCGTCGGCGACAACACCGACGGCATCGGTTTCGTACGCGACCTGCGCGAACGCCTGAAGTTTTCGTTTTCGGACTGTTCGGTGCTGGTCCTGGGTTCAGGTGGCGCCGTTCGAGGGTTGCTCGGTTCGATGCTGGATGAGAGTCCGCGTTGGCTGGCCGTTGCCAATCGATCGCACAAGCGCGCGGAAGAGCTGGCCGAAGAATTTGGCGTTGAGGCGATTCACTTCGATGAAATTCCCGCCGAGCATTTCGATCTGATCATCAATGGAACGACGACCAGCCTTAACCATGAGGCACCGGCGATCGATCCGGACACGTTCAACGACTGCGCGCTTGCCTACGATCTGGCGTACGCGGCAGACCCGACGCCGTTCATGCAACTGGCGCAATTAGGCGGCGCGAAACAAGTCGTCGACGGCCTCGGTATGCTGATCGAACAGGCTGCCGAATCGTTCCTGCTATGGCGTGGTGTGCGTCCCGACACCGGCGCCGTGTACCGCGAACTCCGAGAGCTGCTGAAGCTTCAATCGGCCGAGTACGTCGTCGCAAGATAGCAATGCGCTTCGCGATGAGCGCCGGGCCGCCCCAAGCTCCTCGCGTGCCCCCGCGGGGAGCGGGCGCCCAGCGACCGGCGGCGTACTGATTCATGTTGCGCTGGCTGCTGCGAGGATTGCTGCTCGCGCTGATTGTCTTGCTTTCGATCCAATTGTGGTACTTCGGCTGGGTTGCGTGGTGGAAGTGGAACGATCCGGGCGAAACTTCGTTCATGAGCCGCGAGCTCACGGCGCTGCGTGAGAAAAAACCAAACGCCGAGCTGAAGCATCGCTGGATCGAGTACCCGCGAATCTCAAATCACCTGAAGCGCGCAGTCATCGCATCGGAGGACGCCAACTTTACCGAGCACGAGGGTGTTGACTGGCAGGCAATCGAGAAGGCGTACAAGGAAAACGTTCGCAAGGGCAAAGCCGCGCGTGGCGGTTCAACGATCACGCAGCAGCTGGCTAAAAATCTTTTTTTATCGTCCGAGCGAAGTTATTTGCGAAAAGCGCAGGAGCTCGTGATCACGTACATGATCGAGGCGCTGTGGGACAAGCGGAGGATTCTGGAGGTGTATCTGAACGTGGTCGAGTGGGGTGACGGAGTCTTTGGCGCAGAAGCCGCCGCTCGACAGTACTTCAGCGTCAGTGCGTCGCAATTGAATGCCGAACAGTCGGCGAGACTGGCCGCATATCTGCCGAACCCAAAGCGCTATGGGCGTATTCGCTCGGGCCCGTATCTCGATCGGAGAACGGCCGCCATTCAGCGCTTCATGCCCGACGCCTCGGTGCCGTGACAGCCTGAGTTGCCGCCTACAATCCGTGCGCCGCGGAAGGAGGCGCACGCCCGATTCAAATGAACGAACAAGAACTCGAACGCGAACAGCGTGATGCTGCTCAGGCGCACGATCCAGAGGCGGCGCAGCGTGCGCTCGCGCGCGTTGAACAGCTGCTGGAAAAGCAGCGCCGCGTTGAAGCGCTCGTGCAGCGAGAGCAGACCCCCGGCGAAGAAAAGAAAGCGCTCGTCGAGCAGCTGGTGCACCGGCAGCATCTGACCGAGCTGAAGGCAATTCTCGATCGCCTGCATCCGGCCGACATCGCGTACATCCTCGAAGCGCTGCCGTTGCAAGACCGGCTGACCGTCTGGGACGGCGTCAAGGCCGATCGCGACGGCGAAATCCTGATCGAGGTCAGCGACGCGGTACGCGAAACCTTGATCGCATCAATGGACCGCGAAGAGCTGGTCGATGCGGTCGAGAGCCTCGAGACGGATGAGATTGCGTCGATTGCTGACGATCTGCCGGCAGATGTCGTTGACGAAGTTCAGCAAGGATTGACTGCGGAGGAGCGCGCTCAATTACGAGCGTCGATGTCTTATCCGCACGATTCGGTTGGTGCGCTGATGGATTTCGAGATGATTTCGATTCGCGAAGACGTCACGCTCGAAGTCGTATTGCGCTATCTCCGCCGCTTTGATGCGCTTCCGAACCATACGGATCAAGTGTTCGTCGTCGATCGGCATGACGTGCTCAAGGGTGGGCTTCCGCTCGAGCGCCTACTGTTGAACGAGCCCGAGCTTCAAGTGGCGGACGTCATGAACACCGACCTGATGACGCTTTCGCCTCTGGATGAGACAAGTGAAGCCGCACAGGCTTTTGAACGTTATGACCTCGTTTCGGCACCGGTCGTCGATGAGGCCGGGCGTCTGGTGGGACGGTTGACGATCGACGAAGTCGTTGACGTGATCCGAGAGGAGGGTGAGGACGCAGCGCTCGCGCAGGCCGGATTGCGCGAGGACGAAGATCTATTTGCATCGGTGTGGAATTCGGCTCGCAACCGCTGGCTATGGCTCGCGGTGAATCTAGGCACAGCGTTTTTCGCTTCGCGTGTGATCGGTGCGTTTGAGACAACGATCGAAAGAGTCGTGGCACTCGCGACACTGATGACCATCGTGATGGGAATTGCCGGCAATTCCGGCAATCAAACGATGACGCTAATGATCCGATCGCTCGCGCTCGGCCAGGTGACGGGTGGCAATGCGAGGCGGCTGATAGCGAAGGAACTCGTCATTGCGGGGTTGAACGGGCTCGTCTGGGGCAGCATTGCCGGTCTCGTCGCGTGGTGGATCTATCTGGACAGTCCACGTGGCTGGCTGATCGGGCTGACGCTGCTGCTGGCGATGACGTTGAACATGCTGATCGCTGCGCTGGTCGGAACTTTTGTCCCGCTTGTACTCGAACGCGCAGGTCGTGATCCCGCGCTGGGTTCGTCGGTGTTGTTGACGTTCACAACCGACAGCATGGGTGTGTTCATTTTTCTCGGTCTCGCGACATTGTTCTTCCTTTAGGCCTCACTTGATGCGCTTTACGGTGAACTCTTCCTGGATCGTATCTTTGTAGACGCTCGCCGGTGACGAGCTTGCAATAAACCTCCGCGCTATCTCCTCGCCGACGGCGGTGTGCTGAATGATCGAGCCGTTGTCGAATTCGATCTCGAGGATGCGATTGTTGCGGTCGTAACCGGCAGACTTGATGCCGCCGCGGCGAATCGGTTTGCGTTCCATCCTTATATTCCCAGTTGGTCCCAGATCGCGTCGACCCTCGCCTTGACGGCAGGGTCCATCACGATAGGTCTGCCCCACTCGCGCTGAGTTTCCCCCGACCACTTGTTGGTAGCGTCGATACCCATCTTGCCGCCGAGCCCAGCCACAGGTGAAGCGAAATCAAGATAATCGATCGGAGTGTTGTCGATCAAGAGCGTGTCGCGCACCGGGTCGACGCGCGTCGTAATTGCCCAGATCACCTCCTTCCAGTCACGCACGTTGATGTCGTCGTCGGTCACGACGATGAACTTGGTGTACATGAACTGGCGCAAAAAACTCCACACACCGAACATCACGCGCTTCGCGTGGCCGGCGTATTGCTTCCGAATAGACACGACCGCCATTCGGTAGCTGCACCCTTCCGCAGGTAAATAGAAATCGGTTATCTCGGGGAAGGTGCGACGGAGCAGCGGAACGAATACTTCATTCAGCGCGACGCCCAGGACCGACGGCTCATCGGGCGGCTTTCCGGTATAGGTGGAGTGATAAATGGGGTCGTGGCGCATCGTGATGCGATCGATCGTCAGCACCGGAAACCATTCACGCTCGTTGTAATAGCCAGTGTGGTCTCCGAACGGGCCCTCAAGCGCCATCTCATATCCGGTCGCATTACTGCTGTCTGGCTGTATAGAGCCTTCGAGCACGATCTCGGAAGTTGCTGGAACTTGCAGCTCGCTGCCGATGCACTTAGTGATCTGTGTTTTGGCCCCGCGCAATAGCCCAGCGAACTGGTATTCCGACAGGCTGTCCGGCACCGGAGTCACGGCGCCCAAAGTCGTGGCGGGGTCGGCGCCGAGCGCGACCGCGATTGGGAACGGCTTACCCGGATACGCCAACGCATGGTCTCGGAAATCCAGTGCACCGCCTCGATGCGGCAACCACCGCATGATGACTTTATTGAAAGTTAGGACCTGTTGCCGGTAGATACCCAGATTTTGGCGTCTTTTATGTACGCCACGGGTCACTACCAAACCCCAGGTAATCAGCGGCGATGCATCCCCGGGCCAGCAAAGCTGAACCGGAAGCCGGGCAAGATCAACGTCGCTTCCTTCCCAGACAACGGCTTGGCAGGGAGCGTTTCGGACTTCACGCGGCGCCATATCCCACAGCGCGCTTTTTAGCGTCGCCACCTTACTAATAGCGTCACGGAATCCGCTCGGTGGCTCGGGTTCCTTTAGCGCTGCCAATAGTTCGCCGACGTCGCGTAGCGCCGCGACATTTTTCGCTCCCATCGCCAATGCGACCCGCTGCGGTGTACCGAACAGATTGCCGAGCACCGGCATCTGCGCCCCGGTCGGACGTTCAAATAACAACGCCGGGCCACCTGCGCGCAGCGTCCGCTCACAGATCTCGGTCATCTCCAGGCGGGGTGAAATCTCGCAAGAAATGCGCTTCAGCTCGCCGACTGCTTCCAGCTGTGCCACAAAGTCGCGCAAGTCGGCATATTTCATACGGCGCCCGGGCACACAAACGACGAACGGAAGAACCAGGAGTAAGTATCCACTCTGGTGCACGAATACCCGCGCATGCATCTGATTTTGATCATCTTTTTCAGATTCATCTGCCGGGTTCCCTCCGTATGTCGGCGTCCGATCAAAGTTCAACTTTATTTAGAAGGAATGCTTGCTTGACCAAGCCCTATTGGCACCTAGAATTCGACCAGCCGTTTAGCCGTAGCTCGTAGCGCGTGCGTTGCAACATTCGCGCTGCGGCGGAAAGATAAGCGTTTGGCCGGCGCGGGCCCCGACGTTGCTCTTTCTCGACGTTGCTCTTGGATGGCGGCCGCCGCTGCAAGACAAACCTCGGCGAGCCGGAAGCTCGTGAGGAGTTAAGTGGCCGGGACGGCAAACGATCCGGTCAAAGTTCGAATCTGTAGATCGACCTCCAGGACAAATTGGGGGCGCTGGGGCAGAAGGAGACACGACTTGGCTAACACTTCGAATTATGCGCTGCGAAACGTTGCGTTTATCGGGCCGGCTCTCGCCGCGTCGATCACGTTTGTGATCGATATCGCGCATGGCGCCCTCTCAACGACCCGCCTGCTGGTGATGGTGGTCGGCACTGCCGCGCTACTGGCTGCGGGCATACTGCTCAGCAGCGAGGAGGCCCGCTCGATGCTCGAATCGCGCCTGTCAACCACCGATTCGACTCCGGCCGAAGTCGTCGCAACCGGCAGCAGTACCGACGCGCGGGATGAGCGCGGACGTACCGCCGAAGATGCGCAGCAGAAGAGGGTGGCGCAATATCTCGCCCGCCGCTATCGGGTGGCCGACGGGGCCGTGCGAATGCTGGTGTCGACAGCGTTTCAATTAGGCCGTGAAAAAAACCTCGATCCCCTGTTGATTCTGTCTGTCGTGGCAATTGAGTCGAGTCTCAACCCGTTCGCCGAAAGCGCAATGGGAGCCCAGGGCCTGATGCAGGTGATGACACGCGTTCACGCCCGGCGCTTTGAGCCGCATGGGGGGGAAATCGCGGCACTCGACCCGGTAGCTAATATGAAAGTGGGCGCTTCGATATTGCATGAGCTGATTTCGCGCGGCGGATCGGTCGAGCGCGGTTTGCAGTTGTACGTAGGCGCCGGCAACATGGACGACGACGGAGGCTATGGCGCCCGTGTATTGGGCGAGCGCGCTCGGCTGCAGATGGCGGCGACAGGGAAAGTTGACGCGGCTCTGGCCGCTGCGGTTCGCGCTGCGGCCGTACCTGCGCCGGCCGCGGAGAAACCTGCGACGCTGCCAGTCAACGCCGCGATTAGTACGCCTCTCGAGTCCCCGGAAGCTACACCGACTGGTCCATCCAGCGGCGAAGCGCAGCTTTTCCCCGCAGTGCCCGAACACTCCGTTTAATTATTTTGCGCTTCATCGGTGAGCGCGTAGCGGGCACCGGAGGCGTGCGCGAGGATAATCGCGGCTTCGTTTCCGGGGTGCCCACGCTCTTCCGCCATGTCGACCGAAGATCAAGCTGATCTGAAGCGCGCCGCTCTCGAATATCACGAGAAGCCGCAGCCGGGAAAAATCTCCGTCACACCCACCAAACAGTTGGTGAACCAGCGCGATCTCGCGCTGGCGTACTCGCCGGGCGTGGCGGCGGCCTGTGAGGCCATCCGATCCGATCCTGCGACGGCGTCGCGCTACACCGCGCGTGCCAATCTGGTGGGAGTCGTCACCAATGGCACGGCAGTACTGGGCCTCGGTGCGATAGGGCCGTTAGCTGCGAAGCCCGTGATGGAAGGCAAGGCGGTGTTGTTCAAAAAGTTCGCCGGCATCGACGTGTTCGACATCGAGGTCAACGAGCTCGATCCCGACAAGCTGATAGAAATTATTGCCGCACTCGAACCGACGTTCGGGGGCATCAATCTGGAGGATATCAAGGCGCCCGAATGTTTCTACATCGAGCGCACGTTGCGCGACCGGATGAAGATTCCGGTGTTTCATGACGATCAGCATGGCACTGCAATCATTGTCGGAGCCGCCGTATTAAATGGTCTGAGTGTCGTCGGCAAGGACATCAAGAAGGTCAAGCTCGTGACCAGTGGCGCCGGCGCCGCAGCTCTTGCGTGTCTGCAGTTGCTGGTCGAGCTGGGGTTGCCGCGCGAAAACATCTGGGTTACCGATATCGAAGGCGTCGTCTATCAGGGCCGCAAGGCGTTGATGGACGACGACAAGGCGCGCTTCGCGCAAGCGACGTCGCTTCGCAAGCTAGGCGATGTAATAGAAGGGGCGGACATTTTTCTGGGCCTATCGGCGGCAGGAGTGCTGAAGCCGGAGATGGTGAAGAAAATGGCGAAGCGTCCGTTGATTCTTGCGCTCGCAAATCCGACGCCGGAAATCATGCCGGAACAGGTGAAGGCGGTACGCGACGACGCCATCATTGCAACGGGACGCTCTGATTACGTCAATCAGGTGAATAACGTGTTGTGCTTTCCGTTCATTTTTCGCGGAGCACTTGACGTCGGCGCGACGACGATCACGACTGCCATGGAGACCGCGGCCGTGCGAGCGCTTGCCGGCCTGGCTCGTGAAGAGCAAAGCGACATCGTCGCGTCCGCGTATGGCGTCGCCGATGTCAGCTTCGGCCCCGAGTATCTGATTCCCAAGCCGTTCGATCCGCGGCTGATTACGCGCATCGCACCTGCCGTCGCTCAGGCCGCGATGGCGAGCGGTGTTGCCACGCGGCCGATCGACGACATTCAGGCGTATCGCGATCAGCTGCAACAGTTCGTCTATCACTCCGGCACGTTCATGAAGCCGATCTTTGCGATCGCGAAGAATGCGCATGCCGGTGGCGGCAAGTCGCGCATCGTGTTTGCCGAAGGCGAAGAAGAAAGAGTGCTGCGCGCAGTGCAGGTCGTGATCGACGAGCAGTTGGCCAAGCCAATTCTGATCGGGCGGCCAGCGGTTATCACCAAGCGTCTGGAGCGCTTCGGACTTCGTATGCGGCCGGACGTCGATTTCGAACTGATCAATCCGGAGTTCGACAACCGCTATCGCGACTACTGGGAAACCTATCATCGCCTTGCTGCACGCAAGGGCGTGACGCAACAGTACGCAAAAATCGAAATGCGCCGGCGACTGACGTTGATCGGCGCGATGATGATGTACAAGGGCGATGCCGACGGCATGCTCTGTGGCACGTTCGGCACGCACGGGCCGCATCTGACGTACATCGATCAGGTCATTGGACACAGCCCGGGTGCGAACGTTTACGCGGCAATGAATATTCTGATGGTGCCGGGACGGCAATTAGCGCTGGTCGATACGGCGGTCAACCTCGATCCGACAGCGGAGCAGGTGGCGGAAATCACAGTCCTCGCTGCAGAACAGCTGAGGCGCATGGGAATCGCGCCGCGTGCAGCGCTAGTTTCGCATTCCAACTTTGGCTCGAGCGACGCGCCGTCGGCAGTGAAGATGCGCGAAGCGTTGGCGCTGATTCGTCAGCTCGCACCGGACCTCGAAGTCGACGGCGAAATGCACGCCGACTGCGCGGTCGATGACGCGATTCGCAAATCGATCATGCCGTTTTCGACAGTGACCGGCGACGCCAATTTGCTGGTGTGCCCGACGCTCGATGCCGCAAACATTTCGTACAACCTGCTGAAGGCAACAGCCGGCAACAACATCGCGATCGGCCCCATGCTGCTCGGTGTCGCCAAACCGGCGAACATCCTGACGCCTGCGGCAACAGTACGTCGCATCGTCAACATGACGGCTGTGACGGTGCTCGAAGCTAACTCGGTTAGGCAGGCCGAGCTGCTTTAGCAGAAATCGCCGGCAATCGCCTGCAGCGCCGCTAGCGCAGCGAGCCCTGCGGTTTCGGTACGCAGCACTCGCGGTCCAATGCAGTACACGCCATAGCGAAGCCGGCGCGCCAACGCCAGTTCCTCGTCGTCGAAGCCACCTTCGGGCCCGACTGCTACTGCAACGCCATTGCTCAACGGAGCCCTTACCAGAGGTAATTCAGCCTCGGGGTGCAGCAGGATTCCACGCATGTCGCCGGAGAGTGCCGTCTGTAACGACGCGGCGAGAGTTGGGCCCGCTTCGATACTTGGAATGCGGTTGCGTCCGCATTGAGCACACGCGGCTACGATCAACTCACGGAGACGATCGACCTTCTTGTTCAATCGGTCGCCGGCGATACGCACAACCGAACGTTGAGCGGGCGCCAGCAAGATCGAATGAACGCCGAGCTCGACGGCTTTCTCGATGATCCAATCGAGCTTGTCGGCTGCAACCCATGACTGAACCAGCGTCAGACGAAGAGGCGCTTCACGCTCTACGGCGGAAAACGTGTCGACGAGCGCGTGCGCGTGCGATCCGCTTACGGAGAGCCGCGCCCCGAACTCACCACCGGTACCGTTGAACAGCACGATCGAATCGGCGTCGCGCAGGCGGAGCACGCGCACGGCGTGATGTGCGATCCGTTCGGGTAGCGCGACCTTTGTATTAACTTCGAGCGGCTCGTCAACAAAAAAGCGCGCCGCTCTCATGCGTGGAAAATTTGCTAAGCGCTAGGCCGCTTGCAGCTGAGCGACGCGCCCTGGCTCCTGAGCCGCCACTTTTGGCTGCACCAAGTCCTGTACGAACACCGGCAGAGCAAACAGCGCTGAATGCAGCGCCGGATGGTAGTAACGCAAGTCGCTTACTTGCCGCTCGTTAATGCGCTGAGCGACAACATCCGCAGTAGTCGCGCGCGGATCGACCGTGTCGCTTGCAACCGCGAGGCACCATAAAGAACCGTAGAGCGGTACAAACAGCGACATCGGCGCGACGTGGCGAAACACGTTGCGCAAGTTGGCTGCATTTTTTCGCACGGTTTCGGCCTGATAAACCGGCGAACCAAGATGCAGAGTCAACATGCCACCTGGCCGCAGAATGCGCTGGCACATCCTGAAGAACTGCTCGGAGTACAAGTGAAATGCGGGCGTATCGGGATCGGTCAGGTCGAGCACGATCAAGTCGAATCGCTCGGTCGTTGACTTAACGAACTCGAACCCGTCGCCAATCGACACCTCGAGCCGCGGATCGTCGAAGACATCCTTATGGATTGAACGAAGCCACTTCTTCGATACGTCAATCACGACGGGATCGAGCTCCGCCATCACGATGCGCTTGACGCTTGGATGCTTCAGTAGTTCTTCCGATGATCCCCCGTCGCCGCCGCCGATGACCAAAATCGACTCCGGATTCGGATGCGAGAGCGCAGCCGGGTGCGTCATGCACTCGTGATAGAAGAACTCGTCCGCCTCCGACGTCATCATGCGTCCGTCGAGCCGAAAGAGTTTGCCGAACTGCCGCGTGTCGAAGACCTCGACCTTCTGATACGGCGACTGGATCTGCGCCAAGGTTTTCGTGGACGTTGTGCCATAACCGGAATTCGCATTGAGCCAGTCGAAAATCAATTCGCCTTTGACGGCTGCGTCCGGCTCACTTGCCGACGGGCCATCCATGCCGGCGGCCAGATCGCCGCGCGTAATGCGATTGACGACATGGCTCTTCGGCCTGAAAGCGAGCATCAGCGCTTCGAACAGCTGCTCTGCCTTGCCGGTGTTGTCATCGGTGAAGTTGCAGACATAGACATCGAGGGTTACGCCACTTCGCTCGGGCCATGTGTGAATCGCCAAGTGCGATTCGGCCAGCAAGACTGTCCCGGTAATGCCACCGGGCTCGCTATTCCATTCCGGAAATCGATGCCATGCCTGATCGACGATCGTCAGCTTCGACTCGTTCGTCGCGTCGCGGCAAGTCGTGGAAAGTGTCTCGAGATCCGTTAAAAGCGCTGCGCTACAGCTGCAGTCGAACAGATCGCCAGTCAGGTGAAGGCCATTCATCTTCGTCCCCCAGCAGGTCCGCCCTAATCGACCTGAAGCGCGACTTGCGTCGCAACCCCACGATCCGGGACTCACGCGCTGTGGCGCGGCGTGTGAGTCATGCAACACAAGGGAAAACTTCCCCCAATGCTGCCCTGCTGGCTATGACGGGAGTGCTGCCTAACGGCTCGTTGCCTTCGCTCGTTCGCAAAAAACTGCGCTTATTTGCGTAACTGAGGTCTGGCGCCCGTTGCTTCCTTTGGGTCCGAATCGAATTTGGAAAAGCGGCGAATCATATCTGAAATTAGCCGCGAACTTATCAACCAGCACCCGGCATTCACTGAGCGCTGCGCTCTCAAATGGAGTTGCAGCGTCACATTGCAAGTGACGCGCCTGCGGGCGAACTCAGTCGCTTTGATACCATTTCGTGCTTTGCAGCCGTGGCACCAATGAACGACCGGTTAAAGGATAAAGACGGCGCGCCTTCTGCTTTAGCCGAAATGCCGGTGACGATGATGGCAAACGCCATTCGCGCGCTGGCGATGGATGCAGTACAGGCCGCCAATTCGGGCCATCCGGGCATGCCAATGGGCATGGCGGACATCGCCGTGGCGCTTTGGGGCCGTCACCTTTCGCACAATCCAGCCAATCCGCACTGGGCAAATCGTGACCGGTTCGTTCTCTCCAACGGGCATGGCTCGATGCTGCAATACGCATTGCTCCACTTGACCGGCTATGACCTGCCTTTAGAGGAACTACGAAACTTCCGACAGTTGCACAGTCGTACGCCCGGCCATCCGGAGCTTGGAATGACGCCCGGCGTCGAAACGACAACCGGCCCGCTCGGGCAGGGGTTTGCGAATGCTGTCGGCATGGCGCTCGCCGAAAAATTACTTGCCGCGGAGTTCAATCGTCCCGCGTTCGACATAGTCGATCACCGAACCTACGTCTTCGTAGGTGACGGCTGCATGATGGAAGGGATTTCACACGAAGCCGCGTCGCTCGCCGGCACATGGCAGCTGAACAAGCTGATCACTGTCTACGACGACAACGGAATCTCGATCGACGGTGAGGTCAAAGACTGGTTCACCGACAACACCGCGCAACGGTTCAATGCCTACGGGTGGCACGTGATTGGCCCGATCGACGGGCACGACGTCGAAGCAGTCGACCGTGCGATCAGTGATGCCAAAAGCCAAACGACCAAGCCAACCCTGATCGTTGCAAAGACGATCATTGGCAAGGGATCGCCGAACCGCGCGGGCACCGAGAAGGCACACGGCGAAGCGTTGGGAGAAAAGGAAGTCGAAGCAACGCGTGCTGCGCTGGGCTGGCCGCACGAGCCGTTTTCAATGCCCGACGAGGCATACGCCGCCTGGAATGCGAAGAAGGTCGGCGCCGAGCGCGAAGCGCAATGGGATCAGCTTTTCCGTGCGTACTCCGAGCGCTATCCCAGGGAAGCCGGCGAATTTGAACGCCGGAATGCGCGCGACTTGCCGGCAAGCTATTTCGAGGCACGCGATCAGGCGATCGCAGCCGCCGCTGAAAAACGTGAAGCCGTCTCGACGCGCAAGGCATCGCTGCTTGCGTTGGAAGCGATCGCACCCGCGCTACCTGAAATCATCGGCGGTTCCGCTGATCTGACCGGCAGTAACTACACCAAGTGGAGCAAAACGGGACCGCTGCGGCCCGATCACCTCGATGGGCGCCACATTAACTACGGTGTGCGCGAGTTCGGTATGTGCGCCATCTCGAACGGCATCGCTGCGCACGGCGGATACCTGCCGTTCGCCGGCACCTTCCTGACATTCTCAGACTACGCGCGCAATGCGCTCCGCATGGCCGCGCTGATGAAGCTGCGCGTGATCTACGTTTTCACCCATGACTCGATCGGCCTTGGTGAAGACGGGCCGACGCATCAAGCGGTCGAGCATGCGGCTACGTTGCGATTGATTCCGAATATGGACGTCTGGCGGCCAGCCGATACGGTTGAATCACTGGTGGCGTGGGCAGCCGCTATCGAGCGCCTCGATGGTCCGAGCAGCTTGCTGTTTTCGAGACAATCGGTCCCGTTCATCGCGCGCGACGTCGACACCGCAGGCATCCGCAGCGGCGCGTACGTGATCAGCGAAGCCGACGGCGGACTAAAACGTGCACGGGCGGTGTTGATCGCAACAGGCTCGGAAGTCGGCCTTGCAGTGGCAGCGCAAAAAGCGCTCGCGCAGCAGGGTACCAGCGTGCGCGTGGTGTCGATGCCTTCTACCTCGGTGTTCGATCGTCAAGAGCGAAAGTACAAGTCAGCGGTGTTGCCTGAGGGACTGCCGCGCATTGCGATCGAAGCAGGGGTGACCGACTTCTGGTGGAAGTACGTGCGCGCGACCGGTGCGGTCATCGGACTGGATCGCTTCGGCGAGTCGGCACCCGAAAAGGATGTGTTCAAGTATTTTGGTTTCACGGTGGACAACGTCGTTGCCACCGTCAAGCAAGTCATTAACAAAGGCGCTCACTGATGGTTAAGGTTGCTATCAACGGTTATGGCCGCATCGGTCGCAACATTTTGCGCGCCCATTACGAATCAGATGAGAAGCATGACCTTCAGATTGTTGCGGTCAACGATCTGGGCGATCCAAAAACCAATGTTCACTTGACCAAGTACGACACCGCACACGGCCCGTTCCCCGGCACCGCCGTGGCCGATGGCGATTCGATGGTCATCAACGGCGATCGCATTCGCGTCCTTGCGCAGCGCAATCCGGCTGAGCTGCCGTGGGGCGAATTAGGCGTCGACGTTGTGCTGGAATGCACTGGCTTTTTCACGACGAAGGAGAAGGCGTCGGCGCATCTGAAGGGTGGCGCAAAGAAAGTCATCATCTCGGCACCCGGCGGAAAGGACGTCGATGCAACGATCGTGTACGGCGTTAACGATCGGACGCTGAAGGCCTCGCACACAGTCATTTCAAATGCGTCGTGCACCACCAACTGTCTTGCGCCGCTGGTGAAACCGCTGCACGACAAAATTGGCCTCATCAGCGGGCTGATGACGACCATTCACTCGTACACGAACGATCAGGTGCTGACGGACGTCTATCACGAAGACTTGCGCCGTGCGCGCGCTGCCGCGCACAACATGATTCCGACCAAGACCGGTGCAGCATCCGCGGTCGGCCTCGTCATGCCGGAGTTGAACGGCAAGCTCGATGGGTTCGCGATCCGGGTACCAACGATCAATGTCTCCATCGTCGATCTGACCTTTATTGCGGCGCGCGATACGTCGGTCGACGAAGTCAACGCCATCATGCAGGCAGCGGCGGACGGAGAGCTGAAAGGAATTCTCGGAGTAAATACAGCGCCGCTCGTATCAAGCGATTTCAATCACGATCCGCGTTCGTCGATTTTTGACGCGACGCTGACTAAAGTTGTAGGCCGTCTGGTCAAGGTTTCAAGCTGGTACGACAACGAGTGGGGCTTTTCGAACCGCATGCTCGATACCGCCGTTGCGCTGATGAACGCCAAATAACCGGCAGGCAGGGCGCTTATTTCTCTGTGCAGGCTGCCTCGCGGTACGCCTTTTGGCTGACAGGCGCGTTGGTGGAATGTCGGTACCGTTGCATAGGTATTTGGCCCTTACGGGCACCCAACCAACTCGAAATCCGCGCAATGCATTTCGCTCGAGCGTTTGTAGCCGTCTTAGTGCTGTTCCCGGTAGCGCTCGCCGCTTGCTCCGCGCCTGCTTCCATGGCTTCGTCGGATGCCCCGGTTGTTGCAGCCATCATTGTTAAACCTCGGATCGCAACGAGCGATTCGGTGGCGGTGGTAAGGCCGATCCAAGCGGCATTGGGCGAGACGGCGGGAGTCAGGTATGTAAGGCCAATGGCAGGCGATGCACATGTCGTGCACTTGACCGCCCCGGCGCAGCGCGCCGATGTTCCCAAATTGGTCGAACGCGTTCGCGCTTCGGGCGCTTTCGATTACGTCGAAGTCGATTCGATGCTGAAAATTCGATGAGCCTCCGCGTGAGTCATTCGCTAAAAGGAAAAGCCGTGAGCCGTCGACTGTTTGTCTTGGCTGGCGCATTACTAGCGGGCGTCGCCTTTGCGGTGCCGCCCACCCCGAAGATGACTGCAAAGCAGGCACCCCTTAAGGGACAGGTGTCTTCGACTGTTGTAAAGCCCGAGCAAGTTGTGTCGCGGCTGATCGTCAAATTGCGCAGCTCATCGCCGAGCGATCTCGCGCAGCCAATGTCGGCGTCGCGCATGCAGGGCTTATCGGCCACGGCAGGCGTCCGTATGAAGTCCGTGCGCAGGATGGCCGGAAGCGCAGCACTTGTTGAATTGGACGCGCCGCTGCAACTATCCGAAGCCAAAGCGGCAGCAGCACGGTTAACGAGTGATCCGTCGGTCGAGTACGCCGAGCCGGACATCATGCTGAAGAAGCTGACAATTCCTAACGAGCCGCTCTTTGGACAGAGACAATGGAATCTGTTCGATCCCACTTCTACCTTCACGGGGCCAGTGGCAACGGGTGGCACGAAATCCGCGCCAGCTACCGGCGCCAGCAATACGCCGGTTGCGTGGGACGTCACCACGGGCGCCAGTAGCGTAGTCATTGCGATCATCGACACCGGGATCGTCAATCATCCAGACCTAAATGGAAATGCAAACTTCAGCGGTGTTTATCAACCCACTGGACGTTTCCTAGGTGGCTATGACTTCATTTCGGGCAACGTAGCTGCTGTGCCGCCAAATTTTGTCGCGAACGACAATGACGGGCGGGATTCGGATCCTTCCGATCCGGGGGACTGGGTCACGGCTCAAGAAAAGGCGATGTACGCGTCTGTGTGTGACGACGGAGACGCCGGAGATTCGAGCAGCAGTTGGCATGGAAGTCACGTGGCGGGTATTGCTGCTGCCACTACCAACAACGCGTTGGGCGTTGCGGGCGTTGCTTGGAATGTGCGCATATTGCCTGTACGAGCGCTGGGCAAGTGCGGCGGCTCTTTATCAGATATCGCCGAAGCGATACGGTGGGCGGCGGGCTTGCAAGTCGACGGGGTTCCGACTAATCCAACCCCGGCGCACGTAATTAATTTGAGTCTGGGTGGTGGTGATACTTGTGGTCCGACGATGCAAAGCGCGGTCACCGCAGCGATGGCAACCGGCGCGGTAGTGGTGGCTGCTACCGGCAACGAAGCAACCAACGGCCTCATTTCGCCTGCAAACTGCACAGGTGTCATTGGGGTAACTGCACACACGATTAACGGCGAAAATGCCGACTACTCGAACATTGGATCAGGCGTAACTATCAGCGCGCCTGGCGGCGGTTCTCCGAGCATACTTGGGGCGGGCGGCGAGACGGACGATCCGAACTGGTGGGGCTTTCGCATTTGGTCAACAGTGTTATTTGGCAATACGACTCGAGCGAGCACAAACGGTCAATCCTCCGGGCCTGCCTACGCCGGCTTCACTGGCACAAGTGCAGCAGCGCCTCATGTCGCGGGTGTGGCGGCTCTGGTCAAATCGCTACTTCCCAACTCTTCGGCGTCCGATGTTCGATCATTTTTCACTACAAACGCTCGGCCGTTCCCGGCCAACAGCGGGTGCGCGACCGGGGGTGCTTACGTTGGCCTATGCGGCGCCGGATTGCTCGACGCCGGTCTCGCTCCGACAATCAGAAGTGCTCCGCAAGGTATCTCTGTAACTACGGGTCAAGCAGCGAGCTTCTACGTGGGCGCAGCGGGTCTGGGGCCTTTGGCATATCAATGGCAGCGAGACGGAGTACCGATTGCAGGTGCTACTGACGCTGCTTACACCACTCCTCCGACTGTTCAGAGCGACACGGGTGCAACCTATTCGGTGACGATAACGAATCTTGTTTCAACAATCGTTAGCCCACCGGCGACACTAACGGTTGCGCAAGCTGCACCAACCGGTGGGGCACCACCGCCGACGGGTGGGGGTGGAGGCGGCGGTTCATTGCCTCTCTGGCAGCTATGGCTGCTTGGCGCGCTGACCTTGGCTGCGCGAGAGCGAGCCCGTGTTCGTGTCATGACCTAGCGGTTCGCGGGTAAGCGGATATTGACCGCTTACCGCTGCTAGTCGGCAGCGTGTCAGTCGAAAAAAGCGCACGCGTTACGCCTTTTGGCTGACCGCCGCGTGAGTCTCTCCGGCGACGTCTTCACGTAAGCTCGTTTCACTTGTTGCGTGTCAGTTCAACGCGTCATGCGACCTCCGAGCATTCGCTCGCGTGCACTGGATTTCAGTGTTAATCGAGCGATTGCAGGCTGCGGGCGCATTCAATATCTGACACTTGCGATGGCTAAAACTTTGCGAGAGGGAACTGCCGTGTTGCGTCACAGAATCGGTTTAACTGCAGTTGGATTGAGTGCCATCGCTGCCATCGCCAGCGTTGCATTGCCGACAGCGCTTGCGCAAGCGAGCGCGAGAATGACGCCGAAGCAAGCAGCAGCGTTAGGTCTGCCTGCTCCAGCGCAGGCGGCGAGCGAGGAAATGGTCGGTGCATTGATTGTCAAAATGCGCGCCACCGGATCGCAGCTGGCACAGGCCCAGGGTGGCGCGTACGTTCGATCGCTGTCGAACATGGCGGGCGTTGGCGTCAAAGCAGTGCGTTCGGTCAGTGAGAGTTCTTCGCACGTCGCTCTGGATGCTCCGATGACACTGTCCGAAGCACGGGCCGTCGCTGCGCGTCTGGCGAGCGATCCGATGGTCGAGTACGCAGAACCTGACGTGGCGATGAGACCGTTCGCTGCGCCGACCGAACCCGACTTTGCACTGAAGCAATGGAACCTATTTCCACCGGCGAGCGTGTATCCCGGTAACGTCGTGGTTCCGATGGGGGACCCAGCGAAGACAACATCGGCACCTGCAGCGGGCGCCGCGAATCTGATTACAGCGTGGGACCGCACTACTGGCTCGGACAGCGTGGTTGTCGCAGTAGTCGACACTGGCATCGTCAATCACCCGGACCTCAACGGAAATACGGTCCTGGGATACACCGCAGCCGGTCGTTTCTTGGCAGGCCATGACTTTGTTTCTTCGGATGCGCTGGGCTTACCTGCAAACACGGTTTCGGGCGACGCCAACGGGCGCGACACCAATCCCGCGGATCCGGGCGATGCTGTGTCGGCAGCCGACAGGGCCAACGCTCTTTGCAACGACAACACACCTAACCAGGGTGCGGGTGCCGCGCCGAGTACGTGGCACGGTACTCACAGTGCCGGTGTTGTTGCTGCAACCGCTAACAACGCAACGGGAATAGCGGGCATTGGCTGGAACGTAAAAATATTGCCAGTCCGCGCACTGGGCCGCTGTGGCGGCGCGATGTCCGACGTCGCAGACGCTATTTTGTGGTCCGCGGGTCTGACCGTGACAACGGCCCCCGTGCCACCGGCAAACGCAAATGCCGCGAAAGTGATTCTGATCGGCGCCGGAGGGAAAGCTGGCGTTGCCTGTAGCCAGACCCTGCAAAGCGCGATAGACGCCGCAGTTGGCGCCGGTTCAGTTGTAGTCGCAGCAGCAGGCAACGAAGGTAGCGTCACAGGAATCAGTGCCCCCGCCAACTGCAACAACGTCATCGCCGTTACTGCGCATGCGATCAATGGTGAAAACGCCACCTACTCAAACATCGATGCGGTAGGAGGCACGCAGGTGACGATCAGCGCAGCCGGCGGTGGTTCACCCGGCTCCCTCGGTTCGAGCCCAGGCACACCGTCTGGCATTGATGATCCGGCCTGGGACGGCTACTACATCTGGTCGACCACTCCCAGTGGCGCCGGCGCTCCGGCGCTTCCTCTCACCTACTCGGGCAGGTTCGGCACCAGTCCGGCTGCCGCGCAGGTCGCGGGGGTCGTCGCGCTTATCAAATCAGCGGTTCCTGCAGCTACACCTGCGCAAATCAAAAGCGCTCTCGTTACCAGCGCGCGGCCGTTTCCAGATCTCGGCTTATGCGCCCCTGGCCGCGAGTTCGCAGGTCGATGCGGCGCGGGCATGCTGGACGCGACTCGCGCCTTGCAAGCGGCTGGACCTCCGCTGGTCGTCACGCCACCGGCTAATGTCACCGTTGCTGCCGGCGCCACCGCATCCTTTACCGTCGAGGCCATCGGAGCTGTGAGTTATCAATGGGTCCGTAACGGCGTCGCCATCGCGGATGCGACCGGACCCACTTACACCACGCCAGCCCTCGCTGCCACCGACAACAACGCCGCGTTTCAAGTCAACATGTCCAACTCGTTCGGTGGTTCGACAAGTCCGGCGGCCGTGTTGACAGTAACCAGCACGTCGGCTAACTCGCCATCCAGTGGGGGAGGCGCGCTGCCAACGTGGCAGTTGCTATTGCTGTCTGCGTTGTTGCTTGCCGCTCGCGTTCGCGTCGCTTATCGCAAACAGTAGTCCGAGTACCGTGCCGCAAGCAGCGCCCACCAGGTGGGCTTGCGGCACCACCCCTGCACCCAACCACTCAGCGTAGGGTGTGGTCGCGCCACCCGGCTGCTCCAGCAAAACTTTGATCCAGCCGCCAAAGAAGAGAGCCGACGGCAGCCACAGCTGTTGAAATCCGCGTGGCCTCGCTTTGATCAGCCATAGCGTAGAGCCCGCAAAATACAGTCCGTGCAACGCACCCGACAAGCCGCGATACCACGCAATGGTCGGATAGATCAGCGCCAGGCACACGCTGATCACTAGCGCGGCGCTGAGCAGTGCCCACAGTTGCCGTGATGCCGTCAGATCGGGCGCAAACAGACGTGCAACAACCCACAGCGCGACGGCATTGATCAGCGCGTGCTGCCAGTTCACATGGATGAAGTGTCCGGTCAGCCAGCGCCACGGCTCGTATGCGTAATTCGTGTTTCGGTATTCGAGAGGCGAAGGATCGGGCAACGCCTGCAACAGCAAGATCAGCAAAGCAATGGCGATTGCGATGACTTCGGCGCGCGAGAGCGATGGCGGCTTCACCGTTCGTATAATGCCCAACTCCGGCGTCCTCATTCGATAGTTTCCCGCGCCTCTTTCATTGCAGCGCGGCTTGTCCATCTAATGCGCGTTAATACTCTTGATCGCCTCATTGCGGATGGGCAGTTGGCCGGCCGCCGGGTTTTCATTCGCTCTGATCTGAATGTCCCGCAGGACGATGCGGGCAACATCACCGAAGACACACGTATTCGAGCGTCGGTGCCTGCGATACGTGCGGCACTTGAGGCGGGTGCGGCGGTTATGGTGACCTCGCACCTGGGACGTCCTGTCGAAGGCGAGTTTGCCGCGGAATTTTCGCTCGCGCCGGTTGCGTCCAAGTTGAGCGAGATGCTGGGGTTTAATGTCCCGCTGGTGCGCGATTGGCTCAATGGCGTCAGCGTCGAGCCCGGGCAGGTGGTCATGCTGGAGAACACTCGTTTCAACAAGGGTGAAAAGAAAAACAGCGACGAGCTTGCGAGAAAAATGGCGGCGCTATGCGATGTGTACGTGAACGATGCGTTCGGCACCGCGCATCGCGCGGAAGCTTCCACCGTAGGCATCGCGAAATACGCGAAGCTGGCATGTGCCGGTCCGTTGCTTTCATCCGAGATCGAGGCGTTGTCGAAAGCCCTACGCGACCCACAGCGGCCACTGATGGCCATCGTCGGCGGTTCCAAGGTATCGACCAAGCTCACTTTGCTGAATAACCTGGCGCGTAAGGTCGATCTTCTGATCGTCGGTGGAGGCATCGCCAACACGTTCCTGCTCGCTCAGGGGTTTGCGATCGGCAAGTCGCTCGCGGAGCCTGACCTGGTCAGCGAATGTAAACGTGTTCTGGCTACGCTTGCCGAAAAGGGTGCGACGCTGCCATTGCCGATCGATGTCGTGGTCGCAAAAGAGCTCGCGGCGACTGCGGCTGCGACGACGCGGCGCGCCGATGACGTGCAACCTGACGAGATGATCCTCGATGTGGGTCCGCAAAGCGCGCTTGCACTTGCGCAGGCGATTCGCGGCGCCGGTACCGTGATCTGGAACGGCCCCATCGGTGTCTTTGAGTTCGACGCCTTCGGCGAAGGAACCAAGCAGATGGCGCTTGCGATCGCCGAGGCAACAGCAAATGGCACGTTTTCCATTGCGGGCGGCGGCGACACGCTTGCTGCAATCGCCAAGTATGACCTCGGCGACCGCATCAGCTACATCTCGACAGGTGGCGGCGCGTTTCTCGAGTATCTTGAAGGCAAGAGTCTGCCGGCGATAGCGATCCTTGAGGAGCGCGCGGGAAACAAGGACTTTTTCGCCTCGCCGCAAGTCCAATCGAGTTGATACGCTCAGCACATGCGCAGCACGAAGATCGTTGCCACGTTAGGCCCAGCGTCGAGTGATGCACTGGTGCTCGAGCGCATGCTGGTCGCCGGTGTCGACGTGGTGCGATTCAATTTCTCGCACGGGACGGCCGAAGATCATCTTGCGCGCGCGCAGCTAGTGCGCGAGACGTCGGCGAAGCTCGGCCTCGACGTTGCGATCATGGCTGATCTGCAGGGACCCAAGATACGCGTCGGAAAATTTGAGGGTGGCAAAGCGACGCTGCGCGCCGGAAAGACGTTTGTTCTAGACGCGAGCGCCACGCTTGGCACCGAAGATCGGGTCGGTCTTGACTACAAGGACTTGCCGCGCGAGGTGAAGTCGGGTGACACCCTGTTGCTAAGCGATGGTTTGCTTGTGCTCGATGTTGAACGCGTAGCGGGAAGCGAGATTCACACACGGGTTCGCATCGGTGGCGATCTGTCGAATAACAAAGGCATCAACAAACTCGGTGGCGGTTTATCGGCGGCCGCGTTAACCGGCAAGGATGTGCGGGATATCGAGACCGCGATGCAGTGCGGTGCCGACTACGTGGCGATTTCGTTCGTCAAGAGCGGCACCGACGTCGAGATGGCGCGGCAGCTGACGCAGATTGCCGGCGAGAAACATGGAGTCAAGCCGCAGATCATCGCGAAGATCGAGCGGGCTGAGGCCATTCCGAAATTGCGCGAGATTCTGGAAGCGTCAGACGGCATCATGGTGGCGCGCGGCGATCTGGCGGTCGAGGTGGGCAATGCTGCAGTGCCGGCGCTGCAAAAGCGCATGATCAAGATGGCCCGCGAGCAGAACAAGCTCGCGATCACTGCAACGCAGATGATGGAGTCGATGATTTATAACGCAGTGCCGACGCGCGCTGAAGTAAGCGATGTCGCAAACGCGGTCCTCGACGGCACCGATGCGGTCATGCTATCTGCGGAGACCGCTTCCGGAAAGTATCCGGTCGAGGTCGTCGAAATAATGGCGTCGATCGTGCAGGAAGCCGATAAGTCAGAACAGGTCGAGCTCGATCTGCAGTTCGTCAATCAAACTTTCAACCGTGTTGATCAGTCGATTGCGTACGGCGCGCTGTTCACCGCGTTCCATCTGCGGGTGGCCGCCATCTGTGCATTGACCGATTCGGGTTCGACCGCGCTTTGGATGAGCCGGCACGACATTGATATACCGATTTTCGCGTTGACGCCCAATGTATCGACTGCCCGCCGCCTTGCGCTGTACCGCAACGTGCGGCCGCTGCACTTTCAAGTCCAAACGGATCGCGACGAGTCGCTCGCCGCCGCCGAGCGGTTGCTGTTGGACAGGCAACTGGTCAAGCGGGGTGATCTGATCGTGCTGACGGTCGGGGAGCCGATGGGGCAACCCGGCGGCACCAACGCGTTAAAGATTGTCAGGGTCGGCGAGCGACTATGAGATCCATCGCGGCGAAAATGCGCAGCGTGCCGTTGGTACGGGTACTTCGCCAACTTTCTTACGCTCTTGCGTTTGTCGCGTCGGGCGCGCTTGCATCGCTGCCGACGCGTCCTGCGGGCGGCCCGGCCCCCGGTTTGTCGGAGCACACCGCGCGGTCTTTGCAACAGGAGCTCAGCCCGGAATTTGCAACGGCAGAGCTACGTCTTGAGGTACAGCAGCGCGCCTGGCAGATCGTTGCGGATCGCCACTATGACCCGGCGTTAAATGGCGTCGATTGGCAGGTCGTGCGCCGAAAATATCAGGCGCCGGTCATGGCTGCAAAGAGCGACGCGGAGATGTATCTGGTACTGAAGGCCATGGTGCGCGAGCTGAAAGACTCGCATACGCGCGTCGTGACTCCGCGCGAGAGTGCGGATCACCGGCGCTTTGCCACGCTCGCATCGGGGCTCACTTTGTCGGTGATCGACGATCAGCTCCTCGTCATCGATGTCGATCCCGATTCTCCGGCAGTGCGCGCGGGGGTGCGCAAGGGTGATGTAGTCGTGGCAATCGATGACAGACAGTTCGATCGGGCATTTTTGCTCGCCGCACGCGATCTTCCGCTGACCGCGGCCGACGTCACGTCTTCCGAGGCCGAACCGGCGCGGCAGGACGAGGCGATTCGTTTTGCGCAGCTGCGCGCGGTGCGCCGCGCGTTGCAACGCATGCCCGATGCACTGCCGCGCGCACAGGCGCTGACACTGCAGCGCGACGACAGCTCTTCATTCGTAGTTACGTTGACGCCGGAGCCGCTGATTAGACCCCCCGCAGTCACCGCACACGTTTCAGAGGCCGGCATTGCTGTCTTAAAACTGAATCGATTTTCGGTGCGCAATCGTGCAGACGTCGAGCAGGCGCTGCGGCAGGTAGCAGACGCGCGTGCGCTGATTCTTGATCTGCGAGGTAACGGCGGTGGTGACTACAGCCAGTTCATGTGGCTGGTGCGGCAGTTTCTGCCGGAGTCTCGTATGGTCCTCACTCAACTGTCACGGCGCGGCGACGAGCAGGGCGCCCGCGAGCTACGTATAAGCCCGGCAGAGAGGCCGTTTCTAAAGCCGATAGCGGTCTTGACCGATCGGCGCTCGGGTAGCGCTTCCGAGCTCACCGCGACGGCGCTGCTCGAGCAGCGCGATGCGTTGATCGTCGGCGAGTCTACGTGCGGTTGTGTGGTCGCCGTGCGTTCGGAGTATGTATTGCCGGGCGCGGGCGGCGTGCGCGTGTCTGAAACGGGGTTTAGGTCAGCTCACGGCCGGCGCATGGAAGGTGAGCCTCTGGCGCCGACGATTTACGCGCCACCGACGCTGGCAGATTTACGCGCTGGTCGCGATCGCGCGCTGGAAACGGCTGAGAAAGCTTTGCTGGATCGTTTGTTGCTCACTACATCCGTCCAGTAGCGTTTGCTGGATAACGACTATTAGTATTTATCGAGGAGGATCGCCATGGCGCTCGTTTCATTGCGTCAATTGCTGGATCACGCTGCGGAAAACGGCTACGGCGTGCCAGCGTTCAACGTGAACAATCTCGAACAGGTGCAGGCCATCATGGAAGCCGCCCAGGAAGTCGACGCGCCGGTCATCATGCAGGCCTCGGCCGGCGCGCGTAAGTACGCCGGCGAGCTGTTTCTGAAGCATCTGATTCAGGCCGCAGTTGAGTCGTATCCGCAGATTCCGGTCGCGATGCATCAGGACCACGGCCAATCACCGGCTGTGTGCGAAGGCGCGATCGGACTCGGGTTTTCTTCGGTGATGATGGATGGTTCGCTGCGCGAAGACGGCAAGACCGTTGCCGACTACGACTACAACTGGCAGGTGACGAAAAAAGTTGTCGACATGGCGCATGCGCAGGGGGTTAGCGTCGAAGGCGAATTGGGCTGCCTCGGCTCGCTCGAAACGATGCGCGGCGATAAGGAAGACGGCCACGGTGCCGAGATCACGATG
The DNA here is from genome assembly GCA_963801035.1 of uncultured beta proteobacterium. Lineage (GTDB taxonomy): Bacteria > Pseudomonadota > Gammaproteobacteria > Burkholderiales > Burkholderiaceae_F > JACCZX01. The sequence continues at coordinate 296,901 of CAWDDF010000003.1, read as the reverse complement.
ACGAAGGAGATGTTGCTGACCGATCCCGATCAGGCGGCCGACTTCGTCAAGAGGACGCAGCTCGATGCGCTTGCCATCGCGATCGGCACGAGTCACGGAGCCTATAAGTTCACGCGCAAACCAACCGGCGATATCCTGGCAATCGACCGCATCAAGGAAATTCATCGCCGCATCCCGAATACGCATCTGGTGATGCACGGCTCTTCGTCGGTGCCGCAGGACATCCTGGCGGAGATCCGCAAGTACGGCGGCGACATCAAGGAGACGTACGGCGTGCCTGTCGAAGAGATCCAAGAGGCGATCAAGCACGGCGTGCGCAAGATCAACATCGACACCGACATCCGGCTGGCAATGACCGCAGCGATTCGCAAGTTTCTTGCCGAAAATCCCAGTCACTTCGATCCGCGCGATTACCTGAAGCCCGCGCGCGCCGCGGCCAAGGCGATCTGCAAGCAGCGCTATCAGCAGTTCGGCTGCGAAGGCCAGGCAAGCGGCATCAAGCCTATTGCTCTCGAAGCGGTGGCGCACAAATATTCGACCGGAGCCTTGAGCCAGCACGTGCACTAGCAGCTGGGCAGTTGGTCGTTATGCAGCAGCCGCTGGTACAGCTGCAAGACGACGCTCAGTCAGGGTATAGGCAAGCATTTACAAGTGCTCGATCGAACGCGCGTAATACATCAGCAACGGAATCTCGCTCGGATTGGCGCTGTACAAGCCGGATGATTCGTTGACGAGGTGTCGAAGCGTCAGCATGCGCAGGCCGGCGCCGACTGCGTAATCCCAGTCGCTGCGTGGAACGTAAACGTGAGCTCCACGCGCCTTAAGCTGCTCGACCTGCGTGCTTACCTGCGACTTGATCTCCATTTCACTGAGCGCGGCTACATCCTTCGTTGCGAGCAGTACGCGGGCAACAAGCGGTACCGGCAACACTGGAATCAGCCGCCCTACGTGCTCCATCAGATGCTGACCCAGCGCACTTACTTGGGCGATACGAGCCTCTTTGGTCAGCTTGCGAAAGTCGATCCCTCGTTGCGCGCAATAGCTCTTGGTTGAAATCGGCGTGCCGAAGTTGACGCAGGCATAACCGAAGCGATACCACTTGCTGCGAAGCGCAAGCACCAACTGCGCAACAGTGAACTTGAATGTGTTCGCTGCTGCCTTTACCGCCGAGCTCTTTTTGCCTGCCGTGCCTGCCAATAGCTGTGTTCGATCCTCGAGCACACGGTCGTAGTTCAATCCGAGTGGAACGAAAACCAGATCGCGTTCGCCGTCGAGCGTGAAACCGCGCAACATGTATTCAAGTACGCCAAATTTCGGTTCACGCATGCGGCCGTCGCGGGTCAAGCCGCCTTCGGGATAAACCGCCTGCGTGACGCCGGACTCAGTCGCCATCGCGATGTAGCGTTCGAGTACACGCCGATAAAGCTCGTTACCCGAGCCACGGCGCACGAAATACGCGCCCATCGCGCGAATCATCTGCTGCAAAGGCCAGATGCGTGCCCATTCGCCGACCGCATACGACAGAGCGCCGCCTGTTCGGCGGCCAGATGAGCAGCGAATATGTAATCCATATTGCTGCGGTGATTCATCACGAACACCACGGTCGCGTTCGGCGGCACTGCGGCCAAACCCGCTTCGTCGGAGTATCCGATGCGCACGCGATATAGCAGGCGACTCACCTTGCGGCTTAACCACGCCCCAATTCGAAAATAGAAGTAGGCATTGAACGCGGGCACGATCTCGCGCGCGTAGCGCTCGACCATGTGGTGCACGACTTCGCGCGGCATCTTGATTCGCCTGCGCGTGTGCCGTCGCAGCTTGCTGTACCTTTTCGTCGAAGACCAGCCTATCGATCAGACGTGCGTCGGCTTGTTTGCTGGAACGGACGACTCTGCAGACGCAGCCGTTGACCGACTTCGTCGAGTACTTTGTTGGCTCGACTCCGAATGACCCAGCGCACGCTAGGTACCAACAAGCGATCGAGCACCGCCCACAGCGCAAGCAACGCGCCGATGATGGCAACCCAGACCGGAATGGCTACGGTTCCCAACTCAGGCCCTGACCATCTTCATGTGGATAGGGTGTAACGCTTCGCACAATGTATCGAGCGTTGGGGCGGGAGGTGTATTGCTATTGGAGCGTGATGTTCGTTTCCAAACGGCCGGCTCGTTCGTGCCAGGCTGCGATTTGAAGTTGCGAGCCTGCTTTGCCCTTGACCACCCAGTCGACGTGCGCACGATCGGCGGTGACTTTTTTGTTCGGCCAGAATGAAATGCCAGTGTGCAGATACGCCCAGCCTTCGAGCTCGCCCATTTCCTCGCGCGGCTTGCCCGATACCAGTTCAGCACCGGCGGGCAATCTGATTTCGGCGAGCACGCCGCGCAGCAATTTGCGCTTGATGGCCATCTTCGTGACGTAGGTCGGCAGCCAGCCGCTGTTCTGCACGATCAATCGAACGCGCCACGTATCGGTTCCGACGGGCTTGACTTCGATGCTGCCTATTTCGAGCCTCGGCGAAATCAGCGCTTGCCACAGCAGCCACTGCGGAAAACGTGCGATCTCCTTTTCGCGTAGCGCGGGCGGCGGGTTCGCGAAAACGTGTATGCGGTTCCAGCCGCCGATCTCGACTTTACCGAGCTGAGGATGATCAAACGGCTTCCAGTCAAAGTGGCCTTCGTTAGAAGAAACGTTCTGCGCCCACTCGAAGATTTTCAAGTCGTCTTCAATCGGATGATCTCGAAACCAGTGAATCCATTCCTTGTTTTCGATGCCGGCTTCTTTTTTTGGATTCCAGACTTCAATCGTCCACGTAAACATGCCGAGATGCTCATAGATCCAGTCAAATGAGCCAGTGATGTATTCGCCCGGCATGTACTGAAACTCGTGCCAAATGGAGATCGCCGGATAGCCCGTCAGCTCTTCGCCTTTCTTGCCGACAGTTTGATAAGTCCACAAGTCCTCGGCGGGGAGTTGGTCGTCGGGTGCCGACCCGAGCGGGCGCAGCAGTACACCTGAGAACGTGTGAATGCTGGTGCCGCCACAGATGTTCGGGTGCGACATAAAGAACTCGACGATGGCCCGCACTTCGGGCTCCGAGGTCGGAAACGGCCCCGCGCCAAGCTGTTCGAATTCTTGCCGCCAATTCGCGGGAAAGTTGCGATTCAGGTCGAGTCCCTGCGCATTGCCGGTGACACCGGCGACGGTGACACTGACGCCGTCATAGTTCTCGATGCGACCTTCGGCAAAAATGCGGAAGTAGTCGCCGCCCGGCGCATCGGTCGGCGCGCGGCGAACCATCAGGCTCGGCTGCTGCGGATGTTTTTTCCACGGCCCATTCGGGTCGGAGACGCGCATCTGCAAAATGCGGCCGTCACCGTCGATATCTTCTGTGATCAGCCCGTCGATGGGATCTTCGTCAAACGGATAGCGGCGTGTCGAGGAGCGCACGTACCGCGGGCTATCGCCCATCGCCCATTCGGCACCGTCGGGATTGATGCGCGGACAGACATAAAAGGTGCGTGTGTCCAGCGCACGCGCGACGTCCGCGTTCTTGCCGCGTTCTTTCAATAGCCAGTCAATGAAGTACAAGCAAGCACTCGACGCCGTCAGTTCGATCGAATGAATGTTGCCGTCCACCCAATACGCGGGCTTGTGGTTCGCTGTGCCCGTTGCTCGATTAGTAAGCGTCACCACCGGAATTGCACGACCTTCGTGACTCGAGCCGATCGTTTCAAGCGGAGACATAGTCGGGATTTTCGTCGGCAAAGGCGCGCAGGATCGCCATCAAGTCGTCGTAGCGATAGAAACGCGAGTAGTCGATCGTGGGCATGGCTCGAGCGGCAAGGGCAGGGCCGGCGATGATACTGGCCGCCATTCCGATATCGGTTCGGCGGTCGTATCATCCGGCGCCATGTCCGAGCAACCGTCGAGTCGTATCGTTCTTGACCGCGCCGCGGAGAAGCGCAAGCGCGGTTTGCGTCGCGTGGTCGACGCGACGCATTACTCGCTGGACGGTTTGAGAGCCGCGTGGGCAGGCGAAGACGCGTTCCGGCAAGAGATCATGCTGGCGGCGGTGCTCACTCCAGTCGCGCTGGTGCTGCCGATTGCACTGGCTGAAAAAGTCCTGCTGGTCGGCGTGCTGATGCTGGTCCTGATTGTCGAGCTGCTGAATAGCGCGATCGAAGCCGCAGTCGACCGCGACTCTCTGGAGATCAATCCGCTAGGCAAGCGTGCCAAAGACGTCGGCAGTGCTGCCGTAATGCTGGCGCTGCTGTTCGCAGGTGGCACGTGGGTTGCGATTGTCGGCTGGTATTTCTTCAGAACGTGAGCAAATCCACGTGACCGGACTTCTGCAGTCCAGCATTAAATCGTTGCCGCTCGTGTATCGAGGCAAGGTGCGCGACAGCTACGGGCTGGGTGACGACAAGTTGCTGATCGTCACGACCGATCGATTGTCGGCGTTCGATGTCGTGATGAGCGAGCCGATTCCGGATAAGGGCAAGGTGCTGAACGCGATGTCGAACTTCTGGTTCGAAAGGCTGACGCATATAACCCCGAATCACTTGACCGGAATCGCGCCCGAGTCTGTTGTGGCTGGCGACGAACTCGACCAAGTGCGCGGCCGTGCCGTGGTCGCGATGAAGCTGAGACCGCTGCCGGTCGAAGCCGTCGTGCGTGGCTATCTGATTGGCTCGGGATGGAAGGACTATCAGCGAACCGGCAGCGTCTGCGGTATCGAGCTGCCGCCCGGCTTGCGAATGGCGAGCAAGTTGCCGGAACCGATTTTCACTCCCGCGAACAAAGCCGAGCTCGGGACGCATGACGAAAACATTTCGTTCGAACGGATGCAGGAAATTATTGGCGCGGAGCTCGCTTTTCGCATTCGTTCGATCAGCCTCGCGCTCTATGCGGCAGCTGCGGAGTACGCGGCGACGCGCGGCATCATCATTGCGGACACCAAGTTTGAGTTCGGCATCGACGCGGACGGCGAATTGCGGCTGATGGACGAAGTTCTGACGGCTGACTCGTCGCGCTTCTGGCCCGCAGAGCAGTACGTTGAAGGTTCGTCGCCGCCGTCGTTCGACAAGCAGTTCGTACGCGATTGGCTCGAGACGCAGCACTGGAACAAATCGCCGCCACCACCGCCGCTGCCCCCCGACGTCGTTGCGAAAACCGCCGCGAAGTATCGCGAAGCGTTGTCGCGTTTAACCGGGAAAGTTGTGGGCGATGATTGTTGATAGGTTAAGTTGTCGTTGTCTTGCGCGCGTACGCGCGGCCGCTCCGAAGGGAGCGCGCCTAACTAATCGTGACGAGTGCACGTGCGAGCCGCGGGCTCGCGTACACGAGGAGCGTCTAACCTTCATCCGTACAATCGCGTTTTTACCGGCGGTACACGATGAAACGTGATGGTCACTCCGCGCCGCTGATTGGCGTGCTGATGGGATCTACGTCCGATTGGGACGTGATGCAGCACGCTTGCGAAGTGCTGAAGGAATTCGGCGTGCGCTTCGAGACTCGAGTTGTCTCGGCGCATCGCACACCCGATGAGATGTTTGCGTACGCCGAGGAAGCCCGCGCGCGCGGGCTGAAAGCGATCATTGCGGGTGCGGGCGGTGCCGCGCACCTGCCGGGCATGCTGGCGTCCAAGACATTGATACCGGTGCTCGGCGTGCCGATTCCGTCGAAGTATCTGCGCGGTGAAGATTCGCTGTTATCCATCGTGCAGATGCCGAGAGGAGTGCCGGTGGCTACGTTCGCGATCGGTGAAGCCGGCGCGGCCAATGCAGCGCTCTTCGCGCTCGAGATGCTTTCGACGCAGGACGGAGAGCTCGCGACAGCGCTTGCGCAGTATCGCGCCACGCAGAACGAAAAAGCGCGCAATATGACCTTGCCGCTCTAGGTTTGTCGGACGCAATTCCTCCGGGTTCTTGGCTCGGGTTGCTGGGCGGTGGGCAGCTTGGCCGCATGTTCTGCATGGCAGCGCAATCGCTCGGCTACAAAGTATGTGTGCTCGATCCCGGTCATGACAGTCCGGCCGGTGCAGTCGCCGACGATCACATCGCAGCGGATTACCTCGACGAAGCTGCGCTGACCGAGCTGGGACGGCGGTGTCGCGCGGCAACCACCGAGTTCGAGAATGTGCCGGCGGCTGCGCTGGAATTTCTCGCGCGACATTGCAGTGTGAGTCCCGATGCAGCAAGCGTTGCAATTGCGCAGGATCGGATTGCCGAAAAGCGTTTCATTACCGCTAGTGGGATCGGCGTGGTGCCGCACAGAGTGATCGAGCGTGAAGACGATTTGCGTGCTCTCGATGCCCAACTTTTTCCGGCGATCTTGAAGTCAGCGCGGATGGGTTATGACGGCAAGGGTCAGGTGCCGGTGGAAACGGCGGAGACGGCGCGCGCGGCGTGGCACGCAATGGGACGCGTGCCGTGCGTGCTCGAAAAGAAACTGGCCTTGCGACTCGAAGTGTCGGTCGTTGCATGTCGGACAAAAGATGGCAGCGCGGTGACATTCCCGCTTTCGGAGAACGCGCATCGTGGCGGGATACTTGCGACCTCGATCGCTCCGGCCCGCGTGGATGAAGTTATCGCCAAACGTGCGCGCGACGCGGCGTTGACTCTCGCATCGCGCATGAACTACGTCGGCGTGTTCTGCGTCGAATTCTTTGTGCTGAGCGACGATTCGTTGCTGGTCAATGAGATCGCGCCGCGCCCGCACAACTCAGGCCACTACACGATCGACGCGTGCGTGACGAGCCAGTACGAACAGCAGGCCCGCGTGATGGCAAATCTGCCGCTCGGCGATACAAGCCAGATGATGCCGTCAGTCATGCTGAACATTCTTGGCGATCAGTGGTTCGCCGGTTCCACGAGCGGCGAGGCGACCCATGAGCCCGACTGGCCATCCGTGCTTGCGGTGCCCGGCGCAAAACTGCATTTGTACGGCAAGCGCGAGGCGCGGCGCGGCCGCAAGATGGGGCATGTCACATGTGTGGCGCCGACGTTGAGCGAGGCGCTTGCGCGCGCGCACCGCGTGGCAGGCGCGCTTGGCATCGCACCCGCCGCATGAAACGTCTGATCGCATGATTACGCCCGCGGTGGATTCGGCGGCGATCGATCGAGCCGTTGAAGTTCTGCGTCGAGGCGGCCTCGTCGCGGTGCCAACCGAAACGGTCTACGGGCTTGCCGCTGATGCCGATAATGAAGAGGCGGTGCGAAAACTATTTTCCGCAAAAGGGCGGCCTGCGGATCACCCGGTCATCGTGCACGTCCATGATGCGAATGCGTTCGATGAATGGGCAGTCGAAGTACCCGATGCAGCGCGGGTCCTTGCTGCCGCGTTCTGGCCAGGCCCGCTGACATTGGTCCTTAAGCGCGCTGCGCGAGCACGCGACGTATTGACCGGCGGGCAGGATTCCGTTGGTCTGCGGTCGCCGGCGCACCCTTGGGCGCAAGCACTGTTGCAGGCGTTCGATGGTGCACTTGCCGCCCCAAGTGCGAACAGCTTCGGTCGCATCAGCCCGACCACCGCGCAGCACGTGATCGACGATCTTGGCGTCAAGCCACGCGGCAAGATCGACTTCGTACTCGACGGCGGTGCGTGCCCGGTCGGAATCGAGTCGACGATCGTCGACGTCCGCAGCGATACGCCGACACTGCTGCGTCCGGGCGCCATCACGCGCGAGCAACTGCAAACGGCGCTGCACCGTCCGTTGGCTGATGCCGGTGTGCAATCGCCGCGCAGCTCAGGGCGGCTCGAGAAACACTATGCGCCGCACACGCCGCTCAGCGTGATTCCGGTAGATCAGTTAGCGACCGTGCTGTCGAAGCCGGGCAAAGCAAGAATTGCGGTGTTGGCGCCGTTGGGTTTGCTGCAGAACTGTAAAGCTGATGTTTCATTAGCTATCGCTGCGCCAGAACACGTCGACGATTACGGGCGCTGGCTGTATTCCTCGTTACATCGGCTCGATTCGATTGGCGCCGATCGTCTGCTCGTTGCGGAACCTCCGACGGGCGCGCAGTGGGAGGCCATCCATGATCGTCTGCGGCGAGCTGAAACACAGCGATGACTTGATAGTGCCGGCGAATCGTCCAAACGCGGCGCGCATTGTTGCCGCGCTCACGGCGGAACCTCGAAAGCTTGATATTGCGGCGTCGAAAAAATTGACAGTGGGGCTCCGGGCTGGGAACCAAATCATTGTTTTTGCGAATTGGTCCACACCTTGCTTTCTTCAGCTCCTCTGTTTAGCGATTACGCGTTTGGCCCTCCCGTCCAGACCTTCCAGGCGCCAGCGAGATCCTTATCGTTCAGGTCGATAACTCGCTTGGCGATAAATCGCCTCTCTCCGGACAACCAAAATGAAAACGATGTTGAAACGATCGGCTGCGCTACTGGCACTCTTTTCGGTCTTTGCACTTCCATTGCCGGCACGCGCCGGGCTGATTGACATCACCAGCCTGTTCGCCTTCGGCGACAGTCTGTTGGACGGGGGTAATTCGGGCCTACGCACGCAGCAGTACACAAACAACCCGAACATCGTCTTTCCGCCGCCGCCTTACTTCAACGGGCAGTACTCGAACGGCCCGGTCGCGGTCCAGTACCTGTGGAACCGCTACAACCCTGGTAACCCTGGGGGCTTCACGCCGTCGCTCGCCGGCGGCACCAACTACGCGATCGGTGGAGCCACCACGGGGTCGGCGAGTTTCAATTCGGTCAATGACAGCGTTCCGGATTTCCTGAAGCCGGCCTTTGCAAATTACAGCAATGCCTGGCAGTTGCAGACCTTCGCGGACCAGCAACCTTCCTTCAATCCCGCCACCTCGCTGTTCGTGGTGTGGCTTTTCCCGAATGACATCTTCTATTCGGATGCGACCAGCATGCTGCCGGGCGTGGTGCCTGGCTCGCCGGGCGGCACGGATTTGATTAGCAACGGCATCGCCAACATCTTGACGACCATTAGCACTCTGGCTCAGGCAGGGGCCGAGCACTTTCTCGTGCCTAACATGCCCGATCTCGGGCTGACCCCTGCGTTTGCAGGCACGCCGCAGGCAGGCCCTCTAAGCTTTCTGACCGATACTTTCAACAGCACCCTGGCGGCACAGCTGACGGCCCTCGATGCGATGCTTGCGGCCGAGATCGTGCAGTTCGACACCAACGGCTCATTTGCCAGAATCCGTGCTGATCCGCTCGCTTACGGGTTCGACAACACGACCGATTCGTGCGTTGCCAATTTGGCGAACGGTCTGTGCAACCCTGGTAATTGGGACCGTTGGCTGTTCTGGGACAGCGTGCATCCGACAACCCATACTCACCAGGTGCTCGCAAGTCAGTTTGCGATGGCCGTGCCAGAGCCATCATCGGTGGCGTCGCTGATGATCGCTCTGCTTGCGCTGTTTGTGATGACGGGCCGCCGTTTCAGCCGACCGCGGTAGTCAACGCTGTGTTGCGGCACACGCGGCAACGGCTATCGGGCGACAGATAGACCTCTGTTAGAGAAAGCGGCACGTGCGGCGCCGTTTCTAAACGCCGAGGTATCGCGCCAATTGCTGCGGGGCTCGCGCCAACTCAGCCGAGTGACCTTCGAGCACCACGCGGCCTTTTTCGAGCACGACGCAGCGATCGGTGTGCGCGAGAACCTCGCGATAGTTCCGATCGATGATCAGCGATGCAATCCCTGTCGTACGTATGGCTCCGATGATGCGCCAGATTTCACGCACGACCAGCGGTGCCAGCCCTTCGGTTGCTTCGTCGAACAGCACCACGTCGGGATTGGTCATCAGTGCGCGACCGATCGCAAGCATTTGCTGCTCGCCGCCGGAAAGCTGCGCGCCACCGTGCTGCAGACGCTCCGCGAGGCGAGGAAACGTCTGCAGCACGCGATCGAGCGACCAGTCGTCGCGGCCATTGATGCCCGCGCGTGCTGCCATCAACAGGTTCTCACGCACCGTCAAGTTCGCAAAAATGGCGCGACCTTCAGGCACATAACCGATACCCAGGCGTGCGATGCGATCGGGACGAGCCCTCGTGCAGTCGGTTCCACGAATGCGAATCGCACCCGAGGTCGGCCGAACGAGCCCAAGGATCGTACGAATCAACGTAGTTTTTCCCATGCCGTTACGGCCCAGGAGCCCGACGGCCTCGCCGCGGCGGATCGCAAGCGACGCGCCGTGCAAGACGTGGCTCGCACCGTAGTGCGTGTGCAGCTGCGCGGCGTCTATCAGCGGTTCGGGATTAGCGCTCAGTGAGGTGCTCCGTCGTCTGCGCGCGCACCGAGATACGCGTCCTGCACCTCAGCGTTCGCGCGTATCTCTGAGGGCGTACCGGTGGCAAGCACACGGCCATTGACCATCACCGTTAGGCGGTCGGAGATGCGAAACACTGCGTCCATGTCATGTTCGACAAGCAAGATCGCGTGACTGGTCTTAAGCTCATTTAACAGCACCAGCATGCGCTCGGTTTCTTCAAACCCCATACCTGCCAGCGGCTCATCGAGAAGCAGGATCTTCGGTGCTGTGGCCAGGCACATCGCGATTTCGAGCTGGCGTTTCGCGCCATGCGACAGCGTTGCGGCGATGTCGTCCGCGTACGATCCGAGTCCGGCACGCAGCAAGGCGCGCTCCGCTGCGGCCGTCGACGCATCGCACTGAGTCGCTGGCGTCAACCAATCCCACGGCCGTTGACGGGTCGCCTGCGCCGAAAGGCGGCAGTTCTCGCGTACGGTGAAATTCGGGAAAATAGTCGTGCGCTGATAACTGCGCCCGAGCCCGGACTGTGCTCGGCGAGGCTGACTCCATTTTGTGACGTCGCGGCCTGTTAACTCGACACGCCCCGAGGTTGGCCTGATTTCGCCGCACAACACGTTGATCAGTGTCGACTTGCCGGCGCCGTTCGTGCCGATCAGCGCATGAATTTCGCCACGATCGACCGTCAGCGACACATCGTCGACAGCGCGCAGACCGCCAAAATGGCGCGAGATATTTTTCGCGGCGAGCAGCGTCATGCAGCGGCCCGTCGACGCAGTTGCGTACTCAATCCGATCAAGCCCTGCGGCATCAGAGCAACGAATGCAATGATCGTAAGACCCAGCGGTAACTGCCAATGCTTGGCGAACGATCCGAAAATCGCCTGCGACTGATAGAACTCCTGCAGTGCCACGAAGGCGATGGCGCCGAATACGGCACCGCGCAAGCTCCCGATGCCGCCGAGGATGATCATCAGCAGCACCGCGCCCGACTGATGCCACGACAGTATCTCGGGATTCACATACCCGTCCTTCAGCGCGTAAAGAAAACCCGCGACACCCGCCAGCATTGCGGCGATCACGAACGCAGCGAGCTTGTACGGATAAGTGGCGAACCCCGCTGCGCGCATCCGTTGCTCGTTGACACGAATGCCCGCGAGAGCGCGGCCGAACCGACTGCGTTGCAGGCTTGCCAGCAACAGAAACGTCAATACCAGCGCAACGAGAATGAAAAAATAAAAAACAATCGGCGAGCCGAGGTCGAGCAGCGTCACCTCTCCGATCGCAATCTTGGGACGGAAGTACAAATAGATGCCGTCGCTTCCGCCGCCGACCCTGGTGTCGTGAAACACGTAGTACGCCATCTGCGCGAATGCGAGTGTCACCATGATGAAATAGATGCCGCGCGTTCGCAGCGACAAAGCGCCCACTGCGAGCGCGTAGATGCCTGATGCGGCCAGCGCCGCAGGAAGGAGAATCCAAAACGATGCGGGACCAGTTTGCGGTGACAGTAGCGCTGCGACGTAGGCCCCGATACCGAAGAACGCCGCGTGGCCGAAGGACACTAGTCCCGTCTGGCCCACGAGCAACTCGAGGCTCAGCGCGAACACCGAAAGAATCATGACCTTCATCACCAAATCGACGTAATACTTTTCACCGAACCATGGAAAGGCAGCAGCTAAGACAAGGAGCATGAGTAGCGGCAGCGAACGGGCATCGATCTTCATCCCTGTCGAAACAATCCTTCCGGTTTCCACAAAAGGATGATCGCCATCAACAGATAGACAAGCACGCCCGCCGCTTCGGGAAAGAATACTTTTCCGAACGTATCGACCAGACCGACCAGCAGTGAAGCGAGCAGCGCGCCGCGAACCGATCCGATTCCGCCGATGACGACGACGACGAAGCTGATGATCAAAACTTGACCGCCCATGTTCGGATACACCGAAGACACCGGTGCCGCGATCATCCCAGCCAGCACAGCGAGCGCGACGCCGAAGGCAAACACGACGCGGTACAGAAACTTGATGTTGACGCCCATCGCCTGAACCATCTCGCGATTGCTTGCGCCCGCTCGAATCATCATGCCGAGGCGCGTTCGCGCGAGCACGATGTAAAGGCCAAGCGCGACTGCAATGCACACCGCCGAGATGAACAATCGATATGTCGGGTAGGTCATCACATCACCTAGCGGCACGCTGCCGGACAGCCAGTCAGGTGCTGCCACGCCGTGCACGTCGTCTCCCACCAGGATGCTGCGCAACTCCTCAAAGACGAGGATCAGTCCGTAGGTCATCAAGACCTGTTGCAGATGCTCGCGCTCGTACAGGAAGCTGAAGAAGCCCCATTCGAGCAGATAGCCGAATGCGATCGACAGCAGCAGTCCGAGGGCAAGCGTCGTGAAGAAGCCGCCCCCGACGGTCGCGCCTACTAGAGGCGCCAGCGCATACGCCATGTATGCGCCAATCATGTAGAAGCTGCCGTGCGCAAGATTGATCACGCCCATGATGCCGAAAATGAGGGTCAACCCGCTCGCGACGAGGAACAGCAGCAGTCCGTACTGCACTGCGTTCAGGCACTGGATCAGGAAAGTGGCAAGGTCCATATGAAAAACAAAACGGCGGTGCGCAGTTTCCCACGCACCGCCGTGTCATGGACCCTGCGGAGTTACATCTTGCAACCGGTGGCCGGGTCGGCCAGTGCTTTGACGGCCACCTTTTGATATTTGTTGGCGCCGCCTTCGACCTTGCGCAGATAGATGTCGTGCACGGGGTTATGCGCCTTCGACAGCGTGAACGGCCCGCGCGGGCTGTCGATCTTGGCCGACTCCATTGCCTTGATCATTTCGGCGCGCTTCGATGAATCGCCTTTGACTCCGTTCAGCCCCGCCGCCAGCAGCTGCGCGGCGTCGTACCCCTGCGCGGCGTAGACGTCAGGTTGCAGCTTGTAGGCCTTCACGTAATTGAGGCGAAACGATTTGTCCTTTTCGTTCGGCAAACCATCGGCATAGTGCAGCGTAGTGAGCAGGCCCTGCGCGGCTTCTCCCTGCGCCTCGAGCGTGCCGTCGGTAAGGAAGCCTGGCCCATACAACGGCACCGTCTTGGTCAATCCAGCCGCCGCATAGTCTTTGACAAACTTGACTGCCCCACCGCCGGCAAAAAATGCGAAGGTCGCATCGGGCTTTAGCGAGGCGATTTCAGTCAGCAATGCCTGGAACTCAACTCCCGGGAAAGGCAGATTCAGTTCCTTGATGACAGTGCCGCCACCCTTGGCGAAGCCTTCCTTGAATGCCAGCGCCATCTCGTCGCCCGCCGCGTATTTCCACGTGATCGACACGGCCTTTTTGTGGCCGCGCTCTGCGGCGACGACACCGGCCGCATACGCGGACTGCCAGTTCGAAAAAGACGTGCGAAAGATATTCGGTGCGCACATCGGCCCGGTCACCGCGTTCGCTCCTGCGTTCGGGACAATCAGCAGCGTGTTGGTGTCGCGAGCGGCCTTTGCCATCGCCATTACGACCCCCGAATGCACAGTGCCCACTACGACGTCGACCTTGTCGCGATTGATGAGCTTGCCCACATTGTCGGTCGCCTTCGCGGGATCGGACTCATCGTCAACGCGAAAGTATTCGATCTCTCGCCCGCCGATCTTGCCGCCGTTTTCCTGCACGTACAGCTTGAATCCGTTTTCGATCGCGTTGCCGAGCGCTGCGAACGTGCCGGTGTAGGGCAGCATCAAACCGACCTTCAGCTTCGGCTGTTGCTGCGCCGCCGCCGGCAACGCCGATACCGCTGCGCATAGTGCAGCGGTCACGGCGAGTACTTGTCTCCTGTTCATTCTGACTTCCTCAGTTGCGTGTGTTGTGCAATGAAATCGACGGTGGCTTCGATAACTCGCCGAGATTGGTCGCGCTGCGGCGAGTGGCCACACTGCTCCAGCTTCAGCAGGCGCGCGTGCGGGACGTGTCTCGCGATACTGTCCACCTGCGCCATCGTGCCGTATTCGTCATCCTCGCCTTGCACTACCAGTACCGGCTTGGTGATTGCGTTCAACAAGTGTTCGATGCTCCAGTTGCGAAAGGCTGGGTCGAGCCAAATGTCATTCCAGCCCCAGAAAGCCGAATCGGGATCGTTGTGATAGCGCGCAAGCTTAACCCTGAGGCTCGCGCCCTGCGTATCGGTAGTTGCGAGATAGGTCTCGCGGGTCCGAGCAATGCTTTCGATCGATAAATCCTCGACGAACACGTGCGGCGCTAATGCGATGACACCGGCCACCCGCTCCGGAAATCTGGCTGCATAGAGCAGAGCGATCGATGCGCCGTCGCTGTGCCCCAGCAACCAAGGGGGATCGGCTTCGGCGTCGACGCCGACAGCCTTCAAAAAGGCAGGCAACACTTCATGCGCCTGCGAATGCATGAAGTCGACGGGCCATTTTTCCGCCGCGGCCCGGGGTGTGGACGCTCCATAGCCCGGCCTCGAATACACAAGCCCACGAAAGCCACCGGCAGCGCAGAGCTGCAGCGGCCAGTCGCGCCACATCGAGACCGAGCCGAGGCCTTCGTGCAGGAACACGATCAGGGGTGACGCCGGCGCTGCGCGCGAAGCTCCCAGACGCTCGTTCGAGATCCACTCATATTCAAGCGAATATTCGCGCGCTCCCGCATAGACGCTGGCTTGCCTGGTCGTCACCGAATCATCCAACTAACGCTTCCTTTTCGCGCAACTTGAAGCGCTGAATTTTTCCAGTAGCGGTCTTCGGCAGCTCGGCGACAAACTCCACAAAACGCGGGTACTTGTGCGGTGCCAGCTTTCCTTTGACGAACGCTTTCAGCTCGTCTTCCAGTTCCGCAGAAGCGCTGTTCGTGCCTTTGAGCACAACAAAGGCTTTGGTTTTGGTCAATCCGTCGGTATCGGTCTTTCCGATCACCGCCGCTTCCAGCACGGTGGGGTGTTGCATCAGAGCGGTCTCGACCTCGAACGGTGAAACGTACTGGCCGCTGACGCGCAGCATGTCATCGCCGCGGCCTGCGTATGTGAAGTATCCATCAGAGCTACGCACGTATTTATCGCCGCTCTTGGTCCATCCGCCGATGAACGTGGCGCACGATTTTTCGCGGCTGCCCCAATACATCAGCGCGGCACTGGGTCCCTTGACGTACAAGTCGCCGATCGCATCGTCGCCGACGACCGCGCCATGCTCGTCGCGCAGCTCGATGTCGTAACCCGGAACCGGGGTTCCGGTGGTGCCATAGCGCACACGCCCCGGGCGATTCGAAAGAAAAATGTGCAGCATCTCGGTCGAACCGATTCCATCGAGAACTTCACAACCAAAGTGTGCATTGAAGCGCTCACCAATCTCCTTCGGCAGCGCTTCGCCGGCGGACACCGCAATGCGTAACTGGACTTGTGTCTGCGCAGGCAACTCTGGCGACGCCAGCATCGCGGCATAAAGTGTTGGCACGCCGTAAAAAATCGTTGGACGCCGCTCGATCAGGCGCTTGAACACCGCAGGCGGCGTGGGCCGCTCGGCCATCAGCACGACAGTGGCGCCGACCGACAACGGAAAAGTCAGCGAGTTGCCCAAGCCGTACGCGAAAAACAGTTTTGCAGCGGAAAACACGATGTCATCTTCGTGAACGCCGAGAATCGGCTTGCCATAAAGCTCTGCGGTCCAGTAGAGATTTGCGTGCGTGTGCACAGTCCCCTTCGGCTTGCCGGTCGAGCCGGATGAGTAGAGCCAGAAGCCAATGTCGTCGGCCATCGTCGCGACGGCGAGTGGCGCGGGTGCCTGTTCAGCAATTAGCGACGAAAACTCGGAGGCCGCGATGACACGCTTGATCTCATGCGGAGCGTCATTCATCGCTTGCGTCAATGCAGGTACCAGTGCGCTCGAAACGAATGCCGCCTGCGCGCGGCTGTGCACCAGCATGTAGGCGTAGTCGAGTGGCGTCAGCAGCGTGTTGACCGCGACCGGCACAACGCCGGCGTAAAGACAACCCAGAAAGGCGACCGGCCAGTCGATCGTGTCGTGCATAAGAAGCAGCACGCGCTCTTCGCGACGAAGGCCGAGCGCGGTCAGTGCGGCCGCGAATCTGCGGACGCGTTCGGCAAGCTCACCATAGGTCAGCGTACGTTCGTCGTCGCAGTAGGCGATCTTCGCAGCGCGCCCGGCGTTCAATTGGAGAACGTGATGTGCGAAGTTGAATTGCGCGGGAGGAGGGAGGGCAGCCATTGGGTACTTCAAAACGGGGCAGAATAGAGCGCAGACTTTTTCGTAGCAAGGAGACCCGCGTGTCGACGCTCGCTTTGCACCCAGGCTCTACCGAAACGGTGTTCGCGCCGGTCGATGCTCAGGTTGATTATCAAACCGAGCCCGATCGCTACGCGCACTTGAAGCTCCATTTCGATGGCGAGCTTGCGCGCATCACGCTGGACGTGCAGGAAGATCTCGGTATCCGCCCCGGCTACAAGCTAAAGCTTAATTCGTACGATCTCGGAGTAGATATTGAGCTGCACGATGCGCTGCAGCGGATTCGCTTTGAGCATCCTGAGGTGCGGTGTGTGATCGTTACCAGCGGTAAGGATCGGATCTTCTGCTCGGGCGCCAACATTTTCATGCTGGGTCTGTCGTCGCACGCGTGGAAAGTCAACTTCTGCAAGTTCACCAACGAGACGCGTAACGGCATCGAAGATGCGAGCCGTAACTCCGGGCTCAAGTTCATCGCTGCGTGCAACGGAACGACGGCCGGCGGCGGCTACGAACTCGCGCTTGCATGCGACGAGATCTTTTTGGTCGATGATCGTTCCTCTGCTGTGAGCTTGCCCGAGGTTCCGCTGCTCGGTGTGCTGCCGGGGACCGGGGGGCTGACGCGGCTGACCGACAAGCGCAAAGTGCGGCACGATCATGCCGATATCTTTTGCACGACGACCGAAGGAGTGCGCGGCGCGCGCGCCAGGGAATGGAAGCTTGTCGATGCCGTCGTCAAATCGCAACAATTCGATGCCGAGGTGAAACGGCGTGCACTTGAATTGGCGGCGTTGAGTGATCGGCCATCAGTGAGCTGCCGAGCGGGGTGTTGCGCTGACTCCACTGAAGCGCACGATCGACGAAGCGGGTTATCACTACGGGTTTGTCGATGTGTCGATCGATCCCGTCGCGCGACGTGCGACATTGATAGTGAGCGCGCCAACTGCGCCGCAACCAGCAAACACCGAGGCGATCGTCGCTTCGGGCAGCGACTGGTGGCCGCTGGCGATGGCGCGCGAGCTCGACGACGCGATCCTGATGCTGCGTACGAATCAAACTGACATCGGGACGTGGCTGTTAAAGACACGAGGTGAACCCGACGCAGTAATCGCAGTCGACGCCACGCTCGACGAGCATCGCTCGCATTGGTTCGTGCGCGAAACGATCGGCATGCTCAGACGCACGCTGGCGCGCCTCGACGTGTCATCGCGCACGCTGTTCGCTTTGATCGAACCCGGCTCTTGTTTCGCCGGGACGCTGTTCGAGCTCGCGCTCGCGGCTGACCGCAGTTATATGGCGGCGGAAGGGTCGTCGATCGCATTGTCGGCGCTGAACTTCGGCACGTATCCGCGCGTCGATCAACTCGCACGCATCGATGCGCGTTTTTATCGTGAGCCGGATCCCATTGCGCGCGCCCGGGCGGCAATTGGAAAAAGTCTCGGTGCTGCTGATGCGCTCGCACTCGGTCTTGTCACCGTGGCACCGGACGAGCTCGACTGGGCGGACGAAATTCGCATCGCTCTTGAAGAACGGGCAAGCATGTCACCCGACGCCTTGACCGGCATGGAAGCCAACCTGCGGTTTGGTGTGACTGAAACCATGGAAACGCGCGTGTTCGGGCGGCTTTCCGCGTGGCAAAACTGGATTTTCACGCGACCTAATGCGGTGGGTGAAGCCGGAGCTTTGAAGGTATACGGCACCGGTAACAAAGCACGATTCAACTGGGAACGAACATGACTAGCGGTACGTCGAGCATTGCGACGACAGACAGGATTCCAAACAACGTCGACTTGGGCGCCGACAAGACACTGCAGCGTGCGCTCGAACATTGGCAGCCGCGCTTCATAGACTGGTGGCGCGAAACCGGACCAGACGGCAGCCACGGATTTGACGTGTACCTGCGCACAGCAATCAGCGTCGAGCGCGACGGCTGGGCCAACTTCGGCTACGTGAAAATGCCCGACTATCGGTGGGGCATCTTTCTGAACCCGGTGCAGCCCGGCGGGACGATTCAGTTCGGCGACCACAAGGGTCAACCGGTATGGCAGGAAGTGCCGGGTGAACATCGCGCCAATCTGCGACGCATCATCGTCACGCAGGGCGACACCGAGCCCGCATCGGTCGAGCAGCAGCGCCACCTTGGATTAACGGCGCCTTCGCTGTATGACCTGCGCAATCTGTTTCAGATCAACGTCGAGGAAGGCCGTCATTTATGGGCGATGGTCTATCTGCTGCATCGCTATTTCGGTCGCGATGGTCGCGAAGAGGCGGAAGCGCTCCTTGAACGCCGCTCGGGCGACCCTGACAATCCGCGCATCCTGGGAGCGTTCAACGAGAAGACGCCCGACTGGCTGGCGTTTTTCATGTTTACGCACTTCACCGATCGAGACGGCAAGTTTCAGCTGAATGCCCTCGCCGAATCGGGCTTTGCCCCGCTGGCTCGCACCACTCAGTTCATGCTGACTGAGGAGGCGTACCACATGTTCGTCGGTGAATCCGGCGTGGCGCGTGTAATCCAGCGCACTTGCGACGTCATGAATCAGCTGAAGACCGATGATGCCGCAAAGGTGCGCGCGGCCGGCGCGATCGATCTGCAAACGATCCAGCGCTATCTGAATTTTCATTACAGCGTGACGATCGATCTGTTCGGCGCCGATCAGTCATCGAATGCGGCGATCTTCTACAGCTCAGGGCTGAAAGGGCGCTTCAAGGAGGCGAAGCGCGACGACGACCATCTGCTGAAAGATGCCAGCTACAGCGTGCTCGACGCATCGTCCGGGGCGATCGTTAAGCGCGAGGTGCCGATGCTCAACGCTCTGAACGAAGTACTGCGTGATGATTTCATCCGCGATTCGGAGGCCGGCATCGGCCGCTGGAATCGTGTCATCGAAAAGTCTGGCCTTCCTGACCGACTGACGCTTCCGCACAAGGCCTTCAACCGCCGTATCGGATCACTGGCGGGCATTCACGTTTCACCCGAGGGCCGTCTTGTTGCGGAAGACGAATGGAATTCGCTACGGCACGACTGGATGCCGACCGATGAAGATCGCGCCTTCGTTGCATCACTGATGAAGCGAGTCGTTGAGCCCGGCAAATACGCGGGCTGGATCGCGCCACCGCGTGTGTCGGTCAATGATCAGCCGATGGACTTCGACTACGTTCGTTTCAACTGACAGCGACCTCGCTGTCATGTCGACGTCATCGGTGTCGGTATGAAGTTCGAAGAGTTTCATACAGGACAACTGATCGACGCCGGGTCGGTCACCGTGTCCGAAGAGCAGATCACCAGCTTCGCGCGCGAATTCGATCCGCAGTGGTTTCACATCGATCCGCCGCGCGCGACAGCGAGCCGATGGAACGGACTGATTGCCAGCGGCTGGCATACCTGCTGCCTCGCGATGAAGCTCATCGTCGACCATGTTCTTGCCGACTCTGAATCCTTCGGTTCGCCTGGCCTGACAAATCTGAACTGGCCGAATCCCGTCCGGCCAGGCGATCGATTGACGCTGCAAGTTGAAGTCGTCGATGTCAGGAAGGCACGGTCACGCCCAACGCTCGGAATCGTTCGCTGGACCTGGCGGATGCGCAATCAGCGCGACGCGGAAGTGCTCAGTTTGGAGGCGACGAGTCTCTTTGAGCTAGGTCGTTGATTCGGCGGCGCCGCCGCCTTCCCGCTCTCTTTGTTGCCGCTCGTCGCGGCGACAGCGTCGTTTAACCCCGAAGTCCTTTTGGCGCCGTTTCAGCTTGCAGGCGCGTCGCACTCGCTCGACCTGCCGCTTGCTGAAAGGCATCACATGACCTCCCGTACGACCCGCCTTCTGTTCTTCATGGGTGCCGCCTACGCCGCACTTGTAGCGGCGACAACCTCATTCGCGCAGCCCCGACAGCACCTGGTGCCTTCGCCTCCGACGACGGCGTGGCGACCGCCGGTTCTTCAGGTCTGCTGGGGCAGAGCAGCCGATCCGTCTGCAGGCGCTGAAAGTCGACGTCGAAGTATCGGCCGGCGTTGCAGAAACGCGCGTGCAGATGGAGTTCTTCAATCCGAACGGACGAATCCTGGAAGGCAAGCTGCAGTTTCCGCTGGCGAGCGGTCAGATCGTCAGCGGTTTCGCGCTTGATATCGACGGCGAGTTGCGCGACGCAGTGCCAGTTGAGAAAGCGCGTGCGCAGCAAGTCTTTGAAGACATCGTGCGGCGCCGCGTGGACCCCGGCCTTCTGCAGACAACCCTTGGCAACAACTACGAGCTGCGCATCTATCCGCTGGCGCCGGGAAAAACACGCACCGTCGTGCTTCGGCTTGTCGAACCGGCTACTGCACGGCTGTCTCTGCCGCTGGCGTATGCCAAAGCCGTCGATCGCTTCGAGTTTTCGGTGCGCTATGCGAGCAGCACAGCTCGGCCGCAAATTGTCAGCACCAACGCACTCGGACTGTCATTCGAGCGCGATCCGCGCGGCGGCTTCGTCGCTCGGCGATCATTTGACGGTGCAGCGCTTCCCAACGATCCACTGGTTGTGCAGGCTGCCCCAACGAGCGCCGTCGAGATTACGACCGAGCAAAGAGGAGGCGACACTTTCTTCACTCTAAACCTGGCGGTCGCGGCGCAGTCAGCGCCGCGACCCCTGCCGCGCCAGCTTCAGATCATTTGGGATGCTTCGGGATCGGCCGCCGGCCGGCAGCTCGATCGCGAACTTGCATTGCTCGACGCTTACTTCAAGCGCGCTGGAACGATCGCCGTCACGCTCACTCGCTTCTCCGACGTGGTCCACGCAAATGAGCGCTTCATCGTGAAGAACGGTGACTGGACTGCGCTTCGTCGCGCTCTGCAGGCGACCGTATATGACGGAGCGAGCCAGCTCGGCGCCGTTGCGCACGACGGCGTTTCTCACGAAGCGATCTGGTTTACCGATGGTCTTGCAAACTACGGCGCACATTGGAGGCGCACGTTTCCTGTGCCCGCCTACATGGTGCACAGCTCGAGCAGCGCCAACCCGGCAGCGCTACACGCCGTCGCCGAGGCGAGCGGCGGTCGCAGCATCGACTTGACGGCGCTGACGCATGCACAAGCCGCCGATGCGCTGATCGGCCGCGGCACGCAACTGGTCGATGTTTCGGCACTCGGCGCGAAAGAAGTTGTCGTTGAGTCGCGGCATGCGAACGGTGGTCGACTGGTTCTCGCCGGAATACTGACTGCGAACGGTGCCGATCTAACGCTGAGGCTGCGTGGCAGCGACGGCGCCCTGACGACGCGACGCGTGCGCATCGAGGCGGGGCACAACGTGTCGCGAATGGCGGCTTTGCAATGGGCGCGCCTCACGCTCGCGTCGCTGGAAGGCGACACACGTCTCAACAAAGCTCGCATTCGCGAGATCGGCAAGCGCTTTGCGTTGCCAACCCGCGAAACCTCGCTGCTCGTCCTCGAACTGGTCGACGATTACGTTCGACACGAAATCGAGCCTCCGGTGTCGCTGCGTGCGGCGTACGACCGGTTGGCAGCCACGACGAAGAAAAACCGCGCACAGAGCGATGCGGCGAGGTTGGCGCAGGTCGTGCGACGCTTCGAAGCACGGGTTGCCTGGTGGAATCGACCGTTTCCGAAAGACGAGCCGGCCAAAGTCTTGCAGATCGCAAAATCGCAGGCAGGTGCGGTCGGACAAACCCAGGAATCGCGCCAACGGCGCAACGATCTACCTCGTGACGCTTCGACGCCGATGGCCGCTGCGGCGCCAGCTTCGCCCGCCGCTTCGCGTCTCGCGGCTTCGCAAGCTCCACGTGAGGAGAAAGACGGTTCCCGGTCGACCGCGCCGAACATTTCGATCGCGCTCAAGCCTGCAGCCTCGAACTCGGCGTGGGCAAAACGCCTTCAGGCGACCGATCCGGAAAGCTGGTACGCGACTTACCTCGACGAGCGGCGAGATAACGCAATGAGCGTCGGCTTCTTTCTCGACAGTGCCGAGTTCTTTCTGCAAAAAGGTCAGCGCGAGCTTGGTTTGCGCGCGCTGTCGAACCTGGCAGAACTGGATTTGCAGAACCGGCAGGTGCTGCGACTGCTGGCGTATCGGCTTCAGCAAGCCGACGAGGTTGCATTGGCACTGCCGATTTTTGAGCGTGTGCTCGAACTCGCTCCGAACGAGCCGCAGTCGCATCGCGACCTCGGGCTGGCGCTTGCCCTGTCGGGCCAGTCGCAGCGCGCGGTCGATCGGTTGTACGAGGTCGTAACCGGTGCGTGGGACTCGCGGTTCGCCGATGCCGACCTGATTGCGCTCGCCGAGCTGAACGCCGTCGTGGCCGAAGCGGAGCGTGCGGGCAAGCCGGTCGACGTCTCGGCAATCGAGCCGCGTCTACTGAAGAACCTGACACTCGACGTGCGTGTCGTTCTGGCCTGGGATGCGGATGCGACCGACGTCGACCTGCACGTCATCGACCCGAACGGCGAAGAAGTTTTTTACGGCCGCAACCTCTCATACCAGGGCGGCGCGATTACGCGCGATGCCACCGGCGGCTACGGGCCAGAGGAGTTCGCGCTCAGAAACGCCAAGCCTGGCAAGTATCGCGTTGAAGCGAACTTCTTCGGCCACCGTCAACAGGTGCTCACGTCGAGCACCGGCTTGATGCTGTGGCTGTCGAGCGGTTTCGGAACGTCGGCACAGCAGGACCAGCGCACCACGCTGCGGCTGAAAAGCGAGGGAGGCCAGCGCGTCGTCGTCGGAGAGTTCGAAGTAAGACCATCCGCCGCAGTTGGCCCGCTTGGCTCAACGCGCTGAAGCAAAAAGTGGTCTCAGTTCGCGGCGTTATGCAGCGGCCCGCGTACCGCTTGGCTCGCGCACGAAGCGGCGTGCGCGGAACGCCAGGGCGATCTTCAGCACACCGACGAGGATTGCCCAGATACCAATCGCCCACACGAGTCCTAGCAGTCCCGCAACAGGCTGCCACATGATCAACGCGCCGAAGATAACGGATACCACGCCGGCCAGAATCAGCAGCCACTCTCCGGTGATTTCCTTGCGCAGCTTTACACCCATCCAGATCATCAAGATACCGGTGGCGATTGAGTACGCCGCTAGCAACACGACCATCACAGCCGCTGCGGCGGCGGGAGCGAGAAGGCCGATTGCGCCGGCAACGACGCCGAGGATGCCGAGCAGCAGCCACAGCCACCAATTGTTTGCACTATCCCGAGCGCGTAGCGCGCCGACGACTGTGAACACGCCATCGATCAGAATCGATGCGGCGAAGAACAGTGCCAAAACCAGCAACGTCGCCATCGGCCACACAAGAGCCAGAACGCCAAACACGACTAACGCGATTCCGCCGATCAAGAATGCCCACCAGCCCCGCTTAAGTAAGCCTTGCATGTCGCGAACTCCTCTTCGATTTACGGCGTTGGACTGGTCGAGCAAGCTAAGTAAATGCCTGAATCCCCGTCTGTGCGCGTCCGAGGATCAGCGCGTGGATATCGTGCGTGCCTTCGTACGTGTTGACCACTTCGAGGTTCGCCATGTGTCGCACGACGCCGTACTCGTCGCTGATGCCGTTGCCTCCCAGCATGTCGCGCGCGACGCGAGCGATGTCGAGCGCTTTTCCGCACGAATTGCGCTTGACGATCGATGTGATCTCGGTTGCAGCGGTGCCTTCGTCTTTCATCCGTCCCAGACGCAGACATCCCTGCAGTCCGAGTGCTATTTCTGTCTGCATGTCGGCGAGTTTTTTCTGTACTAACTGATTCGCCGCGAGCGGGCGTCCGAACTGTTTGCGGTCCAGCACGTATTGGCGCGCCGTGTGCCAGCACGCTTCGGCTGCTCCAAGCGCGCCCCATGCGATCCCATAGCGAGCCGAGTTCAAACAAACGAACGGTCCTTTTAGCCCTTCGACGTTCGGCAGTTCGTTCTCGGCGGGCACGAACACGTCGTCCATCACGATTTCACCGGTGATCGACGCGCGCAATCCGAACTTGCCGTGAATCGGCGGTGCTGACAGGCCCTTCGCGCCTTTCTCGAGGAGGTAGCCTCGAATGTTTCCTGCGTCGTTCTTTGCCCACACGACAAAGACGTCCGCGATCGGCGAGTTGCTGATCCACATCTTCGAGCCGCTCAACCGAAAGCCGCCGTCCGCACTTTTCGCGCGCGTCTCCATGCTTCCCGGGTCTGAACCGTGATTGGGCTCGGTCAACCCAAAGCAGCCGATCAATTCCCCGGTAGCAAGCCTTGGCAAATATTTTTTGCGCTGAGCTTCCGAACCGAACTGGAAGATCGGCAACATCACCAATGAGCTCTGTACGCTCATCATCGAGCGATACCCGGAATCGACTTTCTCGATCTCGCGCGCGATCAAGCCATAGCAGACGTAATTCAGTGCGTGCCCGCCGTACTCGGTCGGCAACGTACAGCCAAGCACGCCAAGCTCGCCCATCTCGCGAAATATCGATGGGTCGGTCTTTTCGTGCCGGAAGGCTTCGAGAATGCGCGGCGCGAGCTTGGATTGTGCGTAAGCCTGCGCTGCGTCCCGGACCATCCGCTCGTCGGACGAGAGCTGATCCTCCAGCAGAAACGGATCGTCCCACTTGAAGGAGGCTTTTAACGTGCGCGATGACTCGGGAGCGTTCATTCGGCGGGGAGCGAATTGACGGTGGTCAATGGTACGCCGCGCCACCGTTGATAGACTGGCTATGGCATGTGCCGGACCCTCTACCTTGCCGGCGTCCGCGTGCTGGAAGGCGAT
Source organism: uncultured beta proteobacterium (assembly GCA_963801035.1). GTDB lineage: Bacteria > Pseudomonadota > Gammaproteobacteria > Burkholderiales > Burkholderiaceae_F > JACCZX01. The sequence goes on along the minus strand of CAWDDF010000003.1, from coordinate 271,696 downwards.
TTTGATGACCGATGTTGCTTCACTGTTTCCACGCGATGCACCGGGCATCGTGCGTAGCGTGTTGGAGCGCCACGCCGAAGAGCCGGGTGGGTTGCTCCCGATCCTTCACGACGTGCAGGATGCTCTGGGATATATCCCCGCAGACTCGGTGCCCGCGATCGCGAAGGCACTCAATTTGTCGCGCGCCGAGGTTCATGGCGTCATCACCTATTACCACCATTTCCGAACCAAACCTGCGGGTCGAGTCGTGGTGCAGGTCTGCCGCGCCGAGTCGTGCAAGGCGTGCGGTGCCGATGCGCTGATGGCGCACGCCGAAAAGCTGCTCGGCTGTGCGTCACATCACACACGCGCCGACGGCGCAGTCACGCTGGAGCCGGTGTTTTGCCTTGGCCTGTGCGCATCGTCGCCGGCGATGGTGGTGGGCGACAAGCTGTATGCCCGTATGACGCCCGAGAAGCTGGAGCGCGTCGTGGCATCGCTCGGGTAATCGACATGAGCTCGCCAAGAATTTATGTGCCGCGCGATTCGGCGGCGCTGGCCGTCGGCGCTGACGAAGTGGCAGATGCTCTGCGGGTCGAATCCGCACGCCACGGAGTCGCGCTCGATCTCGTGCGCAATAGCTCACGCGGCCTTTTCTGGCTCGAGCCGCTCGTCGAGGTCGACACGCCGCAGGGTCGCATCGCATATGGCCCAGTGACACTCGAAGACACACCGGCATTGCTGCACGCCATTCTTAACAATGACCCGCACCCGCTATGTCTCGGGCCGACCGAAGCGATTCCCTACCTTGCAAAGCAGCAGCGCCTGACGTTCGCGCGCATGGGAATTACCGACCCTCTGTCGTTGACCGACTATGAAGCGCACGCGGGTTGGGCGGGCCTTAAGCGCGCGCTGTCGCTTGACGGCGCCGCCATCGTCAACGAAGTGACGCAGTCGGGCCTGCGCGGCCGCGGCGGCGCGGCATTTCCCGCGGGTATCAAGTGGCAAACGGTGTTTAACACCAATGCCGCGCAGAAATACGTTGTATGCAATGCCGACGAGGGCGACTCTGGGACGTTTTCCGACCGAATGACGCTGGAGGGCGACCCGTACATGCTGATCGAGGGCATGACGATTGCAGGCCTTGCCGTCGGTGCAACGCAGGGCTACGTGTACATCCGCTCGGAATACCCGCATGCGGTAGCGGTGATGAACGAAGCCGTCGCGCGCGCTACTGCGGCGGGTTATTTGGGAAACAGCGTGTGCGGATCAGGCCGTGCGTTCCACATGCACGTTCGCAAGGCGGCGGGTTCCTATGTGTGCGGCGAAGAGACGGCAATGCTCGAAAGCATCGAAGGCAAGCGCGGCATCGTGCGCGCGAAGCCGCCGTTGCCCGCGATCGCAGGACTGTTCGGGCAGCCGTCGGTGATCAACAACGTGATCACCTTTGCCAGCGTGCCGCTGATTCTGGCCCGCGGGGCCCAGTTCTATCGCGACTACGGCATGGGCCGCTCGACCGGCACGTTGCCGTTCCAGCTCGCCGGGAACATCAAGTACGGCGGGTTGGTCGAAAGAGCGTTCGGCATCACTTTGCGCGAGCTGCTGTATGACTTTGGCGGTGGCAGCCGCTCGGGGCGGCCGATCAAGGCGGTGCAGGTGGGCGGCCCACTGGGCACCTACCTGCCTGAATCGCAGTGGGATATGCCGCTCGACTACGAGGCGTATGCGGCCGCGGGCGCGGTGGTGGGACACGGCGGAATCGTCGTGCACGATGACACCGCCGACATGTCGCAGCTTGCGCGCTACGCGATGGAATTCTGCGCGATCGAGTCTTGCGGCAAGTGCACGCCGTGCCGGATCGGCTCGACGCGAGGCATGGAGGTTATTGACCGCATTTCAAGTAATCAGAACAGGGCACAGCAGGTCATTCTTTTGCGTGATCTGTGCGATACCATGGTGAACGGCAGCCTGTGCGCAATGGGCAGCATGACGCCGCTGCCGGTTCTGTCAGCGCTGAACCACTATCCCGAAGACTTCGGAATAGCTCGAGATTCCAGGCCTGATCAACAGGCGGCCTGAGCAGGAGAACAAGATGTACACGGAATTAAGGCGAGAAGTCGACTACGGCACCCCTGCCTCCAAGTCAGTGGAGACCGTCACGCTCGAGATCGACGGCGAATCGGTTACGGTGCCGAAGGGCACGTCGTTGATGCGCGCAGCCGCCGAGGCCGGCATCAGCGTTCCGAAGCTATGCGCGACGGACAGCCTGAATGCATTTGGTTCGTGCCGGTTGTGCCTGATCGAGATCGAAGGCCGCAAAGGTTATCCGGCGTCGTGCACGACTCCAGCCGAAGCAGGCATGAAGGTGCACACGCAAAGTCCTCGACTGCAGCAGCTGCGGCAGGGCGTGATGGAGCTGTATATGTCCGATCACCCGGCCGACTGCCAGGCATGCAGCCGTATGAACGGCGATTGCGAGCTGCAGGAAATGGCGGTCGCGGTGGGGCTATCGGATGTGCGCTACGGCGTCGGCGGTCAGTATGGTGGCGCGCACCATCTGAACGACACCAAGGACGAGTCGAACCCTTACTTCGCGTATGACCCCGCCAAGTGCATCGTCTGCTACCGCTGCGTACGCGCTTGCGAGGAAACGCAGGGCACGTTTGCGCTGACGGTCAGCGGACGTGGATTCGCCTCTCGCATCGCGGCCGGGCAGGACCAGGCTTTCATGGACAGCGAATGCGTGAGCTGTGGCGCGTGCGTGCAGGCGTGCCCGACGGGGTCGTTGCAGGAGAAGACCTTGATCAAGCTCGGCCTGCCCGAGAAAAGCGTCCTCACGACCTGCGCGTATTGCGGGGTGGGCTGCGGATTCAGGGCCGAGATGAAGGGCAGCCAGGTTGTCAACATGGTGCCGTGGAAGGACGGCAAGGCCAACGAGGGTCATTCGTGCGTCAAGGGCCGCTTTGCATGGGGCTATGCCACGCACAAGGACCGCATCACGAAGCCGATGATCCGCAAGAAGATCAGTGATCCGTGGCAGGAAGTGAGCTGGGACGAGGCGATCAACTACGCGGCTGCTGAATTCAAGCGTCTGCAGGCGACGTACGGCAAGGACTCGATCGGCGGCATCACGTCGTCACGCTGCACCAACGAAGAAACGTACCTGGTGCAAAAGCTCGTGCGCGCAGCATTCGGCAACAACAACGTCGATACATGTGCACGTGTGTGCCATTCGCCGACCGGCTACGGTCTCGGTCAGACGTTCGGCACATCTGCGGGGACGCAGACTTTCAAATCGGTCGAGCAATCCGATGTGATCATGATCATTGGTGCCAATCCGACCGACGCACATCCGGTGTTCGCTTCGCGCATGCGCAGACGTCTGCGCGAGGGAGCGAAGCTGATCATCGTCGATCCGCGCAAGATCGATCTGGTTGACTCGCCGCACGTGAAGTCGGATTTCCATCTACCGCTGAAGCCGGGCACCAATGTCGCGGTCATCACAGCGCTGGCGCATGTGGTTGTTACCGAAGGGCTGCTTGCCGAGCAATATATCGGCGAGCGTTGCGACGACAAGAGCTTCCGCGAATGGAGAGATTTCGTCGCGCGCCCGGAAAACTCGCCCGAGGCATTCGAAGCGGTCACCGGTGTGCGGGCCGATCTGGTTCGCGGCGCGGCGCGTTTGTTTGCGACGGGCAACGTCGAAGGCAAGCTCGGCGAGCGGCGTCCGAACAGCGCGATTTACTACGGGCTCGGTGTAACCGAGCACGCGCAGGGCTCGACGATGGTAATGGGGATCGCCAATCTTGCGATGGCCACCGGCAACGTCGGCCGCGAAGGCGTTGGTGTCAACCCGCTACGCGGACAGAACAATGTCCAAGGCTCGTGCGACATGGGTTCGTTCCCGCATGAGCTGCCGGGCTACCGGCATATCTCCGACACCACCGTCCGCAGCACTTTCGATGCGGCGTGGGGCGTGACGTTGAACCCGGAGCCTGGCCTGCGCATTCCGAACATGTTCGACGCGGCGCACGACGGCAGCTTCAAGGGCCTGTACTGCCAGGGCGAGGACATCGTGCAGTCCGATCCGAACACTCAGCACGTCGCGTCTGCACTGACGGAACTGGAATGTGTCGTCGTGCAGGACATCTTCCTGAACGAGACGGCCAAGTATGCGCATGTGTTTTTGCCTGGCTCGTCGTTCCTCGAAAAGGACGGCACCTTCACCAATGCCGAGCGCCGCATCTCGCGCGTACGCAAAGTGATGGAGCCGCTTGGCGAGTTAGCCGACTGGGAAGTGACCGTCAGGCTGTCGAACGCGCTCGGATATCCGATGCACTACACGCATCCCGAGCAGATCATGCAGGAGATCGCCGAATTGACGCCAACCTTCCGAGGCGTCAGCTTCGAGAAGATCGATCGGCTGGGCAGTGTTCAGTGGCCGTGCAATGAAGAAACCGAAGAGGCCGGCACATCGATCATGCACGTCGACAAGTTCGTGCGCGGTAAAGGCCGCTTCATCATCACGCAGTACGTGCCGAGCGAAGAGAGAGTGACGCGCAAGTACCCGCTGTTGCTGACGACGGGGCGCATCCTGTCGCAGTACAACGTCGGTGCGCAGACGCGTCGTACCGAAAACAACCGCTGGCACAGCGAAGACCGGCTGGAGATCCACCCGCACGATGCACAGGATCGCGGCATCAAGAACGGAGACTGGGTCGGCGTCGAAAGTCGCGCCGGTCAGACGGTCTTGCGCGCGGTGCTGAGCGAAAACATGCAGCCGGGTGTGATCTACACGACGTTCCACTTCCCTGAGTCGGGTGCCAATGTCATCACGACCGACAGCTCCGACTGGGCCACCAATTGTCCGGAATACAAGGTGACCGCGGTGCAGGTGATGCCGGTCGCGCAACCGTCGAGCTGGCAACGCGAGTACTCGGAGTTCAACACGACGCAGCTGAACCTGCTGGCACAGGCCAGGAAGAAACCGGCCGAGGTTGTGGGCAATTGAAACCCGACGATGCCGAGTTGCGTCCGGCCGGTGCCAGTGAGGCGACGGTTACTGCGCATCGCGGCGGCCGTACCGAGCGGGCGAACGACTGGCTCGCCGACGAGGTGCCGGTCGCGCTCGTCTTCAATGGGATTTCGCATGCGGTGATGCTTGCAACGCCGGCAGACCTCGACGATTTTGCGCTCGGGTTCGGTCTTACGGAAGGCTTGCTGTCCGAAGCATCGGAACTGCATGACGTTGAGATAAAGCAGACGTCTCTGGGCATCGAAGTTCATATGGACGTCGCTGGCGCCTGCGAATTCAGACTCAAGGAACGGCGGCGCAATCTGACCGGCCGCACAGGCTGTGGGCTGTGCGGTACCGAGAGCCTTGAACACGTGCACCGCACGTTGCCTACGTTTACTGAAAGGGCGAAGGGCATTCACGTGACGCCGGCAGCCGTCGCCAGAGCGCTGCGTGGTTTACGTGAGGCGCAGGCGCTGCAGCAATCTACCGGTGCGGCGCATGCCGCAGCGTGGTGCAGCCCCGAAGGCGATGCTTTGCTGTTGCGCGAGGACATTGGTCGTCATAACGCGCTCGACAAGTTGGCCGGCGCAATGTCACGCGCGAAACTCGACGCAACTCAGGGCTTCGTCTGCGTCACCAGTCGAGCGAGTTTTGAGATGGTGCAGAAAACCGCAATGACGGGCGCCTCGATGCTGGTTGCTGTGTCCGCGCCGACCGTGCTTGCGGTGCGAACTGCGCAGGCGGCGGGACTGGCTCTCGCAGGGTTCGCCCGCCGCGAGGACTTCGTCGCTTACACGGCACCCGAGCGGTTCGGTATCGCGCCTTCACCGATCGACTGAGTCCACTTCGTGGAACCGAAAACACTGGTTCACATGGCGAACCGCATCGGCGAATTTTTTCAGGCGATGCCGGATCGAAACGAAGCGTCGCAGGGTGTCGCGACGCACATTCGAAAGTTCTGGGATCCTCGCATGCGGCGCGAGCTGCTCGCCTATCTGGATCAGCAGGGCGGAAAAGGTTTGTCTGAGATCGTGCTCAGTTCACTGCGTGAGCACCGCTCGACGCTCTCCGCGGACCAAGTGAATCACGCCGATCGGCCCACTGGCGGGTAGCAACGCTCAGCTGTGACTGACTTCCGGAACTCAAGTCAGCCTTCCGAGTAAGGACCTCCCAACTATCTGCGCCGTTGTGCGAAGCCCAGTCCGGCAATTCCCAAGGCGAGAAGCGCGAGGGTCTCAGGCTCAGGGACCTGTCGAGCTTGAAGGAACCCGCGGATTTCCCCGCCTGGGAAGGTAGTCGAGTGAACGTTGAAGTAAGCCCGACCCGCGTTGAAACCGGCGAGCAGAGCGTCGTCGGCGTTCGCAAGTAAGCCCCCTGCGAAGTCAGTAATGAACGTAGCCGTAAAGGTCGCCGGGTTCTCGAGACTTAGCGGGGGCGAGGTATAGCTTCCCGCTGACACACCGACGGGGAAACCCGGCAGCGTACCCGGCGTGACCGCTACACCCACAGTTCCGGTTCCGGGAACGGCCGTGCAGCAATGGATGTGAGCCACCGTAGTCGTACCAGACAGGCCCGACCAATTGGCGTTAATGAGAAGCGTGTTCGCGACAGTGTCGTAATCGACCGTCACAAATCCGCTTCCCGTTGCGCCTGTGACCTCGGGCGCCAGGGGTGTGCTGTACGGAATGATTACGGCCTGACTAAGGGGCGCTGTCAACAGCATCGCGGTTAGCGCGATCACCTTGGCAATGAGCGTCATGTTGTGACCTCCCAAGCTTGAGTTTTGTTAGGCCGAGCTGCGAAACCGCCATGCGAACAACAAAAGGCCAGTTCCGAAGAGCAGTAGAGATGCCGGCTCGGGAACTTCAGTCACATCCTTGTTGATCGTCTGGCCGCGGCTGATCAGTTGCGCGCCCCCGGGCAAAGTAAGTTCGAACTGCAGCGTCATCGAGTAGGGAAGCAGGTCTACGACGTTGATCGGCCCACCGTTATGAGCAAAGGATTGCGGTGCAAACGTAGAAGTGAAGTTAAAAGAGTCGAGCAAATTTCCGGGGGTGTCGTTCGCCGTTTCCGCACCCTGCTGATTGGCCGGATCGTTCCACCAGCGCAGATCGATCGTTGACCCGCCGACATTCTGGAACGTGCCGCTGGCTGAGGTGAACGCTATCAGCGACGGAGGCATGTAGTCTGTCGCGCTCACGGTAACCAAAATGTCGATCGCGAAGGCATTCGTGTTGATAACCTGCAACGACGAGCTGTTCAGTATGTTGGTAGGAGGCCCATAGGTCGCCGTTGACAGCGAACCGAACACCTCGACCCCAGCGATGTTTATCGAGCTCCCCGCACCGCCCAGTCCCAGTTGGTTCACTGATGGGTTGCTGTCCAGGATGGCGACTCCGAAACCGCACCCAATGTTCTGATCGGACGCGCAAACACTCGTCCCATTGACCGTTGCCGCAAGCATCAGCGTTGCTCCTGCACCAGGAGCAACCGCCGCTATCAGGCTGCCCAGCGCAACCGGTGCCAGGTACTTTCTCCAATTTGGCTTCATGGCTTGTCGTCTCCTGGCTGGCTACCAAACAGCGCTAAATCCACCAAAGCATTCTTCGTACCAATTGCAATATTCGTAAATACTCAAAGGGTTACTAGCGCGACCAACTTGCATGTGTCAAAGACGGCGACAGTACTTGCATGTCTGATGCCCGGGCAGAGAGACTGAATTGAATCCAGACTGGACGATGGCGGTGGCGGGCAGGAGCCAATTGGCATTGCCGCTCGTCGGCTCGATTGCGCGTCTAGTTGCGCTGCGGATAAGCTCAATCAAACAAAAAATCAGGAGGAGCCATGATTACGCTGCAGGGCCGCATGGTCTTGACAACAGTGTTGCTCGCGAGCGCCGTCGCACTCAGCACTCCAGCGCTTGCCGCTCCGGTCATCACCAATCTCTTTTACTACACCGATCGCTACGCTCCTAATAGCGTGCCCAACTTTGCAACCGCCGTCGTCGGTAATCATGCACAGTGGGACGTTCAGCTGATTTCCAGCGACCCGGCCAGCGCAGTAAACGTGATCGCCACGCGCCCGGGCGGTATCCAGTTCAATCTGTTTTTTCAGGGGTCGCCGATTTTCGCGAACTACCTCTTCAGCCGTCGCTCAGTCCCGTTTTCCGAACCAGGCTTGCTCGCCTTTGCGGCTTCATCACCGCCCTGGGGTTTTGTGGCGACAGATACGTCGGGGTCGATCTCCGGCTTTTTCCCGACAATCCCCGATCCCGAGCTACTCCCCTTTGCCTCTGATGTACAAGTCTCAGACCACGGCGCGACACCGACCATCACATGGTCGCTGCCTAATTTGTCAGGGTATGACATCGACCGTATTCGCCTGCGCGCCATTGACGCGGGAAGCGGTGCTCAGATCTTTCAGACCAACCTGGTGGCCGAGGCAACCAGCTTCACGTTGCCTGAGGGCGTGCTGCTTGCAGGCCACAGCTATTTCTATCGAGTGATTCTCGAGGACTTAAATAATGGGCTGCTGGAGAACCGGTCGAATGCATTCTCTGCCGCTGCGACGATGGTGGCCGTTCCCGAACCGGGAACGCTGGGACTGATTACGGTTACCTTGCTCGCAGGTGCTCTTGGGATTCGACGTCGTCGCCTACGGTAACGCCCCCGCTCTGCCCGCAGGGGCCGCAACTACGCCGGCATTATTGCGGTGACCTCGATCTCAACTTTTGCGCGCGGCTCGATCAGCGCGCCCACTTGCACGGCCGTCATTGCAGGGTAGTGTGCGGCGCCGTTGGTCATAAGCTCGCGATACACAGTGCCGATCTCCGCTGAGCGAGCCACATACTCGTCGCGGCTCAACAGGTACCAGGTCATGCGCACGATGTGGTGGGGACCAGCGTTGGCTTCCGCAAGCACAGCCAGCACGTTGGCAAGCGCCTGCCTGATCTGGCCGACGAGGTCATCGGTTTCGAACTTGCCCTGTGCATTCCAGCCGACTTGGCCGGCGACTGAGATGACGACGCCGCTTGCGGCAATACCATTCACGTAGCCACGGGGCTGCTGCCAGCTTGGAGGTTGCAAGATGTTCATAGATCGGTACGCACCTTCCAGAGTTCAGGAAACAATACAACCTCGAGCATTTTGCGCAGGTACGCAACACCGCTGGTGCCGCCAGTGCCCGTCTTGAACCCGATGATGCGTTCGACCGTCGTTACGTGGCGGAAGCGCCACAAGCGAAATGCGTCTTCGAGATCAACCAGCTCTTCGGCAAGCTCGTACAACTCCCAGTACTCGCGCGGGGCGCGATAAATGGTCAGCCATGCCTGCTCGACCGACGCATCGGGTTCGTGAGATTCGCGAACGTCGCGTCCGATGATCGCCCTGTCGATCGGAAAGCCGCGACGAGCGAGAAGTCGTATCGCCTCGTCGTAGAGCGACGGCGCATTCAACGCGCTTTGCAACGTCGCGTGAACGGTCGTCTGCTCGTGCGGTTTCAACATGTCGGAAGCTTTGTTGCCGAGCACGAACTCGATCTCGCGGTACTGCCACGACTGGAAACCGGAGCTGGTGCTTAGATACGGGCGAATCGCGCTGTACTCGCTCGGAGTCATCGTGGCCAGAACATCCCACGCGTGCACGAGCTGTTCCATGATGCGCGACACTCGCGCGAGCATCTTGAACGCGGGTGGCAGATCGTCGGCGCGAATGGCGTCGCGTGCGGCGCGCAGCTCGTGCACCGCCAACTTCATCCATAGCTCGCTGGTCTGATGCTGAATGATGAACAACAGTTCGTTCGGATCGGGCGAACGCGGATGCTGCGCATTCAAAATCGAATCCAGCGCAAGATAGTCGCCGTAGCGCAGGTCGCTCATTTGCAAGTCATGTCACTGCCTCGCGCGTCTGAAATTCGCTGCGCTGCCACTCGCGCTCCGCCAGCACTTGATGCAGTGCTTGCACCGCATCCCAGACGTCGGCATAACTCACATAAAGCGGCGCGAAACCAAAGCGAACAATGTCCGGCGATCGAAAATCGCCGATAACGCCGCGCTGAATAAGCGCGCGCATCACCGCATACGCGTGCGGATGCGACCAGCAGACCTGACTTCCGCGATGCGAGGCCGTGCGCGGCGAGGCCAGCGTTAGTCCGAGCTCCGAGCAGCGCTGTTCGATCAATTCGATGAACAGCCGCGTCAGTGCGATCGACTTCGCGCGCAGCGCATCGATGCCTGCTGCCAGTACCGTGTCGACGCCAACTTCGAGCGCTGATAGCGCAACGATCGACGGCGTGCCAACGGCATAGCGATCGATCGATGCAGCGGGTTGATAGTCCGCGACGAACTCGAACGGTGCGTGATGGCCGAGCCAGCCTGACAGTGGTTGTGCGTACGTGTCGTCGGAGATCGCCGCAAGATGCCGACTGGCCGCGAACACGAACGCCGGCGCACCTGGCCCTCCGTTCAAGTATTTGTAGCCGCAGCCGACGGCAAAATCGGTGCCGGCTCCATTCAGGTCGACCGGTACCGCGCCGGCGGAGTGCGACAGATCCCAGACGGCCAATGAGCCGGCGCCGTGCGCGCGCCTTGTCAGTGCCGACATGTCATGCATCGCGCCGGTCCTGAAGTTCACATGCGTCAGCATCACGACGGCAGTACGGTCGTCGATCGCGTCGGCCACTTCGTCGAACTCGACGAGCCTTATTTCATGGCCCTGACCGAGCAAATCGATGACGCCCTGTGCGACATAAAGATCGGTCGGAAAATTCGTCGTCTCCGACAGAATGACTTTGCGCTCGCGCAGCGACACCTTCGGCCGCGACGCCTGCAGACGGAGCGCCGTGGTCAGCACCTTGAACAGGTTGACCGATGTTGAATCGGCACAAATCACTTCATGTGTTTGCGCGCCGATCAGGTGCGCGATCTTGGCGCCGACGCGGCGCGGCAGTTCGATCCAGCCGGCCGTATTCCATGACCGGATCAAGCCCTCGCCCCATTCGTGCTCGACGACGCGTGCAACTCGGTCTATCGCAGCGCGAGGCAGCGCGCCGAGCGAGTTTCCGTCGAGGTAAATCACACCGGCGGGAATGACAAACTTCCCGCGATGCTTCGCGAGCGGATCCTGCGTATCGAGAGTGACGCAATCGTCTCGCGTCACGCCGGCTCACGCAAAAGGGCGGCGACCGCGGGTGCGATACGGCAAAGGCAATGCATGGCCCGCGATTCTAGGCGTGCGCTTGTATCCTTTCTCAATGCGCATCGACATCATCGGCGGGGGGCCGGCCGGGCTGTATTTCGCGATTCTTGCGAAGAAGAGTTTGCCGCTCGCAACCGTTGACGTTGTCGAGCGAAATGCAGCGGATGACACGTTTGGTTTTGGCATCGTTCTTTCCGACGAGACGCTCGCGAATCTGAAGGCGGCCGACGAGCCGAGCTATCGAGAGATCGCGGCGAACTTTGCTTATTGGGACGACATTTTCGTGCAGTTCCGCGGGCACACGATGAAGTCGTCGGGCCATGGGTTCTCAGGCATCAAGCGCATAACGTTGCTGCAGATTCTGCAGAGACGCGCGAGCGTGCTCGGTGTGCGGGTTCGTTATGGCACCGAAGATCCGGGCATCGATGCACACCGTGGCGCGCAGCTGGTGGTCGCGGCCGACGGCGCCAACTCCGCAATACGCGCCCATCACAACGAAGACTTTCTCCCAACGGTGGATCTGCGCAGCAATCGATTCGTCTGGCTGGGCGCCAATCTTTCGCTGCCTGGATTTTTCTACAGTTTTCGCGAAAACGAACACGGACTGTGGAACATGCATGCGTACATGTATGCGGCGGGCGAAAGCACGATTGTGATCGAAACCACGGACGATACGTGGCGCCGCTCAGGGCTGGCGGTCGAAGACGAAGCGGCGACTGCCGCCTACGTAGAGCGGCTTTTCAGCGAAGAGCTGAAGGGCAGTGGTGTGCTGACGAATCGCTCGCTATGGCGCCAGTTTCCGACCATCACGCTCGCCAAATGGCACGCTCGTCCGCACGGTGTGCCGCTGGTGTTGCTCGGCGACGCTGCGCATACCGCGCACTTCGCGATTGGCTCCGGCACGAAGCTCGCACTTGAAGATGCCATTGCGCTGCATAAGTCAATGATCGCGCAACCCTCGAGCGATTCTGCGGGCATAAAAGATCTGAGCAACGCACTTGCGGACTATGAAGCGCAACGTCGTGACGAAGTCGGGCGCATTCAGCACTCGGCCAATGTTTCGCTGGCGTGGTTCGAAAACGTGCGCCGCTTCTGGCAGCTCGAGCCGTGGCAATTCAATGTGAGTCTTCTTACGCGCAGCAAGCAAATCACTTACGAGAACCTGCGATTGCGCGATGCTGCCCTTGTCGCCGATGCGACCGAGCGCTGGAATCGCCGCGAAGCCAAGCGTTTGAACATCCGCCCGCCGCCCGATTTGCTGACGCCGCCGATGTTTGCGCCCCTGAGATTGCGCGAGCTGTCGATTGCGAATCGCGTGGTCGTGTCGCCGATGGCGCAATACTCCGCGGTGAACGGCACGCCGAACGACTGGCACTTCTCGCACTACGCCGAGCGTGCCAAAGGCGGAGCCGGTCTGGTCTTTATCGAGATGACTTGCGTGTCGCCACGCGGTCGCATTACGCCGGGATGCACCGGGTTGTATGCAAGCGCACATGTCGATGCATGGAAGCGCCTGGTCGATTTCGTGCATCGTCACACCGACGCGAAGATCGCAATGCAAATCGGCCATTCGGGCCGCAAAGGGTCGACGCAGGTGGGATGGCGCCGCATGGACTGGCCGCTGGACGAATACGACACCGAACCCAACTGGCCGCTCGTCTCCGCCTCGGCACTCGCATATCAGCCGGGTATCAATCAAGTGCCTCGCGCTGCGACGCGCGCCGATCTTGATGAGTTCATCGAGCAGTTCTGCAACTCGGCCATCATGGCCGACGACGCTGGATTCGATCTGCTCGAGCTGCACATGGCGCACGGCTATCTGCTCGCCAGCTTCTTATCGCCAATCACGAACCAGCGCAGTGACGAGTACGGTGGCTCGCTCGCCAATCGTCTGCGCTTCCCGCTAGAACTGTTTCGCGCAGTGCGCGAGCGTGTGGCCGCAACACAAGCCGATGTCGGTGCGTGTTTCGGCGACAGACTGGGTTGCGGGTGGCACCACCGCTGCGGACAGCGTGCAGATTGCGCAGGCATTCAAAGATGCCGGGTGTGATCTTTTCGACGTATCGACAGGGCAGACAGATCCGACCAGCAAGCCCGTTTACGGCCGCATGTTTCAGGCGAGTTTTTCCGAGCAGATTCGGCTGGAAGTCGGTATTGCAACGATGGCGGTGGGTGCAGTGACCACCGCCGATCAGGTCAACACGCTGTTGCTGTCAGGCCGCGCGGATCTGGTGGCGCTGGCGCGTCCACATCTGGCCGACCCGTACTTCACGTTGCACGCGGCCGCTGAGCTCGGATACGAAGGGGTCACGTGGCCTTCGCAGTATCTGACAGGCGCACAGCAGCTGCATGCGTTGCAGCGCCGTGTGCGCGAGGAGGCGATGCGGGACAACGCCGCGCAGACCGCTCGCATAAAGAAGGCTAGCGCTTGATAAGGACTTGCGTCGCCAATGCTGTGCCGATCAGGATCACAGCACAGCCTCCGAGCATGACCCAAGTCACTTGCTCAGCCAGGAAAACGACGCCCCACAAAATGGCGAAGGCGGGAATCAGGAATGTGACTGCCATCGTCTTGGTGGGTCCCACTCTTGCAATCAACCGGAAGTACAACGCGTACGCGATTCCGGTGCAAAACACGCCAAGTGCTATCAGCGCCAACCAATCAACCGGGGTCGGCATCGTCGGCGGCAGATGGACGAGCGTCAGGGGCAGCAGTAATGCACACGCTGCGATCTGACTGCCAGTAGCGACTGCAAGGGGCCGAACGTGAGAAAAGTAGAGCTTCACGAGGCTCCCGGAGATGGCATAGGACACGCATGCCAACAGCGCGGCGACAATCGCCAATCCATGCCCGCCAGGTTTAAAGCTGGCGCTATCCGCTGACAACCAAAAGACGCCCGCGAAGCCGATCGCCAGTCCGAGCCACTGCAACATCGTCAGGCGTTCCCGCAACCAGAGCCACCCGACCACCGCAGCGAACAGTGGCACTGTCGCGTTCAATATCGCAGCGAGGCCCGCGGTGATCGATAGCACTGCGTAGGCAAACAGCGTGAAAGGAATCGCCGAGTTGAATGCGCCGAGCAGCAGGAAGCGAAACGCATTCGGTGCAAGCTCCGCAGCGCCGCCGCGCCATAGAAGCAGGGATAGCAGCACGAGCGCTGCAATGGCGGTGCGCAAATCCGCAATCGCGAGCGGACCGAACGCGGGAACAGCAATCCGGGTAAACAGGAAGCTTGCGCCCCACAGGGCTGCGAGCAGTGTGAAATCGAACAGGTCGCGAGCTTTCATCCGGCGATTTTCGTTTTCACCGCCGCGGCGATCACTCCATTTCTTGTCATTGATTCGTGTCGATGACTCACCGCCAAGGTTTGCGAAACGCGCGCGGCAATGGCTCTTCCGTTGCGCTGGCGATGTAGCGACCGTCGTGAAACACGAGCGGCGGACCGCCGGGCACATCGAACTCGGTGACTTCACCGACGAAAATAATGTGATCGCCTTCCAGATGCTGGTTGCGGTTGTGCGCAATGAACGTCGCGACGCTGCCGTTGATTACGGGCAGCCCCCGCGGGCCCGCGTGCCAATCGGTGCCGGCGAAGCGATCGACGCCGCGTGAAGCAAAGCGTTTGGCAAGCTCTAGCTGGTCCGCAGCCAGCACGTTGATTGCGTAGCTCGGGCAGTCGCGGAAAGCCGGCAGTGCGCCGGCCTTCAGCGACAAGCTCCACAAGATCAGAGGCGGATCGAGCGATACAGAGTTGAAGGAATTCACCGTCAGGCCGGTAGGTGAGCCCTCGGCTGTACGCGTCGTAACGATCGTGACTCCAGTCGCGAACTGGGCGAGTGCGCGTCTGTAGTCGGTGCGCGCGCGGCTTTTCATCGCGGCAGTTTACGGAGAAACATAGTTCGCCACGCCGCTTCTCGCGCCGAGGCACAATGTGGCTGCAAACACCCAATGAGTCGGAGGAAAAATGAGAACACTGCGTGTCCTGGCCGCCATGGCGATCGTCAGCGTATTGACCGGGTGCGGTTACAACACGATCGTCACTCAGGAACAGACAGTCAACGCGGCATGGTCCGAAGTGCTGAACCAGTATCAGCGGCGCGCTGATCTGATCCCAAACATCGTCGAGACTGTCAAAGGCGAAGCGAACTTCGAGCAGTCGACGCTGCAGAATGTGATAGAGGCCCGAGCGCGTGCAACGGCGATTCAGGCAACCCCCGAATTGATCAACAACCCGCAAGCGTTTGCGCAATTTACGCAGGCGCAGAGCCAGTTGAGCTCGGCGTTGTCGCGCTTGCTGGTGACGGTTGAGGCTTATCCAAACCTGAAGGCCAATGCAGCCTTCCAGGATTTGCGTACGCAGCTCGAAGGCACCGAAAATCGCATCGCGATTGCGCGCAAGCGCTATATCGACGCCGTGGCGCAGTACAACACGACGATTGCCTTGCTTCAGAATTTTCTCGGCAAGATATTGACGGGCGCATCTCCGAAGCCGCAGTTCGCAGTAGCCGATGAAGCGGCAGTCAAGCAACCGCCAAAGGTCGACTTCGGCACTCAGAAGAAGTAAGCGACTTCGGATGTTGTCGAGTACGCGCCGGGCCGGCGCGATCGTTGGGCTGTGGTTTGCGGCCTTCGTGCTGTTCGCGCCCGCCATTGCGCAGACGCCACAGACTCCGGTAGAACTGCCGAAGGGTCTGGCGCCATCTGACGCGTCGATAAGCGCACCGGCATCACCCGATCCCGCGCGCCCGTCGGCGCCCGAGCAAAGATTGCCTGACGGCACGCTTGCGGTACCACCGCTGGCGCGTGTCACCGACACGGCCGGCGTATTGAACGGTGCACAGCGCGCCGAGCTCGAGGCGAAACTCGCGGCGTTCGAGCAGGCGCGCGGTGCGCAGATTGCAGTCATCGTTGTACCCAGCACGCAACCGGAGCCAATCTCCGATTTCGCGAACCGCGTAGGCGGCGCGTGGAAAATCGGGCGACCTGAGATCGGTGACGGCGTCTTGATAGTGGTCGCGGTCAAGGATCGCCGCGCATGGATCAGCGTCGCACGCTCGCTTGAAGGAGCAATTCCCGACGTGCTCGCGGCACGCATCACGCGCGAATACATGGGCCCGCAGTTCGCGAAAGGCGATTTCGCCGCTGGACTGAATGCTGGTGTCGACGCGGTCATGCGACGGATCGAGGGCGAAGGGTTACCTACGCCGGCAGGCATCCCTCGCGAGCGCGTTGATGCGGGTGAGAGCGTGTTGTCGCTGCTGATTCCAATCATCCTGGTCGGCGCTTTTGTAAGCTCCATGTTGCGACGGCGACTGGGCGTGCCAGGTGCTGCGCTGGGAGGAGTGGGTGCCGGCGCCGTCGCAGGATTTATTTTGTCGTCGCTGCTGTTGGGCGGCGTCGCCGCAATCGCCGTCTTTCTGTTCTCCGCTTTAGGTGGTTTCGGTGGCGGCGGTCGAGCACTCGGCGGGCGTGGCGGTCCGATCTTTCTGCCGGGCGGTTGGAGCGGTGGAGGAGGCGGTTGGAGCGGCGGTGGCGGTGGCTGGAGTTCCGGCGGCGGTGGTGATTTTTCGGGCGGCGGCGGCGGCAGCAGCTGGTGATGCGCAATGGCCTCTAATAAGCTCGCACGCTGGCTGCGCCATTCGATAAAGACGCCGCAATCGGTGAATCGTGCGTTTCCGCCTGCGGTTCTGCGGCGAATCCAGGACGAAATTGCAGAGGGTGAGCGGGTCCACTCGGGCGAGATTCGTTTCGCTGTTGAGGCGGCCCTACCGTGGAGCTACTTGCGTCGTAATGCACCTGCGCGCGAGCGTGCCGAAATGGTATTTGCCAAGCTGCGGGTATGGGACACCGAAGAAAACAACGGCGTGCTGATCTATGTCGAACTCGCCGACCATCGAATCGAGATCGTCGCAGATCGCGGCATTGCGCGTCATGTCCCGAACGCGCGCTGGGAAGAAATCGTCGCAGATGATGCGCGAGCGATTTCGCGTCGGCGAGTTCGAGGCTGGCAGCATTGCAGCGGTGCGCGCTGTCAGCGCGCTACTTGCCGAGCGCTTTCGACTCGCCGATGGTGCACGTAATCCAAATCAGCTGGCTGATGCGCCGACGGTGCTGTGACCGGACTCAAACCTGCCTTCGACGCGTAAGGTCCGCAACATCATCGCGACCAAACGTTATTCCTCTTTTGTGGAGAACACTTCATGTCGATCGAACATCCGCTCACTGCACAGCCGCGTTCAGGCCACCAATTCGCCACGTTAGGCGGTGGTTGTTTCTGGTGCCTCGAAGCGGTGTACGAAGAAGTACAAGGCGTCGTTGATGTCGAGTCCGGCTATTCGGGTGGCAATGTTGCCAAACCTAGTTATGCCGATGTGTGCAACGGGACCACAGGTCACGCCGAAGTTGTGCGCTTGGAGTTCGACCCGGAGCAAATTTCGTATCGTGAGTTGCTCGAAATTTTTTTCGTGATACATGATCCGACGACGCTGAACCGGCAAGGCAACGACTCCGGCACGCAATATCGATCGGTAATTTTTTATCATTCGGATGAGCAACGGAGCTGTCGCCGAGGACGTTATGCGAGAAGCACAAACGCATTGGAGCAAGCCGATCGTCACTCAATTCCTGCCGGCGCCTGACTATTACCGTGCTGAAACGCATCACCAGGAGTACTACCGGCACAACCCCGCTGCCGGATACTGCATGTTTGTGGTCTCACCAAAAGTCGCGAAATTCCGTAAGACTTTCGCGGCTAAAAGAAAGAATTCCACGGTGGATTAGCCGCAATCCGCGATGCCGTCCTGCGAGGCTTAGCCGCTAGTATCTGGTCACTCCTCGGGGAAAGGGCATCACAAATGGTCTCTTGCAGTAAAGCACTCGCTCTCATTTTGTCTGCGCTGGCGCTATCGGCCGGAAGCGTCTCGGCTCAGGAAGTGGGCAGCCGCGCGCCTGCGTTTGACTTGGCCACGTCGGCGAAGCCGGTGCGCTTGGCCGATCTAAAAGGCCAGGTTGTCTACCTCGACTTTTGGGCTTCTTGGTGCGCGCCTTGTAAGCAATCGTTTCCTTTCATGAGCGAAATGCAAGCAAAGTACGGTGCGCGCGGTTTCACCGTGATAGGCGTGAACGTTGATCAAAAGCGTGAAGACGCTGACAAGTTTCTTGCTGCGACACCAGCCAAATTCACTGTCGGCTACGACACGGCCGGAAAGGTAGCGGAGATTTATCAGCCAAAGGGCATGCCGACTTCCTATCTGATCGGTGCAGACGGCAAGGTGCGCGCTGTTCACGTCGGCTTTAAGGACAGCCAACGCGAAGAGATCGAGCGCGAGATTCAATCTGCACTCACCGCGGCACGCAAATAAGGAATGGCGATGAAAAGATCGATCGCTTCGTTGATGACGTGCGCCGGCATCCTCACGGCCATCGTCGCGCTGATGGGATGCGAGACGGTGCAGCCTTGGCAGAAAGGCAACCTAGCCAAGCCCGAGATGGCATTCAACTCGGATCCGCTGCAAACCCGTTTTGAGGAGCACACCTATTTCAGCAAAGAAGGCGCATCCGGCGGATCGAGCGTGGGCGGCGGCGGTTGCGGGTGCAATTGATGCGATCTCCCGCGAAAACCGGCTCGATCCTCGCTGCCGCATTTGCGTTGCCGGGTGTCTTGCCCTCAGCACACGCGCAGGTGACAGTGCCGAATGCGACGTTGATACAGTTCAAGTACCTCTACTACAAGGACTATCAGGAAAACAACGGTGTCACGCCGGGATCGTCCGGCGACCGGATGACCATCAAGTCGCCTGCGCTGTACCTACTCGCACCGATCAACGACAGCTGGGTGTTCGAGATTGGCGCCGTGTACGACAGCATGACGGGCGCCTCACCCTATTACCACACGGTGCTGTCAGGCGCGTCAGGCGAAGGTGTCGAAGACAAGCGTGCGGCCGGCGATATCACGGTGACAAAATATTTCGGCCGCACCGCCGTTTCGGTGAGGGGCGCATATTCAACGGAAGATGATTACAAGTCGATCGCAGGCGGCGTCACACTGCGCCATGCGACGTCCGATCAGAACACGACATTCACGATCGGCTTCGGTTATTCGTCCGACGAAGTATTCCCGCAGGACGGCCCCGTTTTTACGCGCACGAAAAATACGCTTGACGGCATCGTTGGCGTCACACAGGTCCTGAGCCGCAACGATACGGGCCAGATCAATCTGTATTACGCACGCCAGAGCGGCTATCTGACAGACCCGTACAAGGCAATTTTCGGCGTCGACCAGAGGCCCGATAGCCGCGACCAGCTTGCCGTACTCATTCGCTGGAATCACTACTTCGACGGTCTGAAGGCTGCATTGCGGACCTCGTATCGCTACTACCACGACGATTGGGAGATCAACGCGCACACGGGCACGATCGAGTGGGCGCAGGATCTTCCGCACGGCTTCACTCTGACGCCGAGCTTGCGTTACACGACCCAGAGTGCTGCGTCCTTCTACTACGACCCGGTTTACGACGCGGCTCTCGGAGCACCTTTCCCGCCCGGATACGCGATGAATCCGAATGCGTTCTACACCAGCGACCAGCGCTTATCGGCGTTCGGCGGCATCACGCCGGGCCTGAAACTCGCGAAGTCGTTCCCAGGTGGTTGGACAGTAGACGGACGAGCCGAGTACTACGAACAACGCGGCGACTGGCGTATCGGCGGCGATGGCAGTCCCGGACTTCAGGACTTCAAGGCGCAGCTCTATCAGGTAGGCGTCAGCAAGAAGTTCTAGAGCCTTACGAGTTAGCATCGCGCAGCTAGACACTGGCTGCGCGTGCAACTCACTTCGTACTCATTCCCTTTCCGCGCCATGGCGTCGCACTGCGAGGTGCGCGTTTACGCGCCGGACCAAGCGACCGCGCGACATTGGTCGGACGCTGCGATCGGCGAAGTGCATCGGATCGAAGCGAAGTATTCGCGTTACCGCGACGACAGCGTTACCACCGCGATCAATCGCGCCGCGGGCAATGCAGCGCTGACAGTGGACACGGAAACCGCAAGCCTGCTGGACTTCGCCGATCTGCTGCACGCTCAGAGCGACGGTGCGTTCGATCTCACCAGCGGTGTGCTGCGGCGTGCTTGGGATTTCAAGGCTGGGCTCGTGCCTTCGCAATCAACGCTCGATGAACTCCTGCAACAAGTGGGCTGGTCAAAGATCGAATGGAATTCACCAACGTTGCGTTTGCGCGCGAACATGGAGATCGACTTTGGCGGAATCGGTAAGGAGTACGCAGCTGATCGGGCAGCCGCAATCGTTGTAGATCTTGGCGGCGAACACGGCCTTGTCAACCTGGGCGGCGATGTGCGTGTCATAGGCCCGCACGTTGACGGTCAGCCGTGGCGCGTGGCGGTGCAGGACCCACGTGCTGAGCCGGGCACAACGATCGCGCACCTCAATGTGCCGCGCGGCGCAATGGCGACCTCGGGCGATTACGAACGCTTCTTCATGCATGAGGGTCGACGCTATTCGCATCTGCTCGATCCCCGAACCGGGTGGCCGGTTGATCACTGGCGCTCGGTCTCCGTCGTGGCACCGCTCGCGATTGCGGCCGGCGCGTGCGCTACCGTCGCGATGCTTAAGCCGGTCGATGATGCTGTGAAGTTTCTCGATGAGCAGGGCGTGCGTTATCTCGGGATAGATGGTGCAGGCGTTCGTCATGCGAAATGACTTTTATTTCGGCAACGCGCAAGCGTTTGGCGCCGCGGCGCTGCCTGAGTCGTCGGGGTCTTCGACCCTGCTCTGCGGTACTCGCCGAGCCGGCGCAAAACAGGGCTAAAGCGCTGTTTTGCTCAAAGGCCCCGGCTCGGCTCCGCTCCTCGACGACGCCCAAGGCAGCGCCGCGACGCCAAACGCTTGCGCCGGCACCATTCTCTTGGGTTGGGGTAAAAAGATAAAACATCTCGGATCGGGACGACGTCGCGACAGCAGCGGCTGGCGCAGATGCGCCGCCTTTTAGTCGTCGCCCGAGGAGCGGAGCAACGCCGGGGCTTTTGAGCAAAAAAGCGCTTTAGCCCTTTTTTGCGCCGGCGTTGTGAGTACCGCAGTGGTTGGCACTTCAGTGCCCGACGACGTAGGCGGCGCAGCTGCGCCAGCCGCTGCTGCATGAGGAATAGCAACACTCACGCACTTGACGACGTCTAGCGAACCACAGCCTTCGCGAGTTCGATCAGCGTTAGCGGCGCACTTCCTTCGGCTTTGTTATTCGCAATGACGTAACTCGGCTGATTGCTTTTGATCGCCACGTGGATCAGATGGGCGAGCGTGCCGCGTGTTGGGATGTCGGGGTCCAGGAGTCGATCAAAGGGTGCGTAGCGCGTGCGCGCTTCTTCGTAACGTAATCCGGCCGCCAGGGTCCAACGAACGATCAGCGGTCCCTTCAGGCGCCAGTCATCGCCTTCTTCTTCTAATGCATCCATGGCGCGCAGCGCGGCGCTCTGACGCGCGGCGACCGGCATACGCGGGTGCAGTGCGATGCACAGTCGCGCGCCGCGTTGCCGCAGCGTTCGAACGAAGCGCGGTGTCAGTAATTCAGGGTCACGCAGCTCGATTGCATAAACCGGTGCGACATCGCCGATGCGAGCCGGCAACGCATCCAGCAGCCCGCCGATGTGTTCGATGATCGGGATGCCGCCGTCTGCGCGCTTCATCTCGCCGGGTAGTGGTGAGAGTTGGAACAACAGTGGTCCGGCTCGCTCCCCGAGCCCTTCGATCGCGGGCTGCACAAAATGATCCAGCGCTGCAGACGGATCGAGAAACAGCGGATTGGCTTCGATCGGCTCGCCGCGCTTGCCGCGCATCGCCGCATCCGAAATCATCGCAGGTGCCTTGACGACGAAGCGAAAGCCGAGCGGTACCTGACCGGCGTAACGTGCGTACTCGGCGACGGTCAGTGGCTGGTAGAACGTACGATCGATGCCAACGCAGCGAAACAGCGGGTGTTGTGCGTACGCGCTTAACCCATGACGTGCGAGTTGCGACTCGGTGTAGTCGGCGTCGCCGCGCCATACGAGATCACGCCAACCCGGAAAGAACCACGATGAAGTGCCCAAATGGACGCTGCGCGGCAAGAGGCGACCGAGGCGCGTTAATGATTCGTCGAAGTGCGCGGCATCGACGGCCACGCCGGCGCGCGACGTCGTTGGCTCGCCGAATAAATCCTCTTCGGTGTCGTCGAATAACGACTCAGTCTCGGCCTGCGGCGGCATGGCCGCGATTTTGGGGGCCATGGTGGTGGGGCGGGATCTCTACGAATGTTGCCTTGTCAACGAAACGTCACGGCGCGCTCGGTGCCTGCTGCTCGCGCGCTCCCACATCGGCCTGTCGAACCTTCTCGATCACCGCTTCGGTGTCCAGAGAGAGTTGCATCGCGCGTGTGGTCGGTCCGGGTGTTGTATCCAGCGGTAGCCGCACCAGAATCATCGTTCCCGCGCCGGGAACCGATTCGACCTTCAGGAACGCACCGATTCGCTGAGCGCGGTTACGCATGTTCAGCATGCCCCGCCCGGTGCCTTTGCCGGCCGCCAGACCACGGCCGTTGTCGGTAACTCGGATCGTCAACCACTGGGCGTCGCCTTCGTGATCGATCGCCAATGTCACGCGCACCATGCGTGCACGGGAGTGCTTGATCGCATTGGTCAGCGCTTCCTGCGTGATGCGCAGCACCGGCAGCACCGAGTTCGGGTCGAGATCAACGTCTTCGGGCAGGTTGCGCGCGTCCCACTGCAGATCCATTCCCACCGCTCTAAGCCGCGGCTCCATGCGAAAGCGCATGTTGCCTAACGCGGCCAGCAAATCCGAATCTTCGGCAGCCAGCGCGTCGATCGCCAGGCGCATGTCATCAATCGACTCGCGCAGTATCTGCGCCACTTGTTCATTCGACATCGCGCCACGCTCTACGAGCATCAGCGACGACAGCAGTTGCGACCCGAGGCCGTCGTGCATGTCCTGCATGATGCGCTGACGCTCCTGCGCGCTCGCCTTCAGCCGTTCGCTCTCGCGCAGACGATCGAAGTTGCGCTTCAGCAGCTGCTCGCGCTCGTGAATCCTTGTCTCAAGCTCGGTGTTTGTCTTCTCGACGTCTGCCAGTGAGCGTACAAAGCGGTCGATCAGTGTCGCGCCGAGCGCGATCAGAAGCACCGGAGTTGCAATGTTCAGCAGCTCGGGACTGGCGAACGGCAGTATGCCCATGTAGACGAGAAAGTCATGAGTCGCAGCGCCGAGTGCGAGCATCAATGCCGCCACGACGACTTTCAACATCAATGAAGGAGTGAACAGTGCATGGCCCGTCAGGGTCATTACGCCGGTCGCAAGGGCCCCCAACATGACCGCCTGCCACCAAGGGCCGGCCTGCACGTCGAACATGTCACCAAATAACAGGTACAGAGCGGGTCCCATCCCGGCGAGAACCGCCAACCCGACCTCGGCGCGCGCCCTGTGGCGGCCGCCCTGGCGCCACATCGTGATCGTCGCGACCGCCGTGAATACCGCCGTGCCCAGATAGAACGCGCCACGTATCCAGAAACGCGCGTCAGCTGGCATCGACTCGAAAACAAGATCCAGTGAACGGAGTGCCCAGAACGCTGACATCAGCGCCAGCAGGCCGAACAGATTTTCGGAACGCCGGCGTAGCCACAAAGCCGCGAAGCCGGCTGCGAGCAGCACCGTCAGCAACAGCGAGATCCAACGCAGTGTATGGCTGACGAAAAACTGGTTGCCATAGCGCCGCTGCAGCTCGGCGGTCGGACCGACGTCGATCGGCCCTATGCCATGGACTCCCACTCCATAGGATGTGTAGATCAACACATCGTTGGCGCTTTGCATGAAGCCCGCAGGCAGATTGATCAAATGGGGGCGACGCCAGCGAACATGACGCTGTTCGGAATCGAGCGGCAGATCTGCCACCATCTTGCCATTCAGGTAAATCGTGCCTCCGGTTGGCAGCCGCTCAAGCAGCATGCTCCAACCGTCGGTTGGAATCTCCGGCGTGTCGAACATCAGGCGTATCCAGACGCCTTGCCGCGTGCCGCCGCCGGACGCCCAGCGCAATGGCAACGCGTGCGATTGCCATAAAGAGTCAGGACTTGGAAAAGTGCTGCGCGAACCGGAAACCCACTCGATGCGATCAATCTTGATCGTTTCGTCCGCGGCTGCTAGCGGTGCAACGAAACAAACTACCAAAAATACCGCGAGCGTTCGCGCGAGTGCCTGGAGGGAGCCGGCCAAGCGGCCGGCGCGGAAGTGCTCCGGCACTAGTTTTTCAGCAATCCCATCTGAGTTGCTTCGTACACCGCTTCACCGCGGGAATGAACCGCGAGCTTGCGGTAGATTTTCTTGATGTGTGCCGTCACCGTGTGCGGCGATATGCCGAGAATGTCACCGATCTCATTGAAGCTCATGCCCTTGGCCAGCAGCTGAAGAATTTCAGTCTCGCGAGCCGACAGCGGATTTTGCTCGGTGCCAGGAAGACGCGCGGGCGCCGTCGTGCTCATTCGATTACGGATCGCGCGCAACACGCTGCGTGCGACGACCGGGCTGACGGGCGATCCGCCGGCTCGCAGCAAACGGATGCACGAGATAACGTCGGCAGGCGCCGAATCTTTAAGGATGTAGCCGGTGGCACCTGCTTCGATCGACGACACGACATGCTGCTCGTCGCCGAAGACCGTGACCACCATGATGTCGACGTCGGGCTTTTTCTGGCTGACCTGGCGGATGAGCTCGATGCCGCTTCCATCGGGCAAGCCGAGATCGATCAGCATCACCTCGAATGACTCGCGATCAATGATCGCTTGCGCCTCTCGTTTATTCGATGCCGCGCCAACGAGCTTCATGCTGGGCTCGTTCTCCACGATCTGCACAAAGCGCCGCCGAAACTCCGGCTCGTCCTCGACGATGATGATCGAGATCTGTTGCTCAGCCATCGGTGCTCTCCCCGGCGTCATGCTCTGGTGCGCGGATGATAGCCGTAGAACCCGCAGTGAAACGCGAAAGGTGAAGGGCGAAGATGCGGTACCTGCTCAAGGCGCGAGGCGAGCCCGTGTCCATCCGGTGCCAGTTGACGTGCTGGCCCTCGAATAAAGCAGTCGATCGTGAAGCCGCGACGGCCGCCCTTGCCAGAATTCGATGGCGTTGGGCACCACGCGATAGCCGCCCCAGTAGGGCGGGCGGCTTGGCGCCGTCGCGTGGCGCAGTGCCATTTCAGCAACGCGTGCCATCAGCCATGTCTTGCCGGCGATCGGCCGACTTTGCGGTGACGCCCATGCCCCAATGCGGCTGGCCAACGGCCGGCTGAGAAAGTACTCGTCCGATTCTTGCGCGGTCGTGCGTTCGACTACGCCGTCGATGCGAACCTGTCGCTCCAGCTCCGGCCAGAAGAAAAGCAGCGCGGCATGCGCATTCGCGGAGAGCTCGGTAGCTTTGCGGCTTTCATAGTTGGTGAAGAACACGAAGCCGGATTGGTCGAAACCCTTCAGCAGCACGGTGCGCGCCGAGGGTTTACCTTGGGCATCAGCGGTGGCAAGTGTCATGGCATTGGCTTCGCGCACCTGCGCCGCGCTCGCCTCGTCCCACCACAGCGAAAATTGCGTGATCGGATCGGTATGTGCATGCTGCTCATCGAGCTCGCCGCGTTTGTATTCGATCCGTAGGTCCGCGATGTTCATGGCTTGATCTTAGGGCCTGCGTGGCGTGCGAGTTTTTCCAGGTGAGGGTCGCGCAGGCCATGCTCGCGCAGCGAGCTGACGGTCTTGTTCAGGTACTCCAGGCTGGTGCCGAAGCGGCCGCAGCTGCCACGCTCGAAGACCGCGAGAATTTCGTGCTCGGTGAGTTTGCCTGCGTAATTTTGAGCATCACGGCGCACAACGAACGCGAGTGCCGAGACGAGCGGACCTTCGTTGGCGTCTGCCTGTAATCGACAATCGAGCCAACGCGGTGCGTACGACCCCATGAACATTTCGCGGTCCCACAGCCGCTCCAGCTCTTCACCGGCGGTTTCCGCAGGCAACCGATATGCAATACCGGCGCACGATCCGCCACGATCGAGCCCCGCGACTAGTCCTGGGCAATCGAGCGTGCCGCGGTTGACGCGACTCCACAGACAGAGGCTCCGGTGATATCCGTGCACGCGCGCCGTGACACGGCGGTCGTACGTGACTTCGGGATTCCAGATCAGCGACCCGTAACCAAATAGCCACATCGGTGACGCCCGGTTCCAACCTGCTAGTGCTTGATGCAGCGATGCCGCCTGCTCCTCGGCAGTCACACGGCCCGGAAAATCGAGGGGTACCCTGTTCATTCCCTGGGTCTTTTCTCGACGTTCATACGGCGCCATGCGGTCCAGCCGCCTGCGCCAAGCATGCTCGCCATCAGCCAGAACGCGGGTCCGGCGCCGAGTACCGAACCGAACGCACCGAACACGAGTGGCAGTACGACATGGCTCGAGTTCATGATCGTGGTGCGCACGCCGAGCGCTTCACCGACACGGCCGGCAGGCGAGCGATCGTGCAGCAGCGACATCACGTTCGGCTGTGCCGCGCCTAGGCCGAGGCCGAGCAGGAAGGCCACCGCCATCAACGGCGCGAGTGTCGTAAAAAATGGAATCAGTGCAAATCCGATCGCAGCGGTAATCAGCGTGAAGAGCAGCACCTGCCATTCGCGATAGCGCCGCGAAAGTGTGGGCATCGCAAGACGAATCGCAAAGGTGGCCGCGGCGAAGCTCCCGAGCACGAGCCCGATCTGAGAGGCAGACAGGCCGATGCTGGTGCCGTAGACAGGAATGAGAAATTGCTGCAGATCCCATGACATCGAAATCATTCCGCTGACGATCAGCACGTTGCGCACTGCCGGAAAGCGCAACAGATCGAACGGATTTCGCGACTGGGTGATTGCCTCGTGCGGTTGTGGCGCGGGCAACAACGTGCGTTGTAACAACAAGATGACGACGCTCACCAGCATCAGTACGAAGATCAATGCGAATGTGACGCGATGGCCGACGCTATCGATCAAGAATCCGCTCGCCACCGGCGCGATCAGTCCCGACGTCGAAAATCCAAGCGCCAGCATCGAGAACGCAGCCGGCCGCCTGCCCGGCTCCGACATGATGCCGACGAGGTTCTGCATCGTCATTTGCACGTACATGAACCCGGTGCCGAGCAGTGCACTGGACACCAGCAGCGGTGCAACGTCCGCCGTCGCGTACGAGAATGCGGCCGGTAGCGTCGCGCCCACAGTCATCATCACGGTGCCCAACAGCAGTGGACGAAACGGTCCAACTTGATCCAGCCAGCGGCCCGCGCGTACTGCAAGTAATGCCGGCACGAGCGCATACAGCGCCAGAAGCACGCCAACGGTGAACGGTGACGCCTTGTTCGACAATGCGTACAACGACGCCGTAACACGCGCCGCACCGAACGCAGTGTGCGTCAGCACGACGAACGCGATGATGCGCGGGAGCGTCATTGGAATACTCAGGCGGCGCTTCGCGGGACTTCGGCCTGCTGCAACGGGCTCTTATCACGCAGCTTCAGTGCCACCAGCGCCACGCCGGCGCACGTGATTACCACGCCGAGCGCCGTCAGCCACGTCGGATAAATTCCGAACATTAGCCATTCAAGTGCAACTGCAATGATCGGCGTCAGATAAAGCAGGCTGGTCACGCGGGTTGCTTCACCGCGGCGCATCAGGGTGTGCAGCGCATTCACCGCGAAGATCGATGCGAAGACCACCAGAAAGCCGATCGACGCCAGCAGCTGCCACGACACCTGAAATGCGAAGCCCTCGACTGCGAACGCCAGCGGTGCGACGAGCAGCAAAGTGGCTGCAAACTGCACGACCGATGCCGCGCGCAGGTCGACCGCCGGGCAGAACCTGCGCTGATACAGCGTTCCGGCGGTAATGGCGACCAGAGCAATCAGGACCGCGGCCAGCGACGCCGTGCTCATGGCATCGAGATCGATCTTGTGCCAGACGACCAGCGCCACGCCGGCGAACCCGAGCAGAACACCAGTCCATTGCATTCGGTTCAATTGCTCGCCGATAAATGGGCCCGCTACCACTGCCGTTACAAGCGGCTGCAACGCCAGTACCAACGCCGCAATCCCTGCAGACATCCCCAGGTACTGGGCATAGTGGCTGCCACCCAGATTGACAGCGTGCATCAACAGGCCAGCGATCGCGACGTGTACCCATTGAGCGGGTGAGTGCGGCCACCGCGGGCGTACTGCCAGAGCTATCGGAATCACCAGCAGCATGCCGAATGCGAACCGCAGCGTCAGAAACGTAAATGGGGGTGCGTACTGCAACCCTAGCTTGGTCGCTAGGAAGCCAGAGCCCCAGACGACGACGAAGTACCAGGCGAGCCAAGAACTGGAAGAGCGATGCGGCGAAACGGTCACGGGCGGCATTGTTGCAGACGGCGGATATTCGACTATTGGGTAGATTGTAAATAACAATCGAAACAATATCGTTGATAGCTTTAGACTACGCCCCACTTACTGTTCTATTCACCTTTCCTAACGAACTTTGGAGTAATCAATGAAAACCATTGGCCAGCAACTCGATTCTTTCCGTGTAGTCGGTGTCAAGCCCGGCTTCAATCATCACGAAGAAAACGGCGTCAGCGCATTCGAAGACGTCACCGAACGCTCGTTCCCGGGTAAGTGGAAAGTCATTTACTTTTACCCGAAGGACTTCACGTTCGTTTGCCCGACCGAAATCGTGGGCTTTGCGAAGCTTGCGAACGACTTTGAGGATCGCGATGCGGTGTTGCTCGGCGGTTCGACAGATAACGAATTCGTCAAGCTCGCATGGCGCCGCGACCACAAGGATCTCGATCGGCTCAATCACTGGATGTTTGCCGACACCACTGGCTCGCTGGTCGACATGCTCGGCGTGCGTGATGCGAAAGAAGGCGCTGCACTGCGTGCTACGTTCATCGTCGATCCGGATAACGTGATTCAGCACGTATCGGTCAACAACCTCAACGTGGGTCGCAATCCTGAAGAGATCCTGCGCGTACTCGACGGCCTGCAAACCGATGAGCTATGCCCTTGCAATCGCGCTGTCGGAACGGCAACACTGACGCCGAACGCTACAGCCGTAGCGCACTAACGGAGTAAACGAATCGCTATGGATTACATCAACGAACTCAAAGCGCTGATCCCGGATTACGCAAAGGATGTGCGAATCAATCTGGACGGCGTGCTTGGCCGCTCGTCGCTTCCCGCCAATGAAGCCGCTGCCGTTGCGTTGGCAGCGGCGTACGCGGCGCAGGCTTCACGCCTGGTAGCGATCATTCGCAATTCGGATGCCGCTTCGGATGTCGAAAAGAACGCGGCGCTGAGCGCTGCTGCACTGATGGCGATGAACAACGCCTGGTATCCCTACGTTGAAATGACCGGTGACGCCGAGTTGAAGGCGTTGCCCGCTCAACTACGGATGCAGGCATATGCCACGCACGCGGGGGTGGATAAGCGCCTGTTCGAGCTGTATGCGCTCGCTGCCTCGATCATCGGCAAGTGTCACTTCTGCGTGCAGTCGCACTACGGTCTGCTAAAGCAAGGTGGTATGACTACCGAGCAACTGCGTGATGTCGGTCGTATTGCCGCGGTGATTGCGGCGGCGGCGAACGCAATTGCAGTGGAAGAGGCGGCCATCGCATAGCCTCTTCTTGCCCTCATACCGTTCTACGCTGGCCCATCTCGCGTCGAATCCAGTCGTGCATGTGGATCATGCCGTCTTCATGCGGCGTGTGATACGGGCCAACGTCGTCTTCGCCGGCCAGCCATAGCGCGCGGCGGCCGCGCTGAAGCCGCGTGCATATCTCGGCGTCTTCAGCGGCTGACTCGGCGTACGCGGCCTGGTGCGCGTCGACAATCTGCCGCTCGAACGCTTGCACTTCCTCTGGGTAGTAAAACTCGACGATATTCGTCGTGAGTTCGGGCGAGCGTGGAATCAGTGTGCTGACGACCAGACAGTATGGGTACCACTCGAGCATCACATTCGGATACAGAATCGACCAGACCGTCCCGTACTTTGGTAGATCTCCATCGGAGTATTCGAGAATTGCGTCGCGATAGCGTTGATAGTTCGGCGAGACCTGCGATTTCAGCCCGTCCTTGATGCCGAGAATCTGATAGCTCCAGCGGTCGCCAAAACCCCATTCATAGTTGTCGGGGTCTACCCACTTCTGCAATCCTGGGTGCATCGCCTCGACGTGATACAGCTCCAGATAAATTTCGAGAAACGCCTTCCAATTAAAGGGGCACTCTTCGACGATCGCTTTCTCGAACACGAAGTTCGCATAGTTGTAGTCGGGCGTCAGCGGAAAATCGCGTAAATCGAGATTCGGATTGCGCGGCCCCGCGAACAGCAATCCGTTCCAGCGCGTCAGTGGTGTACTTGGCAGCGAACAGTCGGGAGTGACGTCGAAGTCGGTCGCGCCAAGCAACTTGCCGTTCAAGTCGTACGTCCAGCGGTGCAGCGGACAAACAATGTTGGGATTGTTGCCTCTGCCGTCGAGTAACAGCCCCTGTCGATGGCGACACGTGTTTGACAATAGATTGATGCCGGCGGGCCCATGCACCAGCACCTTGCCGTGCGCCGTCGATGGCAGTGTCATGTAGTCGCCGACCTCAGGCACCATCATCTCGCTGCCCGTGTAGTTGGGACCGGGCACAAACAAGTGCTGCAACTCGCGCTCGAACCACGCTGGATCAAAGTACGACGCAATCGGCAGCGGCGCGGTGCGGCCCAGTAACGTCGCGTCGAGATTAGAGCGGCGAGACAGCGATTCGGGAGCGTTCATCGTGATCCTATGCGCAGCGATCTTAAAGGTGCGCACTGCCCTGTGCGTTGAGCCGCTTGATTTGGCAGGTTACCGGCCTTGATGACTGCACCTCCCAATGCCGATCGTCAGAGCGAGACCGGCCGCGAGGTTGCGCGCGTTCACATCCCTTCGAACGTGTTGCAGGCCGTGATCTGGCCGCTCTTCATTCCCGTCATGAACCAGCGCACACGCTGCTCGGAGCTGCCGTGCGTGAAACTTTCCGGAACGATTTGCCCCTGGGTACGACGCTGAATGTTGTCGTCACCGATCGCCGCAGCGGCACGCATCGCTTCCTCCACATCGCCGGCGTCAAGCAGTTTGCGATTACCCGCGTGGTGTGCCCATACGCCGGCGAAGCAGTCCGCCTGCAGTTCGACACGAACCGACAGTGCATTGCTTTGTGCTTCGCTGAGCCGTTGCCGCAACGCCTGCGTCTTTTCCATAATGCCGAGCTGGTTCTGGACGTGGTGTCCAACTTCGTGCGCTATCACGTAGGCCTGGGCAAAGTCACCGGGTGCCTTGAAGCGCTCCTGCAGCGCACGGTAAAACGCGAGATCTATGTACACGCTTTGATCGAGCGGACAGTAAAAAGGCCCCATCGCCGATTGACCGGTGCCACATGCAGAACGCGTTGCGCGTTCGAAGATCACGACCTTGGGTTCGCGATATTCGCGGCCCAGCTGTCTGAACAATGCGTTCCAGGTTTTCTCGGTATCGAGCAGCACGCCCGAAACGAACTGGCCAAGTTGATCGGTCGGCGCTTTTGCCGGGCCCTGCGGCGCTCGCGACTCCTGCACCGTTTGGGCCGTCTCGGCGAGGCCGAGAATGACGCGCGGATCAATTCCAAAAAACAACCCGACGACGACGAGCACCAAAGTGCCGATGCCCCCGCCGACAAGCCCGCGGCCACCGAACGATTGTCCGCGCCGGTCTTCTACGTTAGAACTTTGGCCTTCGATGCGCATGCTGAATCCCCGTGAGTGGTCACGGGGATTCAAGCACAGAGCGGGCCAGCGTGCTACCGACCGCCGTGCCTATCGTGTCTGTCGCGATGGTCGTGACGGTCGTGCCCATGACCGCGACCATGGTGCCGGTGCTGCCAATGGTGCCGGTGGCGGCCATAACCACTGTAGCCATAGCCCCAGCGCGGGGGAGGCGTGTAGATCACTGCGGGTGGTGCATACCGATAGGGCCGCGGGTGATAAACGGGCACGGGCTGGTAAACGGGCACCGGCCGGTAAACAGGCACCGGCTGGAAGATGGGGAAATGCGGCGCGCCAATGCGGATACCGAACTCCGGAGTGCTGACTCTCACCGAGACGCCGTTAGCATGCGAGGCAGACCAGGGCGCCATCGCGGCGAGCATCAGGGCACTGAACGAAGCACCCACCAAGAATTTACGTTTCATCATTGACCTCCAAGGTGTTACAGGAGAGTCAACGACGCGTCACGCACCCTAGCCGACGCCGGTTCGTTTCAAGGTGTAACCGCTAGGCCAGCGCCAACCCTGCCTTTTGAAGCCGCCATACCGCCAGCAGATCACGCTCGCGCTCTCGCGCGATCTTGCCGATGCGGCGCTTATCGTCATGCGCCGGAATGCCGGCTTCCAGAATATCGCTGACAGTGACGGCCATTGGGCGCGTGCGCAGCCCGCTGCGGCGCGCGCGTGTCGTATCGACCATGTGAAAACCACGCGTCTGCGGATCATGTGTCGGGATCCATAGCGGAAGTTCCGTCCACGGCTGTACGCCTTCGCGCTCGAGAAATTTTTCATCAACCCATTCGACTTCGACATCCTCGCCCGAAATCCAGCGGCAGGTATCGAGCAGCTCGCCAAAGGTCGCGCCTTCATTAGGCCCGGTCGCATTAAACGCGCCGCTGGCGCGCATCATGATCAGTCGCATGATCAACGCCGCGAGATCGCGTGAATCGATAAATTGAATTGGTGTCTCCGGCGAGCCTGGCGCCATCACGCGGCCGCCCGCGCAGATACGCCATGGCCAGTATGAAAAACGGCCGGTGGGATCATTCGGTCCGACGATCAGGCCGGGTCGAATCAAAAGCGCCTGCTGTCCGAAAGCACGCGCAACGGTTCGCTCACACTCGGCCTTCAGCGGCCCATAGTTGGCGCCATTGATCGTTTCGCGGTCGATTTCCGCGGCGGTGGCTAAGGGATCCTGTTCGCGGATTGGCACATTCGCAAACGACGCGTACGCCGAAACACTCGAAATGAAGACGTAACGCTCGCAGCTGTCGTACAGCGCGGCGCAGGTTGCCTCCACATCCTGTGGCCGGTAGCCGCAGGTGTCGATAACCGCGTCCCACTTGCGTCCCATCAGCAGGTGCAAGTCTTCCAACCGGTCGCCCACAATCCACTTGACGCCCGGTGGCCACCAGTTACGAGACTGGCCGCGATTGAACACCGTGACCGTATGCCCGCCGACCAGCGCTGCCTGCAACAGGGATTGCCCAAGAAAGACGCCGCCGCCGATGATCAGCAAGTTCATAGCGGCATCTTAGGGTCCAAACGGACGGAGGAAAATTACCGTAGATGCGGGTTCAGGCACCGAAAGGCCGGTTTGGCCTGCCGACCGTCGCTTCGGGCCTGAGCGAATCTGCAAATCAGCCTGCGCTAGCGTGCCAGCAGCGTTTCGACCTCCGGATGACGCCGCGCCCAGGCGGCGACGTATGAGCAGACGGGCAGCACGTCCAGTCCGTTTTGCCTCGCGTGATCGAACGCGGCCCGCACAAGCCTCGAAGCGAAGCCCTTGCCCTCGAGCTGAGGCGGAACCTCGGTGTGCACGAGCATCATCGTGTTGCCGTGCATCCGGTAATCGCACCGGCACAGCAACTTATCAATGGTTGCCTCAAAGCGCTTCGCCGTGACGTTATGCCTGATCTCGATAGTTGCGCTGGCCGAGCTTCCCATCACAGCTCCGGTCGAGGAAATTCGTAAGACTAACGCCCGCGGCGATGCGACGGCTGCAGCAGCCCCGGAATGTTGGTACGCACGGTTGACGCGCTGTCGGCCGGACGGCGTGTCTGGGACGCGGGCTTCGCGTGCTTCGGTTTGGCATAGGCGTCCACATTGCGCACGGGCTGGCCATTCGGCTTCGAAGACTGCGGCCTTGCGGGCTGTGCGCTGCCGTTCTTGCGCGGCTGACCTTGCGACGGGCGGCGCGCACTTGAGCGCTGCGGCCGATCGCGTTGTCCGCGTTCGGTTTTCCCCTGACCACGCTGCCGCACGATCGGTTCAGCGCGCTCATTCGGATTGGGCTCGAAGCCGGCGATGATTTCGCGCGGCACCTGACGCCGAATCACACGCTCAATATCCGCCAGCAGCGGCTTGTCATCGGCGCATACCAGCGAGATCGCCTCGCCCGTTGCGCCGGCGCGGCCGGTGCGTCCGATCCGATGGACATAGTCTTCGGGAACATGTGGCAAATCGAAATTGATCACGTGCGGCAACTGTTCGATATCCAAACCACGCGCAGCGATATCGGTTGCGACCAACGCCTGCAACTCGCCACTCTTGAACTCAGTGAGCGCACGGGTGCGGGCACCCTGGCTCTTGTTGCCGTGAATAGCGAGCGCCGTAACGCCATGCTTGTTCAAAAACTCGGCCAGCCGGTTCGCTCCGTGCTTGGTCCGAGTGAAGATGAGCAACTGAAACCAATTGTTGCTCTTGATCATATGAGCGAGAAGCTCAGACTTGCGTCCACGATCGACAAGCACGACCTTCTGCGTGGTTGCATCGACAGTGGAATTGCGTGCGGCGACCTGCACCATCGCAGGATTCTTCAGCAGCGACGCTGCAAGCGTGCGTATCTCGTCCGAGAACGTCGCGGAGAAAAGCAGCGTCTGCCGGGTTCTGGGCAATAGAGCGAACACGCGCTTCATGTCGGGCAAGAATCCCATGTCGAGCATGCGATCGGCTTCATCGAGCACGAGGACTTCGACCTGCGACAGATCGACCGTGCGCTGACCCACGTGGTCGAGCAAACGTCCAGGCGTCGCGACGACGATGTCAGCACCGCGCTTCAGCGCCGAAATCTGCGGATTGATTGATACGCCACCGTAGATGATTGCTGCGTTGACTTTGCTGTGCTTGCCATAGTCGCGCACGCTTTCTCCAACCTGCGCCGCAAGCTCGCGCGTAGGCGTAAGAATCAGCACGCGGACCGGCCTGCGCGATTTGCCGGCAGGTGCGTTTTGCGTTGCCAACCGCTGAAGGATCGGCAACACGAAGCCGGCCGTTTTACCGGTGCCTGTCTGCGCACCCGCCAGTAAGTCACCGCCACTTAGCACGGCGGGAATCGCCTGCTGTTGAATCGGGGTCGGCGTGGTGTAACCCAGTTCGGTAACAGCACGAACCAGTGCCTCGGACAAGCCGAGGGCTTCAAATGACAAATTCAAAATTGATCTCCTGAGCAGTGGCCTGGGGCGACGCTAAGAGCATCGCAGAACCGGTTCAGGCAAATGCGAACACTACAAAAGGTTCGAGGGAGCTTTTTGGTCTGACTACAACCACAACCGCGAGGGGAGGGTGCGAACCGGAACACACAGCACCACAATCCGAAGCGAATGATACATGCGATGCGGTAATCTCGCCGCTCGCCGTAATCCTCATCGCCCCCTCCTTATTTGGTATCAATTCGGCAGATTCAATGGCTCAGTACGTCTATTCGATGATCCGCGTGGGCAAGGTGGTTCCGCCCAAGCGTGAGATTCTGAAAAATATTTCGCTCAGCTTTTTCCCCGGCGCGAAGATCGGGGTGCTTGGCTTGAACGGCTCCGGCAAGTCGACGCTGCTTCGAATCATGGCCGGCCTTGATAAGGAAATCGAAGGCGACGCGGTGGCGATGCCGGGCATCAAGATCGGCTACCTGCCGCAGGAGCCGCAGCTGGATGCCGCGAGCACCGTCAAGCAGGAAGTCGAAGGCGGGTTAGGCGAATCGCTGCAGGCGAAGCAGAAGCTCGAGGAGATTTACGCGGCGTACGCGGAGCCGGACGCCGATTTCGATTCACTCGCGGCCGAACAGGCGAAGTACGAAGCAATTCTGGCGACAAGCGGCCAGGACACCGAGCATCAAATGGAAATTGCCGCTGACGCGCTGCGCCTTCCCCCGTGGGACGCGGTGCTAGGCACGCTGTCGGGCGGCGAGAAGCGTCGCGTCGCACTGTGCAGGCTGCTGCTGTCGAAGCCCGACATGCTGTTGCTCGACGAGCCGACCAATCACCTGGACGCTGAAAGCGTCGACTGGCTCGAGCAATTTCTGCTGCGGTTTCCGGGCACGGTCGTCGCGGTCACGCACGACCGTTACTTTCTGGACAACGCCGCTGAATGGATCCTCGAACTCGATCGTGGGCGCGGCATTCCGTACAAGGGCAACTACAGCGCGTGGCTTCAGCAGAAAGAGGAACGGCTTGCGCGCGAGTCGAAGCAGGAAGACGCGCGCGTCAAAACGATGAAGTCCGAGCTCGAGTGGGTACGTCAGAACGCGAAGGGCCGGCAGGCCAAAAGCAAGGCGCGGCTGGCGCGCTTCGACGAGCTGTCGTCGTACGAACACCAGACGCGCAATGAAACGCAGGAAATCTTCATTCCGGTCGCCGAACGACTGGGCGACAAGGTGATCGAGTTCGACGGTGTGTCGAAAGGCTATGGCGACCGTTTGCTGATCGATAACCTGACGTTCAGCGTGCCTGCAGGTGCGATCGTCGGCATCATCGGCCCCAATGGTGCAGGCAAGTCGACGCTGTTTCGAATGATCACAGGCAGTGAGAAGCCGGATGCAGGCGAAATCGTCATCGGGCCAACGGTACGCATCGCGTCGGTTGAGCAATTTCGTGACGCGCTTCCGAACGACAAGAGCGTGTGGGAGGCGGTGTCGGGCGGCCTCGATGTGCTCACTGTCGGAAAATTCGAGATGGGATCGCGCGCTTACCTAGGACGATTCAATTTCAAGGGCGGTGATCAGCAGAAGATCGTCGGTAACCTTTCAGGTGGAGAGCGCGGTCGCTTACATCTCGCGAAAACGTTGCTCGCTGGCGGCAACGTGCTGCTGCTGGATGAACCCTCAAATGACCTCGACGTTGAAACGTTGCGTGCGCTTGAAGAGGCGTTACTCGAGTTTGCAGGTACCGTGCTCGTGATTTCCCACGATCGCTGGTTCCTTGACCGCATTGCCACGCACATCCTGGCATCCGAGGATGATTCGCAGTGGACCTTCTTCAACGGCAATTATCAGGAATACGAAGCGGACAAGAAGCAGCGACTTGGTGAAGAGGGCGCGCGCCCGCATCGTCCACGATACAAACCATTGGCCAGGCGGTGATCGAAGAAAACAGCAGAGTGAAAGCGGCGGCAGTGCAATCGAAGGCGGGACACGGATGGTGGACTATGACATTGGTTGCCGCCGCGGTTCTGATGGTGACGATGGGCACGCGACAGTCGCTGGGCCTTTTCGTTTCGCCGCTGAACACGGCGACCGGGCTTGGCATCGTCACGATTAGCTTCGCGCTTGCCGTTGGGCAATTCGTGTGGGGCGCGGTGCAGCCGGTCGCAGGTGCACTGGCTGACCGCTATGGACCCGGTCGCGTGCTGGCGGGCAGCATCGTGGTCCTCGCTATTGGCTGCGCGCTTACACCATTGCTCACGAGCGCATTCGGCCTGATGTTGACAATGGGAATTCTGTTTGCGGCCGGCGCCGGCGGTGCGGGCTTTTCAGTGCTCATTGGAAGCGCGGCGCAGCACGTGCCTGCGAATAAACGCGGCACCGCAGCTGGAGTGATCAATGCAGGCGGCTCATTCGGGCAGTTTGTATTTGCTCCGCTGGTTCAAAAGTTGATCAGCGTGTTCGGTTGGGCAGGTGCGCTGTGGTCGCTCGCTGTGCTGACTTTGGCCGCATTGCCGCTGACTCGCATGTTGCGCCGCTCGCCAGAAGCAACCGCAGCGCACGCGGCGACGGCAACCGACGGTGGACTAAGACGCGCGGTCAGTGGCGCGTTTAGGGATCGGAGTTACCTGCTGCTGCATGCCGGATTTTTCACGTGTGGCTTTCACATCGCGTTTTTAGTGATTCATTTACCAAGCGAGGTCGGTCTCTGCGGCTTGCCCGCATCGGTCGCAAGTTGGTCGCTGGCGCTGATTGGACTCGCCAATATCGTTGGCAGCCTCCTCGCCGGCCAGGGGGTGAACCGTTATCGCAGCAAGTACATCCTGTTCTGGATGTACCTGTCGCGCACGGTGCTGATTCTGATTTACCTGGCAGCGCCCAAGACTGCAATGACTTTCTACATATTCGCGATCGGGCTCGGCGTGACGTGGCTGGCAACCGTGCCGCCGACCGCGGGCGTGGTCAGCAAACTGTTTGGCGTGCGTTACCTTGCGACGCTATTTGGGATGACGCTGCTAACGCATCAGATTGGCGCGTTTTTCGGCGCGTACCTCGGCGGCATCGCCGTCGAGCACACCGGCAGTTACCTTTGGATGTGGTACGCCGATGCGCTGCTGGCGCTTGCCGCCGCGCTTGTGAACCTGCCGATTCGAGAGCCGAAGATCGAGCGGAAGGTACCGGCTTAGGCACTCCTCAGTCGTCTTCTTCCACCTTCGCTTTCGACTTGTGCTCGGTCGCCAGTTGCTGCTGGACATTCGGCGGCGCTTGTTCGTAGTGTGATAACGACATCGTCCAGGCGCCGCGGCCTTGCGTCATCGACTTCAATCGCGCCGAATAACCTTCGAGCTCTGCCAGCGGCACCAGGCCTTCGACTGTCATCGCTCCAGCCAGGCCGCGCGTGCCGGTGATATGTCCGCGGCGCGAAGACAAATCACCGGTGATGTCGCCCACGTGCGACTCGGGTGCTTCGATTTCCGCGTTGACAATCGGCTCGAGCACGATGGGACGCGCCTTGTTCAGCGCATCGAGAAATGCCTTGCGGCCTGCGGAGACGAACGCAATCTCTTTGGAGTCGACCGGATGATGCTTTCCATCGTAGACGGTCACGCGCAGATCCTGCATCGGGTATCCGGCAACGGGACCCGCGGTCAGGACCGACTCGACGCCTTTCTGCACGGCAGGAATGAACTGATAGGGAATGACGCCGCCTTTTACCTGGTCGACGAACTCAAACCCGGCGCCGCGCGCTAGCGGTTCGACACGCAAAAACACTTCGCCGAATTGTCCGGCACCGCCAGTCTGTTTTTTGTGTCGTGCATGGCCTTCCGCGGGTGCGGCAATCGTTTCCCGATACGGCACACGCGGCGGACGCGTCTGTACTTCGATCTTGTACTGCGACGACATGCGTTCAAGCGCGGAGCGCAGATGCAGTTCGCCCAGGCCTCGCAAAACCGTCTCGTTCAACGTCACGTCGTGCTCGACGACCAGCGTCGGATCTTCGGCCATCATCTTGTGCAGCACTTCAGAGATACGCTGCTCGTCACCACGGCGTTTCGGCTGGATCGCCAGGCCACTCATCGGTGTCGGAAATTCGAGAGGTCGCATGTGGATGTGATCTTCATCGTGCGAGTCGTGCAGCACCGAATCAAATTCGATCTCGTCGATCTTCGCGACCGCCGCGATATCGCCTGGCTGGGCCGACGGAACTTCGACGGTCTTCGAGCCCTGCAGCATCAATAGATGTCCCACCTTGAACGGCTTGCGTGCGCTGCCGATATAAAGCTGAGTGTCCTTTGTGATCGTGCCCTGGTGAACCCGAAAGACGCCGAGCTTGCCGACATAAGGGTCGACGACTACCTTGAACACGTGCGCGAGCACATGCTTTTTCGGATCCGGTTCGGAGCGGAATTCATTGACTCCCTTGCCATCGACCAACTCGCCCTTGAAGAACAGCGGTGGGTTGCCTTCGGTCGGATTTGGCAGCAGGCGATCGAAAATATTGAGCAGCTGATCTATACCCGCACCGTTGCGTGACGAGACGAAGCACACCGGAATCAGATGGCCCTCGCGCAGTGCCTTTTCGAACGGACCATGCAACTCGTCGGCTTCAATTTCCTGCCCTTGCTCCAGGTAGCGCGCCATCAAGTCCTCGTCGACCTCGATCACCTGGTCGATCAGCGCCTGATGCGCCTCGGCGACCGAAGAAAAATCGGCGTCTCCGGATGGATTGAAAAAACAGTCGACAACCTTGGTGGCGTTGGCCGCAGGTAGATTGATCGGCAGCACTTCTTTGCCGAACGCGTTGCGCAAATCCTCCAGCACGCGCGGCAGATCGACGTTGTCCGCATCGATGCGGTTGACGATGATCAGCCGACATAATCTTCGTTTAGCGGCCCAATCCATCATGCGCGACGTGATCATCTCGATCCCGGTCGATGCATTGACGACGATTGCTGCAGTCTCGACAGCGTCGAGCGCGCCTATCGCCTGGCCGATAAAGTCCGGAAAGCCCGGCGTGTCGAGCAGATGTACTCGCACGTTGGGCAGATCGAGGTGCAGGGCTGATGTGCGCAGCGAATGCTGAAAACTTTTTTCGAGCGGATCGAAATCGCTGACCGTGGTGCCTTTTTCCACGCTGCCGGCGGCCTGAATCGCGCCGGCTCTGGCAAGCAAGGCTTCGGCAAGCGTCGTCTTGCCAGCACCGCCGTGGCCGAGTAGGGCCACGGTCCTGATGTTCTCCGTTGTATAAGCCATCTGCTCCTCTTCAGTATCTCCGGGGCTATTAGCTATGCTACCCGCGAGCGCGGATGAGGGACGAGATGGCTAAGAATCGGGAAAAAATAAAGCAGCTGGCCGGATGGATCGATCCCTATCGCGTGACCGACGGCGCGAGATTTCGCCTTAAGAAGATCGACCCTTCCGACACGCGCGGCTTGAAGGTCGACAAAAGTGAGGCTCAGAAGCGCCTGTCGACCGGAGTGGAGTGGCTGACCGCCGAGCAAGACAAGTTGTACGCGCAGGACCGCCGTTCGCTACTACTAGTTTTCCAGGCGATGGACGCGGCCGGAAAGGACAGCACGATCAAGCACGTAATGAGCGGCGTCAATCCGCAAGGTGTGCAGGTTGTCGCGTTCAAGCAGCCGTCATCGGAAGAGCTTGATCACGACTGGATGTGGCGTTGTTACCGGCACCTTCCTGAACGCGGCCGCATCGGTATTTTCAATCGCTCGTACTACGAGGAGGTTCTCGTCGTACGGGTGCACCAGGAGATCTTGCGCGCGCAGAAACTTCCGCCCGAGTGCGTCGGGAAAAACATCTTCGATCAACGGCTACGGGATATCGCGGCGATCGAAGACTATCTGGTCCGCAACGGTACCTCGGTGCTGAAGTTTTTTTTGCACGTTTCGCGCAAGGAGCAGAAGAAGCGCTTTCTGGAGCGAATTGACGAGCCTTCAAAAAACTGGAAGTTCTCATCGGCAGATGTCAAGGAACGCGCGCATTGGGACAAGTACATGGACGCCTACGAAGCTGCTATCCAGGCGACCGCAACCCCGCACGCGCCGTGGTTCGTCGTGCCGGCGGACAACAAATGGTTCACGCGCCTGGTCGTGGTCGGCGCGATCGTCGAGGCGCTTGAAAAGATGCAGCTCAGGTATCCAACGATCGACAAATCACGGCGTGCCGAGCTCGAACTCGCACGCAAGCTATTGGTTAGCGAGAAAGACTAAGCGCTGCTAAATGCCTCCGATGCACACATATTTGGTGACCAGGTACTCCTCGATGCCGTACTTTGAGCCTTCGCGTCCGAAGCCCGACTGCTTGATGCCGCCGAACGGCGACACCTCGTTCGACATCAGCCCGGTGTTGACGGCGACCATGCCGTATTCGAGCGCCTCGGCGACGCGAAACACACGCGCAATATCGCGCGAATAAAAGTAGGCCGCGAGGCCGTACTCACTGGCATTGGCGGCGGCAATCGCCTCCTCATCGGTCGAGAACCTGAACACCCCGGCGACGGGGCCGAAAGTTTCTTCGCGCGTCAGCAACATCTTGTCCGTAACACCAGCCAACACCGTCGGTTGATAAAACGTGCCCCCGAGTGAATGGCGTTGCCCACCGGTCACCACGTTCGCACCATGCTTGGTCGCGTCAGCCACGTGCTGTTCGACTTTCTTCAACGCGTTCGTGTCAATCAGCGGACCTTGCTGAACGCCAGCTTCGAAGCCGGAGCCCACTTTCAGCTGGGCTGCTTTCGCTGCCAGTTTCTGCACGAACTCGTCATAGATCCTGTCGTGCACATAGAAGCGGTTCGTGCAGACGCACGTCTGGCCCGCGTTGCGGTACTTCGATGCCATTGCGCCTTCGACCGCCGCATCCACTGCCGCGTCTTCAAATGCAATAAATGGCGCATTTCCACCCAGCTCCAGTGACAGCTTTTTCAACGTCGGCGCGCTTTGCTGCATCAAGATGCGGCCCACCGCGGTCGAGCCGGTAAATGACAGCTTGCGCACGACGTCGGACTCGCACCAGATCTTTCCGACCGCAATCGAATTCGATTCATCTGCCGGCACGACGTTAAAGATGCCGGCAGGAAATCCGGCCCGATGTGCCAGCTCAGCCAACGCGAGCGCCGACAACGGCGTCTGTTCGGCAGGTTTGACAACGACCGCGCACCCAGCCGCGATAGCAGGTGCGACCTTGCGCGTAATCATCGCGACCGGAAAATTCCAAGGTGTAATTGCCGCGCAAACTCCGATCGGCTCCTTCCACACCATCAGTCGCTTGTCGTCGGCGGTCGTCGGGATCGTGTCGCCATAGACGCGCTTCGCTTCCTCGGCAAACCATTCGATGAACGACGCGCCATAGGCGACCTCGCCGCGGCTTTCGGTCATAGGCTTGCCTTGCTCCGCCGTCATCAGCCTTGCCAGGTCTTCCTGATGAGCGAGGATCAAATCGAACCAGCGCCGCATCGCGGCCGCTCGTTCCTTGGCGGTTTTGGCTCTCCAGCCCGGCAATGCAGCTCGGGCGGCGTCGACCGCGCGCTGCGCCTCGGGGCCTTTGCAATTCGCCACCTTCGCAATTTCGACACCGTCCGCAGGATTGAGCACTGCAAAGCGCGCACGCGACGATGCCTGCGTCCACTCACCCCCGATATACGCGTCGGTCTTCAGCAACGCGCCATCGGCCAACGATGGCAACCCCACTTTCTGCAGCATATGAACCCCCAGCGAGCACCTGTCAGGTGTCAAGAATACTGCTGTCGACGGCTAAAATACGCGGGTGAAATTCGATCAGATTCCCGCAGCGCTGCAAGAGTGGTTGCGCACGATGCAGGAGCGCAATTTCGCACATGACGCGGTGATTCAAGCGCTGGTCGATGCGAAGTACGACGCCAAGTACGCGCGCTCCGTGGTCGATGCCGCATGGCGCGATCCGAAAAAAAGTGCGGCGCCGGCCGTGGTTGCGAGCGCGATCGACGCCGGCACCGCGTCCGATTCCGCCGCGGCAAGCCCGCCATCGCGACCACTCAGCACGCAGCTCGCCGAGATGCCGAACAATCTCGATACGGCCGATCGTGCCGTCGAGATGTTGTTCGTGATCGAGTCGCCGCGCGTGGTCCTGTTCGGCAATCTGCTGTCGGATGACGAGTGCGATCTGCTAATCAGCCAATCGCGCGACAAGCTGCAGCGCTCGAGCGTTGTCAATGCGAGCACCGGCGCGTACGACGTTCATCCGCATCGCACGAGCTCCGGCACCTACTTCAAGCGCGGCGAGAACGAACTGTTGCAGCGAATCGAAAAGCGAATTGCCGATCTGGTTGATTGTCCGATCGAACAGGGTGAACCGATCCAGGTGCTGCACTATGAGCCGGGGGGCGAATACAAACCGCACTTTGACTATTTCGATCCGGCACACCCGGGAAACAAGGAAGTCCTTGCGCAGGGTGGCCAGCGCATCGCAACGCTGATCATGTATCTGAACGATGTGACGCGCGGTGGCTCGACCGTATTTCCGGAGATCGGACTCGACGTGCTTCCGCGCAAGGGTCATGCGGTGTACTTCGCATATTGCGATGAAGCCGGCGCACTCGATGCGCGCACGCTGCATGGCGGCAGTCCGGTTGGCAGCGGCGAAAAGTGGATCGCTACAAAATGGTTCCGTCAGCAACCCTACGTGGGTTCCGGTGCTTGACCTGAGGTATATGGCCGCTATGGCGGCGGTCAGCGTGTCCGTCACCGCAGCGGCGCAGACCAGCCAGGAAGACCTTCTCATCAAGTGCCGCGAGATCGTCGACGCCACCGATCGCCTGCGCTGCTACGACGAGCTAGCGAAGGCGGCGCAACGCCTTGCGCCGCCTTCGCTTCCTACACCGCCGCTGCCGGCACCGCTCGATCGGGACGATCCGCGCAGCGCGTTGAATCCTGCAGGCGTCGCTGCCGAAGATCGCTCACTGCTTTCGCAGCGCTGGGAGCTCGAAAAGGAAGATAAGTACGGGACGTTCAAGTTCACCTACTACCGGCCCAATTACTTTTTGCCGCTGGTGGTTTCGGACCGCATCAACCAGCGTCCGTCCTCGCCGACGCGCACAACGCCAGCAGCGA
The DNA here is from genome assembly GCA_963801035.1 of uncultured beta proteobacterium. Taxonomy (GTDB): domain Bacteria; phylum Pseudomonadota; class Gammaproteobacteria; order Burkholderiales; family Burkholderiaceae_F; genus JACCZX01. Next base: position 227,139 of record CAWDDF010000003.1, on the reverse strand, counting down.
TCGGATATCAAGAGTCCGAAGTGTCGTTCCAGTTGAGCTTCAAAGTGAAGCTTGTGGAAGAAGCGTTCGACACAGCGTCTGACCTTTGGCTGGGGTACACGCAACAGACGTATTGGCAGCTCTACAACTCGGATTTGTCGCGACAGTTCCGCAATACTGACTTCGAGCCCGAGCTGATCTGGGTGTGGCCAACTAACTATTCGTTGTTCGGACTACGGGGGCGACTGTTGGCCGCAGGCCTTGTTCACCAATCGAATGGCCGCGAGCTACCACTGTCGCGAAGTTGGAACCGTGCCTATGTGATGGCGGGATTCGAGCGTGATCGCTTTGTCTTCACTGCCAAAGTGTGGGACCGGATCAACGAAGATGGGGACACCGACGACAATCCGGATATCGAGGATTACGTCGGCCGGGCCGAATTTGTAGCCTTTTATCGGTGGCGCAATGAGAGTACGACTTCATTGCGATTGCGTACTACATTCAACAAGAATCCCGGCTGGGGCTCGGCGCAGTTGGAATATAGATTTCCGCTTGGCGAGTTTCTGCGCGGGTACGTGCAGTTTTTCAGCGGCTACGGCGAATCGCTGATCGACTATAACTTCCGCAAGAACTCGATCGGCGTTGGCGTGTCTCTCGGCAGCTGGTATTAGCGGCCAAAAAAAACCGCGGCAAGCCGCGGTCTTAATTTGATGCTTTGAATTACATCGGGCGGATTTGCGAGGCCTGCGGGCCCTTAGGACCCTGCTTGACCACAAACTCGACCTGTTGATTTTCGGTCAATGTCTTGAAGCCGCTGCCGACGATCTCGCTGTAATGCGCGAACAGATCGGCGCCGCCACCGTCCGGGGTAATGAAGCCAAAACCCTTGGACTCGTTGAACCACTTAACTTTGCCACTAGCCATTTTGATTACGTTCCTAAAAAATCGCGCGCGCGTCGACATGACGCTCCACGCATGCAAGCGGATCAAGCAACGTAACCGGGGGAACTGCCAAGACCATCAAGCAACAACAGCTAGCGATGAGGTAGGACGAGTCGAAGGGTACTGGACTTGAAGCGAATGCGGCGGCGAGCCTACTCGAAAACGGAGCCGTTGTCGAGCCGTTTTTGGCAGCAGAACGCGACGGCATCAGCTCCGCAATGAAGGTGTGTTCGCTGCACCTCGCCCGGCACTCGATCGTGCGGATGCATGTGCATGGCGGCGGCGCGCCGCCAGTTCGAGCGCAAGATAAGCGAACCCGGCGATTAGCAGCGGCCCTAGGTAAAACACCGCGCGGTATGCAAGCAACGCCGCAAGCAATTGATTAATTGGATGCGCGCCGCCCAACAATGACAGAAAAACGGCCTCCAAGACACCAAGCCCGGCTGGGATATGCGTGATGACGCCAGCTACGCTGCTCAGCAACAACGCACCAAGTACCGTTACGAAACCTACTTTGCCCTGCAGCAACACGTACAGCACCGTCGCCAAGAGAGACCAGTGCGTCACCGACGCCGTGATCTGCAGCAGCGCCATCCGCGCGCGCGGTAGCTCGATTGTGTGGCCACGTACATGCCAGCGCCGCCGCGATGACCATCGGCACGCTGCCAGATATGCGGCGGCAAGCAGCAGCAACACCGCGCCGAGTGCGCGCAGGGCAGCGCTCGAGATAGGCGCATCAGCGGGAAGATCGACCAGACCGCTGGCGAAGGCAGCGCCCGCCAGCGCTGAGTAGCCGATCCAGTTGGTCAACACGCTGAAGCCGAGGATGCGCGTAATCACCGAAGCCTTCAGACCGAAACGGCCATACAGCCGGTAGCGCAGCGCCACGCCGCCCACCAAGGCACCGAGATTCAGATTGAAAGCGAAACAGACTCCTGCGACGGCGGCGGTTCGGCCGACGCCGAGGCGATGTCCGGTATAGCGGCGAGCCAAGAGGTCGTAGCTGATGTAGGCCGCGTGCGCCGCGACGGCCACCACAGCGCCCAGCGCGATGGTGCTCAGCGGCAAGGCGCGTAGTGCAGTCAGTACTTCGCCCCAGTCGATCTCTCGCGCGTGCCAGCCGATCAGCGCGAGCACAGCTACCGCAAACGCAATTCCCAACGCTTGTTTGATGCGCGGCCAAGCGCGGGGCCAGCGCTTGATCATGGCTCTGCCGTCCTTGCCGACGCATCGAATGCGGTTTTGGTATCGATGCACTGGCCGCGAACGAACGAACGGATTCGCGCGCCCGAATACGGCAGGCGCAACCAGCGCGGAAACCCGCGCGAAATGTGATACGCCAATGACACCATCAGGTAGCGCCACATCGTCAGCCGCGGCAGCACGTGCGGCTTCAACTGCCTGCAATCGTTGTCGATCAGATGCTGCAAACTGCGCCGCAACGTGGCAGCGAATTCGGCATCGCGAATCAGAACGTTGGCCTCCAGGTTCAACGACAGGCTCAACGGATCAAGATTGGTAGAGCCGACAGTGGTCCAGATGTCATCGACGATCGCCACCTTGCCGTGCATCTCGCGGCGACAGTATTCGTGGATCATCACGCCATCTTTCATCAGGCTTTCATACAGCAATTCCCCTGCCGTACGCGCGATCGGCACGTCAGGATCGCTCTGCAGGATCAAATGCACTGCCACGCCGCGCGACGCGGCCCGCCGCAGATCCCTCAGCAGGCGATAACCCGGAAAAAAGTAGGCGTTGGCAATCCACACCGTATCGCGCGCTGTACGGATCGCCATTCGATAAGCGCGCTCGACGTCGTTGCGGTGCCGGCGGTTATCGCGGCAAACGAATGCCACGTCGGTATTGCCTGGCAGCGGTCGCTGCTCGGCGGCGGCCCCCGGATTCGCCGTCCGACTGTTCTCGCGCAGCACCGGGCGGCCTATGTTCAAGCGGCGTCGCACCGGCGCCAACGTCTTGCGCGCAAAGCGATGAATGCGGTCAACCACTGGACCTTCGATGCGCACCGCATAGTCCTGCTTGGCTTTGGCGCCATGACTTTCCAGGTGATCCACTGAGAAGTTGATGCCGCCGATGAAAGCGACTCGCGCATCGACGACGACAATCTTGCGATGCAGTCTGCGTAGCGGCTTCAGGTGGCGGACAAGGGGTGCAGGCTCGTAAACATGCAGCCGCGCGCCAGCGCCGGTCAATGCAGAGATGAAGTCATTCGAAAGATCGGGTGAGCCGAAACCATCGACCGTCAGGTCCACTTCGATCCCGCGCGCAGCGGCACCGATCAAATGTTGCTGCAAATCTCGACCGACAACATCTTCGAACAGAATGAACGTCTCGATCAGGACTTCTCGCCTGGCCGCATCGATCGCATCGAACACCGCTGGAAAATAAGTGTCGCCGTTTTCGAGCAATTCAACGCGATTGCCGCTGACCCATTCGACCTTGAGCTTCACAGCTGTACCTCGCCGACCAGCGGCGCGTGATCCGACAGCGTCGCCCACGGCCGTCGCGGTATCTGCAACGGCCGGTGCCGCAGATTGCGCACGTAAATCCGATCGAGCCGCAGCAATGGCCAGCGCGCCGGAAACGTACGCGCCGGGCGCCCGTTGCCCATGGCGTGAATCTCTTCGAGCGATGAGTCACGCAGCAGCTGCCGATGCACACGCCCGCGCCAGTCGTTGAAGTCGCCCGCGATCACCAGCGGTGCATCGCGCGGGATCACGCTCGCAATCAGATCGAGCAGGCGTTCGATCTGCTGCTGTCGATGCGAGTCGCGCAGTCCGAGATGCACGCATATCGCATGCAGCTGCCGTGCGTGCGGGACCTCGAGCACACAGTGCAGCATTCCGCGCGGCTCTGCCTCGCCCACCGACACGTCGATGTTCTGCCATTGCACGATCGAATACTTCGACAGTAGGGCGTTGCCGTGATGGCCTCCAGTGGTCACCGCATTGCGTCCATAGGCGTGCTGCGGCCATACCTGATCGGCGAGGACCTCGTACTGATGCGGCGAAACCTCCTCGCCCTCAGCACCGCCGATTTCCTGCAGAAAAACCAGATGAGCGTCGTCGGCACGCAGCTCGTCACGGATCTGCGACAACACGTTGCGGCGTCGCAAAGCGCTGAAGCCTTGATGCGCATTCAGCGTCAAGACCCGTATCGTGGTGGCATCCGCTGCGAAATCGCTCCAACTCCCGCGCGGACGCGGCGTGCTGCCGAGAATTGTCGATGACACGCGAACGCTCCGCCTGTTGATAACTGTGTTTGGACGCCGCTTGTATCGGACGTCAGCGCGGCGCCCGCAGTTTGCCTGGCGGCGTGGCCGCAACGGATAGCAAGCACATTTTATGCAAGCATCCGCCACCGGTGACGGCGGGTGCGATGATCGGCCCACGCCGGCGGGCGGCCTTTTTAATCGACGGCTCATTAGGCTCTGGAGAATTGCATGACTGATTTTCTGACCATCTCGTCTCAGACAGCGCTGCTAATCATCATTGGCATCGTCATCTTTTTCGTTTTGGTCATCTGGTCGATCAGAAGTCATCGCGATCCTGAGCTACGTGTCGAATCGGACGCATCGATCGACGATCTGATGCCCTCCCTGTCAGGCCTAACCCACAGCACGGCGGTCGAAGGCAACAGCGTCGAAGTCTTCGAGAACGGCGCGTTCTTCGACGTTCTCGTCGACGAGATTGGCGCGGCGAAGCGCTCGGTTCACTTCGAGAACTTTTTGTGGAAAGAGGGCGTATTGGGCAAGCGCGTCGCTGACGCGCTGTCGGCACGAGCCCGCGCAGGCGTAACCGTTCGCGTGCTGCTCGACGCAAACGGATGTAGGAAGGTGGGTAAAGCCGTCGAACAGCAACTGAAGGATGCCGGTTGCAAGCTGGTGAAGTTTCACGGCTTGCACCTGCGCAACATCGGCGTGCTTAACGAGCGCGATCACCGCAAGCTCGTCGTGCTGGACGGCCGCGTCGCGCTACTCGGTGGTCACTGCATCGTCGACACCTGGCTCGGCAACGCGGAGGACAAGGATCACTACGCAGATGTCAGTGTCCGGCTGCGGGGTCCCATCGTGCACAGCGTGCAGTCGGCGTTCAGTGAGAACTGGGTCGAGGAAACCGGTGAGATGTTCATGGGCGATGACGTCTTTCCCCGGTTGGAGCGCGCCGGCGATGTCACCATCCACGCCGCCTACGTGAAGCCGGAAGGCTCCGCGCCTGCCGTGAAGATCCTGCACCATGCGGTGATCTGCTGCGCGAAAAAGCGAATCTGGATTCAGAACCCGTACTTCATTCCCGAGCCCGATGCCATCGATGCGTTTGGCGCGGCCGTCAAGCGCGGAGTCGACGTGCGAGTGATGATGCCGGCGACCAGTGGCTCCGACAATCCGATGGTGCAGCACGCGGGGCATCGGAACTTCGAGAAGCTGCTGCGCTGTGGCGTGCGTCTCTTCGAGTATCCGTCGACGCTATTGCACCAGAAGGTGATCACGATCGACAGCATATGGTGCGCGATCGGGTCGACCAATTTCGATGACCGCTCATTCGAGACCAATGACGAGATCACGCTGAGCTTTTGCGACGCCGCCACCGCGCGCCGGCTCGAGGAGATTTTCGAGAAGTACGCTCCAAAATGCCACGAGATCAAGCTCGAGGCGTGGCGCAAGCGCGGCCTGAAGCACCGCCTCATCGACAACGTCTTTTATCTGTTCAACGAGGTGCTTTGACCTGCGGAGTCCGCTGGCGCCGCGCAAGTTATTTGATGTGTAGTGGTAGGTCGTGGCAGGCTCGAACTGCCGACCAACGGATTAAAAGTCCGCTGCTCTACCGACTGAGCTAACGACCCCCGGAATGCAGCCAAACATTATGCCGGAGCGGCCAATGACGAGCAAACGCAGCGCGCAGAAAGTCGCGTCCCAGCGCGCGTCGATTGTTATGCTCGCTTCATTGGTGCACCGCTGAAGCGGCTAGCCGCCTAGAAATCGGTTGACTTTTTGTACTGTATGTATTTACAGTGCGCTGTAATTATTTACAGCAACAGTCGGTCAATCGAGTACCAGCGGAGGCGGCGATGGATGATGGAAGGAGTCTTTTAGTGTCGGACAGCAAGGAGCGGCAAAAGGCGTTGGCCGCCGCGTTGGCGCAAATCGAAAAGCAGTTCGGCAAGGGCTCGATCATGCGCATGGCGGACGGCGAGGTTGCCGACGACATCGAGGTGGTATCGACCGGTTCACTAGGTCTCGATATCGCTCTGGGAATCGGCGGGCTGCCGCGTGGCCGCGTCATCGAAGTGTATGGGCCGGAGTCGTCGGGCAAGACGACCTTGACTCTGCAGGTCATTGCTGAGATGCAGAAAATTGGCGGCACCTGTGCGTTCATCGACGCCGAGCACGCACTCGATGTTCAGTACGCGCAAAAGCTCGGCGTCAATCTGCAGGAGCTGCTGCTCTCGCAACCCGACACCGGCGAGCAAGCGTTGGAGATCACCGACGCGCTGGTGCGCTCGGGGTCAGTTGATCTGATCGTCATCGACTCGGTCGCGGCGTTGACGCCAAAGGCGGAAATCGAAGGCGAAATGGGCGATTCGCTGCCCGGTCTGCAGGCAAGGCTGATGTCGCAAGCACTGCGCAAGCTAACGGCCAATATCAACCGCACCAACTGCACCGTAGTCTTCATCAATCAGATCCGGATGAAAATCGGCGTGATGTTCGGCAGCCCGGAAACCACGACGGGTGGCAACGCATTGAAGTTCTATGCGTCAGTTCGGCTCGACATTCGCCGGATCGGTTCGATCAAGAAGGGCGACGAGGTCATCGGCTCGGAAACCAAGGTCAAGGTTGTCAAGAACAAGGTGGCGCCACCGTTCAAGCAGGCAAATTTCGATATTCTTTACGGCGAAGGTATTTCGCGCCATGGCGAAATCGTCGATTTGGGAGCCGAGCTCAACATCGTCGAAAAATCCGGCGCCTGGTACAGCTACAACGGTGATCGAATCGGTCAGGGAAAAGACAACGCGCGCGAGTTCTTGCGTGCGCACCCTGAAATGGCGCTCGAGATCGAAAACCGTATCCGCGAGAACAAAGGTGTAGCCGTGCGAGGTGTCGCTGTCACGGCGGAGTGATTCCAGTACGGACGCAACACTCCAACGCCCGAGGCGGACGAAAAGTCTTCTCAGTCGAGCAATCGCGTTGCTTGCTCGGCGTGACCATAGTCGTGCCGAGCTTTACCGCAAACTCTCGCCGCATGTTTGCGAAGACGATGAACCGGGAGAAATCGATCGTGTCCTGGACGAGCTGGATCGCAACGGTCTCTTGTCCGATGAGCGCTTTGCGAGTTCCATAGCGCGCAGCCGCTCGCAACGCTTCGGCGATGCGCGCATCCGCTACGACCTGCGAAAGTTTGGCGTCGCCGACGACGTGAGTGCGGCGGCGCTAAGCACGTTATCCGAGACAGAGGTCTCGCGCGCCGATGCAGTCCGATCGAAGCGATTCGCTGCGTTGCCAGCATCCGCCGCAGAGCGCGCCAAACAGGCCCGGTTCTTACAGGCTCGCGGCTTCTCGCTCGACTCCATTTATCGGGTTTTGCGCGGCCGGGCAGACTAGTTGCAGCTGCGCACACTTGACTGACTCGGCGATCGACTCGCTGTGTTAGATTCTTCGACGGGCCGCACCACATCAGGTGCGGCCCGTTGTCGTTCCCGACCGCATGCCCAACCGCCGCCAAGTGCACACCCGCTCAATCAAGGTCGAGGCTTACGCACGCGATGACGGCTTGTGGGATATCGAAGCAGTCTTGACGGACACCAAGGCGCGCGACTTCGTTTTGGCGACCGGGCTAAGGCCCGTCGGCGAACCGGTACACGATCTTGGTCTAAACGTGACGATCGATACGCAATTCAACATCGTCGCTGCGGCAGCACGCTCCAGGTCCGTTCCGTATCCCGGTCAATGCGAGGCGATCGAGCCGGACTACTCGAAGCTGGTGGGTCTCAATCTGTTGCAGAACTTTCGCAAGCTTTCGTTGGCTCGGTTGGGTGGTACCAATGGCTGTACTCATCTGACGGAACTCGCCGGCGTGCTGCCGACCGCTGCGGTGCAGGCGTTTGCAGGTGAAGTGTTTAGAACGCACGAGAGTGCCAATCAGAGCGAAGAGATCAAGCCGTGGCAACTTGACCGTTGCCATGCGTTGCGTAGCGACGGACCCGCCGTCGCGCAGTTCTACCCACGCTGGACGCGTAAGTAGACGTCGGCGATGAAAATCCACGAATATCAAGGCAAGGAAATCTTTCGCCGATTCGGAATGCCGGTGCCGCGCGGCATGGCGGTCTTCAGCGTCGATGAGGCAGTCGATGCAGCACGCGATCTCGGAGGACCGGTGTGGGTCGTCAAAGCTCAGATCCATGCAGGCGGTCGAGGCAAGGGAGGCGGTGTCAAAGTTGCGCGCTCGATCGAAGAGGTCCGCGCGCGTGCGTCAGAAATTCTCGGCATGCAACTGATCACGCATCAAACGAGTCCCACCGGACAGAAGGTTCGCCGGCTGTTGATCGAGGAGGGCGCCGACATCAAGAAAGAGTATTACGTCGGCATGGTCGTAGATCGCGCCACTCAGCAAGTCACGTTGATTGCAAGCTCGGAGGGTGGAGTCAACATCGAGGAAGTGGCGGCACATACGCCTGAGAAGATTCACAAGGTGCATATCGAGCAGTCGCTCGGGTTGAGCGACCTTGATGCTGACGACATCTCGTTCAAGATCGGCATACCGCCCGCCAGCGTTCCTGCCGCGCGGGAAATTTTCCAGGGACTCTACAAAGCGTTCTGGGAAACCGATGCCTCGCTCGCCGAGATCAACCCTCTCGTGTTAACAGGTGACGGACAACTGATCGTGCTCGATTCGAAGATGAACTTCGATTCGAATGCTTTATTTCGGCATCCGGACATCGTGGCATTACGCGACTTCGACGAAGAAGATCCTGCGGAGATCGAGGCATCGAAGTTCGATCTGTCTTACATACAGCTCGACGGCAACATTGGCTGCCTGGTCAACGGCGCTGGCCTCGCGATGGCAACGATGGACGCGATCAAGCTGTTCGGAGGCGAGCCCGCCAATTTTCTCGACGTCGGTGGCGGCGCGACCCCACAGAAGGTGACCGAGGCGTTCAAGTTGATGCTTCGCAACCCCAACCTGAAAGCGATTCTCGTCAACATCTTCGGCGGCATCATGCGCTGCGATGTGATTGCAGAAGGTGTCATTACGGCATCACGCGCTCTGCAGTTGAAGGTTCCGCTGGTCGTGCGCATGAAGGGCACCAACGAACAGCTCGGGAAGAAGATGCTCGCGGATTCGGGGTTGCCGATCATCTCCGCCGACACGATGGCGGAGGCGGCGCAGAAAGTCGTGGTCGCAGCCGCAGGCAAAAAGCAATGAGCATTCTGATCGACAAGAACACGCGCGTCGTTACGCAAGGGATCACCGGCAAGACAGGCCAGTTCCATACTCGGGTGTGCCGTGAGTATGCGAATGGGAAGGCGTGCTTCGTCGCCGGTGTCAATCCAAAGAAGGCCGGTGAAGATTTCGAGGGCGTTCCGATCTTTGGCACGGTCAGGGAAGCGAAGAAGCAAACAGGCGCCAACGTTTCGGTGATCTACGTGCCACCGGCGGGCGCGGCCGACGCGATCTGGGAAGCGGTCGACGCCGATCTCGACCTTGTTATCTGTATCACCGAAGGTATTCCGGTGCGCGACATGGTCATCGTGCGCGACCGCATGCGCAAAGACGGCAAGCGAGCGTTGCTGCTCGGTCCGAATTGCCCGGGCACGATCACGCCGGACGAGCTGAAGATCGGCATCATGCCGGGTCACATTCACCGCAAGGGTCGTATCGGCGTTGTCTCGCGTTCCGGCACGCTGACTTACGAGGCGGTTGGTCAGTTAACCGAACTGGGGCTGGGTCAATCGAGTGCCGTCGGAATCGGAGGCGATCCGGTCAATGGCTTGAAGCATATCGACGTGCTGAAGCTCTTCAATGAGGATGACGAAACCGATGCGGTCGTGATGATCGGCGAAATCGGCGGCAATGACGAAGAGGTCGCAGCCTTCTGGGTGCGCGACCATATGAAAAAGCCCGTGGTGGGATTCATTGCCGGCGTGACTGCACCCGCGGGAAAGCGCATGGGGCACGCGGGCGCAATCATTTCGGGCGGCATGGGAACAGCGCAGCAGAAACTGGCAACGCTGGAGGAATGCGGCATCCGTACCACCAAGAATCCATCCGAGATCGGCAAGCTGTTGCAAAGCGTATTGCGGTGAGCTAGCTATATGGAATGGCTGTCGGATCCGCAGGCATGGATAGCGCTGTTTACGCTGACTGCGCTGGAAATCGTCCTTGGTGTCGACAACATCATTTTCATTTCGATATTGGTCGGCCGGCTGCCCGAAGCACAACGGCAGCGCGCCCGCATTCTCGGTCTCGGGTTTGCGATGTTCACGCGCATCGCGTTGCTCCTGTCGCTCGCGTGGGTGATGACACTGACCGAGCCCCTGGTCTCCATCGGTAGGGACATCTCGGGGCGCGATCTGATACTGGTGGGTGGCGGCTTGTTCCTGATGTGGAAGAGCGTGCATGAGATCCACAACTCGCTCGAAGGGGAGGCCGACGAGCACACGGCTGCTGCAGTGCGTGCGAGTTTTGCGACCGTCATCGTGCAGATCGCGATCCTCGACATTATCTTCTCGCTAGATTCGGTGATCACCGCGGTTGGCATGGTCGATGAAGTGCCGATCATGGTGCTCGCCATCGTGATTGCCGTCGGCGTGATGATGTTCGCCGCCAAGCCGATTGGCGAGTTTGTGGACCGCCATCCCACCGTGAAAATGCTCGCGTTGAGTTTTCTGATTCTGGTGGGGATGGCGCTGGTCGCCGAGGGCTGGGGCTACCCGATACCCAAGGGGTACATCTACTTCGCAATGGCGTTCTCGGTGGTTGTCGAAATGCTGAACATCCGCGTGCGCGCGCGCCGCCAGGACGCGGTCAAGCTGCGCAAGCACGTCCCGCCAGGCTGAGTTCGTAAACGATCACGCGTAACCAACAAGGAAAGACTCGATGGAACCGATGCAATGGCTCACGTTGATCGTTTTCAGCCTGACGATCCTGGCCGTTATCACGAACGTGATCGACAGCACGCTCGCTGCGCTGCTAGGTGTGGCGCTGATGTGCTGGCTTGGCATCATGACCGAGCGCGACGCTTTCAATTACGTCGACTGGAACGTGATGGCGATCCTGGTCGGTGTCTGGATCATCGCCGGATACTTCGGCAAGACAGGCGTGCCGAGCTGGCTGTCGATTCAGGCGCTGAAGCTGTCCGGCGGCCGGCCCGGCCTGCTGGTCATCATCCTGACCTTTTTGGCAGGCTTCATTTCGATGTTTGTCGACAACGTCGTCACCATCCTGATGATGGCGCCGGTGGCGCTGCCGCTGACGCGGGCTTTGAAGCTACCTTCAGTGCCCGTGATCCTGATGATCGGTTTCGGCGCGAACTTCATGGGCACCGCACTGATCATCGGTGACCTGCCTCCGCAGATGCTGCACAGTGTGGCGGGCGCCGAATTCTTCGACTTCATCTGGCAGTTCGGACGACCGTCATCGTTCCCTATCCTGATGACGACGTTCCTGATCACGCTTAGCTTGATGTACTGGTACGGATTCCGAGGCCACGCGCGCGTGCTTGATACGAGCAAGCTTGGCGTCACCGCAAAGATCGAGAATCCGCTGTTCGCAACCATCGTCGTCGGCTGGTTTCTCGGCACGGTGGTGGCGATGTCAATGCGCGAGCACATCGGCGTGCAACTGGGTTTCATCGCACTCACTGGCGCAATTTCTCTGGTGCTGGTGCTTGTGCTGCTGGGCGATCGCGTCAAAGCACCTAGTTTCGAGCACGCCTTGCAGGAGCTGGACTGGCGCGCGATTTTCTTTTACATCGCGCTTTTTGCACTGGTCGGTGGGCTGGAAAAAAGCCACATCCTTGACAAACTCGCGGATGCCCTGCGCCCGATATTCGTCGAGAACTACGCGTGGGGGGCAACGCTGCTTTACTGGGTCACCGTGCCGATCGTAGGTTTGGTCGAACACGACGCCTACATCCTGACCTTTCTGTACACCATCAAAGACATGGCAGCCGGCGGCATTGAACCGTGGCCGTTGTACTGGATGCTGCTTTGGTCCGGAACTCTTGGCAGCAACCTGACAGTCGCAGGCGCGCCGGCTTTGTACGTCGCGCTGAGCCTGGGAGAAAAAGAAGAAGGTCGCAAAGTTTCGCTGCGCGAGTTTCTCGCCTGGAGCGTCCCGTTTACGCTGATCTGCTCTGTCGTCTGCTATATCTTGGGAATGCTGATCTGGGTTCTGCCCTACACAGCATAATTGGAGCCGCGATGTACGAACACATTCTGGTCCCCACCGACGGCTCACCTTTATCACGCAGCGCGTCGCTCGCCGCAGTCAAGCTCGCAAGTGCGGTGGGCGCTCGTATCACGGGGTTGTTTGCTGCACCTGCTGCTACCCCGCTCGAGTATCGTGGATTGCTGCCGGTCGGAATTCGGACTCCCCAGGAAAACGCCGCGATGATCGAGAAGGTCGCGCAGCGTTACCTGAAAGTGATTGAAAAAGCCGCTGCCGCAGCCGGGGTGCGCTGCCGGTCAATCCATGTCACCAGCGATTTCCCGGCGGATTCGATTCTTAAGGTCGCCAAGAAGAACAAATGTGATCTGATCTACATGGCTTCACACGGCCGCCGCGGAATCAAGGGCATTCTGCTCGGCAGCGTGACGCAGAAAGTCCTCACCCACGCGGACATCTCGGTGCTGGTTCATCGCTGATCCGCTCAACGTGTGATGAGCTTTTCACTCGACTTCGCGCTGAAAACTCACCCGGGGCTGGTACGTCCGTTGAACGAGGATGCGATCGGCGCCGATCCATCGTGCGGCTTGTTTGTGCTGGCCGACGGGCTGGGTGGCTACAACGCGGGTGAAGTGGCGAGTGTGATGGCGATCAGTTCGGTGCTTGAACGGCTCGCATCGGCGATCGACGCGCTCGATGCGGACGACGGTACGTTCACGCCCGACGAAGCGATCTACGACACGGTGACGGACATCAACTCGAACATTTACAACGCGGCGTTGAACAGCACGGCGTTCGAGGGCATGGCGACCACGTTGGTGATCGGCTGGTTTCTGAGCGGCCGGCTTTGGGTCGCGCATACCGGAGATTCACGGCTGTATCGTTATCGCGACTCAATGCTCGAACAGCTCACACGCGACCACTCGTTTTCGCAGGAGCTGCTTGACGCCGGCATGGTCACCGAGGAAGAAGCGCGTTCGCTACCGGCTAAGAATCTGGTCACGCGCGCACTTGGAGCGGGGGCCGACATCGAGCCCGAAATTCATAACGTGGACGTTCTGGCGGGCGACATCATTCTGTTGTGTTCGGACGGCTTGACTGAGATGGTCGGCAGCTATGAAATCGAGGGGCTGCTGTCCATCAACGAAGAAAACATGCACGAGACGGCGCGACGGCTGGTCGATCTGGCCAACGAATCGGGCGGTAGGGACAATATCTCGGTGATCGTGGTTCGCGTATCGTCCGTCAGTGAAATGCAGGTGGCCGCGGCGGCGATCGAGGTGACCGAGGGCGAACTGGTCAATGGCGAGCTTGTGCCCGTCTAGCAGTCGCCCGTATCGTCCAAGTAAGCCGTTGATTGGCAACCTTTTTGCACGCTGGCAAAATTGAACGAGAGAACAAAATGATGGCCGAGGGAGAATCTATGCCTAGGCTGGTCCTGAGTCTGGACGGCGTTGTGCTGCGTGAAGTCGGTCTCGCCAAGGACCGCACCACCATCGGCCGCCGCTCGCACAACGATATCGTGATCGACAACCTCGCCGTGAGTGGCGAGCATTCGGTCATCTACACGTCGGCCGGCGACGTCTACCTCGAAGATCTGGGCTCGACCAACGGCACGACCGTCAACGGCCAGCCGATCAAGAAGCACCTGCTGCAAAGCGGAGATACGCTGGAGATCGGCAAGTACCGCCTGAAGTTTCTGGCAGACGGCGCCACCGGTACCGAAGGCGAAGTCGATATCGACACGTCACAGCCGCTGCGCCGCGAGTTCTACGGACCCGGCCCAGCCACGATCCAGATCCGGCAGCCGGGAGCGAACGGCGAGGACGGCCCACCCGCTGCAGCGATCAAGATTCTTACCGGTGCCAACGAAGGTCGCGAGCTGCAGCTCGTCAAGGCACTGACCACGATCGGCCGCCCCGGCCATCAGGTGGCAGTCATCACGCGCCGGCCCACCGGCTACTTCATCGCGCACGTCGAAGGCGAGATGTTCCCCAGCGTTAACGGCGTCAACCTCGGCTCTGCTGCGCATCCGCTGAAAAACAGCGACGTCATCGAGCTCGCCGGCGTGCGGATGGAGTTCGTCAACGCACCCGCAGTCCAAGCCGCAGCATAAGCAACGCATTGCTCATCCGACTGGATGAGCCGGTCACGGTGAGGCACCGCGTGACAAAAACCGGCCGCAACATGTGACGATGCGCGTCAGGGAAAGCGGGAATTGATCGCGAAATCCCCTCCAATTCTCTTAAAACGGCCTGGCACAGAACTTGGAGTGTATTTGGCATCGGCATGGGGCCGTATGTTGTCTGACCTCCTAGGAGAGCTCTTAAATGATTAAGAATCAAATCGCCCGCGCACAACGCGGCTTTACGCTGATCGAGTTGATGATCGTGGTTGCGATCATCGGCATCTTGGCGGCCATCGCCATTCCGCAGTATCAGGACTACACGATTCGTGCGAAAGTAACGGAAGGCCTGACGTTGGCCAGCCCCTCGAAGGTTCTAGTGGCCGATAACGCCGCAAATGGATCGCCGGGTGTGGTCGGACTTGCGGCTGGCGCCCAGACCGGTGACCCCGCTGCCAATCCGCCAGTCATGTGTGCTGCGGCGGGCACTTGCACGCTTGGTTCAGCAGCTACGCCGATTAACTTGCCCAAAGTAACGTCGATCGGTATCGACACTGTGGATGGCGAGATCACGATCACTTACCCCGCAGCCTTGACAAGCGCTGTAGCGGCTACGACGCTTGTGCTCGTGCCGTCTGTGGGTGGCGTGAACATAGCCGCTGGCGTCGTTCCGACCGCTCCGATTGTTTGGAATTGCTTTGCTGCTGGTAAAGCAGGCCCTGCACCGTTGCCGGGCGTTGCGCCAACACATATTGCGAAGTACTCACCTGCTGAGTGCCGTGCTTAATCTGCAATCTGTGTAGTAGTTCGTTTGGTAGAAGGGGTGCCCACGGGCACCCCTTCTTTTTGCGGGTCGCCCGTAAGGTCATTGGTCTTAGATTGAGGCATATCAACGCCCGCGTTGGGACGCCAATGCTTTAGTCGAGCCTTATGGCTACAAATTGACAACTGGTGAGGAGTCTGGCTTTGACAAGTACTCAAGTGCTATCGGCTGTAACGTCAGCACCACGTATGACTCGCCGACTCCGCCTGTTCCTGTCGCATCTTCTGATAAGCGCTTGCGTTGTCGGAGCGCTGGTCGCGATGGTTCTGCTGGTCTGGTACCCGTCGCCGCTCTTCACGTTGCAAGATGGCTTGGGTGTGCTGGTGTTACTGGTCATCGTCGACCTGATCGTCGGACCTGCGCTGACGCTGTTTCTCGCTTCTGCCAAAAAGCCGCGCCGCGAACTGATTAGGGACTTGGCGATCATCGGTGTGTTGCAACTCTCGGCGTTGGCCGTTGGTGGTCATGCGTTGTTTATCGCGCGCCCCGCCTTCGTAGTTTTCAACGCCGACCGCTTCGACACGGTCGGTGCCAATCAATTGGTGCGGGATACCGCACTCTCATACCGAGATGCTCGCTTTGAGTCGACACCGATATTCGGTCCTGAATGGGCCGCCGCGCGGTCCCCCGATAATCTTCAAGATCGGAACCGCTTGCTCTTAGCGGCCGCTCAGGGAGGTGCAGACATCAAGCACTATCCCGCGCTATATGAAGCTTGGCCGCCACCGCAAGGAATCAAGGTATCGAAGTTGAAACCGCTGGCAGAGCTCATGAAGCTCTCG
The DNA here is from genome assembly GCA_963801035.1 of uncultured beta proteobacterium. GTDB lineage: Bacteria > Pseudomonadota > Gammaproteobacteria > Burkholderiales > Burkholderiaceae_F > JACCZX01. The sequence goes on along the minus strand of CAWDDF010000003.1, from coordinate 211,086 downwards.
CAAGAAGGTGGTCAAGCCGGCCTTCATGCCATGCAGCGCTCCCGCCTGACCGAGATCGAGCTTTCATACTTGCCGTTGGTTGGCACAGGAAAGATTGGCGTGGTCATTGTCAACACTAAGACCTTGGAGATCATCCACGCCAGCGGTGCCGAGCCTAACTATTGATGCTTGCGCGCCGGTGCTGGTTGGTGCGACGTACTATTCTTCACAGTAATTGCCGTCCCGTCAGCTCACAAGCGTAGCTGTGAGCCGACGGTAGCGCGGCGCGCGCTCAGGCTTTGACGTGCCGGCCGCCCCGCAAAGCATCGTCGCTTGATCGCTGCGCCTACCTTCCCGTGCCCACAGATAGGTCGCAATTCAACCTGATCTCAGCGGTACGGTAACTCAAACATCTGATTATAAGAGTGAGGCAGTTTGTCGTTATCGGGCTATGAGTGGCATGAATGAAAAAAAGGAAACGTCAGTCGCGGTTGCGGGCGTACGCAGCCGAGAGGCGCCTCTTTTGTCAGCATATGCCGTTAAAGTTTCGCGGGGCTTCACGCTGGTTGAACTGATGACCGTGGTTGCAATTGTGGGAATTCTTGGCAGTATCGCCATCCCCTCCTATCACCAGTACATCATCAGGACTCGGGTCATCGAGGCGCTCCTTGCGAGCGGATCTCCAAGGTACTTGGTATTCGACGTCGCTCAATCCGGACGTTCGACACCCGCGGGGTACGCCGCTACCTTTACTCCTCCACCAGCGACGACAAACGTGGCGAGCGTCGCGGTGAATCCAGTTAACGGTGTGATCACAGTTACGACAACCGTGCGTGCGGGGTCGGGGTCGATCGTGTTGAGTCCCTACACAGGCACCAATACTGGCCTACCCAATGCTACTGCGCCCTTTGTCCCGCCGGCAGGTGCAATGAAATGGCAGTGCATGTCCGCGGGCGCAACGTCTATCGTTGTGGGTATTGCGCCGGGCACTTTGCCAAGCCGTTATACGCCTCCGGAATGCCGAACATAAGAGGCGACGCATTGCGGCGCGGCCGCATGGACGGCTAGCGCAGCGGACGGCTGATTTGATTTCCAGGTTTCCATTCGCCCGACAAACTTTGGGCTTCGAGCAGCTGGTCGGGCTGCAGCAGCTGCGCAACCCGACGTAGATTTTCGCTGGCGTCTTGGAGCCCACCTGCGTACGCAAGGCTGTACCACGCGTAAGCAATGACCAAGTCGCTTTCCGTGCCACGGCCCTTTTCGTAGGCCATGCCTATTGCGTTTTGTGCGCGTAACCGCAGTGGATTGCCGCCGTAGGGGCCTTCATGCGCAACCGATCGAGCCAGCCAACGCAGGGCCACTGCATCGTCTTCCTGGACGCCGGTCCCTTTGCCCGACGCTACGCCTAGGTAATACATCGCCTCGACTTGACCAAGATCAGCAGCTTTCTTGTGCAGCTGGAGCGCGCTTGCTGAGTCCTTAGCAGTCCCGATACCGTTGTACGTCATCGTGGCTAGCTGCCAGACGGCGTTCTTGTCCGCTTGCGCCGCGGCCCGAGCAAAAAACTCGAAGGCGACTCGGTTGGAGTCTTCGTACGAAAGACTCCTGCCCTTCCACTTGTTATCGCCGACACGGTACTTTTCAGCATCGCTTCTGAGGTAATGCTTGCCGATGCTTGCCTGGACAGACGGATCGGTTTGCTTGTCAAGCCGCTCCCACCACTTGTTCGCCTCCGTCCGATTAGATCTGATGTCGGCGTAACCGGCCTCATACAGCCCAGCCAGAACATATTGCGAGTGCCAGTAACCAGCTTCGGCGTTCTCTGTTAGCAATTGCAAAGCCGAGGCCGTCACGCTAGGCAGCGGAATCAAATAGTTCGTTTTGCCTGAGCCATCCTTCGAAATCCCAAACAGGCGAATTAATGCAAGCTCATGCTTCGCTGTAGCTGATCCCAGTTCGCTTGCTTGAGTGAGCCACATCACAAGCTGTCGTGAACGGTCACCCGGCTCGGTCTCTTTATCCTGGGCCAAGACAGCCCCTTTACTGCTCACAGTACCGAACAGGTGTGCCATTTCATACGCTGCATCGGCGTGCCCACTGCTGGCAGCTCGCTGACGCCACACATTCGCCTCGGTGTCGTTCTTAGTCAGCCCGTGTCCATGCCTGTATCGCATGCTGACTTCATACATCGCCTGCGCATCCCCGCCTTGCGCGGCCATTAGATACCAGCGAGAGGCTTCACCTTGATTTCTTGCGGCTCGATCACCGGTCGCATACTTGCTCGCCAGCGTTAACTGGTCCTTGAGGTTTCCGGCTTCCGCTGAATCTCTTAGGCGCTGATCTGCGGAGCGGACGATTGGCGGCGACCGGCTGTCAGAAAGGCTAGCTGCTACCTGTTCGACAGCGGCGGGGCTAGCGCGAGGTGGATCGGCGAAGAACTCGTTGTAGTTCATAACTGCGCCAATCGACAGGCCGGATGCGATCAGGACTGCTTTCAACATTAGCGAAGGACTGAAGGGCAGTTTCATCGGCGCTTGCGTCAACCCGCTGTCTTGATTTGCGGAATGACAGACCTGACCATTGATGGACCGGTAGCATCGCTCGCATGCTCATTGTCAAGCCGTGGAAATAGGCTTGTGGGCGGCCTCAATTTTGCCGGCACTCTCAGGCAGACGGTCAAGCAATGCAGTACGCTGCCTACGCTACTGCGGCCAAGTCTCGGTGCGGTCCGGTCCAGCTGGCGATTGAGGTTAGATTAAAGCTCGTGCTCAGCTCGGCACTACACGCCAAATTTCCCCGGAATCTGTCACCACGTAGAGGTTGCCGTCCAACCCTTGAACTAACGAGCGGCTTCGCGCGGCCGGCAGGTTCGCGTTCATCGTCCCCGTCGTCATGCCGGCGGGATCGAGCTGTAGCACAGCGATTCGTTCGCCCGCCATGATTCCAACCAACAGCCTGCCATCCCACGCCTTTCCACTGCGCACCCGTCAGGAATGTTGCGGGACCCATGCCGCGCGCGCCGGTGTTGTGAACCCAACTCGCGCGCATCGCATTGGGGAAGCGCGTTGTGTCGGTCATCGGCATCGTTGTTAGGCTACCGGCGTATCCGCAATAGTTGTCGGGGCAGGTCAGGCCAGGACGGTTCTTCGGGTCCCAACCGGCATTCCCGCCTGCAACAAGCGGCGTGACTTCATCGGAATGATTCGGGCCATGCTCAGCGGTAAAGGGTTGTCCGGCGTTCGGCTGGCCTGCCGGACGGAACGTGATGCCTTGAACATTGCGATGGCCGTACGTGAAGATGCGCGGGTCACCGCCGGCAGGCGTGTTGTTGCCGGGCGCCGCAGCGCCGTTGCGATCGACGCGGATCACTTTGCCGCCGAGGCGCGACAAGTCCTGTGGGAGTGTGGCGTTGTGGTTGTCGCCAGACGTCACGTATAGATATCCGTCGGGACCGAAGCGCACGCGGCCGCCGCTGTGGGCGCCTGAGCCGCTCACCGCATTTGCGACATCCTTGAATGCGATATCCGTAATGATGTCGGTGCGATTGCTTGCGCTCATCATGTCGGGGCTGAGCTGCAGACGCACGACACGGTTGGTGCGCGGGTTTGTCGACAGGTTCGACGCCATGAACACATATACGTAGCGAGTTCCGGTTGCGAAATCCGGATCGACGGCGACGCCGTGAACGCCACTTTGTCCTTCACAGAACAGATCCGGCGCAACAAGCGATGATCCTGCTGTACCGAATAGACGTACCGTCGTGCCGTTTGCAAATCGAGCGGACAAGCCTCGGCACTTCTCCGTGTACAGCATCGTGCCGTCCGGAGTGAACGCCAGGTCCCACGGATTTTGTAGTCCGCTTACGACGGTTGTTCGCGTCAGCGTAGGAACTTCTGTCGACGCTGGACCCGCGGGAGGCGGCGCTGCTGGCGATGGTGCTGGCGATGGTGCCGGCGCCGGCGCTGGTGCTGGCGCCGCATCCGATGAGCCGCCACCGCACGCGACAAGCCCGGCAATAGTAGCTATCGAAATGGAGAAAAACACTGCAGCGCGCTTCATGATGAACTCACTTTCCAATCGTTCAATCGGCGGCAGTCACATCGCGGCTGTCCTCCGATCGAGTCTAGTTATCGGTGTTCCTTCGATCACTCCGCCACCTAGACTAACTTCGCCTTGGTACAGAACGGCGGACTGTCCGGGGGTTACGGCCCATTGCGGCTCGCTGAATGTGAGTTCAAGAGCCTCGTTGCTGATCGAACTGACGATGCATTCGGCGTCGATTTGTCGGTAACGCGTCTTGGCGGCAAGACGTGTTCCCGCGGCCGGAGAAGCAGCCGCTGTCCAGCTCAGATCGCGAGCCGTCAATCGGTCGGTCATTAACCAAGGATGATCGTGCCCCTGCACGACCCAAAGTGTGTTGGTGGCCATGTCCTTGCGGGCGACGAACCACGGCTCGCCCGAAGAATCTCGCACCCCACCAATACCGACGCCCTTGCGTTGCCCGAGGGTATAGAAAGCGAGGCCGACGTGTTCGCCGACGATCGTGCCGTCCGACGTTCGAATCGGACCGGGTGTCATCGGCAGGTAACGATTGAGAAACTCGCGGAACGGACGCTCGCCAATGAAGCAGATGCCGGTCGAATCGCGTTTGGCCGCGTTCGGCAACCCGATGTCGTGTGCGATTTTTCTGACTTCGGTTTTTTGCAGCTCGCCAACCGGAAATAAGGTGTGCGCAAGCTGCTGTTGATTGAGCCGATGCAGAAAATAGCTCTGGTCCTTCGCGCGATCGAGTCCACGCAGCAACTGAAATGTGCCGTCGGCTTCGCGCACGCGCGCGTAGTGACCGGTGGCGATATGTGCTGCGCCCAGCTTTACTGCGTGATCGAGAAACGCCTTGAACTTGATCTCGGCGTTGCACAGCACATCGGGGTTCGGCGTGCGGCCTGCTGAGTATTCGCGCAAGAATTCTGCGAAAACTCGATCCTTGTACTCGGCCGAAAAGTTGACCGCTTCCAGTCCGATGCCGATCACGTCGGCAGCGGCCGCAGCATCGATCAAGTCCTGCCGCGTCGAGCAGTACTCGTCATCGTCGTCGTCCTCCCAGTTTTTCATGAAGAGGCCGACAACGTCGTAACCCTGTTGCTTCAGCAGATACGCAGCGACCGATGAATCGACGCCGCCGGACATGCCGATAACGACGCGCTTGCCGCTCATCGATTCGGTGCTTTCGCGTAAAGTTGCGATTCTATAAAAACAGGCGAAATACGCCGGAGACAGCGCTGATGGATATCGGAGTGCCGGCAGAACGAGCAGCTGGCGAAACGCGGGTCGCCGCGACGCCTGAAACCGTTAAGAAACTCGTTGCTGCCAAACACAGCGTGGTCGTCGAGTCGGGTGCGGGTGCCACGCCAGTTATCCCGACGGCGCGTATACCGCAGCGGGCGCGACAATTGGAACATCAGCCGACGCGCTCGGCGCACAGGTGGTGCTGAAGGTTCGAACGCCTCAAGCTGCCGAACTTGCGCAAATGAAGCGCGGCGCAGCCGTCATCGGCATGCTCGAGCCATTTAACAATGACGGAATCGTCGCGATGAATGCAGCAGGTCTGACCGCATTTGCGCTCGAAGCCGCGCCGCGAACCACGCGTGCGCAGAGCATGGATGTGCTGTCATCGCAGGCGAATATCGCCGGATACAAGGCGGTGCTGATGGCGGCTTCGCTCTATGGCCGCATGATGCCGATGATGATGACGGCGGCAGGCACGGTGAAAGCGGCGCGCGTGTTAGTCCTTGGCGCCGGCGTTGCCGGACTGCAGGCGATTGCAACCGCTAAGCGTCTGGGCGCCGTCGTCGAGGCTTCCGATGTGCGCCCTGCAGTCAAGGAACAGATTGAATCGCTCGGAGCGAAGTTCGTTGACGTTCCGTACGAAACCGATGAAGAGCGCGAGATTGCACAGGGCGTTGGAGGCTACGCGCGGCCGATGCCCGCAACATGGATGCAGCGACAGGCAGCTGCAGTTGGAGAGCGTCTGAAGCAGTCGAATATCGCGATTGCCACCGCATTGATACCCGGCCGCAAGGCGCCGATCCTGATCACCGAGGAAATGGTGAAGACGATGCAGCCCGGATCGGTCATCGTCGACATGGCGGTGGAGCAGGGCGGCAATTGCGCACTGTCAGAGCTGGACAAGACAGTGACCAAGCACGGTGTGCACATCATCGGTCAGCCGAATCTGGCGGCCACGGTTCCTACCGATTCATCGGCGCTGTACGCGCGCAACGTTTTGGATTTTCTGAAGCTGGTGGTCGACAAGGAAGGCAACTTTGTGCTGCCCGCGGACGACGACATCGTCACAGCCTGTCTGCTATGCACAAATGGCGAAATAAAGCGCAAGAACTAAAGGACCCGCAATGGAAACCGTAGGGCCGATTGTTGTCAATCTGATTATCTTCGTGCTGGCGATCTACGTCGGATATCACGTCGTATGGAACGTCACGCCGGCGCTGCATACGCCGCTGATGAGCGTGACCAATGCAATCTCCGCCATCATCATCGTCGGCGCGATGCTTGCGGCGGCATTAACTGAAACTGTGTTGGGCAAGACGATGGGAGTGCTGGCGGTAGCGCTGGCGGCGGTCAATGTGTTCGGCGGATTCCTGGTGACGCGACGAATGCTCGAAATGTTCAAGAAGAAGGAGCGCAAGTGACGCTCAGCATGAACGTTGTCGTACTGCTGTACCTGGTCGCATCGATCTGTTTTATTCAGGCCCTAAAGGGTCTGTCGCATCCCACCACATCGCGGCGCGGCAATGCGTTCGGCATGGCAGGCATGGCGATCGCGATTGCGACGACGATCGCGCTGATCTACAAGCTGGCGCCGCAAATAGCAACCATCGGCATGACGTGGGTGCTAGGCGCGTTGTTGATCGGCGGCGCAGCCGGCACTGTGATGGCCAACAAAGTCGAGATGACGAAGATGCCCGAGCTCGTGGCGTTCATGCACTCGATGATCGGCTTGGCTGCTGTGTTCATCGCGATCGCCGCGGTGGCCGAGCCGTGGGCATTCGGCATCGCTGAACGTGGCGGCTCAATCCCCACCGGCAACCGGATCGAGCTTGTCATCGGCGCGTTCGTCGGCGCGATCACCTTCTCCGGGTCGGTGATCGCCTTCGGCAAGCTTTCCGGCAAATACAAATTCAGATTGTTCAAAGGGGCGCCGGTTGTATTCACAGGTCAGCACATACTGAATCTGGCGCTTGCGATTGCGATGTTTGCGTTCGGCGCGTGGTTCGCGACTACACAAGAGTGGTTTGCATTCTGGGCGATGCTGGCAATTGCATTCGCTCTTGGTGTCTTGATCATCATTCCAATCGGCGGCGCCGATATGCCGGTGGTGGTGTCGATGCTGAACAGTTATTCAGGGTGGGCTGCCGCCGGGATCGGGTTTTCACTGAACAACTTCATGCTGATCGTTGCCGGTTCGCTGGTCGGATCGAGCGGTGCGATCCTGTCTTACATCATGTGCAAGGCGATGAACCGCTCATTCTTCAACGTGATTCTCGGAGGCTTCGGAGGCGAAGTCGCCGCCGCGGCCGGAGCGACCGAGCAGCGGCCGGTTCGCTCGGGCTCGCCCGACGATGCGGCGTTCCTGATGGACAACGCAGAGACCGTGATCATCGTGCCGGGTTATGGTCTCGCCGTCGCGCGTGCGCAGCATCCGCTAAAAGAACTTGCGGACAAGCTGATCGCCAAAGGCGTGAAGGTGAAGTATGCGATTCATCCGGTCGCGGGCCGCATGCCGGGTCATATGAACGTGCTGCTCGCCGAGGCCGAAGTTCCGTACGACCAGGTGTTCGAGATGGACGATATCAACGGCGAGTTTGGCGAAGCCGATGTCGCGCTGATTCTCGGCGCGAACGATGTGGTCAATCCGGCAGCGAAGGATCCGAAGTCCGCTATTGCGGGCATGCCGATCCTCGAGGCGTACAAGGCAAAGCAGGTGATCGTTAACAAGCGCTCGATGGCGAGCGGCTACGCCGGGCTTGATAACGAGTTGTTCTATATGCCGAAGACGATGATGGTGTTCGGCGATGCGAAGAAAGTGGTTGAAGAGATGGGAAAGGCGGTGGGCTGAACTCAGTCAGCCCACTCGTCGCGCTTTCGTCGACGCTACTTCGCTGTTACCTGGCCGCGAATTTCTCCGCCGGGATGCTTGGCAGTGTGCAGATTGATGTACCACCGTCCTGCTGTGAGGTCAGCCGCCTGCGCCGCAGTCAGCGTCGCCTTGCCTCGTATTGGACTTGATAAGTCGCCGGTGAACGGCACAACCACGCCCGCATTCGCTCCAGGCATCGCGGGTCCATGGAAGTGGCCTGCCGTCACCGGGCCGCTTAGTCCGGAATACGTTACGGTCCACGTCAAGACGTTGGTCGATTTGTCAAAAGTGGTTTCACCGGTGCCACTGCCACCTGTCGTTACGGGCGGGACCTCTTGAGCGCCGCTGAGCTGGTTCTTCATGCTCATCGTGTCGGAGCCGGTCATCGACGACAGCCAACCGCAGCCGCCAAGCGACACGGCCGCAGCGAGTAGCGTGCTCTGCGTTATGGTGCGATACGAAATCATTACGTCTCCTCGTTGTCAGGCTGCCGAACGGCCGCCGGTGCGGGCAAGCATAGACCGTTCGCTGTTGAAGCGACAAGGTGCCGCTTACCCGAGTGGACGCTAGCTCCAGGTCAGCAAATTCAAAAACTCGCGCCGGGTCTTCGGCCCGTAGGTGACGAAGGCCGGATCAGGCCGCTCGCGATACTCCTGGCGCTCGAGCGCTACCTTGTCTTGCCTCACGTGCTTCTTGACAATCTCCGGCGCCACCGGATAAATCTTCAGTGCATTGGCGCCGAAAATTTTCGCGCGCAACGCCGGAGTGATTTCCGGGTAGCCGTGCTTGTCCCGCAAAGCTTGCGAAATCTGAAACGTGCGAAACGCCTGAATCTGGTCCTGCGGTGAGCCGTACCAGATCGAATCGGTACCCCACAGCACGTTGTTCTCGCCGCAGTATTTGACGAGCTTGCCGATCGTGTGCGCAGCGGTGTCAGGGTCGCGCATCGCGAGCCGCCACGTCGAACCGAGCTCGGGGTACACGTTCGAACCTGGCTTGATGCCGTTCTCGAGCAGGCTCGTTACCAGCGCGTCGATGCCATCGGTACGCTTCGGGTCATACGCACCTTCCGATTTGTTCGCAACGAATCCCGAGTGATAAATCAGAAAGTTGACATCGGGATAACGCTTCGCCACGCGTCCGATATCGACGCATGTCGAGTGCTCGTACGACTTGGGACCAAACGACAGACCTTTGTGAATCGCGATGTTGCGAATACCGAGCTTGCGAGCTTTTTCGATCAGGCGAATGCCGGGATCGTCGTCCATGAAGAATCCACTCGTGCCATCAGGTCCCCACTGCGTGTACGTCTTCCACGCAGAGATCTTGTAGCGCGATGCGAGCTCGTCCATCGCTTCCAGATCGCCCGGCTGGTTCGGATTCACGCGGCCATGCACCAGCAGGCGATGCGTGCCGTTCAGCTGTTCGACGATGCGTGCTGTCGCCGTCGCTTCCTCGATCGTCAGCGGCTCGCCTTCGCGAGTTGACGGTACGAACGACAGCACCATCAGATCGGTATCCGAATCCATGAAGACGTCTTTGATGAACTGATCGGGCCCGATGCATCGCAGATAGTCGAATTCGCCCGGCCCTTTGTGCGGCTCGCAGCGCGCCGACGATGCGAACCCCTGCATGGGTTTCGCGCCCGGCGGCAAGCGCCTCAGCCAGGCGCCGGTCGGATTCACAAAATGCCCTTGCACGTCGAAAATGAATTCGGTGCCGTCGACCGAAGAGCGTGCGAGCTGAAGATCGCGCGCGGCTTCACGTTCGATTTGAAAAAACCCGCCGCGCGCGCCGCTCGATGCATACGCGTCGTTCAGCGCGAGCAACGATGACGCGGCTCCGCACGCTGACACCAGAAAGCTGCGACGGCCGATCCCGAGCCGCTTCGCATTCGCGGTCGCCGAGTCGAATGCCATTTGACGCGCGCGGTGGTGCACACGCGCCAGCGGGATTGGCGCGTATTCGCCATTGGTTGCCGTATCGAGCTTGATCGGAAGTCGAAGCCCTTCAGGGTCGTTTTGAAACCGCATACTGCCTCCCATCGATGTATTTCAAGTCGTCAAGCAGGTTGCGTTGCACGGCCGCTGCATAATCCATCGCATGCTACGTCCTCGACAGATGTCTTTGCTTTCGCTGCGTGAGCTGCTGATCAGCGCCGGGCCGTTCATCCTGCTCACGCTCGTGCTGCTGTGGCTTGCCTACCTGATTCTCGATCCTACGCCGCCTCGCACGGTCGTGTTGGCCACCGGCGCGGAGCAAGGCGCGTACGCGGAGTTCGGCAAGCGGTACGTGACTGAACTTGCGAAATTCGGCATCAAAGTGGAGCTGCGCACCACTGCCGGGGCTGCCGAAAACCGGCGGCTCTTGCGCGACCCGAATTCGGGAGTCGATATCGCTTTTATGCAAAGCGGTGCGGGCGATGCTCTCTACGCCATCGATGAGGACAAGAGTGGTCGATCGCTGGTTTCATTGGGCAACCTGTTTCTGGAGCCTGTGTGGCTCTTCTATCGCACCGATGCTGCTCAACGCACGCAGCAGCGAGACACGCTCGATCGACTGCAGCAGATCACGCCGCTGAGTTTGAATATTGGCGCGCCGGGCAGCGGAGCTGCCAATCTGTTTGACAAGTTGCTTAACGCCAACAAAATCGATCCGGCGCAGATGAAGTTGCAGCGGCTTCCACCGACACCTGCAGTCGTTGCACTGCTAGGAGGCGAGCTCGATGCACTAGTGTTTGTATCGGCTCCGGAATCCGTTTTCGTCCGAATGTTGTTGCAAACTCCTGGCATACGTCTGCTCGAATTTCCACAGGCCGATGCGTACGCCCGCCGCTTCGAGTTCCTGACCAGCGTGACGATGCCGCGTGGCGCCGTCGACCTGCAGGATCTGCCGCCTACGGATGTACGCCTGGTGGCTGCTACTGCCAGCATGGTCACGACGGACGAGTTTCACCCCGCTCTGGTTCAGCTGTTCGTGCAGGCTGCGCAGCGAATTCACGGCGAGAGTTCATGGTTTGGCCCCGCAGGCGAGTTTCCGAACGGCACCGCGCGCGAGTTTCCGCTCGCAAAGGAGGCGGCTCGCTATTACCGCGACGGACCGCCGTTCTTGCAGCAGTATCTGCCCTTTTGGCTAGCGAATCTGATCGATCGCATGTGGGTGGTGCTCGCGTCGATCATCGTCATTTTGATTCCCCTGTCGCGCATCGTGCCGCCGCTGTATGAGTTTCGAATTCGCTCACGCGTTTTTCGCTGGTATCGGCAGCTGCGCGAGATCGAGGACGCGGCGGCGCTGAACGTGGCCGGGAACGCCGAGCTGTTGCCGAAGCTGGACCAGCTTGAGCATCGTGTGGAAAGGATCAGTGTGCCGTTGTCATATGCGGAAGAGCTGTACGCATTGCGCGGTCACATCGATCTGGTGAGGAAGAAGCTGCAGGGTCACACGCCGAACGCGGAAGAATTCAGCGCGTGATCGACGCAGCGCTAGCGCAGGTCGGCGCGGCGGCGAATTGCTTCTATCCGTTTGCGATTGGCGCCAAAGTCCTTGCGGCCGATGCGCGACGCCGAGCGCACGTGGATAACTCGCGCCGTTGGGTCCAGCAAGAACTCGGCATCGTCGACAAATCGCAGCCAGCGTGTCTCGAATTGGACCGCGATGTACTCGGGACTGTTTTCGACGATGCGCGCCCCGGGCCATCCCGTCAGCACGTCACGCAACCGGTTCATCGCAAGTGCGGAGTCCTGCGTGAACGCAAGCGGCTCGATCTTGGCGTACCCGACCGCGTATTCAGCTTCCGGCCATAGCGCGGCTTGACTGCTGACGCTGTTCTGAGTGCGTGACGGCGGCTTCAGCTTGCCTTCGCGCAGTCCCGGCTCGGTCGGCGGGCGTCCCTTAAAAAGTCCAAACTGTCCGGCCGCAAGCAAGAGCAGCGGCAGGATGATGAAGACCAGGGCGAGGATCGCAAGCGCGCGCATGGCTATCAAGGTTCCTCAGATTGTTGGACGTCGCAACTTCGCAATGTAGCCGCGATCGATGCTGTTTTTCCAGCGCCAAACCCAACGGCCGGCCCATCCCCACCGTCCCCAAGAGGCAATCGCATGCTTCGGACCTGTCGAAATCAAATAGAGCGCCGTGCGTTGCGGTGTGAATACATGGAGAGGTTGGCCCGTTATCGCCGCTATCAAGTTGGATGCGAGCGGTTTTGCTGCACGCACCGCGTACACACCTGATTTGGTTCGCGGCGTTTCAATCAGCGTAGCAACATCGCCGGCGGCAAATACGAACGAATGCGAGATCGATTGCAAGTGCGAGTTGACGGCAATGAAGCCACGATCGTCGAGTGCCAGGTGCGTGCCGCGCAGCCACTCAGGCGCGTTGGCGCCGGTGGCGATTAGCGTTGCGTTGGTGAGAAGACGCTCTTCTCGCGTGATGACAGCGTCAGACTCGACGCGCTGCGCAGCGGCGTCAATCAACTGCACGCCGCTGTTTGCGAGCGCAGCATGCATTAACGATCGCGCACGATCGCCATGACCGGGCAGAAGCGGCACGCCACCTGTGAGCAGCTGAACGCGCATCGGCAAACGCATCGTGACTGCGCGGTAGCAGGCAGCCAATGCGATCTCGACGCCTGCGGCTCCTGCTCCAACCACTGTCAATCGAAAGATCTCTGACGCCGCCTCTGCGTTTCGCACAATGCGTTCCCAGCCGCCGATGAAATGCTCGAATGGTCGCAGCGGAAGGCCGTGTTGACGCGCACCGCCGATTGCATCGATGTCGACGACCGCACCCGTCGCGATCGACAGCACATCGAAATCAATCGCCTCCCCGCCGTCGGTTAAGGCGACTCTGTTTGCTAAGTCGACTTTTTGTACCTGCGCAGCTATCAGCCTGGCACCCGCGGCCCGAGCCAGCGGCGCGAGTTCAACGGTCAAATCGCGCAGTGCGTAGTGACCTGCGACCCAGCCCGGCAACATGCCGCTGTATCGCAGCTGACTCGATGGCGTGACGAGAACAACGTCAATGCCTGTCAGCCGCCTTCGCGCCAGATCGCGCAAGACCAGGGCGTGCACCTGCCCGCCGCCGGCGAGCAATAGGCGTTTCACCGCAGCAGCGCCACGTGCAGCCCAAAAAACCTAGCGCGCATCGCGATACCGCTGCGCAAGCCGCTGCGGATCGGCGCCAAAAAAGTACGCCGCCCGGAAGCGCCACATCAGAACGATCGTGCGCCAGACACCCTGCTTCTGCCAGCGTCGTCCCGATGTCAGGAGGCGGGTGCGAATTGCTGCGGGCCTTGAAATGCGCTTGGCGCGCTTGGAAAACTCGATGTCCTCCATCAATGCGATAGGCGCGAATCCCGATAGCTGCTTGAACGCCGAACGAGTGACGAAGATCGCCTGATCGCCGGTGCAGATGCCGGTCAATCGCGAGCGCAGGTTCATCATCGCCGACACGATTCGCAACATGAGCGGCCCGTCAATACGCACGTCGAAGCGACCCCACGCACGACCGCTGGTGCGAAGCGCGTTATCGATCAAGCGGTCAGCCGAGTCGGGCAACTCGCTATCTGCGTGGACAAACAGCAATACGTCGGCGCCCCCGGCGATAGCGGCTGTTGCACCCGCATTCATCTGCTGCGCGCGACCGCGCTGCGATTGCAACAGCTGATCGGCATGCGGCTTGCGCTATTGCCAACGTGGAATCCGTGCTGCCGCCATCGACGACGATCACCCGGGCGCCGCGCACGCGCAGCGGCTGCAATCGAGCGAGCGTCGATTCGATCGACGCGGCTTCATTGAAGACGGGAACGATGACCGCGAGTTGCATCAGCGCACGTCGTTCAGCGACCAGTCGTACTCCAGAAAGCGGATGGGCACCTTGTCAGAGCGAAGTTGCGCTCGTTCGTCTGGAGAATCGGCAAGTTGCTCTGCGTACTTGGCGATGACGTCGTTGACCGATGAGAAACCCTTGTGACCTTTTTCGAAATCCTTGCCATACCAATCGAATATGCGGGATAACTCGGCCGTCTTCGTTTGGGCGTTGTAGCGGTTTCGTGAGCGGTCCGACATGAATCGGATAAAGAGTTCTTCGAGCTGCACATCCAGCTTGTCGGGGGTGAAGGCGCGATTGCCCAGCATAGGACAGCCGACCGATGCGCAATTGACTGCGACGTGCACGCGCGGATCGTCGAACACGCCGGGCGCGCGCATCGTTTCGTGCTCGATGCCGTCCAGATGCTGCGGTTTTCCAAGCAGTGTAAAAAATCGATCCTTCCAAGGATTGCCGAGCACGGTGCCGAAATCACGAATCGACTTCAGATTCGGATAGCGCATCAGGATTTTTTCGATCGTGAACGCGTTGTAGGCGTTGGCAAGAAACGCGTATTGCTGCTGCTTGCTCCAGCCTGCGTACTGTGCTGGCGTTACCGCTGACAGCGCTTGCAGATACGACGCAAGCGCCGCGCGCTCCTTTGCGAGAGCCCTGTAGTCCACCTGGCTCGCTATCGGTCGGCCTTTACCGTCGTCGATCAATTTGACATGCTTGCTCAGCAGCGTGTCCCAGGCAGCGTGCGAGTGATCGAAGCTCGGCTGCGCGGCCGTGCACAGCGGAAGCGCCAATAGTGCAAAAAGAAAATCACGCCTTGGCTTCATGCATTCCACCGTGCGTCAGTGCAGGCTCATCGGGGTACGCCCGGCGCTTGTTGCTGCTCATCGACAAAAGTGCTCGCAACACCGCACCGAGTCCACCGCTGCCACGGCGCCACGCCTGAAATGCGGTGAGCACCGCCCATTGACCTTGCGTAACGGTCGACCGCTTCCACGCTCCGGCCGCGTACTTGTTAGCTTCGGCCAGCGTCGGGTAAATATGAATCGTGCCGAGAATCTTGTTCAGCCCCAGGTTCTGCTTCATGGCCAGCACGTACTCTGCAATCAAGTCACCAGCGTGCGTGCCGACGATCGTTACGCCGAGAATCTTGTCGGTGCCAGGAGCAGTCAGCACCTTGACGAAGCCGTCTGCTTCGCCGTCCGCAATTGCGCGGTCGAGATCATCGATGCCATAGACGGTCGTCGTGTGCGCGATCTTTTTCTCTGTGGCTTCCTGTTCATTCAAACCAACGCGAGCAACTTCCGGATCCGTAAACGTCGCCCACGGAATCACCCGATAATCGGCCTTATATTTCTTGAACGCACCAAAGAGCGCGTTGACCGCCGCATACCAGGCCTGATGCGACGCGGTGTGCGTGAATTGATAGGGGCCGGCCACATCGCCGCACGCGTAAATGTTCGGATAAATGGTTTGCAGCGTCTCGTCGGTCTCGACGGTTTTCTGAGGTGTCACCTTGATGCCGAGCTCTTCGAGACCATAGCCGCTAGTGTTCGCGACGCGGCCGACGGCGACGAGCAACTGATCGAACTCGATCGTGACCTGCTTGCCTTCATGCTCGGCGATCAGGCTTCGCACGTTGTTGTTCATCTCGAATCGCACCGCCCGGTGGCCCACCTTGACGTCGATCCCTTCGGCAGCAAAGCGATCTTGCACGCGTTGCGAGACCTCGGGATCCTCGCGCACCATCAGTCGCGGCAGCATCTCAACTTGCGTGACCTGACTGCCGAGCCGGGCAAAAGCCTGCGTCAGTTCACATCCGATCGGGCCGCCGCCGAGCACGATCAATCGCGGAGGCAGCTCGCGCAGATTCCACACCGTGTCCGACGTCAGATACCCGACCTGATCAAGTCCCGGAATCGGCGGAACGAACGGCCGTGCTCCGGCCGCGATTGCGATCGACTTCGTCGTCAATGTCTTACGGCCACCTGCGGTGTCGACTTCGACCGTCCATGGCGAGATGATCTTGGCCGTGCCGGCGATGCAATCAACGCCGAGTGCCTCATAGCGCTCCACCGAATCGTGCGGCTCGACCTGCCGGATGACTCGTGAAACCCGTTCCATCACTTCGGCGAAGTCGACCTTCGCACTTGCCTCCCGGATGCCGAATTCGCGCGAGCGCGCGATGTGCGACAGCAACTTCGCCGATCTGATCAGTGCCTTCGACGGCACGCAGCCGGTGTTGAGGCAGTCGCCACCCATCTTGTGTTTTTCGATCAATGCGACCTTCGCCTTGGTCGCGGCCGCGATGTAGGCAGACACGAGTCCTGCCGAACCGGCGCCGATCACGACCAGGTTGTATTCGTACGACGCCGGCCGCTTGCTTTGCCATTTCGCATAAACCCTTCGAGCCTTGATGGCATCGAGCACCTTCTTCGCTGCCAACGGGAAAATGCCGAGCAGAACGAATGCGATCACCAGACCGGCCGAGATGCGAAACTCTCCGAGCTGCGTTCCGGCATACACGTAGACGATGGTGCCGGCCAGCATGCCAAGCTGGCTGACCCAGTAGAACGTCCACGTGCGGATCTTCGTGAGTCCCATTAAGAGATTCACGACAAAAAATGGGAACAACGGCACGAGCCGCAGCGCAAACAGGTAGAAAGCGCCTTCCTTTTCGATGCCGGCATTGATCGATGTAAGGCGGTCGCCAAACTTCGTCTGCACCCAGTCACGCAGCAACAAGCGCGACGCGAGAAAGGCCAGCGTAGCTCCGATGGCCGAAGCAAACGAAACGAGCACGGTGCCGACGACCACACCGAAAATCGCACCGCCGATCAGCGTCAGAACTGCCGCACCCGGGATCGACAAGGCGGCCATCGCGATGTACACCCCCAGGAAAATCGCGGCGGCTTGCCAGGGATTGTTGGCGTAATACGCATCGATCTGTGCACGTTTCTGCTTGAAGAACTCAAGCGATACGTACTGCTGCAAATCGAAAATGAAAAAGGCACCGATGGCCGCCACCAGCACAAGCGCGATCAGTAGACGAGTCTTGTTCACGATGCTTCCCCCGCAGTTACATGGGTCCTCGCATCCCTCGCGAGCAAACTTATGTCGAGCAGGAACTCGATGTCACGCCGCCCGACACTCGCGCAGCGGCGTACGACCCAATGCCTCGTCGACCGAAAAGTTCGGACCATTGAGAATGCGATGGCGGTACGAAACGGAGGCTGCAGAATGCGCGGGCCAAAGCCGCTCGAACTGGGCCTCCCACGCGGCGGTGTCGAATTGAACTGCCAGCGCATCGACGTATATGCCGGCCACGTCGGCGCCATATAAACGCGCTGCGGCCAACACGCCAGGAACTGGCACGGTCGCCAGCCGCGTGACTACGCCATAGCGCGTATTCGAAAAATTCGGCATCCCAGCGGCGCCGTTGTTGATGACGAAGCGCTCCCCGAGCGGCGTATCGAACACCTTCAGTGCAGGCAGGCACGTGTGCGTCGACGCGAAACCGTCAAGCGCAGCTTGTTCCAGCACGGCATTAAATGCAGCTTCGCGGCCGGCGCTGTGCAGTGAATCGTGCGCGAAGCGCCAACCTGCCAGCGCCCATGCGTCGCCGTGCACGATGCCGATCCGAGCACCGCCAACTTCGGCCACCAGGTTCATCGGCAACGCGGCCAATCGAGCGCGACTGCCGGGATGCAGCGCATCGACGTTCCGCGCGGCCGTACGCAACCTGTCGAGTATTGCATTGGAGCGTTCGACGTCATCGTCGGGCACTGTCTCTGGATACGCGCAACCGCAACCGTTCGCGGCATCATCGCCCGCCAGCTCCGTCTCAACGTTGCCGCGCAAGGCTATGTGCCGCGCGACAATGTCGTCGATGTGCGCAAAGCTATCGACGTCGGCATCGAACCAGTGATAGTCGCCGTTAAATACGATTCGCGTCTCCAGGCTTTCGCTCGCTGCGATCTGCTCGATTGCAGCGAGTGCAAAGCGATTCCCATACAGTCCACCAACGACGTAAAGCACTTCAATCTGCAGATCGGCGGGCCGCGCAAAGGACGAAGGGGAGTAGCTGTACGCCGCAGGACAGATTCGTCCGGCACCAAGCGCACCGGCGCGTGCCGCACCGGTTGCCTGGATGAGTGCCGCGTTCATCGCTAGCCGCCGAGTGCGCCGCCACACGACGAGCCCTGCCCGGCGGTGCATGCGTAGCAGTGATCGGCGATTGCGATGGGGTTGTCGGCAAGATCGATCAGCAGCAAATCCGCCAGGTGCACACGGTTTGCGCGGCGACCTTGCTCGCGCAGCGGAATCGACAGCATCTGGTTGAAATCGCAATCGAACAAATAACCACGCCAATCGACAGACACCAGATTGCGACACATCACGGCGTCTAGATTGTCATCGCTGTGCGCGCCACGCAGCAGCGCCATGTAATCGCGGAACAGTCCCTTGCTGATCAGCGTGCTGCCGAAGCGCGAAATCGGTTGATTGGTGATGGTGAGCAAGCGATTAAATCGAATGCCGAAGTTCTGGCTCAGCAAGCGCTTGTAATCGGCCTCCAGCGCTACCTGCGGTGGTGGCAACACCGGCCCTTGCGGGTTGAACACCAGATCGAGCACCAGACCCGACTCGTGCTGCCCGTAGCCGAGTGCATTGAGCTTCTGCAGCCCGCGAATGCTTTTGTCGAACACCCCGGCGCCGCGCTGCTTGTCGACGTTGTCGTGCGAGTAGCAGGGCAGAGAAGCTATGACGTGCACGCCTTCGTCGGCCAGAAACTCGGCCAGCGTTTCCTGACCGGGTTCTTCGAGAATCGTCAGGTTGCAGCGGTCGATGACCTCAGCGCCCATCTTGCGCGCAGCGCCCACCAGTGAGCGGAAGTGCACATTCAACTCGGGCGCGCCGCCGGTAAGGTCAAGACTGCGGATCGAGCGTGCACGCATTACTTCGAGCACCAGATCGATCGTCGCACGATCCATTTGCTCGGTACGGTTGGGGCCTGCATTGACGTGGCAATGGACGCAGGTCTGGTTGCATGTATAGCCGAGATTGACCTGCAGTGCCTCGATTGCCCGTCTGCGAATCGGCGGGAAGTCAGTCACTCTCAGCAGCGGTAGCGTGGCGTGCATTATTCGAAGTCCTATTGTCCAATCCGACGCACCGCAGCGCGCATTAGATCGATTTGCCGCTCGAAGCGCGAGCACATGTCGCAAATCGCGAGGTGCAGGCGAAGCCGCCAACTCTCAGAGGGCTTTATGGGGCGGTCCATCCGCTCGGATAGCAGGCGGTGCGCGTGGCTACACGGGATTCGAATCCATCCGAAAAATCTCATGACTGTGTGACGCCAAACCAATGCATTTCGAGGCACTCGCGCAGGCGCATGCGCGCCCGAAATAGCATGACGAAACAATTAGTCGACGTGATGCTGAGTTCCTTACAGATTTCATCGGTGTCGTATTCGAGCCATTCCCGCATCATGAAAATCCGGGCCAGGCCGGCCGGCAGCTTGTCGACACACATCTGCAGCACATCGAAGAACTGGGTTCTGTTAAGGCTTTCCTCGGGATCGCCCCAATCGAGAGGGGTGTTCAGACGGTGACCATCGGCGGCAAACAGCTCGTCAAAAGTCTCGACTTGTGCCGCTTCGAGCTGGGCATCGCTCGATACCTCACGCTTAATGCGACGAAATTGATCGATGATCTTGTGCTTCAGAATGCCGACGACCCAGGTTTTGAGCTGGGACTGACCTCCAAAGTTGCGCGAGCCTTCGAGCGCGGCGACGAATGTTTCGGACACCACGTCTTCGGCCCAGGTTTCATTGCGCAGCTGCATGCGCGCAATTGCAAGCAAAGTCGGTCGCAGGGCCGCAAGCGAGCTCTCGAGCGCGCCCGCATCCACAGCGCCTACTTCGTTTTCCGCAGTCGCTGAATCAGCGACGAAGTGTCCCAACGTCCGCCTCCGGCCGCCTGTATGTCGGCGTAGAACTGGTCGACCAGCGCCGCGACCGGCAGTGAAGCACCGTTGTTGCGCGCCTCGTCGAGACAGAGGCCAAGATCCTTGCGCATCCAGTCGACCGCAAAGCCGAAGTCGAATTTGCCGTCGATCATCGTGCTGCCGCGATTGTCCATCTGCCAACTCTGTGCGGCGCCCTTGCCGATCACTTGGAGCACGAGCTTCATGTCGAGCCCGGCCGCTTGTCCGAATGAAATGCCTTCGGACAATCCCTGCACCAGGCCGGCAATACACAGTTGATTGACCATCTTGGAGAGCTGGCCTGAGCCGCTCTCGCCGATCAGCGTGACCGCTTTGGCGAACGCCATCGCAACCGGCTGCGCGCGATCGAAGGCTGCTTTGTCGCCGCCACACATCACCGTCAGCTGGCCGTTGACCGCTCCTGCCTGGCCCCCGGAGACGGGTGCGTCGACGAAGTGCACGCCCAGCTTGCGCGCCTCCCCGTACAGCTGCCGCGCGATCTTTGCCGACGCGGTCGTGTTGTCAAACGCAATCGAATCCTTCGGCATGCCGACCAGCGCGCCGCTATCGCCCAACATCACGCTCGCCAGGTCGGCATCGTTGCCGACACACGAGAAGACGATTTGAGCGCCGGCCGCCGCTTCCCGCGGTGTCTTCGCAGACTTGCCGCCAAATTCCTGTACCCACTGCTGCGCCTTTTTTTCGGTGCGGTTGTAAACAGTGACGCGATGCCCGGCGCTCGCCAGATGACCAGCCATCGGATACCCCATCACGCCGAGCCCCAGAAAGGCAACGTCGTGCGGGACGGCAGGTTCGTAAGTTTTATTGGTAGCCATGACTCGATTCTAGTTGTGCAAAGTGAGTAGCGTTTCAAAAGCCGGCGGCAAGCCCATCGCGACGTGAGTCGCTGGCGGCGACGTAGCCATCGACCGACGGATCGCCCAGGCGCCATACGAACTGACCCGAGCCGAAGTCCATGTACGTGTCGTTGCCACGTGTAATTCGATGACCCCGCGCACTTAGCTCGTTCGATACATCTTGCGGCATCGTCTGTTCGATTTCGAGATCGAGCCCGGTCATCACTTTCCAGCGCGGCGCATCGCATGCTGCCTGCGGCTGCTGCCGGGCGAGCAGCATTCGAGCCAGCGTCTGCACGTGCCCTTGCGGCTGTATGTTGCCGCCCATGACGCCAAAGCTCATCTGCGGCGCACCGTCCTTCATCAGAAACGCGGGAATGATCGTGTGAAACGGCCGCTTGCCCGGTGCGACGCAATTGGGGCTCGCCGGATCGAGCGAGAAACCTGCGCCGCGATTCTGCAGCGAAATGCCATATCCGGGGACGACTACTCCCGAACCGAAGCCCATGTAATTCGATTGTATGAAGGACACCATCATGCCGCTTGCATCGGCCGCGCTCAGGTAAATCGTTCCGCCCAGCGGAGGCTGGCCCGCCGTCGGAGCGGAAGCACGTTGCATGTCGATCCGCTTCGCGCGCCGAGCCAGGTAATCGTCGTTCAACATCTCGGCCGCGGTGACGGTCATGCTTCTTGGATCACCGACGTACGCGTAAGTATCCGCGAATGCGAGCTTCATCGCTTCGATCATCACGTGGTGCCAGTCGACCGAGTCCACCGTGTAGTCGGCGAGCTGAGTGTGGCGCAGCATGCCGAGGCAGCTCAAGGCCGCAATACCTTGTCCGTTCGGCGGAATCTGATGCACGTCATATCCGTGAAACTCGGTGCTGATGGTGCCCACCCACCCATGCGACTGCACGAAGTCCCAGTAGGCGGACAGGTCCGACGCCGTGAGCGACTCCACCCGTCGCCTCGGCGAAGCGGCTGACTGCATCAGCAATTTCACCTTTGTAGAACGCCTCGCCACGGGAGTCGGCGACGAGCTTCAACGTGCGCGCGGCGCCTGCGAGGACGAAATGTTCGCCGACCTCGGGCGCGCGCCCCTTCGGCAGGAAGTGGTCGGCGAAGCCCGGCAGCGCCCGCAGCAACGGCGTCGCCCGCGTCCACTTGTCCTGCACCGTCGGGCTGACCGCGAATCCGCGCTCTGCGTAGTCGATCGCCGGCGCGAGTACGTCTGCAAACGTGCGTTTGCCAAACTTTCCATGCAGCAATGACCATCCTGCGACAGCGCCTGGAACTGTCACGGCGTCCCAGCCGCGCAGAGGTATCGATCGCTCGCGATACTTGCGGGCTGAAGTATTCCGGCGTCCACGCCGCAGGTGCCGTACCGCTGGAATTCAGACCATGCAGCTGACGGCTTTCAGGGTCCCAGACGATCGCGAAGTTATCCGCGCCGAGCCCGTTACTGCACGGCTCGGTCATCGTGATGACGGCTGCCGCGGCGATCGCGGCGTCGACGGCGTTTCCACCACTCTGCAGAATGCGCAGCCCCGCTTGTGCGGCGAGCGGCTGAGAGGTGGAGACGACGTTGCGCGCGAAAACCGGCGTGCGTACTGTCGGATAAGGATTCGCCCAGCTGAAGCTCATCGCGTACCGCTGTGAAGGTTGCGTTTATTCAATCGTGATCTTTCGTTCCTTGATCAGCTTGGCCCACTTCGCAGTATCGGTCGCAACCACCTTCGCAAAGTCCGCCGGCGTTCCGCCCGCTGCGTCATAGCCGAGCACGCGGAGTCGCTCGAGAAACTCTGGCGATTTGAGCACCGCATTGATCTCGGCGTTGAGCTTCTGCGTTATGTCGGCAGGCATGCCGCGCGGACCGAACACGCCGAACCAAGTAACCGACTCGAAGCCGGGCACCGAATCGGAAACAGTCGGCAGTGCTGGCAGCAGCGGCGAGCGCGTCGTCGATGTGACCGCGATCGCACGCAGCTTGCCGTCCTTCAAATGCGGCATCGCCGATGCAATGTTGTCGAACAGGAGGTGAATCTGCCCGCTCATCATGTCGGGAATCACCAGCGCAGTTCCTCGGTAGGGAATGTGCACGACATACGTTCCCGTCATCGACTTGAATAGCTCGCCGGTCAGGTGAACGATCGTGCCGTTGCCGCTCGAACCGTAGTTGAATTGCGCGGGGTTGGCCTTGAGCAGCGCGGTCAGCTCGCTGACATTGCCGGCCTTTACGTTGGGCGCGATGAGTAGAACGTTGACCGAATTGGCGACATGCGCGACCGGAGTGAAATCGGTCTGAGCGTTATACGGAATCTTCGGATTCAGACTTGGGCCGATCGAATGCGTCGAGCTGGTCGCCATCTGGATCGTGTATCCATCGGGCGGGCTCTTGGCGACGATGTCGCTGCCTAATGTGCCGCCGGCGCCCGGGCGATTGTCGACGATGACTTGCTGTTTCAGTCGGTCCGACAATTGCCGCGCGAGCTCGCGGGACAATATGTCGGTAGCGCCGGCCGGTGGAAATGGCACGACCAGACGAATGGGCTTCGATGGATAACTCTGTGCGAATACCGCGAGAGGCCAAACGAAAATGGAAGCGGCAAGAACGCGACGTAAGGTCATTCGGAATCCTGCACGAGTGGGTTGGAGGCAGCGACCTGAATCGTACTAGGCAAGTCAGTGGAAGGGGACGCATGCCCGTTGGTCATGTGCTGGAGCCGACGATTTCGTGTGTGATGATTGTAGGAATGGAGGGGAGACGGCAATGCTTGTCAACAAATCGCGTAGACCGGGAGTGGAAGCCCACGGGGACATCGGGCGTCGAGCGCAGCCTGTTTCGAAACAACGAGGCGGGTGGCCGAAGCTCGGTCGTCCGCCTGAAGCGAGAAGCGCGGGTTCCGCGCCACGCCCACCACGGTGAAGAAGAAGTGGTGGTTCTCCGCGGAACCGTGCTAATCGGCGGCGTCGAGCTGGGCGAAGGTGACTATCTTTTCACGCAACCCGGCGAAGAGCACGATGTCGTCGCATTGACTGACGCGGTCATTTTCGTTTCTTCGCAAAAGAGCGTGACTGTCGTTGAGTAGCTACTGCCTTCGCGCCGGCCAGCCGCAACGGAACTCTAAGTAACTTCCTGAAAAGCCGCTTCGCGCTTCTTCTTAATGTTCGGGAGCGCGACGATCACGATCAATGCGGCAGCGGCTATCAAGAGTCCGAGCGATAGTGGCCGCGTGAAGAACACCGTCGGGTCGCCACGCGATAGCAGCATCGCGCGCCTCAGGTTCTCTTCCATCATCGGCCCGAGAATGAAACCCAGAATCAACGGCGCGGGTTCGCAGCGCAGCTTGTAGAAAATGTAACCCAGCAAGCCGAATATCGCGGTCATCGTGACATCGAATGGGTTGTTGTTGATCGAGTACACGCCGATTCCACAAAACACAAGAATCGCCGGATACAACAGCCGGTACGGAACCTTCAGCAGTTGGACCCAGATGCCGATCAGCGGCAGGTTCAGCACCACCAGGATCAAGTTGCCGATCCACATCGATGCGATCAAACCCCAGAAGAGCGACGGATTGCTCGACATCACCTGCGGGCCGGGTTGGATGTTGTGGATCGTCATCGCGCCGACCATCAACGCCATCACGGCATTGGGTGGAATTCCCAGCGTCAGCATTGGGATGAACGAAGTCTGCGCGCCTGCGTTGTTGGCGGACTCGGGCGCTGCAACGCCGCGGATGTTGCCTTTGCCGAACGGAATTTCAGGATTGCGCGTGATTTTCTTTTCAAGTGTGTACGCAGCGAACGCTGCGAGCAAGGCGCCACCGCCGGGCAGCACACCGAGTACCGACCCAAGTGCGGTCCCGCGCAGCACCGCTGGCGCAGCGTAGAGAGCCTCCGCCTTGCTTGGCATCAGGCGGCCGACCTTGCTGGTGAAGACTTCGCGCTTCTCCTTATGTTCAAGATTGACAATGATTTCGGCAAAGCCGAATACGCCCATTGCAACCGACACGAAGCCGATGCCGTCGGCCAGCTCTGGAATATCAAAGCTGAAGCGCGCCACACCCGAATTGACGTCGGTGCCCACCAGGCCCAGCAGCAGGCCGAGAACGATCATCGCGATGGCTTTGATCAGTGAGCCCGACGCAAGCACGACGGCGCCGATCAGTCCAAGAACCATTAGCGAGAAATATTCGGCGGGCCCGAACTTGAAAGCCAACTCAACCATTGGAAGCGCCAGGCCCGCAACGATGATCACACCGATGGTGCCGGCGAAGAACGAACCCAATGCGGCCGTAGCCAGTGCGGCACCGGCACGACCTCGTCGAGCCATCTGATAACCGTCGATACACGTGACGACCGACGACGACTCTCCTGGCAGGTTCACCAAAATCGCCGTCGTCGACCCGCCGTATTGCGCCCCGTAATAAATACCCGCGAGCATGATCAGCGCCGACGTCGGCGGAAGTGCATACGTCACCGGCAGCAGCATCGCCAGCGTGGCGACCGGGCCAATTCCCGGCAGCACACCGATCAGGGTCCCGATCAGCACGCCGATGAAGCAGTAGAAAAGATTCTGCAGCGTCAGCGCGGTAGCGAAGCCGAGCGCGAGGTTGTCAATGAGCTCCACGTCGTTTCCTTAATCGCGCATGAAGGCCGGCCACACCGGAATCGTCATGCTCAGACCGTAGATGAACACCCCATACACCAAGCAGCGACAGCCCAACCGACAGCAGCAAAATATCTCGCAGCTTGAATTCATGGCTGCCGAATGCCGAGACTCCGATCAGCACAAACAGCGCAACGAACAGGCCCGCCGGACGCAACAGCAGTCCGAACGCAATAACCGCACCCAGCACCAGCACGAGCGCCTTGAAGTTGAACGGCTCGATTTTGCCGTCGGCGGTTTCCTTCGCTAGTCCTTCGATCAGAACGATCACGCCGAGCACGAACATGATGCCGCCGAGCATCGTCGGGAAGAACGCCGGTCCCATGCGGGCAGCGGTTCCCATGTCGTACTGCTGCGCCCAGCCCACGAAGAAAGCGCCGAACGCGATGAACATCAGGCCCGACCAGAAGTTTTTTTGATCACGGATTTTCAAGGCGTCTCCTGGCGAGCGTCATGTGCCGAGGATTCTAGCTACAACTTAGATGTTGTCCGCCAATTTGTTCCTGTAGTGCGCTTGTTGCCATGCAGCACGGTCAGAACAACACAACTTGCCGAACCGCTTTGCCTTCGTGCAGCAGATCGAATCCGCGATTGATCTCTTCCAGCGAAAGAGTGCCACTCAGAAGTCGATTCACCGGCAACCGCCCGCCGCGAAACAGGTCGATGTAGCGTGGAATGTCGCGCAGAGGCACACACGTCCCGACGTAACTCCCCTTAATGGTGCGCTCTTCCGCCACCAGGTTGACGACGGGCATGGCCCATGTTGCGTTCGGCGGAGGCAGGCCCGCCGTTACCGTCGTGCCCCCACGCCGTGTGATGCGGTACGCAAGGTCGAATGCGCGCGTTGACCCAGCCATTTCGATCGCCGTATCGACGCCGCCCCGAGTCGCGTCCCGTATCGCCTCGATTACGTTCGCGACGCCGGCGTTGAACACATGCGTCGCGCCGAGCGTTTGCGCCAATTCCAGCTTGTCGTCGGCCAGGTCCACGGCGACCACCTGCTGTGCACCGGCCGCCGCGGCGCCAAGCACCGAAGCCAGTCCGACGCCACCGAGCCCGACGACAGCGACCGACGTGCCTGCCCGCACCTGAGCGGTGTTGACGACAGCGCCGACTCCCGTCAGCACCGCACAACCGAACAGTGCTGCATGTTCGAGCGGCAACTCGCGATCGATCTTGATCGCCGATCGGCGCGAGACAACCGCGTGCGTGCCAAACGCAGAGCAGCCAAGATGATGGTTGATCGTCTGATCATTTCGTTTCAGACGTCGCCCGCCGCTAAGCAGCGTTCCGGCGCCGTTGGCAGCGGCGCCCGGCTCGCATAACGCTGGCCGGCCCTCGGCGCACGGGCAAGCAGTGCCCACAACTGGGAACGAATACGAGGACGACATGATCACCGACGGCAAGGTCGCGCACGCCGTCGCCGAGTTGTTCGACAATGCCAGCGGCTTCGTGACCGAGCGCCATCGGCATCGGTCGGGGGCGATCGCCATTGATCACAGACAAGTCCGAATGGCACAGCCCGGCCGCCTTGACGCGTACAAGAATTTCGCCGGCACCCGGCGGCGCCAGATCGAGTTCTTGGATTTTCAGCGGCCGCGACTGCGCATATGGATGCGCAGCGCCCATTGTTTCGAGAACTGCGGCGCGGATTTTCATCGTCGTAATTAAAGTCGGCGCAAAATCGCTTGGGTGATGTCACGCGTCGTCGCCGTGCCTCCAAGATCGCCGGTACGCACTCCGTCGATGCGCAAGGTGCCATCGATCGCAGCGCGCAGTTTCTTTGCGGCATCTTGGCGATCGACGTGATCGAGCATCATTGCGGCGGCCAGCAGCAGCGCCAATGGATTAGCGATTCCTTTACCTGCGATGTCGGGCGCAGAGCCGTGAACCGCTTCGAAGATGGCCGCATCGACTCCGATGTTGGCGCCCGGTGCCATGCCAAGGCCGCCAACCAGTCCCGCGATTTCATCGGACAGAATATCGCCAAATAAATTGGTCGTCAGTATGACGTCGAATTGCCAGGGCTTCAGCACGAGCTGCATTGCGCATGCGTCGACGATGCGGTCATCGGCCGCGATCTTGCCCTCGTACTTTTTTGCCACTTCGTATGCCGTGTCGAGAAACATTCCCGTCAGGGCCTTCAGCACGTTGGCTTTATGGACGATCGTGACTTTCTTGCGGCCATGTTTCAGCGCATAGTCGAAGGCGAACTCCGCAATGCGGCGCGAGCCGGCACGCGTGTTGACACCGGACGAAATCGCGACCGCGTGCGGATCACCGTCGATCGGGATGTAGTGCTCGAACCCGACGTACAACCCTTCAAGGTTCTCGCGGACGAGCACGATGTCTATATCCTCGTAGCGCCCGCCGCTGATCAGCGTGCGCGCCGGACGCAGGTTCGCATATAGCTTGAATTCCTCCCGCAACCGAACGTTGACCGAGCGGAATCCGCCGCCGACGGGTGTTGCCAGCGGTCCCTTCAATGCCAGCCGGGTGCGACGAATGCTGTCGAGGAGCTCGGAGGGCAGCGGGTCGCCCGACTCCTCGACTGCCGCCATTCCGCCTTGCTGGACTTCCCAGGCGAACGGCTTGCCCAGCGCCTCGAGAATTTCGACGACGGCGGTCGTGATTTCCGGCCCGATGCCGTCGCCGGGAATCAGGGTCGCGGGAATGGATTGAGGGATCGACACGAGGCAAACAGCGCGTGTAAGTTATTCGTTCAAGCGATCGACATCGTAGCCCAGCACTTCACGCGCGCACTTGCGCCTCCAACTAACGATTGCAGACTGAAACGTTGCTCGTGCACTATAGAACTTCCATGCTACATTTTTGAAAAATAGAATAAACATATCGAGGCAACACTCGTCGAAAGTGGCGGCGAGCCACCTCGCAATGGTTCTCGAAGCGCAAAGGAGACAAAATGAAGCGTCGCAATTTCGTCAAGCTATACACCCTATCGGCGCTGATTAGCGGTGCGATGCCGGCTGTGGCGTTGGCACAGGACAAGGTGGTGTGGAAGGCGTCGGATGTTCACCCTATCGGCTATCCGACGGTCGAGGCAATCCAGCGCATGGGCAAGAAGCTGGAGAAGGAAACCAACGGCCGCATCTCGATCCAGATGTATCCATCGATGCAGCTGGGCGGCGAAAAGGAAATGATCGAGCAGGCGCAGGTTGGCGCACTGCAGATCGCGCGCATCTCCGTCGGCGCGATGGGACCGGTGGTCGATGAGCTGAACGTTTTCAATCTGCCGTTTGTCTTCCGCGACGAAGCCCACATGCGCAAGGTGATCGACGGTCCGATCGGTCAAGGTCTGTTGGAGAAGATCACTGCGAGCCCACAATCGCGGCTGGTCGTGCTGGGTTGGATGGACGCAGGCACCCGCAACGTTTATTCGAACAAGCCGGTGACCAAGCCAGAGGATCTGAAGGGTCAGAAGATCCGAATGATGGGCAACCCGCTGTTCGTCGAAACAATGAACGCGATGGGCGGCAACGGCGTCGCGATGGGATTCAATGAGTTGTTCGGTGCGCTGCAGACCGGAGTAGTCGACGGCGCTGAAAATAATCCGCCAACGCTGCTCGCGCAGAATCACTACACGGTCAGCAAGGTCTACAGTCTTACCGGGCACTTGATCATTCCCGAAATTTTCGTGTTCTCGAAGCGCACTTGGGATGCTCTGTCGAAGAGTGACCAAGATCTGGTGCGGAGGCTGTCACGCGAAGCTCAGCTTGAACAGCGCCAGCTTTGGGACGCCTATGTAGGCGAGGCGGAAACCAAGCTGAAAGCTGCGGGTGTTCAGTTCGTCGCAGCCGACAAAGCCGCGTTCTATAAAGCGACGCAACCGATTCGCGACAAATACGGTGCCAAGTACGCCGTGTTGCTGAAGCAGATCCAAGAAACCAAATAGCCTGTCACCGGGGCACGCGACGGCGACCTATCCGCGTGCCCCTGCTTTATTTCCGCTGAAGCCACATGTTCGCGAAGCAGCGCTACCGCGAAGCGATGGAGTGGTTGTATATCGTGTGCGTGGGTATCTCCGGTGTCGCGCTCGTTGCGATCACGTTGATGATTCCAACCGGAGTGTTCATGCGCTACGTGATGAACAACCCGCAATCCTGGCCCGAACCTGCCGCAGTCGTGCTGATGGTGATGTTCACCTTCCTGGCCGGCGCCGCCGTCTACCGCGCGAATGTGCACGTCGCTGTGGAAGCGCTGCTAAATGCTGTCAGCCCGGCCAAGCGGCGCGCGATGCTGTGGGCAGTGGATGCGTGTGTGGCGGCGATGGCGCTGTTCATGATCTTTTACGGAATCCAGTTGTGCATCACGACTCAATTTCAAACAATGGCCGAGTTTCCTTGGTTGTCGGTGGCGTTCGTTTATGCGCCGATTCCAATTAGCGGCCTGGTCACGCTGCTTTTTCTGATCGAGCGTGTGTGGCTCGGGAGCCCGCCGAAGACCTCGGTGATGTACCGCGACGGCGCAACAGAGCTGGAGTAAGCAATGGACGTCCTGGTACTGCTGGGATCGTTTGCCGTTCTTTGCGCGCTGGGCGTTCCGGTGGCATATGCGCTCGGATTGTCCGCGCTGATCGGCGCGATGTGGATCGACATTCCGCTGGAAGCCGTGATGCTCAAGATTTCGGATGGCACCGACGACTTTGCGCTACTCGCGATTCCGTTCTTCGTGCTGGCGGGCGGCATCATGGCTGAAGGGGGGATGGCATTACGCCTGATCAACCTCGCGAAAGTTTTCGTCGGTTTCATTCGCGGGGGTCTCGCGCTGGTGAACATTCTCGCCAGCACGCTGTTTGGCTGTATCTCCGGATCCTCGGTCGCTGATACAGCATCGATCGGCTCCGTGATGATCCCGCAGATGGTGAAGGCGGGCTATCCCCGCGTGTTTGCCACCAACGTCACCATCTGCGGATCGGTGCAAGCGCTGATGATTCCTCCGTCGCACAACGCAGTCATCTACTCGCTCGCGGCGGGCGGCACCATTTCGATTGCACACTTGTTTCTCGCCGGCATCTTTCCCGGTTTGTTATTCGGCTTGTGCCTGATCGGCCTCGTGCTGTGGACAGCGCATAAGCGCGGATACCCGAAGAGCGAGCCGGTTCCGCTGAGCGCGCTGCCGAAGATCGTGACCGATGCGCTGTGGGGCCTGGGCACTGTTGTCATCATCATGGGAGGCATCCTTTCCGGTGTCTTCACTCCGACTGAATCTGCGGCGGTCGCCTGCGTCTACGCCTTCCTGGTGACTTTTCTGGTGTATCGCGATTACAAATGGCGAGACCTGCCTCGGCTCGTCCATCGGGTCATCAAGACCGTCGCGATGGTGATGATGCTGATCGGGTTCTCGGTCGCCTTCGGCTACATGATGGCGATCATGCAGATTCCGGCAAAAGTGACCGCGTTTTTCCTGTCGATCTCCGACAACAGGTATGTCTTTCTGCTGTTGGTCAATATTCTGCTGTTATTGCTCGGGCACGTTCATGGATCTGGCACCGATGCTGTTGATCTGCACGCCGATCTTCATGCCAGTCATTGCCAAGTTCGGGATTGATCCGGTGCATTTCGGAATGATCATGATTCTTAATCTCGGCATTGGGCTGATCACGCCTCCCGTCGGTCCGACATTGTTCGTCGGCTGCGCGATCGGCAAGGTGACGATGGAGCAGGTGTCGAAGGAGCTGTGGCCGTTCTACGGCGCAATGTGTGTCGCGCTGTTGATCGTGACCTACGTTCCGGCCGTTTCGTTGTGGCTGCCCGGATTAGTGAAGTGAGCTAGGCATTCTGTCCCACGCCGATCGGCCTTTGCTGGCTATGCGGTGAAGGGGCAGCCAAGCAAATTGTTTAGCGGTAAAGTTGCTGTACAAGAGCATCGACATTGCTTGAGCACGCTTGCCATGCCGACGTTTAAGCAGCAGATTCGATTTTGTACCGGCCATGATGGCGTGCGCATTGCCTATGCGACGTCCGGGCTGGGCCCACCGCTGATCAAGGCGGCAAACTGGCTGAGTCACCTGGAGTTCGACGTCGGCAGTCCGGTCTGGAGCCATCTGCTGATCGAGCTGTCGCGCCAGCACACGCTGATTCGTTATGACGAGCGCGGTTGCGGCCTCTCGGATCGCGAAGTCGCCGACCTGTCATTCGATGCGTGGCTGCACGATCTCGAGACGGTGGTCGAAGCAGCACAGGTCGAGCGCTTTCCTTTACTCGGGATCTCGCAGGGTGCGTCGATTGCGGTCGCCTACGCGGTCCGGCATCCGGAACGCGTGACGCATCTGATTCTGCACGGCGGTTATGCACGCGGGCGGTTGAAACGCAATCCGACGCCGCAGCAGTGCGAAGAAGCGGAATTGATGAACCGGCTCGCCGAGATCGGATGGGGAAAGGAGAACCCAGCGTTCCGGCAGTTTTTCACGACTCAATACATCCCGAGTGGCTCCGCAGAACAGCACCATTGGTTCAACGAGCTTGAGCGTGTATCAACGTCGGCGTCGAACGCAGCCCGCTTCATGCGCGAGTTCAACGACATCGACGTAGTGGACCTGCTGCCCCGCGTGTCGTGCCCAACGCTGGTGCTGCATTCGAGCCGTGATGTGCGTGTCCCGTTCGACGAAGGCAGGCTGGTCGCCGGCCGAATTCCCGCAGCGCGCTTCGTGCCGCTCGAAAGCGACAACCACCTGTTGCTCGACAGCGAGTCCGCGTGGCAGCGTTGGGTCGATGAGATCCGCGCCTTTCTGCCGACGACAGCCACGGTGACTGACCCGGCATTCTCAACACTGACCTCGCGCGAGCGCGATCTGGTCGAGCTGATAGCGCAGGGTCGTGACAACTCGCAGATTGCGGCCGCTCTGGCGCTTAGCGACAAAACGGTGCGAAATCACATTACGCGCATCTTCTCGAAACTCGAGGTCGAAAACCGGCCGCAGGCCATCGTGATGGCGCGCAAGGCAGGCTTCGGCAAGCGAATCGACTAGTCCTTGGGACCTAAGTCCCGACTTTTCTCTATCAAACATGGTTGTCCCGGTGCCAACCGGGACTTGGGTCTCACGACGTCATGGCCGCGGTTCCGGACAATTCGTTCTCACGGACCGGATACGCCGGAGATCACCCATGCATGTCTTTGAGTCGATCAACACCCAGCGCTACGCCAAATGCATTGAAGTGTCCAAGCGCGTCCGTTGGGATATCGAGCGAGACGTCATACGCGGTCGCGATTTTGACGCCGCTCACAAGTTCCTGCCCGATGGTCTTTCGTTCGCAGATCGTATCGAATCGCTGAGCGAAGCCGAGCGCCGCCTGCTCTCGCAGATCCAGGGACGCACTTACGCAAACATGTTCGGCGTCTGCGAGCGCTTCATTGGCGCAAAAATGGCCGACATCACGCGCGACCATGCACTCGGTGATCAAACCGCGTTCGAAGCATTGATCCGCTTTACCGATGAAGAGCTCAAACATCAGCGGCTATTCCGCCGGATCGAGCTGCTGGCGGGAGAGCAGATGCCGGACGGCTATCGCTTCCTTCCGCAACCGAACACCGTTGCAGATTTCGTTCTTGGCAAATCAACCTGGGCCGTGCTCGCGCTCACGTGCCACATAGAAATTTTCACGCAGGTGCACTACCGACAGAGCATCGAGCCCGATCAGCGGCTATCACCCCTATACAAGGATGTCTTCTTCTTTCACTGGAAAGAAGAATCGCAGCACGCCATCATCGACGAGCTCGAATGGCAGCGCGAAAACGAAACGATGAGCGCGCGCGATCGCGACGCGGCCGTTGAAGATCTGATTGCGCTGCTGGCCAGCATTGACGCCATGCTGCAGCAGCAGGCCAAGGCGGACGCCGCTTACTTTGGCGCCATTTGCGGTCGGGTACTCGAAGAAACCGAGAAATCAAGGATCCATACCGAGGTATTGGCCGCCTACCGCTGGCAATACATCGCTTCCGGCCTCCGCGAGCCACGTTTTGGCGACATGCTGGCCGGCATGCTCAACGAGCGTCAGCAGCAGCGCATTTTCGACGCCCTGACGCCGATGATTCAAAAAAACTTGCAGTAGTGCATCCGATCAGCAGTGCGGCCCGTATGTGCTGGCTGCAGCAGAATCTTCACAACCAACAGAGGAACTTCATGAGATACGCAGTAATGTTTACAGCAGTCGCTCTCACCGCGTTGTCCGTTCAAGCCAACCCAACACAGGTCTCCAGCGGCGTGCTGGCGAACAAGGAAGGCAAGACGCTATACACGTTTGATAAGGACGCTTCGGGCAAGAGCAATTGCAACGGCGGCTGCGCCACCGCGTGGCCTCCCTTCATCGTTGCCAACCCGGCGCTCGTCGGCGGTGATTTCTCGATTGTTAAGCGCGATGACGGCGCTGCGCAATGGGCGTTCAAGGGCAAGCCGCTGTACTTCTTTGCTGGTGACGCGAAGGCAGGCGATGTCAACGGCGATAAACAGGGCGGTGTATGGCACGTGATCCGTACCGAAGCAAAGAAGACTTCGGCCGCGCCCGTATCTGATTTCTCCTCCAGCTACCGCTATAACTAAACCAAAGTCGCGTGCGGCCACCGGCGGCACGCGCCCCTGAAAGGAATACTTATGAAAGATGCACGTGGCGTCGCCGTCTCGACCTCAAGCGCAGCGGCGCTCGACCATTTTGAGACTGCGCTAACGCAATTCCACAGCTACACCGGCGATCCGCTCGCCACCATGCAGCAAGCGCTGCAAGCAGATCCCGACTTCGCGCTTGCACACTTGTTCAACGCGTTTGCGATGTATACGGCCAGCGAGCAGCGGTATCTACCGGCGGTGCGCGAGTCGATCGCCAAAGCGACGGCGCTGAAGCCGAGGATGAATTCGCGCGAGCGCGATCTGCTAGATGCAGCTGAATTGCTCGTCGATGGAAAGTGGCGCGAAGCATCGCGCGCATTCGACTCGATCCTGGTCGACAACCCGCATGACGCACTCGCGATTCAAACCGCGCATCTGATGGACTTTTTTCAGGGTGACGCGCTGAACCTGCGCAACCGGATTTCACGCGTGCTGCCGCATTGGAGCGAGCAGACGCCCAGCTACTCGTACATTCTGGGGATGCATGCGTTCGGTCTCGAAGAGTGCAATCAGTATCCCGAAGCAGAGCGCGCAGCGCGGCGCGCGCTCGAGCTGCAGCCGCGCGATGGCTGGGCGGTTCATGCAGTGACGCACGTGATGGAAATGCAGGGCCGGATTGCCGAAGGTATCGAATGGCTGCAGTCGCGCGAATCCGACTGGGCGCCCGACAACATGTTCGCACCACACAACTGGTGGCACCTGGCCCTGTTCAATATGGACGTCGGCAACTTCGACGCGGCATTGAATCTGTTTGATCAGAAATTGATCGGCCCGCAGTCGGACATGATCCTGGTGCTGCTCGACGCAACGGCGTTGCTATGGCGCCTTCAGCTGGAAGGAGTCGATGTGGGCGATCGTTTCGAGCGCGTCGCCGACATTTGGAAGGCCAAGCTGGACGAGGAAGCCGGCTATTACGCCTTCAATGACGTTCACGCGATGATGAGCTTTGCAGCGACGGGCCGCACCGGCGAGATTGCACGTCTGCGACGCGCGATGCGCAATGCGGCAAAAGGCGACCAGAGCAACGCAGCGATGACGCGCGAAGTCGGCGTGCCATTAGCCGACGGAATATTGTCATTTGCGAACAAGCGGTACGCCGAAGCGATGCAGACCATCGAGCCGGTGCGAGACATCGCGGGGCTCTTTGGCGGCAGCCATGCGCAACGCGACCTGCTGACGCTGACGATGATCGAAGCATCGATTCGGTCAGGCGACGGCCGGCGCGCTCGGCACTACATCAGCGAGCGGCTGACGCACAAGCCGACGGCATGGAGCGAACGGTTGCTTGCGCGCTCCACGCAGGTCCGGCAAGCAGATCGCGCTACCACGTTCGATGCGCTTGCAGTGGCGGCCTAGTTTGGGCGGTTGAGTTGGGAGATCGATGCGGGTCCGATAAAGGCTCGCATTCGATCGAGTTCCGCATCGAGCTCGCGTTTGAACAACCGGTCGCGCGGCGCGGACGACTTCAGATAGCCGATGTCGGTATGCAATGCGCCGTCCTTTGACGTGATGTTGCCCCATCCGATGACGCGGTCGCGCCACAGCAACGGCAGTGCGTAGTAGCCGAGCTGCCGTTTAGCCGGCGGCGTGTACGCCTCGAAGCGGTACGCCCAGTTCCAGAAAATCTCGAAGCGACGGCGGTCCCATACGACAGGATCAAACGGCGTGAGGAAACGCACGACGTCTCCGTCGCTGCCGGTCAATGGCGATTCGTCGCACGGCCAATACCACTCGATGCCGTTGATGCGGGCAGACGCGAGCCGCTTTCTGGCACGCCCCAACGCTGCGGTCAGGCCGAGTCGCCATTGCGGCACCGCGTAACGCAGCCGCCTCACGAGCCCGGACAGACTCAGCGCTGGAAGCGGCGCGTACTTACGCACGATCACGTCCACCAGCAGATCGAGACGCTCGCGCCGCGCGGCGGCGTCAAGTGGCTCGACCGCGTGCGTGCACACGTCGTAGATTCTCACGCCTCCCGCTCGTCGCGCGACGCGCAGCAGCCCACGGTAGTGCATCGCGTCGAGCAGGTGTGTGGTGGCATTCGACGAGCCGCCCCAGTAGTTCGAAACGGACCCGTGCGAGAAATGCGCATCGACCTCGCGCGGATGCGCCGGACCGCGCTCGCGCACGAAGTCGAGCAGTGCCTGCGCGCGTGCCTTCTGCGACGGCGACCAGCGCGAGAAGCGCGCGCGCGGATGCATCAGCGCGTGCACTTCGGCGGTGACAAAGCCATAGTTGACGAAGAAATCTTCTTGGATACCGAGGGCAGAGTAGCGACGCTCGAGGTCTCCGGCGCGATAGTTGGTAACGCGATGGCGCAGCGTCAGGTCCTGCGCGCGCGCCGGGGCACGGATCGGGTCCGCCTGGACAAAGCCGAATTCATGCAGAGCGCGCTTCAAAGTCGTCGGCCCGAAAAAGCTGCGCGCGACGGCGTAGCGTCGCAGGTCGTCAAGAGTGACGTGCGGGCTCAACGTGCTTCAGACGATCACGCCACTTGGTGTTGGGTCGGCACTACCAAGTGCTGGCACTGCTCAGTCGACGCGCGCGCCGGAGAACTTGACGATCTGCTGATATTTAGCGAGCTCACGGCGCACGAGCTCTGCAAATTGCTCCGAAGTTCCGGGTGCTGGCTCGGCGCCCATTCGCGCCAGCCGCTCGCCCATTTCCGTAGAGCGCAACGCGGCGGTCATTGCGCTGTTCAGGCGGGCGATGATCGGTGCGGGCGTGCCGGCGGGCGCGAATACGCCGAACCACGTCGAGACGTCGAACCCCGTAAGTCCGGCATCAGCCATCGTCGGAACTTCTGGCATCGAGCTCGCGCGCTGCGACGTGGTCACTGCGAGTGCGCGCAGCCTGCCGGCTTTGATCTGGGCGGTGGCCGACGCCAGGTTGTCGAACATGAAGTCGGTTTGTCCCGCCAGCAAGCCGAGTTGCGCGGGTGCGGCACCCGCGTACGGTATGTGCACCGCAGAGATTTTCGCCTGCGACTTCATCAGTTCGCCGGCCATATGGCCCGCACTGCCGTTGCCGCCCGATGCGTAGTTCAATCGCCCGGGATTCTTGCGCGCGTAGTCGATCAAATCGCGCGCCGATCGAATGCCGAGCTGATCCGCCCGCTCGGGCGTCATCACCAGCACATTCGGCACGTGTGCGATCAACGTGATCGGCGCAAAGTCTTTGATCGGGTCATACGGCAGCTTCGAGAACAGCCACGGATTGACTGCGTGCGTGGCGACCGCGCCGATGACAAGGGCGTAGCCGTCAGGCGGCGACTTTGCAACCTGATCAACACCGAGATTGCCGCCGGCGCCAGGGCGATTCTCGACGATGACGATACCGAGCGGTTCCTTGACCCGATCGGCGAGTGCGCGCGCTGCGGTGTCAAGCGGCCCACCGGGCGGGTAGGGTACGACCAGTCGAATCGGCCTGTTCGGATACGCAGGCAGTGCGCCAGCCGGTTGCGCGAACAACTTCGATGTGCCGCTCGTTGCTACAACTGCGCCTGCCGCCAGCGCGCCGATTGCATCGCGTCGTTTCACGTTGCCTCGCTACTCAAATGGAGAACTATTAGTATCGCTCATCGCGATGATCAAGCAGCTCGACACTCCGCGCCTGACGATTGAGTCGATCAACCTTGCTCATGCGACGCCGCTCGCTGATTTTTTTCTTCGCAACGATGCGCACCTGGCGCCATGGGACCCGCCGCGCCCTGCGGGTGTTCGTTCGGCCGGCTTCTGGGAAGCCGAATGCGAACGTGCAGTGATTGAGGCCAGCGAAGGCCGTGTCGCACGTTGGGTCTTCTACATGCGCGGTGATAAGGCGCAAGTGATCGGCCGAATCAACTACACGCAAATCGCGCGCGGTCCGTTTCAGTCGTGCATCCTTGGCTACGCCATCGACGGCGCGTTCGAGCGCCGCGGGCTGATGCAGGAAGCGCTCGCCGCGACGATCGCGCACGCGTTCGACGTCATGCAACTGCACCGCATCCAAGCGAGCTACATCCCGGCTAACGTTCGTAGCGGCCGCTTGCTGCAACGGCTTGGTTTTCGGCGCGAAGGAGTAGCGCCGAAGTATCTGTTCATCAACGGTGAGTGGCGCGACCATGTGATTACTGCGCTGCTCAATCCGCAATTCGACGACAGCGTTTTTCAGACGCTCGAACGCTGACTGAACGGATCGTCGGCGTCGCTTGCTTGCGCAGCCGTAGCTGGCTCGACGTCGACGCTATCGACCCGAGCGCCGGCAGGCCCGCGTTGCGTCCACTCGACCAGTTGCTGCAGCGCCTGATGGTCACCAACGGCGACGGCTTCGACGCTGCCGTCGCTGCAGTTTCGTACCCATCCCGCGAGCCGTAGACGCCGCGCTTGTCTGCACATGCTGTAGCGAAACCCCACGCCCTGCACGAGCCCTGCGATCTTCAGGTGCAGCGCGGGCAATTAAACGATCCCTTTTGATTTCAAAGCGGCCAATTGTCTTTCGTCGACGCCGGCGTACTCGCTCAACACACGAGCCGTGTGCTCCCCGAGAAGCGGTGGCGGCAGCTCGTAGCTGGCTGGCGTCGACCGACATCTTGATCGGATTTGCAACCATCGGCACTTGTCCCGCAAGCGCATGCGGAAGGTCGATGCGTAAGTTTCGCGCTTTGACTTGCGGGTCGGCAAGGGCATGCGCGATGTCGTTGATCGGTCCGCACGGCACACCTTCGGCATCCAGCTGCTCGACCCAGAACGCGACGGGCTTGGTGCGGAAAATGGCTTCGAGCTCGGTGATCAGTACTTCGCGGTTACGCACGCGATCGGCGTTGCGCCGGTAGCGTGCATCGCTGGCGAGGTGCGGTGCGCCGACGACCGCACAAAACTTGACGAATTGCGAGTCATTTCCAACAGTGACCACTATGTGGCCGTCGGCTGCGGCAAACACCTGGTACGGCACGATGTTCTGATGTGCATTGCCGGCGCGGCGCGGTGCCTCCCCGGACGTCAGGTAATTCATGTTCATGTTGGCGAGCATCGCGAGCATCACGTCATACAGTGCCATGTCGATGTGCTGGCCCTCGCCGGTGCGTTCACGATGGGTGACCGCCGCCAGGATCGCGACTGCCGAGTACATGCCCGTCATCAGGTCGGAGACCGCAACGCCGGCTTTTTGCGGGCCGCCACCCGGCCGGTCATCACGTTCGCCGGTGATCGACATGAAGCCACCGATACCCTGCATGATGAAGTCGTAGCCCGGGCGCATGCGATGCGGCCCGGTTTGGCCGAAGCCGGTGATCGAACAGTAGATCAACCGTGGGTTGATCTTCGCGAGCGATTCATAGTCGAGCTTGTACTTGGCGAGCTGTCCGACCAGGTAGTTTTCTACAACGATGTCGCAGCGGTCGGCGAGCTTGTGCAACAGCGACTGACCTTCCGGAGTCGAAATGTCGATCGTCACCGAACGCTTGCCGCGGTTGGCCGACAGGTAGTACGCAGCTTCGGAAGTGTCAGCGCCAGTGGAATCCTTCAGATAGGGCGGGCCCCACGCGCGGGTGTCGTCGCCATGGCCCGGCCGCTCGACCTTGATGACCTCAGCTCCGAGATCGGCCAGCAGCTGAGTGCACCACGGGCCTGCGAGTACGCGCGTCAAGTCGAGCACTCGCAAATGGCCGAGCGAGTTCATCGAATCAGTTGCAGACCGAGGATTGCATACACTTTGCGGATGGTACGGAAGGTTTCGGCACGCACGCTGCGCTTCGCCATGAACTTATGGCCGCCCTTCGTCGGAGCGGGAATCGGCGTACGCCACATCGCGCCTGATTTTCGAAGCGCGACGGTCGAGATGCGGTTGCGCTGGACCAACCGCAACTATGTGGGGACTCATTTCGGCGCCTCGCTGTACGCGATGGTCGATCCGTTCCTGATGGTGATGCTGCTGCACAACCTGGGCGCCGCGTATCACGTTTGGGACAAGTCGGGCTCGATCGATTATCTGGCCCCGGGCCGTGGCCGCGTATGGGCGCGCATGGATCTCGTGGACAAGGATCTGGAACAGATTCGTCAGATGACCGAGGCAGGCGACAAACACCTGCATCTGTTTGGCATCGACATCAAGGACGACGAAGGCATGGTGGTCGCTCGCGTCGAGAAGGTCATTTATATCCGGCGCAAGCGAAAAACAGCAGACAATGGAGACGCTGCTTGAGCGTTGCGCCGAAGTGGCCGTACCCACGCGTACTCGCGCATCGCGGCGGCGGGACTCTGGCGCCCGAGAACACGATTGCCGCGATCAAGGTAGGCCTCGAGCACGGATTTCGCGGCGTCGAATTCGATGCCATGCTGGCGGCTGATCAGGTGCCAGTGCTGATGCACGATCCGACGCTTGAACGCACCGGGCTCGTCAGCGGCACGATCTGCGAGATGCCATCCAGGCAGCTCGAGCGCACCGATGTCGGGAGCTGGCACTCCTCGCGTTTCGTCGGCGAGACGGTGCCGACACTGGAGGGAACCCTGCGCTTCTGCCGCGACCATGACGTATGGCCGAATATCGAGATCAAGCCCTCGCCCGGGTTCGAAGCGGCCACCGGCGCCGCAGTCGCTCGTACGACGTGCACGGTTTACGCAGATCTGATTCGACAGGGAGGCGCAAGTGCCGAGCGCGTCGAACCGCGCGTTCCGCTGCTGTCGTCATTTGCGCCCGATGCATTGATCGCTGCACGTGAAGCCGCGCCCGACCTGCCGCTCGGTTGGTTGATCGACGACATACCGCACGATTGGCGAACAACGCTTGCGCGGTTGGACTGCGTTTCTCTGCATACCAATCACAAGTATCTGACTGCGCAGCGAACACGGGATATCAAGCGTGCCGGCGTCTGGCTGTTCTGTTACACGGTCAACTCGCCGGAGCGATCCCGTACGCTGTTCAATTGGGGCATCGACGCCTTCTGTACCGATGCGATCGACCGGTTTGCAGCCGACCTCGGTGGCTAGAGGCTACGCGGGCGGCTGCGTGTCGACGAACGACGGGCGCGCGGCGATTTTTTCATAATGCCGTGCTAGGTTTGGATGCGAGGTGCGCCAATCGACTTCCTTGAAGCGGAAGTCGAGATACCCCAGCGCGCATCCGAGCGCAATATCGGCGAGTGAATACGCGTGGCCGTTGCACCAGGGCTTTTCCGCAAGAGCGTGCCCCATGGCTGAGATTCCGGCGTGCACTTTGGCCATCTGCCGATTGACCCATTGTTCGCTCTGCTGCGCGGGTGCTCGCTGCGACCGCTCGAGGCGCACCAGGATCGCCGCGTCAAGCATGCCGTCACCAAGCGCCTCCCAGGTCCGGACTTCGGCGCGCTCACGCCCATTCGGTGGAATCAGCTTGGCCACAGGCGTCAGCGTATCCAGATACTCGACAATGACACGCGAATCGAACAGCGCACCGCCGTCTTCCATGATCAGACAAGGCACTTTGCCCAGCGGGTTTGCATCCTGGATGCGTGTGTTGGGGGACCACACATCGTCCAGCTCCATCTGGTATTCCAGACGTTTCTCGGCCATTACGATGCGCACCTTGCGTACGTAGGGGCTGGTCAGCGATGCGATCAGGCGAATGTTCTTGGACACGTTGCGCGCGAAACACAGAAGGAAATGAGTATATCGACGGCGCGGCAGCCGGCAATAGCAACACCATGACAAGACGTGCTTTCAGAGATTGGCGATGCGCGTTTGATACACTGCCTCGCTCCATAGCTCTTCACGAGCGCACGCGCTGCATCGAGCTTTCCTACGCCGCAAAACGATTCCGCACGTAACGTGCCTGCCGAACTCGTTTCGCTAACAGCTATCTCGCCGTTGGACGGCCGCTACGGCCGGCAGACAGCCGAGTTGCGGGATATTTTTTCTGAGTTTGCCTTCATGCGCGAGCGGGTCCGGGTCGAGGTCGCCTGGCTGTCGGGACTGACGACGCTGGGTCTGCCTGGATTTCCTGCGTTATCCGACAGCGCGATAGCCTCGCTGCGCCAGCTCGTCGCCGACTTCACCCTCGAGGACTGCATTGAGATCAAGGCGATCGAGGCAGAAACCAACCATGACGTCAAAGCCGTCGAGTACTTCATCCGACGGCGCATCGGCTCGGCGCTGGGCACCGCATCGGAGTTCATCCACTTCGCCTGCACCTCGGAGGACATCAACAACGTCGCCCATGCGCTGATGCTCGAGCGCGGGCGCGCTGTGCTGATACGCCGCCTTCGAGCCATCCATGCCGAGCTGCGCGACCATGCGCACCGGCACGCGGATCTGCCGATGGTCTCGCGGACGCACGGACAGCTTGCCAGCCCGACGACGGTTGGCAAGGAGTTCGCCAATGTATCCGCGCGACTCGTGGTGGCGATTGATGCGGTCGAGCGCGTAACGCTGCTCGCGAAAATGAACGGCGCCGTGGGTAACTACAACGCCCATGTTGCAGCCTACCCGACGGTGGATTGGGAATCGTTCGCGCGCAGCGTCGTCGAAGGGCTCGGGCTGAAATTCAACACGCACACGACTCAAATCGAACCGCACGATTCGATGGCCGAGTTGTTCGACGCCATCGCGCGTACAAATACAGTGCTGCTTGATCTCGATCGTGATACGTGGGGCTACATTTCACTCGGCTACTTCAA
Source organism: uncultured beta proteobacterium (assembly GCA_963801035.1). GTDB lineage: Bacteria > Pseudomonadota > Gammaproteobacteria > Burkholderiales > Burkholderiaceae_F > JACCZX01. The sequence goes on along the minus strand of CAWDDF010000003.1, from coordinate 168,369 downwards.
GCAGAAGCTGAAGGCAGGCGAGATCGGTTCGTCAACGATGCCGCACAAGGTGAACCCGATCGACTTTGAAAACTCGGAGGGAAATCTCGGGCTGGCCAACGCGCTGCTGCGGCACCTGGCCGACAAGCTTCCGATCTCGCGCTGGCAGCGGGACCTGACCGACTCGACGGTGTTGCGCAATCTCGGCGTCGCGTTCGGCTACTCGCTGGTGGCATACGAATCGTGCCTGCGCGGACTTCGCAAGCTCGAGATCAATGAAGAGCGGATTCGAGCCGATCTGGAAGAAGCATGGGAAGTCTTGGCCGAGCCGGTGCAGACCGTCATGCGTCGCTACGGCGTCGAAAATTCATACGAGCAGCTGAAAGCCTTGACACGCGGCACAGGCATTACGCGCGATGCGTTGCTCGAGTTCGTGCGTGGACTGGCGATTCCCGCCGAGGCGCGTGAAGCGCTGCTGGCCCTAACGCCGTGGGGCTATATAGGGAAAGCCCCGGAGCTTGCACGCCGAGCGTAGCGCGAGGGCACCGTTAAGCTTTTGCCTGAACTGAATCAACGCGAGGAGATGATGTCCCGACACCGAAAGACAGCTGCAGTTGTTGCCTCTATTGCAGCAGCCGCTGCCATTGCCTGGCCCGCCGCTGCGCAGTACGCCAAGCCCGAAGATGCGGTCAAGTACCGCAAAGCTGCGTTCACGGTGATGAACAGTCACATGGGTCGCATTTTTGCGCAGCTCAAATCGCCGACGCCGAACATGCAGATCATTCAGTCGAGCGCGCAGACGGTCGAGTCGATGTCGAAGCTGCCATGGGACGCGTTTGCGCCGAGTACGGAACTGGTGGCAGACACCCGCGCCTTGCCTGCACTATTCAAGAACGAGGCGAAGGTCAAGGATCTTGCGCAGAAGATGCAGGAAGAGGTCGCGAAGCTAAACACTGTCGCCAAGACCGGTGACGTTGCCACCATCCGCACACAGTTCGGCGTGGCTGCGAAGGCCTGCGACAACTGTCACGACGATTTTCGCGCGAAGTAATCAGCCTCGCGCCGCGAGGATGGCGACATCGCGCGAGCAATGCATGCCCGGCGGCGTGAGCGCCGCGCCGTAGGCGGCCGACGCTCCGGTCACCGCCGCCGCGGCGATCGACAGCACCTGATCACTGTCCCAGCCAGCGAGCTCTTCCGAAAGACCCAGGGTCGATACGACCAGCACTGCGCCCACGATCGCGGCGTGTAGCAGGTCATTGAGTGCGGCAAGGCTTCGGTCCAGCATCTTCGTTCTCCTCTGAATTCAAGCGTTTCAGTTCGATCGAGATACTGTCGCGCGCAGATTGCGCGCTCGTTGCGCTCGCACGCGTTGCCTGTTTCACTTGTAACGGGGCCAGGCCGCGAATCGCGGCAGTGTGCGGCGGTTCGCGGTTAATCTGCGACCGCTGCACCTTCACCACAATCAACTCGAGGAGATGACATGCAAATCAATCCGTATCTGAACTTCGACGGCACTTGTGCAGAGGCAATGCGCTTTTATCAAAAGGCCCTCGGCGGCAAGCTCGATGTGATGCCGTTCGCCGGCACGCCGATGGAGAAAGACATTCCCTCCCAATACCGTGAGCGGGTCATGCATGCGTGCCTGACGACCGCCGAAGGCCAGTCGCTGATGGCTTCCGATGCAGGGCCGTGGGCACCCTATGAGGCGCCGAAGGGAATGCAGGTGACTTTGAATTACGACACAGCGGCCGAAGGCAGGAAAGCCTTCGATGCGACTGTCGCAGGGCGGGCAGGTGCAAATGCCGCTCGACAAGACCTTTTGGGCGGAAGCGTTCGGCATGTTCACCGATCGGTTCGGCATCCAGTGGATGGTCAACGCCGGGCCGATTGAGGTCAAGCCTGAGCAGAAGAACAAAGAGACGGTCGATGAGCTACGTTGACGATTTGTAAGAACTGAGGAGCGCGTGCAAATTGGACGGCGACTAAAAGGAGTGACGATGAAGTTCATGGTGATAGTCAAAGCCGACAAGGATTCCGAGGCCGGCGTGATGCCGAGCAAGGAATTGTTGACGCAAATGGGCAACTACAACGAAGAGCTGGTCAAAGCCGGCGTGATGCTGGAGGGCGAAGGCCTGCACCCGACTTCCAAGGGCGTGCGCGTCAGATTCGACGGCAGCAAGCGCACGGTGATCGAAGGGCCGTTCAGCGAATCGAAGGATCTGATCGCGGGCTACTGGCTGTGGCAGGTGCGCTCGAAGCAGGAAGCGATCGAGTGGCTGAAGCGCGCGCCATTCGACGGCGGCGCCGAAGTCGAGCTGCGCCAGGTGTTCGAAGCCGAGGACTTTGGCGCCGAGTTCACGCCGGAGCTCAGAGCGCAGGAAGAACGCCTGCGCCAGCAAGCGGAAGCCAACAAGACCGCGACGGTCTGACCGGCGCGGCCGGGTCGAGTTACGTGACCACGTAGTAGACGACTGCGCCTGCGATCGCCGCCAGCACGGCGGCGCGCAGGCGGATCGCCGCCCCGTCTTCGGCAGGGATCGCGTTCAAGCCGAGCTTGTCGCCGGTCAGCATCGGCGTGACCAGATCGTTGCGCCGGACCGTAAGGTAAAACACAATCGCAGTGACGTGCACAGCGACGAGCGCGACTACGAGCCAGCCGTTGTAGTAGTGAAAGGTGGAAAACCGATCGCTGATCGCGCTCGAGACGAACTTCACCCACGGCCCTTCGATGAAGGTTCCATCGTTGGTGAACATTCCCGCGATCACCTGCGCCAGCAACACGATCAGCAACGTAAACACCGACAGCGTGCCGATGGCGCTGTGCCCCGCGCTCGCCTCGATCACTTTCCGCGAGTGCAGCGTGCGCCAGATGCCGGACGGCGACGGCAGAAAGCTCGCGAAGCGTGCGTAACGCGAGCCGGCGAAACCCCATAAGAGCCGGAACAACAGCAGGGATGCGATCGCATAGCCCGATCGAAAGTGCCAGGTGAGCCAATCGCCGCCGAGCTTGCCGGTCGTGAACGAATAGACGACCAGTGCGGCCAGCAACCAGTGGAACAGTCGCGTCGGCAGGTCCCAGATGCGAACTTTCGTCGACGCGGACTCGATCACCTTTACGGAACGATTTGCTGTTCGTCCTCGCGCTTGACGGGTTTTACGAGGTCTTCGCGCTTGATGCCGAGGTACATCGCGATTGCCGCGGCGACGAAGACGGATGAATAGATGCCGAACAGAATGCCGATCGTCAGCGCCAGCGCAAAGTAATGCAGCGCCGGCCCGCCGAAAAACAGCATGGACAGCGACATTGCCAGCGTGCAGCCGTGCGTGATGATCGTGCGCGAAATCGTCGCGGTGATCGCCGAGTCGATCACTTCAACGACGCTGGCACGGCGCATCTTCTTGAAGTGCTCGCGCACGCGATCAAAAATGATCACCGACTCGTTCACCGAGTAGCCAAGTACGGCAAGCACTGCGGCAAGCACCGGCAGCGAAAACTCCCAGCCGAAGATCGAGAACATGCCAACTACCAGGATGACATCGTGCAGATTGGCGATGATCGCCGCGACCGCGAACTTCCACTCGAAACGGAACGCGAGATAGACCATGATGCCAATTACGACCATCAGCAGCGCAAGCAGGCCGTCCTGTGCGAGCTCGGCGCCGACCTGTGGTCCGACGAACTCGACGCGGCGCAATTCGACGTTCGGGTTCTGGGCGCGCAACGCTTCCATTACACGCTCGGCCTGTTGCCCTGACGTGAAACCTGTTTGCAGCGGCAGGCGAATCAGTACATCGCGCGACGTGCCGAAGTTCTGTACCTGAAATTCACCTGCGGTTTGTCGTTCGATTACCTCACGGATTTGTTCGAGCTGCGCGGGCTCCTGATAGGCGACCTCCATTACGGTGCCCCCGGTGAACTCGATCGACAGATTGAGTCCGCGGAAAACCAGAAAGCCGACCGCGATCAAGAACGAAATCGCAGAGATCGCGTTCAGTATCAGCGAATACCGCATGAAAGGAATCGTGCCGCGGATTCTGAAGAATTCCATTGGGCGTCCTGTCGTCTGCCTTGGTTACCGCGCGCCGGAGGCGCCGGGCTTCCATACCTGCCCCACCGAAATCGACGGCAGTTTCTTGCGCGTTCCGTAGTACAGATTGACCATCGCACGCGAAACGTAAACGGCCGAGAAAATCGAAGTCAGAATGCCGAGGACGTGAACCACCGCGAACCCGCGTACCGGGCCTGAACCGAAGGTCAGCAATGCGATGCCTGCGATCAGCGTCGTGATATTCGAGTCCATGATCGTGGCCCACGCCTTGTCGTAGCCCTCGTATATCGCCTGCTGTGGCGTTCGTCCGTTGCGCAACTCTTCGCGCACACGCTCGTTGATCAGCACGTTGGCATCGATAGCCATGCCGAGCGTCAGCGCGATCGCGGCGATGCCCGGCAGCGTCAGCGTTGCTTGCAATAGTGACAGCAGCGCGATCAGCAGCATCAAATTAACCGTCAAGGCGGCGACTGAGATCAACCCGAACACGCGGTAGTAAAAAATCATGAATGCCGCAATAGCCGCGAAGCCATACAACGTCGACCGGAAACCGCGCTCGATGTTTTCGGCACCAAGGCTTGGGCCGATCGTGCGTTCTTCGATGATCTCCATCGGCGCCGCCAGCGAGCCGGAGCGGATCAGCAGCGCGAGATCGGCCGTTTCCTGCACGGTGAAGTTGCCGGTGATCTGGAACTGATTGCCGAACTCGCCCTGGATCGTGGCGACCGAGATTGCTTCGCCTTTGCCGCGCTCGTACAACACGATCGCCATCAACCGACCAATGTTGTCCCGAGATGCGGTGCGCATTGATCGACCGCCAGCTTCATCGAGTCGCACAGACACGGCCGGACGCTGGTTCTGGTCAAGCGTCGCCGACGCCCCGTTCAACTGATTTCCAGTGACGACAATCTCGCGCTTCAGCGGTATTTGCTTGATCGTCTGGCCATCGCGCTGAGGCACGGTCAACGCGCCCGGTGTTCCAGCCGCCATCGCGTCCTGATCGACCAGCCTGATTTCGAGCGTCGCAGTTCGGCCGAGCAACTGCTTGGCGCGCGCCACGTCCTGCACACCTGGAAGCTGCACGACGATGCGGTCGGCGCCCTGCTGCTGAATCACCGGTTCGGCGACGCCGAGCTCGTTGACGCGGTTGTGCAGGGTGGAAATGTTTTGCCGGAGCGCGGAATCCTGGATCGTTCTTTGTGCGGCCGGCGTCAGTGTCCCAACGAGCGTCAGATCATCGCCGCTGCCTGTCTCCCTCAGCGCCAACTCGGGTACCTGGCTGCGCAACAAATCCTGCGCGCGGGTGCGCATCTCGGCATCACGAAAACGGATGTCGATCGATGTCGGCGTCTTGTTGATTCCGGCGTGCCGGATATTCTTTTCTCGCAACAACGTGCGAATGTCCGATGTCAGCGTATCGAGCCGCTTGTCGATCGCGGCGCGCATGTCGACTTGCAGCAGGAAGTGAACTCCGCCGCGCAAGTCGAGGCCGAGATACATTGGAAGCGCGCGCAAGCCGACAAGCCAACGCGGCGTGTTCGAGATCAGGTTCAGCGCGACAACGTAAGCGGCGTCTTCGGCATCGGGATTGAGCGCCTTCTGCAGCGTGTCCTTCGCCTTGAGTTGCGTGTCGGTGTCGGCGAAGCGCATTCGCACGGTCGAGTTCGTCCCGATCGTATCGAAGTACACCGCCTCATGCGGAATCTTTGCTTCGCTCAAGATCGTTTCGACCCGCGCCATCAGTGGCGCATCGACCTTGACGGTTTGCCGGCCTGATGAGACTTGAACCGCCGGCGATTCGCCGTAAAAATTTGGAAGCGTGTAGATCGCGCCGAGGACCAGCGCGATCACGATTACGACGTACTTCCAGAGCGCATAACGATTCATGCAGGCTTGAACGTGTCTTTCGGCAACAAAGTCTGCACGGCCATTTTCTGCATCGAGACCTGCACCGGTTGCCCATTTACCGCGGCGACCTGCACCGTGACGAACTGATCGTTGATATCCGTGATCTTGCCGACAATGCCGCCGGCGGTGATTACCTCGTCACCTTTCTTCAGCGCATCGGCCATTGCCTTGTGTTCCTTCTGGCGCTTGACCTGCGGGCGAATCATGAAAAAGTAGAAGACGACAAAGATCAGCACCATGAAGCCGATCGACATGAACGACGACTCGGCTCCGGGCTGCGCGGCGGGTGCAGTCTGTGCAATTGCGTTGCTGATGAAGAACATGATCGGTGCCCTTAGTTACTCGGACGTTATTCGGACGTTATTCGGACGTTGCTCAGATAGGGCTGAGAGGGAAACGCGGCGCGCGATTATAACGGTGGCTCTCTTAAACGCCGCGGCTGCGGTCGTGCGCAAATTGCACGCTGAATTCGCCGAATCGCTGCGCCGCAATTGCCTCGCGCGCCTGTCTCATCAAATCGAGGTAGTAGTGCAGATTGTGAATCGTATTGAGCCGTGCTCCGAGGATCTCGTTGACCCGCTGCAAGTGATGCAGGTACGCGCGGGTGAATCTTCGACACGCGACGCAGCCGCAGGTTTCATCGGGCGGCGCGGTATCGGTTCGATAGCGGCTGTTGCGTAGCTTGATGTCGCCGTAGCGCGTGAACAGCCAGCCATTACGGGCGTTGCGCGTCGGCAGCACACAGTCGAACATGTCAATGCCGGCGCCGATCGCCTCGACCAGGTCTTCGGGAGTGCCGACGCCCATTAGGTAACGCGGCTTGTCGGCCGGCATCCTCGGTGCGGTATGCGCGAGGACGCGCATCATTTCTTCCTTTGGTTCACCGACCGACAGCCCGCCGATCGCATAGCCGTCGAAGCCGATGCTGACGAGCGCCGCCAGCGATTCATCGCGCAGCGCTTCGAACATCCCGCCCTGCACGATGCCGAAAAGAAGGTTCGAGTTTTGCAGGCGATTGAATTCGGTAGCACTGCGTTCGGCCCAACGCAGCGAAAGCCGCATCGAGTCAGCCGCTTCGCTCTGCATGGCGATTCGATCGTCGATTCGATAAGGCGTGCATTCGTCGAACACCATCGCGATATCCGAGTCGAGCACGTGCTGGATCCGCATCGACTCTTCGGGTGTCAGGAATAAGCGATCGCCGTTTATCGGCGATGCGAACCGCACGCCTTCTTCACTTATGTTGCGCAATTTTCCGAGCGAAAAAACCTGAAATCCCCCCGAATCGGTCAGCAGCGGCCGCGTCCATCCCATGAATCGATGCAGCCCCTGGTGCGCAGCAACGACATCGAGGCCCGGACGCAGCCACAAATGAAACGTGTTGCCGAGAATGATCTGTGCCCCCAGGCCAATCAGCTCATCGGGAGCCATCGCTTTGACTGTGCCGTAGGTGCCCACCGGCATGAATACCGGTGTTTCGACGTCACCGTGTCGGAGCGCTATTCGGCCTGCACGCGCCGCACCGTCACGCGCGGTGACCTGGAACGGCTGGCTCATCGTGCGCGCTCGAGCAACATTGCGTCGCCGTAACTAAAGAACCGGTACCGTTGCCGTATCGCATGGGCGTAGGCGACCCGAATGCGATCAATACCGGCGAAGGCAGAAACGAGCATTAGCAGCGTCGACTTCGGTAAATGAAAATTGGTCAGCAACAGATCAACGATGCGGAAGCCGAAGCCCGGCGTAATGAAGAGCGCCGTTTCGCGGGCGCCCGGACGAACTCGTGCTCGCGAGCCGTCGGCCGCGGATTCCAGTGCGCGCAGGCTCGTGGTGCCGACTGCAATGACACGGCGACGTGTCGCGTGCGCTGCGTTGATCGCTTGCGCCGCCGGCTCCGAAATTTCGTAACGCTCGGAATGCATTTCGTGCTCGGCAATGCGCTCGGCGCGGACCGGCTGGAAAGTGCCTGCACCCACGTGCAGCGTCAGGTAGGCAAACTCGATACCGCGGCGCTGCAGACGAGTTAACAGATCGGGCGTGAAATGAAGTCCGGCAGTCGGGGCAGCAACGGCACCGGGATGCGCCGCATAAACGGTCTGGTAGCGAAGCGCGTCCATCGAATCCGCCGCATGTTCGATATAGGGTGGCAACGGCACGCGGCCGTGTTGCTCGAGCACGGTTGTCACGTCGCGGTCGAAGCGCAACAGGAAGAAGTCGCCCTGCCGTCCTTCCACCGTGGCATGCACCGAATCTTCAAATAACAGCGGCGCACCGCGCGCTGGCGTGTGACTGGTGCGCACCATCGCGAGAGCGAGCGTCGGTTCAAGCACGCGCTCGATCAACGCTTCGACTTTTCCGCCGCTTGGTTTGCGTCCGAACAGGCGCGCGTTGATCACCTTGGTGTCGTTGAACACCAGCAAGTCGCCGGGCCGCAGAAGGCACTCCAAATCGGTGAAGCACCGATCTTCGAGCTCGTCGCGCGTGACGCGCAGCAGGCGACTGGCCGCGCGCTCGGGCAGGGGTCGCTGCGCAATCAGTTCGCGCGGCAAGTCAAAATCAAAATCAGCGAGAGAAAGGTCTGTATCGATCTGCATGGCTTTACCGGCCATGAAGTGGTGCCGGGCGAGGGAATCGAACCCACACTCTGTTGCCAGAACCGGATTTTGAGTCCGGCGCGTCTACCAGTTCCGCCAGCCCGGCCGAATTGGGACGCGGATTATCGCTTATTCGTTTGAAACTCGCGCTCTTCAGATTTCCAGATTGTCGATCAAGCGCGTTGTGCCGAGCTTCGCCGCCGCAAGTGCGACCAACGGCTCGCCGGCTGAGACTTCGTCGGCGGTAGGTTTGTGCAAGTCGCGCCGTCGGCGCACCGCAAGGTAGTCGACTTTCCAGCCTGCGCTGTCCAGTTCGCGCTGCGCGTCGCGCTCAACGCGATCGAGGTCCACGTCGCCTGCGAGCACGCGATCGCGTGTTTGATTCAACATTCGATAAAGACGCGGCGCTTCTGCGCGTTCTGTTGCCGATAGAAACCGGTTGCGTGAGGACAGCGCGAGCCCATCGGCATCACGCACCGTCTCGTGCGGAATTATTTCGGTCGGCAATGCGAACTGACGGCACATATTGCGCACGATCATCAGCTGCTGATAGTCCTTCTTGCCGAACACCGCGACTTTCGGTTGGACGCAAGACAGCAGCTTAAGCACAACGGTGGTCACTCCTACGAAGAAGCCTGGGCGGAATTCGCCTTCGAGAATGTCGCCGAGATCAGACGGCGGGCTCACGCGGTAATTCTGCGGTTCGGGGTACATCTCGCGTTCATTCGGCGCGAATAGCACGTACACGCGGTTTTGCTGCTGCAGCTTGTCAATGTCGTCCTGCAGCGTGCGTGGGTACTTGTCGAAATCCTCGTTGGGACCGAACTGCAGTCGATTGACGAAGATCGATGCCACGACAGGGTCGCCGTGCTGGTGCGCCATGCTCATCAGCGCAAGATGTGCATCATGCAGATTTCCCATCGTCGGGACGAACGCAGCACGATTTTGGCCGCGCAGCTGATCGCGCAGCTCTTCGATCGTGTGAACGACCTTCATCAGTACGTCTCGTCGGCAGCGGGGAAGGTCCGCGCCTTGACCGCCTGCACGAAGTTACGTACCGCGCTGGCGATATCCGGCGCACCCGTCATGAAGTTGCGCACGAAGCGCGGCTTCTTGCCTGGAAATATGTCGAGCATGTCGTGCAGCACCAGTACCTGGCCGGAACAATCGGTGCCGGCGCCGATGCCGATCGTTGGAATCCTTAGCTCGCGAGTCACGCGGCCGGCGAGTGCTGCGGGAATCAGCTCGAGCACCAGCATTGATGCGCCTGCCGCCTGCAGCGTCAGTGCGTCGCTCAGTAATTGTTCGGCCGCTGCGTCGCTTTTGCCCTGGATACGGTAGCCGCCCAATGCATGTACCGACTGAGGTGTGAGTCCCAAATGCGCACACACCGGAATACCGCGCGCTACCAGAAACTCGACCGTTGGCGCGAGCCAGGCGCCGCCTTCGATCTTGACCATCTGAGCGCCGGCCTGCATCAAGCGAACGGCATTGTCGAACGCCGACTGCGGTGTTCCCTGATAGCTGCCGAACGGCATATCGGCGATCAACCATGCGCGCTGCGTACCGCGCATTACGGCGCGCACGTGATACTCGATGTCTTCGACAGTTACCGGAAGTGTCGATGCATGTCCTTGAATGACCATTCCGAGCGAGTCGCCGACCAGCACGGAGTCGACGCCGCAGTTGTCGAGCAGCCGGGCGAAGCTCGCGTCATAGCAGGTGAGCATTGCGATAGGCTCCCCGCGGGCACGCATCTCGGCAAGCTGCAGCAGCGTGACAGGCTTGGACATAGGCTGATCAGGCGGATGAACGCTCATGCGGAGGCCCCCACGCTCATGCCGCCAGGTTGAAGTACTCGCGACGTCCACGCATCCTGTCGACGCGTGACAACAGCAGCTCGAAGTCTTCGGCGCGCTCGATCGGATTCAAATGTTCGGTATTGACGATCAGCACCGGTGCATCGTCATACCGATGAAAAAAGCGCGTGTAGCTATCGGACAATGCACGTAGATAAGTCTCCGAAATGCCGGATTCGATCGGGTTGCCGCGCCGAAGCACACGCTCCACCAGTACGTCGGGCGGTGCCTGCAGATAGATGACCAGGTCGGGCAGAGTGGCTTGCGGTTTGAGTTGCGAAAAAATCTGCTCGTACAGCTTGAGTTCGTCGTCAGCCAAAGTCAGTCGTGCAAACAGCGGGTCCTTTTCGAGCAGAAAGTCGGCGACGACCGATGAGCGAAATAAATCGAGCTGAGTAATGTCGCCGAGTTGCTGCACGCGCTGAAACAGAAAGAACAGCTGCGTCGGCAGCGCGTATCTCGCCTGGTTGCGATAAAACCGCTCCAGAAAAGGATTCGACTCAGGTTGCTCGAGCAACGCGTGCGCCGCAAATTGTTGTGCAAGCTTGGTTGCGAGCGAAGTCTTGCCGGCACCAATCGGGCCTTCTACCACCACGTAACGATACCTGCTGGCGAGAGTCACGCTACTGCTCGGCGGGCTCTTCAAGCAACTCGACACGTTGATCGGATAGGGACTTCAGAAAATCGCTGGCTGCTCCCTGGCCGGGAATCCGAAGATCGGGAGCCAGATCGAGCAAGGGTTTGAGTACGAATGCGCGTTGATGCAGCCGGGGATGAGGCAGTGTCAGCGGCGTGCTTTGAATGATCATGTCGCCGAGCAGCAGCAGATCCAGGTCGACGTTGCGCGGCGTGTTCTTTTTCTGTCCCTGCCCGCGGCGCTTGCGGCCAAGCATCAATTCGATATCGAGCAGATGCAGCAGGAGCCCGTATGGCTCGAGCGCCGTTTCGAGCTTCGCCACTGCATTGACGAAGTCGGGTCCAGGCGCATCGATCGGCGCCGACTTATAAAAAGGGGAAACCGCCTGCAGCTCGGACTGTTCGAGCGAGCGCAGCGAGTCGAACGCCGCCTTCAGCGATTCGACCACCTCACCCTGATTGGCGCCCAGCCCGATGTATGCGGTTCGTTTCACTCAGACCTTTAAACAACGTTCGCTGCGTCGCCCTCATTGCGGCCTCGCCGTCGGCGGCGCCGTCGATTTCCCGCCGTCGATGTCTGCCCGCTCTCCCGTGCGGCTTCGACCACCAACTGCTCGCGCTCGTCCGGGCTGGCCTGTAAAAAGCGAGTCCACCAGTCACCCAGCGCTACAGGAATCTCATCGGCGGCCGCACGCAAAAGCAGGAAATCATAACCGGCGCGAAATCGCAGGTGCTCGACCAGCCGGAAAGGCGACCGCCCGGTCCGACGCTCGAAGCGCGGCTGCAAACCCCAGATCTCGCGCATGTCGGAAACGAATCGGCGCTGGATCGCCAGTTTCTCGGTCTGCGCATCGATCGTTTCATCGATAGCGACATTCAAAGCAGGAATGCGATGTTCGTTGCGTGCCAGTCGTGCGTTCCATTTCGCAAGCACATCGTTCCACAGCAGGGTGGCGAACAGGAAGCCGGGTGAGATCCTCTTACCCGCGCGCACGCGTTCATCGGTGCGCGACAAAGCGAGCATTACGAATCGCTCGCCGGCCGGTTGCTCGAGAATGACGTCCAGCAACGGCAGTAGTCCGTGATGAAGCCCTTCGGCGCGCAATCGGGTGATGCACGCCACCGAATGGCCGCTGGTCAGCAGCTTCAGCATTTCATCGAACAGTCGCGCGGCGGGGACGTTTTCTATCAACTCGGCCATGCGGTGAATCGGCTCGCGCGTAGCCTCGTCGATTGCAAAGCCGAGCTTGGCGGCAAACCGCACCGCGCGCAGCATGCGGACCGGGTCTTCTCGATAGCGCTCGGCAGGATCGCCGATCATGCGCAGGCGTCGCGCCCGCAGGTCCTTTACGCCGTCGTGATAGTCGAGTACTTCGCCCGTCGTCGGGTCGTAATAGAGCGCGTTGATCGTGAAATCGCGGCGCGCTGAATCCTCGTTCTGTTCGCCATACAGGTTGTCGGCCAGTACACGACCGTGCTCGTCGATCAGGCGGTCTGCGTTGACCAGTGCGCGAAACGTCGACACCTCGATCGTTTCCTGGCCAAACATCACGTGCACCAGCTTGAAACGCCGCCCAATGATGAAAGCGCGCCGAAAGTGAGACTTGATTTGCTCGGGCGTGGCATCGGTGGCGATGTCGAAGTCCTTCGGTGCGATGTCGAGCAAGAGGTCTCGCACCGCGCCGCCGACGATATAGGCGCGGTGCCCCGCCTTTTGCAGCGTTTCGCAGACACGCAGCGCCGAACGTGACACGAGCGCGCTATTGATCTTGTGTTCGCTCGCCGGAATGCGCTTCGGCTCGCGGCCGCTGCGCTTCGGCTTGCGCTTGAACAATGTCTGGACCTTCTGAATGACGCGCTTGATCATGCTGCTCCGGTCATGTGCGTCGGTTCAAACAGCTGCAAGGTTTGCCAGCCGCGTTCATGCGCAATCGCGATCAGGCGCGAATCTCCATTGGTGACAACAGGGTGCGTCGCGCGCTCCAGCAGTGGCAAGTCGTTGATCGAATCTCCGTAGCAGATTGTGATGGTGTCGTCCCACGTCCTGTCTCGCGCTGCGAGCCATTCGCCGACCTTGCGCACTTTGCCGTGCTGATAGGTATGCGTCCCGACATAACCGCCGGTAAATTCGCCGCAACGGGTTTCGGGCTGCACCGCGAGCACATGCTCGATGCCGAATTCACGTGCGATCGGCGTGACCACATAGGCATTGGTGCCGGTTACCAGTGCGAGCTCGTCGCCGCGCCTGCGATGCGAATCGACCAGTGCCAAGGCTTCGCTGCGAACATGCGGACGCACATGCTGCTCCATGAATTGGAGATGCCAGGAGTCGAGTAGCGCCCGCGGAAACAGCGCGAGCAGCTCCATCTGAAAGCGGACGTAGCCTTCGATATCGAACGTTCCCGCCCGATAGGTTTGCGCGAACTCTTCAATGCGTTCGCCGTACGCCACCGGATCGAGGCCCCCTTTGTTGACCACGAAATGCGACCAGGTATCTGCGCTGTCGATTGGCAGCAACGTATGGTCAAGATCGAAAAGGGCTAGTCGCACTAGGGCAATGGCGGCGCACGCATCGACGAATCTTACGGCGCCGTCCTTTGGGCTGTATCTTCGGCCCAGTGACGCACGAGCGGCACGGTCAGAGGTTTTTTGACCGATAACGCGTAGGTATCGAGGGCGTCGACCACGGCGACCAGCGTTCGCATATCGCGCGGCATGTGAGTCAATAAATAATCGATGACCTCGTCGGGCAATCTCAGGCCACGCGACACCGCGTGTGCCGACAGCGCGTGTGCTTTCTCCTCATCGCTCAACGCATGCACCTGGTACACCAGGCCCCATGCCAGTCGAGTTCGAACGTCGTCGCGCAGCTCCAGGTGCATCGGCGCTGCGTTACCGACGGCCACGAAGCGCGCGGTGCCGGCGCCGCGGATTTCGTTTAACAGCACAAACAGTCGTTGTTGCTGCGACTCATGCAAGCCTTCGACGTCGTCGACGGTGTATATGCGCCGATTCGCGCTCCATACCGGAACTTCTGCTGGAGATGCATTTGGACCAAGCGCGCTCAGCAAGTGGGAGCGACCAGCGCCGATGTCTCCCCATAGGTAAACGAACTGTTCGCCGCCGCCACCGGCGACTGCCCGTAGTGCCGCGACGGCTTCCGCGTTCCGGCCCACAACGAAGTTATCGAGCGACGGCTTCGGCGGGTTGACCAGATCGAGCGTTAGCTGGCGCGGAGAACTCACGATGAGATGGCAGAAACCGACTGAGTGGTGTGCGGCAACTAGAATCGCACTCCAACTGCCGGCGTTGATCGATCGAGCGCGCCGCAGTTTACCGTTCGCAACGATGGCAAAACTCGACTACAAGACCGCTGGCGTCGATTACGGCAAGATCGATCCCCTGAAGGTGCTCGCCCAGCGTGCTGCGGCGGACACCGCGCGCAATCTGCTGCCACATGGACTCAGCGAAGTAGCCGCATCGCGCGGCGAGTCCGCGTACGTGGTCGACTGTGGCGATTTCTACCTGGCGTCGATCACCGAATGTCTCGGCACCAAGGCTTTGGTCGCCGACGCGATGCGCGCACTGCAAACTAACGGCACACGCCGCACGTACTACGACCAGATCGCACAGGACACGCTGGCGATGGCGATCAACGACATCATCACCGTCGGAGCGACGCCCATTTCGGTGCACGCCTACTGGGCGAGTGGTGGCAGCGATTGGTTCGCCGATGAAGAGCGTGCACGCGACCTCGTCGACGGCTGGAAGCGGGCGTGCGACGCGTGCGGCGTCGCATGGGGCGGAGGCGAAACTCCGGCGCTCGCCGGAGTGGTTGAGCATCAGCGCATTGATCTGGCAGCATCGTGCGTCGGCATTGTGCGGCCGAAGGCGCGCCTGACGCTCGGAGACCAGCTGCGAGCAGGCGATGCGATCGTGCTGCTCGCATCGAGCGGAATTCACGCCAACGGAATTTCTCTGGCTCGCAAACTTGCAGAGCGTCTTCCCGATGGCTATGCGACGAAAATCGACGACGGGACGCTGTTCGGTGATGCGCTTCTGATGCCGACGCTGTTGTATTCGCCGGTTACCGAGGCGCTCGCTGCTGCCGGCATCGTTCCGCACTACTGCGTCAACATCACCGGGCACGGATGGCGCAAGCTGATGCGGCATCCCGCCGCGTTGACCTATCGCATCGACGTTCTTGCCGCCTGTGCCTCCGGTGCTGCAATTCATCCAGCGCCACGCTGCGATAGACGACCGCGAGGCGTACGGCAACCTGAACATGGGTGCGGGCTTTGCGCTGTTTGTGAGCGATGCGGACGCCGAACGGACTGTCGAGACGGCGCGCAGCCACGGAATCGAAGCGTGGATTGCGGGCCACGTAGTGAAGGGTCCCAAGCAGGTCATCATCGAGCCACTGCCGCTGACGTTCACAGCAGATGACCTGCACGTGCGCACATAGCGCGCGCTTCTGCGCTACTACATCTGTTTAGAACGAGGTAGCTCGCGCGCCGCCTCTCTCTGGCGTGACTCCGCACGCGGCGTGGGTTGCGCGGCAGGGGCGGGCGCGGCGCGCTGAACCTGTGGCGCATCCGGCGCGGCACGCTGAACCGGGGGAGAACTTGGTGGCGCAACCCGCTGAACTGGTGGAGCATCGGGCGTGGCACGCTGAATCGGCGGAGCGCTCGGAGGCGCGGCCCGCTGAGTCGGGGGAGCGCTCGGTGGCGCAACCCGCTGAACCGGCTGAGGTGCGGGCGGCGCGGTGTGCGCAACCGGTGCCGGCGCTTTGGGCTGCCTGATTGTCGGTGGCGCACCCGGCGGGAACCGCGCCGGTTCGGCAGGCGCCACGCGCGGATTCTGTTGAGCTTGTGGAAGGTTTTCCTGCGGCATGCGCGCGCGCGGTTGCGGCCGAACCATATCGGGTTCGGCACGCGGCGGCACAGGTGCAGTTTGTACCTGCGTCGGCGGAACGCGACTGAACTTCGGTGGCTGAGCAAGCGGCGCCGGATCGTTACCGGGCAACGCCGGCTGTGCCTTCACACCGCGATCTGGAATCGGCTCGGCGACTATCGGCGGTGCTACACGAGTGGGTGGTGGCACAGCGCGCGCCGGCGAAGGGGCCATCGAGGGCGCAGGAACCGGACGACCCGCCGACACGGGCGCGGATGCTTGCGGCGACGGCTGCACCTGGTTTGGCCTGCGGACCATGGTGTTGTCGTCGACGACCTTGCGAACCGGCGCAATGTTCTTCGGCGGCGGCGCCACCGTTTGCAACTCCGCAATATTCGTTCTGACGGGCAACGCAACCTTCATTACAGGATCGCGAAAGCGTGGCCCCGGCACCATCGTCGCACCCTCACGATTGCGATGCGGAGGAACTCCGCGTGGAGGATTGTTGATGATCGTCTGATTGATGATCGTCACGTACCTCGGGTTGTGCCGATAGTGCGGCCGATAGTGATGCCAGGGAGCGAGCGGGTACCAGCCGACAACCGGCCCGCCAAAGCCGACAGACACACTGAGATTGCTGCCGCCTACGAATCCCACTAACGCCGGTGCCCAGACGGGACGCACGTGATGACCGCCGGGCCACCAGCACCAACGGTTACCGATCGTTACCCACCGCCCATAGTGAAATGGCGCATATCCCCAGGGTGCGTGGTCGACCCATGTCCAACCCCAAGGTCTGACCCACCGCCACTGACCATACCGATAAGGCGCCCAGCCGGTGGGAACAACGCGTGGAACCCACACGTTGCCGTAGTTCGCATCCGGAATCCACTCGCCGTGGAAGTCGAGCTCTTCGTAGCCCGTCATGTTCGTCGACACATAGCGCGTCGATTGAACGTCGCGATAGCGCTCGTCTCGCGCGATTGCCCATTGATCGAACGATGTCGGCGAGGCCTGTTCGTAATTCAAAGTCGAGAAGCCAGGGCCAACGACCAAAGCTTGTCCGCTCGCGACATTGATCGCGTTAGAGCCGTTCACGACACTGCCCCGGCCGCTGAATACCGTGAACCGAGCCTGACCACCGTTTTCAGCGGCGTCTATGCGATAGCGTCCAGGTGCCGCGAGGTCGATGCGAGTGTCGTCGACGGTTACCGAAAATACTTCGCCCGGTTGTGGCTGCGCCAGCGAGACATTCAGCGAACCATATTCAAGGTTGAACACAGCGCCACCGTAGTCGAGCTGGTTAAAACCGCCACGGCTTGCCGATGAAAGTCGGTAGGTGTTGGGGCCGACCCTGAATTCGGTGCGGCCGTTCGAGCCCGTATACAAACCGGTGCCGATGGTGACCACGTCGTTGATCTGTGCGACGTCCCAGCTGCCGTCCGCGTCTTCCTCGGCGCGCCAGATTTGCGCGTCACCCTCGGCCAGCGAAACGCGACCGGCGATCAGCGGCGGGCTGTCGTTCGACTCTGGCTGCGCGACGGCTGCCGCGCATCCCACGAACATGGCCACGAACAACATTACAAGACGTTGCATACGATCTCCGGCGAATGCCTTTGTGAGTCACTTAACGACCAAAGGTTCGCACTGTTGACGCACCGTAACCCCGACGCGCTGCAACTGCTGTAACACCATGTAACCGTGGCTCCCAAGTGCCAGTAAACGAGGCCAAATCGCGCCGCTTGCTGCCGAATCAAGCATGCGCGGATAATCCGCGGTCCTCCGTCCGCGGCATAACCGCCTCCGCCCATGCGTTTTCGCTTTCCGATCGTCATCATCGACGAGGACTTCCGTTCCGAGAACGCCAGTGGTCTTGGCATTCGCGCGCTCGCCAAAGCGATCGAGGCCGAAGGGGTCGAGATTCTGGGGGTCACGACGTTTTCCGACGTGTCGAGCTTTGCGCAGCAGCAAAGCCACGCGTCGGCGTTCATCTTGTCGGTTGACGACGAGGAACTTGCCGAAGGGCACGCAAACGAGGAGACGATCGCGAAGCTCGCCGCGTTCGTGCGCGAAATTCGAAGGAGAAATGCGGATATCCCAATCTTCTTATACGGCGAAACGCGCACCACGCACTACATGCCGAATGACCTGCTGCGCGAGCTGCATGGCTTCATTCACATGTTCGAGGACACGCCCGAATTTGTCGCGCGTTACATCATCCGCGAGGCGCGTGTGTATCTGGAAGCGCTGGCGCCGCCGTTTTTTCGTGCGCTGACGCACTACGCGCAGGATGGATCGTATTCGTGGCATTGCCCGGGACATTCGGGTGGCGTCGCGTTTTTGAAGAGCCCGGTTGGTCGCATGTTCCATCAGTTTTTTGGCGAGAACATGCTGCGCGCCGACGTATGCAACTCGGTCGACGAGCTTGGGCAACTGCTCGATCACACCGGTCCGGTGGCCGCGTCCGAACGTAATGCTGCGCGCATCTTCGGCGCCGACCACCTATTTTTCGTTACCAACGGAACGTCGACGTCGAACAAGATCGTCTGGCACTACGTGGTTGCGCCTAACGACGTGGTCGTCGTCGATCGCAATTGCCATAAGTCGGTGCTGCATGCGATCACGATGACCGGCGCGATTCCGGTCTTTTTAATGCCGACACGCAATCACTTCGGAATCATCGGCCCGATCCCGCTGAAGGAATTCAAGTGGAAGTCGATTGCGCAAAAAATAGCGCGGCACCCGCTGTTGAAAAATGGAAAAATTGAAAATGGCAGGGCGAAGCCGAGAGTATTGACGCTTACGCAAAGCACCTACGACGGCATCGTCTACAACGTCGAGACGATCAACGAACAGCTAGACGGCAAGATCGACACTCTGCACTTCGATGAGGCCTGGCTGCCGCACGCGGCGTTTCACGCGTTTTACCGCGACATGCACGCGATCGGCGGATTGGAAATCGAACGGCGTCGCAATCGGGAGTCGATGGTGTTCTCCACGCAATCGACGCACAAGATGCTTGCGGGCCTGTCACAGGCGTCACAGATCCTGATCCGTAATTCGCAGAGCGAAACGCTGGATCGCTTCATGTTCAATGAAGCGTTTCTGATGCACACGTCGACGTCGCCGCAGTACGCCATCATTGCGTCCTGCGATGTCGCCGCCGCGATGATGGAACCGCCCGGGGGCACCGCGCTGGTCGAAGAGTCGATCTCCGAAGCGCTCGATTTTCGACGCGCGATGCGCAAAGTCGATGACGAGTACGGAGACTCATGGTGGTTCAAGGTTTGGGGCCCCAAGAAGCTGCCCGCCGAGGGAATCGGTACGCGCGACGACTGGATTCTCAAATCCGGCGACGACTGGCACGGCTTCGGCGACGTTGCCGCGGGCTTCAACATGCTCGATCCGATCAAGGCAACGGTGATTACACCGGGACTGAACCTCGACGGGTCTTTCGTCGATCCCGGAATTCCAGCTGCGGTTGTGACGCGTTACCTGGCAGAGCATGGAATCATCGTCGAGAAGACCGGGCTGTACTCGTTCTTCATCATGTTCACGATCGGCATTACCAAGGGCCGCTGGAACACGATGGTTACCGAACTGCAACAGTTCAAGGACGATTACGACAAGAACCAGCCGCTGTGGCGCGTGATGCCGGAATTTTTAAAGGGATTCCCGCAGTACGAAAAAATGGGGCTGCGTCAACTCTGCGATTCTGTGCACCAGATCTACCGTCAAAGCGACATCGCGCGCCTGACCACCGAGATGTATCTATCGGAAATGGAACCGGTAATGAAGCCGACCGATGCGTACGCGCAGATGGCGCATAGCGCGATCGATCGCGTTCCGATCGATGACCTCGAAGGCCGTGTAACGGCCGTGTTGTTGACACCGTATCCGCCAGGTATCCCGCTGCTGATTCCCGGCGAGCGAATCAATGCGACGATAGTCCGCTACCTGCAGTTCGCGCGCGATCTGAATGCGCGCTATCCCGGTTTCGGGACCGATATTCACGGGCTGGCGAAGAACGAGGCGGGAGCGTACTTTCTTGATTGTGTAAGTCAGAGCGTGCAGCCACCTGCGAATGGAACAGGAGCAATCACCTGATCGCGAACTGGGTGCGCGGGTAGCCAGCGCAATTCGTGCTGCCGACGGTACTGATCCGCGTGCCGCAGAGCAGCCGGTCATCTTTAAACCGAAACCTCAACGGAGGCATCATGTTGTATCCGATAGCACGTCTGCTACTGAGTGCGTGCATTGCCTTTGTCAGTCTTGCTTCGCACGCGCAGGAATATCCGGCGAAGCCGGTGCGCATCATCGTCCCGTTCGCCGCTGGCGGCCCAGCGGACATCTACGCGCGCTTTATCGGACAGCGTCTGCAAGACGCACTCGGGCAAAACTTCATCGTGGACAACCGTCCGGGGGCGGGCGCAATCATCGGTACCGACGCCGTTGCCAAGAGTGCGGCTGATGGCTACACGCTACTAATGATGTCGAACACACATACGGTCAATGAATCGCTTATCCCGAATAAGCCGTATCAATTGTTGCGCGACTTCGTACCGGTCGTGCCGATCAATTATTCGGATCTGGTTCTCGTTGTTCACCCGTCGGTGCCCGCCAACAATCTGGCCGAACTTCTGCAGCTCGCGAAGTCGAAGCCAAAGGAGCTCAACTACGCGTCATCCGGCAATGGCACTCCGTATCACATGGCAGGCGAGTTATTCAAAGCAATGGCCGGAGTCGATATCGTTCACGTGCCCTATAAAGGAAGCTCGGGCGCGCGTACCGACGTGCTGGGCGGGCAGGTTCAAATGATGTTCGACGCCGTCCCGACGATGAGTGATCATGTTCGGAGCGGCAAGGTCAAAGCGTTTGGCACGAGCGGCGAAAAACGTTCAACGGTTCTGCCGAACGTGCCCACGATTTCAGAAGCCGGTGTTGCAGGATACGACGCGGTCATCTGGCTTGGCATCATGGCGCCGCGAAATACACCCCGCGAGATCGTTAACCGTCTGAATGTCGGAGATCACCAAAATCACGAGCCGACCAGAGGTCCGCGATGCATGGGGTAAGCAAGGCGCTCTTGCGATGACGATGACACCGGATGAGTTCGCACGCTTCGTCACCAACGACATTGCCAAGTGGGAGCGCATTGTCAGGATTTCGGGCGCCAAACCCGATCAATGACCGGGCGAGAGGTCAAAGAGCTGCGAATACTGAGTGCCGGCGCCGCGCAAGGTCTGATCGAGTCACTCGCACCCCAGTTTCTGGCGCTTGCTGGCGTTGCGCTGCGCCCAACGTTCGGTGCGGTCGGCGCAATCCGCGAGAAACTTCTCGGGGGCGAGCAATGCGACGCATTGATCCTGACCCATGCAATGATCGATCAATTGGCGACCGCCGGACTCGTGGTGGCGGGGACTCAGGGTGCACTCGGCCGCGTGCGCACCGGCATCGGCATTCGTACTGGCGACGCGTTACCCGACATCAGCAACAGAGCAGCGCTGAAACGTAGCTTGCGCACGGCCACTGATGTTTTTTCTCCGGACCCCGAACGGTCAACAGCCGGAATTCACTTCGCACGCGTGCTCGATCAGCTTGGCATCCGCAGCGAGGTGTCGCCGCGCTTAAGGGCGTATCCGAACGGTGCAGCTGCAATGCACGCACTCGCATGCAGCAGCGGCGCGGCGCCCATCGGTTGCACGCAAGTGAGCGAGATCAAGCATGCACCAGGCGTAACACTGGTGGGTCCGCTGCCAGTGGAATTCGAACTGGCGACGGTTTATTCAATCGCCGTCTGCTCCGCTGCAAAACTTTCGGACGTTGCTCAGCGCTTCGCCCGTTGGCTTTGCGGAGAAGAAGTAAGTGAGGCACGAGTTAACGCCGGATTCGAAGTTTGAATAGCAGGCGAGAACGTTGTTCTAGCGCCGCCAAGCGTTTCTGCTAACGCTTTAACGGCGCTATGGCTGGTTTGCTACGCTGCGCCTTCGCTGATAGCGCGACGCGGGAGAGCGTGATCCGATTCGATGTCGGTCACCGCCGAAGGCGCAACGCCCGTAATCGCTCAGGTGCAAGAACCGCATCGCGCGCGCGACTCTGGAGAGACCGTCGAATTTCGACGGCGCCGAAGGTGCAGCGAGCTGCCGCGAGTTCCGGTGGCTTGCGAACTCTCAGGCAAAAGGACAGAGGGGCATGGGCCGGCAGGGTTGCCGGCTTATGACTCTTTGCTCCGAGGCCGCATGCCGCTGAACCGCACTCCGCTGTACGAAACGCACGCTGCGTCGGGCGCCAAGCTGGTCGATTTCGGCGGCTGGGAAATGCCGCTTAATTACGGCTCGCAGATTGAAGAGCACCACGCGGTGCGGCGCGATGCCGGAATGTTCGATGTGTCGCACATGCGTCCGGTCGATGTTGAAGGTGCGGACGCACGCCAGTTTCTTGGTGTGCTGATTGCAAACAACGTCGGCAAGCTGGCACAGCCGGGCAAGGCCCTGTATTCGTGCATGCTGAACGACGCCGGCGGCGTGGTCGACGATCTGATCGTTTACTTTTTGCGCGACGATGCATTTCGGGTCGTGGTCAATGCGTCGACCGCGGAAAAGGACGTCACCTGGATGCGGCAGGTTGCCGCAACTCGTGATTTCAAGGTGCACATCACGCCGCGGCACGACCTCGCGATCATCGCGGTGCAAGGGCCCACGGCGCGTGCGAAGTTATGGCAAGTGCGGCCGGCAACGCGCACCATCTCCGAGGCGCTGGCTCCGTTTTTCGGTGCGGAAGTAGACGACATGTTCGTGGCGCGCACCGGTTACACCGGCGAAGACGGGTTCGAGGTGATCCTGCCGGCGCAGCAGGCCGCGCGGTTATGGGGCGACCTGAAGGCAGCAGGGGTTGCCGAGGCCGGTCTGGGCGCACGCGACACGTTGCGGCTGGAAGCCGGAATGAATCTATACGGCAACGAGATGGACGAGGGCGTATCTCCGCTCGATGCTGGACTTGCATGGACGGTTGATCTAAAGACGCCGCGCGAATTTATCGGTCGCGCCGCATTGGAGCGACTGTTAGAAAGTGCGGGAGCGCGCATGAAACTGGTCGGACTCAAGCTGCTCGACCGCGGTGTTCTGCGCTCTCATCAAAGGATCGTGACGACGGCGGGCGAGGGCGAAGTTACCAGCGGCACGTTTTCACCAACGCTGCAAACGTCGATCGCGATGGCGCGCGTGCCGCGCGAAGTCAAGGTGGGGGATCGCGTTGAAGTCGACGTACGCGGCAAATTACTGGAAGCACAAGTCGTCAAGATGCCGTTCGTTCGCAACGGCGAGGCTTTGGTCTGAACAAGTTGATCGAGGTAACGGAGCAAGGAATACGCAATGAACTTTCCAGAGCAACTTAGGTACACGCCGACTCACGAGTGGGTGAAGCAGGGCGACGACGGACTGATCTGGGTCGGCATCACCGACGCGGCGCAGGACATGTTGGGCGATCTCGTCTTCGTCGGCGACGTCAAGGTCGGCCAGACGTTAAAGGCCGGCGAAACGGCCGGCGTGGTCGAATCGGTCAAAGCAGCGTCCGACATCTACGCGCCTGTCGACGGTGAAGTAGTGGCTTTCAACGACGCACTCGAATCCGAGCCGCAGAAGCTGAATGCAACTCCATACGACGCGTGGATTTTCAAGATGAAGAGCGCAGCGTCGATCGATGGTTTGCTGGACGCCGGCAAGTACCGCGCCAGTGTCGACGCTTCGAAATAGCGGCGCCCGGTCCCGCTTGCTTAACCACCGCCGAACACGAACTATGTCAACGCTGTCCGAACTTGAAGCCCACAATGATTTTCATTCTCGGCACATCGGGCCCAACGACGCCGAGATCGCCGAGATGCTATCGGTCATCGGCGCATCTTCGCTCGATGCGCTGGTCGATGCGATCGTGCCGGCGACTATCAAACTCGATGAGCCGCTTGATCTGCCTGCCGCAATCAACGAGGAAGAAGCTCTAGCCAAGATTCGTGCGATCGCCGCCCAGAACGAGGTGTATCGAAGCTTCATCGGGCAGGGCTATTACGGTACCCACACACCGAAGGTCATTCTGCGCAACGTTCTGGAGAACCCGGCCTGGTACACCGCGTACACGCCATATCAGGCCGAGATTTCGCAAGGCCGGCTCGAGGCGCTGATCAATTTCCAGACAATGGTGTCGGATCTGACCGGCATGGCCATCGCCAATTCGTCGCTGCTCGATGAAGCGACCGCCGCGGCCGAGGCAATGACGCTCGCAAAACGCAGCGCCAAGAGCAAGAGCAACGTGCTGCTGCTGGCGGGTGATTGCCATCCGCAGACGATCGAAGTGGTTAAGACGCGCGCCCAACCGCTCGGCATTGAAGTCAAGGTCGGCTTCGTGCCGGAGATGATGAAGGACGGCCAGTATTTCGCGGTACTCGCGCAGTATCCGTCGACAACCGGGCTGATTCACGACATGCGCTCGTTGGTCGCGCAGGCACACGATGTGGGCGCGGTGTTTTGCGTGGCCACCGATCTGCTCGCGCTCACCTTGCTCGAGGCGCCGGGCACATGGGGCGCCGACATCGCCGTCGGCAATTCGCAACGCTTTGGAGTGCCGTTCGGCTTTGGTGGTCCGCACGCAGCGTTTCTGGCGTGCAAGGATGCATTCAAGCGCTCGATGCCTGGACGGTTGGTCGGTGTCTCCGTCGACTCGCAAGGGCAGCCCGCGTATCGCCTCACACTGCAAACCCGTGAGCAGCACATCCGGCGCGAAAAGGCGACGTCGAACATCTGCACCGCGCAGGTATTGCTGGCGGTGATGGCTAGCATGTATGCGGTGTATCACGGTCCCGAAGGGTTGACGCGCATCGCGCGCCGCGTGCATCGCCTGACGGCAATCCTTGCCGAAGGATTGAAGCGCGCGGGGCGCAATGTCAGCGGCAGCTACTTCGATACGATTGCTGTCAGTGGCGTCGACGCGCGCGCGGCGCACTCCGCGGCTCATGCGGCAAGGATCAACTTGCGCGACTTCGGCGCGCGTGCGCCGCAGATGATCGGCATCTCGCTTGACGAGACGACAACGCGCGCCGATGTGATTGCACTGTGGCAGCTTCTGGGCGTAGGCGGAGCCGAGATCGACGCGCTCGATCGCGAGATCGACGCCGCGCTGGAAAACGCGATTCCTGCAGCGCTGCGCCGGACGACGCCGTTTCTGACACATCCGGTTTTCAATGCGCACCACAGCGAACACGAAATGCTGCGTTACATGCGCTCGCTCGCCGACAAGGATCTTGCGCTCGATCGCACGATGATTCCGCTCGGCTCGTGCACGATGAAGTTGAATGCCACCAGTGAAATGATTCCCGTGACATGGCCCGAGTTCGCCAACATTCACCCGCTGGCTCCTGCGGAACAGACCGCGGGATATCGGCAACTGATCACCGAGCTTGAACAGATGCTTGCCGAGTGCACCGGCTATGACGCGGTCAGTTTGCAACCGAACTCGGGGGCACAGGGCGAATACGCGGGGCTGTTGGCGATCCGTGCGTATCACCGCGCTCGAGGTGAAGGTCATCGCAATGTTTGCCTGATTCCCGAGAGCGCGCACGGAACTAATCCGGCATCGGCACAGCTATGCGGCATGGATGTGGTCGCCGTCAAAACGGATCGCAACGGCAATGTCGATGTTCAGGACCTGCGCGTGAAAGCGCAACAGCACGCGAGCGATCTGGCGGCGTTGATGGTGACATATCCATCGACACACGGCGTCTTCGAGGAAGCGATCGTAGAGATCTGCGCGATCATCCATGCCGCCGGCGGGCAGGTCTACATGGATGGCGCGAATTTAAACGCGCTGGTCGGCGTCGCGAAGCCTGGCAAGTTCGGCTCCGATGTATCTCACTTAAACCTGCACAAAACATTTTGCATTCCGCACGGTGGTGGCGGCCCGGGCGTCGGTCCCGTCGCGGTCAAGGCGCACCTCGCGCCGTATCTGCCCGGCAAGCTTGGCTCACAGGACGCCGTCGGTATGGTCAGCGCGGCTGACTTCGGAAGCGCAAGCATCCTGCCGATTCCGTGGATGTACATCACGATGATGGGTCGTAACGGCCTGAAGCGCGCGACGCAGGTCGCTGTGCTTAACGCGAATTACATCGCGAAGAAACTGGAACCTCACTTTCCGACGCTGTACGCCGGACGCAATGGCTACGTAGCGCATGAATGCATTCTGGATTTGCGTCCGATCAAGGATGCCAGCGGTATCTCGGCCGAAGATGTCGCGAAGCGGTTGATGGACTACGGATTCCACGCGCCTACGTTGTCTTTTCCCGTTGGCCGGAACGCTGATGGTCGAGCCGACCGAGTCCGAACCGAAGATCGAACTCGATCGCTTTATCGAAGCGATGATCGCAATCCGCGAGGATATTCGGGCGGTCGAAAAGGGTGACGTTGACCGCGACGACAATCCGTTGAAGAACGCACCGCACACGGCCGCGATGGTGATGGCAGAAAACTGGGCGCACGATTACAGCCGCGAGACCGCGGCATTCCCGGTAGCGTCGCTGAAGCGGCAAAAATATTGGCCACCTGTAAGCAGAGTTGACAACGCATACGGCGATCGCAACATCATGTGTTCTTGTGTACCGATGTCGGCCTACGAGACCAACGATGCAGCGTCATCGGCCGCATAGCACAATGAGCGTGCGTACGACACCGACGTCGCAGCGCTACGTGCGTACTTGAAACAGTTGCCACCGCGGGCGGCGGGCGGCCGTTGACACGATCAAGCGGGCTGCGGATGCGGCGGGAAGTGCACATGCTCTGCGAGCGCCGCCGCTAGCTGCTCAGACACCTTCTCCGCTGTGAGTGGGTCGGACCCGAGATGCCTCGCCAACACATCCGGCGGTAGCTCCTTGTCGAGCGCTGCACGAACCTTTGCAATCAGGCGCCGCTCATTGTGCTGAGTCGGCAGGCCAGTCTTCCTAGAAGACGCATCGAGTGCGCCAAGCAGCCGTGCAGCTACTTCGAATTGGCCCCGGCGCCAGAACAGAAAGACCCACTCATCGAGATAGTAGTTTTGCGTACGACGCATGATCGGCAGAGCCTCGCGCGCCACATCTGACGCCTCGGCGACGAGGCCCATCTCGCTCAGGATTCCCATCAGATTGGCAAACAATACGTCGGCGGATGCGGGTACCGGTCGCGCCCGCAATTCCTGCGCGAGCTGGCGTGCTTCGCGGGCGGCCTCTTCGATGGGTCCAACCTCCCAGAGCAAGTCCACCAGGTTGTTCCGCGCGATAACTTGCAGGCGCCAATCTCCGGTGGCGACGCTGAGTTGCACCTCCTGGCGCTCCAACGCAAGCGCCTCGACGGGCTTGCCGGCTGCGCGCGCTGCTGAAGTCTCGCGGCGCAACAGGTGCATGCGGAATTCGGCTGGCCAGTCGGGCTGGATCAGGCTGCGCGCCTCCGCGAGCGCGGTCTGAGCGGACACCTGATCGCCCTCGAACAGTCGATACGACACGAGCCTCATTAGGCTGGAAAAGACAACACGCGGCTGGCCAAGCGCCTTGTACATTGCGCGAGCGCGTTCGGCTGCTTCGACTTGCAGCTGATGCGGTGCGCGGCCCGTCATGTTGGCCGCGGCTATCGCGCGCCAATAGCGCGCGACGACGGCCTTATCGATCGAGCCGTCGATCGCACCTTCTTCGACTTCGTGCCGATGCGGCAGCAACCACTCGGCGCACTCGACCGCGTAATCGATCAGCGAGCCTGAGTGCGCGGCGAGCGCGATCGCGACGTGCGCGTCCCCTTCCTCCGAGGACGACCATGCATGGGCCGCGCGCAGGTTATCCAGTTCCGGAACCACTAGCGCGGCATACTGATCAGTCCGCAGTTCGCCGTCCAGATTGGCTGCATCAACGCGCTGCATGAACTCCAGCATCGCCCTAGCGTGCCGTCTTAGCGTGTTGGTAGTTTCTCCCTCCGCCAGTTGCTCCAGCGCAAACGCACGGGCTGACTCGAGAAGCCTGTATCGAGGCGGCTCGCCGGGTTCCGCGACCACCAGCGATTTGTCGACCAGTGCGCTCATGTGATCGAGCACTGACCATTCATCGAGCTGCTCGTCTCCTGCCACCGCCTGCGCCAACTCCATCGTGAAGCCGCTTGCGAACACGCCTAGCCGCCGGAAAACGACGCGTTCCTCATCGTTGAGCAGGCCATGGCTCCACTCCAGCGCGGCGCGTAACGTCTGATGGCGGCGAAGTGCAGCGCGCGCACCTCCGGTGAGCAGCTTGAAGCGCGCGTCGAGTTTGTCCCGTACTCCTCGCAAGCCCAGCGCAGGGACGCGTGCAGCCGCCAGCTCGATCGCCAGCGGTAGTCCGTCGAGCCGCCGGCAGATCTCGATAGCCAGCTTCGCGTTCTCTTCGTTCAGCGCGAAACCCGGATCCACGGCCCGCACTCGAGCCTCGAGCAGCGCCACTGCCCCGAACTCGCGTGCGCCGCGTGCCTCTGTTTCCTGCGGTACAGCGAGCGGCCCGACCCGAAACTGCTGCTCGCCCGGCATGTGCAGCGGTTCCTGACTCGTCGCCAGCAGCGTGACCCCAGGTGCCGCTTGTAGGACAGCTTCGACTAATCCAACAATCGCATCGAGCAGGTGCTCGCAGTTGTCGAGTACTAGCAGCGTGGTCCGCGGTAACAGGCCCGCAACCAGCTCTTCGAGCGCCTTGGTTTGCCCAATGATCTCGAAGCCGAGTGCGCCGGCCACGGCGTTCGGTAGTCGGGTTGGCTCGGACAGGCCGGCGAGCTCGACCGTCCACACGCCGTGCGGCCACTGCTGGACCGAGGCATGCGCGATTGCCTGCGCGAGGCGACTCTTGCCGATGCCACCGGCGCCGACGATCGTGACAAGCCGGTGTTCCGGCAGCAAGGAGCGCAAGGCCCGCAACTCATCGTCTCTGCCGTACAAAATGGGGAGCTCGGTTGGCAGATTGGTACGACGCACTGTCGACGCACGCGAGTGTGACGCCGCAGCCATCGAACTCTGCGGCCCCGCGACCGTACTATGAGCCGCATCGCCGTCAAGCACGGCGGTGAACTGATAGCCCCGTCCTGGAATCGTGGCTATCGCCTGCGGTCCCAACAGTTTGCGCAGTGTGCTGATCTGCACCTGCACGTTGTTCTCCTCGACTACCAGGCCTGGCCACACCAAGTCGAGCAGCTCCGACTTGGTAACGAGTCGGTCGCGCCGCTCGACCAGCGCCAACAACACATCGAAGGCGCGCGCACCAACGCCCGCGGCGCGACCCTCGACCAGCAACTGCCGCTCGCGGGGCCGCATTTCGACTCGGCCAAAACGTAGCGATTCGGTCAAGCAAAGTCCTAGTGCAGGTTTACAACCAACGCAGTCTGGACAAACCGGTGCGCAGAGGCAAGCGGGCCGCTGGTCAGGGTTGCGGCCGCAGATTCAGAACGTTTAAGGACGGCTTCACGCGGCTAAAGGACTGAAGCAGCGGTCGACGCGCACAGTTCGATCAACACGGCAGCACCTACGTTGACTACTTTTGGGAGATTCAGATGAACCGCGAATTCAAGCCCACCTCCACAATGATCCGCGCCATCTTTGCCACCGCAGCACTGCTGGCCAGCATCCTGGTAGTCAGCTCGATGGTGAGTCTTGCAGACCATTACTATGCCGAGTCGCAGCTGGCGACTGGCCAACCGATGGCGGTTGCTCAGCGCTAAGACGGATCCTGCAAACATGCGCTACCGTCTCCGTAAGATACGGACAAATGCACGACATTTTCGATGTGAGCGCGTAGCACAAAGCCGTGCCTGCACCATACGACGTCATCGTTGTCGGTCTCGGCGCGATGGGGAGCGCGACGGCCTACCAGCTCGCGCGACGCGGCTTACATGTACTCGGCCTCGATCGGTTTACGCCACCGCATGCCTTCGGATCCTCACACGGTGAAACGCGAATCATTCGCGAGGCTTACTTCGAGCACCCAGTGTATGTGCCGATGGTGCAGCATGCCTATTCACTCTGGCGCGATCTGGAGAACAGATCGGGGACGACGCTGCTACTGGAAACGGGCGGCGTGATGGTCGGAAGACCCGACAGCGACCTAGTGCAAGGCGCGCGTCGCAGCGCTGAGCTGCACGGACTGCCACACGAAATGCTGATGGCAGGCGAGGTGCACGAGCGATTTCCCGCACTTCACCCAGACCCCGATATGGTGGCCGTATGGGAACCGCGCGCTGGCGTGTTGTTTGCGGACGCGTGCATCACCGCGCATCTGGCCGAAGCCCGACACTACGGTGCCGAGCTGCGATACGCAGAATCCATGCTGAGCTGGGAGCCGAACGGAAGCCACATTCGTGTGAATACATTGCAGGGCGAATACCGGGCTCGACAACTCATCGTTACCGCAGGCGCCTGGATCAGCGATCTCTTTCCGGATCTTCCGCTTCGGGTCGAGCGCCAGGTCTTGTTCTGGTTCGATGACGCAAGTGCCTCAGAGATATTCGCTCCAGAGCGCTGCCCGGTTCACCTGTGGCAATTCGATGGGCGACGCTTTTTCTATGGTTTTCCGGACGTCGGTAACGGCGTAAAAGTCGCGTTTCATCATGGCGGAGAAATCACTTCCGTCGATGCGATGCGGCGCGAGGTTGCGGACAGTGAAGTGCAAGAGATCCTGTTCGTAAAGCGACGCTTTCTTTCGGGGACTGACGCGAAATTGCGGGCGACAGCCATTTGCATGTACACCAACACTCCGGATGAACATTTCTGGATTGATCGTTATCCGGGCAATTCTCAGGTGCTGATTGCCAGTGCGTGCTCCGGGCACGGGTTCAAATTTGCGCCGGTCATTGGAGAGGTGCTCGCCGATATGGTCGAAGGCAAGCAGCCTGCTTTTGACATGGGCCTTTTCGGCGCGCGCTAGCCCCGACTTTTTTCCGCGCTCAAGTTGTAAGCGCTTGGTGCTTGCACCAATACGGCTGCAGCAGGTCTGCGGATATGGTGACAGCCTGCTTCGCTGCGCCACAGAGTCGAGCGAAGTTCTAGCGGGAATCTAATTTGCTAGCGCTTTTAATGCTCCCTTCGAAGAGAGGTGTTCCTGTGCGTGCCGGGTTAGCTAAAGGGTTGAGCATGCTGGCAGCGGTTGCGTGTATGGGGCTGCAACCGCTGTTCGCCGCCACCCCAACGAAGCCGCTGACGGTAGATGCTGCCGAATTGTTCAATTGGGTCGTGCGTTCGCGCGATAACGGCGGTCTGCCGTTCATGATCATCGATAAGCGGCAGGCACACCTTTGGGTTTTCGACCGTTCGGGGAAGCCGCAGGGCAATGCGGCGGTGTTGCTCGGCGTGGCGCGCGGTGACCACACGGCACCAGGCGTAGGCGACAAGAAGCTCTCGGACATCACGTTCGAAGAACGGACGACACCTGCAGGTCGGTTCATCGCCGAGGTCGGGATGAACGCTCGCGGCGAAGACGTCGTATGGGTCGACTACGATGCCGGAGTCTCGATGCATCGTGTTTTGACGACGAACCCCAAGGAGCAGCGTGCACGGCGCCTTGAAACCCCGACGCCGACCGACAACCGCGTGTCTTACGGTTGCATCAACGTGCCGAAAGCGTTTTTCGAAAACGTCGTGAGCGCGACCGTGCGCGGCGGTAACAGCGTGGTGTACGTGCTGCCCGAATTACAGCCTTTGCGCAGCGTCTTCAACAAGCTCGCCAGTCCAATGTGACGACCGCAAGACAATAAAAAACCGGGCAAGCAGCCCGGTTTTTTTTGGAGCTGCCCGGTCTAGCCGCGGTCGGTGCGAGCTGCACGAGCGCTGCCGCTTGTACCCATTGTGGTGTCGGTCGTGCCCATCGAGCCGCTGGCACCTGTACCGCCGGTTCCAGTTGCTCCAGTCGTACCACTACCGGTCGTTCCGGAACCCGTTGTACCGGTTCCGGTTGTTCCAGTGCCCGTTGTTCCGGTGGCTCCTGTCGTGCCTGTCGTTGCCGGCCGGTCGGTTGCTGCTGCACCGGACCCGGATGACGGCGTAGTGCCGGTCATGCCCGACTGATTCGACTGCGTTGTGGTGCCCTGCGTTGTGGTGCCTGGCGATGTAGTAGTGCCAGACTGCGACGGTGTTGTGCCAGTCTGCGCCAAGGCCAGGCCGCCTGCCATGGCCAAGCCCACCGCAGTGGCGATAATTGTCTTCTTGCTCATTTGGATCTCCTCTGAATAGTCAGAACGTTGCGCGCCAACTTACGCGGCAAGCTAGTTGCGGCAATGTGTGTGCCCGCTCGCCGATAGCGTGAGTCATTCGTGGGTTTTTCCGGTGTATGACGAGGTGTGAAGACCTTGAAACATCGATGACGTCTTAAGCGCACGGTTGTAAGGCACGGTGCTTGCGTGTCAGCGCCAGCGCCGCTACCGTGTTCGAACCCATGAGAGCCTTATCCAGAAGTCGGCCATTGCCTCGTGCAAGGGGTGCGGGGCGCGGCTTAGCGCTTTTGGTATTACTGGCACTCGCTGCGTTTGCGGGTTGGTATTTTTATGTGGGCGGTCGCGAGACGGTGGCGGTCGCCATTCCCACGCCTGCTCCCGCGCCTGTGGTCCCTGTCACTGCGCGTGGCGATCTCGCTGACGACGAGCGCAACAACATCGAAGTGTTCAAGCGGGTCTCGCCGTCGGTGGTGCACATCTCAACGCTGGCGGCTGCGCGCGGATTTGCACTCGACGTGATGCAGGTTCCGCGCGGCATGGGCAGCGGGTTTATCTGGGATCAGCAGGGCCACGTCGTCACGAACTTTCACGTCATTCAAGGCGCCACTGGCGCGCAGGTGGCGCTATCCGACCATCGGACTTATCCGGCGAAATTGGTCGGAGTTTTCCCGGATCGAGATCTCGCTGTTTTGAAAATCGACGTACCGGCGGACAAGGACAAGCTACAGCCGATCATCGTCGGCGAAAGCGCGAATCTGCTGGTGGGCCAAAAGGTGTATGCGATCGGCAATCCGTTTGGGCTCGACCAGAGCCTGACCACCGGAATCGTCAGTGCGCTCGAGCGCGAAATCGAATCTCTAACGCGCCGCCCGATACGCGGAATGATTCAAACGGACGCTGCGATCAATCCGGGTAACTCGGGCGGACCTTTGCTGGATTCTGCTGGCCGCCTGATTGGCGTAAACACCGCCATTTTCAGCCCAAGCGGCGCCAATGCCGGCATCGGCTTCGCTATTCCCGTTGACGAAGTCAATCGCGTTGTTCCACGCCTCATTCGCGATGGGCGCTTCGTCCGTCCAACGCTCGGCGTCGAGGTGGCGCCCGCGTCCGTCGGCAAACCGCTTGGCTTGCCCGATGGAGTTGTCGTAGTCGGCGTCGTTCCGGGCAGCCCAGCGGCGGCAGCGGGTATCCGCCCCTTCACGCGTGGGCCTGACGGCGCTCTTGTCGTTGGTGACGTGATTACTGCGGTCGACGGCGAAAAGGTGAAAAGCCTCGACAACCTGCTCGAAGCGCTCGAACGGCGCCAGCCTGGTGACGTAGTGAAGCTCGGACTCTGGCGCGGAGGAGGGCCGACGGAAGTTCCCGCAAAGCTGGGCAAGCCCGAATAACAATCGAACCGTGGCGGTCTGCGTTCTTTTTCTGCTGCATGGAGCCGCATACAGCGGGCTTACTCCGAACGCGATCGAATGCTGATGCGCGCTCCGCGCAGTACGTTGGTAATCGCTGTTTTCAGCACTGATCGTCATCATGCTTACCGGCTGCATTGAACGGATGTTCTTTTATCCTGACTCGGTGACGTACACGACACCGGCACAACTGGGTGTGCGCGCCGACGATGTCCAGATTGTCACGGCAGACGGATCGCGTTTGCATGGATGGTTTCTACCCGCTGTCGGCAAGGCAAAAGGCACCGTGCTGCATCTGCACGGCAACGCGGCCAACGTCAGCAACCATCTGCCACTGGTCGCCTGGCTGCCGGCGCGCGGTTACAACGTCCTGATGGTCGATTACCGCGGGTTTGGACGCTCGCAGGGTAAGCCGTCGTTGGACGGCATCGTCGAGGACGCAGCCGCAGCGCTCGCCTATCTGCGCATGCGCACCGATATCGATCAGACGCGGCTCATCGTGCTGGGCCAAAGCATCGGCGGTGCAACGGCGTTGCGGTTATTGGCGCGCGATGCCAATGGTGTGAGACTCGCCGTCATCGACTCTGCGTTCGCGAGCTATCGAGGCGTTGCTCGCGATGCGACCGCAGGCGGTCCGCTGGCTCCGGTCGCGGCGATGACGACGGGCTTGTTGCCTGGGCCCGACAAGGATCCGATCACTGCGCTCAAGTCCATCAACGTTCCGTTGATCTTCGTGCACGGCAAGAGAGATTCGATCATCGACGCCGTTAACAGCGAACGGCTGCATGCGGCTGCGGCCGGCTCGCAGCACTGGACGGTGCCGGATGCGATGCACATCATGGCGCTTGCGCAGCCAGGATCCTGGCGCGAGAAGCTGGTGCAGGCGCTCGACGAAGCCGTGCGCTGACGCACCTACCGCAAATTGCCGGTATGTCCCAGCGAATAACGTCCGGGCTGCGGCCACACCGTCAGTCCGTGCGGCTCCTTGCCGACGGGGATTTTTTTGACGTCACCGGTAGCCGTATCGATTGCGTACACAACATCGTCGAATCGGCCCGATAACCACAGTGTTTTGCCATCGGCGCTTACGTTGCCCATGTCGGGGCTGCCGCCACCAGGAATCGCCCACGTCTTTTCGACTTTGCGCGTGGCGAAGTCGATTACCGAAACACTGCCTTCCTTTCCGGCACGCGGACCGTATACCTTGTGCGAACCGCGATTCGCGACATACAGCTTGCTTCCGTCACGGCTCGGATACACGCCGTGCGTGCCCACGCCCGTTTTGATGAATTCGGCTTCCGAAAATTTCTCGCCGTCGATCACGTGCACGCCGTCGGCGTGCATGTCGGCAACGTAAAAAAGCTTCCCGTCCGGCGAGATACGGATGTCCTGCGGCATGCCGCCTCTCGAGAGCTTCAGATAGCCGATGACCTTGCGATTGACCAGGTCGACCTTGGCCAGCTTTCCGGTGAATTCGCAGGTAAAGATTGCGTAGCGGCCATCGATCGAAAAGTCCGCGTGATTCACGCCGCCGCACTCCGGCACCGACAACGAACCATGCATCTTCATCGTCTGCGCGTCGCGGAAGTCGAGACGCTTGCGGGCCTCCGCGACGATGATCGCGAAGCGCCCATCGGGACTGAAATACATGTTGTAGGGATCGTCGACGGGGATCGGTTTGCCGGGCTTGCCAGTGACCGGATCGATCGGGGTCAACGTACCGTCGGTGCGGCCCTCGGCGTTGTTGGCGACCCATAGTGTCTTCAGATCCCACGATGGAACCACGTGCTGCGGATTGCGCCCGACCGGAAACTTGTCGACCACCTTCATCGTTGCCGGATCGATCACGTAGACATCGTTCGATTGCCGGTTGGGCACGTAAACGCGCGTCAGCGCGTTGGCGACGGCGGGACTGAGCTTGTCCGATGCGGTTTCGCTGTAAAGATTCTTGGCATCGACAACTGCAGGCATGCCGGCAGAAGTTCCATCGGTGACCGGCTGTGCCGCCACACCGCTCGACCAAAGAGCCAGCGCCAAAATGATTGAGCCATGACGCATTGATCTTTTCCTGTTCCTTCTGTTAGGCGTGCGAATCGTAAGCTATAGCGTTCATGCGGCGCGGCCGTTGACAGCCTGCTCGCGACGATCGAGTGGCGTTGGAGCACGCTCGGCGATCGCATCGACGAGCTTCGCTACGCCATCGCCGGTGGTCGATACCGTTTTAAGCACGGGCCGCTTGGTTTCCATACCGCGTCGAGCAGGCACCGAAAGCAGATCGCGCGCGGTGCTGTCCGCGCCCGGCAGGTCTGCCTTGTTCACCACAAGAATGTCCGCGATTTCGAGCACGCCGGCTTTCAACGCCTGAACTTCATCGCCAAGGCCGGGCGGGTACACGACGACGCGTGTTCGCGCTAGCTTCGCAATGGCGACATCCGATTGGCCCGCGCCGACGGTCTCGACCAGCACCACCTCGAAGCCTGCCGCATCGAGCACGTCGACAACTTGTGCAGTCGCGTTCGATAACCCGCCGGCGTGGCCCCGCGACGCGAGCGAGCGTATGAACACGCGCGCATTCGCCTGATGCTCGGCCATGCGTATCCGATCGCCTAGTACTGCGCCGCCGCTGAACGGACTCGACGGGTCGATCGCAACCACCGCAACCGTCTGTCCTCGCTTCAGCAACTCTCCCACCAGCGCGTTAACGAGCGTCGACTTGCCTGCACCCGCGGGTCCGGTGATGCCGACAATATGCGCACGACCCAGATGGGCCGCCAACGCGCCGCGCAGCTGTGCGGCACCCTCAGGGTCGTTTTCAATCGTCGTGATGGCGCGTGCAATCGTGCGACGGTCGCCGCTAAGAATGCGTTGCAGCCACTCCACTTCAGCAGCCTGTCAGACAATCGCTAACGGCTGTCCAAATCCCAGCTCGCGTCGAAGCACCGCGCAGACTTCGCCGTGCGTCGCACCGGCCCCCATTGCGTCGACGATGCTCGCCATCACGTTTGCACGGCCTTGAGCGCAGCGGGACAGGTCGTCGAGTGCTTTGCTTGTTGCCGCGTTCGATCTGTTGCGCTTGAACGCCTTCAGGCGGGCGATTTGCGCATCGATTGCTGCGCGGTCAGGATAAGGCTGCGAGCGATAGTCGTGTGGATCCTCGTCAACCTGGTACGCGTTGACTCCGACGACGGTCTGTTCGCCGCTCTCGATCTTCGATTGGTGTGCCAGTGCCGATTCGCCGATCATGCGCTGCACGATTCCGTCTTCGACCGCTTTGAACATCCCGCCTGCTGCATCGATCCGGGCAATGACCGCTTCTATTTCGGCCTGCATGCGGTCGGTCAGCGTCTCGACGTAATAGGAGCCGCCAAGCGGATCGATGACGTCCGTCAATTGAGCCTCCTCTCGCAGAATGTTTTGCGTTGCGATCGCTATCCGTGCCGCTTCGGCGCCAGGCACCGACAAGGCCTCGTCGTAGCCGTCGGTGTGCAGCGACTGCAAACCTCCGAAGATTCCCGCCATCGCCTGAGCCGTCACGCGCGCGATGTTGTTCAGCGGTTGCTGGCGCGTCAGATCCGCGCCCGATGTTTGTCCATGAAACTTGAAGCGCCACGATCTGGGATCTTTTGCGCCGAGCCGCTCGCGTGCCAGGCGGGCCCACAGACGGCGGCCGGCGCGAAATTTCGCGATCTCTTCAAAGAAACTGATCGAGATGTCGAAGAAAAACGTGAAGCGCGGCAGAAAGCCATCGGGGTCCATGCCACGCGCAATGCAGTCCTCCGCATACTGCAGCGCCGCCGCAATAGTGAAGCCCATCGCTTCCGCAGGTGTCGCGCCAGCCTGCTGCGTGTGTTGTCCGACAACCGACAACGGATTCCAGCCCGGCAGCGATTCGTTGGCAAACTGGATGTGATCGGTCAGTACGCGCCGGGCGCCGGGCAGCGCGAGCCGAAAGAACATGTGATTGGCAACGCAATGCGACAGGTAGTCCGACTGGTTCGAAGTGCCGGTGATCTTGGTCCACGCAATGTCGCGGCGCTTCGCCACGGCGAGCAGCAGTGCCAGCAGTGTGAATGGCGATGGATCGTTCAGCGCGCACGAGATGCGATCGAGCGGTACATCGGTCAGCGCGATGTCCATGTCTTCGATGCTGTTGATGACCGCACCGCAGGTTCCCAGTAGCTCGGGCGGCACCTCGTCGGCGTCGTAGCCTCGATAGACCGAGTTGCACGGAATCAGCGACAGCGCAGTTGCACCGTGCGCAAGAATTTCCTTGAGTCGCTGGTTGTAGTCGGCGGGCGTTCCCCAGCCAATCAGTTGGCGCTGTGTCCAGCTGCGACCGCGATGCATCGATGCGTAAATGCCGCGCGTGTTCGGATACTCGCCGGGAAATCCGATTGCATCGAAAAAGTTTTCACCTGACCGATCGAGCGGTGTGTACAGCGGCTTGATTTCAATGCCGGAGCGGTTGACCGACTGCTTCGCCTCTGCGGTTGCCTCATAGGCGTGCTTCCACCGGCGTTCCGCCTGCTGCAGCTCGGATTCGAACAAGCGTGCCTGGTCGGGTTTGTTCATCGCATTTCCTTCATTGCAACTCACTGCGTCGCATTGCGCGAGCACGCGCTGAAAGTGCTCGAACCTCATCGGCAATCTGGTCCAGCGACGTGCCCGGGTGAAACACGCGCGCAACACCGGCATCGAGTAGCAGTTTTTCGTCACTTGCCGGCACGATGCCGCCGACGATGACCTGAACGTCGTTGACGCCCGCTTCGCGCAGCGCCGTCATCAGGCGCGGCACCAACAGGTGATCGGTTGCAAGAGACGAGATGCCGATCACTTCTGCGTCCTCCTCGATTGCAAGCTTGACCACCGTCGACACTTCCTGCCACGGCGGCGTGTAGATCACTTCCATTC
The DNA here is from genome assembly GCA_963801035.1 of uncultured beta proteobacterium. Lineage (GTDB taxonomy): Bacteria > Pseudomonadota > Gammaproteobacteria > Burkholderiales > Burkholderiaceae_F > JACCZX01. The sequence continues at coordinate 129,911 of CAWDDF010000003.1, read as the reverse complement.
CGGCGTCGCGCAGAAAAGTTGCGACCAACCGGCTCCCGCGATCGTGACCATCGAATCCTATCTTCGTGACGATGACTTTCGGCGGGTACGAAGAAGACGTCGAAGCGGAGTCAGACACCTTGCGCCTCTTTGATAAATCCAACGAACTTGCGCGCCAAAGAGCGCGGCGTATCGCGGCCTGGCGAGCTGAACCAGAAACGCGACCAGTTGAGTGCGCCGATCAGCATCAGTCGCAGCGCCTTGCGATCGGCGCCGTTGGCCAGCGGCAGGGCGCCGACGAGTGCCGAAAACTGCTTTTCGTACTCGTCGCGCAACTCGGCCAGGCGCATCGCAGCCGGTGCCACGTCATTAGGAAGCACGCGGATCAACACCTGTGCGTAGTCACTGTGCCGAAGCACGGTCTGCAGATGGGCAGTACACGCCGCCTGCAGCCGTGCCCACGGCTCAGACTCCTTCGCGATCGCAACGCGCACGTTTGTAAGCAGCTCTTGCACGCCGCGCTCGTAAACGGCAACCAGCAGGTCTTCCTTCGCTGCAAAGTGGTAGTAGAGAGAGCCGGGCAACATCCCGCATTCGTGCGCGATATCTCGCATGGACGTCGCGACATAGCCCTTGTCCGCGAACAACCGCGCGGCCGCGTCGAGCAAGCTCGACAAGCGATTATCGGAACGAGAAGGGCGTAATGCGGCAGCTGTCATCGCATGTGGCGGAACATAACTAAACCAAACGAACGTTTGGTTTATAAGCGCGCCGACCCGGTACTGTCAAGGGCGATACAGCACCTGACATCGATTGCAGAAGAAGCTGCGCCGCTGACTTCTTCCCAGATGCTTCCGAAACTGCAGCGGAATGTCGCAGCGCGGACAGATCTTCCTTGCATGCGCCAGCCAGTGCCTTTTCAGGACGAAGGCTTTCTTCCAGCGGTAGAAATCGAAGCTGTATTCGCGTGCCTGCTTGATCAGCTCGCCGAGCTTGCGTGGCGGCAACGCTCCGATCTGGCTTTCCGGATGGACGCCAATTCGAAACAGCACTTCGTTTTTGATGATGTTGCCTACGCCCGCAAAGATCGATTGATCGAGCAGCGCGTCGCAAGCCAGCATTGTCGGTTGCAGTTTGAGTTTTCGACGCGCGGCGCGTGGATTCCACGAGTCGCTCATCACGTCGGCTTGCCAGTCGTACGCTTGATCCAGATCGCCTTCGATGTACTTCAGCGAGCACGCATAGAAATTCAATTCGCCTTTTGCAAACGCAAGGCTCATCCGCGGCACGGTTTCCTTGCGTTCGTTGATGCGATAGCTTCCAAACAGCATGAAATGCACGCGCATCGCAAAGCGCGGAAACCGAATCAGAAAGTGTTTGCCCCAGCTTTGAAACGCAGTGACGCGCTGACCGCGCATCCGTTGCAAGTCGAGTTTGCTGTTGCCTTCAACGTGTCGGACTATCCGGCCCGTAAACGGAGCGACTTGCTCGCGCAGAATGACAATCGAAGGACCCTCCGGCATACGCGCGGCCTGCTAGCGCTCGTAGACGACGTACGAATACGAAAATGGTTGCTCGGTTGTCGGCGGGTGAACCTCACGGCTTGTCTCGCGCCATTTGTTTCGGTCGAGCGCAGGCATGAACGTGTCGCCATCAAAATCGGCATCGATCTCGGTGAGCAACACACGGCTCGCGCGTGGCATTGCTGCTGCGTATAACTGCGCGCCCCCGATGACGAAAACCTGCTCACTGCCACCTGCCAACCGCAAGGCGTCGTCCAGACTGTCGACAACGTCGGCACCTGTCGCGGTATAGGCGGGGTTACGGGTGACGACGATGTTGCGCCGGCCAGGCAACGGCCGCCCCAGTGACTCCCAGGTCTTGCGGCCCATCACGATCGGGCTGCCCATCGTCATGCGCTTGAAGTACGCCTGTTCGCCGGGGATCTTCCAGGGCATTTGATTGTTGCGGCCGATCACGCCATTGCGCGCGCGCGCCGCGATCAGCGTGATGACTGGAGACGTCACACTGCGACCGCGGCCTTAATGTGAGGGTGTGGGTCGTAGGCCTCGATCTCGAAGTCCTCGTACCGATAATCGAACAGGGACTGCGGTCTGCGCTTGATGACAAGCCTCGGGTACGGTCGAGGAGTGCGCGATAACTGCTCGCGCACCTGATCGAAGTGATTGCTGTAAATGTGGCAGTCGCCGCCGGTCCAGACAAAGTCTCCGACGTCCAGGTCGCATTGCTGCGCGACCATGTGCGTCAGCAACGCATAGCTGGCGATGTTAAACGGCACGCCGAGGAAGATGTCGCAGCTGCGCTGGTACAGCTGGCACGACAGTTTTCCCTGCGCAACATAGAACTGAAACAGAAGGTGGCAGGGAGGCAGCGCCATCTTCGGGATATCGCCGACGTTCCAGGCCGAAACGATCAGCCGTCGCGAGTCCGGATTCTGTTTGATCTCGGTCAGCACCTGCGAGATCTGATCGATCGTCTCGCCATCGGCCGTCGGCCACGAGCGCCATTGCACGCCATAAACCGGCCCGAGCTCGCCGTGTTCATCAGCCCACTCGTCCCAGATCGAGACGCTGTTATCGCGCAGATACTGCACATTGCTCGATCCCTGCAGAAACCAAAGCAGCTCGATGATGATCGATCGCAGATGCAGCTTCTTGGTGGTGATCAGCGGAAATCCCTGTTGCAGATCGAACCGCATCTGATAGCCGAACAACGAACGTGTACCCGTACCGGTGCGATCGGTCTTCAATGTGCCGCGCTCGAACACGTGGCGCATGAAATCTTCGTATTGGTGCATCGGACAATTCTACTGATGCGCGCAATTGCAACTAAGCCGCAAATTGCAGCGCCGCGAGCCGCGCATACAAGCCATCGGACGCAACGAGCTCATCGTGGCGTCCGATCTCGACGATGCGGCCGTGATCGAGCACGACGATGCGGTCGGCGCGCTGCACCGTCGCCAGCCGGTGCGCGATCACCACTGTCGTGCGGCCTGACATTGCCGCCTGCAGCGCACGCTGCACGATCTGCTCGCTTTCGGCATCGAGCGCGCTGGTCGCTTCATCGAGCAGCAGCAGCGGCGCGTTCTTCAGCATCGCGCGCGCAATCGAGATGCGCTGGCGCTGGCCGCCCGATAACCGCACGCCGCGTTCGCCGAGAAAGCTGCGATAGCCGTCGGGCAGGGCGCGAATGAAGTCATCGGCAAAGGCGGAACGTGCGGCGGCAATCACTTCGTCGTCGGTCGCCGTAGGCCTCCCGTAACGAATGTTTTCCATTGCGTCGGCGGAGAAGATGACCGCATCCTGCGGCACCAGTGCGATGCGCGCACGCACGTCATCGAGCCGTGCTTCGTTCACGGCGACGCCGTCAAGCCGGATCGCACCTGCGGTGGCGTCATAGAAGCGAAGTAAAAGCTGAAAGATGGTGGTCTTGCCGGCACCGGACGGGCCGACCAACGCCACGGTTTCTCCGCGCTCGATCGACAGCGAAAGACCATCCAGCACGGAATGAGCGGGACGGGACGGATAACGAAACGTGACCTGGTCGAACTCGACACTCATGCCACCGCTGGCGCGCGGAAGCGAGCGCGGCTGCGCCGGGTCAATGATGTCCGAGCGCGTTTGCAGCAGCTCAACCAGCCGCTCCGTCGCGCCAGCGGCGCGCACGACATCACCCCACACCTCGGCGAGCACCGCCACGCTCGAAGCGACCAGCATCACGTACAGCACCGACTCGGACAGTTCGCCGAGCGAAATGCGGCCGGCGATCACCGACTGCGCGCCCGAATACACGCCGTAAAGCAGGGATGCGAACACACCGATGATCACGAACGCCGTGAGCAGCGATCGCGCACGCGTGCGTCGAATCGAAGTATCAAATGCATGTTCGTTGGCGGCGCCGAAGCGGTGGCCTTCGAACGACTGCTGAGTAAAGCTCTGCACTACTGGGATCGCGTTCAATATTTCACCGGCGATCGCGCTCGAGTCGGCGATGCGGTCCTGGCTCGCGCGCGACAGCTTGCGCACCCGCCGGCCGAAGTAGACGGCCGGCGCCACCACCAGACCGATTACTGCGAGCACGATCAGCATCAGGCGCGGGCTTGTGACGATCAGCATCGTCAAGCCACCGACAAACAGCACCGCATTGCGCAAGCCCATCGAAACGCTCGAGCCAACGGCAGTCTGAATGACGGTCGTATCGGTCGTCAGGCGGGAAAGCACCTCCCCGGTCTTCAGCGTTTCAAAAAACTGCGGGCTTTGCTGCAGTACGTGCGAATAAACAGCGGAGCGAAGATCGGCCGTGACGCGCTCGCCCAGCCAAGACATCATGAAATAGCGCGCCGCAGTGAACACTGCGATCGCAAGCGCCAGCGGGATGAACAGCAGAAATTGGTTTCGCACAGCCGCGAGCCTTGCGGCCGGGTCGCTGGTATCGATCGCAAAACCGTTGTCGACGACGCTCTTGATTGCAGCCGGCAGCGCCAGCGTCGCGGCCGCTGCAAGTATTAGAAATAGCAGCGCCAGTGCAATCTGCTTCTTGTATGGCGCGATAAACGGCACGAGCGCCGCGAGCGGGCGCAACGTGCGCGCAGACGGTGTGCTTTCGATTGGAATGGAGGCAGGCGTCACGACGAATCGGCGCGACGTTCTAATGGGAGATGGCGATCATGTGTCGCAGATACTACGGCGGCGACGCCGGCCCATTGCAGCGTTTGACGATGCGTCGACTCAGCGAATGACGCCACGGCGACGAAAGCTTTCGAACCTTCTCCGCCGTTGCGGTGCTACTGCGGTCGAACTCAGGCACCGGCGTCGGTCACTGTTTCGTGCTCCGCTGGAAGAATGACCTCGAGTAGTTCGCAATCGTCCGACCAGCCGAGGACGGTGTGCCGGATTCCGGGCGGCTGTATCCAGCACGAACCTTCCTTCATGACATGCGCGCCGTGCCCCTCAAACTCACTCTTGAACCAACCTTTTAAAACATAAACAAGCTGGAACTCTATGTTGTGATGGTGGCGCTCGCTCAACTGTTCGGTAAAGGGCGCGACCATGCGAATCACATGCGCGGTGGCGAGACCCTTGGTGGCCGCTGCAACGCCCAGATCTCTATAGAGCGAATAGCCTCGCAACCCTCCGGCGTTGAAGTCGGCCTCATTCAAATGACTGACGTTGAAGGTCTGGCCAGGCGTGATAGCCGCGTTGTCCATGGTTTCATCCCCTAATTGCAATCGACTCAAACACCGGTCGTTACTTTAGTGCTCCTTGTCCGGCAAGCAGCGTACAGGGCGCGATGCATGTCGCAAATGTGGCTGCTTTTGCAGATAAATTGGCGACGCTGGAAATATCTGCGTCAGCCGGCTACTCGTAAGTCGACGGTGTCGGCTCTCGACCCATACCAGAAGGCGGGCGGTGCACCGTCACATCCTGCGGGGCGGGCCGCAACGAGCTTGCCCGTCGCGGCGTCGCACCGCCAGCAGCTACTGCTGCGCTGTGATGGACACCCCTGGGATCGGAGATGTCCATAACCACCCGCAACTGTCCGGAGCCTTACAACCGACACGCTGCCAGGACTCCCTGCCAGGCGGGGTGATTGGTGTCGCCGCCGGCGGCATCGGCGCGCAGCTTGTTCCCATCGCGACACAAGCAATCGTGGTGGCCCAAAGCAGCGCACGTGATTGCGAGCGAGACCACGTCGGAGTTTCGAGCTCAGATCTCAGCAAAACCTGAGTGTGGATGCGTGGTGCTGGGGCCAGACGCTCAGCACCCTGCGGCGTCAATACGAGCGACGGCGATTCTTCGCTCGGCAATGAGCGAAGGGCGGCCCTTGCATCAGCGTCCTGTGCCGCGCTGGGGACTGGCATTGAGATAAGGGCGGCCAAGCAGCCAATAGCGAGGAGCTTCATCATCTCCACATTTCATCCCACAGAAGAAATCTACCCATGTATCTGCCGTGTCCGCAATTGGCCGGTCGCGGTCATTCCCTCTCAACAAGGAGGTAAGTGTGCTGCGCATCGCGCAGTGTCAGTGTTCGCTTGCCGTCCTTGCGGCTGACCAAAAACTCCAGTCCGGCGAAACCTGGCACAGTCGTGATCACCGACTTCGTGCCATCTGGATTGTTACGCGTCGCCATAGGGGTCGACCATTCACCGAAATCGAACTGAAGCACCGACTCCGACTTGGTGACGATGATGTCGCCAACTGCAGCGTTCGTGTAGCGCAAAGCGAGGTCGCGGATCACCGCAGGATCGGGCGGCACTGCCAATAGTCGCCGTTCTGCCGCGAGCTCATCGAAGTAAGACTTCGTCTGCTTGACCATGGCTTCGTCGGCTTCCGATCGTCCGTCGAAGAGCACCTCCAGCAACTTGCGACGGAAGTTGGTCCGAATCAGCCAGCCGGGATCGCCGTTGGTCAGGATGACCGCACCGACACCATGCTCCGGCAGCCACATCATGTCGCTGTGGAACCCGATCATGTCGCCCCCATGGTGAACGACGGTCGTCCCGTAGACCTTGTTGACCTGCAGGCCCATCCCGTATGTGACGTCCGTTCCTACAACGGTCTGCGGTTCGCGGCGTGCGAGTAGTGCTTCACGCGAGATGTACCGTGTCCCGGACGGTGGCAGCATCCCTTCGGCCAATTCCATGGCGATGTACCTGAGCATGTCGTTGACCGTACTCCATGCTCCACCTGCGGGCCGTACCGGGACGATGGAAAGATTGGTTCGCTCTTCGGCAAACGTCATCTTCCCGTCAATGTCCGGGGCGTGGGGCTTAGCGGCATTGCCGCGCTGCGCGATCCCGAAGTCGTGAGTCGTGCTTTGCATGCCCAAGGGATCGAATACGAGAGTCTGCATCGCTTGGTCGTAGGCCGTCCCGAATTCCACCCCGGGGTAAGCAACGTGACCGCCAATGAATCCGGCCGCGGCAGCCATCGGGTTTGAGTATTGAAAGAGCTCTCCGAAGCCACTCGTTGGCTGCATCGTGCCCAGCAGCCGCATCGCGCTGTCCGGCGTCATGTCTTTGAACTCCAACAGCCACTCAAGGTCCTGGCGGGGCATTCCTGTGCAGGCGCAAATGAGGTGCTTCACCAGCACTTTGCTCGTAGTGCTCGCGTCGCCCAGCTTGAAGGATGGCAAAACGGAAGCTGCCGGCGAGTCCCACTTGATGCGTCCCTGGTCGACCAACTTGGCAAGCATCAGCGTCGCCATGGCCTTGGTGTTGGAGGCGACCATGTAGCGCGTATCGGCATCGACGGAATCGGATTTACCCATCTCACGCACGCCGAAACCCCCGGCGAAGACAACCTTTCCGTCCTGATAGAGGCCGACAGATACACCAGGCACCTGAGTCAGCTTCATCGATGTCTGCACGAACCGCGTCAACTCGGCGATTCGTGCGTTGTCGAGCGGGTGGGCGCGCTTGCCCGCGAAGGTCTCGCGCTGATAGCCCTTTGGTAGAAGCTTGCCGAAGATCAGATTGACCTGCGCGCGCCGCTTCTGCCCCACGTCAGCGCTCATGTCGTGGATGACAACGGTCCAGACGTTGTTGGCGCGCCGGACATCCGCGAACACGTCACGATGTTCCTCGGGTGAGGTCTGGTAGCTGAAGGATCTGCGGTCGGTCCAATTGTCGCGTGGGGCGACAGGTGTGACGACCTTGAGAGGCCACTTCGCATCGGGCTTATAGGCGACCCAGGCAGCTGCAACAGCGGCGTCGGCACCGCCTCCGGGGATGTCGATGATTGTGATGAAGGATCCCTTCTCCGGAACCTCCAAGAGCGTTGCATTCCCGCGGATCGAGACCGACCAACCGGAAGGTGCAACGAACGTGTTGCCGAGCGCCGTGGTGCTCGGCGCATCGGCAGCGAGCGTCCGCGGCATACCGGAAGTGGCCGGATTCTCTGCAAGCTTGGACAGGGTGGCGGGGTCCTGCGAGGCGCAGCCGGTAAGAGCAGCGATGATCCCGACGACATAGAGACGGGCGGACAGGTTCATGCCGAGATTCCCTTAGCCACAGTGCTTGCAGCATCTCATGTGGCTGCAAGGCGAGCAATGTCTAGTATCGACCACTACAGGCTTGCGCCAATGGCAGCTTTTGCGCCGACTACTCTCTTACGAAGAGTGGCCGGTACTGGCCGCAACTGATGCTACCCACGTTTCGTGGACAGTTCCGGATCAGGCACAATGGCTCTGGGAGGGCTGTGTCATGGAACGACGAGGAACGCAGACACCACACGCGGGAATTCAAGCTTGAGGCGGTACGGCTCGCCGGCTTTGGTGATAAGACCAAGGCCAAGGTTGCGCGGGAATTGGGCGTCCGGGTGAACCAGCTGCGTCAATGGCGCTTGGACTTCGAGGAAGAAAAGCGCAACGGCGTTCCCAGGCAACAATTCGCCACTGCCGAGCAAGATCTCGGGAAGCTGCGGCGTGAGAACGCAAGGCTGCGGGAGGAGAACGACATTTTAAAAAAAGCGGCCATCTACTTCGCGAAGGCGTCGCGATGAAGTACGCCTTTATCGAACGCGCAGCGCAGTGCAGCCATGCCGTGCGCAAGCTTTGCAGGGCGCTTGCAGCGTGTCAGCCCAGCGGGTACTACGCAGCCCGGAGCCGGCCGCCCAGCGCTCGGGATGGTTCGGCAATCGTGCTTTGGCCACCAAGATCCGGGAAGTGCACCAGGACCAGCCGCCAGACCTATGGCGCGCCGCGGGTGCATGCGGAGCTCTCGGTTCTGGGAGTGGCCTGCTGTCGCAACACGGTGGCCAAGCTGATGCGCCGAGAGCAGATCGTGCCAAGAGCGATCCAGGCGCTTCCGATTGACGACCGATTCGCGCAATACCAAGGACGTCTCGCCGAACTTGGTTAAACGGTGCTTCAAAGCCAAGCGGCCCGAATGCTTGCTGGCTCAGCGACGTGACCTACATCCCGACGCGCGAAGGCTGGCTGTACCTGGCGGCCGTGTCTGGATGTGTACTCACGGGCGATTGTGGGCTGGGCCATGAGCCACACGCTGGGCGGCCAGCTGGCAACCGATGCGCTCGCTATGGCCATTTCCCGACGCGAGCGTTAGCCGCACATCGTGCACTCGGATCGAGGCTCAACCTATGCGACCTCGATTATCGCGATCTCATTCGCAAACACGGGATCCGCCAGAGCATGAGCCGCAAGGGCGAATTGCTGGGACAACGCGCCGATGGAAAGCTTCTTCCACTCGCTGAAAACGGAGCTCGTAATGCACTGCGACTACAAGACTAGCGACGAAGCGCGAGCCAGCCTGTTCGATTACATGGAAGTTTTCTACAACCGCCAGCGACGCCACTCCACCATCAACTACGTGGCTCCGCTGGTCTTCGAGGAATCAACAACCGCCTGATCGGACTGTCCACTGTTCGTGGGTAACTTCACAACCCGTCTCTTGTCCAATATTCGCCAAAGATGGCGTGGCGTTTCAAAGACAGTTGCTGCTACATTGCTTTCGCCTCGTGCTGCTGGCTGGACGCTTAAGCGTGTCCGCCTCTTTACCAACATGCCGACCGACGACCAAATCGTTGGCTAAGCGCGCGTAGAACAGCATTCGAGCAATAGGAGCGCCATGCGACAACTCGAAGGCCCACTGTCGCCAACCGAGCGCATTTACACGTTGGATGTCGTGCGTGGGTTTGCGCTGCTCGGCATCCTCATCATGAACATGCCCGGGTTCGCCAATTCGTTCTTCGTCGAAGCCGATGGCTCGCACCTTTGGAGCGCTCCCGTCGATCGGGCGGCCGAGGTCGTGCGCGACATGCTGTTCTCCGGCAAGTTCAACAGCATGTTCAGCCTGTTGTTCGGCATTGGTTTCACTATCCAGTTTGCCCGCATGCAGGAACTGTCACCAGGTCACGCGACGCAGCTCTACCTGCGCCGCCTGCTCGTGCTGTTGGCCCTCGGGGTCGTGCACGCAATGATGTTCTGGCCCGGCGACGTCCTGCACGTCTATGCCGCGCTCGGACTGCTCCTCCTGCTAGTCGCTGCGGCACGCCACCGATCGGATGATCATCGGGCTGATCATCCTGCTTTTGCTTTATCCCGCGTTTTCAGGGGTTGCCAGGCTGCTGGTCATGACACCAGAAATCACGGCACGCCTAGTGGCCGAAGCACAGGCGTTCGAGGTATCCAATAACCTCGCGTATGGTCAGGGCTCATTCGTCGACGCGGCCCGAGAGCACGTACGCGAGTTCGCCTACAACTACGACAATGGCTGGGCGCTGTGGGCGAACCTGGGTTTCTATGTCCAGATGGCCACCACGATGCTCATCGGCGTCCTGATCGGTCGGCATCACCTCGAACGGCGCATTCCGGAACTGATGCCGTGGGTCCGCAGGCTGCAGTGGTGGCTGCTCGGCATCGGGCTCATCTGCGCACTGACTTTCGGCATCATCTTTCAGGTCGATCGCGTTCCAGGACCGTCACCGCTGAAGATACTGGGAAGCATCACTTACGTGCTCAGTCGCATAAGCCTGATGCTCTTCTATGTGCTAACGATTGTGCGGCTGGCGCAGCTACCGACATGGCAAAAGCGGTTCGCGCCGATGGCAGCGGCAGGCAAGATGCCGCTCACGAATTACTTGATGCAGACGATGATCTGTACGACGTTGTTCTATGGTGGGGGTTCGGATGGTGGGGCAAGGTCGGCCCAGCCATGCAGCTTGCCCTCGCGTTTGGGATCTTCTTCATGGTGCAGGTGCCACTGAGCATGCTGTGGCTAAAACAATTCCGGTGGGGGCCACTCGAGTACGCATGGCGTGTGGCCACTTACGGCAAGTTGCCATCGAAGCAAATTGCGGCCCCAGTGGGCTAAACAGGAACGCTACAGTACCTTGAGGCGACAGCCGCAACGTGACCGTCCGCTCTTAGCCGTTACGTGTCAAGCCATGTCCGCCATTGGCCGAAGGCAGCCTAACCTCTGACGCTTTGCGACTAACTCGAAGGTGCTTCACGCGGCAGCCGTTTTCGCAACACATCGCACGGATCAGCGCGAGGCTGCGCTGGTGTCAGCATGAACACGTCGAAGTGCATCGCGATTGTGCCGGCATCTATGTCGTCCGATTCGAGTAATCCGATCGTTACCGTACGCGCCCGCTCTGCCGCCGTCAGAAAGTAAGGCACTCCGATGTCGTTGCGCACATGACCATTGCCGGATAGCAGCACGACGCCGCGCCCTGTGTATGGCCGGATGGCTTGTGCCAGCGTCAGATCGCGCGCGATCTGGGCGCGCGCCAGTGCAGGCAGCATTGAGTTGGGTATTAGCTTGCAGTGGCCGATGTCGACCGCGCGCTGATGCTCCGCTACAAACCAACTAGGCAGTTGCTCGAGCGGTTGGTCTGCCTGCTGGTGAACGTCGAACACAGCACCGAAACCCTGCTGGGCGACGCGCATTGCATTAGAGCGGGACAGATTTGCCGCGACGATCGGCAGGCCGTAGTCGATCGCGAGTTGCAAGTAAGGCCGATAAAAGTTCCAGCTCCAACCGCTGGCTCCGGCTCGCGCGATCAGATGGTCTACTCGCCCGGTACCCGGCGACAGGGCTTCGATCCGCGCATCATCTAGATCCTGTTGACGCTCGCGATCGAATTGTTCGAATGCCAGCGCCGGTCGCGCACCGCTGGCAAGCAATCGTCGCAAGGCCTCGGCCCGCACGGCGTGTTGCGTAGCGTTGTCATGCACTTCGCCAAGAAGAACGACCGGGCGGCGTGATATTGCGTCAGCAAGCGCATCAACCGAAAGTGGCGCAGGCGGCGCAGTTGCACAGCCGGCGAGCAGCATGGTTAGAAACGCTGTAACTGTTCGAGCTGTCGCCCAGAGTGTGAGAGCACCTATTGCTCCGCCTTGCATTCGGGTACGGCACACCAAGTAATTTGTGAAACCCATTGGCGATCATTTGTCTGCTTTTGAGCGATTTGTCTGAGCTCGCTTAGGTCAGCAGTTGGCCGACTCCTGCAGGCTTGGGTGGTGGTAGTTAATTCGCCAAGGCATCCGCAAAGCAAGCGCAAACATGGCACCGACCGCTGCGCAGCGATCCACTCGCCATGCTGCGATCCGCGGGGCCCGATCAGTGCGGGCGGCCGGCCTCAACAATCTCTTTGAGCTCGCGTCGGGCGATGTCCTCGGGGCTGTTACCGCTCAGCGCAACCGATCGCGTCTCTGTATGTGTCTTCACATGGACCATGTCGCCTTTCACGGTGTACGTGGCCGCATAGGTCCTACCGTCGCGCTCGACGGTCACTTTTCCGCTCGTTGACATCGCCTTCTCCACGATCGCAAGTCAATATTATGGATCCGCTTAATGTCCGCTTCAAAGCGAATCGATGGACACGCGCACGTCGCGGGTCCTGGCCGAATACTGATAAGTCGCGCTGCGTCGGTCGGCGACAGGGCAGCTTCCCTGCATTCCCAAATTTGCTGCTTGACGCTTCTCTCCTGCCGTAAGACTCGGTTAGTTCAACAAGCGAGGAATTATGAAGCTTGTCCATCTGGAAATTTTAGCGATTGACACGACGCCTGTTAGCAAGGCGCACGCATAAGTGCCGCGAAAAGCGGCTTTGCAAAGCGGCAAATTCGACAGACGTGCGGCGTCATTCTCGGTTCAATTGCAACCGTTGCCTTACGAGCCGAATGACTAGAGAAACACCATGAATACCAAGTCAAGATTTCCAGTTAGACCAGTTCCAAAAGCTCCCGCAGCCGCACGCGCAAAACGCTTCGCAGTTTCCGCACTGCTGATCGGGCTGTGCGTTGCTCGCCTGGCCGGGTGCGCGACCACTGACACCGGCGCACTTGGGATCGTTGCCGAGCACCCGATCGTCGATGCCGTGAATGGCACTTAGGTCATCCAAAAATCTGACAACTGTTGCTTCAAAGTCTCAACGCAGAATATTCACGCAGGAAATTCTTTACCGACTTCAGCACGCTCGATACGATTTGCATGCGCTGGCAATGGTGCCAGTGTGAAAGGGTCTTGAGATGTTCAACAGCCGCTACACGCAACCGCTTTCGCGAGAACTGCTCGCGGAAATGGCTTTGTGCCGCCGCATTTTCGTGGCGCACAGCGTGATGGCGTCTGGCACGGGCGAAGTGCGGTCCGGCTTTGTCGTGCTGAGTAGTGATCCGGGCGGAGGATCAGGCGTGTAGCTAACAAGCTGCTCACCCAAAGCCCGGATCGCGTGAACGCCTCCGGGCTTTTTGTTTGTGCAGTCTTAACGCTATGAGGTGATGTATGAAACGCAAGGATCCATTCACAACGAAGAATGACTTCTTCTACGCCTGTGTAGTTGTTGCGATGTTCGTGGTGTCAACGGTGGGTGTCGGTGCAGTGGTGGTGAATGCAGGGACGGTCCCGGTATTCGCAGCCGTGGTACGCGCCGCGGTCGCTGCTGCCACCACGTACTTCGGGTCAGGGTGAGTTGAAGCAAGATGAAAGCCGCGTTCTGTCCGGTGGCGTGCGAATACCCCCGATTCGCACGTTGCTGGGCGGAGCCGGTCCCTGTCCGGTGAGAAAGCGTGTTTCAGCCATGCCTCAGAGTGTCGGCCACCCAGCCAAAGGATCAGTCCGAAACCGACGGCATTGATCAAAACAAGCAGCGATCAGAGCGATTCCGGTGCCGAAGGGTAAGACTGCTAAACAAGGATGCCGCCGAGCACAAGGGAGGCAAGAACATACGCCGTCAGGAACTGGAAGACGCGTTTCACTTTAGGCACCTATTGCGTCGCCATCACCGTCCGAGTCAAGCACATCCCGCAGCAGGTATTCCCGCGCTCGCTGGCGAAAGTACTGCGCCTCGGAGTCTTTCAACGCTTCGATTGACAGAAGTTCGTTGATTGGAACGTATGCGAGCTCTTCAAGAGTTTCGATGCCAGCAGCAATGAGGGCGTCCGCAATTCGCGGTTCCATTCCAAGTGTCCGCTGAAACATTGCCGTCGGCGATTCGCGGGTGGCCATCGCTATCCTCGACGCCGTTTGTGAATTACCGCGCCGACGACACCGCCAATTGCGGCAACGCTAAGTTAGTTGTTGGATGCGTGCCTGCGTCGACATAATGACCAACGCACGCACGCATTGAACCGATATTTGCCGCTCACGCTGCCCGTTGCATATGCATGACATTGGCGCTGGCAACTTCGTGAGGCCGGTAGGAACGGCCATCGAGCCGTCGTACACGATTCTTCTCGTGACACAAGTAGCGCGAACCCATTGATTCTTTCAGCTCTTTGGCACGCTGCGCCAACCATTCCAAACGCTCGGCCGGCAGAGCAACTTTAACGATTTCCACTTGTGGCGGTGTGATCCAATCCTGCAATTCGGCCTTCTCAGTTTGTTTGAAAATCATTTTCATCCTCCCGTCATTCTGATCGTCATGATGCTCATGCGACATGAAATTGACAATCACAATAAGTGCCAAGGCAGTGAAAAAAACAACCATTGGTCGGGCGCCACGCGATTCATCGCGCTCAATCGTGGTGCATGCACTGGTGACAAAATTTGTCGCGTGTTCGACTCAGACAGCCGATATCACGTGTTGTCAGCTTCGTTACGTAGGTCAAGCGCGATCTGAACAATGTAGGGCGGGTGGGAGTTGTTGTGGTGCGCACGTACCTCTCACTTTGAGCGCACGAAAGTGCTACCACGCGCTGATTGCATATCGCGCGAGGCCGCGTTACGTTGCTTCAGGACATTGTGTTTCTGAGTTCGTGTAACAGAGTGGGACAGCGGTGTACGCGTCTGGCTTGGCGGCGGCTACAACAAGAGCGACGCAGAGCAGTGGTTTGGCATTAACGAGCTTCAGCAAATGGCCAGTTGGCTCGACCAAGAGGCACCCTGTTTCACTCCGACTCTGACTATGCAAAAGTGCCCACAACATGGGCAACAAGTTAACGCGGAGATTAATGCTGGAACGGAATGGTCTTGACACTAGGTCTTGTCGTCAGGACTCCACGACAGCATGCCGGCAGACTGCAGACACTGGCCTGCGACGAACGGTGCTCGACGTGCTGACCACTAGTTAGGCAGAGCGGCCGGGTCATATCCACACAAGTCGAGGGCGTGGAACATCTGCTTAGCGGGCCTTACTCCTTTGTGCGCCAGGCATCGGCGACAGCGTCGCTTGCACGCACCTTGGCTGCGACGTAGTCATCAGGCGCAATCTGCAGCAGCTCCGCGACCCGCTGCAGCACTTGACTCTCACCGGCGACCAACTCGCCGTCGGCATACGCGGCCTGCCACATCATGTCGATCACTTGCTGCTTCTGTGACCGGTCGAAGTGCTGGTTGATAAGCGACGCAAATTGGTAGTAGTCAACTGCTTGGCTGACCTCTTGCGCGGCAAGCTGCAGCAGCGATTCCGATTCCTCCTCGTCAAGGTGGAAGTGTCCGCGGACCAAGCGCAATACCGCCTGCTGTTCGACCGTATCGATGCTTGCGTCGCTGCGAATCACTTCTAGCAGCAGCGCAGCTGCCGCCAGTTCCGCGCTGCGGTTGGGGCGGTTCGACGCCAACGTGGCCGGCGGCGCGCCGATCTTGCTTTCGAAGTAGTCGCGAATCGACGTGCGCATGCCATTCTCCAATTCATCACTTGTCGCACCGGCAACAAATTTCCCGTCCGCTTTCTAGCGCATCACTGTGCGCCTGGCAACGTCGGCTTCTGGCCGCAACCCGTCTCTTGTCCAATATTCGCAAAAGATGGAGTGGCGTTTCAAAGACAGTTGCTGCTACATTGCTTTCGCCTCGTGCTGCTGGCTGGACGCTTAAGCGCGTCCGCCTCTTTACCAACATGCCGACCGACGACCAAATCGTTGGCTAAGCGCGCGTAGAACAGCATTCGAGCAATAGGAGCGCCATGCGCCAACTCGAAGGCCCACTGTCGCCAACCGAGCGCATTTACACGTTGGATGTCGTGCGTGGGTTTGCGCTCCTCGGCATCCTCATCATGAACATGCCGGGGTTCGCCAATTCGTTCTTCGTCGAAGCCGATGGCTCGCACCTTTGGAGCGCTCCCGTCGATCGGGCGGCCGAGGTCGTGCGCGACATGCTGTTCTCGGGCAAGTTCAACAGCATGTTCAGCCTGTTGTTCGGCATTGGTTTCACTATCCAATTTGCCCGCATGCAGGAACTGTCACCAGGTCACGCGACGCAGCTCTACCTGCGCCGCCTGCTCGTGCTGTTGGCCCTCGGGGTCGTGCACGCAATAGTGTTCTGGACCGGCGACGTCCTGCACGTCTATGCTGCGCTCGGCTTGCTCCTCCTGCTAGTCCTGCGTCATGCCACCGACCGGATGATCATCGGGATGATCATCCTGCTTCTGCTTTATCCCGCGTTTTCAGGGGTTGCCAGGCTGCTGGTCATGACACCAGAAATCACGGCACGCCTAGTGGCCGAAGCACAGGCGTTCGAGGTATCCAATAACCTCGCGTACGGTCAGGGCTCATTCGTCGACGCGGCCCGAGAGCACGTACGCGAGTTCGCCTACAACTACGACAATGTCTGGGCGCTGTGGGCGAACTTGGGTTTCTATGTCCAGATGGCTACGACGATGCTGATCGGCGTGCTGATCGGTCGGCATCATCTCGAACGGCGCATTGCCGAACTGATGCCGTGGGTCCGCAGGCTGCAGTGGTGGCTGCTCGGCATCGGGCTCATCTGCGCACTGACTTTCGGCATCATCTTTCAGGTCGATCGCGTTCCGGGACCGTCACCGCTGAAGATACTGGGAAGCATCACTTACGTGCTCAGTCGCATAAGCCTGATGCTCTTCTATGTGCTGACGATCGTGCGGCTGGCGCAGCTACCGACATGGCAAAAGCGGTTCGCGCCGATGGCAGCGGCAGGCAAGATGCCGCTCACGAATTACTTGATGCAGACGATGATCTGTACGACGTTGTTCTATGGATGGGGGTTCGGATGGTGGGGCAAGGTCGGCCCAGCCATGCAGCTTGCCCTCGCGTTTGGGATCTTCTTCATGGTGCAGGTGCCGCTGAGCATGCTGTGGCTAAAACGATTCCGGTGGGGGCCACTCGAGTACGCATGGCGTGTGGCCACTTACGGCAAGTTGCCATCGAAGCAAATTGCGGCACCAGTGGGCTAAACACGAACGCTATACAGTGCCTTGAGGCGACAGCCGCAACGTGACCGTCCGCTCTTAAGCGGTTTCGCGTGTCAAGCCATGTCCGCCATTGGCCGATTTGTGACTCGACGTTAACGACCCAAAGCAGTTTCACAGAACGGCGCATTGCAGCCGTTCAGCTTGATCCGTTACCGGACATTCGCCTTCTGTACTAGCGCCTTTCTCGACGTCGGAGATTTGCGTCAACGGACTTCAGATTCAACTGAGCTTGTGTTCCTCGGGCGCTCAGAGGAGCCGGAACCGCGCAGAACCGAAGGCATGGCGGAGGGAACTGGCCGGGTAGCTATAGTTGCGTTTCAACAATCGAATTGGAAAGGTTAGCCCCATGCGCAAATCAATTGCAGCGATTCTCGTCGCCCTGGCCGGCACACTTGCAACGCCGGCGTTTGCCATCACCGGCAACTACGTGGACGACAACGAGCACCCGTTCGTCGGCTTGGTGGTGTTCTACAACTCCTCTGGCCAGTTCCTGTGGCGCTGCAGCGGGGCGCTCATCGACCCGACCACGTTCCTGACGGCCGGACATTGCGCCGATACCGCCGAAGGCGCCGCCTCGGCGCGCGTCTATTTCCAGCAGGACGCCGGCAAGAACTTCGACCCGGCGACGGGCGTCGACCCTGTCAGCGGCTATCCCAACACCTGCGCGCCGGGCACGCTGGGCGTTGTGTGCGCGACGTCGAGCCAGCTCTACAACTACGGCTTCGCTAACTTCGCGGGGTTTCCGAACACCAGAGACGTCGGGCTCGTCATTCTCGACCAGCCGATCTCACTGCCGGAGTACGGCAAGCTGCCGGACGCGGGCGAGCTCAACGGGCTTGATAAGAAGCGCGGCAAAAAGGACACGGTATTCACTGTCAGCGGATACGGGCTGAGCCTGAGCGTGAACCAGAATTCCGCGCTCTCGAATATCTCGTTTCGCGTCCGCCTGATGGCGCAATCCACGCTGGTTAACCTCAGAAGCTCGCTTACCGACGGCTTTAACTTACAGACGCAGGGCAACGGCAGCGGGCGGGGCGGCACCTGCTCGGGCGACTCCGGCGGGCCGGTGTTCCTTGGCGGGCCGAGCTCCAACCTGATCGTTGCAGTGACGTCTTTCGGCCTGAACGCGCTCTGCCGCGGCACCGATTTCGCTTACCGTATTGACCAGGTCGATGTCCTGAACTGGATTAAGAGCCACCAGTAGTTGCGACTCGCTGTACCGACGCGCTCCCGCAGAAATGCCGGAGCGCTTTTTTTTGGGTTTCCCAGGATGTCGACGGGATGGCCGAAGTCGCAATACTCCAAGGCGCTGCACTCGCAAGCCGCAACTTGGAGAGCGCTTTGGCAGGCGCGGCCCGAAAGCGATGGACCTGATGCGCTTTCTTAGCCGCCTTCACAGCCGAAGCGGCGCAACGTACCCCGTCATCTCCAGGTAACCGCGGCCGATTTGCTTGCCGTCTTCGAGCAATCGGCTCGCGCCCTCCCAGTAGACCGCACCGGCGCTTTGGCGCGAATCGAGTTCCTGATCTGCCATCAGCGGTTGTGTCGTGAAAGTTCGATCTCCGATACGTACTTGCTGTGCAATGGGCCAGGTCGCGCGCGTGCGGGGTGACGTCCATTCGGTGATCGTCGAGAACCGAACTTCGTGTGGTGCAAATGTCTGCACCCGTCCGCTGCGCGGCCGCAGCGATGCGTATGCATATAGCGGCGCGGCGCCGGATCGCTGACTGCGAATCGAGAATGCCGTCAATGCGCTGCCATCGTCGAGATTCATCCCGATCCAGTCCCAGCCTGCCGCATCGCTCGGCAAGTAGTGCGCTCGACCATTCATGATCGAGCCAGCGCTTCGCCCGTGCGCTCTTCGCGCTTGCCGTTGCGCGTGATGGATGCGCGCACCGACAAGTGGGGCTGCGAATAGTAGTAACTGGCTTGCGTTGCCAATGGGCCCTTGCGCGAGTAGCCGGCTTCACCCTGCAGCAACAGCGGCTGCGTCGGCTGTGCATCGAGCTCCAGGGTGAAACCGCTCGCGGTGATCAAGCCACGATACGAGCCGCGCTCCGGCAAGCGCTGCAATCGCCATCGGTCCAGCAGCACGTCGGTATCTTCCTGCGAAGCCGACGCCGCGCCAAAGCCTGTGCGTGCAATGCGCTCATCGTGAAGCAGCGTATCGCGTGCGGGATCGGCGATCGCCGCGTGCGCGATCACCAGCTGCTTGGCCGCGAACGGGCTGGGATTTTCGGCGTCGATCGGGGTACGTGTCCTGAAGAACGTGATCTGAAAACCGATCGGTGTGTGCACCGTCGAGCCAGCCCGTCATGTACCACCATTCGGTTCGATAATCAGGATGCGCGCCGTGATCGCGCGGAAAGATCAACGGTCGCGGGACGACGCTCGGATACTGCACCTCCGCATACGTACGACCCGATGCCAGCGCCGCCGCTGCCAGCAACATTGCCCGGCGCGACACCATCACCAATCCTGGCTCACCGCGCGCACGGCATCGATCGAAACCGCTCGCCTTCCCGCCAGCACTGCGGTGGCGACTGCTGCCGTCATCAGTGCCACCATCAACACCGCGATCAGTGCCTGCGGTGCATTGAAGTCCATCGTCCAGTTGAAAGACTGCGGGTTGATCACGTTGATCAGTACCAGCGACACGACGAGCCCGGTCGCCAGACCCACGGCAATTGCAAGCGCCGTCAGCAGCGCGCCTTCCAACGCGAGCATCTGCAGTATCTGACGCCGTGTCAGTCCAATATGGCGCAGCATGCCGAACTCGCGAGTTCGTGCAATCGCCTGCGAAGAAAAGGTCGCCGCAATGCCCACCAGACCGATCACGATCGCCGCAATCTCAAGGACGTAGGTCACGGCAAAGCTGCGATCGAATATGCGCAGGCTGATCTGACGAATCTCACCGATTTCGGCGAATTCAACCGCGGGCGATTCGATCTGCGTACGAAGGTCCGCGATCACGCGGCTCGGAACGGCGCCGGGTTTTAACCATACGGCGGCATCTGTCACGGTGTTATCACCCGTGAGCGATCGGTAGTCGGACGTACGCATTGCCACCGCGCCGAATTGACGCGCGTAATCGCGCCATACACCGGCGACGGTGAAAGACTGCGCGCGGCCCAGCCAGCGGCAATTGCACGACCTGACCGACGCGCATGCCGTAAATGTCCACCATGGGCTCGCTGATCCAGATCGGCGGCGGCATCCCTTCCTTCCATGGAGCCGATGCGCCCGTCAGCGGCAACGTGGCACCGGGATTCGCAGCGTCGATCGGTCGCACGGTTAAGGTCACCTGAGCGCGCAACGGATCGAGCTGCAATCGAATCGCGCGCGAGAAGTCGACACGCTCAACGGCCGGATGAGACCGGATGCGCTCCAGATCCGCCGCAGAAAAAAATGCGGTCGACGCACCCGGCGCCGCCCGCACATAAAGTGGTGCCGGCAAAATGCGCGTCAGCCAGTCATCGACCGAGTCTCGAAAGCTCGCGACCATTGTCGCCATTGCGATCATCAGCGCAAAGCTTGCGACAATGCCGGCCATGCCGATCGCAGCAAAGCTTGGCGCCTGCGCTATTCGCGTCACGGCGAGTAACAACGTTGGCGACGCTTGCGAGCGCTCGAGATAGCGTGACAGCGGCTCGAACACCGAGCGCGCAATTCTTGTCTGCAGCGCGATTGATCCGATCAGCACCGCCGCGATGGCGCCGTACGCAAATATCGGGATGCCGTTGACCGGCGGAAGCCACACCAGCATCGCTGCCAGACGCAAACATCGCAATGCCGGGCCATGCGCGGCCCAGCGGCTTATGCGCGTCTTCCTCGGCGCCTGCCTTCATCGCGAGCGCGGGTGAGGTGCGTGCGGCATCGCGCGCAGGAAGCCAGCTTCCCGCGATCGATGCTGCCAGCCCGAGCGCGAAAAAAGCGGCAAGTGAAGCTGCTGAGTATTCGACTTCGGTCTGCGTGCCTGAGAAAAAGCCGCTGCCCAGATCGCCACCCAGCAGCTGCAGGCTCAACGTTGCCAGTGCCGCGCCGAGTGCCAGGCCAAGCGCACTGCCGACCGCGCCCAGCAGCAATGCTTCGCCGATCAGCAGCCACTGAACTTCGTGCGCGGTAACACCGCATACGCGCAGAAATGCCAGCTGCGAGCGTCGTGCAATCGTCGCCTGCGCTTGCAACGACAGCACCAGGAAAGCGCCGGTAAAAAGCGCTACCAGTGCAAGCACGTTCAGGTTGACGCGATATGCGCGCGACAGGTTCGAAACCCGCGTCGTTTCCGCATCGGTGCCTGTCAGCGCGACGCCGGGCGGCAGCGACGAGCGATTGCGCCACCGACGCCGGCGATGTACCCGGCGTCAGTTTCAAGTCGATGCGCGTCAGCGTTCCGAGCCGATCGAGCCGCCATTGCGCGAAGCCGAGGTCCATCACGCCGATCAATTGTTCGGCGGCCGCACCCGGTACGGTCCCGACGACCTTGATCGCAACGACGCGATCCGTGACCTGCAGGCGCAATACGTCGCCGACGGCTAGCCTGAACTTTTGCAACGCTGCTGGCGAGAGAAAGATTCCATCGTCGATCAACGCGAACCGCGAATCGGTGCTCGAGCCGGCGCGCGCCGGCACCGGAAGCAGGTTCGACGACAACGCGGCTGCGCGAAACGCATCAAGTCCAACGATCGTCAGCAGCGGCGCCGTCTCCGCACCCGTACCGAGAACTGCTGCGCTGACGCTGAGTCGCGGACTTGCAAGTTCAACCGAAGGATGCGCGTTCACTTTCTCGAGCAGCTGCTCATCGAATCCCGCGGTCGAGCCCGTAATCGAAGCGTCTGCCTGTCCGGTCGCGGACCGCACCGCGGACGAGAATTCATTCAGTGCTGACGAGTTGATCAGGTGCACGGCGTAGCCAAGCGCGACGCCGACAGCGATAGCGATGACCTGCACCAGCGTACGCAGCCGATGCTGTCGCGCGTATCCGGCAATCACATGCCACGCCAGCCAGAGCATCGGTTAGCGCCCCCAATCCTGCCGCTTTGCGGCAGGCCCCCCAAGGGGGTCAACAAAACTTGGGAGCGGCCCGGCGTTTTCTTGAGACGCTCGCGGCCGCAGACGGCCGTGGTCAAGTACCAGGATGCGGTCGGCTGACAACGCTGCCGCCTCGGAATGCGTCACCAGCACTCCCGCCTGCGCCGCGCGATCGAATCTCATCGGCCAAACGCGCGAGGACTGTCTGCGCAGTGTCCGGATCCAGATTGCCGGTCGGCTCGTCGGCGAGAACCAGCGACGGCCGATGCACGAGCGCGCGTGCCAGGGCGATCCGCTGCAGTTCCCCGCCCGATAACTCGCGCGGCATGCTGACACCACGATCACCCAGGCCGACTGCTGTCAGTAGCTCGGCAACCCGCTCGGAGCGTGCCGCGTGCGCCACGTTCAAAAGCACCAGCGGCAGCTCGACGTTCTGCGCAACGGTCAGATGCGGGAAGGATATGAAACGACTGAAAGACGAAACCGACTTTCGCACGCCGTGTCAGCGTGCGCTGCTCATCGTTCATCGTGGCGATGTCGGCTCCGTCAATCGTCACGCTGCCTGTGTCGGGCTGCTCGAGGCCTGCAATCAGATTGAGCAGCGTTGACTTGCCCGAGCCGGACTCGCCGACGATCGCGACGTACTCGCCGGCCGCAACGTGCAGGCCAAGTCCATCGAGCACCGTGCGTGTACCGAACCGCTTGACCAAGCCTTCGACGACCAGCATGCATGGATATTACGAGACGACACGCGGAGCGATGCGCTGCGTGCTCGCTACAATCTCGCTCCCCGCCGGCAGTTTCCAGGCAGTTTCCATTGAACGACATCACAGTCACCTTCGACGACATCATTGCAGCGCACGCGCGCATTGCGGGTCATGTCGAAATCACGCCGTGTTTGCATTCGCAGACGCTGTCGCAAATCACCGGCGCCGAGGTTTATCTGAAGTTTGAAAACTTGCAGTTCACCTCGTCGTTCAAGGAGCGAGGTGCACTGAACAAGCTGTCATTGCTGTCACCGCAGCAGCGCGCCAAGGGTGTGATTGCGGTGTCAGCCGGCAATCATGCGCAAGGAGTTGCGTATCACGCGCAGCGGCTCGGTGTTCCCGCGGTGATCGTGATGCCGCGCTTTTCGCCGATGGTCAAGATCGAGCGCACAAAAGGTTTCGGTGCGGAAGTCGTGCTATTCGGCGATACGTTCGACGATGCAAAGGCCGAAGCGGCGAGCCTCGCGCGCTCGCGCGCGCTAACGATGCTGCATCCGTACGATGATGTTGACGTGATCGCAGGGCAGGGCACGATCGCACTCGAGATGTTCGCTCAGCAACCCGAGATTGACTGTCTATGCGTTGCGATTGGCGGTGGCGGATTGATCTCTGGCATAGCAATCGCCGCTCATCGGCTGAAACCTTCGATCGACATTGTCGGCGTGCAGACCGAACAGTTCCCTTCGATGTATGCGGCGTTTAAGGGCATCGAGATGCCATCGGCCAATGCGACGCTGGCCGAAGGGATTGCGGTCAAGCAGCCGGGCGATCTGACGGTGCAGATCGTCAAAAAGCTGGTCGATGACATCGTGCTGGTGTCCGAGGGCGACATCGAGCAGGCGATTGTGATGCTGCTCGAAATCGAAAAAACAGTTGTCGAAGGTGCCGGAGCAACCGGGCTGGCGGCGATGATGCGGCATCGCGACCGGTTCGCTGGCCGCAAAGTCGGTCTGATCCTGTGCGGCGGCAATATCGACCCGATGGTGCTGGCCGACATCATCGAGCGCGGCATGGTTCGTGCTGGTCGTCTGGCTCGCATTCGGGTTCACACACGTGACGTACCGGGCGAATTGGCGCGAGCAGCCACGCTGATTGGCCAGGTGGGAGCGAATATCGAAGAGGTCGAGCATCAACGGGCGTTCACGACATTGCCGGTGCAGAATGCAGAGCTCGAATTTGTGCTGCAGACACGCGGCCCCGAACATATCGATGAAGTGCTGCGCACGCTGCAGGCCGCGGGCTTGCACGCGACCACGCATCCGTACTGATCGGCTGGCGAAAGTTCATCATGGTTCCTGACGAAGTCCTTGCTCCGCCGCGATCGACTCCGCAATTTATCGATCTGTTGGCCACCACGATCGATCCGCGCGCTGAGCTGACCGAAGCGCTGCTGCAGCCGACGCGCATTTATCCCGCCAAAATATTTTTATGACTCTCTTGGATCGCGGCTGTTCGAGGCGATCTGCGAGCTGCCCGAATATCCGTTGATGCGCACCGAGCGTGCGATTGTCGATGCGCACGTTCACGAGATCGCCGCGCGCATCGGACCCGGCAGCGTGCTGATCGATCTGGGCGCGGGCAACTGCGAAAAAGCCGAGCGCTTGTTCGGATGGCTGGCGCCGACGCAATACGTGGCGATCGATATCGCCGCCGACTTTCTGCGCGAGCGGCTCAGTGTGCTGGCCGAGCGCAATCCGCAACATCCGATGCTCGGTATTGCGCAGGACTTCACGCAGTCGATCCGGCTTCCGGCGGAAGTTTCAGACGGTGCGCGCACTCTGTTCTATCCAGGCTCCTCGATCGGCAACTTCGCACCCGACGCAGCGTTCGCATTCTTGCAACGCGCGCGAGAAGCTTGTGGTGATGACGGCCATCTGCTGCTCGGGGCAGATCTCGTCAAAGACAAAGCGCTGCTCGATCTTGCCTACGACGATCCGCTGGGCGTGACCGCGGCTTTCAACCTGAACGTGTTGCGCAACGTCAACGCCTTGCTGCGCAGTGACTTCGATGTTGCAGACTGGCGCCACATCGCGTTCTTCAATCCAGAGCGCGCGCGTGTTGAAATGTATGTCGAAGCCCGCCGCGATCTGATTGTTCGCTGGCCCGGCGCCGAACGCGCGTTCACTTCGGGCGAACGCATTCACACTGAAAACTCTTACAAGTACACGCCAGACACGCTACGTCAGATGCTCAAGCGGGCTGGGTATGCGTGGGTGGCGATATATACCGACGACGCGGGCGGCTTCGCGGTCGCGCTGGCAGGCGCATGATGCTGCATATCAACGGCGCACCAACCTGATCGTCGAATAGACGTACGGATAGTCCGCGCGAAACCAGTTACGAAACGAGCGGCGCAGCAGATTGCGCGACGTCACTGGTGAGCCGCCTTTGAGCACGTAGTGTTCGTCATCGAAGAAGTTCGCTGAATAGGTCGGGTAATAAGAGCTCGCCTTAAACCCATCGAACCCTTTGAACGGGGTCGACGTCCACTCCCATCCGTTGCCGATCATTTGCGAGACCCCATAGCCGCTGTCGCCGCCCGGATGCGCATTGACAGAGACGGGATCCCAGAACGCGAAATCGAAGTTGCCATGGATGCCGTTGGGGGCGGCATTGCCCCAGGGATACGCCTGTTCATCATTCCGATAGGCAGCTCGGTGCCATTCAGCTTCGGTTGGAAGCGAAGCTCCCGCCCATCGCGCGTACAAATCCGCTTGTTGATGCGTCGCATAGACCGGTGCGTCGAGTGGCAGCGGGACCTCATCCAGCATGCGACGAAGATGCCATTGGCCATTTCGCATTTGCCAGAACAGCGGAGTTGGTCCGCCTTGATCGACGAACCGCAGGTACTCGCCATTCGTCACTTTGTGCTGGCTGATTTCGAACGCGGGAACCGACTCGACGTGCGCCGGAAATTCGTTATCCCAACCAAACTCTCCGTTCGGCTGTCCCAACTGCGTCATGCCCGCCTCGATCTCTATGAAACGAGCTGACGGTGCGACGGCAGCGGACACCACAGAGCTTGAGGAAAGCGCTGGTCGCTTCAAACCTGGATCCAGTTGATGCAGTATGTAAGAGATCGTTTCCGCATGCATCCAGCGATGTTCGACAACCATCTGCTGCATGTTGGCAGGAACTGTGTCCCAGAGTTCATCGATCGCGGCCCGAGTGCGGGTCACATACGCTTGCACGGCTTCCAGAGCAGGCCAGTCAGCGGGGGTGTCCTGCGGAGCTTGGCCGGGTGGAGGATCGATGCCTGCCTCAAACAACGAGTCGAACGACGGATCGAACGATGGCTGTCCGAGCACTCCGCGCGCGAGTTGATTCCAGTCGAACGCTTCCAGATGCCCAACATAGAAGATAAGCCGATGGCGAGCTGGAATTGGCCGCTCGTAGAGTGTGTTGCGCGCAACCATCCCGAATAGAGAGTCGGTAAACGCGCGTGCGCGCTTCAATTCAGTTTTCAATTCAGAGATCTCGATTCGTAGTTCGTGACAATAACCTGAGCCGCTGCCCCGGGCGCTGCACGATTCTTAGCTCAGGTGGGCATGGCACTTGCATTTTTCGTGCCGTGGCCTCTCCCAAAAAATCTTCCGACAGTGCGGCACCCGCCACATCCCGCAAGCGGCGTTGGCCTTGGGTGGTGGGAGCGCTCGCGGTCGCACTTGTGTTGTTCATCGCGATCTTCGACTGGAACTGGTTTCGCGGGCCACTGGAACGCTACCTAAGCGAATCCAGTGGACGGCCGGTGCAGATCGGTCATCTCGACGTCGAGCTGGCGCTGCCACCTCGCATCATCATGTCCGACATTTCAATCGGCAACGCAGAGTGGGCGGGCAAGAAGCCGCTTGCCGCTTTGCGTGAGCTGATGTTCAGCATCAGCCTGCCGTCGCTGTTTACCAACAACATCGTTTTGCCACACGTACGACTGACCGGCGGCGAGGTCAATCTGCTGCGCGACAAGAATGGCCGTGCCAATTGGCAGCTACGCAAGAGAGCAGACGACGAACCCTCGACACGCACTGTTGACGTGCAGTCGCTCGCGTTGATTGACGCGAGCCTGTCGTATCGCGATGCGATTCAAGACATCGACCTTCAAGCGCGCGGAGAGTCGCGCCGCGACGGTCCGTATGAGCAGCGCATGACCTTTGGCGGAAAGTGGCGCGGTAACCCCTTCGAAGGTACTGCCGATGTTGGCGACGTCTTATCGCTACGTGACTTGAGAGACCCGTTTCCGCTACGCCTTGCTCTGCGCTTTGCGAAAACCTCGATCAACGCTGAAGGCCATGTGGCCGACGTGAGAAATTTGAGTCGTATCGATGCCAAGGTGTCGATGAGTGGGCCCAGTCTTGGGTCGCTTTATCCGACGCTGCCATTGGCGCTGCCGGAAACGCCGCCGTACCGCGTTACAGGACGCTTGGTGCGAGAGGGCGAGGTGTACACGTATACCGGCTCCAGCGGCGTGATCGGAAATACAGACCTGGCCGGCGATTGGCGATATGAGCGGCGTACTCCGCGGCCGCTGTTGACGGCAACACTGAAGAGCCGCAGCCTCGATCTGGCCGACCTGGGGCCGTTGATCGGTCTTTCGCCTCGTACCGGTTCGGGCAGCCCGCCGGCCGCACCCAAGGCGACGCCGACGCCGGCGAAAGCGGCGCCGGCAAAGCTGCCGGCGGGAAAAGTTTTCCCGGACAACGATTTCAATCTACAGAAGCTCAATGCGATGGACGCCGATGTGCAGCTTGCTGCGGCGACACTAAAAATTCCCGAGCAGGTTCCGCTCGAAAATTTTTCTACGCATGTGAAGCTCAACAGCGGAGTTCTGGTGTTGGATCCGTTGAACTTCGGCGTGGCAGGGGGAAACCTGGTGTCGACGGTGACGCTGGACGCGCGTAGCAATCCAATCGCTGCCAAGGCTTCGATCGACTTGAGGCGCGTTCGGCTCGGACAGTTGTTCCCGACGGTTGAGGCGATCAAGAATACGAGCACCGGGTCGGTAGGCGCGCAAATTCGTCTCGCGGGCCGCGGCAATTCGATCGCGGACATGATGGCCACGGCCGACGGCACGATGAACTTCGGAATGGCAGGCGGGCGAGTGTCTGAGCTTGGCGTGTGGCTTGTAAATTTGCACGTCGGCGAGTTGTTACCGCTGCTCTTCGGCGGCGACCGCCCCACCCAGATCCGGTGCGGTGCCGCTGCGTTTTCAGTTGACGATGGTTTGGGAACTTTGAATCTGTTCGTGTTCGACACCGACGAGTCGAACATTACAGGCTATGGCACGGTTGATTTGGGCCAGGAAACACTTGACATCACGCTTGAGCCCAAGCCCAAGAAGGCGGGCCTTTTCTCTTTGCGTGGCCCGGTTCGGATTCACGGAACATTTCGCGACATAGATTTCGGCGTGTCGGGCCAAACGGTCGGACGCGGCCTGAGCGCCGTGGCACTCGGTGTCGTGAATCCATTGTTGGCCTTGATCCCGTTGGTAGAAACCGGCCCTGGCCAGAACGCCGACTGTCAATCTGTGCTCGGATCGGTGACGGGGGCCGTTAAGCAATCCGGAAAAAAAGTCGGTGACGCGCCGACTGCCGAAGAAAAAGGTTCGTCACCGGCGCCGATCATCGACATGCAAAAGAAACGCACCGAGCCGCCCGCACCTATCGTCGACGTGCCGGCGAAAAAGTAACGCTAGGTAACTTCGCGCGCAGTCATTCGATACTTGAAGTTGTCCGGATCGAGGCTGTCCATCCGGCCCTGTGCGTTCTCTGCCTGCGGATACATGAAGAACGGAAGCGGTGCTTTACTCGATCCCGGCAACCGCACGTCGTGTGCATAGTTGTAGGCAAGCCAGTTGCCTTCCCAGCCGCCCCAAAGCATCGACCGCGCCTGTTTGACAACGTCATCGCTCAGCGTAAGCCCGGGCTTTTCTTCCAGTACGACCTTACGCACATCGGCCGGATCAACCGGTACCCAGCCAATGTTCTGCGCGTAAAACTCGGCGCGGCAATGCTGGGCGCGGGTGATATCGCCTGATTTCCCCAGGCTCTTGTAGCCACGGTTTGAATCGGCGACGCGCACGCCGTACACGTCGCGTGCCGGCACACCCACTGAGCGTGCGAGCGCGACGAACAGCGCATTCAGATCGGCACACTTGCCGCTCAGGTTGTTGCTCTCGAGCATCGCCTTGACATCGCCGACGCCGCAGCCACGCGTCTTCGCGTTGCGCTCGGTGTTCTCGACCATCCAGTCATAGATCGCGCGTGCCTTTTCGACGTCTGTCCGCGCGCCGCGCGTGGCTTTCAACGCGGTCTCGCGCACGATCCCGTCGGTTGGCATGAAAGCGGTTGGCTTCAGGTAAACGGCCTGCTCGGCCGCACTCGCCAACGTTCCCGCGCCCGGCTTGAATTCAACCTTGCGATCCCGAGTGCGAAAACGGCTGGTCACTTCGAACACCGGCTGAGCTTCGCTCGGTCTGAACACCGCTGCGCCAATCGCGGCACGATAGTTGGGCTCGATCACGTCGTTGTTAACGGTGAAGTTGCCCGTCACCGAATTCTCCAAAGTTTGAAACCAATCGGTGTCCTGCGACAGCGGCAGGGGGACCCACACCATCACTTGTCCGGCAGGCGCGGCGACCTCGACGCGTGTCACAACTTCGAAAGTGCGCCAGGCGCTGGTGACCTGCGCGCGAGCAGCAAAAGGTGTAAGGGCCAGCAAGCCAGCGGCAGGGCCCGCGGTGATCAGCGTCCGGCGTTTCATGGGTGTCTCCGAATAGATGTGGCGGCACGCGCCAACGATGCGTTATTGACTGCTATCGCTGCGCAGTCAGCAACGTTCGGATTGTGCTGACTAGCGATGGGCTTGTCCAATCCGCGGCGCCGCTCATCGAATGGCGGATGTTGCCGGCGCGATCGACGAGGTAGTTCGCGGGGAATATGCGCGCGCCCCACGCCCGCGCCACGCTGCCGTCGGTGTCACGTACGACCGGCAGCGAGAGTTGCAATTTCTCGATGAAGCTGTTGATGCGCGCCGGCCCTTCCTGGTAGTTGACCGCGAGTACTTCAAACCCGTCTGCGTGTAATTGGTCGCGCAGTTGCTGCAGCGACGGCATTTCCCTAATGCACGGCTCACACCATGTTGCCCAGAAGTTCACCAGCACGACCTTGCCGCGCAGCGCTTGCAGCGAAAGCGGCCTGCCGTCTGCCGTCATTAGATCGATCGCCGGCGCGGCCGGCTTTCCTTTCCAGCGCTTCAGCTCAGCACCGTTCACGCGGGAGACAAACGCGGCAAGCAGCGCGCCGACAACCAGGCTGCGTCGCGAGTACATGCGTCAGGTAACGGTTACGCCATTGCCTTCGCGAAGACTGCCGATCACGCTCGCACGATCGAAGCCTTCCGCTCGAAAAATCGCGAGTACATCATCCACCGCTCGCGGGTGCGCAGGCCAGCAGCAAACCGCCGCTGGTCTGTGGATCGGTCAGCAATGCTTTCGTGACATCGGAGACGTTGTTCAATTTCACGTGCTCGCCGTACCCGGCCCAGTTTCGATTCGATGCGCCTGTAATGTGGCCGCTTGCCGCAAGCTGCTCAACACCCGGCAGCCATGGCACCGAATTCAAATCCACCGTTGCCGCCAGTCCACTGCCTCGCGCAATTTCATTCAAGTGTCCGAGCAGCCCAAAGCCGGTGACATCAGTCATCGCGTGCACGTCAGGCATATCCGCCAGCTTGCGGCCCGGCGTGTTCAACTGCGTCGTGCTTGCAATCATCTGCGCGTAGCTCGCTGTGTCGAGCACCCCTTTTTTCAGTGCGGCAGAGTAGACACCGACCCCGAGCGGCTTGCCAAGAATCAGTATGTCGCCGGCTTTTGCGCTGCTGTTCTTCTTCACCTTCGCGGGATGAACCAGGCCGAGTGCGACGAGTCCGTAGATCGGCTCTGCAGAATCGATCGTATGGCCGCCCGCAATCGGGATGCCAATTGCGTTGCAGACCGATTGGCCGCCTTCGGCGATGCGCCGTATCACTTCGATCGGAATCTTGTCGATGGGCATGCCGAGCAGTGCGAGCGCCATGATCGGAGTGCCACCCATTGCATAAACATCCGAGATCGCGTTGGTCGCGGCGATTCGCCCAAAGTCGTATGGATCGTCGACGACCGGTGTAAAAAAATCGGTAGTGGCAACGAGCGCCTGCTCGTCGTTCAGTTGGTAGACCGCAGCATCGTCGGCGGTTTCGATGCCGACCAGTAACTGCGATGGCACGATGCCGCGAACTCCGTGCAGAATTTCGCTCAACACGCCGGGTGCAATCTTGCAGCCGCATCCGCCACCGTGTGCAAATGACGTCAGCTTGAACTTCAGGTCATGAGGTGCATTCATATTCCGAATTATGATCGACCGATGAAGGTCATCCATTGCATGCTCATGATGCTAGGGGGGGTTGCGTTATCGCTGCCACCGCTCGCTGCGCAGACTTCGCTCGCGGAGTCGTTTGTCGAAGCACAGGAGCTGGGCCGGCGCGACGAGAAGGACCCGGTAACGACGGACTACCACCGCAGTGCGCTATTGCCGCAGTTCAGCGCAAGTTATCGGGCGCACCTGCGCGAGTGTCAGGCGGCGCTGCCACAGCCCGATCAGACTCCGTTCTCGTTCGTCGCAGCTCTTGATAGCGAAGGGAAAGTGCTGAAGCTATGGAGCGACCGCAGCCCGCCGGTGTATGCATGCGTTCGTGGGCGATTGCTGTTTGATCGCTTCCCGCCGCCGCCGCGTGCACCGTTTTACCTCTACATCCACATGCGGTTTGCCAGCTAATGACTCAGGGCACCTGTATCTTCCCGCCGCCCCCCAGCCCGCCCATTCCGCCCAATCCACCCGGCCCGAAGCTTCCTCCGCCCTGGCCAGGCAATACGAGCGACGATGCGCTTTGCCGGCGCAGCTCCTGCAACTCGTTAACGGTGCGTTCGACCGCGGCCTTGGCCGCCTTCGCATAGCCACTGACCGCGCCATCCAGGGAGGTTGCATCGATCTCGAATGTGACCGGCAACGGCCCCATCTGCGTCATGATCTGCGCCTCGCCTATGTACAGCGTTTCGCGCGCCGTGTCGGGGTCGCCCTTCGAAGTGACGGGGATCATTGCGCGAATCGTTCCGATGCGTCGATCCGTATAAATCTCCTCGCGGTACAGCGACGCTGAGTCCATCTTGATATCGAGGTCGGCGGCCGTAGCCATCTCGTTCTCCTTATTCAGTTTCCAGCGGCAATCCCATCATGGCATTGAACCCGCCATCGACGTGGGTGATCTCGGCGGTGATGCCGGCCGCAAGATCAGAGAGCAAAAATGCCGCCACGTTACCGACGTCTTCGATCGTCACGTTGCGCCGCAAAGGCGCGGTACTCTCAACAGCCGACAGGATCTTCGAAAACCCCTTGATGCCCGCTGCGGCAAGCGTTCGGATCGGGCCGGCCGAAATGCCATTGACGCGAATGCCGCGCGGACCCAGGCTGGCTGCCAGGTAACGCACGCTCGCTTCGAGGCTCGCCTTGGCCAGTCCCATCGTGTTGTAGTTCGCCACCGCGCGTGTGGAACCGAGGTAGGTCAGCGTCAGCAGAGACGCCTTGCGCCCTTCCATCAGCGGCAGTGCCGCCTTCGCGAGCGCAGGAAAGCTGTACGAAGAAATGTCGTGCGCTATTCGAAAACTTTCGCGCGACAGCCCCTCCACGAAATCGCCCGCGATCGCTTCGCGCGGCGCGAATCCGATCGAATGCACGAGTCCGTCGAGCCCGTCCCAGCGCTGTTTCAGTGCATCGAACGCGGCGGCGATTTGCGCATCGTCACCAACATCCATGTCATAGATGAGATCCGAGCCAAACTGCGCTGCGATCTCGCCGATGCGGTCGCGAAAGCGCTCTCCGACATAGGTGAATGCCAGTTCGGCCCCCTCGCGCCGACATGCTTGCGCTATGCCGTAGGCAATCGAGCGATTCGAAAGAACACCGGTGATAAGCAGGCGCTTGCCGGCCAGAAATCCCATCTCGACCTATCTCAGTAGGACCGCTTGCGAACTGGCGCGCGTACGGTGCTTCCCGTCGTTACCGACTTGCGTGCCGTCGGCGCCGCTCTCTTCGTTGTGCGGGTGCGAGCCTGCGCCGCCGGCACAGTCAACTCCAGGCGCTGGCCAGCAAACAGACTTTGCGAAGTCAGCCGGTTCCACATGATCACATCCTTGGGCAGCACCTTCCAGCGGTGCGCGACACTCGTGACTGTATCGCCACGCCGGACTCTATAGGTGACTTTGCGCAGATTTGCCTGCTCCGGCACCAACGAGAAGCGACCATCGAGACTCGCGGCGGGAATGTCGGACTCCATTGTTTCGTCGCGCGGGATCAGGATCGTCGAGCCGATGGCAAGGCGATAGCGTGGTGGTATCTGATTCGCATCGCGAAGCTGCTCTTCACTGATTCCGGCTCGCTTCGCTACCGAGGCAAGCGTATCCGATGCAACGGTCTGATACGTTGTCCAGCTCGCGAGTGGCTGACCGGTCGACTCCCACGCCGCAAGGTTCGCCTGAAACCTTTCCACCTTGGTTGCAGGCAGCAGCAGCTGCGCGCCGCCGCCGGCGCCGAGTATCACTGGGCGGTTGAAGGCAGGATTCAGCGCGCGGAAGTCGTCGACTTTCATTTCCGCAAGTTTCGCTGCTGTCTCAACGTCGATATCGCGTGTCTTATGAACGGCGATGAAATAGGGTGCGTTATCGATGGGTGGTAAAACCACGCCGTATTTGCCGGGCTCGGCCACGATGTTTTTGATCGCCTGCAGCTTAGGCACGTAGTACTGCGTCTCGTTCGGCATCTTCAGATCGGTATACCGTGCAGGCTTGCCGGCGCGCCGATTCTTTGCAATCGCTCGCGACACCGCGCCCTCGCCCCAGTTATACGACGCGAGCGCGAGATGCCAGTCGCCAAACATGTCGTACAGCTTCTGCAGATAGTCGAGCGCCGCGCGCGTCGATTCCACGACGTCGCGCCGCTCGTCCTTCCACATGTTCTGCTCGAGGTCGTAGTTGCGGCCCGTCGAAGGGATGAATTGCCAAAGCCCGGCCGCCTTCGCGGACGAAAACGCCTCGGGCACAAAGGCGCTCTCGACGAACGGGAGCAACGCGAGCTCGGTAGGCATGTTTCGTCGCTCGATCTCTTCGACGATATGAAACAGATAGCGACTCGAGCGCTGCGTCATGCGAGCGAAATAGTCGGGCTGGCCCGCATACCAGCGAGTGCGATCTTCGGCGAGCCGGGTCTCGAGATCGGGCATCTTGAAGCCAAGCCGGATGCGATGCCATAAGTCGCGCGTCGGCGTGGCCGACGGCAATTGCAGCAACGGCACCGGCGCGTTGTCCGGAACGACGATCACAGGCACCACGGGGTCGCCGGCGGCTGTCGCGGCGGATCCTTGAGTACTCGGGCTGGCGGGTGAAGCAGGAGAAGAAGGGACGGCTGCGGATGGTGAAGGAGGGACGGAGGGTGGGGCAGTTTCGGGCGGGATTAGGACCGGGCTTGGCGTTCGCAGTTCGTCGCCGGGGGTCGCGCAACCCCCCAGCAACGTGCAACAGATGCCGAAGGCAAACCAGAACGTCGCTGATCTTTTTGATAGAAGCATGCTGCAAAATCTACAGTGTCCGGGCCAGTGTAGGTAGAACGTGAAAAGGGCGTCAAGCCGTGTGTACTTACGGCAACACGCTAGCGGAATCCGTCCTTCCAACTGCGGATTGCCGCAAACGTCGAGACACGCGCGAATCCGGCGCCCGGCTGGATCGCGGACGCTGCAGCGCGGACTGCCGGAATATCGCAGCGCATAAACGGGTTCGTGTCGAGCTCGATACCGATCGTCGATGGCAACGTCGGCTCGCCGCGCTTGCGCATCGCGGTCGCCATCGCGGCACGCGTTTGCAGTTCGCGGTTGTTGGGCTCGACTTCCAACGCAAAGCGGATGTTTGCGACCGTGTATTCGT
The DNA here is from genome assembly GCA_963801035.1 of uncultured beta proteobacterium. Taxonomy (GTDB): domain Bacteria; phylum Pseudomonadota; class Gammaproteobacteria; order Burkholderiales; family Burkholderiaceae_F; genus JACCZX01. The sequence goes on along the minus strand of CAWDDF010000003.1, from coordinate 94,986 downwards.
GGCCGCAGTAAACACGTGTGGCAGCCGGCAATTCCGCGAGAGCGTCGAGGGATGCGAGCATTTGCTCTGGCGTGCCTTCAAACAGGCGGCCGCACCCGCAGGCGAACAGCGTATCGCCGCAGAACAACACCGGTGGTTTTAACCCCGACGCGTAGAACGCGATATGACCGGCGGTGTGTCCCGGAATGTCGATGACGTCGAAGCGTGCGCCAAGCACCTCAATGCGGTCTCCGGCAGCCAGACGATGATCGAGCTGCGCGACGCTTTCACGTGCGGGCCCGTACGCAGTGGCGGAATAACGTTGCTTAAGTGTGACCAGACCGCCGACATGATCGGCATGATGGTGCGTCGCTAGAATCGCCTTTAGCCGAAGTTTTTGCTGTTCCAGTGCCCGGATGACGGGCTCTGCATCGCCGGGATCGACGACCGCGGCTTCGTTGCCCCGCGTAAGCAGCCATATGTAGTTGTCTTTGAACGCCGGTACCGGCGTGATAATCAGGTCGGACATTGGTCAGCGCACTGGCGGAGTAATGAGCGAAGACGAATCGATTGGAAGGTTATCCGAGTTTCTGCACTCACCCGCCGGTCAGTACGTGCTCGACTGGGAGCAGTTGCAGCTCGATGCCGCCGTGGTTGACATTTTCGGCTACCACGCGCTGCAGCTGGGTCTGCCTGATATCGACGCGCTCCGCGAAAACCGCATGCCATTGCGCTTTTGCGCCGCCGATCGTGCGCCTGAGATCGCCTACAGCAGCGGGCATCCCAGAATTGCCGTCATCAACCGATATGAAGAGCTGCCGTTCGCGACGCACTCGATCGATCTGGTCGTGATGCCGCATATCCTGGAATTCACCGAGGACCCGCACCAGGTGCTGCGCGAAGTCGAACGTGTGCTGGTGCCTGAGGGGCACGTCGTCATCACTGGCTTCAATCCGATCAGCCTCTGGGGTGTCCGTCAGTACCTGACACGGCTGGGCGCGACGCCTTATTTACCGCGAGAGGGGCGATTTTTGACGCTTCCTCGCATCAAGGATTGGTTGAAGCTGCTGTCGTTCGATGTCGAGCGTGGCCGCTTCGGTTGTTATGTACCGTCGGTGCGGCAGGAGCGTTGGCTTGCACGCTGGCAGTTCATGGAAAAAGCAGGCGACCGCTGGTGGCCGTTTCTGGGCGCGATCTACATGCTGACTGCCGTCAAGCGAGTGCGCGGAATGCGGCTGATCGGCGCGGTATGGAAGGGCAAGGAGGAGCCGGCACGACGGCTTGCACCGGCGGCGACAACCCGCACATTTGTTACCGGCGACTCGAGCTCGGCCGTGATTGATGCGCCTGACGCCGCAAATGACGGCGTCCGCTCCGCGGCAAGCAGATGAGGCACCGTCGCAGCATCGACTTGACCGAAAGTCAGTCGCCGGTGCGTGCGAAGCCCGCATCCGGCGCCCCTGAACCCGTACATATATATACGGATGGCGCGTGCAAGGGAAATCCGGGGCCCGGCGGCTGGGGTGCGTTGCTGCTGTACGGCGATCGCGAGAAGGAATTGTTCGGCGGCGAGAATCCGACGACTAACAACCGCATGGAGCTGATGGCGGTGATCGAGGCGCTGGGTTCGTTAAAGCGACGTTGCCACGTGATCGTGCACACCGATTCTCAATACGTGCGATTGGGCATCACCGAATGGCTGCCGGCATGGATGCAGCGAGGATGGAAAACCGCCAGCAAGAAGCCGGTCAAGAATGCCGATTTGTGGCAACGTCTTTTCGACGCCGCAGCCAAGCACCAGATTGAGTGGCGGTGGGTGCGCGGGCACTCCGGCAACGTCGGCAATGAACGCGCCGACGAACTGGCGAACCTAGGCGTCGAATCAGTGTCTGCATCTGACTATTCAACGTAACGCACCCGATTGCGGGTGCTAAATTGGATCTCCAGGTTGCGCAAAGGCGCAGCGTCTCGACATGAAAAGAAATCGAACCACCGTAGTGGCGGTCGTTGCCTTGGTGATCGTCGCAGTCCTCGCCTACTTTGCGGTGGATCGGCTATCGCCCGGTCCGAACGCGGTGGCCGGAGTCAAGGGCTCGGCGGCGCCGGATTTGTCAAAATCATCGCCGGGTGCAGCCAAAGGTGCCGCCGCCGCGCCGATTGCTGTCGAGGTATTTCAGGTCAAGCCGACGACGGTGCAGGAAGAGTTGCAAGCGGTTGGCTCGCTGCAATCCAACGAGAGTGTGATTCTTCGTCCGGAGGTGTCGGGCCGCATTTCAGCGATTGGCTTCAAGGATGGCCAGGCGGTGAAAAAGGGGCAGATGCTCATTGCGCTCGACAACGCACTGAACGAAGCCGAAGTCGCGCAGATGAAGGCCGAGTACGACCTGGCTCTGGCAAACCTGAAGCGCAGCGAAGATCTGGCAAGCCGCAAGTTCATCAGCTCGAGCGCTCAGGATACGGCCGCTTCCAACGCACAGGTTGCGGAAGCGAAACTGAAGCTGGCGCAGGCCAGGTCATCAAAGATGCGCATCGTTGCGCCGTTCGACGGCGTTGTGGGCATTCGCGGCGTGAGTCTTGGCGACTATGTCAAGGACGGCACCGATCTAGTCAACGTGGAGGATGTGCGCATCCTGAAGGTCGATTTTCGATTGCCAGAACGAAACCTGACGCAAATCAAGGTGGGGCAGGGCATTGAAGTCGTCGCCGATGCGCTTCCGGGCGAGCGCTTCAGCGGATTGATCGATGCGATCAATCCGCGGATCGACGCCAATGGCAGATCGCTCGAAATACGCGCGCGGCTCGACAACACGGGTGGCAAGCTGCGCCCCGGGATGTTCGTTCGCGTTAGGGTCATCGTTGGTGAGCGCGCGAATGCGCTGCTGGTGCCCGAAGAGGCGATCGTGCCGCAGGGAGCCGAGTTCTTTGTTTACAAGGTCGTTGAAGGGCAAGCGCGTCGCATTCCCGTGAAGATCGGCGTGCGTCGCGAGGCGCTGGTGGAAATCGTCGAAGGGCTTAAAAGCGGTGACCAGGTCGTCACCGCCGGCATGCGCCTGTCGCGTGACGGGCAACCGGTTCGAGTCTTGCAGCCGAACACCTCGGGTACCGGGCCCGGAGCGCCGAAAGGAGAGGGCAGCGGAAAAGTTGAACCGAAGGCTGCTCCGCTGAAGGCTGCAGTTACGCGCCAGAGTGAGGTGTTCGCATGAGCTTGTTCGAGCTGTGCATACGCCGGCCTGTGTTATCGACGGTGCTGTCGCTGCTGGTGCTCGTCATTGGCGCGATTTCTTACACGCGACTCGCAGTCCGCGAATATCCGCGCATCGACGAGCCGGTCGTCAGTGTCGAGACTGTGTATCCCGGTGCGTCAGCCGAAGTGATCGAATCGCAAGTCACCAAGGTGCTCGAGGATTCGCTGGCAGGCATTGAAGGCGTCGAGCTAATGACTTCGCAGAGCCGCTCCGAGCGAAGCCAGATCAACGTGCGCTTCCGCATCACGCGCGATCCGGATTCGGCGGCGGCCGACGTACGCGACAAAGTGGCGCGCGTGCGCGCGCGGCTTCCCGACACTGTCGACGAACCAGTGATCGCCAAAGTGGAAGCCGATTCGTTTCCGGTGATCTGGATGTCGGTTGCGGCGGGTGGTCGCACGCCACTCGAAGTGTCCGACTATCTGACGCGTTATGTGAAGCCCAGGCTTTCAGTGCTGCCGGGCGCTGCCGATGTGCGTATTTTCGGTGAGCGCGTGACGTCAATGCGCATCAATGTCGACCGTGATCGGCTCGCAGGCTACGGCTTGACGCCGCAGGACGTGGAAAGTGCGCTGCGACGGCAAAACATCGAGCTTCCCTCGGGGCGCATCGAATCCGCGCAGCGCGAGTTCTCGATCGTTGCGTCAACGGATGTCAGCACGCGGGAGCAATTCGAAAATCTGATCATTGCCAATTCGAAAGGCTATCCGGTTCGGCTGCGCGACATTGCCGACGTAGTCATTGGCGCGGCGAGCGAGCGCGTGATCGCGCGCTACAACGGCCAGCCGTCGATCAACATGGGACTTATCAAGCAAGCCGTTGCGAACCCGCTTGATTTGTCCAAGGCGCTGCGAGAAGAGCTGACCAAGATAAACCCGAGCTTGCCAGCCGGCATGAGCGTCAACATCAGTTACGACTCGTCGGTCTTCATCGATCGTTCGATCAAATCGGTGTTCAGAACCGTGGCCGAAGCGGTGCTGCTGGTCGCGCTGGTCATTTTCTTTTTCCTGCGCAACGTTCGAGCGACGCTGATTCCATTGGTGACGATCCCGCTGGCGCTCGTTGGTTCGTTTGCGCTGATGTATGCATTCGGATTCACGATCAACACACTGACTTTGCTCGCGATGGTGCTCGCGATCGGTCTCGTGGTCGACGACGCGATCGTCGTGCTGGAAAACATTTATCGAAACGTCGAATCCGGTATGGATCGGGTGGCCGCGGCCGTCAAGGGCATCAAGGAGATCGGCTTCGCAGTCGTCGCAATGACTTTGACGCTGACGGCCGTGTTCGCGCCGCTGGCGTTTGCGACCGGGCGTACCGGACGACTCTTCATCGAGTTCGCCTTGACGCTGGCGGGTGCGGTGTTGGTGTCCGGCTTCGTTGCGCTGACGCTGTCGCCGATGATGTGCAGCAAGCTTTTGAAGCATGAAGAAAAGCACGGCCGGATATTCACGATGATCGAACGTTGGCTGACGGCGATGACCAACGGCTACGCGCGCTCGCTGGCATGGCTGTTGGATCGTCGATGGATTGTTGTCGTCGTATGGCTGATCGCGGCAGGAATAGCGGCGTTGTTCTTCTCGTTGTTGCGCTCCGAGCTTGCGCCTCTTGAAGATCGAGGTGTGATCTTCGGTCGCATGCAGTCTCCGCCGGGAGCGACTGTGGAATACACGTCCGAGCAGCTGCGTCCTGTCGAAAGGCTTTTCTCGACGATTCCAGAAGCGGCCGCCTACAACGCGATAGCAGGATTCCCGTCGGTGGACTTCGGTACTGCGGTTTTGCGCCTGAAGCCGTGGGAAGAGCGCACGCGCAAGCAGCAGGACATTGCGCGCGAGTTAAATCAGCAGTTTCAGAGTCTGCCGGGGATGATCGGCTTCGCGGTCAATCCGCCTTCTCTCGGCCAGTCGGGCCGTTCGTTGCCCGTTGAATACGTGGTGATGGCACAGTTGCCATACGCGGAGCTTGACCGAATCGTGCAGAACTTCATCGCCGAGATCTCAAAGACAGGGATCGTGATGAATCCGCAATCGGACCTGCGACTGAACACGCCTGAGCTGCGCGTCGATATCAACCGCGACAAGCTCGGCGACCTTGGAATTCCGGTCGAGGCTGTCGGTCGCACTTTGCAGACGATGCTAGGCGGCAGCCAGATCACGCGCTTCAAGAAAGACGGCGAGCAGTACGACGTGATCGTGCAAGTTGCACCGCGCGATCGCAGCCGGCCGAATGACATCAGTGATATCTACGTGCGGGCGCGCGATGGCTCGATGGTGCAACTGGCGAATGTCGTTAGCGTGCTCGAGGGCGTGTCGCCGTCATCGCTCAATCACTTTCAGCGGCTGCGCGCGGTGACTATCACCGCAAGTCTGGCACCCGGTTACACGATCGGCGATGCGCTGAAAATGATGGACGACACGGCGCGGCGCGTGTTGCCGCCGGATGCTCTGACCGACTTGAACGGGCAGTCGCGCGAGTTTCGCGATGCGCGCGGTGGCTTTTACCTCACCCTCGCTCTGGCTTTGATCTTTATCTACCTCGTCCTTGCGGCGCAGTTCGAAAGCTTTGCCGACCCCTTCGTCATCATGCTATCGGTACCGTTATCGATGGCCGGTGCATTGTTCGCACTCTGGATCACCGGCGGCACCTGGAACATCTACAGCCAGATTGGGGTGATCACCTTAGTCGGGTTGATTACGAAGCACGGCATTCTGATCGTCGAGTTTGCAAACCAGTTGCAGGAGCGGGGCGAACAATTGTTCGACGCCGTTCGTCAGTCAGCAGTGTTGCGATTGCGGCCGATTTTGATGACGACTGGCGCAATGGTGCTGGGAGCGTTGCCGCTCGCACTGTCATCAGGGGCTGGCGCCGAGAGCCGCATCCAGATTGGCTGGGTCATTGTGGGCGGGTTGTCGTTCGGAACGCTCCTCACACTTTACGTCGTGCCGACGATGTACACGCTGATGGAGCAGGCGCTGGGCAAGTGGATGGGTTCTCATCACCACGCACAGCCCACGGTAGCGGAGAGCGGCGCCGAGTGAAGGTTTGCGCGTGATGGCGAGACAGGTCGTCCTCGATACCGAGACCACCGGCCTTGAAGTCAAAGACGGGCACCGCATTATCGAGATCGGCGCGATCGAGATCGTTGGCCGCAGGATTACCGAGCGGCGCTTTCATCAATACGTCAATCCGGAGCGCGAGTGCGACGAAGGTGCGCTCGCAGTGCACGGCATCAACCGGCAGTTTCTCGAAGACAAACCCAGGTTTGGTGACATCGTCGATGATCTGATCGAATTCGTAAAGAACGCCGAAGTCATCATTCACAACGCGGAGTTCGATATCGAGTTTCTCGATGCCGAGCTGCGTCGCATCGGACGCAGCCGATTCGCCGATCATTGCCTTAAAGTGATCTGCTCGCTGCAGCACGCGCGCGAACAGCATCCAGGCAAGCGCAACTCGCTCGACGCGCTGTGCGAACGCTACGCGGTTTCAAACGCACACCGCACCCTGCACGGCGCTTTGCTCGATGCCGGCTTGCTGGCCGACGTTTTTCTCGCGATGACGCGCGGCCAGGACAGTTTGGTGATCGACGTGCTAGACGACGACGCTCTGACCGCAAACTTTGGCCCGATCGATGTCAGTCGCTTGATCGCAGTCGCTGTCGCCGACGAAGAAGTCGCGGCGCACGAGGCACTGCTCGACTTGATTGCGCGTGAAGCGAAGGTCACGCCTGTATGGCGATTGAGTCTTGCCCATGCGTGAGTTGCGTTCGTAACTCGCGCTTCAGCACCTTGCCGGTTGCATTTCTTGGCAACTGATCGACGAAGACGTAGCGCTTGGGTCGCTTGAAGCGGGCAATGTGCTCCAGGCAAAAGGAATCGAGCTCTTGTTGATTGGCAAGCTGTCCTGCCTTCGTCACGAGCACGGCAAGGACGGACTCGCCCCATTGCGCATCGGGCTCACCAAGCACCGCGGCTTCCTTGATTGCAGGATGCCGTAACAGAACCTCCTCGACTTCGCGCGGATAAATGTTCGAACCGCCAGAGATGATCAAATCCTTGCTGCGATCCACGAGCGTCAGGTAACCGTGCGCGTCGAAGCGGCCAATGTCGCCGGTGTGCAGCCATCCGTTGGCGAGCGTTTGCGCGGTTGCTTCCGGATTGTTCAAGTAGCCCGCCATCACCACGTCGCCACGCACGCAGACTTCGCCAAGCTCGCCTGACGGGAGCGGCTCGTCGTTGCCATCGAGCACCGCTATCTCGATACCCGTTTGTGCGCGCCCGACCGAGCCGAGCCGCTCGAGGCGACGGCCATCATGATCATCGACGTGGTCAGCGGCGGGCAACACGGTGATCGTCATCGGTGCCTCGCCCTGTCCGTAGATTTGCACCAGTCTGGGACCGAAGCACTCCAGCGCTCGCAGGCAATCTGCAACGTACATTGGCCCACCGCCGTAGATAATGGATTTCAGATTCGGTGGCTCCTTCTCGCCACGCCAGCTGTCGACCAATCGCATCACCATCGTCGGTGCCGCGAAAAATTTGACATGAGGCGTAAACGCGATGATGTGAGCCATCTCGTCGACGTCGAATCCGTGCGACGCCGGAATCAACTGCGTCGCGCCGGCAGCGATATTCGGGATCGTGTACAGGCCGGAGCCGTGCGACATCGGTGCTGCATGCAGCAGATGATCGCCGACTGAAGCATGGTCGACATCGGCGAGATAGTTCAGCGCCATCGCCAGCAAGTTACGGTGCGTCAGCACAACACCCTTCGGTTTGCCGGTGGTACCGCTCGTGTAGAACAGCCAGGCCGGAGACTGCGAAGAATCTGATTGCGGCGCCGACAGCGGCTCCGCGTGCAACAGCTTGCGATACGCCGCGCTCTCGACGTCGACAAAGTGCGTCGCACCGGTACGCTGTTGCTCGATGGCGTTGATATCGATGTTGTCCGTGACGAAAGCAACCCGCACGTCGGCATCGTCGAGAATGAATGCAACTTCCTTCGGATGCAGCCGTATGTTGATCGGCACGGCACACGCGCCGATCGTCCAGCACGCATACAACAACTCCACGTACTCAGCGCAGTTGTGTGCCAACAGTGCGATGCGCGCGCCCGGGGCACTACCAAGTTGCAGCAGTGCCGAAGCCAGGCGCGCCGAGCGCGCAGCCAGCTCCTCGTAACTGAGCTCCAATCGATCGCGCTCAATCACCGCCACCGCGCGCGGCACGCGCCGAGCGGTGCGAAACAGAGTATGCGAAAGGTTCAGACCAGCCTCTGCGGCGTTATCCACGGCATCGTAAGCCAAGCAAACGACGCGCGAGCCATGCAATAATTCGCGCCCCGTGCGCTCCATGCCAGCGGGTGGTTAGCTCAGCGGTAGAGCACTGCCTTCACACGGCAGGGGTCACAGGTTCGAACCCTGTACCACCCACCATTGTTTTTGGAACCGACATATGTCTCGCGCGGGCGCACGGCTGACCGCTACGGCAAAGGAACAGATGTTGCTAGGCGGTATTTGTGGCAGAAGATATCGATCCGGTGAAGGCGGCGCGCGAAGCGCGTAAAAACGCCCGTGAGGCGAGGGAACAATGCGCAGTAGCGGTTGCTCTTTCGCGAGACGCGCGCCAGGCCCCGTCCCGCGAACGCGAATAAGGGAAGGTTAAAACTTCGACGTAGGCTGCGAGGCCGCGCCGGCTGGGGCAACAAAGTTCCGTTGCGACGGCTTCGATCAGATGTCGATGCTTCTTACAGTTCAACGCGTTGTTGCGTTCGCTGCGATTCATTCTGTCGGTAATTCAAGCGCATACCGTCACGGCCCTTTTCTTGCTTGACGCGGCTAGCAAACCGCGGGAAGGAGAAGGGACATGGCTTTCAAAAAGAGCAGTCAGTTTCAGAACGCATGCAAGACGTCGCTTGCTTGCTTAGCACTTTTCTTCAGCGTGTCAGCGTCTGCCGTACCTTTTCATGGCGTCGAATTTCCTGGCGGCGAAGCGTCGTTCGCGGACAGTGTCGTCTCCTACAACCCGGCGTTCGGTGGGGGAGCAGTACCGAGCGCCGCCTTCCAAGACGCATCTCAGGCGCTGGGAGCGCCGAACTTCCCGGAAGGTACAGATCCTGAATATGTCAGTTTGGGTGCTGGAGGACGCATAGTGCTGAGGTTCACCGATAACTCTCTCACGGGTAGTGGCAACTCGAATGAGGATCTGTGGATCTTCGAGATCGGACCTGATGTAGAGGATACGTTTGTGGACATCAGCAAGAACGGATCGACCTGGTTCAACGTTGGGGCAGTAACCGGGGCAACGAGGGGCGTAGATATCGATGCCTTTGGTTTCGGTACGTCGGACTTCTTCTCCTTCGTACGGTTGACTGACAATATTGCTTTGGACGCCACGAGCGGTACAACGGTCGGCGCCGACATTGACGCAGTCGGTGCGATTGCGTCCGCTCCGCCAGTAGGCACGGTTCCGGAACCGGCAACGCTCCTACTCGTGGCTACTGCGATCGTAGCGGGAGCTTTCACACGGCGTAAGTAAGGCTGGCCATCGACCGGAGGGTTTTCGGTCAACGCGAGTGACGAAGACACGAGCGCATCGCGCGGCGGAAGTAACCGCGGCATGTTATCGCGGCGGCCAAGGCGGCCGCGAGCAATAGCACGAGTGTTCCTGGCTCGGGAATCACAAAGCGGCCACTATCGCAGTAGGAGCCTATGCCGGGTTGCGCGCCGGGGCACGCGGCCACAAAGATGGGAACACCTTGCTCATCGAACCCAGCGGGCGCGACCACGACATCCCCCATCGACGTGCCGAAGCCGGACAGACCCGCAAAAATGCCGGTGCCACCAGTCACGATCCACTCGAATGTGCTGTGTGCGATGCCAGACTCATTAGGTGGAAAGAGGACGTTGGTCCAAGTACCGAAGAAGTCGTTGTTCGCGCTCGATACGTCGTCGAATGAGAAGGTTCCAGTACCGGCGAAAAACAATACTTGGCCATGAAGCGTTACCGACCATTCACCTGGAATAACGTTTGGAACGTCATTCGCAATTCCTGTGGCATCGATGATGGTGCATAAAGGCTGCGCCGGAAAAGCCGGCGAGCAATCACTAGGGATCGTCGAACCAATTTGCTCGTAGTTGAAGACGATGCCGGCCGCAGCGGGAGATGCGATTAACGCAGCGGCAAGCGCAACTGAAAGGAAGCGCGTCATTTTGTCTCCTTGGCGGCTGGCTTGCCGGACCGATGCAAAGGTCGCGCCAACGCAAATTTCTTGAAGGAAAACAATAGATTTCGATTGAATGGCGTCGTGCGCTCCAGGGCTGCTGTAAGGCTCACCGACGATGTGCGGGCACGCCGGTCGAGAAAAGCGAAGACCACGTAAGCATTCCAAGTCAAAGTACCTGGGTTCCTCGATGTGAGCGACGGGTCGATTGATGCCGGCGGTGAGTCCGGTGACATTCGCGTCTGGAATGCTCATGCAGGGGTAGGATCACTAAGAAGTGCGAGTACCGAGATTGCGATGAGTGTGAGCGGGGGAACGAAGCGACGCCGAAGGCGAGACAGGGCGTTCCTGCAGTTTTACGAAATGTTTTCGCATCACGCCGCGATCGCTGCGGTGACCGGCACCATCGCGTTCCTGGCTTGGGTGGCAGTTCGCTCGCTTGTCGCAACCTAAAGCTAAGCGTGCGCGTGCGTACGCAAGACGGCAACGCTTTTAGATAGGCCTAGCGACGCGACATTCGCCAGGGCCAACCTTGCGTCTGGTGCACGACATCGCGTATCGGATTACATCCACCGAATAGAGGAAGCCGGCTGGATGACTTCCCGTCAGCGTGCCTATCTCACAAAATTGAGCCTGATTAGGAGTGAATGCAATGGACTTCTTTGACTGGCTCATCGTGCTCTTCTCGTTTGCGATCGCGCTGTACCTCGTGTTTGGCGACTCGACTCGAGACTGGCCACCACTCATGCCACCGCAAGGTGACGACGAAGCTCGCCTCGGATAGCTGCTCCGGCTTTTCGCTAATTGCTTACGGCTAATAGCTCACGGCAATTCCGCAGCTACTGCACAAGCGCGGGGCGTTCTTGAAGAGCATCTGATTTGGCTTTGCGCGCGGACTTCCTGCCATTGAAGTTTGGTCGGCAGCAGCAAGTGCCGGCTCCCATCCGAGCCACATGCTGTAACGGTGCGTATCAGCACTATGGCAATCCGCAGGACCACTTGCTGCGGACCGAAAACTTTTAGACCGCCTCGCTGATCGGTTCAATACGGTCTGCAATCAACACGTACGAGACGACAATGCCGTCGCACTCGACGTTGCATCCAACCAGCTTGCGCAGCGTTTGATCGGCGTACGCGGGTCCGTCGCGACGCCGCAAGACGTAGCGCGCCGCGCGCGTTTCCAGAAACACGGCGTTGTGCTCGCTTTTGCTGCCCCTCGCGAAAAGGCCTTCGGCTACGCGGCCGCGAAGCGCGTGGACACGCGTCGGCTCGCTCGACGGCGTAGAGGCTTCGGGCTTGCTCGGCGCTTTGCGTGTCGCCATCAGCGCTGGTAATAGACGCGATATGCAACGATGCGCTCACTCGCCTCGCGTGCAATGACTGCGACACGCGATCCGACGTCGGTCTTGCTCAGGTCATCCGCAGTGGTCACAAGCAGGTGATACTTCGACGCTACACCGCCAGCGGTGCGCACGGCGCGCTTCGCACCTTCGAGCCGGCGGGCGCATTCGACGGCAAAAGTAGTGAAGTGCGCTGCGGGTGCCACGCCGACCTGGCGGGCGATCTGGTTTAACTGGCGGCGAACGTTCGCCGATGGCGTCGTTGAGACCGGATGCGACGCTGTCGGCGTGCTCTCGCGCAGCAGTTCTCCGATGCGTTCGGTGTTCGCCCGCCGCGCTGCGCGCACGCTGCGCTTGGCGACTGCAGCGATACCCGTCGGCGTGCGCGTCGCCGAGGCGATCTTGACGGCTGCACGCTTGGATCCCCGAGCAGATAAAACTGCGCCAGGGTTTTTAGATCGATCGGATCGAGTTCGTCGGCTTGCTCTACGTAGCGTTGTTGCGCCTTCAATGCTGCCAGCCCGAGTGAATGACCAGCTTGTACCTCCAGCAGAAAATATTGGGTGATCAGATCCGCAGCGCCGTTGCCTTCGGCCGGCCCGTAGGCAATGGTCGTGCTGCCGAAGTAGCCGTAGGCCTTCTGCGCCATATACGTCTGGCAGATGGGCGCGGTTAACCCAAGCCCGATCGAGTCGTATAGCTCAGCGCCATAGCAGCATTCCACAGCGGCAACCGTGCCTTCGCGGATCCGGCCGTTTACGTCCTTCGAATCCAGGGCGATCGGCATGCCGCTCTTGTCCTCACCGTAAAACCGCGAATCGGCGAGCGCGCCATGGCAGTTGATGAAATGGCTACGCGCTCCAAGCTTGCGGCTTGCGACCAAGCTGGCGGTAGGCGGTGCAAGTATCAGTTTGCTGCTGTTGCCGAAGATATTCGTCAGCGACAGCGCGGTCGACTTTCGCCATACCTGCGCCGATAGCGCAAAGTAATTCAGATACTGCGCGAGCGGTCGTGCCTTGTAGGTCGCTGCTACGTTGAGGCATGCCAGCAGGTGTGAAGGCTCGCGGGCGCCCTGCATATCCGGCAAGCGTCCAATCACGCGTGTCGGACCGATGAACTTCGTGATGTCGCGCGAATACGGCGCATCGCATGCGTACGGCAAATCACCCCACGCCACCGGATCGTCTTCCTGATCGTCTACGAACACAGGGTTCTTCGGATCCTGATGCGGAACGACGTCGACAGATCCGAGAATCAGCAGATAGTGCGGACGCAACGCGCGATGAAGTGCATCGATGGCACGCTTGTTCTGGCTTGCGCTCGTTGAGTTTGTCACTTGCGGTCCGTAGCGCTTCATCGCCGCGCTATCCACAGCGACCAGGCGTGTGATCAACCCTCGCTTGCGATCGGCAGCAATCAGCGCCTTGACGCCAGCTGTCACTTTCGCCAGACCGCGCGCGCCGTATTTCCTCCGCAGTGCGGCGCGATTGGTGACGATCAATTTGTCGACCATGCGGCAAGTTACCATGCATGCATGAGCGAAGTCAGAACGCGAATTGCTCCGAGCCCGACCGGCATGCTGCACCTTGGTACGGCGCGCACGGCACTGTTTTGCTGGGCGTTTGCGCGCCATCACGGCGGCAAGTTCATTCTGCGCATCGAAGACACCGACGTTGAACGCTCGACCGAGCAAGCAGTGCAGGTGATTCTGCAGAGCATGCGCTGGCTTGAGCTCGATTACGACGAAGGGCCGATACGGCAGACCGAGCGTCTGACGCGCTATCGCGAAGTACTCGAGCAAATGCTGGCTGACGGCCGCGCCTATCGGTGCTACGCGAGTAAGGACGAGCTCGAAGCGCTGCGCGAAGCGCAGATCGCACGCAACGAGAAACCACGCTACGACGGCCGGTGGCGGCCCGAGAATGCGCGCGGCAAGACACCGCCTGAAGGCGTGCAGCCAGTGTTTCGATTTCGTAATCCCGATGACGGCGACGTCGAGTGGAACGATCTGGTCAAAGGGCCGATCAGCATCTCTAATCGTGAGCTGGACGATCTGGTGATCGCCCGCAGCGACTGGATGCCGACGTATAACTTCGCCGTGGCCGTCGATGATGCCGACATGCGTATCACGCATGTGATGCGTGGCGAAGAGCACATCAACAACACGCCGCGTCAGATCAATCTATATCGCGCGCTGGGCTGGACTCCGCCTTTGTTCGGCCACTTGCCGCTGATTCTCGCGCCCGACGGCGGAAAACTTTCAAAGCGGCACGGCGCGGTCAGCGTGCTGCAGTACGACGAGGACGGCTTTCTGCCTGAGGCCTTGTTCAACTATCTTGCACGCCTTGGCTGGAGCCATGGAGACGAGGAAAAGTTCACGCGCGAGCAATTGATCGAATGGTTCGATTTAGAACATGTCAACCGCGCTCCGGCTCAGTACAACCTCGACAAATTGATGTGGCTCAACGGCGAGTACATCAAGGAAGCGGACGACGATCGGCTCGCGAGCCTTGTCGCGCCACGCGTCGAAGCGCGCGGTGGCCGACTGCTCGGTGGCCCAGCCCTGCGAAAAGTGGTCGCACTGCTAAAGGATCGATCGCGAACGCTGAATGAACTGGCCGATGCGGCGCTGCTGTTTTACGTTGAACCTCAAATCGACCGCGACCTCGTTATCGAGCATTTGAACGACTCCGGCCGCAAAGCAGTGCAGGCGTTCCGCGATCATGCGTCGGACCTCACGTGGGAGCGCACCGCGCTACATGGGGCCATCAAGCAGACCGTCAATGAGCTAAAGCTGAAAATGCCGCAGGTTGCCGGGCCGCTGCGGGTCGCGGTCACCGGTCGAACGCAAACGCCGTCGATCGATGCAGTGCTCGAACTTATCGGCCGCGACAGAGTGATCGAGCGAATCGATCGCGCGCTTGCCATTCGACAGTGATCCGCTAATTGTCCCTCTGAGTATCCCTCGTACGTAGCCCATGGCCCGCCGCGCCGCGGCGTGTACATGTTATTGCAGCGCAGTGACGAATTCCTGACTGCCGCTCGGGCCAACTGTTGACTTTCTACCAATTGGTAAGTAACTTATTGACTAGTAGGTAAGCAAATGTATTCAGGCCGTGGATTAGCGGAGGCATCGGTGGTTAGAGCAGATACGTCGCAGCGGATACTGGATACAGCCGAGCGCCTGGTTCAGACGCGCGGTTTCAACGGTTTTAGCTACGCGGACATCGCGGCCACGCTCGGGGTCACCAAGGCCAGCTTGCACTATCACTTTCCGGCCAAGGCCGAGCTCGGTCAGCGTCTGATTGAGCGATATGAAAAAAACTTTCTGGCCGCGCTTGGATTGATCGACAGCGCCACTAAGTCAGCGCGCGAAAAACTGAAGCGATACGCCGAGATCTATGCAGACGTGCTGCGCAAGAACCGAATGTGCCTATGCGGGATGCTGGCCGCCGAATACGCAACACTGCCGAAGCCGATGAAGGATGAGATGAAACACTTCTTCGACGAGAACGAGCGCTGGCTGACTGCAGTGCTGAAGCAAGGTCAGAAGGCCGGTGAGCTGAAGTTTTCCGGGCCGGCACATGAAGTCGCTCGCGCGCTCGTCGGCTCGCTCGAAGGCGCGATGATGTTGGCGCGTTCGTTCGGCGAGGTTTCGCGCTTTGAGGCGGCGGCTAATCGCTCGCTCTCTGAGTTGTCCAAGTGATACGCAATTCTGCTCATTGCCGAAGCACTGCCGGTGCTTCGCCTTCCACGTAGTTCATACGAGGAGCACATATGCTTTCGCAATCGCAAGTCACGTGCATGTTGCCAGTCAAAGATCTGTCCCGAGCGCGACAGTTCTACGAAGAACGACTTGGCCTCGAGCCGGAGGGATTGCGGCCCGACGGCAAGTTCATCTACCGCTGCGGCGGCACCGAGGTCGCGTTGTTTCCAAAGCCCGACGGCACTAAAGCGGAACACACGGCGCTGAGTTTCAAGGTGGACAGCATCAACGCCTCGATCGCCACATTGAAAGCGCGCGGGGTCAAGTTTGCCGACTACGACTTCCCTGGCTTCAAGACAATCGACCACGTCTGCGTGCTGGGCTCGGAAAAGGCAGCATGGTTCGAAGACACCGAGGGCAACATCCTCTGTCTGCACGAGGACGTGGCCTGAATGGTCGCCCTTGACGAGGCATATCACACCGGCATGCGCCGGCTGCAGGATCGGTTCGATACGCGGCGGCTTGCCGACCGTCTGGTCGAAAAGCTGTCGCGCACTGCGTTCACCGACGAGGATCGTACGTTCATCGAGAGTCGAACGTTGTTCTTCGTTGCAACTGCCGATGGCGATGGGCGGCCAGATTGCTCCTACAAAGGCGGCGCAGCCGGGTTCGTGCGAGTGACCGATGTCAATGAGCTCGCCTTTCCGAGCTACGACGGCAATGGCATGTTCCGCAGCCTCGGCAACGTGCTCGTGAACCCCGCGATCGCGCTGTTCTTCATCGACTTCGAGCAGCCGCGCCGATTGCGTGTGCACGGAACGAGCTTTATCCAGTTCGATGATCCGCTGCTGGAGCAATTCGCCGGTGCGCAGCTGATCGTGCGTGTGCGTGCAACACACATCTTTCCGAATTGTCCGCGCTATATCCATCGAATGCAGACGCTCGAGGCCTCGCCATATGTCCCACGGGCCGGCTACGTACCGCCGGAACCGGCGTGGAAGCGTTTCGAAGCATTCGCCGATGTTCTGCCGGCAGCAGATCCAACCCAGACCGTTGTGCAAAAGGAGGGTCCATGAAACATTCAGAGGCAGTTGGACACGTTGAAGAAATGGCAGAGTGGAAAAATTTCTCGCAACCCGATGAAGTACGCGAGTTTCCGAGCGGCCGCGTCGAATTGATCAACATCGGCGGCGCGACGGTTGGCCGCGCGATATTCGAGCCCGGATGGCGCTGGTCGACTTCAGTGCAGCCGATTGCAAAAACCGACAGCTGCGACGCACCGCACTTTCAGTATCACGTTGCCGGCGTGTTGCGCGTCAAGATGGACGATGGCACCGAGTTCGATTGCCGCCCGGGCGATGTTTCGCTGCTTCCATCGGGCCACGACGCGTGGGTTGTCGGCGACGAACCGGCGATCGTTGTCGACTTTCAAGGAATGATTGACTACGCCAGGTCGCACTGATCGCTCATTTCAGCGGCTTCCCGGAGGTAAGCGAGGCGCGGCTATAATCCGCGCCTCGCGTGTGGGGGTATAGCTCAGCTGGGAGAGCGCTTGCATGGCATGCAAGAGGTCAGCGGTTCGATCCCGCTTACCTCCACCAACTAGTTCTAAGTCCCCATCGTCTAGAGGCCTAGGACATCACCCTTTCACGGTGAGTACAGGGGTTCGAATCCCCTTGGGGACGCCAGTACCCTCTGCATCGCCAAGCAATGGCCATGCATAGATGAGACCGACTGAGGCGCACCGCCACTTCTACGCGCAGCTCGTGGTCAGGAGCGCGGAATCTTCTGATGAACGCCTGATAGCCGCGTTCTCCTCAGTTCCTCGCGAGAATTACGTCGGGAAGGGACCTTGGCCGGTGTTTGTCGGCCCCGGCTGCTACCTCCAGACAATTTCCGATGATCCCTACCTGCTGTACCAGGACATCTTGATCGGCCTTGCCCCAGAGCGAGGCATCAACAACGGCGAGCCTTCACTCCACGCTCGATGTCTTGCAGCGGCAGCGCCAGCTCCCGGAGAGACCGTCGTTCATATCGGCGCAGGCACGGGCTACTACACAGCAATCTTGGCCCACCTTGTCACACCCAGCGGCCGCGTCGTTGCATACGAAATCGAAGGCGACCTTGCAGACAAAGCAAGAACAAACCTCAGTGACTCGCCCGCAGTCGCCGTAGTGTCAGGTTCGGCGACCGACGCGCCGCTCCCTTCCTGCGATCTGATCTATGTCAATGCCGGCGCTACGCATCCACACCCTCTGTGGCTGGACGCTCTGAAGGTCGGGGGCCGTTTGATTTTTCCTCTGACGCCGAACGAAGGCCTTGGCTGCATCTTGCTGATAACCCGACGTGAGTCCGGTGCCTATGCCGCCACCGTCGTTACACGCGCTGCGTTCATACCGTGCATAGGAGCCCGCGACGACGCGACCTCGGACTCTCTTGCAGCGGCGCTCGAGGCACGACCGATTCGGGAGATCCGAAGCCTCCGACGGGATGGCATGCCGGACGAAACAGCCTGGTGCGCCGGTGAGGGCTGGTGGCTATCGACAGCGGATGCAGCCTGACGCAGCGGAGTCTCGACCCGGTCAACAGCAGACACCCCACCGGCCCCCGTAAGGCGCAGCAAAGCAGACATGCCCACAGTGCGATCATCGCTGCTGTATGGAGATCGACCATGCACTGGTCATCGGCGGCACTGGAATGCTCCGCCGCGGAACGGTCGCTATTGCCGAACGCTCAAGGAGGCTTACAGCCGTCGCCAGGACAACAGCCTCGCTAGCAGCCTTAGCGAGACTCCTGGCGGATCGCGACGGCGATCGTTATGAGACCCTGGATTGGGATCAGCCTGAGCAGTTCGTGTTGGGCTTGCAGCGGCTTGTTAATCAGGTCGGACACCCGACGCTTGTGCTCGCTTGGCTGCATGATATGAATCTGGGGCCGCGCGTAGCAGAGGTCATCTCATCACCGCGAACGGTTTGTGACTTTTTCCAGGTCCTCGGCAGCGGTGGGGGCAGTCCTCAAGGAGGCGCTACGGCTCTGCGGGCTCAAGTAGAAGCTCTAAGCGACGTCAGATACTTCCAGGTTGTATTGGGTTTCAAGCGCGAGTCGGGTGCGAGCCGCTGGCTCACTGACGACGAGATTTCAGATGGTGTGCTCGAAGCGATCAGAAAGCGGGAGGCTCAGCACAGCGTTGGCACGCTTGAACCTTGGGACCAAAGGCCGCAATGACTTTCCCAACAACTGTCCTTGCGACGTCGAAGAGTTAGCTTGAAAGCAGACGTACTTTTGCGCCCTGCAATGGCCGCTGACGTATCGGCAATCGCGGACGTTTTGATTCAGTCGCGAGCGGCGTATCAACCGTTCGCGCCGTCAGCTCACCCACCCGACGACGTGCGTGGCTACGTCGCCGAGCAATTGGTCCCATCAGGCGGCGTCTGCGTGGCAGAGCATCAGGGTGTGGTCGTCGGCGTCGTGGCGACCTACCGCAAAGATGGTGTCTCCTGGATCGATCAGATGTATGTGCGACCCGGCTGGGTCAGCCAAGGAGTAGGAAGCCAGTTGCTCGCGCACGCCCATCGAGTTCTACCGCGACCCATTCGCCTTTACACGTTTCAAGTGAACACAAGAGCACGATGCTTCTACGAGCGGCACGGCTACGCGGCAGTGGAATTCACAGACGGACAGGCAAATGAAGAACATTGTCCGGACGTGCTGTACGAGTTACGTTGAAGATACGGCTGTCGGGCAGTAGCGGAAGTTGGCGGAACAAGTGAAAATGCCCTGTTAGCGGACACCAGCGTGCGGTAGGAAACGGACTTCCCGAAGGGGGTCGCTCTCCGAAGGCTCTCCAGCAACGGATGAAAAAGCTGCTTCTGGTGGCGTCCCACTTATTCGCAGTGACTGCGGGGTTTGTGTTGGGCGTTTATTTCTTGCCGATCCTCACGGCACCTGAGCCACCGTCAAGTACTGAACTCGCGAGGTTGGCAAGCGGTGCCACGTATCGCGGTGAATTTCGCCGCGACCTGAAGGATAGCGACGCTTTGCACTGGGGCGAAGGAAGCGTATTTGTCGGCGCGACGGCCATTACCTTCGCCGGCAGGCTCGCGCCTGGTCCGAATTACAAGCTATACCTCTCGCCAGAGTTTGTGGAGACGGAAACCGATTTTCAGCGATTAAAGCCCACCATGGTCCAAGTGGGTGATGTCAAGACTTTCGAAAACTTCGTCGTGCCCGTCGCCGCCATGATCGATCCCGCACGCTATACGACTGTAATCATTTGGTGCGAAGCATTTAACCAGTTCATTACGTCGGCCCGGTATCGATAACAGCCAACAGCACCTTCACCATCGCATCAAACGTTTCCTCCGACGGCGAGAGCGCTTGAATTCGACCGATTAACTGTTGGCACTCATGTGCTCGCGAAACCGGCCCCAATGATTTATCCGGCTCGTCGATGCAGGCACGCCGAGCCGGATAAATCTCCGGCGGCGCGGGCGTTGGCGCGTAACGCGCGTGGTGTCACAGGGGAGTAGCAATCAGGGGTGAGCATGTACCACGCAAAGGAGGACCTATGAATCCTGAACGCCTACATATTTGCGCTGGTGTTTCGAGCGTTGATCTCGACGATGACCTGAAATCAGGCACCGTCGTTTTCGTTCTAAACCACGCTGCGGACAACCACTTGATCGTTCGCTTGCCGTCGAAAGCAATTATTGCTCTGCGAGACGCGCTTAATGCGCTTTCCGAAGATCCTTGCGAGCGGCGTAACCGTCGCCGAGAGGCGTTGAAGTTCGACTGGCCTGAGTCATTTCTCGAGGAAGACTTCGCCGAAGTGCGTACGTAAGCATCTGCGCCGCTTGAGTCGCATGACCTGCGACTTTCCTGGGTGATCGTGAGGGCGCCTGTGCGTGCATCGAGGCGTACGGCAGGCAGCTGGGCCGGATTTCCGATGTCATTGAGGCAATGCTGTCGCGGTCGAATCCGGAGCAGTGGCCTTCTCCTCAGCGAGTGGCAGTCAGTGAGTTCCGGGAAATGACAGCCAAAATTGCAGCCGTGAAGGAGGGCTTCATGGCGCCAACTAGAACGTCGAGCAACTAATTTGCCTGCATCAACGTTTGAAGGAGACAGACAAGTCTGAATACACAAGGATCACGAAGGAAATCAAAGAGAAGCTATTTGCCGATGCAGGCAAGCTTGAAAGAGAACACGACAATTCCCGTTCTGAAAGAAGGAAGTCGTAGTTGGCAAGTGCCTATGCGCTGGGTGAACGTACTCAGAACTCATAATGACTCCTGTTTAAAGATTGAAGTTGGAACAGTCCTTAGTCGACTTTTCGTCCGGCCGTCAGCACGATGCGCGGCTTGCCGTCAGCGACCGTCGAGTAACCGGTCGCCAAGAAGTCGATAAACCCGCCAAGCGATAACGTGGCGGACAGCGCCGCGACCGCGAATAGGAGTTGAAGGGCCGGCGCGGTTTTGCTGAACTCGTGTTTCATGAAGCATCTCCTTGAGTTGGCGTCGATGTCGAAAAGTATTCGGACACGACGGACGCATCGTCAGCCTGCGAGGTGCTTCATGTCTTTGAGCCGGGCTTAAACGTTCTGAAGAAGCCCAATACGATTGGCGTAAATTCGTCGCCATCGAACCTACTTCTGCAACTTCTTGCCTACGGCATTTTCGTTTGGTCGCTTTGAACTGCGCCCCGCGAGTCGCGAGCTGACGGCGAGCGGCAGCCCAGTGCGACTGGGTGCGCGCGCTTTCGATGTGTTGCAGGCGTTGATTGAGCGCCGCGAACGGGTCGTTACCAAAGACGAACTGCTTGGTGTCGTTTGGCCCGGCGTGGTAGTAGAGGAAAACAACCTGCAGGTGCAGATCTCAATCCTGCGCAAAGTTCTAGGGCACAAAGCGATTACAACGATTCCCGGCTTCGGCTATCAGTTCACTTTGGGGCTGCAGACCCATGGAGTGCAGTCGGATCCGATCGCTATGGCCCCGGCTGGCGCAGCGTCGCTGAAGGACCGAGAACTGCCAATCGAGGAAGCAGCCCGACCATTGAGCGTCCACGGCGTTCCCTCGGCTGATTGGCACGGGTCGCCACCGCCATACTCAATTTCGATTCTGCCTTTTTCTGCCCCGAGCGGCGCTGCAACTGAAGTGCAACTTGCCGACAGCCTTACGCGTCATGTCACCGCGTTATTGGCGCGCCGCTATCCCGCGGCCCGCGTCACCGCGCACAGCTCGGCGGTCGCGTTGCGAGGAGCGGGGGCCATCGATCCCCACGCAGCAGGCCGTAACCTCAACGTTCGTTATGTCGTGGAGGCCGAGGTTGAGCAAGGCGGTAACTCGGCGCAAGTCAGCATGCGCCTGATCGATACTGTGTCGGCGCGCACTGAATGGTCGGATGAGATTCATTTCAATGCGGAAGAGGTGGCGGCTGGGCGCGATTTCATGGTCGCCCGGTTAACCGAAACCATCGGTCGGGCTCTAACTGCAACTGAACGAAAGCGTGCTCGCGATCGCGGCGATGACTCGACAGCCGATCTGGTGAGCCGAGCAGCCTCAATTTATAGCGAAGAAAACTTGTCCCTGGCGGGCGCGCGTAAGGCGCGTCCGCTCTTCGAGGAGGCAATTCGACGCGAACCGATGGATGCCCAGGCATTAATCGGCCTTTGGTGGACACTGAATGGCGAGTACGAAGACAATCTTCATTCCGACCGTGACGTATTGGTACGAGAAATGGACCAATTGGCGACCCGCGCAGTAGCCGCTGACTGGGATTACGCGGCGGCGTGGAAGATCAAGGCAATTTCTCTCGCTTGGCAAAGCCGATGGCACGAGGCACTGGAAGCCATCGCCCAGGCACGCCGGATTGATCCCACCGATTCGGCCAATATCGCCCAGAACGCGTACATCTTGGCGTTCATGGGGCACCCGGAAGAATCACTTGCGCTGGCCGAACTGGCGATCAAGCAAACAGGGCACCATACGGAGCACGATGTCCGAATTGTTTGCTGGTCCAACGTCGCGCTTGGGCGATTCGACGTCGCATTATCGGCATGCGAGAAGACGGCAGCGCTGAGTAACAACTGGTGGCGCGACCAAATGATGCTCGTTGCGCTCTACGCCATCACCGGCGCAACGGAAAAGGCTGCTGTCGCCCGGGCAGAACTGTTAAGAGAACAACCGACGCTGACGATCGCGTTATTGCGCCGTCAGCGCTACTCCGACCACCCGGAATTCCTAAAGTGGTGGGAGGGTGTTCTCTACGAGGGTTTGTTGCAAGCCGGTGTTCCTGCGGAGTAGGTCGCCCTGCACTTCAGCCGCGAGTTCTGCTATTTGTCGAACCTGCGCACCTACAGCGAGAGTCCGAACTGATGCGGGAAAGATAAAGTGTCGGAAGAGTCCGCGACCGCTTCCGGCGATTCCTAACTTCCGCTAAGGGTCGGTAGCGACTAGTACTCGTCGCCTCGCGGCCATAAGCGGACGACTAGTTTGACTGGCAAGATCGCTCATGAGCGGTCAGGTGCGAGCGGAACGACGCGTTTGTTTTGGGACTTCTCACGCTACGGACTTGGTGTTGTCTACAGGCTGGGCACATGAAGCAATACATCTTCAATCTCGCCGACGGAGACCGAGAACAGGCTATTTCTTTCCTCCGCGCGCAGATGTGGCCGCTCGGACGCGAAGACCGACATTGCCATTCGCTTGCCCCCGGCGATCTCGTCCTAATTCACGTCTCCAAGCCCCGATGCGAGTTCATCGGCTGCGCCGAACTAGCAACCACTTTCCGCGACTGGACGCCTTTGGAGTCCGAGGCGTGCTCCTACGGCCGCTCCAGCGGCGTGTTATTGACCGCTGTGGAGGAGTGGCCCCGTGTCGTGCCGCTGGATCTTGTTGTGCAACGGATTGATCCGACAGCATCCAATCCGCACGTTCAGGGTAACGCGGCGGGCTTCCGATCGGGCATCGTTCAAATCACTGCCGACGAATACGCCGCCACGATGGCTCTCAGCCGCGAAGCCCGGCAGAAGTAGCCAAAACTTTCGGGCGACTTTTGTACTTAAGTGCGCTTCGAGGTCAACATGTAGCGATGCCTAACTGCGGTCGGCGCGTGCTTCGGCTTCCGGCCAATAGCGGACACGTCGTCTATCACCACTGCTTGAAAGCGGACAGCGACGTGCAGGGTTAATCAATACTGGTCGAACAGCAATGATGAAGCGGCAACCGTCGGCACCACAATCGATGAGAGGCCCACCGCCCGGCGATCCGGTTAACGCCGGGCAAGTTCCGTTAAGATTTCCTTGCAGATCGCCTCGATCTGCTGAGCGGTCATAGCTGAAAAAATGCCTTCCCAAGCGGATGACGCTGTGTTGTAGGAACGCTCGCCGTAAATCTTTCCGTCCCGTAGATCAGCAAAGCTCACGGTGGAGTTCATGAACGCATTGCCTGTCATGACCCCGAAACCGAAGCGCGCCCCTGGCGATATATATCGATAGTCGTTGACATGCACCGTCAGCAAGGTGCCCGGCGCGGCAGGTGGACGCGTAGCGTTGTCCTGCTCTGAATACTTGATTCCGCCCGCTGTGGCCGCTGCCTTCATGGCTGCGCGCCATTCGCCTTTCAGCTGCTCCCAATCCTTTGACGCGCTGGCGACCTTACTTCCAGTGATGGTCATAACGACGTTCCTTGAACCCTCGGCTGGAATGCGCAACGGTGCTATGTCGGCCGGTGCCGCATGCTTAACCGTCGCCGCGCAACCCGACAGGGCAATGGCTACGAAGGCTGAAAGGAGGAGGGTCTTCATCGTGTTCCCTTTAATAGATAGAGTGTTAGTTTATCCAGCGCGCCAAGTGTGGGGCTGGTGTCGGCCACTAGCAGACATCGCTTGGAGCGCGGCCGCCGACGAACGGTGTTGGCAAGCCACTCGCAGCCCACGAGTCAAGAGCAGAATCATGCTGGGTCCAACAACATTCATCGTTCTTATGGAGACGTTTGCAATTACCGTTGCGCTGGCGATTTCAGTCGCCTTGACCGCGTTCTGCTGGCGTCGAATTCTTCGTTCGGATGACCACCGATTTTTCAAGATTTTCTTATGCGTCAGCACTGTCGTGCCTTTTCTGGGTCCGTTGTTTTACTTCTTTACTGATACACCACCCCGCCATATTCACGATCCGCGGCGAGCAAAGCGCAAAGTTGTCGTTCAGCGCGCTCCGTCACTGATTCTTCAGCAATGGAATGAGCGAGAACACATCTACCTCACGTGGGCCGGTCTGGTGTTCGTATCTCTTGCGGTGCTTTCCTGGTACATCAACGATTGGACACCCGGACAAATGCATTTCGGAGCATTGGGAGTATTCACAGATGTGGACGTTATCTTTTTCGCGTTGTTGCTGCTGGCTATCTTTGCTTTTGGCGCAGCGATACGCGCCAAATTATGGATGGAGCGCCAACTGAGAGAGCCGATGTCCGGCATGTTGCTAAGGAACAGACGCTCTGCGAGCGCGGCTGAGCTCGAACGTTAGACCGCTCATGCCTCAGTACGCTTGGACATGCCACGCCTGTGACGCGAGCAATAGTGCCGCTACGGAAGCCTGTTCGCAGTGCGCCTTCCCAGCGCGAGCAAGTGGGGCCGAGATACTCAGAGTTAGAGCGGCTCAAGGAAAAGGCGAGCTTCCGGGCCCGTCGCCGTTCGAAGAATTTGGTCTGGCCCCAGAGAAGATGACGCCAGGCCAGAAGGGTGTTGCGGTTGTCCTCATTGCCACGGCCATCATCGCCGCCATGTTCAGGCGTTTGACAATCAGCGACGGCCTCGGTTGGTGGGTGGTGGCCGTCTTGATGGTAGTGCTCGCCGTGCTGGCAATCTCGCGACTTCCACAACGGTAGATGAAATCCAACCACGCGCGGCCTAACGTCTCGTTCGAGAGCCGATGCTCTTCGAGCGCGGCTCAACTCAGACGTTAAGTGTCTGCTTGTAACAGCATCTGAAACGTCCGCTTTTCAGCGACCTCAATGTCGTCTAAGGGTCCGTTAGCGTCCCGTCACGAATCGGCCATGAGCAATCGCTCCAAGCTAGTTAGGTGCTTCATTGCGCTTCCGATAACGGCCAGTAGCGGAACTCGAGCTTGAACGTCAGAATCGCAATCGTCTTCAAAAGTCAAAAAAAACGGACGAACCGCCTAGGGACTTGACCCACGTAATGCATGCGGAGTGATCGTATGAACTTGACTCTGTGAAACGAAGCCAGATGGATTCGTACGGTCCGCTCTGCACATTGTTCTATGACCTCGATAAACCCCAAGCACCGCCAGCGGCGTTCGAGTATTACCTGGCACGAGCGAGGGAAGCCGGCGGCCGGGTCCTGGAACCGATGTGCGGCTCCGGCAGGTTTTTGTTGCCGCTGCTCCGCGCCGGGGTCGACATTGAGGGATTCGACGCCTCGCTGGCTATGCTGGCGGCTTGTCGTCGGCACGCCGACAGGCAGAACCTCCATCCGGTCCTCTATCACCAGTTCATGGAGCAACTTGACCTTCCGCACCGCTTTCGAATGGCGTTCATTCCGAGCGGCTCGATCGGACTGCTTTCAAGCGATCAATCCTTGCAGCTGGGCCTCGTTCAAGTGCGCCGTCACCTCGAACCGGGATCCTCACTTCTGCTTGAAATAATTTCCTCCAGTCACGAGGACGCGAGCGACCCAGCTGGTGAGCGTGGTGTCGAGAGCCGAAGCGTTAGGGTCGACGATGAACGCACGATCGTTTTTCGCTGCAAAGAAAGGCCAAGTGATGACCCGAGTGTCGTTTATCTTTCTGGCCGCTACGAGGAAATGCGCGGCGATGAAGTGATCTCGAGCGAGACGGAATCGATCCGCTTGAGAAAGCACAGTGCCCAGCAGATACTGGCGCTGCTCGATGCAGCTGGATATGTGCACAGTCGAGTTCTTGATGGCGACGAGCTGAGTTGGTTGCGCGAGAGCGACTGCATGCTCGTTCAGGCCCGATCCAAGGACTGAGGTCAAGTCAGACCCAGACGGAACTTGATCCCATTGGCGGCCGCCGGCCATAAGCGGACGGTTGGCACTAAGCTTTGTGCGGCCTTGAGGGCCACTTAATGACGGAGGGAATCGTGACGTACTTCGGAACCGAAGTTCAAGTCGCGTTGCAACGACGAGCGGAGGAGCTGTACGACTGGCTGTACACCACCGCCGGATGTTGTCATCCCGGAAGATTCTGTGGAACAGACGTCAAAATCGTTGGCGTCATGTCCATCGCCGTTCCAACGACAACGACCAGGATGATGTTGGTGGCGTAGACGTGGTTGGTGGCGCTCAGAAACTTTGAACTTCGAAAAATTTGTTCGAAAGGATGACCGAGTACGGATTCTCTTGACCGTCGACCGCCTGACCTACGGCACACCGAAGTGGCGGCCATGGGTGCTCGACGAGTTGTCGCGCGACTGCTGGTGCGCTCGGCGATCGAGGCGGGCATCAACTTTTGCGACACCGCCGACATGTACGCCGGCGGCGCTTCGGAGGAGCTGACCGGCAGTTCGTGCGCGAGTTCTGTCATCGCGACGAAGTGGTGGTCGTCACCAAGGTGGGCGATCCGGTCGACCGGCGCACCGTGGCCAGAACCTCGCGCAACTCCTCGATGGCGATCTGTCCCGGCGCTGAACTGCTCTTGCCGACCGCAAACGTCGCCGCTGAACCGTAGAGCCAGCCCATCACGCGCGATAGCGAGCCGACCCCGCCCATCGCCATGGTGAGCAGCGGGATGCGGATCGACTGGCTTGCCCGATACGTCGCGGCGAGCAGAGTCAGCACGTCCTGCGGATCGTTCGGCATCACCGCTACCTTCGCCACGTCGGCACCCTGACGCTCGGCGTCGATGAACTTGCTGTCCAGTGTGGCCGCATCCGGCGTGTGCTGGAAGTTGTGATACGACATGATCATCGCGATGCCGTTTTCCGCCGATACCGCGCGCAGCCGCTGCAGATCCTGCCGCCGGTTGGACAACTCGTAATCGATCACCTCGACACAGCGGGCGCGGCAGGCTTCGCTGTACATCGCCACAACGGCCTGCTCATCGATCGGCACGCGCTGCCCGCCTTCGGTCGTGTTGCGTCGGGTCAACAGGATCGGGATGCCGCCGGCTGCACTGATCGCGCGCGCGGCGTCAATCACCAGCGCGGTGTCGCCGATGCCTTCGAAAAAATCGATCCGCCACTCCAGCAGGTCGGGCTGCTTCGGCACGATCGCAGCGACCTCGTCGAGCAGTGCTGCTTTGGTCTTGCCGACCAGCGGCGTGATGATGGCCGGCAGCGCACCGCCGCCGAGGGGCTTGCCCTGCACGTGGATCAATTTGGCTGCGTTCATGGTGGTTGGCCTCGCACTGAAACCTAAAGTGAACTTTAAGGCTCAACGCGTCAGCGCGTCGAACAAGAGTTTGGCTCCGGTGGCCAACAGCAACGCATAGCTGACACGCCTCGCAATCCGTTCGCCGAGCTCGAACCACTGGTTGGCGTAATCGCGTCGGCGCTGGCAGCAATTTGCTGCGCGCGATAATCGCGCGAGCTTCCCCTCCGTTGCTTGTGGCGCCCATGTCGCGCGCCTAAGCTTCGCGCCATTCCCATCGTGAACGCGAGCGTCGTGAGCATGCGAGAAGGACGGCAGGCCGTATTCGTCGATTTCGCAGCGATCGCGCGGCGCCTACGGCGTCGAATGCGTGAAGATCGCGTCGGCCGCCAACTTAAGCCGGCGCTGAGCGCGCGATCAAAGCGAACAAGCCGGTCGTGCCCGACGTGTACATGAAGAACGAACCGGTGCCGACCGCCGGGCATTGAAACATCATGGACATCTACTCACCGGGCAAACGAGTGCATCACGTCAGCACCGACTGAGGGAAGACATGGCCAAGCAGGAGTTTTCGCTCGCCCATCTGACGGTGCTGGGCTGCGCGCCGCCGGAGATGACCTACATCGCGGCGCGCGCCGGCTACGATTATGTGAGCATCCGCACCATCTACATGGGCCTGCCGGGCGAGCCCAACTATGCGCTGGCCGACAACCCGCAGATGCTGAAGCAGACCAAGCAGGCGCTCGCGTCGACGGGCCTGCGCGTACACGACATCGAACTTGCGCGCGTGTACGAGGGAGTGCACCCGACAAGGTACCTGCCGGCGATGGAAGTCGCCGCTGAACTCGGCGCCAAGGCCGTCCTGTCGAGTATCTGGGGCGGCGAACGCGACTTCTACATCGAGAAGTTCGGCGAAATCTGCGATCTCGCGAAACCGTTCGGGCTGACGGTAGACCTCGAGTACGTCCCGATCGCAGCCGTGGCCAGCCTTGCGCAGGCTGTCGATGTGCTGCGCGCGGTCAACCGGAGCAACGCGGGCCTGATGGTCGACATGCACCACTTCCACCGCGCCCGCGATGACCCGGCCGATCTCGACGCAGTGCCGCGCGAGTGGTTCCACTTCGCTCAGCTGTGCGACGCGCCGGCCGAGATCCCGAGCGAACGCGCCGAGATGATCCGCATCATGCGCGAGGCCCGCATGTATGTCGGCGAGGGTGGCATCGACGTCGCCAGCATCCTCGCACACATCCCGCGCTGCGTATATTCGATCGAACTGCCCAACAAGGAGCGGCACGAGGAGATCGGCTACGCGGAGCACGCAACCCGCTGCCTCGAGACGCTGAAGGCGTACCTCGCCGAGCATTCCGGGGACAGGAGCGTGCGCGATAAGCGCCGTTCCGGACGTGCAACTTCTGCCAACCGGCGAACCGTCGCTCCGTATTGAACGAAACGACGTCCGACTGCGACACGCAAGGCGTGCCGGCACCGCTTAGGATTCGGCATGTCTGACCGCTACGCTGTCATCGGTAATCCGATCTCGCATTCGAAGTCGCCGCTTATCCACTCGAGGTTCGCGCGCGCGACCGATCAGGACATTGAATACACCGCGATCGAAGGGCCGCTCGACGGCTTCGCCGCGGCGGTGCACGCGTTCCGCCGTGCCGGCGGCCGCGGCATGAACGTGACCGCGCCTTTCAAACTCCAGGCCTATGAACTCGCAACCGACAAGCTCGAGCGCGCCCGACTGGCCGAAGCGACCAACGCGCTGAAGTTCGAAGGCGATCGCATCTACGCCGACAACTTCGACGGCATCGGCTTCGTCAACGACGTGCAGCGCAACCTCGGGTTCCCCTTGCAGAGCAAACGCGTGCTGTTGCTCGGTGCCGGCGGTGCCGCGCACGGCGTGCTGCAACCGATGCTCGATGAGCGGCCGGCGCAGATCGTGATCGCCAACCGCAACGTCGACCGGGCGCTCGAGATGGCGTCGCACTTCAACGAGGATGGACGCGTGGCCGCCTGCAGCTATGGCGAACTTGCGGGCGAACGCTTCGACCTCGTGATCAACGCCACGTCGGCCAGCATGCGCGGAGAAATTCCGCCAGTGCCGGCCGAGGACTTCGTTAAAGCCACCCTCGCGTACGAAATGGTGTACGGCAAAGGGCTAACGCCGTTTCTGCGCCTGGCGCGCGATGCAGGCGTGCCGCAGCTCGCAGACGGCGTCGGCATGTTGGTCGAGCAGGCGGCCGAGGCGTTCTTCTGGTGGCGCGGCGTGCGGCCCGACACGCGCGCGGTGATCGCTCAACTGACCGTCCCGCTTGTGTGAGATGAAGCGGACTCGCATCGCCGGCGCGGGCGCCGGCTCTATCGGACTGACTCATATCGACGTGCTGCAGGCGAGCGCAACGTGCGCGACTAACTTCGCGGAGCGATAGCCAGATGATTCGCGGAACGACTGCGCTGATCGCCCATATCGGCTGGCCGACGGACGCGTTCAAGGCGCCGATGATCTACAACCCGTACTTCGAGCACGCCGGCATCGATGCGGTGGTGGTGCCGATGGGATGCAAGGCCGAGAATTACCCAGCGTTCCTGCGCGCCGTTTTTTCGCTTGAGAACATCCGCGGAGCGCTGATCACGATGCCGCACAAGGTAACGACGCTCGGCTTGCTCGACGAGGTCTCGGGCACGGCGCAGATCGCCGGCGCCTGCAATGCGGTGCGGCGCACGGCGGAAGGGCGCCTACAGGGCGACATGTTCGACGGCGAAGGCTTCGTGCGCGGCTTGCGCCGCAAGGGCTGCCGGATCGAAGGTGCGAAGGCTCTGGTCGTCGGCAGCGGCGGCGTGGGCTCGGCGATCGCCGCATCGCTGGCTGCCGGCGGCGTGGCCGCGATCGGCCTGTTCGACAGCCACGCCGAATCGGCGGAGGGACTCGCTGCGCGCCTGCGACAGCACTATCCGCGGCTGCAGGTCAGTACCGGTTCGAACGATCCCGCCGGCTACAGCCTGGTGGTCAACGCGACGCCGCTGGGGATGAACGACGACGATCCGCTGCCGCTGGATGTCTCACGCATTGCTCCGAGCAGCTTCGTCGGCGAGGTGGTGATGAAGAAGGAAATGACGGCGTTCCTCATCGCCGCGCAGGCGCGCGGTTGCCAGATCCAGATCGGCACCGACATGCTGTTCGAGCAGATTCCCGCCTACCTCGAGTTCTTCGACTTTCCGACCACCACGCCCGAGGAGCTGCGCGCAGTGGCGAGGCTCAGCTACTGATCAGCCCTTGTAGTCCAGCATGCGGGGCAGCCACAGCACCACATCCGGAACGAGCGTGATGATCGCGAGCGCGCCGATCATCACGTACAGGAACGGCATGACCTCGCGCACCATGGCGCTCAGGGGCACGTCGGCAATCTTGTTCATCATGAAGAGCAGCAACCCGTACGGCGGCGTGACCAGTCCGATCATGATGTTCACCACGCAGATCACGCCGAAGTGCACGAGGTCGATGCCGAGTGCCTGCGCGGTAGGAATGAGCACCGGGAGGATGACGAGGATGATCGTCGTCCCCTCGAGAAAGCAACCGAGGACCAGCAGCAGGATGTTTACCGCCAGCAGGAACACGAGCGGCGACAGCTCGTGGGATTTCAGTATCGCGCTCAGCGCCTTCGGGATGTTCTCCGCCGTGATGACGTAGTTGAACACCATCGCACCAGCGATCAGCATGCCGATCGACACCGTAACGCGCGCGCTGGACACCAGCGAGTTGTAGACGTTTTTCGGTCCGACGCTCCTGTACAGCAATGCGGAGATCAGCAACGCGTAGGCAGCGGCGACCGCCGCGGCCTCGGTAGGCGTGGTGATCCCCGACCACATGCAGCCGAGCAGGATCACCGGCATCAGAAGCGCCGGCATCGCCTCCCAGGTGACGCGAGGCAGCTCGCGCAGCGGGACCCGCATCTCGACCGGAAAGTTGCGGCGCTTGGCGACGGCTGCGATCAGGCCGCTCTGGACGGCTGCCAGCAGCAGGCCCGGGATGACGCCGCCAAGGAAAAGATAGCCGACCGACGTGTCCGAGATCAGCGCGTAGAGCACGAGCGGGATCGAGGGCGGGATGATCGGCCCGATGACCGACGACACGCAGGTCAGCGCGGCGGCAAATGCGGCGGGATACTTTCCGTCCTTGGTCATCATCGACTGCATGATCTTGCCCGAGGCCGCGGCATCGGCGAGCGCAGAGCCCGACATGCTTGAGAAGATGATGCTCTGCACGACGTTGACCTGGGCCAGGCCGCCGCGAAAGCGCCCGACGATCGCATTGCAGAAATGCAGCAGCCTGTCCATGATGCTGCCGGTGTTCATGAACTCGGCGGCGAGGATGAACAGAGGGATCGCCAGCAGCAGCTGGCTCGCCATCATGCCGTTCAGCAACTGCTCGGCCGCGGTTCCCATGTCGAGGCCCGACAGGAACAGCCAGAGAATGGAGCCGCCGATCATCGCGTAGGCGACCGGCAGTCCGATCAGGCTCAACCCGACGATGGCGTAGAGCGCAAGCGCAAACGGGCTGGTGAGGTTCATAGTCCGGACGTCGCCTTGGTGATGTCGGCCTCTTCCGGCGCCTCGCCGCGATACAGGCCCACGATTGCCCAGAGATAGCGGACGATGATCGCGACGGCGAACACGACGTAGATCGAGTACAAGATGTCGAGACGGATCTTGAGGTAGGAGCTGCTCTCGACCTTCATGAAGGCGACGTACTTCACGGTGGCCGGAAGCGCCATGCCGAACAGGACGATGGCAGCGATCGCCACGATGAACCCAATCGCGCGCCTTCCCCGCGGCCCCAACTTACTCGAAATGAGGTCGAACCGGACTTCCTCGGTCTCCTTGAGCCAGAACGCGGATCCGATCAGCACCATGTAAAGCCAGGTGACGACGGACAGCTCCGATGTCCAGCCGATCGGGAAATTGAAAAAGTACCGGAAGACGATCTGGATGATGAACGCGACGAACATCAGGCCGAGCAGGCCGGCGACGATGTTTTCCGCGCGGCGCCTCATCCAGGCGACTGCCGTGGCAATGGTCGTAGGCATGACGTTCTCCCGGACTTTTTTCCGCGGGACCGTTGGTCACGAGCCCATCGGGCGGGCCGCCGTCACGCGAGCGGCCCGCGCGCTTCGATCACGTCTTCATCGCATTGATCTTGTCGAGCAGCCCGGGCGGCCATGCCTTGGCTTCGTCCGAGGCCAGGTAGATCTTCTGCGCGTAGGCGCGGAAGGCGTTGACGTCCGGCGTGTACACGTCGAGGCCCTGCTTCTTGAAGCCCTCGGCGAGCTCTGCCTCTTTTTTCAGGTGCTCGGCCGTGCTCCAAGCGATCGCCTTGTCGGCGGCGGCCTGGAAGGATTTCTGCTTCGCCGCGTTCATGCCGCTCCACGTCTTCATGTTGACGGTGAGCAGGTCGAATCCGACGAGGTGCGACGTCAGCACGATCTGCGACATCACTTCGTAGAACTTCATGTTCTGCACGTTCGGCAGCGGATTGTCCTGGCCGTCGATCGCGCCGGTCTGCAGGCCGGTGTACGTTTCGGCGTAGGCCATCGGCGTCGGGTTGGCGCCGATCGAACGGCCAAGCAGCTGCCAGGCGTCGCCCGGCGGCATCCGCAGCTTGATCCCTGCGAGGTCTTCCGGCTTGCTGATCTTCTTCTTCGGCTTCAGGCCGACCTGACGCGTGCCGAAGAACGTCGGCCCCAGGATCTTCACCTTGACCTGGTCCTCGACCATCTTCTTCATTTGCGCGCCGAGGTCGCTTGCGAAAAACGCGTTCAGGTGATTTGCGTCGCGAAACAGGTACGCCGACGTCAGGATCGACCACGCGGGAACCTGCTTCGAGATATCTTGAGGCGCGATGTTGCCCATCTCGAGGTTGTCGCGCTGTATCGCGACCAGCTCGGTCCCCTGCTTGAACAGCGAGCCGCCGAGGAAGCTCTCGACCGTGTAGTCGGCTTCGATCTCCTTGGCGAACGCCTTCATCATGTCCGCACGGATGTCCTTGTCGGAGAACACGGCGGCAAAGCGCAGCTTGGGCTTCTCTTGCGCCCTGACGGGCAGCATGTGCGACACCGCCAGTGCTGCGCCGGTTGCAAGTACGGCACGACGGTCGATTCTGGATTCCATGATGTCTCCTCGAAAAAGGATGAACCCGGCGGCGCTGGACAACTCCGCGGCGTGCCCATCTCACGCGGTGCGTTGGTGTCGCCGGCCGCGGCCCGCAGATTAGACTTCGCAGACGTCCCGTACAACAGTGTCGACACATCGCGGCGCGATTATCGCGCTAAGCGAGGCACGATCACAGCAGCCTGCGCAGCGCCTGCGCCGTTTCCTGCAGCGTCGGCACGACGCGCGCGACTTCCTGTCGAGCGGAGGCGGTCCCGATCGGCATCGTCAGGCTCAGCGCGCCCACCGCCTTGTCGCTCTGGTCGCGCAGCAGCACAGCGACGCCGCGCATGCCGGGCTGCAACTGCTGCTCGAGAACGGCGTACCCCTGTTCGCGTGCGCGCACCACCTCCAGCCGCAGCCGTGCCACGCTGGTGATCGTTTGCGGCGTGAACACCCTTGTCCGATAGCGTGCCAGGAACGCATCGAGTTCGGCATCGGAGGAATTCGACAGCAGCATCAGGCCCGCCGAGGTCAATGTCAGCGGTAAGCGCGAGCCGAGAACGAACCCCGTGTTGAGCCCAGGGTGCAGCCCGTTGCGTGCGATATATACGATCTCGTCGCCATCGCGCACGCTGGCATAGGCGTATGCCGGTCCCTCGGTGCTCGTGGTCAACCGCTGCAGGAACGGCTGCACCAGGCGCGGCACTCGGCCCGATTCGAAGTACGACGCACCGAGCCGCAGCACGCGTGGCGCCAACCAATAGGCCTTGCCATCGGTAGCAACGTAGCCGAGCGCGTTGAGCGTCAGCAGGTGGCGGCGGGCCGCGGTGCGCGTCAAACCCGTGCGTGCCGCGGCCTGTGAGGGCGTCAGCCGCGGGTTGTGGTCATCGAAGGCCTCGATGAGCGCCAGTCCGCTCTGCAGTCCAGAGATCCAGTCGCGACGGTTCAGTGAAGCTGATGGATCCATGATGCGCAGACCTCCTGCGGCAAGCGGTGCAACGTGTGGGCGATTAGCAACGTGCGGGCGATTATCGCGCAGCTCTAACGAACGTTGCTTGTGGCGCGCGGCCGCCGCGCCTACGCTGCCCAACCATTACAAGCGCAACGCCGAGCAAGGGCTCGAAAGACCGCAAGCGAACGGCGGGTGGGCCGAAGAAGACAACTACAACCACTGGAGGAGGAGAAATGAAAAAATCCCATCTAGCGCTCTGCTTGCTTGCCGCGTTCGCCGGGACGGCCGCTGCGCAGAGCAGCGTGACCCTGTTCGGCCTGATCGACGTCAACATCACTCACCAAACAGCTGGTGACAATTCCAACGCGATCAGTACCGCCAACCCGACCGGTAGTGGCAAGGCCCCCAGCCGCACGGCGATGGAAGACGGCACAGTCAACGGCCTGAACGGTTCGCGCTGGGGCATCCGCACAATCGAGGACCTGGGTGGGGGTTGGTCAGTGGGTGGTGTGCTCGAATCGGGATTCGGCGTCGACACGGGCGCTTCATTCCAGGGCGGTCGTCTCTTCGGGCGCCAGGCCTACCTCTTCGTGAATTCGACGAACTTAGGCAACCTTCGGCTTGGCCGTCAGTATGTGCTCTCCGACAGCCTGCTCGGCTACGGCGCGCCATTCGGGACCGGGATGGGACTACTGGGCAACCCGAGCACGTCGGTGAACAACAACGGGCGAAATGTCGCAACGATTCTGAACCCGTCGCGTGCCGACAATGTAGTGCAGTACACGACGCCGAACTTCGCCGGCTTTACTGGCGCCATTCAGTACGCACCCGACGAAAACACCGCTGACGATTTCTTCGGCGTCGCCGTGAACTACAACCGCGGGCCTGTCAACGTCGGGGTTTCCTACGAATGGAACGACCAGCGGCTCGCACCCAACGACAATGTCAACAAAACGCTGAGCGTGGGCGCGAATTACGACTTCGGCTTCCTCAAGCTGCTGGCCGCATATCAAAAGGTTGACGACCTGCGGGTGAGCCTCAACGGTATCGCCGGTGGCGTTTCGCAGCGCCTGGTAGGCCAAGGAGCGCAGACGCTGACGATTAACGACCAGGACGCCTGGGTCGCTGGGGTAGAGGTGCCGATCGGCAAGATTACCCGGGTCGCCCTGCTGTATACGACGATCGACTACGAAGGGGCGCCGACGACCGCGGGGCAGCCTTCCAGCTACTCGCTCGGCAAGACCGCGCTCGAACTGAAGCACGACCTGTCGCGTCGCACCTTCCTGTATGCAGCGGTGTCGCAGGCGTCGGGTGATCTGTCCGATCACATCACCGCATATAGGCAGTACCAGATCGGGTTCCAGCACCGCTTCTAAGATCACCGTATTCGGGGACACGCATAGCGGCATCCGGTTCTTGCCGCGCGCCGCGTCGACTCGGTCGTTCTCGCACGTTCCGGACGCGTGAAGGCTAGCGTCTGCGCTACCCTTGCCGGGTGGACAAGTCGCCTCTCGGTGGAGGACAACGATGACGATTCGTGAACCCAATCCCGAACCCAGCAATCCGCTGGGAATGAATGGGATCGAATTCATTGAGTTCGCCACCGCGCAGCCGCAGGCGCTCGGCGGCCTGCTGCAGCAGCTGGGATTCGTCCCGATCGCGCGCCACCGCTCGCGCGAAGTGATGCTGTACCGCCAGGGGCCGATGAACCTGATCGTCAATGCCGACCCGGCCGCCGTCGCCGGCCAGGCAGACGCCGAGAAGCGTCCTGCGCTGTCGGCAATCGCGCTGCGCGTGCGCGATGCCGGCACGGCATGGAGGCGGGCGCTCGATCTCGGCGCTTGGGACATTCCTACGCGCGCCTCGGCGATGGAACTGCACATACCCGGCATTTGCGGCGTCGG
Source organism: uncultured beta proteobacterium (assembly GCA_963801035.1). Lineage (GTDB taxonomy): Bacteria > Pseudomonadota > Gammaproteobacteria > Burkholderiales > Burkholderiaceae_F > JACCZX01. The sequence goes on along the minus strand of CAWDDF010000003.1, from coordinate 58,147 downwards.
CGACAGCCAGGTTTACTTCGTCGATCGGCACCGCAGTTTCTCCATCTACGACGTCGACTTCGTCGCCTTGCCCGGTGTCGACAAGCACCCGCCGGCACTGGCCGGTCTGCACTATTTCGGCGTTGTGCAGGCGATCGGTCTGGACAGAACCGCGGACTGGATCGACTTCTACAACACGCTGTACGGATTCACGCCGCTGCCGGAGGGGAAATTCTTCGGCGTGATGCCGAAGGGCACGCTGCTCGAAAGCCCCTGCCACAAGTTCTATCTGCAGCTGATCGAGCCGCCTCTGGCGCCCGAGGTGCTCGAATGGGACGAGCGTCTCGTGCGGATCGGCTTCGGCGCGCGCGCCGTGAGCGAGGCAGTGCGTGAACTGGGGGCGCGCGGCATGGTGTTCGTCGATCGCGAACCGGTGCAGCCGAGCGACAAGGGGGCGCTGACTCAGGTCTACCTGGGTAGCGTGACCTTCGAGCTCGTGGCGAGTCATCTTTCCGGCTAAGCGATCTGGCGATGGATCTGAACTGTTTCGGCATGGACACGGTTTCGCTGGCGGGGCCGCTCGATACCAAGCTCGCCTGCATCCGTCAGGCGGGCTTCACACAGGTGCTGCTGTCGGCGAGCGACATTGCCGGCCACCCAGGCGGAGTGCAGACCGCCGTCGCTGCCGTGCGGGCCAGCGGCCTGCGGGTGACGGGCCTGCAGATGCTGCACGACTTCGAGGGTTTCGCGGGCCATCTGCACGATTACAAGGTCGACATCGCCAAGGCGATGCTGGCCATGTGCCGCGCGCTTGGCGCGAACGTGCTGCTCGTCAGTTCGTCAACCTCGAACCACGCGAGCGACGACCGCGACCATCTGATTCGCGACCTGCGGAAACTGGCCATGCTAGCCGTGCCGCTCGGCATCAAGGTCGGCTACGAGGCGCTGTCCTGGGGCCGCTGCATCAGCGACTACTCGAAAGCGTGGGACATCGTCCAGGAGGCCGATCGCGGCAATCTCGGCCTCGATCTGGATCTGTTCCACATGCTCGCGATGAAGTCGGGTCTGGATGCGCTTGACGATGTCGTTGCCGACAAGATCTGCTTGGTGAAACTGGCAGACTTCATGTGGCAGGAACTGCCGTCGCAGGAGGAGCGCATCGATACCGCGCGCCACTTTCGCGTGTTTCCGGGAGAGGGTGTGCACGGCGAGGAAGTCGTGCAGCTCGTGCGGAGGCTCGAGTCGATGAGATACGTCGGCGACTACAGCTTCGAGGTCTTCAACGACGACTACGAGCAGATCCCGCTCCCCGTGGTGGCCGAGCGCGCGCGCCGTTCGGCGCGCTGGCTCATCAGCCAGGGCGCGCGCGGCAATCTATTGCCATGGACCCGGCCGGCCCGCGTGCTCAGTGCGCGATCCGGATCGGATCCGGGACAGCCATAGGCCTTGAGGGTTAGATTTGGATCGAACCCAAGTCGCGGGCTTGGCGCCGGGGTACGAGCAGAAGTACTTTCCTGCCGAGGAGAGACGTGGTCGCCTACGGCTCGTCGTGTCTCCCGACGGCAGCGAGGGTTCCCTATCGATGAATCAGAATGCTCTTGTCTTCGCCGGCCTGGTCGACGCAGATGAGACGGCGCAATGGACTCTGGCGTCCGACCGCAAGGGCTACCTGCACGTTGCAGTCGGCGAAGTTGTAGTGAACGGGCAGGTTCTGAGTGCAGGTGGAGGAATCCAGCATTGGTCGCTATAACAAAACGACGTTCTCTGGAATAGAACGCAACAAATACGAGGATTGCCGACACCCACCCCGGCGGCGGTCATTACGGCACCGCTACATGGTCCACTTTGCGGTTGGGTGAATAAATCTCGTTGATGTTCCAGTGCCCTCCGGTTGGAACCGGTTCATTCATCATGGCGACGTCGATGACGAACGGACGTCCTGACTTGATCGCGGCTTCAAGCGTCGGCTTGAATTCCTCGGCCGACTTGATCTGCACGCCTTCAACACCGTAGGCGCGTGCGATCGCTGCGAAGTCGGGCGAATAGGGTTGACCGTTTTTGCGGAACAGACACCCAAACGCAGTTCCGTAATGCGCCATCTCCAAGCCGGCAATGGTTCCGTAGGCGTAGTTGTTCATCACGATCCAGACGACGGCGATGTCTTCCTCGAAGGCCGTTGCCAACATCGCAGGATTCTGACCAAAGCCGCCATCTCCCACGAGCGCGACCACAACTTTGTCGGGGCACGCCAGCTTCGCGCCCAGAGCTGCGGGCGCGCCGAAGCCCATCGTCGCAAAGCCTCCAGGCGTCAGAATGCTGCCTGGCGTATAGACCGGGAACTGCTGGCCGACACCATTCTTGTTCCAGCCGACGTCGGTCGTGATCAGCGCATCACGTGGCAATACTTCGCGCACCGCCGCCAGAATTCGCTCGGGTCGCATCGGATAAGCGGCGCTCTGCACATATTCTTCGTTGGACTGACGAAAGCCTTTGCGATAGGACGCAATCTCGTTGATCAGCTTGTCGTTCTTGCGGCCTGTTGGATAGAGTCGCTTCGCAACCTTCATCAACACCGTGAGCGCCTGCTTGAGATCAGTGACTACACCAATCTCCACCGGATAGTTGCGTCCAATCTCGTTCGGATCGATATCAATCTGGATCAGGCGCGTCGGCGGAATGCTGAACGTGTATTCGTCCTCCCACGAACTGCAATCCGCTTCGGCGAAGCGGGTGCCGACGGCAAATAGGACGTCTGCCTCGCGCGTCTTATCGTTGATGAACTTCGTTCCCCAGAAGCCCGTCATTCCAAGCGTCAGCGGATGGTCATCGGGGATCACGCCTTTTCCCATCAGGCTGTGAGCTACCGGCAGCGAGAAGTGCGTGATGAATTCCTTTAATTCCTTGGCGGCGTCCGCCAGGATCACGCCTCCGCCCGCATAAACAACCGGGCTCTTAGCTTCGGCCAGCGCGCGTACGATTTTCTCTGCAACGTCTTCGTCCATCGACGGCTTGTGAAGCTTCTTCGCGTTGTTCCTCAAGCGAGCGAACAGCGCGGTATCGACCTGCATCGAGAAAATGTCCATCGGTACCGAAACCAGCACCGGACCCGGTCGCCCGTTTTCGGCGAGCTGAAACGCCTTTTCCAGAATTTGCGGAAACAAATCCGGGCGCTCGACGCGCCACGCGCGCTTCACGAACGGCTTGTAAATCTCAAACTGCGCAGCATCGGAGTGCAAATTGACTTCCTGATGCGGATGCTTGCCGTAGTAGTGACTTGGCACATCTCCGGCGATGACGACCATCGGTATTGAATCGAGAGCTGCATTTGCGACGCCGGTCGATGCGTTGGTCAGGCCGGGGCCGAGATGCGACAGCACGACTGCGGTCGTGCGCTTGGCGCGCGCGTAACCATCTGCCATGTGTGCCGCGACCTGCTCGTGGCGCGTGTTGATGAACTTGATCCGGCTTTTTGATAGCGCCGCCAGTACCGCGATATTCGTATGGCCGCACAAGCCGAACACATATTCGACGCCGCGCTCTTCAAGATATTTCACGAGCTGATGCGAAATGAGATCCTTGCTTGGCGCGGTCGCCGGTTTGAGCGCTGCGCTGCGCTCTTTCAGTTCCTGATTCATCTGATCTCCGTCTGCCTTGTTTCAAATCGCCGCACCGGCGGTCCAACGTATTCAAAAGGAATCTTCGGAGGCATCGGCCCTTTGATTCGCCCACCTTGTTGGGTCTGCTCCCATGCGTGCGCCAATATGCCGACCGAGCGCGACAGTACGAACAAGCCGCGGCCGAGTGGCGCAGGAAAGCCCAGCTCCGAATAGATCACTGCGGTCGCACCGTCGATATTCATCGGGATGCGACTGCCCTTGCGGCGACCGAGCGATTGCTCGATCGATGTTCCAATCCGCGCGTAGCGGCCCGAAACAGTTCCCTCATCCTGCGCAGTACGAACCAGCTCGAGCAGCTTCACCGCGCGTGGGTCGATGCGATGGAAGCGATGCCCAAATCCCGCAACAATTTTTCCGCGCTCTGCAATGAATCGGTCCAGTTCCGATTCGACGGCCAGCTCGTCGTTATCGCCCGCGTCGATCCGTTGCGCGATCGACTGATACAGCTCCATGCATTGTTGTCCCGCGCCGCCATGGATATCGTCGAGCGCGTTGATGGCCGACGCCATCGCGCCGTTAATGGGCAGACCGCATGTCACGGCCATTCGAGAAATCGCAATCGATGGCGCTTGCGGACCATGGTCAACAGCGGCGACCAACGCAGCCTCCAGCAGTTTCGCCTGCGGCGCGGTCGGCACTTCGCCCCTGAGCATCAGCCAGATCATTTGAGCGAAGGTCAGTTCGCCTATCAACTCCTGAATCGGATAACCGCGGATAACGATTTCGCCTGGACGAATATTGACGATAGACGTTGACCACCACGCGGTCGCCTGCTGAAGCAGTTCATCTGCGGTGGGAGCTTTGCTTATCGTTCATACCGCTCCCACGCTTTTCAGCCGCGCAATCTCGGAATCGTCGAATCCGATGTCACGCAGCACCTCGGTTGTATGCTGGCCCAGTTGCGGAGGAGGTGACGACACTTCCGGATCGCCTTTCGACATTTTGAAACCCGCCCTGGTCAGCGTCACCGAGCGTCCGAGCCCGGGCATGTCGGCAAAGGTCTGCAGCAACTGTCGGTGGCGGACCTGTGGTGTGTCCAACGCATCGGGAACGCTAAGCACTCTTCCCGCCGGAATGCCGATGCGGGTAAAAACGGTTTCCCACTGCTCTGCGGTCTTGGCGTAAAGAGCAGCTTCGAGTTCCAGCGTCAGCGCGGCGCGATTCTGCTTTCTGGACTCGCGCGCCGCGAAGCGCACGTCGCTAACCAAGTCTTCACGCCCAATGGCTTTGGCTAGCGCCTCGAATTGCTCCTGCTTGTTCGCAGCGATATTCAGCAGCCCGCTTCCCGTCTTGAACGTTCCCGACGGCGCAGCAGTAAAGTTGTCGTTGCCGATCGGATGCGGTTCGTGGCCGGCGATCAGATAGTTCGACACGACCCAGCCCATCGTCACCAGCGCAGAGTCGAGCATCGAGACATCGATAAAGGCGCCTTCGCCGGTGTTGGCACGTCGAACGAGCGCACTCGTGATAGCCAACCCGGCAGTAATGCCGCCGATCGTGTCTGCCACCGGGTATCCCACCCGCAGCGGCGCGCAACGCTCATCGCCGGTGATGCTCATCATTCCTGACAGGCCTTGGATGATTTGATCGTAAGCGGGCGCGTCCTTCATCGGACCGTCCTGTCCGAAGCCCGAAATCGCGCAGTAGATCAACGAAGGGTTCTCGGCCTGCAAGTCCTCGTATCCGACTCCCAATCGGCTCATCACGCCTGGGCGAAAGTTTTCAACCAGGACGTCGGCTGTCTTGACCAACCGCCGCAGCACTGTCTTGCCGTCGGCGTTCTTCAAATTTACGGTAATCGATTTCTTGCCGCCGTTTTGCGCAAGGAACGATGCGCCCATCAGTTGCTCATTTAGCGTCGCATCGGATCCAAGCTGGCGCGCGAGGTCGCCGGTGCCCGGCACTTCAACCTTGATCACGTCGGCACCCAACAGTCCCAGTTGATACGCACAGAAAGGCCCGGCCAACACGTTGGTCAGATCGAGTACGCGAACTTTCGCTAGCGGACGACTGACACCTTGCCCTTGCGCGCGCGTAGCGCGGCTGCGCGCGCTTGCATCGACTGCGCGTTGACCGTCGGAGTCTTTCAGAGCTGTGCTTTCCACTGAGCTAGAACCGGCCGGTTAAACGATCTGTTCAGCGCCGGACGAACGGATTGGGAACATCGAGATCAGTCGATATCCATACACACTTCGTGTGCAGGTATTCCTTGATCGTTTCCGTGCCGGATTCCCGCCCGATGCCGGAGTCTTTGTATCCGCCGAAAGGGGAGGTAAAGCTGGTGGCCCGATAGTTGTTAACCCATACGGTGCCGGCCTTAAGCTTCTCAGTCAGCAGCATCGCGCGATGCAAACTCTTCGTCCAGACCGCGGCAGCCAACCCGTACGCGACGTCATTACCGATTCGAATCGCATCGGCTTCGTCCTTGAACGGAATGACCGACAGCACCGGACCAAATACTTCCTCCTGCGCGATTCTCATCTCGTTGCGGACGCCGGTAAAAATTGTTGGCTCGATGAACATGCCCGCTCCCAGATCGGGTCGGCTTTTTCCACCGAACACACACTTCGCGCCTTCCGCTTTGGCGATCTCGATGTAGTCAAGAATTTTCTCGAACTGCGGCCGGGTTGAGATAGGACCGATCTGCGTATCCGGCAACGACGGATCGCCGATCTTTGCGTCACGCACGAAAGCAATCAGCTTCTCAACGAAAACATCGTGAATGCTTTCCTGCAGAAGCAGGCGCGAGCCGGCCTGACAACTTTGACCTGATGCGGCGAAGATGCCGGAAACCGCACCCTTAACAGCCTGGTCCAGGTCTGCATCGTCGAACACGATGTTCGGCGACTTGCCGCCGAGTTCTAGGGTCACCGTCTTGAAGTTGCGCGCAGCAAGCTCATAAATCTTGCGCCCGGCGGCGCTGCCGCCGGTGAATCCAATGTGAGCAACCTTCGGATGCGTGACCAATGCCTCTCCGACTTCAGGGCCGAGACCCGTCACGACATTGACTACGCCCTTCGGAAAGCCGGCATCGGCGAACAGCATCGCAAGCTCGATCATCGATGCCGAGGTGAACTCGGAGGGCTTGATCACTGCGGTACATCCTGCTGCCAGCGCAGGCCCCAACTTCCAGCTCGTCAATGTAAGTGGCGAGTTCCACGGGGTGATGATTGCTACGACACCTTTCGGTTCATAGCGCGTGTACGCAAAAACGCCCTTTTTGTCGGTGGGAATAACGGAGCTTTGAACTTTGTCCGCAAGGCCGGCGTAGTACTTGAAGTAGTCGCCCATGTATCTAACTTGCGCGACGACTTCGGTTGCCAACTTACCGTTATCGCGCTGCTCGATCTCGGCCAGGCGAGGTGCGTTCGCGACAACAAGCTCGCTGAGCTTCCACAATCGACGGCCACGCTCAGACGGCGTCAGCTGCGGCCACTCGCCAAAGTTAAAGGCACGATCGGCGGCATCGACCGCAGCCGCTGCGTCAGCCTGCGTGCCGCGAGCAATCAGCGCCCAGGCCTTGCCAGAGTACGGATTCTCGGTTTCCAGATATTGATTCGAAATGGGGGCGACACAGTTCCCATCGATGTAGTGCGTATAGCGCGGCAGTTCTGCCGTCACGGGCACAGTTGATTTGACAGGCGGTGACTGAACGGACGATGACATGGATTCTCGCTGGCCAGCTGATGTGCTTCCCGGGCATCGGAGGAAGCCGTGCTATCCAGCGTAACATGATTCTATTTTCGCAACTATCGGCGACCTGCTTTGATACACTGACAGCAAGCAATTAAAGAGGTGCAAACATGGCAGGAGAAGGCGGAGTAGCAGCTGTGCATCGCGCACTCTCGATCCTCGATGCTTTCACCGAAGCCGACCAAAAGCTTTCGCTGGCAGAACTTGCCAAGCGCACCGGGCTGTACAAGAGCACGCTGCTCCGCCTGGCCAAGTCACTAGAGAAGTTTGGCTATCTGATTCGTTCTGAGGATGGGTCATATCACCTCGGCTCGAAGGTCTTGTTTCTGGGGTCTTTGTATCAGCGCAGCTTTCGCACGTCCGAATTTGTTCCTCCGATTCTTCGACAAGTCGTCGAAGAACTGCACGAGGGCGCGTCTTTTTACGTGCGTGATGAAGAACAGCGGGTCTGTTTGCATCGGATCGATGCGCACCGCGCCGTGCGCGATTCGGTGCACGAGGGCGATCGATTGCCGTTAACTGTGGGTGCGGCAGGTCACGTCATCCTCGCATTCAATGGCAGGACCGGTGTGCGTTACGACGAGATAAGGAAAAATATGTATGCGGCCTCGTACGGAGAGCGCGATCCTGAAACGGCCGCGATCGCTTGCCCGGTATTCGGACTTGATCAGAAATTCGTTGGCGCTTTAAGCGTATCCGGTCCCCGGTATCGAATCGAAGAGCTCGGTACCAAGCGCGTATTACCGGTGTTGTTCAAGCACGCGCACGCGCTGACGAGAACGCTTGGCGGCGATCCCGACGTCCCTGCGTTTGCGACCTGGTTGAAGGGCCGCAAGGGCACGCGTAACGACATGCGGCCCGCCGCGAAGAAATACGCGCCGACTTCAAGACGCGGTACAGCGCGAGCGATTGCGGATTAGCGCGACGAGAGCAGTCGGCTATGTGACCCCATAGTGTTCATGCAAATAGCGGTGATTACCCGCTTTACAAGGCCTTCGCTAACTTTCAGAAGTGGTTCAACCGCCTCAACCGCATGAGCGCGGACTTTGTCGTCTGTGCCAAGGATGCCAGCGTGCTCGCGGTGATCGAACTGGACGCATCGACGCACGAAGGGCAGCAGCGCATTGCAACCGATGCCAAGAAAGATAAGGCACTAAGTGCCGCCGGCATTCGCATCGTCCGTTGGAACGTGAAGTCGTTGCCGGATGACGCGGCGATCAAGGCGACTTTCAAATGAGCGCCGGACAACTTCCGCGTGAGTTGCTTCTTTTACATCTTGGCGGCGCTGGCCATCTGGTGGGCTGGCACCGACGTGATCAAGATCATCGCCATCGTGCTGTTCTTCGGCGCCGCGCCTGGTTCTGGAACGCTGAGAGGGCACAGCGCGCCATGAACCGAAAGCATGCAATCGGGCGCGCAGAGAAGGAACTGGAAACATCGGTCGCAGAGTCGGACCTTATCGCGTCGGCGTGAACGGTCGGAGCTCGTCCTCGCCCGGCTGGATGATGCCGACGTGGGCCTCGGGCACCTCGTTCCAGGCGCCTGCGAGGTCGCCGAGAGGCTCGGAGACGACGACCCGCGTCTCATCCGAGAGACCGGCGAGCTCCGCGCTCTCCGGATACATCGCCTGCAAGGCGTCCATCCTCGTGCTGAAGTAGAGCGACCTCGACTCGCCCTCGCTCGAGTAGCGGAACGCGTAGACGCAACGCCCGTCGCTCGTCGCGATCGTCATCTGGATCGGAAGCTCGACACCGTGCCGGCGCCCCGTCTCCTCGACGAATCCGACCATGCGTTGGACTGCGCCTACAGGATCGCTCTCGAGCCCGAAGCTCAGGGCGAGGTAGAACATCGTCTCCGAGTCGGTCGTGCCCTCGATCGACGTGAAGAGCGAGTCGTCGACCGCGAGCACGAGCTCGCGCCGGACGCGCGAGAACTCGCGGATCAGTCCGTTGTGCATCCAGAGCCAACGTCCGTAGCGGAACGGGTGCGCGTTCGTCTCCTGAATCGCCGTACCCGTCGAGGCGCGGATGTGCGCGAAGAAGAGGTGCGACGAGACGCCAGCGGCGAGCTCACGCAGGTTGCGGTCGTTCCAGGCCGGATGGACGCTGCGGTAGAGCCGCGGCGTTTCGCCGTCGTACCAGCCGACGCCGAAGCCATCGCCGTTCGTCGTCGTCGCACCCTGGCGGGAATGCAGGCTCTGGTCGATCAGGGAGCGGTCGCGCTTGACGAGCAGCTCCTCGAGCCGGATCGGCGCCCCCGAGTATGCGAGCCACCGGCACATCGTCGACCTCAGTCGAGCATGGTCGCCCCGGCGACCACATCGAAGATGCTGACGTCGAAGTCGTCAATCGACTCAGTCATTCCGCCAATTTGATGACTCAGGCGCGACTCGAATCGAATGCGATCGGTGCGCGAGGACGTATGCCAAGACCCGTTGAGGACGTACCATGCTGCGATGGTAGCGCTGCCGCCCGGCGACGTGCTTACCGTTGGAAGGTGAAGCGCGCGATGCGCGACGCGGGTTATGGCGACAAGATCAACCGGTACCGCCGTGGAAGTTCAGAGCGCGCCCAAGACAAGGACACCTCGCCGGGTGCCCTTGTCGCGGAGCGGCGTGGAACTTACGCGCCGATCACGGGCAGCGGCTGAGCCGCGATCTCCATGCGAACCTGGTCGCGCGACTTGGCGAATTTCGCGTTCGCGGCCAGCTGTTCTTCCAGCCAGTGCTCGACATAAAGGCGGTATTCGCTGCGGGAAAACTGCGGAGCCTTCACTAAGTGATCGATCTTGAAGTGCTTGTCGAAGTCGCCCGACGGCGCGTCGGCGTGTGCGGCGATCGGTGCGGCGACAACAGCAAAGGCAACGGCGGAAATCAGTTTGCGGACTTTCATGATGTTCTCCAGTCTGTCGAAGTGGGTTAGTGGATTTGGTGCTTCTCCGGGCCGGCTAGCGCCGATTCGGCACGCGCTGTTTCGTCGCGGCACCCCGGCGGGGGATTACCGGCCGCTCATTCGAATTGGTTATGACGACTGAGCACTAGCGCTGTAAGAAGTCGCGCAGCGCGACGACGCGCTACCTAGTGACCCGCGATTGCGGAAGGAACCTTCCTTTGTAGCCGGTCGCGTCGGCCGCATCCGATTGCTCGCTGTTCGAGAAAAACCACAGCGTCGTCAGCACGCGGTCGATCGCCTCGGTGCGCGTCAGGTATTTGCGCTTGACGCCGATTGGATAGGCGGTCAACGCGAAGCAAGCTCACAGCACGCGAGCGTCTCCCCATCACATAGGTTGCATGTCTAATCAAATGCAAAATTGTTCCTTCGCCAAGGCTGCGCTGAATACATACTCAGATTCGTTCGGAGGATTCGATGGCGAAGATATACGTTCTGCACGAAAACAACGACTGGGTCGTTCCGCTGCGCGCGGCCTTTACCGAACGCGATCTGCCGTATGCGGAGTGGTACCTCGACCAGTGGGCGGTCGACTTGAGCGGCTTGCCCCCGCAGGGAGTTTTCTATAACCGAATGAGCGCATCGTCACATACGCGCGATCACCGATATTCGGCCGAACTTACTTCGACGGTGCTTGCATGGCTCGAGCGCCATGGCCGAATTGTTGTCAACGACAGCCGCGCGCTCGACCTGGAAATCAGCAAGACGCGCCAGTACATGCAGCTTGCAGCTGAAGGCATTCCTGTACCGAAGACCGTGGCGGTCGTCGGCGAGCGCGCGTTACCGGATGCTTTGTCGGCATTTGCACACGGGCCAATAATCGTCAAACCGAATCGAAGCGGCAAGGGACTCGGCGTGAGGTTGTACGAAACGGCGGAGCAGATCCTGCGCGCCGCCGAAGACGGCAAGCTGCCTGATGCGGTCGATGGCACGCTGCTGATTCAGGAATACATGCGCGGAGACACTGGTCACATCTACCGCGCAGAGTTCGTCGGCGGTCGCTTCCTGTATTTGCTGAAAATTGATGCGACAGGCGGCTTTGAGCTATGTCCGTCGGATGCATGCGAGCTCGACACCTTCTGTCCGGCCGTCCCGGGCGGGAAGAAGTTCGAGATCGTCGACGGCGTCATCACATCGGATCAAATCGCGCGCTATCAGCGCTTCCTGCGCAACAACGGAATCGGAATCGCCGGTATCGAATTCGTCGTGCGTCCGAACGGCGAGCGCGTCGTCTACGACGTCAACACCAACACGAACTACAACGCCGAAGCCGAGCACGTGGCTGGCAAGAGTGGCATGGGCGCAATTGCCGATTATCTCGGTGGTCGCCTAGCAGATAGTTCGACGCCATCGGAGCATGAACCGCACTGGATGGTTGGCGGCTGAACATATCGCGTTCGAAGTATTACTTCACTGACGTAATGACGTAGTCCTTGCCCGCACGCTCGAACTCGACTTCGACTTTTTTGCCTTCAGTCAGTTTGTCGAGCAGCTTCTTGTCGGTGACCTTGAAGCCCATCGTCATCGCCGGCCAGTTCAAGCTCTGCACCGGCTCGTGATCCAGTGTGACTTTGCCGGCCTTGACATCAACTTTCTTCACCATGGCGACGGTCTTGTGTGTCGCCGTGGTCGCGGCTGTCTGCTTCTTGCCCAGGTCCATACCTTTCATCTCATCCATTTTCTGCTGTGCGATGGACGCGGTCGCAGGCACCAACAGCGCGGCAGCGAGAGTGGACACGTAGAGTTTTTTCACTGTCATTCCTTTGCTAGTTGATCGAGCGAAAGAACCGTCGCTCTTCGGGTAGAAGACTCGGTAGGCGGAGCGTCTTAAGCCGATGCATGACGTGTCTTCCAGAACCTTCGCTTGACTGTCTGCCGCTCGCGAGGGCGGCGCATCAGCAGATACGCGGCCGGAATTACGAACATCGATAGCAGTGGCGCTGTGATCATGCCGCCGACCATCGGTGCAGCAATCCGCTGCATCACTTCGGAGCCTGTGCCTGCGCCCCACATGATCGGCAGCAGACCGGCGATGATCACGGCAACAGTCATCGCCTTGGGCCGAACGCGCAACACTGCGCCTTCACGGATCGCATCGAGCAGATCTGCTTCGCTCTTCTTGCCGGCAGCAACGCGCGACTCCCACGCTTGTTTCAGATACAACAGCATGATGACGCCGAACTCGGCGGCCACACCGGCCAGCGCAATGAATCCCACCGCTGCGGCAATTGACATGTTGTAGTCGAGCAGATAAAGCAGCCAGATGCCGCCGATCACCGCGAACGGCAGCGCCGCCATGATCAACGCCGCTTCGTCGAAGCGCTTGAAGGTCAGATACAGCAGCACGAAGATGATCAGCAGTGTGAATGGCACGACGACTTTCAGCTTTGCGGTCGCACGCTCGAGGAATTCGAACTGACCGGACCATGAAATCGAATATCCTGGAGGCAACTGCACTTTCTCGCTGACGACTCGCTGCATGTCGAGCACCGCACCGCGCAGATCGCGTCCGCGAATATCGATGTAGACCCAGCCTGCCAGCCGCGCGTTTTCGCTGCGAAGCATCGGCGGGCCGTCGGTGATCCGCACATCGGCGATGTCCGAGAGCACCAGTCGCGTGCCGCGTTCAGTGACGATCGGCAATCGCCGCAGCTTTTCCAGCGAATCGCGCAGCTCGCGCGGATAACGCACGTTGATCGGAAAGCGCTGCAGCCCCTCGACCGTCTCGCCCACATTCTCGCCGCCGACCGCCGACGCAATCACCGATTGCACGTCGGCGATGTTCATGCCGTAGCGCGCGGCGGCGTCACGACGGATATTGACATCGACGTAACGGCCGCCGGTCAGTCGCTCGGCCAATGCGCTGCTGACTCCCGCTACGTCCTTCACTGCACGCTCGACTTCAGTGGTGATGCGGTCGATCGTCGCCAGGTCGGTGCCCGCGACCTTGACACCGACCGGACTCTTGATACCGGTTGCCAGCATGTCGATACGGTTACGGATCGGTGGCACCCAGATGTTGGTCAGGCCGGGCACCCGAACGATGCGATCGAGCTCCTCGATCAGCATCTCCGGAGTCATTCCCGGCCGCCATTGGTCGCGCGGCTTGAACTGAATCGTCGTCTCGAACATCTCGAGCGGCGCCGGGTCGGTGGCCGTCTCGGCGCGTCCCGCCTTGCCGAACACGCGTGCGACTTCGGGCAGCGTTCTGATCAGCCGGTCGGTTTGCTGCAACAGTTCGGTCGCCTTGCCGATCGACAAGCCGGGTAGCGCTGACGGCATGTACAACAAGTCGCCTTCGTCGAGCCGCGGCATGAATTCGCCACCGATGTGCCGCAGCGGCAGCAAGCTGACCAGAAACAACGCCGCGCCGATCGCGAGCGTCAGCTTCGGCGCACGCAGCACGACATCAAGCGCCGGCCGATACGCGGCAATCAGAAACCGATTGATCGGATTCGCCTTCTCGGCCGGAATGCGACCGCGAATCAGATATCCCATCAGGACCGGAATCAGCGTGACTGCCAGACCTGCAGCAGCCGCCATTGCATACGTCTTCGTATACGCCAGCGGTTTGAACAGTCGTCCCTCCTGCGCTTCGAGCGTGAACACCGGAATAAACGACAGCGTGATGATCAGCAAAGAGAAGAACAGCGCCGGTCCCACTTCGGCGGCCGCATTGCCGATTACTTGCCAGCGCGCTTCGCCGCGCAACTGCTCGTTCGGGTGGTCTTCGTTCCAGCGCTCCAGATGCTTGTGCGCGTTCTCGATCATCACGACCGCGGCGTCGACCATCGCGCCGATCGCAATCGCGATGCCGCCGAGCGACATGATGTTGGCGTTGACGCCCTGGTAGTACATCACGATGAACGCGGCGAGAATGCCGAGCGGCAGTGAAACAATCGCGACGAACGCCGAGCGCAGGTGAAACAGAAAAATGAAGCACACCAAAGCGACAACCAGAAACTCTTCGATCAGCTTGACGGTCAGGTTATCGACCGCGCGCTCGATCAACTCCGAGCGGTCATAAACCGGAACGATTTCGACGCCTTCCGGCAATCCGGCTTGCAGCGATCGAATCTTTTGCTTCACCGCGGCGATTGTCTGCAATGCATTCTTGCCCGAGCGCATCACGATGATTCCGCCGGTGGCTTCTCCCTCGCCGTCAAGCTCGCCGACGCCGCGTCGTAGCTCGGGCCCGACCTGAATCCGCGCGACGTCGCCGACTCGCACCGGAACGCCGGCAGCGCTGATGGTCAGCGGAATTTGTCGGAAATCATCGAGCGATTGCAGATAACCTGATGCGCGCACCATGTACTCGGCTTCTCCAAGCTCGAGCACCGACCCACCGGTTTCCTGATTCGCTTTGCCGATCGCGGCGATCACCTGCGTGTGCGCAATGCCGTAGGCTGCGAGCTTGTCGGGATCGAGCACGATCTGGTACTGCCGCACCATGCCGCCGACCGAGGCGACTTCGGCCACATCGGGCACGGTCTTCAATTCGTAGCGAAGAAACCAGTCTTGCAACGCTCGCAGCTGAGACACATCACGCTGACCGCTGCGATCCACCAGTGAGTACTGATAGACCCAGCCGACACCGGTCGCGTCGGGCCCTAGCGACGCTTTGGCATTTGCCGGCAACCGCGACTGCACCTGATTCAGATACTCCAGCACACGCGAGCGTGCCCAGTACAGGTCGGTGCCGTCCTCGAACAACACGTAGACGAACGAGTCGCCGAAGAATGAATAACCGCGCACCGTCTTGGCGCCCGGCACCGACAGCATCGTCGTCGTCAGTGGATACGTGATCTGGTTCTCGACAATGCGCGGTGCCTGCCCGGGATACGTCGTGCGGATGATCACCTGCACATCGGATAGATCCGGAAGTGCATCGACAGGCGTGCGCAGCAACGAGAACAGTCCCCATGCGGCCAGCATCAGCGTGGCGAGTAACACCAAGAAGCGGTTGACGATCGACCAACGGATCAGCGCCGCGATCATTTCTTCTGCTCCGCAGCGATCTTCTCGATACTGTCCACCACGAAGTCATTGCCCTGGCGATGAAAGCGAAAACGCACGCGGTCGCCTGTCTTTATCGCTTTCGCCTGACCTTCCGCGCCAAGTTTGAATTCCATCGTCATATCGGGCCATTTCAACGACGGAATCGGCCCGTGCGACAGCATGATCGAGCGTGCGTCGATGCTTTCGACCACCGCTTCGCCGCTGTGTTGAACTGCACCTCCGGTTTCTGCTTTCGGCGTTGCGTTCAACCGTGCCTCGACTCCTTTCAAGCTCGCTTCGGAGTCGATCAGAAATTGAGAAGACGCGACGACGCGCTGCCCTGCCTGCAGGCCACTCTTAATCTCGGTCTGGCCTCCGCTTTCAATACCGATCTGCACATCGACCGGTCGGAACGCGCCGTTGTCTTCAGCCAGCATCACGACCGTGCGTGTGCCGGTCTGGATGAGCGCTTCAGTGGGTATCAACAGCGCTTTTCCTGCGCGCGTATCCATGAACTGCATCGTGACGAACATGCCAGGTACCAGCTGCGCTTTTGGATTCGCGAGCTCGACGCGCGCCTTCAGCGTACGTGTCGCGGCGTTCACCTCGGGGACGATGGCCTGCACCGTGCCGTTGAAGGTCTCACCTGGGGCCGCAGGACTACGTGCCTGGACTTTTGCGCCGGGTCGCAGAAGGGCAGCTTGGCTTTCCGGCACTTCGGCCTGCGCCCACACTGTCGATAGCCCGTTGATGCGCGCGAGCGTTGCACCCGGCATCACTGTCATGCCTTCGCGCACCGCGAGCTCGGTCAACACACCGCTGATAGGCGCGTGCAACGTGATGCGCGGCTGCGTACGGCCGGTGCTTTCGACCGAACTCATCTGCGCTTCGCTCATTCCAGCCTGCCGCATGCGCTGGCGCGCGCCGTCGACCAACGGTGCGAGATCTGACCCTTGCATGCGACGCACCGACAAGAATTCTTCCTGTGCGGCGATCCATTCCGGCACGTACAGCTCAACCAGCGGTTGACCTTTGCCGACGCGATCGAGCGTCGCACGCACATGCAACCGCTCGACGAAGCCGGTTGCGCGTGCCTGCACGACTGCCTGATCGCGCTCGTTGTACGCGATGTTGCCGACAGCCGATACTTGCGGTGTCAGCATGCCTTCGGTAACGAGCGCAGTTCGCACGCCGAGGTTTTGCTGCACGCGCGGACTGACGGTGACCTGGCTCGCATCGGCATCGCTATCTGCATACACCGGCAGCAGCATCATGTTCATGAAAGGTGACTTCGCCGGCTTGTCGAACTTGTTTCCGGGCACCATCGGGTCGTGGTAGTAGAGAATCTTCTTGCCGGTGGCCGGATCGATGTCGCCGGCCTTGATGCCCGCTGCGATGTGCCGCCGTGTTGCTTCTTCGCCTTGAGCGATGCTTTGCGGCGCCGGATCTGAGGTTGTATTCACACTCGTGGCCGGCATCGCCGACATTTCCATGCCGCGCTGCATGCCTAGCACGTACATCGCATAGCCTGCCGCCCCGAGCACAGACACTGCGATGACGCTAATCACGACGGACTTGCGTCTCATTTGCTCTCTCCTCTGTGTACGCTGCCGGCCGGAAGCAGGAACTCGAGCTTCGCCCATATGCCGGCGTTTTCCATTTCGAGTCGGACACGCTCCAGTCGGGTATCGATCTCCATCCGACGCGCTTCGAGCACTGTGCCCAACGACGCACTGTTGCCCCGGTATGCGGCAAGCGCAGCGCGAGTGCGCTCGGTCGAAAGCGGAACCAACGAGTCCTCATAGCGAACAAGCCGGTCCCGGTTGCTGCGCCATTGCCTCAACCAGGTCAGCGTGTCGGCCAGATGCTCCCGACTAATTTCCTCACGCTGCGCTTGAAGCTGATCGATCTGCGCCAGCTTCGCCGCGAGCTCCCGGTCCTGACGTTTCGCGCGATCGATCTGCCATGGGATCGAGAGGTTGATCGAGATCATGTTTGAGTAAGCCGGGCCACGCTGGCTGTACATCAGCTCGGCAGACCAATCGCTGCGCCGGTTTGCCTGGGCGATCTCTACTTCGGCACGGGCCACTTGTTCCTGGCGTATTAAAAACTCGATCTGCGGGTGATGATCGACGTGGTATTGCAACAGCGCTACGTCGTAATCGACGGCGCCGCTTTCCGGCGGCGGCCCCAATGGCAAGCTTGCCTCTGCGCCGACCCAGCGCGCGAGCCGCGTTGTGGCGACTTCGATCTGCTGCTCCGCTTGTGCGATGCGGTCTTCGATCTGTGCCACCGCGCTTCGAGCCAAAAACACATCGGCCTGCGAGCCACGCCCGCCGCGATACACCGCGTCAGCCGCTTCGATCTGCAATAGCGCTTCATTGCGCTGCGCCCTCAGCACTTCGCGTATGCGCTCCTGATAGTAGCGATCGAGCCACGCAAGCGCGGTGTCGCGCTGCAAATCGGCCAGCGTCGCAGTGCGACCGGCGAGGGCAGCCTCCGCCTCGCGTTCATAGCGCGCGGCACGCGCGGTTCGCTTGTCGCTGCGCGTGAACTGCTGCATCAAGCCGACCGAACGCATCGTCATAAAGTCGCGCGTCAGGCTAAAACGGTCCGGGCCATTGACCGGCAGGTTGTTGATGCCCGCGGTTAAAGTCGGATCGGGCAGCTGCGCGGCCGCCACAGCCATCTCGCGCGCCGCTGTGCCGGCGTAATCGTGTGACGCCAGCTGGCGTGAGCGATCCTGTGCCAGACGTAACGCATGCTCGAAGGTGAGTAGTGGTTGTCCATTCGCAACTGCAGGGATAACGCCCGACAGCACCAGCGCCACGGCGCACGCATAGCCTGATCGCTTTATGCGATAGACGCGATAAAACAAGGCAGTAAACATATGATCTCCAGACCACGAGCTACGCTCTGAAATCGCGCTCGATCGGCGTCAACGAATCGCAGACGCAGACAGGCGCGACGAATGCGCTAATGGGCACTAGGCCGTTAGCGCATAGCCGTCCGGGAGATCAAATTCGGAAACAGCAGTGCAGAATGGCGTGAGGCGGGGCGCGCGCAGTGAGCAAACCACTCGCCGCAATAGCGCGCTGGCTCGGCTCGATTAACGCAGACGTCAGCGGGACAACATAAAGACTGATAAGCACCACTGCTGGTGCTGACGGCGTTCGCAGCTGATCGCTCTTGCTGTCGTACTGACAATGCTCGGCGCAGAGGTTTGGAGAAGCCGGGTCAAGCTGACTTTCCATTCCTTCGCAGTCCACGCCGGTCATCACTTCTGCCGTTTGGCTCGCCGTCAACGGGCATGCGTATGCGGCCACACTCCATTGCGCGAAGAGCAACGCAACGAGGGTGACTCCAATCACACGTACACGCAGAGGACGGCTAGCTTGCACAGATGTCCAGGTCATAACCAAGCAATTGGAGCGAGCGTACAAGAATAAGGTTCATTCGGCGGTACCTTAAATAGCGTTCGTCTGAAGGTGCTACTGGTGCTGGCGATTACCGCCCTGGTGGAAATACCTGAAGCGTGCACGGGGCGGCTCACAACATCGCTTTTTTATCCAAGCGGTGAGCCGAGACCGAGTGGTGCCGGCACGAGCATGACGATGCGCCTAAAGAGCTGGTCATGGGCAGTGTCCGGTGACGTACCTGTGAGCGGATCCCGATGCGATGCGAATGCAGCTTCGATGTCGATCCAATCCTGAGCATTGAGTACCCGCTGCGCTAGCGGCATCACGTCACGTTCCTCCTTCCGCATATGCTCGCGGTAACGCGTGACGTAACGGTCTACTGCATCCGCAAAGGCTTGAACTCGGTAGACCCATGCTCCTCGTAGCGCACGAACGCCTGCTCCAGCTCGCGGATTGCTCCTTCGCCTGATTCGTGTTCGGACGCAAGTTGATCTAGAACCGTGTCGGCCTCATGCGTGCGCTGGCGTATGCGCGGAAACAGTACCGCTTCTTCTTTGTGATGGTGCTCGCGCTCAAGAAATACATCTAGGTAATAGAGAATCGCGCGAAAAATCTTGGGATCGACGCGCCGATCGCGCTCGCGCACCTCGCGCACCAGTGCCGACATCGCGTGCAGCACTGCCGACAGCGAGCTGTGTTCCTCGTACAACTGTGCAAGCGGGCCTGACATGCTGATATCCGTTTACAGCAGACCATAGATGCGCGCGCCGTGATTTGATCCGCGTCAACGGTCGTCTTTGTCCGCCAAAGCAAATCAGGCTGGCGACTGCAGCCTCACACAGATAGCAGAGGGCTCCTGGGCAGGCGGTGCCATACGTGATGACGTTCGCTGCCGGCGTACATCGCAAACAGGAGCCGGTCAGTCGAAGTAATACTTGGCGATCACCCAGAAGATATTGGCGCTGTATTGTGGAAACGCGTACACGCCATTCAAGTAAGCGGTCGATGTATTAAGCGCTGCCGGCGGCGGTGGCGCTAGATATTGATAGTTGTCGTATTGGTCGTCGTTCCAATCGTATTTCTGGTAGGTGTAGCCGCCTGACAGGCTCCAGTTCCTGTTGATCCGGTAGTCCGCGCGCAAGTTAAAGGACGTTTGCTTGTAAGTGTCGTAGTTGTTGATCGGCAGCGGGTTGCCGACCTCGGCCGTAATATCGGCGTCGCCATTGTTGCGCGAGTACGTCAGGGATGACGTTAGCTTCAGCTTCTCGCTGAACGGGTACGTCAACGCAGCGCCGAGCAGCCAGCTGTCATCGTTGTTGCTGGAGTTCCAGTTATAGGCGTTCGGGAACGGCGCCTGGTTCGGATCAAAGCACGCTGGGCCCGTGGCGGCTGCGCCGACGCCGCCACATGCGCCGGCGTTGATGTAACGGTGCCGGGCGTTCAGTTCAACCTTCTCATAGTCGCCAAACACAGAGCCGCGCCAGCTGCGTGGATCGCCAAACCCCAATGTGGCAAAAATGCCGTAACGCTTGTCGTCGGTTCGGCCAAGCACCGTGTCGTCGTAGTCGTTGTCCTGCCAGGTGAATTCAAGGCCGACATCGACCATTTGCGCAACACTCGTGTCGAAAGTGATCTTCAGCAGATTCTGGTCGCGGTCCTGCTTGTCGAACTGCCTTACGAAGCGCTCGAGGAAATAAGGGTCAGCAGCGCTGATGCCGGCGTTTTCAAGCAGATAGTCGGACCTGCGTTGCGAGTACGCGTATTTCGCCCTAAGCGTGCTCTCCGGGATCATGTGGGTTGTCCATTCCACGAAGACTGTGTTGGTCTTTGTGTTGTCGTAGTGCGTCCCCTCTTCGTCGATGTCCCAGTAGTCCCAGCCAAAGCCAAGGCGGTTCTGCGGATTCAGCCGCCAGTACGCGTTGAAGCCAAAGTTGTTCTTGTCATAGTCGTACGGTTCCGACGTACACGGCACCGAGGGCTTGGTCAGCGAAGGCGCGGAGAAGTCGGTGCAGTTCAGCGCGGTCGATGCAAACACCAAGTGAGTCGAATCGCTTTCCTGCTTGTGGAAGTTGTAATAAACCTTGGTGTCCCAGCCACGCTGCGGATTCGCGGTCCACGCTAATGAGATGGTCGTGTTTTTTTGCTCGCCATTGAACACAGTCGTATTGGCTGGGATCGGCACAAAGACCCCGCCCGTGTGCAACATCTGTTGCAGCAACGGGATATCGTTTTCAGTCGTGCTGTAGGTAAAGCGCCCCGAGAACTGCGAGTTCCACGCCAGATTGCGTATGACGCCGTTGCCGCTGATCTTGAAGTAATCGTTGTCAGCTGCCTGCGTGGTCGTATCCTGGCCTCGGTTAAAGAACGGGTTGGTCCAGCTGAATGTCTCGTTATCGTTTTCGAACTTGCTCCACAGCGCCTGGATCGAGCCGACGATGTCACGCGACGCGTAACCCCCTTCAAAACTCAAATTATTTGTCTTGAAATCGATCGGAGCGGCCAGATCGACGAACCCGTTGCCTGGGCTCGTTCCGTTGGACGCAGCGAATAGGTAATTCCCTTCCTTCTTAACCTGATTGAAGTCGGTCCGCACATACCAAGGCGATAGAGCGTTCCATTCGAAACCGAACCCATTGTCCCTGCGCTCAACACTCGCGTCCCAGGGAGTCCATGGCGGCACACTGGTGTTGGCTAATACGCCCGGCCCCGTCGGTCGCGAATGGAGCTGTCATGTTGGTCGATCCGGGATTCACATATGGACTGCGCGTTGACGGTCCGAAACCGTAGTTGTGCGTCAGCCAGTTCCCGTACACGTAGTAGTTGAATGCGTCATAACGCTTGCCGGAAATGGCGACAAACATGTCGTCGCGACCGATGTTCTCGCCATATCCATCGAGTCGGTATGAGTTGCTGCGTCCTCTGATTCCGAAATATCCGGCTGCACCGTCCGACAGGTCTTGATATTCCTCCAGTTTCGCGCGATCCCTGGTGTCCTTGTCGTCGGTAACGATGCCGCCAAGTCCGACGTTACCTTCCCATTTGAAATCGCCTTGCGCCAAAGCCGCCGGAGCAATGAACAGATTCGCGATTAACACAGCGATAAGCTTGCGGTTCATTCTTCTCTCCCTAGCGGATCAGGAACCTGCCGCGATTACCCGGAGCATTGCTGCCGTGGATTGCGTTATGGCAGTTGAGGCAGGAGCGAGCGATAAAGCGCGTGTTCGCGTTGCCTTGTGGCGGCCACGCGTTGTTACCTTGGTAGATCGTGCCTGGATGGCGCGACCAGTCGTGACAATCCTGACAAAGGTTCGGCACCTTCTCGCTGAGCAGCTTGGTGTGAACGGAGCCGTGCGGCGTATGACACGACAGGCAGTTTTCCTGTACCGCAGGATGCGAGAACACGTACGGGCCGCGCTTTTCGGTATGGCATGAAAGGCACTGATCGTTAACGGTCTCGTTTTTCAGCATCACATGCGTCAGCGCACCGTGCGGGTTATGACAGCTGGAACAGGTCACCTTGCCTTCGATGATCGGATGGTGCGACTGCTTCAGAATCGCCGCGCGGATCGGCGCATGACACGAATTGCACGTCTCGTATTCAAGCTGCCGCTGCGTCGTGGTAAACGGGCCGATCTTCGGTCCGGTGGTTTTCAGCGAGGCTTTCTGGCCTTCGCCTACAGGCCCATGCACGCTATGACACGAGTTGCAGCTGACTTCGTTTAACGCATGCTTGCCCGAGCCCCAGAACGTCAACTGGCGATTCGGCTGATGACACGTGAGGCAGACCGCACTTTCGGCCGTCGCATTGACGCGGTTGCCGAACAGCATCGCCGGCTTCGCCTTCGTTGGGTCTTGCAGGTGCGGACCGACATCTCCGTGACACGAAGAGCACTCGGAGCCGATCGCTGCGGGAGAGCCTTTTGCGCCTTTTGCCCCGTGCGGCCCTGCAAGGAACGCGCTGACGTAGTCCTGGTGGCAGCCTGCGCATACCTGGCTCTGACCGGTCGCCGGGCTTTGACCGGTCGCCGGCTGAGCGGCCGCGATCGGGCCGTATAGCGTGGAGATGGCCGCCGTAGTGATGACGGACACCAGGGTGATGACGGCCACCACGGTCCTTACTCGCATCGACGCCTCCCCAGACGAAATCGAATCGCGGCTCGGTAATCAACCCCGCGGCCGGAGAGGGCTCTCGCCGGCTTGTCGACGAAAAATAGGCAGGGTGCTGGGGAGCGTCAACCGGACCTAGAGCGTTTGATTGCGATAGATCAAGAATCCATCCGTTAACGGGAAGCGTTGCTAATCCGGTTAGTTATTTTGGCAACAAGCGGCCGTCGCGGCTACAAGATCCGCGAGTATTGGCGGGCGCGCTGATCTTGACCCAGATAGCGGTCGAAGTTCATCGCCACTGCGCGCACCAGAAGTCTCCCGCTGGGGGTCACGGTGAGCCATTCGGCCGTGTCCTCGACCAGCCCCGCTTCGAGAAGCGGCGTCATCGAAGACAGCTCGCGGCGGAAGTACTCATCGAACTTGATCAGATGTGCGGTTTCGATCGCTTCCTTCGAGACCTCGAAATGACACATCAGGGCCATGATGACCGAACGGCGCACCAAATCGTCGCGATCGAGTTGCAAGCCGCGCGCCGTTGCACCGAGCCCATTGTTGACGCGGTCGTAGTACTCCGGCAGTTCGCGCACGTTCTGCGCATAGGTCGGGCCGATTTTGCTGATGGCCGACACGCCCAGTCCGATCAGATCGCAATCGGGGCGCGTGCTGTAGCCCTGAAAATTGCGATGCAGGCGCCCTTGGAGTTGCGCGCGCGCCAGATCGTCGCTGGCTTTCGCAAAGTGATCCATCCCGATGTACTGGTACCCAGCCCCCGTCAGGCGGGTGATGGCGTCGAGCATGATGTGCAGCTTCTCTTGCGGCGCCGGCAATGCGGCAACGTCGATGCGACGTTGAGGCTTGAAGCGCTCGGGCAAGTGCGCGTAATGGTAGAGCGCAATCCGCTCCGGGCTGAGTACGAGCACCTTGTCGAGGGTTTCGGCAAACGTAGCCCGTGTCTGGTGGGGCAGCCCATAGATCAGGTCCAGATTGATCGACCTGAAGCCGGCGTTACGGGCGGCCTCGATCGTCAGCTGGGTAATCTCGAAACTCTGCAGGCGGTTGACGGCCTTCTGCACATGCGGATCGAAATCCTGGACACCGATCGATAGCCGGTTGAACCCCAGTGCACCGAGCACGCGTACCTTGTCGGGTCCGGTTCCGCGTGGATCGACTTCGATGCCTGCCTCGGCATTTGCCGTAAGCGGAAATCGCCGTGTGATGATCGCCATCAGGCGGCGCAGCTCGTCGTTATCGAGAAATGTCGGCGAGCCGCCCCCGATATGCAGTTGTTCGATCGAGCGCCCGCCGCTCAAGCGGTCGGCGATCATTGCGGTCTCGCGCTCGAGCGCATCCAGATATTCGGCCGCCTTGGTATGGTCCTTCGTAATGACCTTGTTGCAGGCGCAGTAGTAACAGACCGTGTTGCAAAACGGAATGTGGACATACAGCGAAAGTGGTGCCGCGGTGGAAAGATCACCGCGTTTGCCCAGCCACGCAGCAAACGTCGGCGCATCAAACGCCTCGACGAACCGATCGGCGGTCGGGTACGACGTATAGCGCGGTCCCGGGATGTCGAAGCGGCGCAGCAGCGAAGCGTCTGGCAGTTTCACCTGGCTTGTCAATCAATAGGATTCGGCATTTGCACGTCTGGCTCGGTTCTGCCGCGAGCCCGTGTCACACTGCTGGGTATTATTCGAGTCTTGACGTTTGACGGTTTGACCCCGGTCAAGCGGAGACCACTACAACAGTTGCTATAGCTGGGTACCTGGGCCGCGTTTGGCGCGGCAGATCTATCAATGAACGCTCCGCCTCTTTTAGTCAGCCATTTGAAGGTTGCGTGTGCCAGCTGCAACATGCGCGAGCTGTGTTTGCCGTTCGGGCTATCGTCAGGCGACCTCGAGCGTCTTGAAGCTCTGGTCTCGACACGGAAGAAAATCCGGCGTGGCGACAGCCTGTTTCGGGCCGGGGACAAGTTCAAATCGCTTTATGCGGTGCGGGTCGGCTTCCTGAAGAGCACCGTTGTCTCGACCGACGGCCGCGAGCAGGTGACTGGCTTTCACATGGCCGGCGAGCTGGTCGGATTGGACGGCATCAGCAGCGAGACGCATACGTGCGAAACGGTGGCGCTCGAAGATACGGATGTTTGCGTGATTCCATACGAGCGGTTGGAGGAAGTCGCGTCGTCGGTACCCACCCTTCGCAACCACTTTCACAAAGTGATGAGCCGCGAAATCGTGCGCGAGCACGGCGTCATGCTGCTGCTGGGCACGATGCACGCCGAAGAGCGGCTGTCGGCTTTCTTGCTCAACCTGTCGCAGCGCTTTGAAGCGCGCGGCTATTCGCGCAGCGACTTTGTGCTGCGCATGACGCGCGCCGAAATTGGCAGCTATCTCGGCCTCAAGCTCGAAACCGTCAGCCGAGCCTTGTCGCGTTTCGCTCAGGATGGCTTGATCGATGTCAACCAGAAGCGAATCCAGATCACCGATCCCGACGGGCTGCGCGCGATCGTTGCGGGGCACGTCGCGTGCGTTAAATAGCGCGCGTTAAGCCGTCGCCAGTCTCGCCAAAACGAGCTTCGCTCGCACGACCGATGGATCTTCGTTGGCAGTGATTTCGAAACCGAGATCGCGCGCGAGCGCCAGCATTCGCGTATTCGTCGCCAGGATGTCACCGACCAGCTCGCCGATTTTTCGCTCACGGCAGTAGCCGATCACCTTCTTCATCAGAACGGCGCCGAGGCCCCGGCCCTTGACGTCGGAGCGGATCAGGATGGCGAATTCGGCTCGGGCGCCGTCAGGGTCCGAGATGGCGCGCACGACGCCCAGTGTCTCGTTCTCACCGTTGGCTGACGCGGTGGCGATGAATGCCATTTCGCGGTCGTAGTCGATCTGCGTGAAGCGCGCCAGCTGCGCATGCGCAAAGGCGCGCACAACGTGAAAAAACCGCAGCTGCAAATCCTGCGGTTCGACTGCGGCCAGAAACCGCGCGTGCTGCGGTTCATCCTCCGGGCGGATCGGTCGTAGCACGATTTTTCGCCCGTGGAAGTCGATCTGCTCTTCGAGCTCGTGCGGATATGGGCGAATCGCGAGTCGCGCGACTCCTGATTGCTCCGCGCGCGCTACTCGCACGCGCGCATCGAGCGCGATGACGCCCTGTTCGTCGACGAGCAGCGGATTGATGTCGAGTTCCACGACTTCCGGCAGATCGGTGACAAGCTGCGACACCTGTGTCAATGCGAGATACAGCGCCTGGCGATCCGCAGGCGGCCGATCGCGGTACCCGTCGAGCAGCCGCGCGATGCGCGTGTGCGACACCAGCTCTTTGGCGAGCGCCAGATTCAGTGGTGGCAGACCGACTGCCCGGTCGCCGATGACTTCCACGGCGACCCCGCCTTGACCAAAAAGAATGACTGGACCAAACGTCGCGTCTACCGTGGCGCCGACGATCGTTTCAACCGCGCGCGGCCGATGCACCATTTGCTGCACACTGAAGCCGACCAGTTTCGCTTTCGGCGCGCGCTCGCGTAAGCGCCTCGCCATGGCTTCTGCCGCGTCACGTACGTCCGCCGGGCTAGATAACCCGAGTGCGACACCGCCGACGTCCGACTTATGCGTCACTTGTGGCGAGATGATCTTCAACGCTACCGGAAACCCGATCTGCTCAGCGATACGCGCTGCATCGGCGGCGTCTGAGGCGACGACGGTTTGCACCACGGGTATGCCGTACGCCGCAAGCACGCGTTTCGCTTCGGGTTCGCTCAGCAATTCGCGTCCTTGCGCCAACGCCTCGTGAATGACGGTGCGTGCTGCAGCGGTGTCGGGCGCTGAGGCAGTCGTTGCACCGGGGGTCTGCATCAGCGATTCCTGGTTGCGGCGGTAGTTGACGAGCTGGAGGAACGCCGCGACCGCGCGCTCGGGCGTGGCATAAGTTGGTATCCCGGCGGCTTCAAAGACGTTCCGCGCTTCATCGAGTCCGTCCCCGCCCAACCAGCAGGACAGCACGCGCGCGCCACTCGATGTTGGAGCGCAGGCTGATGCGCAGGCGCGGGCAATCTCGACGGCAGGCACGATCGCCGTCGGAACGTGCATGAACAGAACGACGTCCGCTGCCGGCTCGTCGAGCAGCACATCAAGCGCGGCCGCGTAGCGCTGTGCCGGCGCATCGCCGATGATGTCCACCGGGTTGCCGTGCGACCAGGTCGAAGGGAGCAACTGGTCGAGCCGCTTCGTCGTTTCTGCCGACAGCGGGGCGAGTTTTCCTCCGCCGAGCACAAGAGCGTCGGTCGCCATCACGCCCGGGCCGCCGCCGTTCGTCAAGATGGCCAGGCGGTCGCCGGCCACCGATCGCGCGCGGCCGAGCGTTTCGACTGCATCGAACAGCTCGAGGACCGTATCGACGCGCAGCATGCCCGCGCGTCTAATCGCGGCGTCGTACACCGCGTCCGATCCCGCGAGCGCACCGGTGTGCGAGGCAGCGGCGCGCGCGCCTTCCGCCACGCGCCCCGCCTTGACGACGAGCACCGGCTTGTTGCGTGCGGCCGCTCTGGCCGCCGACATGAATTTGCGTGCTCCGCGGATCGATTCTATGTAGAGCAGGATGGCGCGGGTCGCCGGGTCGCTCGCGAGGTAGTCGAGCACGTCACCGAAGTCGACGTCGGCGGCATCGCCGAGCGAAACGAAATGTGAGAACCCAATGCCACGCGAGTGCGCCCAGTCGAGCACTGCGGTGGTTAGCCCGCCCGACTGTGAAACGAAGGCGAGTTGTCCGGCTGATGCGGACGTGTGAGCGAAGCTGGCATTGATGCCAAGCGCCGGGACGAGTAGCCCGACGCAGTTCGGACCCAGGATCCGCAGCAGATGCGGACGCGACGCCTCGAGCATCGCTTGCGTGAGACTCTTGTCCTGGCTGTCGGTCGCTGCGGCCAGGCCTGCAGTAAGCACGATTGCGGCGCGCGTTCCGCGCGCGCCAAGCGCACTGATGATGCCCGGCACCGTCGACGGGGGCGTAGCGATGACGGCGAGATCGGGCGTTTCAGGCAGAGTCGCGGCGTCGCGGAAAGCACGGCGTCCGGCGACGTCCGCATGGCGCAGATTGACGGGATAGATCGGTCCTGCAAACCCGCCGGCAAACAAATTTCGCAGCACGGTGGCACCGACGCTTCCTGCGCGGTCGGAGGCACCGAACACAGCAATCGACTTGGGGCGGAACAGATATTCCAGATTGCGAATCGTCATCGGAGAATGCTACCGAGCCGCATCGATGGCGTCGCGTTCGGTATCGCGCAGCCATTGCGAACGCAGCCCGTCATTAGCGCGAGTAACGTCGCGGTCGCAAGCGCGTCACGTGCGGTACTTCGCGCGGCGCCCTAATACGACGGCAGATGTTTTAACGCACGACCAACACTGGGAGCTTTGTGAGTGCCAGGACCTTTTGCGTTTCGCTTCCGAGCAGAAACTTCTGAAGTCCTTTGCGGCCGTGGGATGCTATTACGATCACATCGGCTTTCGCCTTCGTAGCAGCCGCGACTATCGCTTCGGCAGGCGAGTCGCTATAGGCGTACACCGTGGTTACCTTGACGCCCTTCCTTTCAACTGAGGATTTCGCGCGCGCAAGAAGGTCGTCGGCGAGCTTTGCAGTTTCCGCTAGATATTCTTTCTGGGGGGGCCAAGCTAAGACACCACCTTCGGGATAGTAGTGCGATCGGAACTTGGGAAGCGCGTGAAACAGTGTCAGTGTCGCGCCAAACCGATTGGCCAACCCAGCCGCCACCTGCACCGCGCGATTCGCGGTCGGCGTGCCGTCAGTAGGAACGAGAATTCGTTGGAACATCTCTTTATGGTGCCCTGAGTCGAAAGTCTGCAAAGACGATCCTAGAGTCGGTCGGGAAATTAACGTTGACCGAAATCAAACTTTGCCCTGCAGGGTGCGGCGTGTGCCGCACCGATTTCCATGTCGTCGCTGCGGAGCTGCCTTAATACGCACACCGCTTGTTCCTTGTCACGAGATCGTCATCGGAGGCATTCGCCGCATTCGATCACTCGGTTGGCGAAGTTACGAGCAAGACTGTCGACCACCGGAACTGTTGACGAGCGTCAACTGCATGGAGCTGGCCGTGGCTACAGTGGTATTGAACGCGACGGGGAGTACCTATGTCAGGCCTTGCAAGTCCGATGTGCGCTGAGCTGCAGGCCGTCTGCATAGGATGCCGCCAAAAACGCGATTCGGCCGGACAACGGCAAACACAATTTTCGCGAGGGCATTTTTCCGGCCGCCGATGACTACTTCCAGCGCTCTACTGTTCGCAGACGTTCGTAGTGCGCCAGAGCCGATGGCCTCGCTGGTTTCCTATTGCGACCTCAAGGCGCACTGCGACTCGTGCTGCTTGCGCGATTTGTGCCTGCCGGTGGGCCTGGAGCCGGAAGCCACGCGCCTGTTGGACCGCATCGTCACAAATCGCGCCCGCGTGAAGCGGCGCGACAGCCTCTACCGACCCGGCGATCAGTTCAGTGCGGTCTATGCGATTCGATTGGGAACCTTTAAGACGTTGATGCTGGCTGAAGATGGGCGAGAGCAGATTACAGGCTGCTACATGGGTGGCGACATCATCGGGTTAGATGGTATTGGTGATCGCCGCCATACGTCCGGCGCCGTCGCGCTCGAGGACAGCGAAGTATGCGTGTTGCCCTTCGACCAGCTCGACAAACTGGCCTACAAGGTTCCGGCGCTCGGACGCAATCTTTATCGGTGCATTTCCAGGGACGTTTGCCGAGGCCAGGACATGATGTTTCTATTGGGCAGCATGCGGGCAGAGCAACGGCTTGCGGTGTTCTTGCTCAACCTGGCGAGCCGCTACCAGGCGCGCGGCTATTCAGGCAGCGAATTCGTGCTGCGCATGACACGCGAAGAAATTGCGAGCTTGCTGGGATTGAAGCTCGAGACCGTCAGTCGACAGTTCTCGCACTTGCAGGAAGACGGTCTGATACAGGTGCAAGGGCGCACGGTCAAGCTGCTCGACTCCGCGGCGCTAAAGCGAATGGTAGGCAAGCACGCTGAGCCGCAAGTGTTGACCTAAGTCAAGAGCCTGCCTCCGCGCCACCTTAAGCTGAAAAGATGGCAGACAAATTCGGTGGGCAGGGTGGGTCGCGCGAGCAAGACGGCCCGGGGTTTTGGCGCCGCCTTTGGAGGCCGAGCACGAGATGGCCGGTCCTGGCATTACTGATCGCCGGCCTCCTCATCGGTGCTGGTGCGACGATAGGCACTCAGGTCATGGTCGCTGCAACCGGTACCGACGCGTTCTGCGGCGGTGCCTGCCATTCGATGCAATGGGTCGCGAAGGAACATGCGCAGAGCACCCACTCTGCCAACCGCACCGGAGTTCGTGCCGGCTGCCACGACTGTCACATCCCGCACGACTATCCGGAGGTGCTTTGGTACAAGACGAAGGCCGGCATTCGCGACGTGATCCAGGAAGCGCGCGGCGTTATCGATACCGAGCAAAAGTTCAACCGAGAGCGCTTGCGGCTTGCCCAGTCAGTCTGGTCCGAATACAAACGCAACGACTCGAAGCCTTGTCAGCATTGCCATCTGTTCGACGCGCAAATCCTGTCTCAGCAGAAAGAGTTTGTGCGACCGATGCACCAGCAGTTTCTGTCGAAGGAGGCGACTTGCATCGATTGCCATAAGGGGATCGCCCATACGGCACCCACCGAATGACCGTGCGTCAGTTTCTCGCCGGGCGTTTGGCGAGTTTGCGCTGCAGGGTACGGCGGTGCATCGAAAGCGCGCGCGCTGTGGCGGAGATGTTGCCTTTGCACTCGAGCGCAAGAGCAGTTGGTCAAATGCTTCCCATCAAGCACGTTACCTGGTGCAGGTGAAAACTGGTTTGGGTCGTCGTCAGCGACGCTCTTGAGGCGCGATTTGACACGTCGATCAGGACCGAATGGAAATCCGCAAGTCCGCCTTGGTTGCGCGTTCAGCAGTCGAAACTTTCGACCTGATCGAAGCCGCCGAGCACTATCCGTTGTTCTTGCCGTGGTGTGCCGATGCTCAGATCCTTGAGCGCAGCGCCAAAGAGGTTTCCGCACGACTCACGATCGATTTTCACGGCATCCGCTTCGCGCTGACCACCCGCAACCCGAAGCAGCGGCCTCGCTGGATGAAGGTGCATTTGCAGCAAGGACCGTTTCGCCGCTTCGAAGGCGAGTGGCGCCTAACGGAACTCGCCGCGGACGCGTGCAGGATCGACTTTGACTTGCGCTACGAATGGGGCGGGGGACTCACCGGCTTTCTCGCACGTCCCATTTTCAACGACATAGCGAACACGATGGTGGATGCGTTTGCGCGCCGCGCAGAACAAGGAGTGGACCGATGAACGAACTAAGTATTGTCGAGGCATTGCGCGCCTCCCGGCTTGCCGCAGAACTGTCTGACGCGCAAGTGCGCTTGCTGGCTGAGCATCTTGCATTTCGCGATCTGCAGTCCGACGAGATACTGGTCCCGGAAGGGACGTCGGACGATCATCTGTACGTGATCGTCCACGGTGCGCTCGGAGTTGTCCGCAGCGCCGGCACATCCGAGAGCGTCACGCTGTTCGCCCTGAGTACCGGGGATCTGGTCGGCGAGCTGAGTTTTCTCGACGAAACGCCGCACTACGCGGCGCTGGTGGCGATTGGTCCGACGCGCGTGTTCGGACTCGAGCGCGCCAGGCTCGAAGCATTGCTGCGCGTTGATCCAGAACTCGTCTACCGAGTGATGCGCGCGATTGTCCGCACCGTGCACGAAATTCAGCGACGGATCTCGATGCAGTCGGTCGAGCTCGCCAACTACATCTACAAGCAGCACGGGCGATATTAGCGTCGTGTACCGACCGCCTGCGGATCTGCGACCAATTACGCAGCGGCTAACAAGCTGTCGTACGTGTCCCGATCGGCCTGATAACAGCCGCACGAAGCCGCCTCCATGCCGACGCGGTCGAGGACCGTCACAGCACCGCGGTGGTAGCGAATCAGCTTGCGCAACTGCAGCGCGTTCGCAGCCTTCGTGACCCCAACGCGCCGAACGCCCAGCATGTAAGCGAGAAATTCATGAGTGACACGGAACTCGTCTACATGCGCACGATCTTGCGTCATCAGCAGCCACCGGGCGAGCCGCTCCTCGACTACGTGAAACCGAGTGCAGGCGGCGGTCTGCGCCAACTGGCTTATCTGAACCTGCAGGTAGCGATGCAGCGTACGGCGTAGCGCCGGGCTGCGGCCGAGCTGACGCGCAAACATGACAGCACTGATCCGCCAAGCCAAACCCGCGCCCTGGACCAGTGCACGCAGCGGAGAAATGTCCACACCGAGAATCACAGGCGATCCAAGCATGCCTTCATTGCCGACCAATCCCACCTCCAGGTTGGTTATCCCATCGACCGGAATAATCAGTGAAATGAAGCTGCCAGTCGGGAAATAGACGTGTCGAATACGCCCGTCGGGTTCGTAGAGAACCGTGCCGAGTTCGAGTTCGACTGCTTCGCAGTCGGCTAGCAACCGTTGTGATTCACGGCGAGGCAGTGCCGCGAGCAGTCGGTTCAGCGGCGCAACGCGCCGGGCGGTAGACATCGAACTCTGCTCGAGCGTTACGCAAGCCCGGAAGGCACGGTCGAAACAAACGCGCGTCCGGCGGGCGGCAGATAGGGCAACAGCCGATCGGATTCTTTCTTGACTACTGCATAGCACTCGCACACGCGTTGCTCCAGCTGGTCTCGATCAAGCACCGTGATGCGGCCGCGGCTATAACGGATCAGCCCAGCAGCCTGCAAATGTCCCGCCGCTTCGGTCACGCCTTCGCGCCTGACTCCCAACATGTTCGCGATCAGTTCTTGTGTCATCGTCAGTTCGTTGGACGGCAACCGGTCAAGACTGAGCAACAGCCAGCGACACAGTTGCTGATCAACCGAGTGATGCCGGTTACACACGGCCGTCTGTGCCATCTGCGTTAACAACGCCTGCGTGTATCGAAGCAACAAATGCTGCATTTCTCCGGCGCGGTTGAACTCCTCCTTCATCCTTTTTCCCTCAAGCCGGTAAGCAAAACCGGCGCTTTGAACGACCGCCCGACTGGGCGTGGTCTCACCGCCCATGAACAGCGCCACGCCGACCAACCCCTCATTGCCCACCACCGCGATTTCTGCCGACGAACCGTTCGCCATCACGTACAGCAGGGACACGATGCAGTTCGTCGGGAAGTAAACGTGATCGAGTTCGCTGCCTGACTCGTACAGCACTTTGCCGAGCGGCATCGGCACGAGTTCCAGCTGCGGGAACAGACGTGCGCGCTCCGTTGCTGCCAACGCGCCAAGCAGATGATTCTGGGTTGGGCCTTCTGCCTTGGGCACCGCAATCCTCCGAACCTCGGGTCAGCGAGGATCGCTGCCCTTGAAACGGGCAGCGTGCGTGAAGCAAAATGATATTAACCCGATGGGTGCAATTCTTTGTGCGGTAGCGCACCATTCAAGTTGGTCCTAACGGTGGATTCGCGGTTGGAAGTCGCTGCAGAGCAGCTTCACGGCCGATCGCTGCAAGCGTGCGGCTTGCAGCGATGCTGGCCCCCGCACAGGCGCTTATTTCGCGGTCTCTAACGACATTTTCCCGAGAGCCTTTTGCATCGCTTCCCAAGTCGCTTCCATTGAGGCCTGCAGCTGCGCGCGCGCCGACTCACTCGCGACAAGGATTTCCTGAAACGTCTTCTGCGCCACTTCGCGGCTGGAGCGCAAATCCTTAATCCCCGCGTAATAAGCTTTGCGCGCGTCGGCGCTTACTTTTTCACCCTTGGCTGCAAGCGCGTCGACAGCTGCGTCCCATACCTTCAGTTGCGTCTCCATTTTGGTGACAAATTCTGATTTCGTGCTCATATTTCAATCCTTCGTGTTTCTGCATCGGGGAATTCCCGGTTGCGCATCCAGGATAGGCTCACGAGATAATGAAGTCTGTGCGGTAGCAGACGCACCTGACTGACAGTGCGTAGCCCTCCAGCGCCGCTCCGAAAGTCGAGCGAGCGTGCTTGCGGACAGTGACATTCGCATGTATGTGCGCTAGCGCACAGACTCGGGATTCAGACCGAGCGTAGTTTGGATGCGATCGGGCGACAGACGAACAGCGGGAGAGGTCGTCTGTCCCTTCGGCCGATGACCAACTCCAGCGTCGCAATGCTTGCCCGCCCCGCAACCGCGTCAGCTTTAACAGCTCTGCGGGTTGACTCATATTGTGACCACAAGGAGCATTGCGATGCGTGCTCCCTGCGCGAGTTGTGCCTGCCGGTCGGCCTAGAACGAGAGAGCCTTCGTCTACTCGATCGCATTGTTCCCACTCGGGCCCGCGTGAAGCGGCGCGAAAGTCTCTACCGACCTGGCGATGCTTTCGGTGCGGTGTATGCCATTCGACTGGGAACCTTCAAGACGTTAATGCTTGCAGAGGACGGCCGCGAGCAGATCACTGGCTGCTACATGAACGGTGAGATCGTGGGGCTCGATGGGATCGGCGATGGTCGTCACACTTGCGGGGCAGTCGCACTCGAGGACAGCGAGGTGTGCGCACTGTCTTTCGCTCAGCTCGGCAAGCTGGCCCACGATATACCCGCGCTCGGACGCAATCTGAATCGCTGCATCTCGAAGGACCTTTGTCGAGGCCAGCACATGATGCTGCTGCTGGGCAGCATGCGCGCCGAAGAACGGCTGGTCGTGTTCCTCCTCAACCTGTCCGCGCCGCTACCGGGCGCGCGGATACTCCGGCAGCGAGTTCGTGCTGCGCATGACGCGCGAAGAAATCGCCAGCTTGCTCGGATTGAAGCTCGAGACCGTTAGTCGGGTGTTTTCGCGCCTGCACGCAGAAGGGTTGATCCAGGTGCAGGGACGCTCGATCAAGCTGCTCGATTCGCCGGCGCTCCAGGCAATGGTGGGCCAGCCTGTCTCCCTGAGTCAAAAAGGCGCCTCGGGCAAAGGTACAACGGTGAGTGTGCGGATTCCCTGCGCACCATGGATCAACACGCCTTCGATGTCAGCGGTCGCCGAAGGACCCGTCATGAACACGCCATAAGGCGCGTTGAACTGCGCGCGCTCGCGATACGCGTGGTGCATGTTGTCGACGATCCTTGCCGGATCCAGCAGCACGACCAGATGCTGCGCGAGAAATCCGAGTGAGCTCACCTTGAATTGAGCTTCGGTCAGCCACAGCGATCCGGTCTCGGCAACGCCGAAAACGGCACGCACGACGCCGACGTCAACGTCGTGCAGCGCAGCTGGAGTCTTCACGCGATCGAGCTTGCGGTTGCCAGCGACTTCGGCGACGGCGGAGCACACCACCTTTGCCTCCGGAAACAGCCGCTTGATCAAGTTATCGAGGCCATCAGTTGGCGGATCAACGAACTTGCCGCCCATGCGGAGCACACCCGCCTTGAAGCGCTCGATCGGCGAAGACGTCGCGGCGCTGTCGAATGTCGGTACCTTGGGCAGCGGCAGTCGCGCCGGCTGGTTCTTGCGGATTCGCGCGAGTATCTCTTCGCGGCTGCTCATTTCTTGCCCCGGGGTTTTTTGCCACGGTTCTGCACATACCACTGCCGGAAGGTCTGCTCGGGCGCCTCAGGGACTTCACGTTGCCGGCCCCACGCATTCAGCCGGCTGTACATCATCAGTCGAGGCAGATGATCGATGCCGCTGCCCGCGGTTTCGACAGCAGCACGGTACAGCTTCGGGCTGCTCAAGACTTTGCCGGCGACGTGCATGGCTTGCTGCTTGACGAACGGAAGCTGGTTGCGCTTGGCGATGATCTCGCGCCATTTGTAAATTTGCTCGTGGATGTTGATCTTGACCGGGCAGACGCTGGTGCAGCTGCCATTCAACGTCGATGCGAACGGCAACGAGCTGTACTTTCGCAGGTTGAATGTCGGGTCGATGATGACGCCGATCGGTCCTGAATACGTCGCGCCGTAACTGAGGCCGCCGCTGCGGCGGTACACCGGACAGGTGTTCATGCAGGCGCCGCAGCGGATGCACTTCAGCGAGTACCAGAAGTCAGCCATCCCCAGGCGCTCGGACCGGCCGTTGTCGACCAGGATCACGTGCATCTGCGTGCCCGGGCGCGGGGCGCGAAAGTGCGACGTGAGCTGCGTGATCGGCGAGCCGAGCGCGCTGCGGGAAAGCATTCGAACGAAAACGCCCAGATGCTCGATGCTGGGAATCACTTTCTCGATGCCGATCGACGCGATGTAAAGCTTCGGCAGGTTGACACTCAGATCCGCGTTGCCTTCGTTGGTGCAGACGACGACAGTTCCGGTTTCGGCGACCGCGAAATTTGCGCCGGTCATTCCCGCGCCGGCGCGCAGGAAGTACGGCCGCGTGTGCTGTCGCTGACTTTCGGCCAGGTAATGCACGTCGCTGTTTTCCGGGTCGGTTCCGATCGTCTGCGAGAACACACGCGCCACGTCGCCGCGAAGCTTGTGCACGGCGGGAACGACGATGTGACTGGGTGGCTCGTCGTCCAGCTGCTGGATCCGTTCGCCGAGGTCGGTCTCCATCACCTCGACGCCGCGGTTTTCGAGAAAAGGCCGCATCTCGCATTCGTCGGTCAGCATTGACTTGGCCTTGACCAGCATGCTTGCGCCGTTCGCACGCATGATGTCGAGCACGATCTGGTTGTGCTCGGCCGCGTCCTTGGCCCAATGCACCTCAGCTCCATTGCGCTTCGCGTTTTGCTCGAACTCCTCTAAGTAATCGGCCAGGTGTGACAGCGTGTGTTCCTTGATCGCCGAAGCGAGCGCCCTGAGCTCCTCCCATTCGGGCAGATTCACGCTTTCGCGATCGCGCTTCTTGCGCAGGTCCCACAGCCTTCGGTCGTGGAACTCGAGATGATCCTTGGCCTCGATGAACTTCGAGGACGCTTCGGAGTGATCGATGCGGGTCATTGAATCACCTGCGCGTGACGCGCTGCGGTGCAAGCCCCCTTCGGAGCTGGCCGGGCGGGGGCTCATGCGCCGGGCTCCGTTCAGGATCTGCGCAATGTGGATGAACTTGATCGGAAGCTCGAGCCGTTCGGCGCAGCCTTTCTGGTGCATCAGGCACGACATGTCGGCTGACACGATGTACTCAGCGCCGGCGCGTTGATGGTCAGTTACCTTGTCGTATCCCATTTTTGCCGACACCGGTTCC
Organism: uncultured beta proteobacterium; assembly: GCA_963801035.1. Taxonomy (GTDB): domain Bacteria; phylum Pseudomonadota; class Gammaproteobacteria; order Burkholderiales; family Burkholderiaceae_F; genus JACCZX01. The sequence continues at coordinate 21,147 of CAWDDF010000003.1, read as the reverse complement.
TCAAAGACGGAGAACGTGCCACCGAATCCACAACACTCGTCGGGCCGTTCAGGCGTGACGAATCGGATGCCCTTGACCTTCGACAGCAGCTCCAGCGGCTTCGAGAAAAACGGCTCGTCGATCTCGGACATCTTCGCCGTGCGCAGTGCACGCAGCGACGCGCAGCCGTTGTGCAATCCCACGGCGTGCGGGAACTTGGCCCACGGGAACTCGCGTACTTTCAGAACGTCGTGCAAGAACTCGACCAGCTCGTACGTCGAGCCGCGCACCTTCAACGTCTCGTCCGATTGCGGGATCGCGGTCAGATGCTCGCGCACGTGATGCGCGCAGCTGCCCGACGGCGTGACAATGTAGTCGTAACCGGAAAAATTCTGCACGAACAACGCCTCGGTTGCTGCAGCATCGTCTTGGCATCCGCTGTTGGCCATCGGCTGCCCGCAGCAGGTCTGATTTAGCGGATAGTCGACCTCGACGCCTAGACGCTCGAGCAGCTCGAGCGTCGCGATGCCGACCTCTGGGAAAAATGCGTCTACGTAGCAGGGAACGAACAGCGCGGCTTTGATCATGCAGCTTCCTGGACGCATTCGTCGACGAGATGAATGATGGAGTGGTAGGGAAAGCCCGCCTTCTCAGACAGACCTATCTCGCAGGTGCGGCTCGACGAGTAGCCTTGCTTGCAACCGGCCGGAAGAGCTTGCTGCAGGTGGCGCAGCGCGTGCTCGTTCAGCTCGGGACGATTGAAACCCTTGTCGCCGGCGAAGCCGCAGCAGAGCACTTCGTTCACCTCGATGACGTCGGGGCCGCAGCGCCGGGCGATGGCGGAAAGCTTCGCCACGGTGCCCATCTTGCGCACGCTGCAAACCGGGTGAATGACAACGGGCTCGCGCGTGGGCGTGATCGCGACGCGGGGGAGCATGGTGTCGTGAATGAACTCGATGCTGTCTTGCACGTTGAGACGCCCGTCATAACGGCGCTTCATGCGGTACGCGCACGGGCTGGTATCGAAAACGATCGGCCAGCGTCCGTCCTCGCTCGCCTCGCGCAAAGTGTGCTCCAGCTCCAACGACTTTTGATCGGCCGCCTCCATCAGTCCCTTGCTCTCGAACGGCTGGCCACAGCACAGTTGCGCGAGCGAGCTGGGATAGATGACGTCAAATCCCGCCTTGCGAAAAAGGCGTTCAGCCACTTTTGGTAGCGCCTCGGTGTCGTCGCCGCGCTGCGCGCCCATCGTGCGTGTAGCGCAGCTCGGAAAGTAGACGATCCGCTCGACTCCTCGCACGCGGCTCGATTCCGGCGGCTTGAAATGCGCGGCACGCGGCATCGCCGGCGACCACTTGGGCACCCTGCCAGCGGAAAAGCGCCGCATTGCGTCGAGCGAGCCCTGCATTGCCCGTGGACCCACCATTCCGTGCAGAAGATCGGCCATGGTAAGCCCCGCACGTACGCCGTCGGTGACTGCGCCGTAGTGGTCCGCCAACGTCGTGGCGACACGACTGGCGAATGGACCGGCGCGCCTTCCGCGCAAGGACTTGATCAGGATTCCCGTCTCGATGCCGACCGGGCACGCGGTAGCGCACAGACCGCAGGCAGCGCACGTGTCGATGCCGTGATAATCGTACAGCGCGCGCAACGTGGAGACTTCGGCGTCATGCTCGCCCGCGCGCTCGAGTCGCGTTATTTCACGCCATCCGACGATGCGTTGGCGAGGCGAGAGCGTCATCCCGTGTGACGGACACTTTGGCTCGCAGAATCCGCACTCGATGCACTTATCCACGATAGGGTCGCATTGCGGCAGTGGCTTGAGGTTCTTTACGTGGACGTCGGGGTCATCGTTAATGACGACGCCCGGATTAAGCATCCCCCGCGGATCAAACAGATGCTTGATTCGGCGCATCAGATCGTAGGCCTCGGCGCCCCATTCAAGCTCGACGAAGGGCGCGACGTTGCGGCCGGTGCCGTGCTCGGCCTTTAGCGAGCCGTCGTATTTCTCGACGACCATCCGGCACATCGCATCCATGAAGCCGCGATAACGAAGGACTTCGGGCGCCGAGTTGAAATCCTGTGTGAACACGAAGTGCAGATTCCCTTCGAGCGCATGGCCGAAGATGATCGCGTCGGAATAGCCATGCGTCGCCAACAGCTTTTGCAAGTCGAGAGTGGCCTCGGCCAGCCGAGGAACGGGAAAGGCAACGTCTTCGATGATGACGGTCGTGCCGACCTCGCGCATCGCGCCCACCGAAGGAAACATTCCCTTGCGCACGTTCCAGAACCGCGCGCACTCGGATGGATCGGTGGAAAAGCGTATCGGCTCAAACGTTGGGACATCCGACAGTGCCGCCTCGATGGCGCGGACTTGCTCCGCCAGCCCCCCGGCGTTGGCTGCGCGCGTCTCGACCAATAGCGCCGCGCCGTCCGCGCCCAGGGTGTGAATGCCTTCCGGCAGGCCCGGCTTTCCTTCCACAGAACGCAGCGCGGCACGGTCCGCGAGCTCCACCGCAGCGACCGGAGTGTTCTTCAAAACCGTCACGGCAACGCACGCTGTTTCCAGATGGTCGAACAAGATCAGCGCGCTTGCCTTGTCGGCGTATTCCGGCACGGTGCGATAAGTGATTTCGCTCAGGAACCCCAGCGTGCCCTCGGAGCCGATCATCAGGTGGGCGAGGACATCGATCGGGTCCAGAAAATCCACCAACGCATTCAGGCTGTAGCCGGTGGTGTTCTTCATGCGGAACTTGTGCCGGATGCGCTCGGCAAGCCGTTCGTCATCGCGCGCGGAGCGGGCGAGCGCATTGAGCGCGTCCACGAGTTCGTGCTTCTGATCCAGAAACGCCGCTCGACTCGCTGCATCGCGCGTGTCGAGCACCGTGCCGTCGGCAAGAACAACGCGTAGTCCGGCAAGCGTGTGATAACTGTTCTGTGCCGTCCCACAGCACATGCCGCTGGCATTGTTGGCGGCGATGCCACCAATCATCGCGGAGTCGATCGACGCCGGGTCGGGTCCGATCTTGCATCCGAATTGCGCGAGATGGTGGTTCGCGGCCGCGCCGTTCACTCCCGGTTGCAACGTGATCGTGGCAGCATCGGCGCCGACTTCGCAGCTCCGCCAGTTGTCACCGAGCAGCACCAGCACCGAATCTGTGATCGCCTGCCCCGAAAGACTCGTGCCGGCGGCCCGGAAAGTGACCGGCGTAGCGAGCGCCGTGCACGCGGCCAGCAGCCGGACCACTTCCTGTTCGCTCTCGACGACCACTGCGAGCTGCGGGATCAGCCGATAGAAGCTCGCGTCGGTTCCCCAGGTCAGCAGGCGCAGTGGATCGGTGACCAGGCGCTCGTCAGGAATGAATTCGGACAGTAGACGATGGAGTGAATCGTACGGCGGACGCAGCGCATGCGCATACGCGCGATGCCGCGAAGGAACGGACGCCAACGCGAGCATGCGCCGTATCGCGTACTTGTTAACGCACGACGAGCGCCGTGAACGGCCACACGTACGCCTGCGCCATCACAAGCAGTCCCATCAACCCAGCCAGCGCCAAGCTATGGAAGAACACATAACGCAAAATTTCACCTTCATGCCCATACCACTGTGTTGCAGTCGACGCGACGACGATACTCTGCGCATCGATCATCTTGCCCATGACACCGCCGGAGCTGTTTGCCGAAGCCATCAGCACCGGCGACAAGCCGAGCTGCTCGGCGGTGATCTTCTGCAGATTGCCGAACAGCACGTTCGATGACGTGTCCGATCCGGTAAGCGCGACACCCAGCCACCCAAGCATCGCGCCAAAGAACGGATAGAGGTAACCGGTATGCGCGAATGCGAGCCCAAGCGTCGCATCCAGCCCTGAGCCCTTGGTGACGAAGCCAAGCGCGAGCATTGCGGCAATGGTAAGCAGCGAGAAGCGCACCAGCTTCAAGGTCCGCCCATAGGTCTTCACCATCTTCGGAATCGACAGGCCCATCACGAGGCCGGCGATGATCGCGGCGATCAGAATGCCGGTGCCAGTGGCCGACAGCCAGTTCAATACGTAGACGGCAGCTTCGGGTGTGGGCTTCGGCACCACGGGCGGCACCTTTATCACCAGGTTGTGCAAGCCCTCGATCGGGAACTTGAAGATGGAAATTTCGTTGAGCCAATTCTTGATCTGCGGCAATCCCCAGAGGAACACCAGCACGCTCAGGATCACCCACGGAGTCCACGCTTTGAGGACCTGTGCTCGCGAATAGCCTGTCGCGACCCGCTGCTTCTCGGCCTCGGCATGGCTCACGGTGTCACCCTCGCGGCTCGTCGACAGCCAGACTTCCTTCGGATGCCAGATCTTTAGAAAAAGGGACAGGCTTCCCATGGAGGTGATCGCCGCGATCACGTCGACCAGCCACGGGCCGTGATAGTTCGAAACGAGGAACTGCGGGATGGCAAAGGAAACTCCCGCAACAAGAATGGCCGGCCAGATTTCAATCATGCGGCGAAAGCCCACGAACGCCCAGATCAGCCAGAACGGCACCAGCACCGAGAAGAACGGAAGCTGGCGACCGACCATTGCACTCAAATCCAGCACATCGAGGCCCGTAACGGCGGCCAGTACCACGATGGGGGTACCCAACGCTCCGTACGCGACAGGCGCGGTATTCGCAATCAACGAAAGGCCCGCAGCGGCGAGTGGCTTGAATCCCAGACCCATGCAGATGGCTGCGGTCACTGCGACCGGCGTACCGAATCCGGCCGCACCCTCGAAGAACGCACCGAAGCAGAAGGCAACCAGTAGCAACTGCAGGCGGCGATCGTTCGTGATGCCTGTGATGCTCTTCTGCAAAACCTCGAACAGTCCGGTGTCGGTGGTGAGCTGATACATGAAGATCACGTTGAGGACGATCCAGCCGATCGGGAGCAATCCGAAAAGCCCACCCAAAAACGCCGTCTTACCCGCCATCTCTGCAGGCATGCCATAGACGAAGACTGCTACCGCGAGCGCGACGAGGAGTCCGAGGATCGCCGCCCAATGGGCCTTGACGTGGAAGAACGCGAGGCTGCCTAGCAACACGAGGATCGGCAGAGATGCCAACAGCGTGGAGAGCCACGCGTTGCCAATGGGGTCATAGACCTGTGACCAGCTCATCTTTTTCTCCCTGAGGGGGCGTGGCGACACCCCGTTTTGATCAGGGGGCTTGTTTGGTCTGGAAACTACTCCGAGGCCTGGGAGCCGAGCTTGACTTAGGTCATGCAACTCCAACGTGCGCCGAGCGAAGGGCACTGTCGCTGACATTTGATTTGCATCAAGGCAGGCTGCGTTGTGTCGCGCTTACTGTTGCGCTTCACAAGGGAGCGGGCGGAACCGTTGAATCCCTACGTCGTCTTTCTCCTTTACCTCGTCGCGATTCTGGGCTTCGTATTCGTCACGCTGCTGATGAACCGCGTGCTCGGTCCGAAGCCCGTGGCGTCGGCGATCAAGCTGGAGCCGTTCGAGTGCGGCGCCGAGCCCATCGATTCGCGCAACGTGCGGCCGATTGCGGTCAAGTACTTCGGGGTCGCCGTCGCTTTCATCCTGTTCGATCTCGAAACCGTGTTCCTGATCGTTTGGGCGGTCGGAGCGCAGCCGCTGACCGGCTTCATGCTGTTCACTTTTTTTATCTTCATGTTTCTGCTGGTTCTGGTACTGCTCTACGTTTACAAGGCGCGGTTGCTGGAAGAGGTCACCCAGTAAATGGCTGCGAAAACAATTCCGATCCGCACCGCGAAGGCGCCGTCGCAGGCATTCGAATACCTATCGACGAAGAAAGACGAGCTGGTCGGATGGGCGCGCAAGTTTTCGCTGTTTCCGTATCCATTCGTCACCGCGTGCTGCGCGATGGAATTCATGGCGGTGAGCTCGACCCCTTACGACACCGACCGTTTTGGCGCAGCGCTGCCGCGTTTTTCGCCACGCCAGTCTGATCTGCTGATGGTCGTCGGGACGGTGACGCATAAACAGGCGCCGATCCTGTTGAAAGTTTATGAGCAGATGTGCGAACCCAAGTGGGTGATGGCTTTCGGCGTCTGTGCGACCAGCGGCGGTTTTTACCAGAACTACGCAACGCTGTTGGGAATCGACAAGATCATCCCGGTCGACATCTACGTTCCCGGCTGCCCACCCCGGCCCGAGACTGTGATCGACGCGATCATGAAGCTGCAGGACAAGATCGCGCACTCGCGCCATCTGATCGTCAATCAGGATTTCTGAACGTGACGCCGGCACGATTCAACGATATCCAGCTCGACCTGAGCGCAGCCATCGGAAGCGCATTGCGCTGTTACATCCTGCACGGCATGCCGGTCGTCGAGCTTGCGCGCGCCGATCTACTGCCAGTCGTGCGGCGACTGAGAGAGCGAGTTTGCGTTCGATCTGCTGCTGGATGTGACCGCGGTCGACTGGCCGACCAAGACGCCACGCTTCGAGGTCGTCTATCACTTTTATTCGACGCGTTATCACGATCGCATTCGTGTGAAGACTGGCGTCGAATTCGCAGACCCGGCCGTTGACTCACTGGTGTCGCTGTTTGGATCGGCCAACTTCATGGAGCGTGAGTGCCATGACATGTACGGCATCGTCTTTAACGGCAATCCCGACCTGCGCCCGATTCTTCTTTATGAAGGCTTTGTCGGTCATCCGCTGCGCAAGGACTACGACAAGCACGATGAGCAACCGTTGGTGCCGTATCGGACGTGACGAGCAAGACGATGGACATGCGACTGCCCAACCCCGTACGACCCAACTTTCGCGCCGTCCGAGAGCGAGGACGGGGTCATCGTCAATATCGGACCATCGCATCCGGCGACGCACGGAACGATCCAGGTCATCGCCAAGCTTGATGGCGAACGCGTGCGCAAGGTCGACGTTCATTGCGGCTACCTGCACCGCGGCTTCGAAAAAGAGTGCGAAGACCACACGTGGACCAATCTGATCCCGTACGTAACGCGCCTTAACTATTGCTCCGGGCTGATCAACGACTTCGCCTACTGCGAAGCGGTCGAGAAGCTGATGGGGATCGAGATCACGCCGCGCTGCCGCTACCTGCGCACACTGCTGTCGGAGTATTCGCGAATTGCCGATCATCTGACGTGCGTCGCGGCGTCGCTGATGGAGCTCGGCGCGATGACGGCGTTTCTTTATCTGGTGATGATCCGTGACTACATCTACGAGCACCTGGCGGATCTGACCGGCGCGCGCGTCACCTACACGTACGGCCGCATCGGCGGGCTCGCGCGCGACCTGCCAGAGGGTTGGCTGAAGCGGCTCGACGAGATCCTCGACCAGTACGAAGACTTTGTCGGGCGCATCCATGGATTGATCGACCGCAACCGGATCTTCATCGATCGCACTCGGAACATCGGCACGATCTCGACCGCCGACGCGATCAACTGGGGATTCACCGGGCCGATCCTGCGGTCGACGGGTGCGCCCATCGATTTGCGTAAGGACGCGCCGTATCTGGCGTATTCAGAGCTCGAGTTCGAAGTGCCGGTCGGCATCAACGGCGACAACTACGACCGCTACTACGTGCGCATGTGCGAGATGGACGAATCGGTGCACATGATTCGCCAGCTGGTCGACCTGCTTCCGGCGGGCCCGATCAACGTCGACGATCGCCGTTGCGTGCTGCCGGAAAAGCGGCTCGTGTATTCGGAGATCGAATCGCTGATCAACCACTTCAAGCTGATCATCGAAGGGCCGCAGGTACCGGCCGGAGAGGTTTATGCGGCGCACGAAGCGCCGAACGGCGAGCTCGGCTTCTATCTGGTCAGCAGCGGTGAAGGAGTTCCGTACAAGGTGCATGTGCGCTCACCGAGCTTTGTTCACATGGGCGGCGTGCACCGCCTGCTCGAAGGGTATCAACTGGCAGACGTCATTCCGACCTTTGGCTCGGTCAACATGATCGGCGGAGAGTGCGATCGATGAACCATCTGATCGCTGAATTCGACGCGCTGCGTGCGCGCTTTCCGGCCGGGTTCGAATCGTCGCTGGTACTGCCGTGCCTGCGTCGCGTGCAGGAAGACCGTGGCTATATCGCCGACAGCGACATCGACGGCCTGGTCGAATACCTCGGCGTGCCGCGAATTCAGATAGAAGAAGTACTGAGCTTCTACGGACAGTTTCGCCGCCATCCGGTCGGCCGCTGGCACATCCAGGCGTGCCGCAACATCTCGTGCTCGCTGATGGGCGCCGAAAGAATCGTGCGTCACCTGAGCGAAAGCCTCGGCATCGCCCCCGGCGAAACCACGTCCGACGGCCGCTTCACCTTGTCCACGGTCGAATGCCTCGCTTCGTGTGGAACCGCACCCGTCGTGATGGTCAACGACACCTACCACGAAAACATCAGCCCCGAAAAAATCGACGCGTTGCTGGAGTCGCTGCGCACATGAAGGACCGCAAGCTACTGATGACGTTTCCGGTCACCGCGACTTCACACACGCTGACCGATTATCAGGCGCGCTCGGGCTACACGGCACTGCGAAAGGTGTTGACGCAGATGACGCCGCAGCAGGTGACCGCAGAAGTGAACGCGTCCGGAATACAGGGCCGCGGCGGAGCTGCCTTTCCGGCGGGTCGCAAATGGGGCGTCATCAATCTGAACGATGGCCAGCCGCATCATCTGTGCGCCAATGCCGACGAGGGCGAGCCAGGAACCTTCAAGGACCGCTGGATTCTTGAGAACGCACCGCACCTGCTGCTGGAGTCGATGCTGATCGCCGCGTACGCATTGCAGGTACGCAATGCATTCGTCTACATACGCGGGGAGTTCGATCTGCCGTATCGGCGGCTGTCGGCCGCGCTCGACGAGGCATATCGCGCCGGATATCTCGGCGAGCGCATCCTTGGCACCGACTTCTCATGCGACATCGTCATCTATCGCGGCGCAGGCTCGTATGTATGCGGCGAAGCATCGGCGTTGATCACGTCGATCGAAGGCAAGCGCGGCTATCCGCGTAATCGGCCGCCGCGGCTGACAGTGCGCGGCTTGTACCAGCGGCCCACCGTCATCAACAACGTCGAGACGCTGTCGAACATCGCGTGGATCATCAACAACGGCGGTGCCGCCTTCAAGAGCGTCGGCACCGAAAAAGCTCCGGGCACTCGCCTGATCTCGATCTCGGGCCACATCAACCGGCCGGGCGTCTACGAGATCGAAATCGGTTACCCGTGGGCCAAATTTATCTATGAAGACTGCGGCGGGATCCTGAACGGACAAGCGCTGAAGGGAATCATTCCCGGCGGAATCTCGACGAAGGTGCTGACCGGCGCCGAAATCCAGTCTCTGAATCTGGATGACAAAGAGCTGAACGCGGCGGGCTCATCGCTCGGTTCAGGCGGGATGATCGTCATCGCTGAAGGTACCTGCATGGTTCGCCTGTTGCAGGTGCTGCTGCGCTTTTATCACCATGAGTCGTGCGGGCAGTGCACGCCGTGCCGCGAGGGCATGGGATGGATGCATCGAATCATCGATCGGATCGTCGCTGGCGACGGGCGTCCCGAAGACGTCGAACGTCTGTACCAGATTTCCGCATGGAACGACGGCACGACGATCTGCGGAATGGGCGACGCCGCCGGCTACGCAACCAGCGGCATCCTGAACAAGTTTCGCGATGAATTCGAGTACTACATCTCGAACAAGCGCTCACGCTTCAACGGTCAACTCGAATGCCTGAAATCTTCATAGACGGCCGATCGATCCAGGCCGATTCCAAGCAGACCGTGATCGAGGCGGCGGTCGCGAACGGCATCGAGATGGCGTATTTCTGCTGGCATCCGAAGCTCTCGATCGCCGGCAACTGCCGGGTCTGCGCGATCCAGGTCGAAGGGCGCAGCTGGGTCGAGATCGCCTGCAATATGCCGGTCAGCGAGGGGCTGCGCGTGCAGACCGATACCGAACTGGTGAAGCAGTATCGCAAGTCGGTGATGCAGCTGCTGACGCTGAACCACCCGGTCGATTGCGGCATCTGCGACAAGGCCGGCGAATGCAAGCTGCAGGACTATCACTACGCATACAACGGCGCGCCTTCGCTCTCGGTCGACCCGAAGCTGCGGCTGACGAAGTTCCATCCGCTGTCAGAGCGAATCGTCCTCGACAACGAGCGCTGCATCCTGTGCTCGCGCTGCGTGCGCTTCACGCACGAAATTTCGAAATCCAAGGCGCTTGGCATCAAGCAACGCGGCGACTCGTCGCTGGTGCGCGCCACCGAGAACGGATCGTTTGACAAGGACGTGTATTCGGACAACGTGATCGACATATGTCCGGTCGGTGCACTCTTGTCGCGCTCGTTTTTCTACCAGTCGCGCGTCTGGTATCTGAAGCCCACGCCTTCCGTATGCCCGCGCTGTGCGCGCGGCTGCACGGTCCAGCTGTGGCACCGCAAGTCCGAGTGGAAGCTGAACGCCGTTAACCCGTTGCGTAATGTGGTGATCGAGCGCGTCACGCCGCTCGAAAATCCGGCGGTCAACGGGCCATGGATGTGCAACGTCGGACGCGATCTCGGAACATTTTTCGAACGCCCGCGTGCCGAGCGGGCGATGCTCAAGGGACAACCGGTCGACCTCGCGGTCGCGATCGAGCAGGCGCGGCTTCTGATCGAGCAAGCGCGCCGCCCCGTCGCGCTGGTGTCGAACTGGGCATCCAACGAGGAGCTCGAGGCATTCGAGCGCGCGCTCGGTGCACGCTTCGAAGCGTTCTACAAGATTGATCGCGTGCGTCAGCCGGAAGAGCCGCCCGAAGATGATTTCCTTGTGCGCGCGGACAAGAATCCGAACACGGCTGCTGCGCACGCGAAATTCGCTCCGTATGAAGGCAACGCATCGCTCGATGCAGCTGATCTGTTGCTGGTATGGGGCGAGGGTTTCGACTTCTCGCGCGTGCCGGTACAGGCGCAAACGATCGTGCTGGGTGCGTGGCAGGGCCCGGCAGACGCGCTGGCCGACGTGTTCATTCCGATCAGCATCCAGACCGAGCGCAGTGGGCACTACACGAACTTCGAGGGCGTCGTCAGTGGCTTCGAGCCATGCTTTGCGAAGAAAGCTACCGTGGCCCACGCCGAGGCGCTGTTCGCCGCGCTCGCTGTCGTACCGGTGAACGCATGATCCAGGACCTGGTGATCGCGATTGTCTACATCACCTATGCGATCACGGTGCTGTTGATTTTCGGCACCGTGCTCACATGGGTCGAGCGTAAACAGGCGGCGATCATGTCGGATCGCATCGGTGCGAACCGCGCTTACGTGCGCATTCCCTTCACTCAAATCAAGTTGGTCTGGCTCGGCTTGTTTCATGGGTTGGCCGACGGATTGAAGATGCTGCTGAAGGAGGACTTCAAGCCGGATAGCTACGACCGCGTCGCGTATGCATTGGGGCCCTGGGTCGTGTTCACGCCGGTGCTGCTGGTGTTCGCGGTGATTCCGTTCGGCGGCACGCTGGTGCCGGCGACACTGTTCAGCGGCGTACCTGCGGTCGCCGATTGGTTCGGCGATCGCACTTACCCGCTGCAGATCGCGAATCTCGATGCGGGGATTTTGATCGTCTTTGCGTTTAGCGGCATCACGATCATCGGCGCAATGCTCGCTGGCTGGTCGTCGAACAACAAGTTCTCGATGCTCGGCGCGCTGCGCGCCGGCTCGCAGATGATTTCCTATGAGCTGATCATCGCGCTCACCGTCCTCGGCCTGATTCTGATCTACGGCACGCTCGACCTTGGAGAGATCGCGCGCCATCAATCGGGCGTGCTGTTGGGTTTTCTTCCAGCGTGGGGGATCGTTTACCAGCCATTCGCGGCGATCCTGTTCATGGTCGCCGCAATCGCCGAGAACAAGCGCATCCCGTTCGATCTGCCGGAGGCCGAGTCGGAGCTGATCGCCGGGTACTACACCGAGTACAGCGCGATGAAAATGGGCCTGTTCATGTTCGCCGAGTTCATCGAGATCGCGATCATCGGCGCGTTGTTCACGACGCTGTTCCTCGGCGGATACAACCTGCCGTTCATGACCGACTCGGGATTCGTCTTCCCCGGTGGCAGCACGATCGAGCTTCCGCATTGGGCGGTCGTCATCATCCAGCTCGGCGTATTCCTGGCAAAAGTGCTGATCGTCTGCAGCTTCCAGATTCTGGTTCGCTGGACTCTGCCCCGTTTTCGCTATGACCAATTGCTGCGCTTCGCGTGGAAGTTCATGTTCCCGTTGGCGATCGCAAACCTCGTTGTGACAGCGGTCGTAGTGTGGTTCTTAGGCGCGAGCGCGGCGTGAAAAAACCCTATCGCCGCAAGCAGTACTGGAACCGTCCAACGATGGGACTGTGGGAGCTCGCGTATCTGCCGGAAATCCTGCGCGGACTGTTTATCACCGGCGGTGTTTTTGTGCGCAACATGTTTCGCTGGATGACGTTCCGCAAAGGCGCGCTGACGACGTATTACCCCGAAGAGACGCGCGCCGATTACGCGCGCGGCAATCGGGGCAAGCACATCCTGACGCAGCGGCCCGACGGCACGCCGCAGTGCATCGCCTGCAACATGTGCGCGACCGTGTGCCCGGCGAAGGTGATCGAGATCGAAGCGGGGTTTGATCCCGCCGATCCCGTGCATCCGAAATTTCCGGCGCGCTTCGAGATCGACTATTCGCGCTGCATTTTTTGCGGACTGTGCGTCGAAGCGTGCCCGGAAGATGCGATACGGATGGTCAAGGAAGTCCCCGGTTTGCCCACGTTCGACCGCAGCACGTTGTGGCTCGGTCGTGAGGAGCTGCTGAACTGGAACCCGCAGCGCGACGTTGCCAAGCCTTATCCGCCGGCACCTATCAGCGACAGCCCGAGATGATCGAGACAGCCCTTCTCGCACTTTTCGCTGCGCTGGCACTCGTGTCGGCACTGCTGATGCTGGTGCTGCGGCACCCGATGCGTGTCGCGCTGGCATTGATCGTGACGATGTTGTCGCTCGCTGCCATCTATGCACTGCTCGGGGTACACGTCATCGCCGTGTTTCAGGTGCTGATCTACGTCGGCGCAGTGATGGTGTTCATGGTGTACGCGATCATGCTGATCGACGTGCGCGATTCGTCGTTCACGCAACGGTACTCGCGGATGATCGTGCCCGGCGCTGTCGCGTTCGTTCTGCTGGTCGCTGCGCTGGCGTACGGCTTGGTGGGTGCGTTTGGTCAATCGTCAAACTCGTCGACTTCGACGACAGCGTCGTTCGGCGTGCAGCCGTTCTCGGTGGTGTTCTTGAATGAATACTGGCTGCACTTCGAGTTGACGTCGGTTTTGCTGGTGGTCGCCGTCGTGGCGGCGCTTGCGATCCTGCAGGTGGGGCGGAGAACTCGTGGCTAAGGTCGAGCTGCTGCTGGCGCTTGCCGCCGCGTTGTTCGCGCTGGGACTGCTTGGCGTCATCATCCGCCGCAATGCGCTGGTGATGCTGATGTGCATGGAGCTGATGCTCAATGGCGTCAACCTGAGTCTGGTCAGCTTCATGCAGCACACTGGTGATGCCAGCGCTGCGGTGCTCGTCTTCCTGATCTTCGTCGTTGCGGCTGCTGAAATCGCGATCGGAATTCCGATCGTGCTGCTGCTGGTGCGCTCCAAGCGTGTGCTCGACCTCAATGCCTACAGCGATCTAAAGGGCTGACGGCGCATGGGCCAGCTGACATGGATCGTTGTGTTGCCGCTGCTTGGCTTCTTGGTCAACGGGCTGATTGGCCGCCGGCTCGGGCCGCGCTTCGTGTCGGTAGTGGGCTGTGGGCTACCACTGGCGGCATTCGCGATCGTCGTGATGTGCTTCTCCGATCTCGGCACGCGCGATGCAGCGTTGATCGAAACGGTTTATCGCTGGGCGACGATCGGCGACCGCACCTTCGAGATCGCGTTCTACTTCGACCGCCTGACTGCGGTGATGACGCTGATCGTCACCGGCGTCGGCTCGCTGATCCACATCTATTCGATCGGCTACATGAAGGGCGACGAAAGTTACGCACGCTACTTCGCGTATCTGAACCTGTTCCTGTTTTTCATGCTGATGCTTGTGTTGGGCCGATCGTTATTAGTGCTGTTCGTCGGCTGGGAGGGCGTCGGACTCGCGTCGTACCTGTTGATCGGGTTCTGGTTTGACGATCCCGACAAAGCGCGCGCGGGCACCAAAGCGTTCATCACGAACCGCATCGGCGACGCCGGCTTTCTGCTCGGAATGTTCGTGTTGTACCAAGCGTTCGGCACGCTGGACATGGACCGCATCAACGCCGAGTTCATTAGCGGACCGACAGCAGCAGTATCGGCAACTTTAGTCGGTGTCTTGCTCTTCATTGGTGCCACCGGCAAGTCGGCGCAGATTCCGTTGCATGTTTGGCTACCCGATGCGATGGCCGGCCCGACACCGGTATCCGCATTGATCCATGCCGCAACGATGGTGACCGCCGGTGTGTATCTGGTCGCGCGCATGTCCGGCATTTACATGCAAGCACCCGAAGCGAGCGCATTGATCGCGACGATCGGCGTAGCAACGGCATTCTTTGCGGCGACGATCGCGCTGGTGCAGACCGACATCAAGAAAGTGCTCGCCTACTCGACGATTTCGCAGCTTGGCCTGATGTTCGTCGCAGCGGGCGTCGGCGCCTATGGCGTCGCGATCTTCCATCTGTTGACGCACGCGTTCTTCAAAGCGTGTTTGTTTTTGGGCGCAGGCAGCGTGATCCATGCGCTCAGTGGCGAGCAGGACATTCGGAAGATGGGCGGTCTCGCGCGCCGGATTCCGATCACCTTTGTGACTTTTGCCATCGCTACTGCTGCGATCGCCGGCATCCCGCCGCTTGCCGGCTTTTTCTCCAAGGACGAGATCTTGTGGTTCGCGTTTGCGAGCGGCTCGGGGTCAACGCTGCTGTTTGCGATGGCGGCGGCAACCGCGCTGCTGACTGCGGTCTATATGTTCCGGTTGCTCTGGCTGACGTTCTTCGGCGTCTCGCGCATGGATGCGAAGACCGAGCATCACGTGCACGAATCGCCATGGTCGATGACCGGAATACTGATTGTGCTGGCTGCACTGTCGACCGTCGGCGGCTTCATTGCCGTGCCCCATTTCCTTGAGCCGTTGTTGCCGCTGCCGGTCGTTGAGCCGGCCATGCAGCGATTCCACACAGCCATCTTGATCGCATCGATCGCGATCGCATTTGGCGGTCTAGCGATTGCCGCGTTTCTATTCGGCGGCGACGCGCACCGCGCCGAGGCGATACGTCGTCGATTTGTCCCGCTGAATCGATTGCTATCGGGCAAGTACTACATCGACGAGATCTACGACGCACTGATCGGGCGTCCTCTGTACTGGATTTCGGACCGCATATTCCTGCGGCTCGGCGACCGTGCCTTGATCGACGGATCGTTGCACTCGATAGCCGCTATGGGTGAACGCGGTGCCGCCGCACTGGCGCGATTGCAGACCGGTCAATTGCAGTTTTACGCGTTCCTTGTGCTCGCCGGAATCATCGGTTCGCTGGCGTGGGCCTGGCGCTATGGCTGAAGCCACGCTGCTGAACATCGTCTTGTATTTGCCGTTGCTCGGCATTGCGGCGATCGTCGCCTTGCCGGCTGGTGCTGACCGGACTTGTCAAAGCCACATCGCTGGCGGTAATGCTGCTGCAATTTGTGTTGGTCACGTGGCTATACGTACGCTACGACGCTTCTGCAGCGGCACTGCAGTTTGAAACACGCATTCCGTGGATTCCAAGCTGGGGTGTGTACTACCAGATCGGGCTCGACGGCTACAACATTCTGCTGGTGATGCTGACTGCTTTCCTCGCGCCGCTGGTGGTCGCCAGCGCATTCAACGCGATCACCAAGCAGCAGAAGCTCTTTTACTCGATGGTGTTCCTGATTCAGTTCGCGATGCTCGGAACGTTCCTCGCGCAGGATCTCTTCGTGTTCTACCTGTTCTGGGAAGCGATGCTGATACCGCTGTTTCTGATCATCGGTATCTGGGGCGGGGAGCGCCGCATCTATGCGACGCTGAAGTTCGTGCTGTACACCGCATTCGGCAGCATCCTGATGCTGGCAGCGGTGATCTATCTCGTCTATTCGCTGTACACGACGACCGGAATCACGTCGTTCGCATTCGCAGATCTTTATCGCGCGCAGCTGCCGTTAGACGTTCAAACAATACTGCTGGCCGCGTTCGCGTTGTCGTTTGCAATCAAGGTGCCGATGGTGCCGCTGCATACGTGGCTTCCGGACGCGCACGTCGAGGCGCCGACCGCAGGCTCGGTGATTCTGGCCGGTGTGCTGTTGAAGGTCGGCACCTACGGCTTCATGAAGCTCGGCTTCCCGCTGTTTCCGGATGCCACGCGCATGCTTGCGCCGCTGTTCGGAACACTTGCCGTGATCAGCATCATTTACGGCGCGTGTCTGGCGCTGGTGCAGACCGATATCAAGAAGATCATCGCCTACTCGTCGATCAGCCATCTCGGTTATGTGATGCTGGGGCTGATCAGCCTGAACCTGCTCGGTATTCAAGGCGCGTTGATTCAGATGGTCAGCCACGGCGTGGTTGCTGCGGGACTGTTTCTGATGGTCGGAATGATCTACGAGCGCTGTCATACGCGCGAACTGGCCGCCTACGGAGGTCTCGCCAGAATTCTGCCAATCTATTCGGTGTTCTTCGGAATTCTGACGCTGGCGGCGATCGGGCTTCCGACGACAAGTGGATTCACCGGAGAATTTTTGGCGCTGCTCGGTGCCTTCGTCGCTGCGTGGCCGCTGCACCAGCAGGGCAATAGCTATCCGCTGTTCGTCAGCGTCAGTGCTGTGCTCGGTGTCGTGCTGGGCGCGCTCTATATGCTCGTGTTCGCGCAGCGCTTTTTGTTTGGCGCGGTCAAAGCGCCGCAACAGCCGTTTACCGATTTAAGCGGTCGTGAGAAGACGATCCTGGTTGCAATTGTCGCCGCGATCTTTGCACTTGGACTTTTTCCCGACGAACCGATGCGCAAGACTGAGATGGCGGCGCGGCAGTTTCAGCAGCTGGTTAGCGAGCAGCGCATTGCTGCGCCGGTGGCTTATCAGGTCGAACAATGAACTGGGCCGCTGTTGTAGTCACGATGATGCCCGAGCACATTCTGCTCGCCGGCATCGTCCTTCTAATTGCGGTCGAGATCGGAGCCGTGCGCCGCTGGGATGCGATGCCATTGTCATTGATCACGCTGGCACTCGCCGCCGCCGCTGCACTCGCACTTTTCTTCGGCGACTTCAATGTCGCTCCGTTTCCGCAACAGCTGGCCGTCGACTCGAATGCGTCGCTATCCAAGGCGCTGGTTCTCGCACTGGCGATTCCAGTGTTGTTGATGGCACGTGACGATTTCGCGCTGCCGCAGTTCCACATTTTGTTGCTGTCGTCGCTGTACGGTGCATGCGTGCTGCTGTCTTCGGAAAGCTTCTTGACGCTTTTTCTCGGACTCGAGCTGATGTCATTGCCGGTTTATGCGATGGTGCTGCTGGCCTACCGGCGGCCGGAATCTGCGGAAGCCGCACTGAAGTATCTGGTGCTCGGCGGTACCGCGTCCGCAACGTTGCTGATGGGCGCGTCGTTGCTGTACGGCAGCTCCGGCTCGTTGTCGCTGGCCAGCTTTCGTGAGGTATTAACGAGCACCGGCGTGATGGCACAGATGGCGATTGCGCTGGTGATTGCCGCCTTCTTTTTAAAGGCGGCCGTGGTGCCGTTTCACGCTTGGGCCCCCGATGCTTACGAAGCGGCCGCCGTGCCGGTAACTACCTATATGGCTGTGGTTATCAAGGCTGGCGTGCTGTTGGCCGCGGTGCGCCTGTTCGGACCAGCGGAGCTCTCATCTTTCACCGTTGAGTTGCTGGCCTGGCTGCCGCTTGCGTCAATCGTGTGGGGCAACCTCGCAGCGATGCGTCAGCAGAGCTTACGTCGCATGATCGCGTATTCATCGATCGCTCATGCCGGTTATCTCTTCTATGCCTTTCTAGGGGAGGGCGCCGGTCGATTCGAGGCGGTGGCCTTTTACGTGCTCGCTTATGGCGTGATGAACGTTCTGGCTTTCGCAGCGCTTCCGCGCAACGATGACGACATCGCGCGCGACCGGCTACAACACTTAAGCGGCCTGGCTTACCGCAAGCCGTTTGCCGCCGTGATGATCGGCATCGCAATGTTCTCGCTAGCCGGCATCCCGCCGTTTCCCGGATTTGTTGCGAAGTTTCTGATTTTCAAGAACGTGATGGCCGCCGGATACACGGCCTATGCGGTGCTGGGTCTGGTTGGAAGTTACATCGGCATCTACTTCTATCTGCGCGTGATTCAGCATCTGTTCATGAAGGAGGAGCAGCCTGCAGTAGCGTCAGTCGCGGCCAGCCGTTGTGCGCTCGGAGCGACTTTGATTTGCCTGGTAGCGGCTGTCCTGATCGGCGTGTTCCCCGGCTGGCT
This sequence comes from uncultured beta proteobacterium, assembly GCA_963801035.1. Classification (GTDB taxonomy): domain Bacteria; phylum Pseudomonadota; class Gammaproteobacteria; order Burkholderiales; family Burkholderiaceae_F; genus JACCZX01. The sequence continues at coordinate 2,724 of CAWDDF010000003.1, read as the reverse complement.
GATCGGTTAGTCAGTTACCGGTTTGCAAGAAGTGATGTGGGCGTACGCGGGCGTAAGCGGGCAGGCGCGGCCATCACTAAACGTTCACTCCACAAAACAAGGGCGCCCGCTTTAAGTTGCGGGCGCCCTTGCTTCTTATATCCATCAATCCCCGGACTTCCGGGGATTAATGGGTGCTAGTGAATCGCAAGCCGACGGACTTCGCTGCCCGCGGATTTCGGCAGCATCAGCTTCAACACTCCTGCTTCGTAGGAAGCTTCGGCTTTGGCTGCATTGACATCAAACGGCAATGTCAGCTTGCGGAAAACCGACCCGTAATAGCACTCACTGCGCAGCATCTTTGCGGCTGGATGGACTGGCTTTTCGCGCTTCACTTCGGCGGTAATGGACACCGTGTTGCCGTCGATCGAAACTGCGATCTCTTCCTTCTTCATCCCGGGAATTTCGGCTTTGACTATATAAGCAGCTTCATCCTCGGTGACGTCCACCCGCATCAGCGGTGTCGGCTCGTAGCTCATTGCTAGAGACGGGAACGGAAACTCGCCAAAATACGTTTCCCCTTCAGGAAACGACGCGAACGGCGCAAATTCGCGGAACGGACTCCAACGCGCCACGGTTCTCATAATGCCCTCCATTCGGAGTATCAATCGGGCCGATCCGGATCGCCCGACCCGAACGGAACCGATTCGCTTGTCACTATGAACCCGATGCGCGCGACGGGTATTGATGGCCGTCAACAACCTTGCAAATCAGGGCATCGGCCACCAGCTCCGCGATATCGCGGACGGCGACTTCGTTATCGCGACGCAGATGCTTGAGTCCATCGTGCATCATCGTTGCGCAATACGGACATGCCGAGGCAATGACCGTCGGCTCATGTCGCAGCGCTTGTTCGACGCGAGTGACATTGATGCGGCGGCCGATCTTTTCTTCCATCCACATGCGTGCACCGCCAGCGCCGCAACACATTGCCTTTTCACGACGCAAATCGAACTCAAGCGGCGTGTCGGTGATTAGATGCGCGAGCACGGCGCGCGGCGCTTCGTATTCGCCGTTATGCCGGGCGAGATAACAGGGCTCGTGATAGATCACTCGCTCAAGAGAGGCGGCCACGCGCACCTGACCCTCGGCGATCAGCTGCGATATCAGCTGTGTGTGATGTATGACCTGGTAGCGACCGCCGAACTCTGGATACTCATTCTTAAGCGAATTGAAAGCGTGAGGGTCGCAGGTAACGATTCGCGTCGCGCCGACTTCGTTGAGCGTATCCATCAACTGTTGCGCAAGCTGCTGAAACAGCATCTCGTTGCCGGCGCGGCGCACACACTCGCCGGTCGACGTTTCACGCGGACCCAGTATTCCGAACCGCACGCCGGCGTGTTTCAACACCCGCACGAATGCAGCAGCGATCTTTTGCGCGCGGGGATCGAACGACTGCGCCGAACCGACATAGAACAGATAGTCGAGTTGCCGCACATCTTCAGCGGTCTGCACCACCGGAACATCGAGGCCTTGCGCCCACTGGCCGCGCGTATCGGCAGGCATTCCCCATGGGTTGCTTTGCACTTCGTAGGCTTCGAACACGGCCTTTAGCTCGTGCGGAAAAGCGCCCTCGATCAGGACTCGCTGCTGGCGCATTCGATAAAAGCGGGGCAGATGCTCGAGCTCGATCGGACACGCGGCTTCGCAGTAGCCGCATGTCGTGCATGCCCATAACGTTTCGTCGGCGATCACTGCCGGCACGAGCGCGGGAAGCGCCGTCGCGTCCCCGGCGACGATCGTCTGACGCTCGGCAAGCAGGTGATGCTTTAGGTCGTCGAAAACCCACTTCAATGCAAGCGGCTTACCGGTCAGGAACGTCGGACACGCATCCTTGCAACGGCCGCACTCGGTGCAGGTGAAAGCATCGAGCCCGTCCTTCCAGGTGAGGTCGAGCGCGGTGCGCACGCCGACGCTAATGCTGCCCGCGTCATCGGCTTCCATGATCTTCTCGAGATCAAGTTTCGGAACGCAATTGGTCGGCCCGCCTCGGCGAAAAAACAGCGTTGGCAGCGCAGTGACGATATGAAAGTGCTCGCCGAGCGGCAGGATCACCAGAAAGCTCAACACCGTCAGCATCTGGATCCAATAGGACGCTTGGTATCCGCCGACGAGCTGCTGGTCCGACAGCCTCGAGAGCGCATCGGCAATCGCGCTGCCGGCGAACGCATGCGATCGCTCTTCCGAGATGCCGGCGTCACTGTCGGCCAGAAGCGCGAACCGAAACCCGTCGAACAGCAAATCGGTCATCATGATCGCGGCAATCAGCGACAGGATCAAAAGGCCTTCGCGGTTGCGCTCGAGCCTGGCGGGCTTTTTCACGAGGCGTCGATAGAACGCATAGCCGACGGCCGCCAGCACGGCAATTTCGATCACATCCTTGGCGCCGGCAAAGAGTTTTCCCGCCAGCCCGGCATAGACGAAGTGCTCGTCGTAACCGATGATCACGAGCTGCACCTTGCGCACCAGCAACGTGATGAAACCGAGGAAGATGACCGCGTGCATCAGTCCCGGTTTCCACTCGCGCGCGACCATTCGAGACTGCAGGAAACCGTTGACCAGCACCGCGCGCAAACGTGCTGCCGGCTGATCCCAGCGCATCTCCGGTGCCAGCCTGAAGACGATGGCGAGCTTGCGCCACGCGTTGACGGCGAAGCCGACCAGTGCTGACAGCAGCAGCAGTGT
>CAWDDF010000002.1:0-189998 GCA_963801035.1 uncultured beta proteobacterium | reverse complement strand
GCGCAGATCATCTAGCGGTGCGAGTAGATCTTCCTCAGCGGCTGCTGCGCACTCAGCAGCGCGGGCGACAACAACATCGCGATTACCACACTGACGCCGGTCGGCATGCATCACTACTACGCCAACCCCAGGATTTGATTGAGCGCCCTTGATTGCCGGCAAATTCAACCGCTGAGGCTTCAGCGCCTTTCGATCTTTCATATACGTCGCGACCACCTCCCAGATGGCTGGCCCTTGGCACCTTCCGCCACGGGCGCCCATCCGGCGACCTTGTAGGTCTTGTCGGCATCGAGCGGCTTGCCGCCTAAGGCGCATATCGCTGATGCGGTGCCCGATACCCGCGAGCGGATCGATGGAGTACTGCAGGCCGCCTACCCGCACCATATCGCCGCCCTGCTGCAGATACGGATCGGGATTGAACAGGTTGTCGGCCACATCTTCCAGGATCGTCTTGATCATGGCACCGCTGAGTTCATTGACCGTCGTGTACGGGTACGTGATCGCGGTCTGATCCATCAAGTGTTCCATCAGAATCGTCTGTCCCGGTAGCAGCGATGTGCCCCAGCGAAACCCCGGCGAAAAGGCAATTTCTGCGCCGCGCACCTGCATCAGCGCGTCGCAGATCAACTGATCGAACGTGCCGTTGAAGTTGCCGCGGCGGTACAGCAGCCCTTCGGTCGTTGCGAGCTTTTCCGATAGTCGCGCCGCGAACGGCGCGCGGACCTGGGCGATGTACGCAGACATTTCGGCATTTGCAGGCAGCAGATTCGCAAACACCGGCAACAGCTTGTAGCGGTAATCGCCGACCCTGCCGTCTCTAACGTCGAAGTCGAGCATCAAGGCTTGCCGTTGCTGCCGGCGTTGGTCACCAGCGTCGTACCACCGGCATTTTTGACCAGCGTTGGCTGTGGCACCGCATCGTGCGTGTGTCCACCGAGGATCGCATCGATGCCGCGCACGCGAGTCGCCATCTTGAGATCGACGTCCATTCCGTTGTGCGAAAGCAGCACGACGACTTGCGCTCCCTTGCTGCGCACTTCGTCGACCATCTTCTGCATGTTTTCTTCCTGGATGCCAAAGCTCCAGTCAGGCATGAAATAGCGCGGGTTTGCAATCGGCGTGTACGGAAACGCCTGGCCGATGACGCCGATAGAAATGCCGTTCATTTCTTTCAGCGTGTACGGCGGAAACACCTGATCGCCGAAGTCTCTGTCTTCATGTTCTGTGCAATGAAATCAATACGGCCTTTGAAGTCCTTGTCCACGATCTCCTGCACTCGCTTCTGCCCGTAGGTCATCTCCCAATGAGCGGTCATCACGTCCACACCGAGCAGCTTGTTCGCATCGACCATGTCCTGCGCATTCGTCCACAGCGCAGTCGCCGATCCCTGCCACGAGTCGCCACCATCCAACAGCAACGCGCCAGGCCTGCTCTCCCTGATGCGCTTGATCAGCGTTGACAAGTGGGCAAAGCCGCCCACCTTGCCGTAAGTGCGAGCGGCTTGGACAAAATCGAGGTACGTAAACGCATGCGCCTGTGGCGTACCGCGAGCAATGTTGAAGTGCTTGAGCAGATGCTCGCCGACCAGGTGCGGCGGCTGACCCAACGCTGCTCCCACACCCAGATTGACGCTCGGCTCGCGAAAATAGACTGGGAGTAGTTGCGCATGACAATCGGTGAAATGTAGAAAGTGCACGTTGCCGAAGCGCGGCACGTCGTACATGCGCGCAGCTGATGGCGCCGCAGCGAGCGCGTCACGCGACGCAATCGGCATCCCGCCCGAAGCGGCGACGGCAAGGATCTGCAGGAACTCGCGCCGGTCCACTTACTTCGCAGCAAAGCGCGATAGCGCCGCGATGTCCTCCGGAAACATCTCACCGCGATGCACGAAGGCGACCCTGCCCTTTGAATCGACTACGTAAGTCTCCGGCAACGTGCGGTTGCGTCCGAACCAGCGATCAACGTCGCTGCTGCGCATCGCTACATTGAATGTGTACCCATGCTTAGCCAAATATTCCTTGGCTGCCTGCTCTGTTTGATCGATTGAAAACGCGAGCACTTTCAAGCCGCGGCCTGAGTACGCGTCGTGCAGCTTTTGCACGTGCGGGTTCTGCGCAGCGCAAAATGGACACCACGACGCCCAGATCTGAACGACGACTGCGCTGCCATTGAGCTCAGCCGCCTTCAACGTGCGGCCGTCAAGCAACGCCACGTCGCGCCAGACAACGGCCCTTCCCACTTCGCCCGCCCCCTGCGCGAGAGCAGGGGCCGCAGCAAGCAACACTGCGCCGGCAAACGCTACCAACAGCTTATGCAAGGCGGTCGTGGCGCTTGTCTTATTTGTTTACTTGTTTACAGGGGAGTCTGGGTCGAGCAACAGCGCCATTAGATCCTTCAGCTGCGCGTTCGTCAGAATGTTCGCGTCGCCGTAACGGGGCATCTGCGAACAAGCGTTGTACGCATGTGAATTCCAGAGCTTGCCCCACGTGTAGGTCATCACTGCCGGCGAAGCGCCACGCAGTTTTCGATACCCCTTCAATGAGGGTCCGATGTTGCCATAGGCAATTTCCTGCGGAGAAATTTCATGGCACGCATAGCAATTGCCGCCGGCCACCGTCTTGTCGGAATCACTCCATTGCATGCCGACGCCGGTCTGCGCAATCCGCTCACCTTGCTTGAAGTCTCCAAGATATTGACCGTCAGCCGGATATTTCACGGTTGCCAGCGCTTGTCGCTCTAATCGAGTTCGCGCTTCCTGCGGCAAATCCTTGCCTGTCATCGAAGCTTCCGAACACGCGACCTGCAGGTCCGACTGATTCAGTCGATCAAGTTTCGCGATGCCCCGCTCCTTGAACGAGCTCTTCACGACCTGTAGTGTCTCTTCGCGGGTCGGTGCGGTGTATACGGCACAGCTAATGAGTAGTACGGCGACGATTGACAAGCTAGCCAACGCGATTTTGTTTTTCATGGCTGCACCTAGCGCTTGATCGACGGCGAATCCATCTTCGCGCCGTTTGCGTTAACACCGAGAAACGTAATCAGATCCACCGTGGCAGGCGAGGCAAACACAGGTTCAGGCCATCTCTGCTGCCGAAAGCAATCATTGAGGCGCCATTGCATCGTTCGCAGCGTGCCCTGCGATACGCGATATGCCGGCCAGGTAGTAAACGCGCGCTCCGCGTCCTCCTTGTTAGCAGCAATATTCGGCAGGTCCTGCAGACGAATGCGCTGCCCTGTGACGCCATGGCATGTGGCGCACGAAAAATCGTACGGACCGGCACGCATGTAAAACAACTGCTTGCCACGGTCATACGAAGCTTGCTCTTTCGGGTGCGACTGCGGGATATTCACCGGCACTCCGCGCGACAGCTCGACGCCGTACGCTGCCAGTGCTTCGATTTCTGTTTGCCGCTGACCGGTGCCCGAGTAGGGACTCTTCGTTACCGTCGCGTAATCGAAACCCTGCAGCGTGACCATGCAGTGCACGACACGGCCCTCGAAATCCATCACTTGGTCCGCGTCAGCAAAATAACGCGGCATCTGTGCGTAGGCCCCTTTGACAACGCCCGCACCCAGGCCGAGGTCGCACTGCTCAAGCGACGCGTTCTTCGGGCCTCGCTTTTCCTTCCACAATGCTTCCCCGCGGGCGGCAACCAACTCGGCCGGGTTACCGTCCTGTAGCAACTGTCGGTAGCGCGCGATTGCGTCGGCGGTGTCTTTCTGCGCAAACGCTGCCGTACACGACAGTGCGAATGCAGCGACTCCAAGCGCTGCCCGCGTGATGGCCTTCATGTTCTGCATCTCCCCGCTTAAAGTTGTTTGAGCAGCTCTACAGCTGCCGGTGCTGCTCAATTGATTGTTGCCTCGTCCGTGCGTGTATCACCCTTGTTATCGATCCACGTGACCGTCAACTTGTCGCCTTTTTTGCCACCCTTGAACTTGAACTGCAAGTAGGGGTTCTTCGCAACCGCCGGGCCCCACTCGGCACTCAGCACTTGTTTGCCGTTGTGACTGACGGTGACGTTGGAAATGTAATGCGCGGGCACGATCTTGCCGGCCGAGTCACGGCGCTGTCCGGTTTCCATCTCATGACTCATCAGCACGCGCACGTCGACGCCGTCGGGCTGCTCGGTCGCGCGAATTCTCATTGGATCTGCCATCTTTGCTCCTGTATGCGAACGTCGCTCAGCCGCCGCAACCGCCGAGGGTTACTTTGACTTCTTTCGTGGCGACATAAAACTTGTTGTCGGCTTTGACTACCGCATGCACATTAGAGGTCTGCCCCATCTTGATGCGGGTGGCGACGTTGGCATCGGTTCCGGCTGGAATTGCAAATCCCGCTGCAAGCGAGTTGGGATTCTTCTCGACCAGGATGTAGACGTTTTGCGTATTCGGGATCTTGCTGGTAACGGCTACGGGAACCACGGCGCCGTTTTCCGCAATGTCGGGCGCCGTGATTGAAATGTCCGTACTTTGCGTGGCAGGGGGACCGCCGAGCGCCTTGACCGTTTCATCAAGCGACTTCGCCTCGAATGCGGCTTTGTTCCACGCTTGCTGCTGTGCGAATGCTTCCTGGGTACTGATGAGTCCCGCGCTGGCCATTACGGCGAATACGCCGGTTAGCTTTACGAATTCTCTGCGACTCTGTGTCATCCAAAAGTCTCCTGCCACTATGTTCGGGGTTGCTCGAAGCAAACGCATGAATGTAGCAGCGCGTCCACCTGATTTTATTTCGCTCTCGGGATAACCCTATTGCTAAAAATTATTTCGCTCCACTTGCGATCCACCGTGCGATTTCCTCGGCGTCACTCTCCTTCAATCCTGCTTGCGGCGGCATCGGGATTTCACCCCACACACCTTGACCGCCTTCCTTGATCCGTTTGGACAGATATGCCTGTGCGTCTGTTCGCCCTTGATATCTGGTTGCGATTTCGTTGAAACCCGGTCCGACAATCTTGTTCGTCAATCCATGGCATGCGGTGCAAGCATGCCGAGCGATCAGATCCGACGGGTGCGGCGCCGCGGTCTGCGTTGCAACGTGTGTTGTTGCGGTCTTCCCAGCGTCGAATCGCGCGGTATCGATGCCGCGCATCGGTCCTAGCGGGCGCTTTTGCTGCGCCAGGTTGCCGCTTTGATTGCGTGCGAACTCCGGTATCTCGGACGTAATCGTGACCTCTTTAACGCAGTCCTTCATGCAGAGACTGCCTTGCGCGTCCGGCTGTCCTTTCACGCTTCCAAGTCCATGCGCGGTTGTGAGCCCGTTCCGGTTGGGCATCTGCACGCTGAGTAACGTCTTCTCGTTCAACTCATAATCGGCTGGAACTATTTCGTTCAGGTGCAGCACGTATGCGGTTACCGCGTATGTTTCGTCGACACTAAGCGACTGCGGATTGGTCCACGGCATCGCGCGAAAAATGTAGTCCCACAGCGTTGCCGCGTAGTTCAGCTTGGTTCCCAGCGTCCGCAGTCCATCGGACTGCAGCAGCATTGACGCGCGGCCGGTGGTCAAATCACTCTTGCGTACACCTCCGGCAACCGCCATGTAACGATTGCTCTCGCCGAAAGTGCCATGACAGCTGGCGCACTGCGCGTCGTAGATCTTCTGTCCCTGCGCGACAGTGCCCTTGCCCACTTTGAGCCCATGCCCGTCGGGTCGAACATCGATATCCCACGCCGCGATTTCCTGTGGCGTCGGTGCACGACCGAGACCGTAACGACCCTGCTGCGCACCAACCGATAACGTCGTCGCGATCAGCGCGAGTGCAACCAGCGCGCTATGCGACCTGGACATTCCACACCTCGCCGTCGGGTTGCACGCGCCACGTTTGCACCGCGTTGTTGTGATAGATGGAGCGCACGCCACGCACTGCGCGCAGTTGTTGAATGCTCGGCTGTACGTGCCCGGTTTCATCGACCGCGCGGCTTTGCAGCAGCGCCGGCGATCCGTCCCAATTCCAGTCGAGTCGAAAGCGTGTCAGCGCCTTGGTCAGCACCGGCTCCTGAAGACGCGCCGTCTGCCAATTACGCCCACCGTCGACCGATACATCGACACGCTTGATCTTGCCGCGGCCGGACCATGCGAGACCGCTTATCTCGTAATAGCCGCGGCCGACGAGCGTCTGGCCTCCCGACGGCATCGTGATCACTGACTTGACTTCCTGGACTATCGAATATTGGCGGTGCAGACCATTCGGCAGCAGATCGATGTAGTGCAAAGCCTCTTCGCGCGTGTTCCACGGCTTATCGCCGACCTCGAGACGACGCAGCCACTTGACGCTCGATACGCCCTGCACGCCGGGCACCAGCAGTCGCAATGGGTACCCATTTTCCGGCCGCAGCATTTCGCCGTTCTGCCCGTAGACGACCATCACGTCGTTCAGCGCAAACTCCATCGGAATCGTGCGAGTCAATGCAGAGCCGTCGGCCCCTTCGGCGAGAACGAACTTGCCTTTCGCCCGATCGAAGCCGGACTCGTCGAGCAACGTCGAAAGCAGCACTCCGGTGAACTCGCTGCAGGCAATCATCCCGTGCGTGTACTGCACGGTCGGCACGGCGACGTTGGCCCACTCCATGCCGCCGTTGGCACCGCATTCGATGAAGTGAATGCGCGAGACCGACGGAAATCGCATCACGTCGTCCATCGTCAACATCAGCGGGCGGTTGACGAGACCGTGAATCATCAGTCGATGCTGCTGGGGATCGACCTCGGGCATGCCGGAGTGATGGCGCTCGAAATGCACACCGCTCGGCGTGATGATGCCGAATAGATTTTGCAGCGGCGTAAAGCTGACGCTGGCTTGCGGTTGTGGTGTTAGTCCAGGGCTTTGCCGCCGCTGCACGTTGGCTTCGTGCTTCGACGGCATGCCGTAACCGGTACTGACAACCGGCGCACCCAACGAACGCGTCCATGGGGGAACGAGGTTCGCCTCGCCGGCCTGTGCTGCCCTTCCAGCGCCGATCATCAATGCGGCCGCTGAGGCGCCGCCTCCAATGAATTTGCGCCGCTGCAAGCGCAACTGGTCGACCGGCAGGTGATTTTCGGGCGCCGCAATTACGCGGCCAACAGCACGACTCGTCATGCACGCTGCATGAACCGCTTCAGCGTGCGGTTGGATACCGATCTCTCGTCGAACTGACTCGCCATTTGAATGCACGCGGTACGGCAAAGTGTCACGACGTTGCGATCAGCGATCGAGTAGAACGTCGACGAGCCTTCACGCCGGCGCTTTAAAACGCCCTTGCCGTACATCAGGTTCAAGTGTCGAGACACATTGGTCTGCGTCGATTCGACGCGCTCGACGATCTCGGTGACGCTGAGTTCACCCTCGCAAATCGCGTTAAGAATCTTCAGGCGCGTGGGTTCTGACAGGAGCCCGAAGTAACCGGAGACCACTTCAAACAGCCGCTCGAGCTCAGGGTCCATAGATCAGCCAGATATGCGCATATGCGCAATGGCGCATATCTTCCTGGCCTCCCACCGGCAGTGTCAAGCCATATTTTTTTTAGTTGGCTGCGATCTTGCGGTCTCGCACCACGTTGGCCCAGCGCGACGTTTCGTTCTTTATGCGCGTCGCAAATGCGCTGGGCGTCAGCGGCGTAGGCGACATGCCTTGCACAAAAAAGCGTGCGCGTATGCCAGTCGAGTCGAGCGCCTTGACTACATCGCGATAAATCCGATCGATGATCGGCTGCGGAGTGCCAGCCGGCGCCATCAATCCGAACCATCCGATGTTTTCAAACCCCGGCACGGTTTCGGCGACAGTCGGCACGTTGGGTAGTGCGGGCGAACGCTCCTTACCAGTTACTGCAAGGGCGCGAAGCTTTCCGCCATTTATAAAGCCGATGGCCGCCGGAAGATTGGGCGTTGCGAGATTGATCTGCCCGGCAACCAAGTCCGTGATGGCTGGGCCTTCGCCTTTGTACGGAATCTGTTGAATGTTCAAGCCGGTCGAGAAGAGAAAGTTTTCGGCGGCGAGATGCGTCTGGCTGCCGATTCCCGCGTGACCGTAGTTAAGCGTGCCGGGCTTTGCCTTTGCGAGTTCGATCAATTCTTTGACGTTATTCACAGGCAGACTAGGATTGACGACGATCACTTGCGGACCACTCGCAACCATCGTGATGGGTAGCAAGTCCTTCTGCGGATCAAACCCCATGTTTTTGTAGATGTGCTGGTTCGCGGTGACGATCGATCCCGAAGTCATCAACAACGTATAGCCATCTGCCGGGGCCTTAGCTACTTCGGCCGCGCCAATGTTGCCCCCCGCCCCGCCGCGATTCTCGACCACCACAGCTTGGCCCCAGCTCTCGGTGAGATTCTGTGCAAGGATGCGCGTGACGATATCCGTTGCCCCGCCTGCCGCGAACGGCACCACAATTCGCACAGTCTTGGTCGGGTACGACGGCGTCGATTGGCCGTAGGAACCAAAGGACAGCATCGTCCCCAGGGCAAGCACAAGCAATCGCATCTTCATCTGCTCCTCCACAAATAGTTATTTGTTCGGCTATCTAGCTATAACGCCAAGGCGAATGCCAAACCTACGGCCAGCGAAAACGCTGCAGCAATTGCCAATAGCGACTGCTGCCAACCCCGCCATGGCAGAAATTCCAACGCGAGCAACCTAAGTCCTCCACCCGCATGCGCCGCAAGTAGCACCACCAGCCCCCACTCCGCCGCTTTCACCAACGGGCTGTCGGTCCATCGAAGAAACCCTTCGAGTTCGGCCTCGCCCCGTAGCGCGTGGCCAATTGCCCAAAAATGCGCGGGAAGAAAAAGCGCCAGCGCGAGACCGCTCAGTCGATGTACCAGAAACGCGATATACGCTGGGCGCCGTCGCGCCGAATAATGACGCGCACCGATCGAGTTGACTCTCATGGTTTACGCGTGGGCACTTACGCGAACACAGCCCACGCAGCGCGGAAGCCCATTACGACCAGCCCTACGCCGAACGCGGCCAGCAACACATCACGACTCGCCCCACTCCACCGAAGCCATTCGGTGGCAATCGCACGCAGCCCGATCGGAACGTGCACCGCAACCGCCAGCACAAACACAACGTAAAACGCCAGCCACGCTGTATTGCCCCGCGTGCGCGCCAGTATCTCTGCGCCCGACAGCCCCCCACGCGTTGCATAGATGATCGTGATCAGGTGCACGATCACACAAAGCGCGAGCACCGCAGCCGAAACGCGCTGTGCGAGCCAGAGGCGTGTTTCCAAACGCACGTCGAGCGTCACAGCTTTCCCTTCAGAGCAGCCGTTACCGTCGCCCGCTTCAGCCCCGCGATGGACGCAGTAGGCGAAATATGTTTCGGGCAATGCTCAGTGCAGCTGATGTGCGTGTGGCAGCTTTGGCAGCCGGCGTCGCCGGCCACTGCGCGCAGCCTTTCGGATCGGGTGTCGTCGCGTACGTCATTGATCAAAGTCCACGCACGATTCAACGCGGCTGGGCCTAAGTAGTCGCTGCGCCATCCGACGACGTCACATGCCGCGTAGCAAACACCGCAGCCGATGCATTCGATGCCCGCCTGACGCGCTTGCGCTTCTTTCGTTGCGGGCCTGACCGCGGCGAAGTCGTCGCGCCGAGTGCGTGCACTTTTGTATTGACCCTTCGCACGCGCCCATTTGTCGAAGAACTCACGCATGTCGGTCGCAAGGTCCCGCACCACAGGCAGGTTAGCCAGCGGCGCGACCTGCAGCGCGCTCCCTTCGCCCACGACCGCACTGACATGCGTACGGCATGTCCAGCGTGGCACGCCGTTGACCGTCATCGCGCACGAGCCGCACATGCCGACGCGGCACGCATAGCGATACGCCAGCGTCGAGTCGAGCTTGCGCTGGATATACGTCACCACGTCGAGTACGGTCTGGCTCGTCTGCCTCGGAACTTCGTAATCGACGTAGCGCCCTTGCTCGGTTCCGCGCCACACCGAGACGTGCAGCATCACGTGCTCTCGTGCAGCATCACGCGCTCTCGTACAGCCTTGTCAGAACAAACTCGCGATGGCCCAGCGCCTCAGCCGCAGTGAGCCGCCCATTGGCCGTGCGAAACATCATGTCGATCAGTGCGTCGCCGGCGTCATCAGGCGACATTTCCCGTCGCAACAGCCCGGAGACATCGACATCAATGTGTTCGCTCATCGTGCGCACTGTTCTTGGATTTGCGCACAACTTGATTACCGGCAGGATCGGATTGCCGATCACGTTTCCCTGTCCGGTCGGGAAGAAGTGGACGGTGTAGCCCGACGCCGCGCATAACGTCACCATCTCCGCCGCGGCGGATGACGAATCCATGAACCACAGGCCGGGTCCCGTCGGGGCTTCAGCCTTATCGAGCACTCCGTCGATCTTGCAGGTACGCCCGATTTTCTGAATGTTGCCGAGCGCTTTCTCTTCGATTGTGGTCAGGCCCCCTAGGATGTTGCCCTTGGTAGGCTGAGAATCCGAGAGGTCACTTGTTTTATTTTTATCAATGACTTGCTGATACCTATTGAAGTATTGCATGAACTTCTCTCGCACCTCCGGCGTCCGGCAACGCTCGGCCACCAGGTGCTCGCCACCGGTCAATTCGGTGGTCTCCCCGAACACCAGCGTCGTGCCGAGCGGATATAGCTTGTCGAACGCATTGCCGACTGTGGGATTGGCGCCGCAACCCGACGTCGTGTCGGACTCGCCGCACTTGGTCGAGATCCACAGGCTGTCGATCGGACACTCTTCGCGCTCCAACTCGCTCGCCCACTGCACGTACTCGCGCGCTGCCTTCGACGCCCGCATGATCGTGTCGTGATCGCCGTGCTGCTCGATGCCGAAGCCGACAACCGGCTTGCCGGTCGCTGCAATACCGTCGACGATTTTCTGCGTCCACTGGTCTTCTATGCCAATCACCACGACCGCTGCGACGTTCGGGTTGCTTCCGGTACCGATCAACGTGCGAAAGTGCAGTTCAAGATCCGCGCCGAACTGCAGCCGTCCGTAGGGGTGCGGCAAAGCCATCGCGCCGTGGATGTTGTTGGCAACCGCATTCGATGCAGCGTTCGATAGATCATCCACCGGCAAAATGATCACGTGGTTACGCACACCCACTCTGCCGTTCTTGCGTCGATATCCTTGAAATGTCTTTTCCATGATTACCAGCGTTTCGTTTTGACGTTATGCACGTGCAGATGCTCGCCGAGCTTGATCGGCGCGATCGTTCGACCGATGTCGGTACCGTACTTGATAACAGTATCGTTATTCTTCAGGTCACGAATCGCAATCTTGTGGCCGATCGGCACGTCGTTCAGGACCTTCGTGCGCAACGTCTTGTCCTGATCCATGATCCAGCCGGTGATCTCGTCGCCGGCACGTACGCCTTCGACCACGACGACACCGACCGAATCGTGCTCGTCATGCACTACAAAATGAATCTTCTCTTTTTCTGCCATGGCCTTTGTTGAGAGTGTGCAGCGGTTGTGATTATCCCCGACCCTTCCACGGAACAACCGCGCGCTCGATGTAACGCATCATCAGATCGAACATGTACGCGACGATCCCGATCACGAAGATGCCCATGATGACGACATCGGTTCGCAGAAAGTTTGATGCGTTCAGCACCATCTGGCCAAGGCCCGCCGTTGCCGCCACCATCTCCGCGGCAACCAGTGTGGTCCAGCCGAACCCGATAGCGATCCGCATGCCGGTGAAAATCTCCGGCAACGCGGCGGGAATGATGACGTGGCGAATGACCTGCCACTTCGACGCGCCGAGCGAGTAAGCGGCGTTGATCTGCTCGATCATCACGCTCTTGACGCCCGCACGCGCAGCCATTGCGAGCGGCGCAAAGCACGCCAGGTAAATCAGTACGACCTTCGCGGTTTCTTCGATACCAAACCAGATCACGATCAGAGGCAAATACGCGAGCGGGGGCAGCGGACGATAGAACTCGACAGGCGGATCGAAGATGCCGCGCGCGATTCGCGAGACCCCCATCGCAATTCCGACGGGAATAGCGGTCACGCAGGCGAGTGCGAATGCGAAGAACACGCGGAACATGCTCCACCCGAAATGCTCGTACAGCGGGCGGCCCCCCTGGATGTCGCCCTTCCATGCATCCGCGAAGCTGGTGATGATCCGTTCCGGCGTTGGCAAAAACAGATCGCGAATCCATCCGGCGTGCGTTGCAACCCACCAAAGCGTCAGCAGCGCAATGACCGTCACGATCGCGATCGTCGTGCTGGAGCCCTCGCCCGGAACGCTGTAGCCGCTGACGTGACGCGGGGGCGCCGCAGACGACGGTGCTTCGACGCGCTGCACAGCTGTCCCGGCCGCATCGACATTGCTCGGAGCGCTCATCGACCGCCTACGCAGCTTCGCGCATCTGAGGTGCCGAGTGGATCACCTGCAGCACCTCCTCGCGGATACGAATGAACTCGGAGTCGGACTTCACTGCGCGCGCATCGCCACACTCGATGAAGCGGCGCCCAAAATCGAGACGGTAACGATGTGCGATGCGGCCCGGAGATGGCGTCATCACCACCAGCTCGGTCGCAAGGAAAAGAGCCTCCTCAACGCTGTGTGTGATGAAGAAGAACATCTTTTGTGTCTTCCACCAGAGCTGCAGAATCAGCTCCTGCTGCTGTTCGCGGGTCAACGAGTCGAGTGCGCCGAGCGGCTCGTCCATCAACATCACTTCAGGATCGCTGGCCAGCGTTCGCGCGAGACCTACACGTTGTTGCATGCCACCGGAGATCTGATACACCGGAGATGCTGCGAACTTTTCCAAACCCACCGCGGCAAGCTTTTCTAGCGCGATGATGCGACGCTCCGCCTTCTCGACGCCGCGCATCTTCAAACCGAACTCGACGTTCTCGACCACATTGAGCCACGGCATCAGCGCATGCTTCTGAAACACGACGCCGCGCTCCGCACCCGGACCGACCACCGGCTTCCCGTCGAGCAGAATCTCGCCCGACGAAAACCGCATGAAGCCGGCGATGCACGAAAGCAGCGTGGTCTTGCCACAGCCGGACGCACCGAGGGCGACAACGAAGTCGCCTGGGTCCAACGCTAGATTGACGTCCGACAGTGCATGCGTACCGGCCGCCCCGTGGCGGCCGGTGTAATGAACGGAAAGATGGCGAACCTCAAGCTTGCCCATGCAATAGTCGCCGCGTTCCGCGCCGTTGAGGGCGCCCCAGGCGCCACTCCAACGGCGCGAGTTATTCGGTCAGGCCTTCGTGACCGAATAACGTCACTTCATTGCTTCCTGAACGTATGAGGGGTTAACCGCGATCGAATAATCGGGCAGCTTCTTCTCGATCTGCTTCTGCGACAGCTGGAAGTCCGCCGTCGCAGCGAGCGCTTTCGCCGCAATCGAATCCTTGCCGCCGAGCCACTTCGTCGCCTGTTCCTGCATCGTCGGGAACGCGTACAGCGACATGCTGCCAGCGACGTCCTCCTGCTTTGCACCGGACCACTTCGCAATCGCCTTCGCTTCAGCCGAATCCTTGACGAACTTCGCCTTGTTCTTGCGATAGTTGTCGTCGGACGCAGCAAGCACCTTGACGAACTTGACCATGAAATCCTTGTTCGCCTTTGCCCAATCGCGATTGACGACGTAGCCGTCGAACGTTGCCTTACCGGTGTCGGCCGAGATCTTTCCCGACGTCAGGATCACCGTACCGTCTTTCTTTGCTTCGGCCAGCACCGGGTCCCAGATGAAAGTCGCATCGATGTCACCGCGCTGCCAGGCCGCGCGAACCTCTGGCGGACGCATGTTCAGAATTTGCACATCAGCCGGATTCACCTTGGCCTGCTCGAGCGCAACCATCGTGTGGAAGTGCGTGGTCGAATTAAAAGGCATCGCGATCTTCTTGCCTTTCAGATCGGCGATCGATTTGATACCCGAATTCTTCTTGACGACCAGCGCCTCGGCACTGCCGATATCGTCGAGGATCCAGAAAATCTCGAGCGGCTCTCCGCGCGACACCGCTGCCGCAATGCCGGCTGAACCGATTTCGCCGATCTGCACCGCACCCGATGCCATCGCCTTGATGACTTCGCCGCCGCCGCCAAACTGCTTCCAGTTGATCTTGTAGCCGGTCGCCTTTTCCAGCTCCTTGGCTTCCTGTGCGACCCGATACGGAACCACCATGTCCTGGTAGCCGATCGTCACTTCCTTCGTTTGCGCGACTGCGAGCGTTGATACAGCCAACGCCGACACCGATAACAAGCCTGTAATGAAACGCTTCATGTGCTCTCCCCTTTAAAACGACTAATCAAATCGACTTCAACGTCCGTCGCAGGATGTCGATCATCTCGTCAACATGTCCGCGTTCGGCAATCAATGGCGGCGCAACGATCGCTGAATCGCCGGTCGCCTTCAGATGCAATCCGTTGTCGAACAGCTTCTTCTGCAACGCGTGCCCACGTCGGCCCGGTGCCCCTTCGGTCTGCACATCCACTGCGCCAATCAGACCATAGCCGCGAATATCCACCACAACCGGCACGTCGCGCAGAGAGAACAAACCCTCAAGAAAATACGGCGCCAGCGCGCGGCCCTGCTCGAATAAACCGTCGCGCTGATAAATATCGAGCGTCGCCAAGCCAGCGGCGCATGGCACCGGATGGCCCGAGTACGTATAGCCATGGAAAAACTCGATGCCTTCTGCGCTCGCAGCGACGATTGCATCGTATATGCGCTCGCTGGCGGCAACCGCACCCATCGGCTGCGCACCGTTGGTGATTCCTTTGGCCATCGTCATTAAGTCAGGCGTCACTCCGAAACTTTGCGCGGCGAAGGTTTGCCCGGTGCGGCCGAACCCGGTGATCACTTCGTCGAATACCAACAGAATCGAATGCGCATCGCAAATCTCGCGCAGACGTTTCAGATATCCCTTTGGCGGGACCAGACAGCCGGCGGAACCGCCTATCGGCTCGACAAAGCACGCGGCGATGTTTTCGGCGCCGTACAAATTGATGAACCGCACCAGGTCTTCCGCCAGCTCGACGCCAGAATTGCCTTCGCCCGGCTGAAAAAAGTTCTCCTTGATATGCGTATGCCGCATGTGAGCAATACCCGGCAGCGTCGGTCCGAAACGGCGACGGTTGTTTGCCATGCCAGCGAGCGAAACGCCGCCGAAATTCACGCCGTGATATGCCCGCTCCCGCGAGACGAACATCGTGCGACCGCCCTGACCCTTCGCCTGCCAGTAGGCAAGCGCGATCTTCATCGCGGTATCGACCGCCTCGGAGCCGGAGTTCGTGAAGAAGATGCGGTTCAAGTCGCCCGGTGTCATCTCTGCGACACGACGCGCGAGCTCGAACTGTTTCGGATGCCCGCGCGTAAACGGCGCGATGAAGTCGAGCTCGCGCAGCTGTGCGCTGACGGCGTCGGCAATTTCCTTGCGGCAGTGGCCGGCATTGACGCAAAACAAGCCGGACGATGCATCGATAAGGCGCTCGCCGCGGTCGTTCCACAAGTACATGCCTTCCGCGCGCACGATCATCTTCGGATCGTGTTTGAAATCGCGGTTCGGTGTGAAGGGCATCCAGTACTCTTCCATCGAATACGCGCTGGCGCGCGGCGCTTCCTGGATTTTCGTTTCGGCGTGGCCCATCGTTATCTCCTGGCGCTCAATCTATTAGGCTAGCAAGGCGGACTTGAATCCTACACTCGTGAGAGTGTGGACGGGCAGCGATTTCCGTACTCGCACGGCGAATAGACCGGTCCCGCTTCTGAAGGCGATGCCGTCTCGGCAATAGCGAGCGAGCCGCCTCGTTACTGAAGTTGCGTTAGTGCTTCTCAAGTCCGCTCGGCTGCAATAGCATTGCAGTTGTGCGGTTATAAGTGATGCTCATCCGAACGTCGCCAAATAGGAGACATCCATGCATGCCCTGCGATACATCGCGTGTTCGCTCGCTGTTGCTGGCGTCATCGCGGCGCTTTCCCCTGCTGCATCGCTAGCGCAGTCTCCGCAACGTGGCGGCACGCTGGTCATGGTGGTCCAACCAGAACCGCCGACGCTTGCTTCGTACCAAAGCACCTCAGGGCCGATTGGTCAGGTTGCGACGAAGGTGTACGAAGGACTTCTCCAATATGACTTCAACTTGCGTCCGGTTCCTGGGCTTGCGCAATCATGGACCGTGAGCCCGGACGGCAAGACGATCACCTTCAAGCTGCAGCAGGGTGTCAAGTTCCACGATGGAAAACCATTCACCAGCGAGGACGTCAAGTTTTCAATTCTCGACGTACTGAAAAAGGTGCACCCGCGCGGCGTGAATACGTTTCGCGCGGTCGAGTCGATTGACACGCCGGATGCGAGCACTGCGATCTTGCGCCTGTCCGAGGCGGCGCCCTACATGTTGATGGCGTTATCCGGCTACGAATCCCCGATGCTGCCGAAGCACGTGTTCGGCACCGGCGACATCGCCAATCATCCGAACGCGAACAAACCGGTGGGAACCGGCCCTTTCAAATTCGTCGAGTGGCAGAAGGGCCAGTACATGCGCTTCGACCGCAACGACGACTACTGGCGTAAGGGCACGCCGCATCTGGATCGCATCGTTGCCCGCTTCATCGCAGACGGTGCTACTCGCGCTGCCGCGATGGAAACGCAGGAAGTGCACATCGGCGGCTTCAGCGCCATCTTGCCGCTTGATGTGAAGCGCCTACAGGCGCTGCCGCACATTGCAGTCACGACGCGCGGCTACGAAATGCAGTCGCCGATCGTCGAGCTCGATTTCAACACGCAGAAGAAGCCGTTCGACAACGCCAAGGTGCGTCAGGCTGTCGCGTATGCGATCGACCGCAAGTTTGTAATCGACAACATCTGGTTTGGCTTTGGAAGGCCGGCCACCGGGCCGATCAGCTCGAACTTCAAGGCGACCGGACTCTGGACCGGTGACGT
The DNA here is from genome assembly GCA_963801035.1 of uncultured beta proteobacterium. Classification (GTDB taxonomy): domain Bacteria; phylum Pseudomonadota; class Gammaproteobacteria; order Burkholderiales; family Burkholderiaceae_F; genus JACCZX01. Next base: position 173,115 of record CAWDDF010000002.1, on the reverse strand, counting down.
GCTGAACTACAACGTACCGAACGGCCTCGAGATGGCGAACAAGCTGCTCGATGAGGCCGGGTACAAGCGCGGTGCCGATGGCACGCGCTTCGAGATCACGCACGACATCACGCCGTATGGCGAAGAGTGGCGGCGCTTCGGCGAATACGTTCAGCAGCAGCTTGGCAAGCTGGGCATCAAGGTGAACCTTCGCTACGAAGACGTCCCGACATGGCTTCGCCGGGTGTACACGAACTACGACTACGAACTCACGAACAACTGGATCCAGACGCTTGCCGATCCGGTGATCGGCGTGCATCGCCTGTACCACTCGAAGCTGATCAAGCCGGGGACGGTTTTCGTGAACGGCACGCGCTGGAGCTCACCGGAGACCGACAAGCTGATGGATCAGGCAACCGTTGAACCCGATCCGAAGAAGCGTGCCGCTATCTATCACGAATTCCAGAAGAAGATTGTCGAAGCGAGCCCGATCGTATTCATGATGGAGCTCGACTTCGTCACCGTGCACAACAAGCGGTTGAACGGCTGGCTCGTCAGCCCGCTTGGGCTGTACTCGTCCTTCGATCAGGCCTGGCTCGCGAAGTAAACATCATTTGTCGCCCAAGGGACTCGCCTACGTCGGGCGCCGGCTGGCGCTCGCCATCCCGACGCTGCTGACGATCGTCCTGCTGAACTTCGCGCTGCTGCAGCTCGCGCCGGGCGATGCGGCGGATGTGCTGGCGGGCGAGGCGGGCTCGGCAACGCCTGAATACATGGCGCAATTGCGCCAGAAGTTTGGCCTCGACCAACCGGTCCACGTCCAACTTCTGGTGTATCTGCGCCAGGTGCTAATGCTCGATCTTGGGTATTCGTTTCGTCACGGGGCGCCGGTTTCAGAGCTGATTCTGACGCGGCTCGGTCCGACGCTGTTGCTGATGATGAGCGTGTTCGTCATTGCAGTGACATTCGGCGTTACTCTGGGAGCGATCGCTGCGCGCAACTTGAACCGCTGGAAAGACGGCCTGATTTCGATGCTCGCGGTGCTCGCCTATGCGACTCCGGTGTTTTGGGCAGGTCTGATGTTCATCGTTATTTTTTCGATCCGGCTCGGATGGTTTCCGACCAGCGGATACGAAGAGGTTGCCGCATTCAAGGAAGGATGGGCGCACGTCATCGACGTGGCTCACCACCTGGTCCTGCCCGCGATCACATTGACACTGTTCTACCTCGCCCTGTACACGCGGCTGATGCGCGCTTCGGTACTCGACCAGTACACGATGGACTATGTGGTCACTGCGCGCGCGAAAGGGCTTTCCGAGCGACAGATCGCACGGCGACACGTGCTTCGCAACGCGGCGTTGCCGGTTCTGACGATGGCTGGCGTGCAAGTCGGTGCACTGCTGGGCGGCGCTGTCGTGGTCGAAACTGTTTTCGCGTGGCCCGGACTGGGACTTCTCGCCTATGAATCGTTGTTTGCCAGGGACATCAACCTGTTGCTTGGGATCTTCTTCATTTCTGCCTGCCTGGTCGTAGTCGTCAATTTGGCAGTCGATCTGCTCTACACGCTGCTCGATCCTCGCATCGAGTTGCGATAACGGCTTCGGCTCGAATGCACGGCTTCGCTCTCCGCTTCTTTCGCAATCGACCTGCGGTGGCGGGCCTCGTCATTCTCATTCTGGTTACAACAGTCGCGCTGCTCGCACCGCTGCTTTACCCGACGAGTCCGTTCGCGATGGCCGGCAAGCCCTTTCAGGCGCCGTTCACGGACACTTTGTTTGGCACCGATCAACTCGGACGCGACGTGACGGCGGGCGTGCTGCACGGTGCTCGCACGACGCTGATGATCGGTGTCGTCGCCACTGTGATTGCTGTGCTGCTTGGAGCGACGATCGGTGGCCTGGCGGGTTACTACGGCGGGCGGCTCGATACGCTGCTGATGCGCTTCACCGAGATTTTTCAAACGATTCCGTTCTTTCTGTTCGCGATTCTGCTGGTGGCGGTTCTGACGCCGTCGATCCGCAACGTGATCATCGCGATCGCCGTCGTCTCCTGGCCACCGATGGCGCGGCTGGTCCGCGGCGAGTTTCTGTCGATGCGCAGTCGTGAGTTCGTTCTCGCATGCGTGTCGATGGGTATGAGCAATGCGCGCATCATCCTGCGGCATATCCTGCCCAACACGCTGTCGGCAATCATCGTTACGGGCTCTCTGATGATTGCGACGGCGATCTTGATCGAATCGGCTTTGTCGTTTCTCGGATTGTCGGATCCCAACACGATGAGCTGGGGTTTCATCATTGGTTCAGGTCGTACTGCGCTGCGATCCGCGTGGTGGGTCTGCACGATCCCCGGGATCGCGATCCTGGTCACCGTAATGGCGATCAATTTGGTCGGTGAAGGATTGAACGACGCGCTGAACCCGCGCCTGCGCACCGCATGAGCGCCCAATCGCCAAGCGAACCGGAAGCGGTGCTCTCGATCGAAAACCTGACGATCGACCTACCGGCATGGGCCGAACGCGCGCATGCCATAGAAAATGTATCGCTCACATTGAGACGCGACGAAATCATGTGTGTCGTGGGCGAATCTGGCTCGGGCAAGTCGGTCATGGCACGCGCAACGCTCGGACTCTTCCCGTCCCGACACGTGCGGCACAGCGGCGGCCGCATCGTGTTTCAGGGCGAGGATCTGCTGGCTGCGGGCGAAGAGCGGCTGCGCCAGCTGCGCGGCAGCCGGATCGCGATGATCTTCCAGGAGCCGATGACAGCGCTAAATCCGCTGCTGACAATCGGGCGACAGATCGAAGAGGCGATTGAAGTCCATCAGCCGCGCGCATCGGAAGCTCGTCGGAAGCGCGTGCTGGATATGCTCGCCGCGGTTCATCTCCCCGACCCGCAGGCCATCTTCGGCGCATATCCGCATCAGGTGTCGGGCGGGCAGCGCCAACGGGCGATGATCGCGATGGCGCTTGTGCTCGAGCCCGACGTGCTGATTGCCGACGAACCTACAACTGCTCTGGACGTCACCACGCAAGCACAAATCCTGGCGCTGATCCGAGAAGTGCAGCGAGCCCGCCACATGAGCGTGCTCTTCATTACTCACGATTTTGGCGTGGTAGCGGAGATCGCGCACCGCATCGTCGTGATGCAGCACGGCCGCGTCGTCGAACAAGGTACCGCAACCGAAATTCTGGAGACACCGCGTGAAGACTACACACGCATGTTGCTGGCGGCTGTGCCTGACCTGGTTCCGGTTCACCGCGATAAGGATTTCTCGCACGAAGCGGTCGCACTGCATGTTGATGGACTCGAGAAGAATTACCGTTCGCGTCGAGGTTTGTTCGGAAGAGCTGGCAGATCGGTTCATGCGGCAAAGGCGGTGCGCTTCGAAATCAGGCGCGGTGAAACGCTGGGCATTGTTGGCGAGTCCGGTTCGGGAAAGTCCACCGTCGCACGGTGTGTCACGCGTCTTGTTGAGCCCGATTCAGGTCAGATCCGAATTGGTGATGTCGATTTCGCAGCACTGTCGCAAGCAGCACTTCGGCCTTTACGCAAGCGCATTCAGATGGTCTTCCAGGACCCGTACAGCTCACTTGATCCGCGGCACACGGTAGGCAATCTCATTGCCGAAGGGCCCATCGTGCACGGCACGTCCACGGCTAAGGCGTTGCAACGCGCGCGTGAGTTGCTGGAGTTGGTTGGGCTCGATTCGAAGGCCGCGGACCGTTATCCACACGAGTTCTCCGGCGGTCAGCGGCAGCGGATCGGACTCGCGCGCGCACTGGCGCTCGATCCTGAAATTTTGGTTGCAGACGAGCCGGTATCGGCGCTCGATGTTTCGGTACAGGAGCAGGTACTGCGGCTGCTCGCGGATATTCGTGAGCGCCTCGGACTGACGATGCTCTTCATCACGCACGATCTGCGCGTTGCTGCACAAGTGTGTGATTCGATTGCCGTGATGCGTCACGGCGAGATCGTTGAGATGGGATCGACTCGAAATGTCTTCGCGCAGCCGCGCCATGCGTACACGCGCGAGCTGCTCGCCGCGGTACCCGGCCGGGCTTGGAGTGAGCGCCGTGCAGCAAAGAAACTTGATATGAAAGTTCGTCGTGAGCCTGCCTGAATTTCCGTTCGATGACGTCAGTCTCGAGTCGTTCGCAACCGCATTTCGTGCGGGACGTATTCGCTCGCGCGATGTGACCGAGTCCATCCTTAAACGCATCGATGCGTTGCAGCCGCGCCTGGCAGCCTACTCACACATCGACCATGACGGCGCGATAGCCCGCGCCACCGCGATCGATGCGATGCGCGCAGCCGGAACTGATCTCGGACCTCTTAATGGGCCTGCCGATCGCATTAAAGGATTTGTACAGCGTGCGCGGCATGTCAACCAATGCCGGCAGTCGCGTCGATGTCAGTGACCTGGTGCCGGCGCAAGGTCCATTTGTCACTGCATTGGAGCGTGCAGGCTGCGTGCTTCTCGGCAAAACCGTCACGACCGAGTTCGCGACTGGGCGGCATCAATCTGACTCATCGCATGCCGTGGAATCCGTGCGACGCGGCGACTTGCACGAATGACCGGCGGCTCAAGCCATGGTTCGGCCGTTGCGATGGCAGCGGGACTGGCGGCGATTACTTTCGGCAGCGATACCGGCGGCTCGGTTCGCTGGCCGGCCGCGCTCTGTGGGACTGTTTGGGTACAAAGCGAGTCCTGATCACTGGTCCGACGGAGGGCGTATTCCCGCTTTCGAAAAACATGGATAGTCTTGGGCCTATTCACTCGCAGTGCGGCGGATGCTGCATTCGTCGAAGCGGCGCTGCGCGGACAGCATCGAGGCATCTGCACCGCGCCTGCGACCGCCTCGTGCTTGGCATCCCTACCGAGCACTTTTCGACAACGTCGATCGCGACGTGCGCGCATGTTTCGACGAGGCAGTGGCGCGCCTGCGCTCGGCGGCGCGCAACTGATGCCGGTTTCAGCTCCTGAAGCGCACTGAGCAGGACGCATTGTTTGCACGCCTGCTTCCCGCCGAATGGATTGCATTTTTTGGACGTGAGCGTTTTATTGCCCACCGGCAAGAGATCGATCCGGTCGTGCAGGCGCGGGCCAGCATTGGCTTGAATGTTGCCGCTGACGAATACGTGCGATACGACAAACGCCGCGTGGAACTGATTGCGCTGATGCGCGAGCGCATGCGCGGTTTCGACGCTTGGATAATGCCGACTGTCGTCGTCGTTCCCGGTCCTGTGGCTGACTACGACACTGTGGACAAAGCGGCTGCCTTTAACAAACTTACCGCGCAGAACACACGGCCCGGGAACATGTTTGGTCAGTGCGGCGTCTCATTGCCGATTCACCATCTGTGCGAGACCCTGCCGGTCGGGCTTCAACTTTGCTGTGCGCCGGATGAAGATGCGCATCTGCTCGAGGTTGCCAGGGCTGTGGAGGCATGTGGTCGGTCGCGCGCCGGCGCCCGATGCTACGAAATTCGTTTAGCTCAGCGGCTTCGAACAACTCTCTGATCCCCTTCAGATCCTCACCGGCCAGCAGCTGCCTTCGCGCCGATCACGACCAGCGCAGACCCTTCATGTCGACATTGGAGTCCAGCTCGCAGATCGTCCAGCGCGTGCCGACGCCTTGCACGAGCCATAGTCCGCTGCGGATTCGAATCCAGACGCACGAAGCCCTTCAGACGAAGAACGCCGTGCGGAAGCTGACCGAGCACTTGCCTCAGCTTCGTCTCGCTGACCGGCGTCGTGCATCGAAAGACGCGAGCAGTAAAGCGGTCGCTGTGATCGTTTCCGTCCACTCCATCAAATGAAACCCGTGCTGGCTCATTGGGCCGAGCGTATTTCGATCCGCTACGTCACAGTGTTCGCCTCGATCAACGTGACCGCGCGGAGTATATTTCTTAGCCATTCAAGCACTCGCTGCCGGCGCGGTGGGTCGACCAGATCGATCTTGTTCAAAATTAGAAGGTCCGCTGCAGCAAGTTGCGCCGATCACGGTATCCCCGACGTAGCGATCGCCTGCAAGCGTTTCGATCTGATCCGCAGCCACGACCACCACCGTTGCTTCCGGAGAAAATCCTGCGCCGGTGCGCGCGACCTGCGCAATGCGACGCGGATCGCTGACGCCGCTCGCTTCGACGACGACGTGATCGGGCCGCGGATCCAGCGCGACCACTTCCGACAGCGCGTTGACGAGTCCGCCGGCCAGAGAGCAGCAGACGCATCCATTGCGCAGCCCGATCGTCGTGGCGCTGCGTTTTGAAATAAGTGCTGCATCGATCTGCAGATCGCCGAAGTCATTGACAAGCACCGCGATCCGGCGTCCTTCGGCCTGCGCCAGTAACGCATTCAGCAAAGTGGTCTTACCGGCCCCGAGAAAACCGCCGATCACGGTCAACGGGACTGCGCGCGAACCAGACATCTCGAACCTCTTGGCGGCTATGTTCGTGCAGGAGATTCAAACGGAACGCCGCCTACCATCGTGCCGACGACGCGGACATCCTTCAACGCTTCGGGCTGCACCTCAAGCGGATCATCCGCGAGAACGGCAAAGTCCGCGCGCTTACCGACTTCGATGCTGCCCACTTCGTCGTCGATGTGCAGTGTGTACGCCGATCCGAGCGTCACTGCGCGCAGCGCATCGGTCACGCTGATGCGCTGGTTCGGACCCAAGTACACGGCCTGACGCGGTCAGTCGGTTGACCGCGCACCATGCGGTGAACAGCGGCGCCATCGGCGTGATTGGCGCATCGGAATGCACGCTGAACGGAATGCCATGCGCGAGGGCGCTGGCGGCAGCGTCCATTCGATGTGCGCGCTCAGGACCCATCGTCACGTCGTGATGAATGTCACCCCAGTGAAAGATGTGATTGGCAAAGAGATTGACACACAAGTCCAACGCGCGAATGCGCCGAAACTGCGCCTCGTCCGCCATCTGCAGGTGCTGCAGCGTGTGCCGGTGATCGGGTCGAGGCTTGCGTGCGATAGCTGCGCCCAGCGCGGCTATCGCGACCTCCGATGCTTCGTCGCCATTGACGTGAATGTGAAGTTGCAATCCGGCTTCGTGATACGCAGCCACAACGTCATTGAGCTGGGCCGGCGCAATGTTCCAGATTCCGTTCGGGTGGCCGTTGTAATAGCCCGGCCATTTGAGTGCGCGCTGTGAATGCCTGGATCGAGCCATCGGTCATCAGCTTCACGGGGCCGAAGCGCAGCTTTGCGTTGTCGAGCTGCTTCCGTGCACGTACCAACTCGATTCCCGCTCGCGGAGCGAGGCCCAGGCCGAAAAGTGCGGCGACAATGCGCAGTGGAAAGTCCGGCTGCGCAGTCGCGCCGCCTGCAAGCTATCGACACTTTCGTCCGACAGGTCGTTGGTGAGATCTGCGGCTGTCGTCACGCCCGCCGCCTGCGCGAGTCGCGCATAATTCCAGACCGCTCGCTCGGTGCGCCCGCAGCGAAACGGGTCGCCGACATACTGGAACACCGGAAACATCGCGGCCATCTCGGCGAGCTCTCCGGTGGGTTCTCCGCGATCGTCACGAACGATTCCTTCAACATCCATGTCGCGCGTGATGCGTACATGCGCCAGCATCGCCGAATTGGCATTCAGTACGTGAAAATTCGAGTGAATGACCGCGATCGGACGCTGTTTCGACACTCGATCGAGATCGGCTGCCACCATGCGAGGTCCACGAAAGAGAATGGGATCGAATCCCCACGCCACCAGCGGCGCCTCGGCATCGCCCATATCCGCGCTCGCGCGCTGCAGTCGCTCGACAACGGCATCGATGCTGCGTAGCGCGGGCCATATTGCTCCATCGGGTGACCGCCGCTGGTAGAAGCCTACGTACGGATAGTCCCAGATGCCGCCTTCAAGCAGATGGCTGTGAGCTTCGATGAGTCCCGGCATCAACACCCGATCGGCGTATCGATCATCAATGCGGTGGCTGCCCCACCCTGCCAACGTCGCGGTATCACCGACGCCAAGAATGCGTCCGTCGAGCACTGCGACCGCATCCGAAAATGGAAGCGTGCGATCCATCGTGATAATCCGGCGCGCCGGATAGATCGTGAAAGGCAGGCGGGCTCCCATCAACGGCATGCCTCGTGTGCCACGATCTTGTCGTACACATGGCAATCGTTCATGGCCCTCAATGTAAAGCGTTTGAACGCGTCGGTGGAACCACGTACGCTAGGCGTTCGGCTTCATCATCCCAGCAGGGCATCCGTCGCAAACACATGGAAACAGGATCGCGGATGAATCACCTGAGCGCGACCGAGTTGGCGCGGCTGATTCGCAGCAAGGCAGTGAGCCCCGTCGAAGTTCTCGCCGCGCATCTCGATGCAATCGAGCATGCCAATCCGGCGATCAATGCAATCGTCACGCTCGCGACCGAGCAAGCCATGGATGCGGCCCGTGCGGCCGAAGCGGCGATCATCAAAGGGCACGCCGTTGGGCCTCTGCACGGCGTGCCGATCGGCATCAAGGACATCACACCGACAGCGGGTATTCGTACGACCTATGGCTCGCCGTTGTACGCCGACCACGTCCCCGAAGAAGACGCCGAGGTGGTGAAGCGTCTCAAAAGTGCCGGCGCGATCATCGTGGGCAAGACCAATACGCCGGAATTCGCGACTGGAGCGAATACAGTCAACAACGTATTCGGTGCGACGCGCAACCCTTGGGATTTGCGTTTGACAGCGGGCGGTTCGACCGGTGGTGGAGCAGCCGCAGTGGCCGCGTGCATGCTGCCACTTGCAGAAGGGACCGATGTCGGTTGCAGTTTGCGAGTCCCGGCGGCGTACTGCGGCGTGATCGGCCTGCGCCCGACGGCGGGAGTCGTGCCTAACTCGGCCGAGCCGCAGCCTTGGGATGTGACCACCGTGCATGGACCCGTGGCACGCAACGCGACCGATGCTGGCCTGATGCTCGATGCGATGGCCGGCGTCAGTGCGTCGTCACCGATCTCGTTCGATCCGCCGTGGCGCGGCAAGCTGGTGCAAATGTGCGAGGAGACGCGCGACTTGCGCGATCTCTCAATTGGCTTTGTCGCCGATATCGCCGGGTTGGGTGTCGATTCCGAAGTGGAGCAGATTTGCCGCTCGGCGGCGCGAAGGCTCAGCAACGCACATGCTTCGGTGACAGAACTGGCGCTTGACCTCGCCGAGGGTGTTGATGCCTATCAAGTCCTCCGCGGCGAATGGATGGTTGCGCAGTACACGGATCGCCTCGATCGCCTGCACGAGTTCGGCTCGAACCTCGCCGGCAATATCGAGTCTGGTCTAACCTTGACGAGCCGCGATATCGCAGTCGCCGAGCGCAAACGCGCCGAGATCTGGCAGCGACTCCGCCGCTTCTTCGATGAGTACGACCTGCTGCTGACGCCGACCGTGCCGGTGCCGCCGTTTCCGGTCGAGCAGAACCATCCGACCGAGATCGGCGGCCGGAAGCTCGGTAACTACACGACATGGTTTGCGCCCGCTTTTATCGTGTCGCTCGTTGCACTGCCTGCGGCCTCAGTGCCTGCCGGCATGACTAGAGCGGGTCTGCCCGTTGGAATTCAAATCATCGGCCCGCGCTGTTCGGAACCACGTATTCTCGCCTGCGCGAAGGTGATCGCTGAGCTCAATCCGATCGGACGCCCACCGCAGGCGGCGTAGGCAACGCGGGCCCAGCATCGCGCAAGTGACATGCGGCCCAGTGCGCAGGCCGAACCTGTTTCATCAGCGGCTCTTCGATGCGGCAACGGTCGAAGGCGTACGGGCAACGCGTATGAAAGCGGCAGCCCGACGGCGGATTGATTGGGCTCGGTACATCGCCCGCCAGGATCACGCGGTGTCTCTGAACTTTCGGATCAGGGACGGGCACGGCAGCCAGTAACGCTTCGGTGTACGGATGCTGCGGATTCGCAAAGAGCGACTCTTTGTCGGTGAGCTCGACGATCTTTCCGAGATACATCACGGCGACTCGATGGCTGATGTGCTCGACCACCGCGAGATCGTGCGCGACGAACAGATACGAGATCCCCAGCTCGTTCTGCAGATCCATGAGCAGATTGATGACCTGCGCCTGAACCGATACGTCGAGGGCCGATACCGGTTCGTCGCAGACGATCAGGCGCGGCCTCGGCGCGAGCGCGCGCGCGATCCCTAGCCGCTGACGCTGGCCACCTGAGAACTCGTAGGGGTACTTCACCATCTGATCCGCGCGCAGCCCCACCTTCTCGAACAGTGATGCGACGCGATCGTGGATCTGCGCTGGCGATTGCTTTTCGAAATTGCGGATCGGCTCGGCGACGATATCGGCGGCGCGCATGCGCGGATTGAGCGACGAGTACGGATCCTGAAACACCGCTTGCAGTTCGCGCCGCAGCGCGCGCATCGGACGACCACGCAAGCGCTCGATGTGATGTCCGCGCCACAGCACTGTGCCTGCAGTTGGCTCGATGAGACGCAAGATCGTCTTGCCAGTGGTCGACTTGCCGCAACCGGATTCGCCGACGAGTCCGAGCGTTTCGCCTTCGGCGATCGAGAAGCTGATGTCGTCGACCGCGTGCACCTGGCCGCTGACGCGCGAGAACACGCCTTTCCTGACAGGAAAGTGCTTGGTGAGGTTCGACACTTGCAACAGTGCTGGAGTAGATGCGCTCATCTCACGATCTCTGCAACACGATCCGACTCCCAGCAGGCGGCAAAATGACCGGCCGCTTTGGCTTCGAACGGCGGGTATTCGACACGGCAGCGCTCGGTCGCATAGGCGCAGCGTGGCTCGAAGATGCAGCCTGTCGGTTCCTGCATCAGCGATGGCACCATTCCTGGAATCTCGGCGAGTCGTGCGCTTGCGCCGGTGCGTTTCTGTTTCAACCGCGGGATCGAGTTCAAGAGTCCCTGCGTATACGGATGCCGCGGTTGCGCGAACAGCTGTGCAACCGGCGCCTCCTCCACCTTGCGACCGGCGTACATCACGACAACTCTCTGCGCCATCTCGGCGACGACCCCGAGATCGTGAGTTATCAGCACAATCGCAGCGCCGGTTTTGTCCTTGAGCGCGCGCATTAGGTCGAGTATCTGCGCCTGGATCGTCACGTCGAGTGCGGTCGTCGGCTCGTCAGCAATCAACAGGCGCGGGTCGCACGCAAGCGCCATCGCGATCATTACACGCTGGCGCATGCCGCCCGACAACTGGTGCGGGTACTGGGTAACGCGCCGCTCGGGCTCAGGCATGTTGACGAGTCGAAGCATCGCGATCGCGCGCTGCGTCGCTGCGTGAGTTGAGAGTCCGCGGTGCAGTTCGAGAGATTCGGCGATTTGGCGGCCGATCGTCAGCACAGGATTGAGCGAGGTCATCGGCTCCTGGAAGATCATCGAGATCTCGTTGCCGCGTACCGCACGCATCTCGCGTTCCGACAAGTCCAGCAGGTCGCGTCCTTCGAAGCGGACCTTGCCGGACACGATGCGTCCGGGCGGCGATGCGATCAATCGCAAAATCGAAAGCGAAGTGACGCTCTTGCCGCAGCCAGACTCGCCGACGATCGCCAAGGTCTCGCTCGGGTATACCGAGAACGACACGCCGTCGACCGCGCGCACCACGCCATCGCGCGTGAAAAAATAAGTCTTCAGATCCTCGACTTCGAGCAGCGGCGTGGCCATCGCGTTCATAGGCGCCGCGCCAGCCGCGGGTCCAGCGCGTCGCGCATGCCATCACCCAGCAGATTCACGGCAAGCACGGTCAACGAAAGAAAGATCCCCGGAAACAGGATCAGGTAGCCGGCGATCTGAAACAGACTTCTCGCCTCCGCCATGATGTTGCCCCAGCTTGGAATGTTGGGCGGTGTGCCGGCTCCGATGAACGAGAGGATCGCCTCGGTGATCATCGCCGAAGCACAGACATAGGTTGCCTGTACCAGGAGAGGTGCGACTGTGTTCGGCAGAATATGGCGCACGAGTATTCGCGGCAAGGTCGTGCCGGCCGCAATCGCCGCCTCAACATAAGGCTGCTCGCGCAAACTCAAAACCAGACTGCGCACGAGCCGCACGACTCGCGGTACTTCCGCCAGCGTGATCGCGAGCACGACGTTTTGGATGCTCGCCGTGGTCAACGCCATCAGCGCGATTGCGAGCAGCACCGACGGTATCGACATCAGCCCGTCCATGATCCGCATCACGATCGCATCGATCCAGCGGATGTATCCGGTCACCAGTCCGATTGCGAGCCCTACGAGCGTGCTGAAAAATGCGACTGCGAGTCCGACTAGCAACGACACGCGGGCGCCGTAGAGGACGCGACTGTAGACATCGCGCCCGAGCATGTCGCTACCGAACCAGAACTCAGCCGACGGCGGCTTCAACCGCCTGATTGGGGCAACCGCCTGCGGGTCGGTAGTGCCGAGCCAGGGCGCAAATATCGCGATCAGGATCATGATCATCAGCACCAGGGCGCCGACGATCGCAGTCGGATGACGCCGCAGTGCATCCTTCAAGCGCCGCCAGGTCGGCGACAAGGATCGCGGAGGGTCAAGCACGAGCGCAGACATCTCAGTACCGAATCCGCGGGTCGAACAGCATGTAGGAGAGATCGACCGCGAGATTGATCAGCACATAAGTCGCGGAGAAGATCAGGATCACACCCTGAATGATTGGGTAATCACGCCGCAGGATCGCATCGACCGTCAGGCGGCCTATGCCGGGTATGGCGAAAACGGTTTCAGTGACGATCGCGCCGCTGATCAGGAGTGCAATGCCGATTCCGACGATCGTCATGATCGGAACGGCGGCATTTCTGAGCGCATGCGTCGCCAGCACTGAGTGCGGCGCAAGTCCCTTCGCTTGCGCGGTGCGCACGTAATCCTGCGCCAGCACGTCGAGCATCGTGGCGCGCGTGATGCGCGCGATCAGCGCCATGTACACGGTGCCCAGCGCGATGCTCGGAAGGATCAGGTGCCGCAGCCATTCCCAGACGCCCTCGTCGAAGTTTCGATAGCCTTGAACGGGCAGCCAATCGAGCCCGATCGAAAACGTCAGGATCAGGATGTAGGCCAGCACGAACACCGGCACCGAAAACCCCAGCACCGAAAATGCCATCACGCTGCGATCGATCCAGGTGCCGACCCTGGCTGCTGCGATGACTCCGAGCGGTACTGCGACGGCTACAGCTACCAGCAGCGTGCACAAGGTGAGTGCCACCGTCGGCTCGACTCGCTGCGCGATCAGGCGCGTGACCGGCAGGTTAGTGAAGATCGACGTACCGAGATCGCCGTGCAGAAGCCCCCACACCCAACCGCCAAAGCGCACCAGGAATGGCTCGTCGAGGCCGAGGTTGGCGCGAATGCGCCGGATGTCGTCGGTGGTGGCGGCGTCACCGGCGATCACCGCAGCCGGATCGCCCGGCGTCAGATAAAGCAGTGAGAAGACGAAGAACGCGACCACCGCCATGACGACGATGGTCGCGAACAATCGGCGTACTACATACGCAAACACCGATGTGCCAGCGCCTTACTTCTTCTCAACATTCCAGAGGAACGCGATCGGCGCAATGATGACCCCTGAGATGTTCGAGCGATACGCCGTTGGAAGGATGAATTGCGCGGTGGTAATGAACGGTACGAATTCGTACGCTCGCGCCTGCACTGCGTCTGCCGCCTTTTTGGAGCTGGCTTGATCGGTCGCATTGAACCAGGCTTCGCGCAGCTCTTCGAGCTTGGCATCGGTCGGCCACCCGAACCAGGCTTTGTCGCCGGTGCCACGGATCGGGAAATTTACCGCGGGGTTCACCATGTCAGGTCCCACGATCCAGGTATGGAAGATATTCCAGCCGCCTTTTTCCGGAGGCTCTCTCACCGCGCGACGCGTAATCAACGTACCCCAGTCTCCCGCTTGCACTTCCGCATTGAGGCCGAGCTTCTTCAGCAAATCGAGCGTTATCAGCGATTGCGCATGCACCATCGGCTGGTCGGTCGCGTCGATGATCACGATTTTTTCGCCCTTGTAGCCCGACTCCTTGATAAGTTGCTTCGCTTTCTCCAGATCGCGCTTGCCTTTCAGCGGGTCTGCCGCAACCTCGGATGCGAGCGGCGTGCCGCAAGTGAAATAGGAATAGCACGGGTTCCCGTTCTTCGGGTCGCCTGCAATACCGACCACATAATCCGGCTGGTTGATCGCATACAGCAGCGCCTGGCGCATCTTGACGTTGTTGAAGGGCGGGTGCAGGAAGTTAAAGCGGATCATTCCCATCGAACCCATCGGGTCAATATTCTTGACTGTGATGCTCTTGTTTCGGGAAAGCAGCGGAATCAGATCTGCTGGCAGGTTTTCCCACCAATCGGCTTCGCCCGCGCTAAGCGCCGCCGCCGCCGTGGCCGAATCAGGAATGTAAATCCACTCAACTCGGTCGACCTTGACCACTTTGCCTCCCGATGCCCAGGAGGGCGGCTCCTTGCGGGGCACATAGTCGGTGTTCTTGACGTACACCACTTTGTTTCCAGGCACCCATTCCGCTTTGACGAATTTGAAAGGACCGGAGCCGATCGGATCGTCGATATTCTTGAAAGGATCGGTCTTCGCAATTCGCTCGGGCATGATGAAAGGCACGTTCGACGATGGCTTTGCGAGCGCTTCCAGCGTAAGTGGGAAAGGCTTCTTCAGCTTTAGGCGAAAGGTCTTATCGTCGACTGCAGACCACGATTCGGTCGCTTCAGCGAGCTTTTGGCCGAGCGCGTCTCGTTTGCTCCATCGATCGATCGACGCGATGCAGTCGGCTGATCGCACCGGCTGACCATCGTGGAATTTGAGACCGTCGCGCAAGGTGAAGGTGTAGGTGAGCTGATCCTTGCTCACGTCGAACTTGTCGACCATCTGCGGCTTGACTTGAAACTTCTCGTCCATCGCAAACAGCGTGTCGTACACCATGTAGCCGTGATTGCGGGTGATGTACGCCGTGGTGCTGATTGGATCGAGGATGCGCAGATCCGCCTGTGGGATGAATTTGAGGACCTTCTGGCTCTGCGCTAGCGCCGGAGCGGGTACGACTGCCACGCTTATCAGCGCGGCAATACCTGCGAGTCGATAAAGTGCAGCGTTCATGGTGTTCTCCTTGCCAAAAACAACATTACGGGGAGCAACCTAGCTCGGCGTTACGTTGGCCACGATCCAGCGCTATCCATCTAGTAATTTAACCCTTGCGCGCTGACGATCACAGCCCTTTAAAGTAAATCGGCCATCGGCACCAACACAATCCGTGCTTTCACCCGCACCCGTGCGGAACACCATACACCTTGATGGAGCGATCGTGCGGCCGATGTCGTTACGCGCCGGGTTTGGTTCGATTAGCTCAGCGCAGCCGCGCGTCCTCGCGGATCATGTCGACAGCCTTCTCGGCAATCATCATCACTGGAGCGTTCGTATTGCCGCTTACCAGCAACGGCATGATCGAGCAGTCGACCACTCGTAGACCGTCGATGCCGTGCACGCGCAAGCGCGCGTCGACGACCGCCATCGGATCATTGCCCATCTTGCACGTGCATGACGGATGAAAAATCGTCGCGCCGTTGTTGCGGGCAAATTCGAGCAACGCTGGATCGTCGATCGCCTTAGAACCGGGATGCACTTCACGCTCAACGAAGGGACGCATCGGTGCCGACTGCGCGATTGCGCGCGCCGCCCGCATACCGGCGACAGTCGTGCGGCGATCGATCTCCTCCGTCAGATAATTCGGGCGCATCGACGGCGGCTGCATCGGATCGGGTGAGCGGATCGCAACTCGGCCGCGTGATGCGGGCCGCAGCTGGCAGATCGACAGAGTGAACCCGGAAAATCGCATGCACCGCACCGCCGGCGACATCGGCCGACAAAGTGGCAACGTGAAACTGAATATCGGGCGTCGCCGACTCGGCCAGCGCCCGCATGAAGCAGCCGCCCTGATTGATGCCGATCGCGAGCGGACCACGCCGTGCGATCAGCCATTGCAATCCGATCTTGATGCGCCCAAACAGCGAACGCAGCTCGTCGTTGGTCGTAATGGGCTGCGTGCATTCGTAGATCAGCCGAATCTGCAGATGGTCCTGCAGGTTCTCGCCAACGCCGGGAAGGTCATGCACGACATTGATCCCGTGTTCCGTCAGCAGCCCGGCCGGACCGATGCCGGATAGCTGCAACAGCTGCGGTGATTGCAGCGCGCCCGCCGTCAGCAGCACTTCGCGTGAGCATCGCGCTTCCAAATCGCGACCGTTTTGCCGATAGCGGATACCGCTCGCACGCCGCCCTTCAAGCATGAGTTGCGTCGCATGCGCACCTGTCTCGATGCGCAGGTTCGGTCTACGGCGCGCGGGCTTTAAATACGCGGTCGCCGCGCTGCTGCGCCAACCGTTGTGAGTGGTCAGCTGAAAGTACCCAGCACCATGCTGCGTCGGTCCATTGAAGTCATCGTTACGGGGAATGCCGAGCGATGCTGCGCCGTCGATGAATGCATCGATCAGCACGTGCCTGTGTGCAATATTGGACACCTTCAACGGTCCGTTGTCGCCGTGAAATGGACTGGAACCGCGCTCGTTGCACTCGTTGCGAATGAAGTACGGCAGCACATCGTCGTAGCTCCAGCCGACATTGCCGAGCGCACGCCATTGGTCATAGTCCTCACGTTGCCCACGGATGTAGATGAGTCCGTTGATGGCGCTCGATCCGCCCAACGTCTTTCCGCGCGGCCAGTAAATGCGGCGTCCGTTCATACTCGGCTCGGGATCGGTGTGGAAGCACCAGTTGTATCGGCTGTCCCACATCGTCTTGCCATAACCAATCGGCAGGTGAATCCAGATCGATCGATCGGCAGGTCCGGCTTCCAGCAGACAGCACTCGCGTTTGCGGATCTTCGGATAAGCGCGCCGCCAGCACGCAGCCGGCCGAGCCTGCACCGACAACGATGTAGTCGTATTGCACATCTTGCCGAGCCTGCATGGGTCAGCCGGCTGAGAATCCGCCGTCCACAAAAATCGTCTGACCCGTAACGTAGTCCGATGCACGGCTGGCGAGAAACACCGCTGTGCCGCGCAGATCGGACAGCTCGCCATTGCGACCGGCAAATGTGCTGTCGGCCATTTTCTGCCAGCGCGCGGAGTCGCTGACGACTTGTGCCGTCAGCTCAGTTGCGAAAAATCCCGGCGCGATCGCGTTCGCAGTAACACCGTGGCGCGACCACGCTTCCGCCTGGGCGCGTGTCAGCTGTGCCAGTCCGCCTTTGGAAGCCCCATAGGTTGCTCCCATCGGAAACGCGCGCACTGACTGCAGCGAAGCGATGTTGATGATGCGTCCCCATCCCTTCGAGATCATCGCGGGCGCCAACGCCTGCGACAGGAAGAACGGCGCAGCTAAATTGATCGCCAGTACGGCGTCCCAGTCGGCGGGACTGACTTCCAGAATCGGCTTGCGAATGTTGATGCCCGCCGCGTTCACGACAATGTCAGGAACACCGAAGAACGATGGCGCCTGCTTGGCGGCGACCGACAGTGCCTCACGATCTGAAAGATCAGCGCTCAGAGTCGCTGCGCGGCCGCCGGCTGACTCGATCTCGCGTCGTACCGACGCAAGCTGTTCTGTGCGGCGCCCGACCAAGATAATCGCGGCGCCGGCCTCCGCTAATGCGCTTGCAATTTCTCGTCCTATTCCTGAGCCTGCGCCCGTCACCAGGGCCACCGCTCCGTTGAGGTCAAAGCGCGCGGGCGCCGTCACGACTCGATGCGCGCGCCGAGCTCGAAGCGCTCGTCGGGAAAATACTTGGCGAGCCGATCGTCAGCGGTACGTGCGTGCGCTTCCATTCCCTCTAGCCGAGAGATGCGCGCTGTGGTGGGAGCGATTGTGTGATTGGCCGCACGTGTCATGCGCTGCCACGTTACTGTCTTTATGAATTTATGGACTGATAGTCCGCCTGAATAGCGCGCTGCGCCCCGCGTCGGCAGCACATGGTTCGGACCAGATGCCTTGTCACCAAACGCGACCGTCGTCTCCTCGCCCAAGAACAGAGAGCCGTAACAGGTAAGTCTCGCGAGCCACCAGTCCAGATCCTTCGCATGCACTTCCAGGTGTTCCGATGCATAACGATCGGACACTTGTGCGACTTCCTCGCGACTGCCACATAAAACGACTTCGCCGTAATCGCGCCACGCCGAACCGGCGGCGTCTCGCGCCGCAGCGGGAAGCGCTTCGATCAGCGCCGGCACCTGTCGCATTACTTCTTCGGCAATCGCGCGCGAATCGGTGAACAGCCATGCGGGTGATTCGTGCCCGTGCTCCGCCTGGCCGACGAGATCGCTCGCCACGATGGCGGCATCTGCAGAGTCGTCGGCGATAACGGCGACCTCCGAAGGTCCGGCAAACACGTCGATGCCGACCTCACCGAACAGCGCGCGCTTGGCCTCGGCAACGTACTTGTTGCCCGGGCCGACGATGATGTCGGCCGGTTTTCCAGTGAATAGTCCTCGAGCGAGCGTCGCGATCGCCTGCACGCCACCCAGCGTCATTACGACATCCGCGCCCGCGACCTTCATTGCATACAGCACGTGCGGATGAATGCCTTCACCCTTGTAAGGCGTAGAACACGCAATGACCGTCGGGACACCGGCCGCCTTGGCTGTGGCGATCGTCATGTATGCGGAAGCAATGTGCGCATAGCGGCCGGTCGGCACGTAACAGCCGGCCACGTTGACCGGAATCAGGCGCTGTCCGGCAACGAGGCCCGGCTGCACTTCGACGGAAAACTCATGCATTGACTCACGCTGTGCGAGCGCGAAGCTGCGCACCTGCGCTGTCGCAAACTCGATGTCGCGCTTGATACTCGGCTCGATGTCGTGTGTTCGGCGTTCGATTTCCTCGCTGCTGACGACGATGTCGCCGCTCCAGTTGTCGAGTTTCTGCGCGTAATCGCGAACGGCGGCCTCGCCCTCGCGCTTAATCGTCGCCAGCATTTCATCGACGACCCTGCGCGCCGCATCCGACTCAGTCGCCGGCGTCTTGGCCGCCTTCTTTAGATAACTGATTGCCATAGTTCATTTTCCATATAGATACTCTGGCATCCACAACGCGATTTGCGGAAACGCAATGATCAGCAGCAGTACGAGAAGCTGCAACCCCATGAACTGCAGCATGCCCTTGTAGATGTCTCCGAGTTCCCACTCGGGCACGACGCCCTTCAAGAAATAGGCCGACATCGCCACCGGCGGCGACAACCAAGCAGTTTGCAGGTTAACGGCGACAAGGATGCCGAACCAGGCGAGGTCGAACCCCGCGGTGCGCACTAGTGGCAACAAGAATGGGACCACGATCAGCACGATCGGCACCCATTCGAGCGGCCATCCCAACAAAAAAATAAGCCCCATGATGATGAAGAGCATCACGTACGGGTTCAGATCGAACCCGAGCAGCACCTCAGTGATCATCGTCGGGGTGCCCAACCGCGCGAACACTGCGCCGAAAAAGTTCGATGCCGCCACCAGGAACAGAATCAGTACCGTAATCTCGAGCGTCTTGACCAGCGCGTCCTTCAGGTTCCGCCAGGTGAGCCGCCGGTAGGCGGCGGTGAGCAGCAATGCTCCGAGTGCGCCGCACGCGGCACCTTCGGTCGGTGTCGCGAGCCCGAACACGATGCTGCCGAGCGCTGCCAACACCAATGCAGCGGGTGGCACCAACCCCTGCAGGAACTGCAGCCAAACCTCGCGCATACTGGTCGGCTGCATTTCCTTGGGCAACGCTGGTCCGAGCGCAGGATTAATCAGGCAACGGATCATTGCGTAGCCGGTGAACATCAACGCGAGCAGCAGTCCGGGCACGATCGCCGCTGCGAACAGCGTTGTCACAGGCACTTCGAGCACCGGACCCATCACCACCAGCATGATCGAGGGCGGTATCAGAATGCCGAGCGTGCCGCCCGCAGCAATCAGGCCCGAGGACAACTTCACGTCATAGCCTGAGCGAATCATCGACTTGCCGGCCATGATGCCCAGAATCGTCACTGACGCACCGACGATGCCGGTAGCGGCGGCGAAGATCGTCGCGACGAACATCACCGCCAGATAGAGCGAGCCGCGCACACGTGACAACATCTTCTGCACAGCGTCGAACAGACGTTCCATCAGGTTCGCCTGCTCCATCATGATTCCCATGAAGACAAACAGCGGCACCGCTGCGAGTGTCTGCTCCATCATCGTTGCGTTGAATTGCAACGTCATCAAGTAGAAGACGAGCTCGCCGAACCCCCAGTAGCCGAACGCAAGCCCGAGGAAGATCAGCGTGAACGAGATCGGGAACCCGACGAAGATCCCCGCGAGCATCGCCGCGATCATGATGAAGCCGATCATTTCCGGGCTCATGGATGCACCCTACGGCCTGCGGCCAGGCCCGCCAAGCTGGAGCACGGGCTCATATCGGCCACTGCCCCTTGCGCGCGGCATGCCAACTCTTCAACACCTCGGAAATACCCTGCACGATCAGGAACGCGATGCCGATCGGTAACGCACTCTTGACCGGCCCGAGCAGCGGCATGAACGCAGTGTCGGTGCCACGCTCACCACGCACGACCGAAGTCCAGGCCCATTGCGAGGCGACCCACATGAATATGATCATCGCCGGGAAGTAGCAGAACACATACAGCGCCGTGTCGATCCGGCCCTGCGTTTGAACCGACCACTTTCGATAGAGAAAATCCGAGCGAATGTGCACGCCCTTGGAAAGCGCATATGCCGCACCGAGTACGAACATCGCGCCGTAAATCATGCGGCTGATGTCGTAGGCCCATACCGTCGGGGCGACGAAAAAGTAGCGGGCGAAGACCTCGTACGCCATAGCGAACATCAGCGGCAGCGTTAGCCAGCTCACTGCGCGTCCGACCCATAGGCTAAACGTGTCGATCGCGACGATCGTGTGCGACATCCACCGCGGCATGTCCTCGGGCAGGTGGTCGTGCGAGTCCGGCCGCCGGCCGGCGATCATCTCGTCGGTCAGATTGTGTTCTTGCTGCATCGTCCTCTGGTCGCTTGAAGCACCTGACGTTGCTCGGGGCAATAAAAATGGACCGCGAGTGCGACCTCGCGGCCCATCATCGCCAATCGTTACTTCTTCGCAGGTGCTGCTGGTGCCGCCGCTGGAGCTGCGGCGGGTGCTGCGGCTGGCTTCTTCTTGGCCAGCTCAGCTGCGTAGGCGCCGCCCATCGCTGCGTTCGCTTTCTGCGCGCGAGCCCAGAACGGAATCGCAGTATCGGCCCACGCTCTCTGACTGTCCCATACCTTCTTGAAGAACGGATTGGTCGCCGCGTTCTTTTCGAAGTTCTTCAACGCAGCGGCGCCGTATTCCTTGAAGTACTCGGGCGGCGTGTCATGCAGGATGACGCCGTGCTTCTCGGTGAGCTCTTTCAGCGCGATGCCGTTCTCGTGAATACGATAGGCAACCGTCTTCATCAGTGATGCATTTGCAGAAACCTCTATCGCCTTCTGCTGCAGCGGCGTCAGCTTGCGCCACACATCGCCGTTGATGTACAGATCAGCGTTAACGACGACCTGGTGCAGACCCTCAAGGTAATAGTGCTTCAGCACTTTGTGGAAGCCGAATGTCATGTCGGGCTTCGGGCAGCACCACTCGGCTGCGTCGATCACGCCCTTTTCGAGGCCCGGAAGGATGTCTCCTCCTCCCATTGCGACCGAAGCAACGCCGATGTCGTTATAGATCTGACCCGGAATTCCGGGCGGCGTGCGAAAGCGCAGCTTGCGAAAGTCCGCCATCGAGTTGATGGGATTCTTGAACCAACCGAGTGCCTCAGGGCCGACCGGCTGCAGGATGAATCCCTTGACATTGACCTTCATCTCTTTCCACAACTGGTCGTACAGTTGCGAGCCGCCGCCGTAGAGAAACCACGAGACCCACGCGAAGTTGTCCATGCCCACGCCCGCACCTGCAGCGGGCGAACCGAACAGCGCAGCCGCCGGATGCTTGCCCGACCAGTAATGCGTCCACGCGAAGCCTGCTTCGATCAAGCCTTTGTCGACCGCGTCGAGCGTGTCGTTCACGGCGACAACTGCACCCGCCGGCAAGACCTCGAACGTCACCGAGCCGCCGGTCAGTGCGGTCACATCCGCAGCAAACTCCTTCAGCATCGTCACTTCGTCGGCCGAGGTCGGAATGACCGATTGCACTCGAATCTTGGTCGTCTTTGCCTGCGCGAAAGACGCAGCGGGAGCGACCGCCACGGCGATCGCAACCACGGCCGCGCTGATGAAACTCCATCGATTTCTAGTCATTCAATGTCTCCCTGTCGTTATGGCCAACCCGAGTCGGCACGTATTGAGTCACGCCGCAGCGGTGGAAATTTGCTCCTGCGCGTAAGTGCGACCCTCAAGCAATTGCGTTGGACAGTAGTCGTGGTTGCTGCATGCGTCAACGTATTCCGCCAGCAACTGCACCATTCGCGCGTTGCACAAACTGTTACCTAGACAAGCAGAATCCCGATCGCAACTGCTATCAGCAGCAGCAAGGTGAATTGACGGAAGCGTGCGTCGCTAAATCGAAGGAAGAGACGCTGCCCCAGAAGTAACCCTAGGTAATACGTTGGTGCCAGCCACAACGATGTCCATGCGACCGCCGCGTCAGCAAGTCCATAGAACGCGAGCATCGCGAGACCGAACAGCGAGGTCACCGCAATGAACAAAGTAAGGTTGGCACGAGTTGTTTCGGCCGAATGCGGACCGGACAGCAAATAGAGAATGACGGGAGGGCCGCCAATGCTGGTCGCGCCCGTCATCAAGCCGCTGATCGCTCCTACCGCTAACGACATCGCGGTGCGTGGCTGATAGCTGGAGCGCCAGCCGCGCAGCAGCAGCATGGCAAACACGATCACGGCGACGGCGATTGCCCGGCGAATTAATTCCGGCTCGGCCACTATTAATAGGAATGCGCCGAGCGGAACGGTTATGCAGGCCGCGATCAAGATGGGGCCGATCACGCCTCGTTCTACTTCGCGCCGCGTCTTCACCAGCATCGGCGCCGCAACAACTGACTCCAGCACCAGTACGATGGGGACGGCCACGTGAGGGCCCAGCAACAACGCCAGCGGAGGCGCCGCCACCATCGCTCCGCCGAATCCTGTGATGCCACGCACGATCCCTGCCATGGCCGCCACCCCGGCAGCGGCAGTCAGCGTGGCGGCGTCCACACGTCCCGCCAGTTCAGCGCATACATCACGAAGCAGAAATCGTCATGTCGGTACCGGCGAACCGCACCCGCGCGTGCTCAATATCCGAGCGGTTGGCGAGGAATCCGATGAGTTCGGTCAGGGGCGTCGTGCGGAAGCGGCACTCCGGCGTCGGATCCCGCAGCGGTTCGAGCAGCTTGGGACCGTAAAACGCCCTCAGCAGCAGGTCTTCATCGGTGGCGGAAGCACCAAGCTGTGCACGCAGGCCGGGAATCGCAGGTTCCATCCGACGCGCTGGCGCTTCAGCGACAAAGGCAGACGGGTCGATGTTCGCGCGTTCCAAAAAATCGCTAGAAAGAGGTGCCGCTAGGCGTCCGTACCACCCGCTTGCGTAGTTTCTTATCTCATCAGGAATCGTCTTGTAGCGTTCTCCCTGCACTACGTTGAGCGTCGCCTGCGTCACCAGATACTGCGCAAACGGGCTTACGAGAATCGGATACCCAAGGTCACGTCGTACTTGTGCCACCTCTTCAAGTATTTCCGGCAGCCGATGCTCCAGACGCATTGCTGCTAGCTGTGAGCGCAGGTTTGAAATCATCCCGCCGGGAACTTGATGCTCATACAAAGCGGCGTCGTACGTCGATACTTGTCCGCGTGGTTTGCCTTCGCGCACGCTGACCCAATGAAAATAGCTGGCGACTTCGGCGAGCGCTTCGTCGTTCATCGACGTCGTGTATCCGAGCCTGCGCGCTCGTGCCACAACATCCTCGGTCGCCGGCAGCGACGCGCCATTGGCCAACGGCTGCGTTGCCGTGTAGCCATACCGGAAGCCGCTGTTTATCGCAGTCTCGTAGACCTCCGGCGCAAGACCTGATTGGCAATGCGAATGCAACTGGACCGGAATGTGACCAGCAGCCTGAACGACTAGCGGGAACAGTGTCCGGCCGCGCTCGGGTGTCAACAATCCGGTCGGATCCTTGATTGAAATAAAGTCGACCGCCAGAGCAACAAGTTCACGCGCTCGCTCCACGTAGTACGCATCCGTGTGCACCGGCGACAGCGTGTAAGTCATCATTGCGTTGACCTTCATTCCCACCAGGTGCGCAGAACGGACCGATGACTCGATGTTGCGGTTGTCGTTCAGCGCGTCATAAACAGTCATCACTTTTATGCCGCGCCGCGCCAGCACATGCGAGTTGCATGCAACGACGTCGTCCGGAAAAAGCTCGAACGTATAAAGGCTCTGAGCGCGTGTCAGCGCGTCGCACGGCGTTGCGAGATGCTTGCACAGCAGGCCGATGCGTTCCCACGGATTCTCGTGCAGATACCGCACGCAGACGTCGAATACGGCGCCGCCGAGAATGTTGATGTAGGCATAACCGGCGCGGTCGATCGAATCGAGAATGGGCGTCATCATCGCCGTGGTCATGCGTGTCGCCCACAGGCACTGATGGGCGTCGCGCAGTGTGACGTCAATGAAGTCAAAGCGTTCTTGGGTCATTGCAGATCGTTCCTCGGCTGCAGGGCAATCAGCGGCTGCCCTGCCTCCACCTGAGCACCATCGTCGACCAGTATCTGAACTACGGTCCCATGCGCATCAGCGCTGACGGAGTTCATCAACTTCATCACTTCGATGATGCACACCGTTGTACTTGGTTCGACTACCTGGCCAACTTCTACGAATGGCGATGCTCCCGGCTGCGGCGCGCAATAGAACGTACCGATCATCGGGGAACGAACAAGCAGCGAGCCTTCTGGCCATTTCGTCTGCTGGCGGATTCGGCGGCTCGGCTCCTCCGCGAAGAGCCGTCGGGGCAATGGCGGCGTTGGCCGCGTACGGCGGTGACATTGGCGCCGGCATTCCTGACTTGCGGTGACGCAGCTCGATCTCGATTTCCCCAACCTTTAACCGGAACTCTGAAAAATGCTCGGTCGATTGAATCAATTCGACAATACGCAATAGGTCGTCGTACGTAAGGTGCTCGTGGGCCACCTTGTATCTCCGCAGCTAGTGCGTCAGCTGTGCCGCTCGCCCCGATGGTTTCACATCTTTGCACGGCGAATGGAAATACGGCAATAATGAAACATGACGTTCCGTTTAGTGGAATTTCCAGCGGCGACATCTGGTGACGATTCGGCAGCCTCATCGACGCTGCGCGCATTCGCCGTGCTCGAACTCATCGCAACATCGGACGAATCGCTGACGCTCGAGGAGCTGACTCGCATCAGCGCGTTGCCCAAGCCCACCGTACATCGCATCCTGCGGCTGCTGATGCGCGGTGGCTTGGTCGAGCGACAGGTCCTCGACAAGCGCTATGTAGTCGGCCCGCGCTTTTCCGCACTGGCGCTGGCGGTCCAGACCCGCTCACCGCACCGGCGCGAGCGCAGAGCGATTCTGGCGCGCCTGGTCGAGGCGATCGGCGAAACGTGCAACTTCACGATGCTCGACGGCAGCGAAGTCGTGTACCTCGATCGCGTTGAAACTACCGCCGGAGTTCGTCTGCACATGGACCCAGGCTCTCGCGTGCCGCTGCATTGCACCGCGAGCGGCAAACTGCTGCTTTCCGCTCTGCCGCCAGCGCAGGTGCGGCGACTGCTTGGATCAGGACCGCTCACGCGCTACACCGATCGCACAAACACTAATGTCGCGGCGCTCGAACGCGAGTTGGCGAAGATTCGAGTGGGCGGCGTTGGTACCGATGTCGGCGAGTATCTCGTCGGTTCGGTGTGCATGGCGGTGCCGGTGCGCGATCCGCAAGGCCGAATGTGTGCGGCAATTGCCGTGCATGGGCCGGCGCCACGCATGACGCTGAAAAAGGGACACAGTTTCTTGCCCGCGATGCGGACCGCCGCCGCCGAAATCGCGGCCACGCTGCTGCCCGAAAGCATCAATAGTCAACCGCAGCCACGTGCAAAGGGGTTTGCGCGACCAGGAAAAATGGCGGCATGACGGCAACGAATTTTTTCGACATAAGGAGACGATCATGAAACCGGACGTAACCAGACTTGAGAAAGTCATCATTACCGTCGCGACGACGGGGGGCCTGCACGGCAAAGAGGCGAATCCAGCGCTGCCCGAGCAGCCGAAAGACATTGTTCAGGCGATGAAGGATTCGTACGACGCCGGCGCGTCCATCGCGCACATTCATGCCCGTGACAAGAGTGGGCTGACCACTTCCGATCCGGCGGTGTACCAGGAGATCCTGCGAGGCATAGTCGAGCGCTGCCCTGGAATGATCACTCAGGTGGGCAATGGAATCGGCGTGCGTTACACGCGCGGACGCGACATGCCGGCCGACGGCTTTACGCAGGCCGAACGCATGGCACTGCTCGATCTCGATCCGAGACCCGACATGCTCACTGTCAACGCGGGGACTTTTCACTTCCAGCACCGGCAGACTGAATTTCTGTTCGACAACTCGAAGGCGTGGAACACGCAGTTCATCATGGGCTGCAACGAGCGCGGCATCCAGAACGAGTTCGAGGTCTACGACCTGAGCCACATCGCCAACATCATGAAGCTCAAGCACCTAGGCGTCGTGACGGGTCCGATGCATTTCAGCATGGTCATCGGCATCGACGGTGGTATCCCGGCATCGCCTCAGAACCTGATGACGATGATCGATGCGCTGCCCGATGATTGCAGCTGGCAGGTGGTGTGCATCGGCAAGCACCAGATGCCGCTGTGCGCGATGGTCCTCGCGATGGGCGGCAACATCCGGGTCGGATTTGAAGACAACGTTTACTACCACCACGGCGTGCTGGCCCAGAGCAATGCACAGTTCGTAGAGCGTGCTGTGCGCATGGCGCGTGAGCTCGGCCGCGAGATCGCAACCCCCGAAGAGGCGCGGCGAATGATGCAAATGCGGGCTGCGAAGGCGCAGTCCACCTTCGCAGAGGCCGCGTAGTGCCGGTTCGCTTATCTGCGCGGATGGATGCAAATGCCTGTATGACACAGCCCGTCATCATCACCGTCGCGATCACCGGTGCGGTGCCGCGCAAGAAAGACAACCCTGCAGTGCCGGTCACGCCCGAGCAGCAAGTCGAGTCGACGCACGAAGCATTCGAGGCGGGCGCTGCGCTGGTTCACATTCATGTGCGCAACCCGGATGAATCGCCGGGCTCCGATCCCGAGTTGTACGGCCGGGTTCAGGAAGGCGTGCGCAAGCATTGCCCCGGCATGATCGTGCAGTTCTCCACCGGAGGCCGCGGCCGCGAGCAGCAAAAGCGCGGCGCGATGCTTTACCTGAAGCCCGACATGGCATCGCTTGCGACTGGCTCGGTCAATTTCCGAACGGCATCTATGAAAACGCGCCGGACTTTGTCGAAGGGCTCGCGCGCACGATGCTCGACAACGACGTCAAGCCCGAAATCGAAGTGTTCGATCTTGCGATGCTGTACAACGCCGCGAATCTGGTGAAAAAGGGACTGGTCAAAGAACGGCCGCACGTGCAGTTCGTGCTGGGCGTGCCGAACGCGATGCCGGCGCGCCGCTCGATCTTCGACTTCCTGCGCTCCGAGCTCGCAGCCGTGCTGCCCGATGCAACGTGGGTAGCAGCCGGCATCGGCCGCCATCAATGGGAAGTCAATCAATGGTGCCTGGAGGCAGGCGGGCATTGCCGCACCGGTCTCGAAGACAACTTGCGCATCGAGCCTGACCGACTGGCGGCGAGCAACGCAGAGCTCGTGCGCAAGATCGCCGACGCATGCGCGCGCTATGACCGCCGCCCCGCTACCGCTGCCGAAGCTCGTCAGATCCTCGGACTTGCTGCGCTCCATTGACTGATGGATCTGAAGCTCGACGGCAAGGTCGCGCTGGTCACCGGAGCCGGCGGCGGAATCGGTGCATCGATCGCCAGCCACACTCTTCGAGCACGGTTGCAGTGTGTACGTGGCGGACAGCAACGGGCGCCGCCGACAAGATTGCAACGCAGTTCGGTGAGCGCGGTGCTCCGCTGACGCTGGATGTTGGCAACGCCCCAAGCGGCGCCGCGGTCGAGCAGATCGTGCGCGAGCGCGGTCGTATCGACATCGTCGTTAACAACGCAGGAATTCTTAAAACCGGCCCAGTGCTCGACGCTTCGATCGCAGACTGGGACGATGTCTGCCGGGTGAACTTGTCGGGCGTCTACTACTGCTGCAAAGCCGTGCTCGGCATCGATGGTCGAAGCGCTACGGCAAGATCGTCAACATTGCGTCTGTGTCGGCGATGAAAGGCGGTGGCTCTTTCGGCAACGTCCTTTATGGCACGACCAAGGCGGGCGTCGTCGCACTGACCAAGGGCCTGGCGCGCGAGCTGGCGCCGTTGGGATCAACGTCAACGCGATCGCGCCGGGGTGGCGGAGACCAGCATGACGAACTCGCTGCTCACTCCAGAGCGCCGCAGGCCGTACTCGCCGAATCCCGCTCGGCCGCTTTGCATCCACCGACGATATTGCCCGCGTCGTTGCGCTGCTCGCATCCGACGTTCTCGGCTATGTCACTGGCGAAACGATCGTTGTCGACGGTGGTTATCTGACGCGCTGAGTCTCGACACGCGGATATAGAAAGTGAAGCAAGGTGACAGCTAAGCAAGTAACCAATCGAAAGGAGCTCAGAATGCTAAAGCGTCTATTCAATTCCGTTGTGATGGGCGGGGTCTTGGCATTGGCGGCCGGGCTGGCGGCAACGCCGGCTGCGGCCCAAAGCAAGGTATCTGTGCCGCTTCTGCTCTGCCCGGCAGGCTGCGGGCCGACCGAGAGCGACACGATCCTGATGGTGCAGATGATCAAGGAAGGATCACCGGTCACGCTGCTGCCGCAGGAAACCCCGGGCTACATGTACAACATCCGGGAGATGGGGCAAGAGCGAAACTGGAAGCGCTTCGTCTTCAGCACCGAAGACGTGCTGATCCAGCTGGCGATGAAATGGGGCGGCACGCCGGAGATGAAGGAGTTCATGCCCGAAGCGCGTGCCGATCCAGTTCAAGCTGCTCTACGGCGAGACCTGGTGGGCGCAGGGCAAGTTCTTCGTGACCTTTGATCCGAATATCAAGAAGATCGCCGACCTCAAGGGCAAGCGCATCTCGCTCGGGCTGCGCAGCCAGAGCGACTGGGGCGTGTTCTCGCGCATGATGCTGGAGGCCTACGGCATCACGCCGGCCAACAGCGACATCCGCCACCTGACGCCCGCCGCGCTGACCCAGCAGCTGATCGACGGCTCGACCGACGGCGCGTCACCGTGTTCGGCATGGAGCCGAACCAGAAGGAGTGGATGATCGGCGGGCCGATGCGCCAGCTCGAGGCGTCGGGCAAGCCGCTGCGCTACCTCGGCGTGGACAAGGAGACCGATCGATCGCATCAACAAGAAGTAGGGCACCACGTTCATGCACACGGTGATTCCGGCCGGAACGCTGCCCAAGCAGACTGAGCCGCTGCCGGTCGGTCTGGTGCGTGGCTACAAGGCGGTGCATGCCGGATTTCCCCGACGACGTGCCTACCAGATCGTGATGGCGGTGGCCAAATTGGCGCCGAAGCTGCGCGAGCTGCACCCGCTCTGGAAGATCTGGTCGCCCGAGCTGATGGTGGCGGGCCTCTCGGATGAGAACGTCCATCCGGGCGCCAAGAAGGCTTTCGTCGAGCTGGGCTGGTGGGACAGAGCCAAAGAACTATCCCGCCATGACCTATCCAAAATAATCTTCTTCGAGGACAGCGGCCCGCACACCGCGGGCCAGTGTCCTATCGGCGTCTCGTGATCCCGCAGGACTGTCAGTTTCGAGCGCGTAAATGGATCAAGTCACGCTGCAGCGCTGGAAAAACCGGATCGCATCTTCGACAACCTCACGCTGGTCGTCGGGTTACTGATGATTCTTTATGTCGGCATTGCGGTGTTCGGGCTGGTGTCGAGCTCGGCACGGCACTATTCCACGTTTGTCTTGTTCGTGATGATCATTTCCTGCTTCGCGTCGTTCAAGGTGTTTATCGGAGAACGCCTCGGGAAAAAATTTGGCGATGAAGGATACGAGGAAGCAGGTGCCGCCGTCCTGATCCTCGGCGAGGAAGCAGCGCGAAAGCTTCACGCTGTTGCCGACAAAGTGCCCGCGATCGCTGTGGATCAGGGGGGCGCTGTCGCTCATCGGATCGGTGCTGGCCATCGCAGGTGCCGCTTTCATTCGCTTGAATGCCGATCGCCTCGAGAGGACAGCGCCCATTTTTCGACAGCTTCGACATGGCGATGGGCGGAGTTTTCACGGTCGGCGTCTTGTTGCTGACGCTGATTCACTGGGGTCCGACGCTGACCACCATCGTCGCGCTGGCGATCGTTTATTTTTTCTTCGGCCAGTACATTGACCACCCGCTGCTTTCACATCCCGGGTATGAGCCTGCCTTTGTAATGAACTACATCGGGCTTGGTGTAACGCAAGGGTTTTTCCTGTTTGCGCAGACTGCGTCCGACGACATTTTTTTCCTGGTCATCTACGCAACCACGTTGTTTCGGCTTGGGCATGATGCCGATGATCGTCGAAGCCGGACGATTGGCCGGTGGACGCATGAAAGGCGGGCGCTGCAGCGCCCGCAATCATCGGTAGCGGTGCGGTCGCCGCCGTGATGGGAACGGCGGTTTCGAACGTCGTGTTGTGCGGACGTTTCACGATCCCGCTTGATGATCCGGGGCGGCTACAGTCGCGCCGATGGCCGGTGCGATCGAGGCAACGGCCTCTACCGCCGGCCAGATCATGCCTCCCGTGCTGGGCTCGGCGGCGTTCCTTATCGCCGGCTTCCTCGGCATCGCCTATATCGAGGTTGTCAAAGCCGCAGTCTTGCCGGGATTCTTTATATGACCGGCGTGGCGATCGGTGTGGTCGTGTA
This sequence comes from uncultured beta proteobacterium, assembly GCA_963801035.1. GTDB lineage: Bacteria > Pseudomonadota > Gammaproteobacteria > Burkholderiales > Burkholderiaceae_F > JACCZX01. Next base: position 142,123 of record CAWDDF010000002.1, on the reverse strand, counting down.
CGCGATGCGTTACGACCTGCCCAGACTGCACGAGCCGGCGAACCTAGGACTCGTCTGGCGGCTCATCCCGGCGTTCGTGATTTCCTTCGTTGACCGTCATCGTTTTGCTGGTGAATTACTTCTCGCCGTCCGTGGCGGGCATGGCCGGCATCGTCGTCGCGCTGGTCCTTTCAGTATTCCAGGGTCCCTATCGTCCGAAGCTGAAGGACATGAAGAACAGCGCTGGAAGAGGGCTTGCTGCTCGTTTCGCTTGCTGTCTCTTCTGTTGATTGCCATCGGGCCGCTGGGCCAGGCATTTCAGACGACGAACCTTTCGGGCAAGCTTGGCGTCTGGCTGATTAGCATTTTGCCTGACAGCCAGATCATCCTTCTGCATCGGTGCGGCGGTTCTGTCGATCATTCTCGGGATCGGCTTGCCTACGCCAGTTGCTTACCTGATTGCGGCGCTGGCAGTGGTCCCGTTCATGATTCAGATTGGCATCGCCCCGCTGCAGGCGCATTACTTCGCATTCTATTTTGCCGTTTACGCAACGCTATCTCCGCCGGTTGCCGAGTCTGTACTCGCGGCGGCAAAAATATCGGGTTCAGGTTTCTGGGAAACCGGGATGCATTCGATGAAGCTTGCTGCCACGACCTTCATCATCCCGTTTGCCTTTGTATTCAATCCCGAAATCATGGCGTTTCCCAACATTTCGTGGAAGATGGTCTGGGCGGTGGCGGAAGTGCTGATCGTGCAAGCGACAAGTTCGATTTACCTGTATGGATACTTCAGGCGAGAACTGACGCCGATCGAACGCTATGGGTTCCTTTGGCAGTGCTGCTCGGCTACACGGCCATCATGCGACCTGAGGTTATGTATACGTACCTGGCTTATGGACTGACGCTCGGCCTCATGGCATGGGTTTGGTTGCGTCCGGCGCGGGTATAGGAGTCTCGCCCAGATTAGGGCTGGGCTGATCGCCGCTGTTAACGGGGGTGCGTGTCGCAGAAAGCGGAAAGCTTGCTGCCCGGACTGCGAGTGCATCCAGCCTTGGAAACGCACCGTCAGGATAAGCGGCGAGTTCATAGTCCGGTGAAGTCGTACATAGCGATCGTGGTGACGTCTGCTTGCGTCAGCGAGGTACCCGCGGCCCGCGAGGCTCGAGCGCTGCCAGCCTTCGAGCCGGTCCGCGCCTGTTCTCGTTGTGCTCGATCCATGGGCGATGGATTTTCTCGGCTGGCCTCATCGTCTCTCGTATACAGCCGCAACAACTTTTCCGTTACACCCAGTGCACACGTAGTGATTCGCAGCACCTGGTACCTTCGGGCTCGCTCGGTGAATCAGAGCTCGCTGAGTCCACCACTTGATCGATGTAATCGAGAATCGCGCTGCTTCGAAGAGCGCTTCACCCGAGTCGAGGACTGCGCCGGAACTCTGCCTACCGGATTCACCGCACGCACTTGCTCTAAATTCGCCCACGCCGTGTAGGCTGGTGTTCATAAACGATTCCTAAAAGGCGGAGTGATATGGCGACACGACGCGTGAATGGCGACCGGTATCTGCCGATCAGGATCATTTCTTATCCATCGTCTAACGCTTACATCCTAGCGGTGTAAGGCAGCCGCGTCTGTGTCCCGTTCATCACGCGGCGCAAACCGTTGCGCCAGCAAAGCCACGGTGATCCCCAGCAGAATCGCCCATTCGAGCGATAGCGTGATCGTCGCGATGAATGTGACCAGCAGCGGCCAGCGCTGGCGCCGGCTCTTCGTCGCCAGATGCGCGCAATCTCGCGAAAGTCGATCAGTCCCCAGGCAACCAGGAACAGCAGTGCTGCAATCACCGCGAATGGCAGATAACGCACCAGAGGCGCAACGAAAAACAGAATGGCGATCAGAAACATGCCGCAAAGATCGCAGCGAAAGGAGTTCGCGCGCCGGAGACGGCGTTGACACCCGAGCGATTGAATGAACCGCTGGCCGGGTAGGACGAGAAAAATGAACCCGCGAGGTTTGCGAGCCCCTGGCCGATGAACTCCTGATTACCGTCGAGCTTGTCGCCGTAGCGCGGCGAAGCGCGCGCGCTATCGCGACCGCTTCAGTCAACGCGAGCAGTGTCATCACCATTGTTGCGCCGAACAAGCATCGCACCGTGTCAAGCGACAAATCGGGCATCGACAGAGGCGGCAACGCGCCGGGCAGCGCTTCCACGGTCGGCAATCGCTGGCCACTGCGGCACTTGCTGCGCGAGCAACCACGCAGCGACCGAGCCAACGAGAACGCTGGCAAGTATCGCCGGCACCCATCGATTCAGCGGCTGCCAGACGAACACCGCAGCCGATCGTCAGCAGTCCTATCAGCGGCGCAGCTTGGCGCAATGCTGCGGCCATTCCCCACTGCCGCGCGAACGTTATCGATAACGCTGGCGCCACGCACCAGACCGAGCCCGAAGAACGGACCGATCTGGCTATTGATGATCAAGATCGCTGCACCTGCAGTGAAACCGACGATCACCGAATGCGGCACGAGATCGATCAGCCGGCCGGCACGCGCCAACCCAAGCGCCAGTTGCAAGGCACCGACCAGAAAAGTCAACGTCAGCACCAGTGCGATGATATGCGCGGTGAACCCGGCGTTGCGAGTGGCGCGATCAAGCGCCAACGTCGTCAACGAAATGGCGGTGGCCGGTCCGGTCACCATCAAGCGGCTCGAACCGAACAGCGCCGCCACGATGCACGGCACCATCGCGCCGTACAGGCCATATTCGGGCGGCATGCCGGCGAGTGTCGCGAATGCAACGCCCTGTGGCAGCACGACGATTGCACCCGTAAGTCCGCGAATGCATCCGCGCGACCGCGCCGGGCTTCGCAACTCAGGCAGCCAGCGCGAAATCGGCAAACGATTGGGCAGCCGCATTACACCGCTGCGTCGATGAGCGCCGGAAGCCGCTCCACTCATCGCGCGTCCCCGCAGTGGGGAGGCGCGAAGCATCGGGGCTACTCTTCCAAGTGGGCCAGCTGAGGCGCTGCACCTTGCCCGATGGGCCACGCGGCAGATCGTCGACGAAGCGGATCATCTTCGGCGTCTTGTATCGCCCGAGCTCGCGACTGCAAAAATCGCGCAAGTTCTTCTTCCGAGCAGTGCTGGCCATCGCGCACGACCACGCACGCCATGATGTCCTGGCCGTAGTGCCGGTCGGGAATCCCGACCGCCGCGGCATCGAGCACCGCCGGATGCCGCAACAACGCTTCGTCGATCTCGCGCGGCGCGATGTTTTCACCACCCTTGATGATCAGTTCCTTGATGCGGCCGGTGACGAAAAAGAAACCATCGGCGTCGCGGTACCCGAGGTCACCGCTGCGCAACCATGTCGCGGAAAGAATGCGGCTGCAGTCGCTTCCGCATTTTTGTAATAGCCCGGCGTGACCTGCGGCCCGCGAATCACGATCTCTCCGACAGTTCCATCGGCTAGCGGTGCGCCGTCGGCGTCGACCACGCGCGCCTCGCAGCCCGACGGCTCTCCCGACCGATCCGATCTTGCGCAGTTGCGGCTCGATCGGATTCGAGAACGCTGGAGCCACTGTCTCGGTGAGACCCATCGTCTCGACGATGCCGATGCCGAACTTCGCTTCGAACGCGCGATGGTGTTCCGGTGGCAACGCAGCGGAAGCCGAGCGGCAAAAGCGGATTCGCGACAATCTGTTCACGCTGCGGGCGCCTCGCCTTCGAGCAAATACGAAATGATCGTCGGCACGACGTTGAGCCACGTGCAACGTGGTCGAGTCGCCATCTCCCAAAAGCCCGCAGCGGAAAATTTTGGCGGCATGACCAGGCTGCCGCCGTGAGCCAGCGGCGCGAGCATCGTCACCGCAAACGCGTTGATGTGATACAGCGGCAATACAGCAGCCACGCGATCGGTCGCTGCTCAAGCCGATGCTCGCGGCTGATCGCCAGCGCATTTTCCGCAAGGTTGGCTTGCGTCAACATCACGCCCTTCGGCCTGCCGGTCGTGCCCGACGTGTACATCAGCAGTGCCAGTGCATCGGGTGCCGGATCAACCGGATGCGCCAGCTGTCCGACACCGACGTCCTCGCCGGGAAGCGAAGCACCATCGGGATCGACTTCGATGACATCCATCGGGCCGTGCGATGTCAGCCGTCAAGTCACCCACGCGCTCGCACCAGTCAGGCGCAGCGAATACGACGCGCGCATCCGCATGGTCGATGACGTAATGCATCTGCTCCGGCTGCGACAACAAGTTGACCGGATTGACGCAGTAGCCGCCGTACATCGCTCCCAGCAACAGACGGACCGTTTGAATGCCGTTTCCGAGCACCAGGGAGACGTGGTCGCCTGGCATAAGACCGCGCGCCTTCAGCATCGCGCTGACCGCGGTGCACGAATCACGCAGCTCGCCGAACGTCAGCGAGCGACCGGTATGGGGCGCAATAAAAAATGTGGCGCGCGGATCAGCGCCGGCGCGGTCATCGACCAACTGGCGAACCGTGCGCATTGGGCGCAACTCAGGCGCGGCCGTAACGCGCGAAGTAATCGCCAAAGATGTCTGCTTCCTCCGGCACGTCCTCCGGGATCGTGGTCGACACCCGCGTGATGTTCAGATAGTGCCGATAGTTCATATTGTCGGAGAAGTTGTTGCGTCCCCATGTGCCGCAGCCCATCGACAATGAAAACGGCAAGCCGTTGTCGAAGCTGCCGCCGGTCGCAACGCAATGCACCTGGTTGACGATCACGCGCGAAACAGGCAGCTGCTGGCCAAGCACCAGAGCGCGCTCGTTGCGCGCGGTGTGCAAGCCCACCGAATGGCCAGCACCGATAAATGCGTAGATACGTTTGACGATCTGCATCGCATCGTCGAAGTCACGCGCGCGGTACACGGTCAGCACCGGACTGAGTTTCTCGCCGGAAAACGGGTGTTCAGCTCCTGTGCTGGCTTCCTCGACCAGCAGCGCGCGTGGCTGCAGGCGTGCGACCGCCGTTAGTCCCGCGCGCTCGGCGATCGTCGTGGCTGATTGACCGATCACTTGCGACGACAGCTTGCCATCCGGCCACATCGTTTGCTGCAGCCGCGCCTTATCCTCAGGCGCTACCAAGACCGCGCCGTGCGTTTTGAATGCATTGATGGCCGCGGTGTAGATCGCATCGACAATACGACGCTGTTTTCTGACGAGCAGCTAGTAGCGTTATCGAATGTCTTCGAGCGCAGGATTTTCTCCGCAGCAGTCGCCAGATCGGCCGTCTCGTCGACGATCGCAGCGACGTTGCCGGCACCCACGCCAAACGCTGGCGTGCCGCTCGCGTAGGCAGCGCGTACGTTCGCCTGCGACCCGGTGGCCACCACCAGGTCCGCCTGACGCATCAACTCGAGCGTCAGCTCCTTGGTCACCGGCGCCGGCAGCATCTGCACCAGGTCACGGGGCGCGACAATTCGATCGAGCTGCTGATGGATGAATTCGATCAAGCGAGCGCACGTTGTCCAGCCCTTTGGCGACGGCGCCACGATCACCGCATTGCGGCCTTTCAGCGCGTTGATGATCTTGTTGGCCGGCGTTGCTCCCGGATTGGTCGACGGGGTGATTGCCGCGACAACGCCGACGGGTCGGGCGATCTCGATCAATCCACGCGCTGGGTCTTCAGAGATCACGCCGACGCTGCGCGCGCCCTTCAGATCGCGCAGCAGACCAAAGGTCTTGCGATGATTCTTGCGGATCTTGTCGTCGACGTTGCCGATGCCGGTATCGGCGACTGCAAGCTCGGCAAGCTCGCGATTGCGCGCCGGCTCGATGATCGCCCAGCCCGCAGCCGCGACCAACTCGTCGACGCGCTCCTGATCGTAATCGTTCGCGATCCTCTGAGCTGCGCGCGCACGTGCAACGAGCTCGTCGATGCTGCGTGCCGCTGGCGTTAGGCCTGGAGAGCTCAGTTCATTCATCCGCAAATGGCTATGCCGTCAAGGTACGTTCGCGCTGCCCGCGCCACCGTCCCCACATCGTGCGCAGGAACGGAAGCGCGAGCCCGATGATCGCGATCACCAGGATCGTGCCACTGATCGGACGCGTGAAGAATACCGTCCAGTCGTTGTTGAAGCTCACCATCGTCGTCATGAACGCATTTTCGGTCAGCGGGCCGAGAATCGTGCCGAGCACCAACGGTGCGATCGGAAACTTGAAGCGCTCGAACAGGAATCCGACGAGCCCGAAGATCGCAATCACGTACAGATCAGACAGGTTACTGCGCGCAGCAAAGGCGCCGATGAAGCAGAACACGACAACGAAAGCGGATACCACTGCTTCCGGTGCATCCAGCACCTTGCACAATGGCTTGATCGCAAAGTAGCCAAGAATGCACATGCCGATCACCCCGACGAACACTGCTGCGAACACGGTGTAGATAAGCGCCGTGCTCGAAATGAACACCTGCGGGCCGGGCTGAATTCCGTGCAGCAAGAATGCGGCGAGCATGATCGCCGTCGCGCCGCTGCCGGGGATTCCCATCGTCAGCAACGGAACCAGCGCACCACCGACCGACGCGGTCGCTGCCGACTTAGCGGCGACGATGCCTTCCGGCGCGCCTTCGCCGAGCTTGTAGCCACTTTTGCTCTTCGAAACGAACTGGCCTTCGATGCCGTACGCTACAAACGCCGATACAGTCGCTCCAGCGCCCGGCACGATACCGACTGCGATGCCAGTCGCCGTGCCGCGCATGAACGAACCCTTGATCGCGAGCAGCTCCGCCAATCGCGGAAACGCAGTTTTGAATCGCGTTGCGGTGCCGGTGGTTTCGCTACCCTCAGCCGCAAAACCGACCTGCAGCCGCGTCAACACTTCACCGATGCCGTAGGCGCCGACCATCACCAGCAGAAACTCGATACCGTCCTGCAGGAACGGAACTCCGAACGCCAGCCGCTCGGCGCCGTAGATTGCATCGACGCCGACGCTCGCGATCAACAGCCCGATGCATAAGCTGATCAATGCATTGACCAGCGAGCCTCCGCCGAGCGCGACGACGCTCGCCAGGCCGAACGCAGTGATCGCGAAAAACTCGGGCGACGAAAAACTCAGCGCGAGACTCGCGACAGGTTTCGACAACGCAACCATCACAACAGCAGATAAGAGCCCACCGACTAACGCTGCCATCAGTGAGTAGCCGAGTGCCTTCGCTGCCTGTCCGCGGCGCGTCATCGCATAACCGTCCCACAGCAAAGGCACGTCCATCGGTTCGCCCGGAATGCGGAACAGAATCGACGTGATCGCACCACCATAAGTGCCCGACGCATACATCGCCGTCAGCAGAATCAACGCCGGTTCGACTCCCATCTTGTAGGTGAATGGCAGCGCTAGCACGACACCCATCACGAGTGTCAGGCCGGGCAGGACCGCGACCAGCATGCCGAGCACCAAGCCAATCACCATCACCGCAAAGTTCACCGGAGTGAAGATGTTGATCAGGCCGTGCAGCAGGTTGACGAGAACGTCCATCGTTTACTTGAGCGCTAAACGCCGATCAGCCGCAGCAACAGCACGGACAGCTGCTGGAACGGGCCGACGCCGAGCGGCAGCGAGATGTACGCGATGCGCATGAAGATCACCAGCAGCACGAACGCGCCGATCACGCTGACGAGCGCCACTGGCAACGCGCGGCGGTAGCCGCCGATCCACGAGAACAGGGCGAGGAATAGCGCAGTGCCGACGAAGAATCCAACGTAAGTGACACCGAAGACAAAGGCCGCAATCAACACCAAGCCCGCAGCGAGCCTGCGGTGATCGGGCTGTGCGTCCGTCGTCACTGGCGTTTCCGCCGTTGCCGGTGCTCCTTCAATTTCGAGCGGGGCGCGGTCCAGCCCTGCGATCAATCCTGCCGCATCGCGCGCGTTGCCTGAGATCAGTCGCTTGCCAATCTCGTAGATGCATAGTGCGGCCATCGCACCGATGATGACCTTCGGCCAGAAATCCGGACCGATGCGCGTGCCACCGGCACCGGACGTGTCGATCAACGACGCCGCGTAGTACAACAATCCGGCGATCAGCAACAGCACGGTGTGCGGCAACGCGAGCCGCAAGCGCTCTTTCATGCGGTCCCTCGCCGGTGGTTGCGCCGGCGTCACAGCACTACTGTTTCTTTGGCGCGTTCTGTTCGATCGACTTCAACTCGCGCTCGAGAAACGCGCCGGCCTGGGCCGCCGGAATGAAACTGTCGGCGTAGGCAAGCTCGTCCTCGAGGTACTTGACGAACTCAGGCGAGCGCGCCACTTTTTCCAGCGCGGCCGACAACGTCGCGACCTGCTTCGGATCGGTGCCGGCGCGTACGACGATCGAGCGAAACTGGTTGATGACAATCGGAAACCCACTGTCCTTCGCGAGCGGTACCGATGCAAAGCCCGGTGCCGGCGCGCTGGCGAAGAACACCAGCGGCCGCATCTGCTTGCCGTCCAGGAACGACCGAATATCACCCGCCTGCTCGACCAGCACATCGGCGTGGCCGCCGAGAATCGATGAATAGCGCTCGCCGGGCGAAGCGAACGGCACCATCCTCAGCTTCGCCCCCTTCGCGTTGATCTGGTTGATCAGGATTTCATCGGCGCTGCCGAAGCCGAGGATCGCGACTTTGACCTCGTTGTTGCGCGCATCGGCGAGCAAGTCCTCAAACGTTTTGTACTTGCTGTCCGTTTTGACGTACAGACCGGTCGGTTGACGGATCATCACGCCGAGCGGCACCACGTCGGCCAGCTTCCAGCGGCCGCCACCGGCGATCGTCGACAGCGTATCGCCGATCAAAATTGCCGTCGAATAGCCGTCAGGCGCGGCCGACAACAGCTTGGTCATCCCGGTGTTTCCCGTCGCGCCCGCTACGTTGATCACCGGTATCGACGTCTTCAGATCAGGCTCCAGCAGTTTGCCAACGCGGCGTGCAAGCTGATCGGCGCCGCCACCCGCACCCCATGGAACGATCAACTCGATCGGACGCGATGGATACTTGTCCTGCGCACGCACGAGTGATGGCAACAGTGCACTCGCTGCGGCAGCAGCGGTAACTGCAAACAGCCGGCGCCGGCCCGGCAAAGGACGGTTAACTTGCATCGAAGTCTCCTTGGTTCTGTTAGACATATTCCTTGTATTTCTGCAGATGACGCACCGGCTTCGACAGCGCGTCGCGTCGGAACGGATCGCCCAGTTCTTTGGTGACCATCAGCTCGAGCACCGTCGTCTTGCCTTCCGCTCTGATTTTTCACCGACTGCTGCAGCGCCGGTCCGACGTCGGACAATTTGTCGACCAGAATTCCTTCGCAGCCAAACGACTTCGCCACTGCGACCCAGCTGGGGTTCTCGAGCTCGACACCCTGATAGCGCTGCGAATAAAAGTCGACATGGTTCTTCTTCTCAGCACCCCACTGACCGTTGTTGAACAGCACGACGCGTGACGCCGATCTTCTCGCGCGCGCAGGTCAACAGCTCGTTCAGGCTGATACCCCACGCGCCGTCACCGACGTAAGCGATCGCCGGACGATCCGGCGCCGCGACCTTGGCGCCGCATGCAACCGGAAACGCGTAGCCGCAGTTGCCGAAGCTCATCGCCGCCAGCATCGAGCGCGGCTCCTCGAAGCGCAGGTACGAATTGGATACCGAGCAGATGTTGCCGATGTCGGTCGATACCATCGCATGCTTCGGCATCGCGCGCTCCAGCTCGCGCAGCATCTGGCGCGGATGCATGTAGACTCGATGTTCTTCGAGATCTCGACCGAATACGGATCAGTCTCGTGCGTCCACTTGTCGAGCTCCGTTTCCCACGCTGATTTTTCAGCCTTGATCTTGCTATCGCGCTCTGCTTTGTTCTGCTGACACGCGAGCGTCCTGCCCTGCAGCGGCGTCATCAACGCGGCAGCGGCGGCGCTGGCGTCACCGGCGATGCCGACCGAAATCGGCTTGACCAGGCCCAGCATCTTGGCATCGATGTCGATCTGGATGATCTTCGCGTTCTTCGGCCAGTAATCGAGGCCGTATTGCGGCAGCGTGCCGAAAGGTCCGAGGCGCGAGCCGAGGGCGAGCACGACGTCGGCCTGGCTGATCAGCTTCATCGCCGCCTTCGACCCCTGATAACCGAGCGGACCGCACCACAGCGGATGCGAAGCCGGGAACGTGTCATTGTGCAGATAGCTGTTCGCGACCGGCGCATGCAGCAACTCGGCCAGTGCAATCGCTTCCTTCATGCCATCGGCGAATATCACCCCGCCGCCGGCAAGAATGACCGGAAACTTCGCCTCGGCCAGTATCCGCGCCGCTTCGTCGAGCGCAGCTTCATCACCCGCGCCACGACCGATGCGAATCGGCTGCGGAATCTCGACTTCGATGTCACCGTAGAAAAAGTCGCGCGGAATATTCAATTGCGTCGGTCCCATTTCGAGCAGCGCTCGATCGAAGCAGCGGGCAGTGATTTCCGCAATGCGCTTCGGGTTCATCACGTGCCCCTGATACTTGGTGATCTTCGAAAAGATCGGCAGCTGCTCAGTTTCCTGAAAACCGCCCAGCCCCATCGTCATCGACCCGGTTTCCGGCGTGATCATCACGACCGGCGAATGCGCCCAGTACGCGGCAGCGACACCCGTCACAAAATTGGTGACGCCGGGACCGTTCTGACCAATGCACACACCGTGGCGACCCGACACGCGCGCATAGCCGTCGGCCATGTGCACCGCGCCCTGTTCGTGCGCAACCGGAATGAACCTGATGCCGGCTGCCGGAAAGATGTCGAGCGCGTCCATGTACGCCGACCCGACGATGCCAAAAATATCGGTCACGCCCTGCGCCACCATCGTCTCGACGAATGCCTCCGACGGCGTCATTCTCTGTACGCCTTGCGCGACGGTGCGGTTAGGCTGCTTCATATCGGTCATCGTTATCCTCGCTTGGGTGACGCTGCGGTTTTACTTTACGCTGGTTGCACTCCGAGTCTCATCAGAGCCTCTCTGATGAGGCGGTCGTGCGCTTTCGGAAGGTTAACGGAGATGAAGGGTTCGATGGAGACTCAGGGATGAGCGAAGACACTCAGAAGACCGACATCCATCGCGGGCTTGCAGGCGTCTACTTTGACCGCTCGCGCGTCTGTTACATCGATGGGCGCGCCGGCGAGTTGCGCTATCGCGGGTACTCGATTCACGATCTCGCCGAGCGCTCGACCTTCGAGGAGACGTGCTACCTGCTGCTGAACGGGGAGTTGCCCGGCAAAGAGGAACTCGCTCGCTTTGACGCCGACCTGAAAGCCGCGCGCAAGCTGCCTCCTGAGATCAACAAACTCATTGAAATTACAAAAAACGCGCATCCGATGGATGTGCTGCGTACCGCCGTGTCGGCGCTCGCTGCCTTCGATCCCGACGTGGCCGACAACTCGCCGCAGGCGATCGTGCGCAAAGGCGTGCGGCTCGCTTCGCAGGTGCCGATGATCGTCGCAGCGCACGAGCACATCCGCAACGGCCGCGTGCCGGTGGAGCCCGACCCGGCGCTCGGACACGCCGCGAATTTCCTCTACATGCTGAAGGGCACGGCGCCGAGCGCGGACGCCGAGCGGCTGATGGACACCGACATGATCCTGCACGCCGAGCACGGCTCGAACGCGTCGTCGTTCACCGCTCGAGTCGTAGCGGGCACGGAAGCCAACCTGCACGCCGCGATCACGGCGGCGATCGCCGCGCTGTCGGGCCCGGCGCACGGCGGCGCGGCGGAGAACGTGATGAACATGGCGCAGGAGATCGGTGACGCCGCCAACGCTGCCGAGTACGTGCGGCGTAAGCGCGCGAACAAGGAGCCGGTGATGGGCTTTGGGCACCGCGTCTATCGCGCCGAGGATCCGCGCGCGCGCCATATGCGCGCGGGCGTCGAGAAGCTCTCGCGCGAGATGGGCCAGCCGAAGTGGTACCAGATCCTTGAGGCGCTGGTGAAGGCAATGGAGCGCTATGCGCGCCACGGCGTGAACGTCAACGTCGACTTCTACGCTGGCGTCGTCTACTACCTGAACGGGATTCCCTCTGATCTCTTCGTTCCGATCTTCGCCATCGGCCGCGTGCCAGGCTGGACAGTGCAAGTGCTCGAGCAGATGGAAAACAACATCCTGATCCGCCCGCTGACGCTGTACAACGGACCGCAGCCGCGGGAGTACGTCCCCTTAGATCTGCGCTGAGAGAAGCACCGCCGCGGCGACGATGTCGTCGACGCTCGCGCCGCGCGAGAGGTCGCTGATCGGGCGCGCGAAACCCTGCAGGATCGGCCCGATGGCGCGCGCGCCGGCAAGGTGCTGCGTGAGCTTGTAGGCGATGTTGCCGGAGTCGAGATCCGGGAATATCAGCACGTTGGCGCGCCCCGCCACGGCGCTTTCGGTCTTGACCTTCATCTTTGCAATGGAATCGACGAGCGCTGCGTCGGCCTGCAACTCGCCGTCGATCGCAAGTCGCGGGTCGCGTGCTCGAGCGATCTCTAGCGCGCGCACGACCTTCTCGGTGCGCGCGTGGCGTGCGCTGCCCTTCGTCGAAAAGGAAAGCAACGCGACGCGCGGCTCTTCTTCGAGCAGCGCGCGGCAGCTTGCCGCCGAAGCTAGCGCGATGTCGGCGAGCTGTTCGGCGTCGGGCTCGACGTTGACCGCGCAATCGGAATAGATCAGAACCCTTTCGTCCAGGATCATCAGGAAAAAGCTCGAAGGCGTGCGGATGCCTTCTGCGAGTCCGATCGTCATCAGCCCGGCCTCGATTACGCGTGCCGTCGGATGCGCGACGCCGGCGAGCATCGCGTCGGCATCGCCTGCCTTGACCATCATGCCGGCATGCAGCAGCGGCTTGCGCACAGCGCGCTGCGCGACCTTTGCATTGCCATACAGCTCGGCATACGCGGCGAGCCGCGGGTTCGACTCCGGATCGAGAGGCAGGATCGGCTCCGCAAGCCCTTCGTCTTTCAGCCTGCGCGCAGCTTCAATAATGCGTTCGTCGTTGACCTCCGGCAGCACGATGCGGCGCGGCCGCTGGCGAGCCCGCTGGAATAGTCTGTCAAGAACATCCACGCGAAGGACGCCGTGCTCGATCCTACGGCGTCTTTGGTGTCTTGTAGGGGACTTCCTTCTGCAACGGCTTCCAGACTGTCTCGTAGCCGACAAACCCTTTTTCGTTCGGCAGCATCTGACGCGTCGTATAGAAGCGAGTAACGCCGTCAGGAACTTTGGTGATCGGTTTTTGCTCGCTCATAAAGTCACCCCATTTGTCGTGATGTAAACTTAAGCTCAGAAAAGAGTGCGTCGTCACCGCCGCTCAAACCGGCGTCATTATCGACGGGTCGATCTTCGGCGCGGCGCCCACCGCTCCACCGGCTTTCATCTCCTCGTCGGTCGCGTTGCGCACCGTCACTATCTCGAGCGTGAAGACGACCTCCCTGCCGCAAAGCGGATTGTTTCCGTCGACCGTCAGCGTTTCGCCGTCGATTCGGGTCACGATGAAGCTGCGCGTCTGACCTCTGTCGTTCTGCATCAGGATGGCGGTGCCGACCTGACGGTACTCTTCGGGCACGTTCTCGATAAGATCGGTGAACACGAGCGACTCGTCCCTCGGCCCAAAGATGCGATTGCCGTCGATCCGCACTTCGGTCACGTCGCCGGCGGACTTACCCTCCAGTTCCCTGTGGACCGAAGGCGCCAGAATTTCATTGTGTCCGTGAACGTAACCTAACGGAAACTCGACGCAGCTGAGAACGTGGCCGGTTTTCCGGTCGGTCACCTTGTAGGTGAGCTCGACAAACTTGCCGTCCCGAATCTCTTCGCTCATGCAACAGAGTCCGTTCGCTCAGAAAATCGACGCCGCGAAAATCCTGATATCACCATCTTCGTAGCCGAGGACAAGCCTGCCGAGCCATTCACCGGGCTTCTTGGTACTCCGTTGACGGTAAAGGACCGTCACATGTTCGCCGCGCCGAATGATGCCCAGATAGTCGACATGTTCAGAGAGATTTCTGGCCAACTCGCTATTGGCGAACTGGTGATTCACGACGACCTCGTTCATCGTAAGCGCCAGCGACTTGGCGAACTTTTGGACGAACTCTGCGTACTTTCCTTCGTTGGAGGCCTTGAGAAGATCGCGCCACAGTGGGATCGGCGATGGCACGTATCTCCTCATCAGTGCTTTCGACGACGTTCACGCCGTCAGTTTCTGTTGCGTAGCGTGGCCGATCGTCGCCGGCTCCTCATCCGCAATCAGGTGATAGCAAGGCGCCTTCTCCATCTCGTACTCACCAGTTTCTGGATCGCGACGCGACACGGTCAGCACGTGCCAGTTCTCGTCGTCTACCTTCATGACGTCGCCGCGGTAGTAGTACCCCGGCCAGCGCGTTTCCTTGCGGAACAGCGTGTGTTGCGTGACGCACTCCGCGGCTCGATGACGGTGCTTCAGTTCCCACGCACGCAGCAGCTCGTGAAGATCCTTCGCGGCCAGGCTCTCGAGATCTTCCTCCATGATCTTGAGCTTCTTGAGGCAGATGTTCAGGAGCTTCTCGTTGGTCATGTAACCGACGGTATAGCCGCCGCAATACTCATCCATCAGCTTCTGCAGGCGGTCCAGGCCTTGCTGAGGATTGATGTAGTGCGGGTTGACGGTGCCCGCCACGACCGCATTGCGGTAGGTTTTGTAGTGGTGCAAGGGCCTGTAGATCTCGTTCCTGCGGCGCGCGATCTGCAAATCCGATACGACGATGCCTTCGCCCTTTCCGTCGTCGATGTACTTGCAGGCGGCCTTCGCGGCGAGACGGCCCTCGGTGAACGAGCCCGATGAGAACGCGTGCGGCGTGCCGCCGACCGCATCACCTGCGCCGAAAAGACCTTCGATCGTCGTCATGCGGTTGTAGCCCCAGAAATACTCGGGCGGTGAAACGTCCTCTGGACCGGAGCACCACGCACCTGAGCACGTCGCATGTGACCCCATGACATAGGGCTCAGACGTAGTCAGCTCGGGATTCTCGTTTTTGGGATCCACGTCGGTGGCAGCCCACAGAACCGCCTGGCCCACGGTCATGCCCAGGAAGTTCTCCCAGCCGACCTCTTCCAGGTGGGGGTCCTGGAACGCCTTCATGGTCACCATGTGTATGGGGCCGCGGCCGGCGGCCACTTCGCTGATGATGCAATGGTTGCGCAAGCAGGTCGGTATCGGCCGATGAGTCAGGTGCGAGACTTCCGGATCGAGATATTCCTTGCCGACCATTTTCTGCAGCGCGGGGAACCACTTGGATTCGTACTCTTCGCCCAGCGCGTTCTGCGTGTAGGTCTTCAGGTGCAGGAAGTACGCGCCCACCGGACCGTAACCATCCTTGAAACGGGCCAGCACAATCCGATTTTCCATCTGCGTCATCTTGGCGCCGGCGTTGATCATGAGTCCGTACGCCGACGCGGACGACCACGGCGCATACCAGGTGCGCCCGGCACCTTCGCCCGTGGAGCGTGTCTTGAAGATGTTGGAGGCGCCGCCCGCGCCGCAGATGACGGCCTTGGACTTGAAGACGTGGTAGTTGCCCGTGCGGACGTTGAAGCCGACGGCACCTGCAACTCGATCCGGCTTGGCTTCATCCATCAGCAGGTGCGTGACGCAGATGCGGTTGAAGACCTTGTCAGCCGATTTCTTGGCCGCCTCGGCCACGATGGGCTTATACGACTCGCCGTGAATCATGATCTGCCATCGACCTTCACGCAGATAGCGCCCGGTCTTCGGGTCCTTCATGATCGGCAGGCCCCATTCTTCGAACTGATGCACGGTGGAGTCGACGTGACGTGCCATGTCGAACAGCAGGTCTTCGCGAACGAGTCCCATCAGGTCGATGCGGGCGTAACGGACATGGTCTTCGGGATTGTTCTCGCCCCAGCGGGTCCCCATGTAGCAGTTGATTGCGTATAGCCCCTGAGCCACTGCACCGGACCGATCGATGTTTGCCTTCTCGGCAATGACGATCTTCTTGTCCTGCCCCCAGAACCTGGCCTCCCAGGCGGCACCCGTGCCGCCAAGACCGGCACCGACGACGAGAATGTCGATGTTGTCTTCGATGATCGTTTGGTAGGCCATCAGTAGTACACGCCCTGCTTCAGCTTGAGGCCGGCGTCCTTGAGCGTGCGCAAGCCGCCCTCATCCATGCGGATCCATTTCGGCTCGTTGTAGAGGAGTTGGCTGTCGCGCATCTCCTTGGTGGGCGCGGGAACATCGGCGAGCTTGGGGATCGCGGTCCCCCACGGCTTCGTCGTAATCGGAGACAGAAAGTTTTTCTCCGTGCCGTTTCGGAACTTGATCTTCCACGCGATCGTGCCTTTGCGTTCGTCGCGATCGACTCGAACGCTGTGACCGAGCGGCGCGAAATCCGCATATCCGCGGACATCGATCGCATTCTGGGGACAAGCCTTCACGCAGGAATAGCACTCCCAGCACATGTTCGGTTCGATGTTGTAAGCGCGACGATACGTCTCGTCGATGTGCATGATGTCCGATGGACAGATGTCGACGCAGTGTCCGCATCCGTCGCACCTCGTCATGTAGACGAAGGTAGGCATGAGTGTCTCCCTGAGCGGTTCTTGATGAAATTGTTTTCTGTTTTCTTTTTTCAATAGTGACGTGGGGCCTCGCGCTTGATGCCGAGTCCCATGTCCATCGGAGCGTCCCGCAACAGTTCCATGGAATGCCGCTTTCGTTGCTCCGGATCGTCACGCGTCTGCGTCGGCAGGTTCTCGGCCGTGCCGTCGGCCTTGGATACCCGCTTTTCGAAGGCTGCCGCCGGCTTGAAGAACATGTGAGCGAATTTCGACCACGGCACGCCGACAAAGAGCACGATGGTCGCAAGGATGTAGAGCCAGAAGAGCACGCCCACGCCAGCGCCCATGGCGGCCCACGCGACCGCGAGAGTCACGCTCACCAGCAATGACAGAACGAAGAGGTCCGCCTTCGTCAGGCGGAATGGCGAGCGGCCTTCGGAGGTGACGTCAACGCGGATGAAGAACCAGAACCAGTAGCCGCCAACCAGCACCATCAGGGCGCCGATCCACCAGAGCATGGGCCAGATCTGCGGCGTGGCTGTCGCGCCAGCGGGATAGCGGAACACCATAACCGCAGTGGCCACCAGATAGAGAATGAACCCATACATGCCGAGCAGGTGCGCCACCCTGCGTTTCGGGTTACAGAACTCTCCCGAAGCGAGCACGTCGACTACCGCGGTCTGCACGGCGATAGAGGCGAGCTCGCCGCCGCTCAGCTTGCGGCCCTTCGCCCTTGACGTGCGCATGTTGGTGAAGAAATAACCTGCGCTGCCCTTGTGGATGACGTCGAACAGCGTCCCTATCACCACAGCAAGGGCCATCACGACCAGGAAGCCTTGCAGGAAGCCGGCAGGCAACGACGCGCCCGCGACGGCGAATGGATTGATACTTAGCATGGAGTCTTCCCTCTCTTAGGCCTTGCTAACGAGGCTTCCTCGCAAAAACGGCCCGCTCGAATGCGGGGTTCACGTTCGCAACGGATGCTCGAATGTGCCACGCACTTCGCATGTCCGCCAATTCAACTCGTTTATCCGTCTATAAGACATCACTCATATTGCGCGCACACGTGGCACATCGCGATGGGTAGCAAGTGCGCACGATAAGACCAGTATGATGCGCGCGGTGCCGCAGTGCAGTGCGGCCACTTGAAGAGCGGTTGCCCTCGTGTCGGATCGAAGACTCCAGGTTTTCAATGCCGTGGCGAAGCACCTGTCGTTCACTAGGGCGGCAGAGGCACTTTCCATGACGCAGCCCGCCGTCACTTTTCAGATCAGGCAGTTGGAGGAGGAGCTGAACACGCGCCTTTTTGATCGCGCGCAGGGCCGTATCACTCTCACCTTCGCCGGAACGATTGCGCTCGAGTACGCGGATCGAATTCTTGCTCTCTCCGCAGAGCTTGACTCCCGCATGAAGGAGTTGAGCGGACATTTCGCCGGCCCGCTGTTGATTGGCGCGAGCACGACCATCGCCGACTTCCTGCTGCCTCAGATTCTCGGCGCATTCAAGGTACGTTATCCGGCGGTCGTTACGCGGCTCTTCGTTGCCAACTCGGAAGGGGTACAGGCACGAATCGCCGAGCGAAGTCTTGATGTTGGTTTCATAGAGGGCGATTCTCACTTGCCAACGCTGGGCGCCGATGTGTGTTGTGAAGATGAGCTCCAGGTCGTTTGCGCACCATCGCATTCGCTGGCGAAGCAGACGCGCGCGACGCCGCAGTCGCTGCTGGAACACGCGTACATCAGCCGCGAGGTGGGCTCGGGAACGCGTGAAGTCATCGACCACTACCTGCAAAAGGCCGGCCTTGTGCCCGACTCGCTTCAGGTCGTGATGGAAGCGGGCAGCCCTGAAGCGCTGAAGGGTTTGGCAGCAACTGGCTTAGGCTTTGCAATCATGTCACGTGCGACAGTGACCAAGGAGGTTCGCCTTGGAGAATTGGTACGCGTACCTCTTTCACCGCGCTTGATACGCAACTTGTCGGTGGTGTATCCGAAGGAAAGGTTTCATTCCAGTCTTATCAACAGCTTCGTTCAGTTTGCGAAGGAGCGGCTGGCGGCTATGCAAGACGAGAGTGCGTTCGCCGCTGACGGGGGCACGCGTGAGGTTTCGGCTGCCTCCGCTTAGCTTACGAGTACGCCGCGGGATGCGCGTAGTGTTCGCGGAGAATTTCTAGAACCTCTGGCCGCGAAAACTCCGGCGGCACCGCGCTGCCTTCGGATAGCCATTTACGCAGTTGCGTGCCAGACACCTGCAGCTGATCCTCTTCGCTGTGCGGACAGGTGCGGCCCGACGCCATCCCTCCGCACGCATAGCACCAGAATGCAATATCGATCTTCAGCGGTTGCGTCTCTAGTGAACCGGGTGGGATCTCGTCGAAGATGCGGTGTGCATCAAATGGGCCGTAGTATTTCCCAACGCCCGCGTGATCGCGCCCGACGATCAAGTGTGAGCAGCCGTAATTCTGGCGAAACAGCGCGTGCAGCAGCGCTTCACGCGGCCCCGCGTAGCGCATGTCCAGCGGGTAGCCGGCCTGCACCACGGTGCCAGCACGAAAATACTTTTCGATCAACGCGGCGATCGCACGAGTGCGCACCTCGGCCGGAATGTCACCTGCCTTCACATTGCCGAGCAGCGAGTGCACCAGGACGCCGTCGCAAACCTCGATTGCGATCTTGGCCAGGTACTCGTGCGAACGATGCATCGGGTTGCGTGTCTGGAACGCAGCGACGCGCGACCAACCCAGCCGCTCGAATTCGTTGCGAGTCTCGAGAGGCGTCATGAACAACGCGCCGTATTTCGCCTTGAAGCCGCCATCGGAAAGCACTTGCACCGGACCCGCGAGATTCACGTCTCCCTGCTGCATCACCATTTTCACGCCCGGATGATCGAGGTCCGTAGTTCGGAACACGGACAAGCACTCGTGAGCTTTGTCGATCGAGTACTTCTCCGAAACCTTCATCACTGCGAGTACATCGCCGTCTTCACCAGCCAGTGCGATGTCGTCACCAATTCCGATTGAATCGGCAGCCGTCGTATCCACCGACAACGTGATTGGAATCGGCCAGAAAAGGCCATTGGCCATGCGAAAGTCATCGCACACTCCTTGCCAGTCGGCGCGCGTCATGAAACCGTCGAGCGGAGTGAAGCCGCCGATCCCTAGCATGATCAGGTCGCCCTTCTCGCGCGAACTGACACGAATTGTGGGAAGCGTTTTCGCACGCGCACGCGCGGCTGCGAGAAGCTCGCCAGTAAGCATGCGCGGCTTCAGCGCACCTCCGTGCGGCGCGACTAGATTCGGCAAGAACGCACCAAGCTGAGTTTGTTCACGTTTCGATCAGCGCCTGATGGCCGTCATGTTGTTTCGCTGTAGTGAGCCGGTGGCAATCCTTCCACCTCATCAACCGATGCTAATGCATAGTCGACGTTCTCTCTGACGAGCCAAAGCAACACAACGAATTTGCAGCCGCCAACGATACGGCTCAACAATCGAGCCGCCAAAAGACAGCGCGTCCGCCCCACCAAGGGACGGGCGCGACTTGTGAAAAAGCTTTGCTATTTCTTCTGTTCTTCCGCCGGCGGAACGACTACAACGGTGCTACCCGATTTTCCCGGAGCTCCTTCGGGGCCGGGGGCACCAGGAGCGCCTGCAGGTCCAGGAGGGCCAGGAACGGGAGTCGGAACAGTAACTACCGGCGGCGCAGGTGCTGGTGCTGGAGTCGGAACCGGTACCGGCTGCACAACGGTCTCCGTCTTTTCAGTTCTTTGACAGGCACCCAATCCAAACGTGGCGGCAACGGTTGCTGCTGCAAAAATCGCATGTTTCATTGATCGGTCCCTCTCTTGGTTGTAGTAGAGGGCACAAAGCATGATTCGTACCAAAACCGATGCTGCCGACCTGTAGGTCGGGCCACGTCGCGTCGTTTAGCGAAGCGAAAAGAAAAGGGCTTGCAGCAATCGCAAGCCCTTGAATATTTGGCGCGCCCGGCAGGATTCGAACCCACGACCCCTTGGTTCGTAGCCAAGTACTCTATCCAACTGAGCTACGGGCGCAAGGGCGCGGAGTTTATCACTGCGCGAGGCTACGTATCGCGATGGACCGATGCGTTCAGCGCCGCAGCAAGTGCGGCGTCACCGCCCACGATGTCTTCCCACTTCAGATCAATGCCGTTGCGGTGCCCCTTCTGCGTCAGCTTCAACCCCGTCGGCCCAAGCGTCAGCGTAAACGGCTTGTCCTTGATCATGACCTCGCGCTTCAGTTCTTTGTTCAGTGCGGTTGCCATCTATGTCCCCTTTCAAGCGGCCGAAAGTATTTGCGCCGCGCGTTTGATTGTCTGGCGTGTGCGCCTGTAATCCTGCCACGGATCGATCCGTTGTTTTTTGAGACGGCTGAGCGCGTTTGTAATATTCCACTGGCTGGCGCTCTTCAAGCCCTCGAGTTCGTCCCACGACAACGGCATCGAGACGCCCAGGCCCGGGCGAGCGCGTGCCGAGAACGCCGCCGCTGTCGTCGCTCCGCGGCTGTTGCGCAGATAGTCGATGAAAATCTTGCCGACGCGATTCCTTGGGCCGCTCTTGGCAACGAAGCGCTGCGGCACGGTACGCGCAAGATGAACGACGATCGCCTCTGAAAAGTCTTTGACCTCATCCCAGTTCGCAACCGGGCTTAGCGGAACGACGACGTGCAAGCCTTTTCCGCCGCTCGTTTTCAAGAAAGACTTCAGCTTCAACTCATCGAGAAAAGCCTTCGTCAGCATCGTCCCCTCTACCACCTGCTGCCACACCACACCTTCGCCGGGATCGAGATCAAACAATATCCGGTCAGGATTCTCGATCGACTTGATCGTTGCGTTCCACGTATGAAACTCGATCACATTGAGCTGCGCGGCCTGGACGAGTGCCGTGGCAGTCGCGACCTCGAGCATCGGTGGATGGCCAGGCAGAAAAGAAGGATCGAGCTCGTTGATCCCCGGAATACGCAACGTGTCGACGTGCTTTTGAAAGAACAGCTGACCACCGATGCCGCTCGGTCCCCGCACGAGGGACGTCGGCCTTCCCTTCAGATGCGGCAGCATGTAGTCGGCGATGCTCTCGTAGTAACGCACGATGTCGAGTTTGGTTAGGCCGGTACTAGGGTCGACAACGCGCTCGCCATGGCTGATCTTGACGCCAAGCGCGGTTGCGGGCGCTGGCTTCGCCGGCTGGCTTTTTGCAGGCCGGCCCTTCACGGCCTCTCTTCGTCACTCGCTTGGTCTTCATCGGCTTGCTCTTCACCGCAGCGCGCTTCACCGGTTCGTCCTCCACTGTGACCGCCTCTTCTTTTGTTATTTTCTCCGGCAACTTGTCTGTTCGCAGCCCGTGAAAAACCGAATGTCTTATCCGCCCATCCTGCGTCCACTCGCCGAATGACACTTCGGCCACCAGCTTGGGGCTGACCCAATGACCCTTGACTCCCGTCGGAAGCTGATGAAACGGCGGCTTCGACGTCTTCAATGCGCTCAATTTCGCGTGCAGATCGTTGAGCGTCTTGTGATCGAAACCGGTACCGACGTTGCCCGCATAGATCAATCGGCCCTGCATGTCATGCACTCCCAACAGCAGCGAGCCTATTCCTGTGCGACTGCCCTTAGGGTCGGTGTAGCCGCCGATAACGAACTCCTGTCGTTGCGTGCACTTCAATTTGATCCATGTCGGCGAGCGGGCCGACACGTACGGAGAATCCGCGCGTTTTCCGATCACACCTTCGAGTCTTAACTGACACGCCGCCTCAAGCAGCGAAGCGGGATCTGCTTCGAAGTCTTCGCTGAACTTCAGATACCCCGAAGCATTGGCCGTCATCAGTCGTCGCAGCAGATTGCGGCGCTCACGTAGCGGTACGTCGCGCAGATCGTGATCGGCGTAATAAGGGAGATCGAACACCAGGTAATGAATGTCCGCAGTGGCAGCAGTATCGAAAGCGTTCTGCAGTGCCTGAAAATCGGTGCGTCCTTGCCCGGCCTCGATAACGATCTCGCCGTCGATCCAACCGTTCGGCAGCCTCAGTGCAGCAACTGCCTGCGCAAGATGCTTCAGCTTCGACGTCCAGTCGTGACCGCGGCGCGTGAAAAGTCTGACGTCGTCACCGTCCACACGTGCCAGCACGCGATAGCCGTCGAACTTGATCTCATAGATCCAATCGCCCCGGCTCGGTGCAGCGTCGACCAGTGTGGCCAGTTGCGGCGCAAGTGCGAGGGGAAGTTTCGCGCGTCGAGCGCCATCAGGAAGCGGCGCGGCCTCAACATCTCGGCTTGTTGTTTTCTGTTTGGGAGTGACGCTTTCCTTTGCGGCCTTGCGCGAAGCATGAGCTCCGCCGTTCGCATTCACGCTATCGGGCAGCGCCTCTGTGACGTCGTACTCCGCCGCCGGTCTCGCGGTTTCGTCGCGCTCCTTGATCAGCAGCCAAGGCTCTTGGCGTTCGTTGCCTCGACCGCGCATCCGCACCAGCGTCCAGCGCCCATTCAGTTTTTCACCTTGCAACTCGAACTTGAGTTTCCCCTGCCGATACCCTTCGCGCGGGTCTCCGTCCGGTAACCACGTACCTCGGTCCCACACGATGACAGTGCCCGCGCCGTACTGGCCCGGCGGAATGACGCCCTCGAAGGTTGCGTACGCAAGCGGATGATCTTCGACGTGCACCGCCATCCGCTTGTCGGCAGGATCGAGACTCGGACCCTTAGGTACCGCCCAACTCTTGAGCGTTCCGTCGAGCTCAAGACGGAAGTCGTAGTGAAGGCGCCGCGCTGCGTGCTTTTGAATAACGAAAGCTCAGCGCTTTGCCCGGCTGAGTAACGACGCCCTTCGGCTCTGAAGTAATCCCGAAGTTGCGTTTGGTCCAATACTTTTGAAGGTCGTCGGCCATTGCGCGTTTAACGCAAATGATGTGCCTGAAGTGATGGCGGAGGCGGACGGATTCGAACCGTCGATGCACGTTTTTGCGCGCATGCTCCCTTAGCAGGGGAGTGCCTTCGACCACTCGGCCACGCCTCCGGAAACGAATGACATCGTCAGCGCGATGCCGCATCGGGCCGCAAGTTTACTTGGTGTTGCGTGCGGGCAAAACAGCGTTGCGTTTAGCGACCCAGCAGCTCGAGCGTCTTGACCAGCGGCTCGGCCGAGAGACTGATCATGCCGTGGAAAGGCGTATCGAGTTCGATGATCAGAAAAATCGCGGCCGATAACGCCAGTGCACCGCCCCACGCCGTGGCGGTTACCGTTGCGTTGGTTGGCGCAAAAATGGCAAACGCCAGATAGAGCATCGCCAGCCAGGCGGTCAGCACGATTAG
This sequence comes from uncultured beta proteobacterium, assembly GCA_963801035.1. GTDB lineage: Bacteria > Pseudomonadota > Gammaproteobacteria > Burkholderiales > Burkholderiaceae_F > JACCZX01. The sequence goes on along the minus strand of CAWDDF010000002.1, from coordinate 118,286 downwards.
AAACGCGACTGGAATAGAGCCATCGCTGCGTTCGCGCAAACAGAACGCGCGCTCGCTCGAGTTCAGCACTCAGCGTTAGCGCACGAGTTTGCACCCAGCGTTGTCCGTCGTTGGCAGGTACGAGCGCCAGCAGGCTCGTCTGCAGCCGATCCGTCAGCGGAAGCGGCGACCCGGAATCGGCCGCTTTGCTCTGCAGCTCGGAGGCCGAAACGGTGTCCACCGCCCGCTGCAGCAGGCTGCGCAGCGTTTCGCGCGCTACCTTGGCGTTGTCCCCATAGTGAGCCAGCGCCCGATCCATCAGCAAAATGTTGGTCGCGATTTCGACGACCGACGCCCGGTCGGTATCGAACGAAGTCTTGGCACTGGAGATCATCAGCCCAAGCACAAGCGCTGCAAGCGTAGCGACGGTGCCTGCTGCCAGCACGACCGCATCACGCGTGCTTGACGTCAGGTGCTCGGGCGGCAACCGGCTCCTAACGATTCGCCCCGCAAACCAGCCCGCCATTTGCGTTACGAATACGAAGAGTGCCCAGAACGACGCGTTCATCTCGTTCGCGCGGTGATGATCCCGTTAGGCCGGAACCTGCTCGAGTCCAAACGCCTTGTGCAGCGCGCGCACCGCCAGCTCCATGTACTTGTCTTCGACGACAACCGAGATTTTGATCTCGCTGGTCGAGATCATCTGCATGTTGATGCCTTCTTCGGCCAGCGTTCGAAACATCAAACTGGCGATGCCGACATGCGACCGCATACCAATGCCCACGATCGAAACTTTTGCGATCTTCGGGTCGCCGACGATTCGCTTGGCGCCGATTTGATTTTTGACATTGCTTTCCAGCACACGGATCGCCTTGTCGTACTCGTTGCGATGGACGGTAAACGAAAAATCGGTCGTGCCGTCGACGCTGATGTTCTGCACGATCATGTCCACGTCGACATTCGCCTCGGCGATCGGCCCCAGGATCTGATAGGCAATCCCCGGACGGTCCGGAACTTCGGTCAGCGTGATCTTCGCTTCGTCGCGCGCGAAAGCGACGCCGGAGATAATGGCTTTTTCCATCTGGATGTCTTCCTCGAACGTAATCAACGTGCCCGACGCCGCCTCTTCGTCTAGCGGCATGTCCGAATCGGTCAAGCTCGACAGCACGCGCAGCGGCACTTTGTACTTGCCGGCAAACTCGACCGACCTCAACTGCAGCACCTTGGAGCCGAGACTCGCCATCTCCAGCATTTCTTCGAACGTGATGCGCGGCATCCGGCGCGCTTCGGGAACGATACGCGGGTCGGTCGTGTAAACGCCGTCGACGTCGGTGTAAATCAGGCACTCGTCGGCTTTCAGTGCGGCTGCGAGCGCGACGGCGGAGGTATCGGTTCCGCCTCGACCGAGCGTCGTGATGTTGCCGCGTTCGTCAACGCCCTGAAATCCGGCGACAACGACGATCGTGCCGTCGTCGAGATCCTCGCGAATCTTTTTCTCGTCGATGTTCAGAATCCGCGCTTTGTTGAAAGCGCTATCTGTCAGCACGTGAACTTGCGCACCGGTATAACTCTTTGCCTTGAGGCCCCGCTGCAGCAGTGCCATTGCGAGCAAGCCAACCGTCACCTGTTCACCGGTCGAAGCGACGACGTCGAGCTCGCGCGCATCCGGGTTTTGCTGCACCTTCTTCGCCAGAGCGATCAGCCGGTCGGTCTCTCCGCTCATCGCCGAGACAACGACGACCAATTTGTGGCCGGCACGGTGCCACTTCTCAAGCCGGTTGGCCACATTGCCGATGCGCTCGACCGAGCCGACCGACGTGCCGCCATATTTGTGAACGATGAGCGCCATGCTGATTGTTGTTATGTCGATCGGGGCTGTCGCGGCGCGCGATTATAGGAGCCGCGCCGACGAGACAATCCGCACCGCTCAGGAATTGCCCTCGAGCAGCGAAGCGTCGGGTTCCCATTCGATCGCGATGCGCTCGCCGTCGCGATCGGTGAAGCGCACATCGGCACCGAGGCCGCCAACGAAGATCAACTCGCCGTCGCGCCAAAGCAATGGCAGTCTGCCGCGCTCGAACTCGGCGATGCCCGCATCCTGAAACAAGCGCTTCAGGGTCTTCGACGGCCGTGCAGCGTGCGGCTTGAAGCGCTCACCGCCACCGCGCGGCCGCACTTCGAGCGGCACTGCGCGCAACCACTCGGGATCGAAGCCTTCACCATCAACCACGATAAACCTCAATACGCCGCCCCAACTGGGCAGCGGGACTTCCTCTTCGCCACGCCAGGTGAACACATGAGAGTCTCGGCTCGCATCGTCGGCCTGCTTCAACAGCAACAGTCCTCGATAGCGACGAACTTCGTGGCTCCCGAGTCGCACCAGCAGCTTTGCGTCGCTGCGTGCGTTGCGCGCCTGATCGAGGACTTCCAGCAGGCGTGCCCGACTTGGCGCCTGCAGGCCCTGCTCTGCCAGCCATGCACGTAACGCGCCCGTTTGCCGCGCAGCCGGCAACGCAGACAGCCGATCAAGCCGCAGCATTCCTTCGGGAGCATCCTCCGCACACGCAGCGTAATCACTCGCAGCCATCGAGCGCATCGCTTCCGCCGCTTCTGCGACCAGGTCGACCGAACGCGCAGCAGCGGCTCGGAAACCGGGCCGCAGCGCATCGAGACGCGGCAAAACGTCACGCCGAACTGCATTGCGCAACAATGCAACATCGTCGTTGCTGTCGTCGTCTACGTAACTGAGCGCACGCAGTTGAACGTAACGCTCGATGTCGGTGCGCGCAATGTCGACCAGCGGCCGGAGCAATTGAAGATCTCTGCCAAAAGCACGCACAGCAGGAAATGCTGCGAGACCATCGGGCCCCGCACCGCGCATCCATTGCAATAGAAATGTCTCGAGACGATCGTCGCGATGATGCGCCGTCACCACGATGCGTGCGCCGGCATCGCGCGCCGCGTCCGCGAGCGCGGCGTACCTCACTTCGCGCGCTGCGGCCTCGATGCCGCGGCCACGCCGCTTGACTTCGACGCGCCGCGTAACCAGCGGCACGCCCATCCGCGCGCATTCGACTTCACAGTGTGCGAGCCACGCATCGGCATTGCGGCTCAGGCCGTGGTGAATGTGGATGGCAACGACGCGACGCACGCCGGTGCCGCGCGTCGCTGCCAAGCGAGCCAGCAAATCGAGCAGCGCCATCGAGTCGCGTCCGCCGCTCAGGCCAAGCGCGACGGTAACCGCTAGCGCGCGGGGAGGTGTCTGAAGTTGACGCTTCAGCGGCTCGCTAGTTTTTGCAGCGCGTCTCGTGAGCCAGCGACGCTGCACGCGCGACCGCGGCGCGCACGACTTCGAGCAGCTGCTGCTCGAGCGGATCAGTTTTCTTCGACCGTGCTCTTGAACTTGCCATATGCCAACAGCCGCGCGTGGCGTGCCGCCAGCAGGTCCTTTGTTTTCATTCCCTGAAACTGCCGCAGGCTGTCGGCCAGTGCGCGCTTCAGCATCACCGCCATTTGCTTCGGATCGCGATGCGCGCCGCCCAGTGGCTCGGCGATGATCTTGTCGATCACGCCCAGCGCTTTCAATCGGTGCGCGGTAAGGCCGAGCGCCTCGGCGGCATCGGGCGCCTTGTCCGCGCTCTTCCACAGAATCGACGCGCATCCTTCGGGCGAGATCACCGAGTACGTTGCGTATTGCAGCATCAACACGGTGTCACCAACGGCGATTGCCAGTGCGCCCCCCGACCCGCCTTCGCCGATGATCGTCGTGATGATCGGGACCTTGAGCTGCGACATCTCGTAAAGGTTGTGGCCGATCGCCTCGGACTGGCCCCGCTCTTCGGCATCGATACCTGGATAGGCGCCGGGCGTGTCGACGAACGTGAACAACGGCAAGCCAAACTTCTCGGCTAGCTTCATCAGCCGTAGCGCCTTGCGGTATCCCTCGGGCTTGCTCATGCCAAAGTTGCGCAGCGCTCGCTCCTTGGTGTCACGACCTTTCTGGTGACCGAGCAGCATCACCGCCTGGCCGTTGAAGCGCGCCATGCCGCCGACGATCGACAAGTCATCCGAGAACGAGCGATCGCCATGCAGCTCGTGAAAGTCCGTGAAAATGTCGTTGACGTAATCGAGCGTGTACGGGCGCTGCGGATGGCGCGCAAGCTGCGACACCTGCCACGGCGATAGCTTTGCGTAAATCTCTTTCAGCAGGCCATCGCTCTTTTGCTGCAGCCGCTCGATCTCTTCGGAGATGTCGACGGCAGAGTCGTCCTGAACGAACCGCAGCTCGTCGATTTTCGCCTCGAGCTCGGAGATCGGCTGCTCAAAATCCAGAAACGTGGTCTTTGCCATTCTTATTGCATTCTCTTAATACGTGACTGGAATCGGATCAAGACTACGCCATAGATACCACGTCGCAACGCTGCGCCACGGCGCCCACAGCTCAGCAAGCTCTTCTACGCGCGCCCGCCCCTCGCGGCCCACCACCGGCTCGCCGCCAAGATAATTGACACTGACCGCTTTCAGCAAGCCCAAATCGTCGAGCGGCAGCACATTTGGACGCAGCAAATTGAAAATCAGGAACATCTCTGCGGTCCAGCGCCCGATGCCCCGAATGTCGATCAGCTCGGCAATGATTTCCTCGTCGCCCTGCTCGCCGAAGCGCGACGGATCGACGCGGCCGCTGACGAAGTGGGCGGCGAGGTCACGGATGTACTCCACCTTACGATCGGACAATCCGCAGCGGCGCAATGTAGTCGCCCGCCGTCGAAGGATTGCCTTCGGAGAGGTTTCGCCGCACGCGACACAGAACCGGCGCCACACTGCATCGGCAGCTTTGGTCGAAATCTGCTGACCGACAATTGCACGTGCAAGCGTCACGAACGCGTCGCCGCGCGATTGCAGCTTGACACGCGGATGCGCCGCAATGATCGTCGCCATCGTCGTGTCCTTCACCGCCAGTGCGCGCTTCGCTCTCAGCCAGTAGGTCGGCGACACGCCTGCAACGCGCGCCGGAAGTGGCGCAGACGCGAGCCCTCCTACCGACGACGCCACGTCGTTCCGCCGGGCCCGTCTTCGAGCACGATCCCTTTGTCCAGCAAAACCTTGCGCACGCGATCGGCCTCGTCGAAATTCTTCTCCTTCTTGGCGGTTGCTCTGACCGAGATCAGCAGCTCGATGCCGGCGATGTCATCATCGGAACCGCGCAGAAACTGCTCGGGGTCCTGCTGCAGAAGTCCGAGCGTCTTGCCCAGCGCGCGCAGCTGACCCGCCAGCCTTGCTGATTTGCCTCGATTGATCTCGCCGGCGAGATCGAACAGCGCAGCGAACGCGATAGGAGTGTTGAAGTCATCGTTCATCGCGTCGTGGAAGCGACGCGCGTGCGGCTCTTCCCAGTCGACCGGCAGCTCGTCCGGCGCCGTATCGCGCAGCGCCGTGTACAGGCGGCTCAACGCCGTACGCGCTTCGACGATCAGGCCTTCGGTAAAAGCAATCTGGCTGCGGTAGTGCGGTCGCAGCAGAAAAAACCGCAATACCTCGGCGTCGTACTTCTTCAACGCTTCGCGAATCGTCAGCATGTTGCCAAGTGACTTCGACATCTTCGCGTCGCCAACGCGCAGTGCGCCGCAATGCATCCAGACATTGGCGAGCGGCACTCCATGCGCACCTTCGCTCTGCGCGATTTCGTTCTCGTGGTGCGGAAAGATCAGATCCGGGCCCCCTCCGTGAATATCGAACGTCTTGCCGAGCGTTTCGCATGCCATCGCTGAGCACTCGATATGCCAACCAGGTCTGCCGGCACCCCAGGGCGATGGCCACGACGGCTCGGCAGGCTTGGCTTGCTTCCACAGCACGAAGTCGAGCGGATCGCGTTTGCTGCGCTCGATCGCGACGCGCTCTCCGGCGCGCAAGTCGTCAAGCGACTTACCCGACAGCTTTCCGTAACCGGGAAATTTGCGTACCGCAAAGTTGACATCCCCGCCGTCGACGCCATCGTCCGCCTGATAGGCAAGATCCTTTTCGCGCAGCACCTCGATCAGCCGCAGCATTTGCGGAACGTAATCGGTGGCGCGCGGCTCCTCGTCGGGGACTGCCAATCCGAGCGCTGCAAAATCCTCGTTCATGTAGCGGATAAATCGCTCGGTCAGTTCGCTGACGTTTTCACCGTTTTCGGCGGCGCGCTTGATGATCTTGTCTTCCACATCGGTAATGTTTCGAACGTACGTGACATCCAAGCCAAGAACTCGCATCCAGCGCTGCGCCATGTCCATCGCCACGAACAGGCGCGCATGCCCCAGGTGGCAGTAGTCGTACACGGTCATTCCGCACACGTACAGGCCGACGCGGCCGGGCACAATTGGCTGCAAGGGTTGCTTGCTTCGTGACAGCGTGTTGTAGATCTCTAAGGGCACTGTTGCTCCATCCGCGCTCAATTAGCGGCTGTAGAATCGCGCGCAGTGTAGCGAGCAAGCGTGCACCCAAGCATCGCTTCGCAATCCACTTGCAATGTCAAACAGCGTTTCGCTTTTCTTGGTCTTGGCTATCGCACTCGGTGTCGGCGGCGCGGCGTACGCGCAACCTGTACCGCCGCCGCCGATCGGCGACATCTCGATCGATCGAAACGATGCGACGCCTCTCGAGGAGGTCAAGAAGCTGATCGCTGCCGGACGCACCAAACAGGCGCTGGATTTCACCGACGAGCAGCTGGCCAAGAATCCGCGCAACGCGCAGATGCGGTTCGTCGCGTGGTGTCATTTTGTCGGACATGAACGATAACGAAGCGGCACGCGCGGCGTTTCAGCAGCTCACCGAAGATTTTCCGGAGCTGCCGGAGCCCTACAACAACCTGGCGGTGCTGTATGCAGCAGCCGGCGAACTCGATAAAGCGCGCACAGCGTTGGAACTGGCGCTGCTTGCGCGGCCGGACTACGCGACGGCGCACGAAAACATGGGCGATGTGTATTTGCAGATGGCTGCCGATGCGTACCAGCGCGCATCCACACTGCAACCGAATAACCGCACCGTCTCGAACAAGCTTGCACTCACGCGCGAGATGGTCACCAAAGTGCGCACCACGCGCTAAACACCGAATGAGGAATGCAATGAAGTTCGCAAAGTTACTGGCTGCAACCCTGGCCGCCGCGGCATTTTCCGTGGCGGCACAAACACCTGCACCACGCGTGGCGCTCGATACCAGCGAAGGCAAGATCGTCGTCGAGCTCGCTCCGCAGGCCGCGCCGAAGACTGTCGACAACTTTCTGTCGTACGTCAAAAGCGGGCACTATGACGGCACCGTGTTTCATCGCGTCATTCCTGGATTCATGATTCAGGGCGGTGGATTCACCGCCGACATGAAGGAAAAGGCGACGCGCGGCACGATTCCGCTCGAGAGTCGCAACGGCTTGAAGAACGAACGCGGCACGCTGGCAATGGCGCGCCGCGGCGATCCAGACTCGGCGAGCGCGCAATTTTTCATAAACCTGGTTGACAACGCGGGACTCGACTACCCGAAGCCCGACGGCAACGGCTATGCGGTCTTCGGCAAGGTTGTCGAAGGCATGGACGTCGTCGACAAGATCAAGGCGGCGCCCACCGACAGCCGCGGCCCGCATCAAAATGTTCCCGTAACACCGATTACCATTAAGACCGCGCGCGTCGTCAAGTAACGCTCAATTCCAGGAGCACAAATGGTTCGCCTGTACACCAACTATGGCCCGATTACGATCGAGCTCGATCACGAGCGCGCACCAAAGACGGCGGCCAACTTCGAAAGCTACGTCCGCAGCGGTTTTTACGACGGCACGTTGTTTCACCGCGTGATCAACGGCTTCATGATTCAAGGCGGCGGCTTCGAGCCCGGCATGCGGCAGAAGACCGCCGAAGACCCAATCGAGAACGAGGCGCGCAACGGGTTGCGCAACACGAAATACACGGTGGCAATGGCGCGCACCGGCGATCCACATTCGGCGTCATCACAGTTCTTTATCAACGTCGCCGACAACGAGTTCCTCAACCACACGTCGCCGTCACCACAAGGCTGGGGCTACTGCGTGTTCGGCAAAGTCATCGAGGGAACAGATACGGTTGACAAGATCAAGGTACTGCGCACGGGCCGGCACGGTTCGCATCAGGACGTGCCTGAAGTCAACGTGCTGCTCGAGCGCGCCGAGATCATTTGAAAGTCATCTCCAAAACTACTGCGCGACCCGATCTTGCCGCTGCGGTGCTCGCCGTAGCCAGTCGTACGGGTCCGCTCCTCGCGGCAACCTCGGGTCGCTCGCTACGTTTTTGAGATGACTTTTCGTCTCGTCGATCCGCCGCCAGCGCTGGCGGTCACGAAGTCGATCGAGCCATTGATCGACCCGGTCTTCATCTCGGATTTGCATCTGGCGCTTGAGCGGCCCACGACTATGCAGCGGTTTTTCCGTTTCATGCAGGCCGATGCGCCACGGCATCGCGAGCTTGTCATCTTGGGGGATCTGTTCGAGTTCTGGATCGGCGACGATGCGGCACCGGCAGCCAAGCCCGTCATCGATGCACTCGCGGCCGCCTCGAAAGCGAAGCAACGCGTGTTTCTGATGCATGGAAATCGCGATCCGCTGATCGGTCACGACTTCGCGCGGGCAGCCGGTGCGACATTGCTTGCCGATCCGATCATCGCGGACGTCGCGGGCACTCAGACGCTGCTATCGCACGGCGACGCGTGGTGCACGAATGACCTCGCCTATCAGCAGTTTCGTGCGATGGCACGCAATCCGGACTCGCAGCGCGGCTTTCTCGGCAAATCGATCGATGAGCGAATCGCGATGGCGAAAGGCGCGCGCATGCTCAGCGACACGGCGAAGTCGAACAAAGCCATGGACATCATGGACGTGACGCCCGAGGCTGTCGTCGCCGCACTGGGCGACGCCGGCGTCCGCCGCATCATCCACGGGCACACACACCGTCCGGCCGCGCATGTGATCGATCTCGATGGGGTGACAGCGGAACGCTGGGTATTGCCCGATTGGGATCTTGATGATGCCGAGCCGCGCGGCGGCTATCTCGACTTCGTCGACGGCCAGCCGCGGCTGGTTCTTTTCGACGACTGAAGCTATTCGTCGACGAGCCGATTCAACTGCGCTGCATCGACCTTCGACACCTCGATCGATACTTCGTCGAGCGAAATGCCGCTGCGCTCCAGCGCCGAGACCAGACGTTCGATTTCACGCTGCTGGGCCGCAGCGTGGTCGATCAGGCCATGCAGAGCCTTGGTCAGCGGATCGTCGCCTTCCTGCGTAATTCCGTACGCAGAAAATCCCATCGCGTTGGCGGCTTCTTCGCGTTGTGCTTCCGTTTCCTTGTGCAGGATGCGCGCCGGGTTTCCGACCGCCGTTGCGCCTGCCGGCACCTCTTTCACGACCACGGCGTTGGAGCCGATGCGGGCGCGATCGCCGACCGTAAATCCGCCAAGCACCTTGGCACCCGCGCCGACGATCACGTTACGCCCGAGCGTCGGGTGCCGCTTCGCGCCTTTCATCGTCGACGTCCCGCCGAGCGTGACACCCTGATAGATCGTCGAACCATCACCGATCACCGCGGTTTCGCCGATCACGATTCCCATGCCGTGATCGATGAACACGAAGCGGCCGATCTGCGCGCCGGGATGAATTTCTATGCCGGTAAGAAAACGATTGACGTGCGAAATGAAACGCCCGAGCCAAGTAAAACCGTTTTGCCAGCAACCGTGCGCCAGACGGTGCATCCACAGCGCGTGCACGCCCGGGTAGCACGTCAGCACTTCCCAGCGCGAGCGCGCAGCAGGATCCCGCTGCAGAATGCAATCGATGTCTTCGCGAAGCTGGGTAAACATCGAATGATTGTAGCTAGCGGATTCTCTTGCGTCCGGCGCGCTCGCTGCGCGATTCAATGATGGCGGCGCTGATGCCGCGCAGAACATCGAGCTCGGTCTGCGTAGGGCGCGCCCGATTGAACAGCCTGCGAAGCCGGGCCATCAGCCGCTTTGGCTCCTCAGGGTCGAGGTATCCGATCGCCACCATCGCCTGTTCCAAATGGGTATACAAACCCTCCAGCGCGTCCACACTCACGGGTGCTTCGTCGTCGCCAAAGCGCGTCTGCTCGGGTTGAACGTCGGCGCCACCCCTCAGCGCGAGCTGGCATTCGTACGCCGTCACCTGCACGGCCTGCGCCAGGTTCAGCGACGAAAACTCGGCGCTCGCAGGAATTCCGCAGCAGAACTGGCAACGCTCGACGTCTTCGTTACGCAGCCCATCGCGCTCGGTGCCGAACACGAACGCAACGTCGCCCTCCTCTCGCGAGCTCAAGCGCTTGCGCCGTCTGCAGTGCCGCTCTACGAGCATCGACCATTGGCGGACCGAACTGGCGGTCGTATCCGGTCATTGCATACGCTGTCGTGACACCTTCCAGCGCTTGCGCCAACGTCGATGTGAATCTCGCTCGCCGCCAGCACATCGTTGCCGCCGGTCGCAAGCGCGACAGCCTCCGGATGCTCGCGATAGTCGGGTAGACGCGGGTTCACGATCACGAGCCGACGGAAGCCCATCGTCTTTATCGCCCGTGCGGCCGCACCGATATTGCCGGGATGACTGGGGGCGACAAGAACAAAGCGAACGCGATCGAACACGTGGTCGGCAGAGGTTGAACGTCGATGCACTAAACTGCGCGCTCAGTCTAATCGCCGCTCGAATTTCTTGAGCGCGCTTCCTCATGCACCCGATGCTCAACACGGCCATCAAGGCCGCTCGCAAGGCCGGCTCGATCATTAATCGCGCCAGCCTCGATCTCGACTTGATCCGCGTCTCGAACAAGGGACGCAGCGACTTCGTCACCGAAGTCGACAAGGCCGCCGAGCAGGCGATTCTGGAAATCATTACGAAGGCGTATCCGGACCACGCGATCCTCGCCGAAGAATCCGGTGCTTCCGGAAAATCGGAGTACACGTGGATCATCGACCCGCTCGATGGCACCACCAACTTCATTCATGGCTTTCCGCAGTACGCGGTGTCGATCGCGTTGAGGCATCGCGAGCACATAACGCAGGCGGTCGTCTACGACCCGACGCGCAACGAGCTGTTTACCGCGACGCGCGGTCGCGGCGCGTTCATGAACGAGCGCCGGCTGCGCGTTTCAAAGCGCGAACGACTGGCCGATTGCCTGATCGGCACCGGGTTTCCGTTCCGCTCTATCGAACATCTTGAAGAATATGTGCAGATGTTCAAGAGAATCACTGAAGCGACGTGCGGAATCCGGCGACCCGGGGCCGCCGCACTCGACCTCGCCTATGTCGCGGCCGGACGGCTCGACGGATTCTGGGAAATCGGCCTGTCGCCGTGGGACATGGCCGCCGGAAGCCTATTGATTCTTGAGGCGGGCGGGCTCGTTTCCAACTTTCAGGGCGACCCCGGCTTCATGGAGGACGGCCGCATCGTGTGCGCATCGCCTAAGATTTTTCCGCAATTGCTGAAGCTGGTCGGTGGCGTGCACGGAACGCGAAAGGCTGCCGGGCCGCGCGACTCTGATCAAGCTGCGCTTTAAGTTTGAGGTTTGCGATTCTGAAATCGGAGGACGTATGTTGAAACGCTGTATCTCTGGGGCTGTCTGGTGCGCGATGGCTGCGTTTACAACGCTCGCGCTGGCGCAGACCTACCCGGTCAAGCCGGTGCGGATCATGGTTGGCGCCAACGCCGGGGGCGGCACCGACATCATCGCGCGCGTCCTTGCAGAAAAGTATCAGGCGGCGTTGGGCCAGCCATTTATTGTCGAGAACCGGCCCGGCGCATCCAACACGATCGCCGCCGACCTGACCGCGAAAGCCGCGCCCGACGGCCATACGTTGCTGCTCGCGACCAACACCGGCCAAGCGATCGCGCCCCATCTGATCAAGCTGAGCTTTGACACCAACAAGGATCTGATTCCCATCGCGCTGATCGTCACCGTGCCGAACGTGCTGGTGGTGGCGCCGAATGTGCCGGCGAACAATGTCAAGGAGCTGATTGCACTGATGAAGGCCAAGCCCGAGGCGTTCTCCTACGGCTCGTCGGGCGTGGGCAGTACACAGCACCTCGCCGGTGAGGCGTTCAATCTTGCCGCCGGCACCAAGGCCGTTCACATTCCGTACAAGGGCTCGGCGCAAGCGCTGGCCGATCTTTCCGGTGGGCAGATTCAGATGAACTTCGACACAACCTCGTCGGCGATGGCATTCATCAAGGGCGGCAAGGTCAAGGCGCTCGCGGTGATGAGTCCGCAGCGCTCGCCAGAACTGCCCGACGTACCGACCCTCGCCGAAGCCGGACTGCCCGGCGTTGAGATGACGACTTGGTACGGCCTGTTCGTGACCGCAGGGACGCCAAAGGACGTGGTCAACCGGATCTACGCAGAGACGATCAAGGTGTTGCAGCTGCCCGATGTGCAGAAGCGCCTCATCGCGCTCGGTGGCGAACCCGGCAAGATCACGCAAGAGCAATTCGCGGCGCTGGTGAAGTCCGACTATGAACGCTTTGGCCGGCTGATCAAGGACGCGAATGTGAAGATCGAGCAGTGAAGCCGACGATCGCACTGTTCACCGGCGACCCCGCCGGTATTGGGCCTGAACTCGTCGCGCAGCTCCTCGCTGACGGCACCGCGCAGCAGGCGGCCGACATCCTGCTGATCGGCAGCCGCCCGGTGCTCGACGACGGCATGCGCAGCGCGAAAGTGCACGTCGATCTCGACTTTGGTGCCGCTGTACGCGCGCCTGCGCGGCCGCGTGTCGTGGACTGGGCGCACGTGAATGAAGGCGACTTCGCCGTGGGCACGGTCGGACAGAAGAATGGGCGGTACATGCTTGACGGCCTGGCACTGGGTCTCGACCTGTGCCAGCGCGGCGTTGCCGATGCGATGTGCTTCGCGCCGCTGAACAAGGCGGCGTTGCGCGCTGGCGGCATGCAGCACGCCGATGAGCTGCACTATTTCTGCGAGCTGCTTGACTTTCATGGCAGCTGCGTCGAATTCAACGTTCTCGAATCGCTGTGGACGTCGCGCGTGACTTCGCACGTGCCGCTGAAGGACGTTAGCGCGCTGATCACGCGCGAAGGCGTCGCAGCGGGTGTCGAATTGCTGACGCGCGGATTGGCGTCCACCGGCATCAAGGCGCCCCGCATCGCGGTGTGCGGACTGAACCCGCACAACGGCGACAACGGGGCATTCGGTACGGAAGAATTGGAGACCATCGGCCCCGGCGTAGAGCTTGCGCGCGAGCGCGGCTTTCCCGCCGATGGTCCCTTCCCAGCCGACACGATCTTCGTGCGCGCGCTGCGCAAGGACGGCGCCGGCTACGACGGCGTGCTGACGATGTATCACGACCAAGGTCAGATCGCGATGAAGCTGATGGGATTCGACAGAGGCGTCACGGTGCCTGGCGGCCTGCCGATTTCCATCACGACCCCGGCGCATGGCACGGCGTACGACATTGCCGGGCGCGGCATCGCCAATACCGGCGCCATGCAGAACGCGTTTGCGCTGGCTTGCCGGATGGGCGCAACCCGAATGCAGGCGGCGTAGCGACCATCGATCGCATGAACGCCGCTCTCGATCTCGCGCGGCACACGCCGATGATGCAGCAATACTGGCGCATCAAGGCCGAGCATCCGAACGTGCTGCTGTTCTATCGGATGGGCGATTTTTACGAGCTGTTCTATGACGACGCCGAGCGCGGCTCGCGCCTGCTGAACCTGACGCTGACTTCACGCGGCGCATCAGCGGGCACGCCGATCAAGATGGCCGGCGTACCGGTCGTAGCGGTCGAGCAGTATCTCGGCAAGCTGGTGAAGCTCGGCGAAAGCGTCGCGATCTGCGAGCAGATCGGTGATCCCGCCACCAGCAAGGGACCGGTCGAACGCAAAGTCGTGCGCGTCGTTACGCCGGGGACGCTCACCGACACGTCGCTGCTGAACGACAAGTCGAATGCAACGTTGCTGGCGCTCGCACCACCGACGCGCCGCAACGGCGCGATCGGCCTGGCGTGGCTCACGCTGTCATCGGGCGAGCTACGCGCGACGAGTATTCCAGCAGCGCGATTGGAATCGGAGCTCGCGCGCATCGATCCGTCGGAAATCTTGATTGCAGAAAGCTGGAGCGATGCGCTGCATGCGTTGATCGACTCGCTGCCGTGCACTGCGCAAGCAAGGCCCGATTGGCACTTCGACGCTGCGCGCGGCGAAGCGATGCTCAAGGAGCAGCTGCAAGTGGCAGCCCTGGACGCGTTCGGCGTCGCCGATGCACCCGAAATTCTCGCCGCTTGCGCCGCGCTGCTGGATTACGCGCAATCGACGCAGGGTAGTCGGCTGCCGCACATTGCATCGCTGAAGCGCGAGTCGATCTCGGACTTCATCGCGCTCGATCCGGTCACGCGCCGCAATCTGGAAATCACCGAGACGCTGCGCGGCGCAGACGGACCGACGTTGTTCAGCCTGCTGGATCATTGCGCGACGACGATGGGAAGCCGGCGTCTGCGGCATTGGCTGCACCATCCGCTGCGCGATCGCAACACCGCGGCGGCGCGCCACGAAGCGATCGAAGAGATGCTCGCGCACGAGTCTTTGCGCCAACAACTGTCGGTAGAACTCAAGGAAGTGCCAGACGTCGAGCGCATCGCCTCCCGCATCGCGCTGCGCTCGGTTCGTCCGCGCGAGCTCGCCGCTTTGCGACGAGCGTTGCCACACGTGACACGCACGGCATCGCTGATGGCCGACGCGGTGGCTCCGCTGTTTGACAGCCCTGCGCGAGCATCTGACCATCCCAGATGACTTTCAATCGCTGCTGACGCGCGCACTCCTCGTTGAACCGGCATACGCGGTACGCGACGGCGATGTCGTCGCCGCCGGTTTCGACGCCGAGCTCGACGAGTTGCGCGCGCTTCGCGACCACACCGGTCAGTTCCTCGTCGATCTCGAAGCGCGCGAGCGGACGCGCACCGGCATCGGCAACCTGCGTGTCGAATACAACCGTGTGCACGGTTTCTACATCGAAGTCACGCACGGCCAAACGATCAAGGTACCCGACGACTATCGCCGTCGACAGACGCTGAAGAACGCCGAGCGTTACATCACGCCCGAGCTGAAAACGTTTGAAGACAAGGCGCTATCCGCCCGCGACCGCGCACTCGCGCGCGAAAAGGTCTTGTACGACGACATCGTCGCCCAGGCCGCGCAGCACGTGACGTCGCTGCAGCGCTGCGCCGACGCTTTGGCGTCGATCGATGCTCTGCTGGCTCTTGCCAATCACGCCGAGCGCGCACGCTGGGTTCGCCCGCAGCTGGTCGACAGCCCGCAGATCGACGTCCGTGGCGCGCGCCATGCCGTTGTCGAGCACGAATGCGAAACCTACGTGCCGAATGACTGCAACCTACGCCCAGGCCGCCGGCTGCTGGTCATTACCGGCCCGAACATGGGCGGCAAATCGACCTACATGCGTTCGATCGCGCTGATCGCGCTGCTTGCGTACGCAGGAAGTTTCGTTCCCGCCAGCGCCGCAACGCTCGGGCCGATCGACAGCATTCAGACCCGCATCGGCGCCGCCGACGATCTGGCGCGCGGGCGCTCGACCTTCATGGTCGAAATGACCGAAGCCGCCGCAATCCTGAACGCCGCGACCGAGCAAAGCCTGGTGCTGATGGACGAAATCGGCCGTGGCACATCGACCTTCGACGGCATGGCGCTCGCTGCTTCGATCGCGCGCGAGCTGGTCGAGAAAAATCGTTCGATGACGATGTTTGCGACGCATTATTTCGAATTGACGCAATTAGCGGAGCAGCACCCGGAGATAGCCAACGTGCATGTCGCCGCTGCTGAGGCCAACGGCAAAGTCGTGTTCTTGCACGAGGTGCGCGAGGGTCCGGCCAGTAAGAGCTATGGGCTCGCTGTGGCGCAGCTCGCCGGCGTGCCTGGCGCTGTCGTCAAACGTGCTCGCTCACTACTTGGCCAGCTGGAGGAGCGAGCACTCGGCAAGCGGCCGCAGCTGGATCTTTTCGCGTCGACCGGCACGCCGGCGTCGCAAATGCCGATCCCGACGCAGAACTGCGCAAGCAGCTGCGAGGCCTCGACCTTGACGGAGTGTCGCCGCGCGAAGCCCACGCGCTTCTCGGAAAACTGAAGCGAGAAGCCGAAGCGGACTAATGCAGCGTCCGTCCCGACGGCGGAGCCACATGCAAAAAGTCCGGCAACGCCGGCGATTCCGCAGATTCGATTTCGTCCGGCGTCGCTTCACGCACATCGATCACTTTGATCTCGAATCGCAGCGCAAACCCGGCGAGCGGATGATTTGCATCCAACACCGCCATTCCTTCGGCGATGTCTGTGATCGTGTATTCGGCGGCTGATGCGCCAACACCTGCGCCGTCGACTCGCATCCCGACAGCGGCGCCCTCGCCCAAATCCTCGACGCGCACCAACGTAACGAGTTCGGGGTCGTAGTCGCCGAATGCTTCTTCGGGTTCGATGTGTATCGAGACATCGGCGCCCGCTTCCTTGCCGCTCAACTCATCCTCGATACGGCTGAAGATGTCACCGTGGCCGTGCAAATAAGTCAGCGGCTCATCTGATTTTTCGAGCAGGTTTCCCTGCGCGTCATACATCTCCACGTCGATGCTGACCAAAGTGCCGTCGTCGATCTTCATGTCATCGCGATCGTAAATCATCGTCTTCCTATAATCGTCGGGTGAGTCGATCCGCAATCCGATCTTCAATCATCCAGCGGCTGGGTTCGATCAGCGTGCAGCAATTCATGCGCCAGTACTGGCAACGCAAGCCGCTGTTGATTCGCTCAGCGCTGGAGGGCTTTGTTCCAGCCGTCGATCGGAAGCGCCTGTTCGAGCTAGCGCGCGATTCGCGCGCTGAAAGCCGCCTGATCAGCTCGTCGCGCGGACGACGTTCACTGCAGCATGGTCCGTTTCGGCGGCTGCCATCGATTCAGCGCCCCCGCTGGACTTTGCTTGTGCAGGGGGTGGACCTGCTCGACGACCCGGCCCGCGAGCTGCTGTCACGCTTCAGATTCATTCCCGACGCGCGGCTCGACGATCTGATGGTCAGCTTTGCGACCGATGGTGGAGGTGTCGGGCCGCATGTCGACTCATACGATGTCTTTCTGCTGCAAGCCTCTGGCCGCCGACGATGGCGTATCAGCCGGCAACGCGGGTTGCGCTCAACGCAAGCATCGCCGATCAACAATGTCGAAGGCTTTCGTGCCTCGAGTGAGTGGGTTCTCGACGCAGGCGACATGCTTTATCTGCCGCCAGGCGTCGCCCACGAGGGCGTCGCACTTGGCGAATGCATGACCTATTCGATTGGCTTTCGCGCACCGGGCTATATGCAACTCATCGAGCCTTGGTTCGCCGACTATGCTGAGCACGCCAATCCGAGCGGCCGATATGCAGACGTCGGTGCCACAGTGGCCGCGCATCCTGCCGCTCTCCCACGCGCGATGACGCGAAAGATCCACTCCGAACTCTCGCAGCACAAGCCTAGCCAGACGGACACTGAGCGTTTCTTGCTGCGCGACTTGAGCGAGCCCAAGGCAACAACGGTCTTTGATGCGCCTGCAAAGCCCTTATCGTCCGCACAGTTTCGACGTCGAGTAACTGCGCACGGCCTGCGGCTGGATCGCAAAACTCGAATGCTGTATTCGAACGCATCGGTCGGAATCAATGGCGAGTTGAGCCAGCCTGCGCGTAATGCGATGCCTACGCTTCGTGCGTTGGCGGATCAACGCAGCCTGTCGGCAGATCAGGCGCAGCGCGCGCCTGCGTCAGCCTGGGCCGTACTGCATGCGTGGTACGGGGTGGGCTGGACGGTCGTCGATTAAGATTTTGCGATGAGTTCCGAAACGTCGCCCGATGAAGCCGCAACCCCGCCCGCGCCTCAACGCACGCTGATTACTTCACGCGCCGAAACACACACCGCAGTCTTAGAAACCATCGAGGCAGCAACCCGGAGCGTACTGTGCATGCACTCCGACCTTTCGATCTTCGATCTATCCAGAGCGGAGGTTGTTGGCCTGTTGTCGAAATTTTTGCTGGCTCATCGCAGCGCGAGAGTTCGGCTGCTGGTTGACGATTCAATCTGGCTTGATACGCGCGCTGCACGGCTGCGCGCACTGCAGCTGCGTTTTCCGCTCGCGCTCGAAATGCGCGTCGCTTCAAATGACGACCCGGTTGGCGACGACGCGCTGCTGATTGCTGACGACGCGACGGTTCTGGACATGAAACCGACAGCGCAAGCGCGCGGCGATCTGTGGTTCAACAACAAGCCCCATGCCCAGCCTCTGATTGCAGCGTTCCACCGGCGCTGGGAGGCTGCGGCACACAATCTTCCTGTTGTTCCACTCGGGCTGGGTTGATCAGTACCAACGCCCGGGCATCAATCTTGCTGGGGATGATGACCGCGCAGCTATACTCGCGAGTGCTTCACCAAAATCAACCAATCAAGACATACCGTTACCGGATAACCATGAAGGGTTCGTACAAAATGAATAAGTCGCTATTGCTCGCTTCGATGATGGTCGTTGCGCTCGCCGCTTGCGGCAGAAAAGAGCCGGCTCCGCCGCCCGCGCCGACGCCTGCACCCGCGCCTGCGCCAGCTCCCGCGCCAGCGACGACACCGACGCCAGCACCGGCCCCGTCGTCAACCACGACGACTGCACCTTCCACCACGTCTTCAACCGATTCGATGAAGTCCGACTCGATGAAGATGGACTCGATGAAGGCGACCAATCCCGTCGAGGACGCCAACAAGGCAGCCGCGGGCACTGCCGTCGACGCCGCCAACAAGAAGGCGCAACCTGCAGTCAAGCCCTAATCCCGTCTGGGGCACAAAAGGGCCGGCTCTGCCGGCCTTTTTTTTGGGCGGTGTCTTATACCGCGCGCCAGCCGAGCCCGTCGTCTTGATCGGCCACTGCAATTTCGTTAACGCGACAGTCCAGCGCGACTGACAACGCCAGCTGAGCCAGAAACGGCGTGTTGTTCACTTTGGATAGATGGGCGGCCGCAATCCATCCCAGATGGCTGCAATCGAGTTTCCGCACGATCTTTGCGGCCTGTCCATTCGAAAGATGGCCGAGCGCGCCGCCGATACGCGTTTTCAAGAAGGCTGGGTACGAGCCCGAGTGCAGCATGCTCTCATCGTGATTGCACTCGAGCAGCAACGCGTGTACTCGGCTAAGTGCACGGACGATGATGTCACTGCATTCGCCCGCATCCGTCAGCAGTCCGACGCGGCGATCGCCGTCGCTGAAAACGAATTGCAGCGGCTCGGATGCGTCGTGGGGCACCGCATAGGGGTCGATCGCCAGCGGTCCGAGCTCGGTGCGCGACCCTGCATACAACGCGTGTAGCTCCACGCCGCTGTCCGCAAGTCCCGATGATCGCGCCGTGCCGCGCGAGCAATAAACGGGAATACCCGCCTTGCATGCGAAGCGCGCTACGCCACCGGCATGATCGGAATGCTCGTGCGTGACGATCACGGCGTCGATGTCGCGCAGCGACAGACCGGCGCGCCCCAGGCGGCGGCCGAGTTGCTTGACGTTAAAACCGTTGTCGACCAAAACGCGCGACATGAATAGTCCGTCGCGCGCTTCAACTACTAGCGCATTGCCGCCGCTGCCTGAACCTAGACTACAAACACGCAACACTTACCGCAGTTGCTCGTTCAGCAAACTCAAAATGCGGTCCGAGGTCGCGGAGCGTTCGGGCTTGCCGGTCGAATCGAATACCTGAACGTCGGTCTTGCTCGTGCTCTGGCCTGCAACGCCAATCCGATACTGCGGCGCCTGGATCGGCTTATCTTTACCGAACAGCTTGCTGAAGAATCCCTGTTCGGATTTCGCCTTGGCTTCGAAGTCCGGATCCAGGTAGCGAACGAAGTAAAACCCTTTCGCCCGATCGCGGTCTTCAACCGTAAAGCCACCGCGGTCGAGCGCAAGACCGACACGCCGCCACGCGCGGTCAAACGCTTCATCCACTTCGACGCGCTCACTGCGACCGTCGCTTCCCTTGACGACACGTGAAATCTGCGACGCGGAAGACGGTGCCGCAGCACCCGCCGCGGTCACACTCGTCGCAGACCCGGCAGCCGGGGCCGTCGCTACAACCGCCTTCGTCGGCTGTTCGAAGCGCACCAACAACCGCTGCAGCATCTCAGCCTCGAGCTCGGGATCCGAAGCGCGCGGCTGCCATACGGTGCGATCCTGCTGCGGGCTGGTGTAGACCTCTTCCATGCCGCGGTGGGCGATGTAGATCTCGGATGTGCCTTGCGACGTGCGTTCGATGCGCGCGCGATACTTGTCTTGCTCGTTCGTCGAATAAACGGAGTCAAGAACGCGGCCGAGCGTGCGGCGAATGATGTCCTGTGGAAGCTTCGCGCGGTTTTCGGCCCAGTTGGTTTCGAGCACGCCTGCGTTCGGATCGGCCTTTTCGACCTTTAGTCCGATGCTCGGCCAGAAGTCGAGCAGCACCGGCCACGCCTTCTCAGGCGGAAGATTAACCGCGAGCCAGCGCTGATTACCTTCCCGCTCGAGCTTTGCTATGGAACCAGCGGGCACAACCGGGGCGCTCGCCGATACCGGTCCTGCGCCCGGACGCGGGCCCTGACCCTGACCCGACGCAGTAATAGTTTGCGGCCGATCTGGCACCAGGAATCGCTCGTCACGCGGCAACTGCGACAAGTCAGGCGGTACTTCGAGCGGCTGCCGTGTTTTCGCCGTTTCGTATTGCACCTTGTCCGACGTGAAAATGCTGCCGGTCCACGAGCAACCTGCGAGCGACGCCGCCACCAGAACTGCAGTGAAGGACGCGGCGTTGCGCGCGCTATTTGATCGACTCATGTTCCAACTCCTGCAACGAACTCCAGCATCCTGCTTCCTGTAGCGCACCGTGCACGACGGCCTCGTTCTGTTTCGAAAGCGGCACCAGCGGCAAGCGCAGCCCACCCTCGATGCGGCCCGCTTTTGCCAGCGCCCACTTGACCGGGACCGGGTTGGGCTCGACGAACAGTTTGAAATGCAGCGGCAACAACTGCGCATTGATCTTGCGCGCCCGCTTCAAATCGCCTGCCAATGCCGCGGCACACAGCTCAGACATCTGCCGGGGCGCGACGTTCGCCGTCACCGAAACAACGCCATGACCGCCGAGCAGCATCAACGCAAGCGCGGTGTCGTCGTTGCCGCTGTACAGCGCAAAGTTGGACGGCAGATGCTTCAACAACTCAGCGCCCCGCGCTATGTCGCTGGTCGCATCCTTCAGTCCGATGATTCCCGGAATCTGCGAAAGCCGTAACGTCGTTTCGGTCGCGAGATCCGCCACCGTACGCCCGGGCACGTTGTACAGAATTACCGGTAGATCGACCGTCTCGGCGATCTTGCGAAAGTGCTGATACAGCCCTTCCTGCGTGGGCTTGTTGTAGTAGGGCACGACCTGCAGCGTGGCGTCGGCGCCGACCTGCTTCGCGTGGCGCGTCAGTTCGATCGCCTCCGCGGTGGAGTTACCTCCAGTCCCTGCGATAACAGGAATACGGCCGGCTGCGGCTTCGACGGCGACGCGGATCAGCTCTCCATGTTCGCTTGGCGTCACCGTCGGCGACTCGCCGGTAGTGCCTACCGCGACGATCGCGTTGGTTCCCTCCGTAACGTGCCAGTCGATCAGACGGCGATAAGCGTCGAGGTCGAGCGAGCCGTCGCCGTGCATCGGCGACACAATCGCAACGAGACTGCCTTTGATCATGCCCTGCATTTACGCCCCAAAGAAGCGCGGGATTCTACAGGCGGGCGACGCGTGAACGGGCGTTACAAATGGCACCGTTCGGCGGCCAGTGCGGCATCGGGCGCTGGCGTTGCGCGCCGCAATCCGCTGCACCATCGCGGGCTTCGGTTGTTCGATGAATCCGTCTTCGAATGCAAGTACGCGCATGTCGGTGCCGAACACTTCGAGCAACTCGCGCGGTCGCAGCAGATAATCGGGATTGCTCGGCCTGCCAAAGGACGCGTTGCCGGCCGCGAAAGTTTCGTAGATCAACAGGCCGCCCGGCGCGAGCGAACTTTTTATTGCTGCAAAGAGGGGGCGGTGCAGATAGTTTGTGACGATGACCGCGTCAAACTGCCTTCCCGGCAGAGGCCAGGCGGCCGCTTCCAGATCGGCCTGCAGGAATTCAACGTTCGGATCAGCTGCCAAGGCATCGGCAACTGAACTATCGCTATCCACCGCCGTGACTTTGCAACCGCGCGACGCGAGTAACCGCGTGTGCCGCCCGCCGCCGCACGCCAGGTCCAAGAGCCGAGTTACCAACGGCGAGGTGCGCGGTCCAGCGAGCTACCCAGGCCGATGGTGCGTCAGCGATCACTGGTCGCTGACCAGTCCCATCGCTGCTCGCACTTCGCGCATCGTCTCGTTAGCCATCGCTCGCGCTTTGTCACAGCCATCCGCCACGATATCGCGGACCAGGGCGGGATTATCGAGATAGCGCTGCGCGCGTTCGCGCAACGGAGCGAGCTCGCGCACGATCGCATCGATCACCGGCTGCTTGCACTCCAGGCAACCGATGCCCGCTGTCCGGCATCCGGTCTGTACCCACTGCTGCGTTGCTTCGTCGGAATAGACGAGATGCAGCGGCCACACCGGGCAACGCTCGGGCTCGCCGGGATCGATACGACGCACGCGAGCGGGATCGGTCGGCATCGTGCGTATTTTCTTCGTCACCGATTCCGGGTCTTCGCGCAGCGCAATCGAATTGTTGTAGCTCTTCGACATCCGTCGGCCGTCGAGCCCCGGCATCCGCGATACCTTCGTCAGCAACGCAGCAGGCTCTGGAAGAATCACGCGGTGCGCGCCTTCGGCGTAGCCGTACAGCCGCTCGCGGTCTTCCAATGGCAATGAGTCAGCTTCTTCGACGATGCGGCGCGCATCGCGCAACGCATCGGCATGACCTTCCTGCTGAAACTGAACGCGCAGCTCGGCGAATCGCTTCGCCTGCGGGCCGAGCTTGCGGACCGCCGCCTTTCGCCTTGACCTCGAAATCTGGCTCGGCACCAAACACATGATTGAAGCGGCGTGCGATCTCGCGCGTCATCTCGATGTGCGGCACCTGATCCTCGCCCACGGGCACCAGTGTCGAGCGATAAACGAGGATGTCCGCCGCCTGCATCAGCGGGTAGCCGAGAAAGCCATACGTCGACAAATCGCGGTCGGACAGTTGCTGCTGCTGATCCTTGTAGGTCGGCACACGCTCAAGCCAACCAAGCGGTGTGACCATACCCAGCAGCAGGAAGAGCTCCGCATGCTCGGGTACCTGCGATTGAATAAAAATCGTCGCCTTTGCCGGATCGACGCCGACGCCAGCCAGTCGATGACCATGTCCCAACCGTCAGCGCTGATGCGCTGCGTCTGGTCGTAGTGCGTAGTTAACGCGTGCCAGTCGGCGACAAAGAAAAGACACGGGTACTCGTCCTGCAATCGCACCCAGTTTTTCAGTACACCGTGATAGTGACCAAGATGCATTGCGCCCGTTGGGCGCATGCCGGAGAGAACCCGCTCGCTGAACAACATTGAGCGTCAGACGAACAGGCGCACGATCGCTTCGCCAGCGGCCAGAAAAGGCCGCAGCAGAAAGCTCAGCGCGCCGCTCACCATCAGGCCGATGATGATGAACAGTCCGAACGGCTCGATGCGCGAATACGCAATCGAAAGCTGATTGGGCAGCAAGCCACTGACAATGCGACCGCCGTCGAGTGGTGGAATCGGCAGCAAGTTCAGCGCCATGAACACCAGGTTCACCTGTATCCCCGCGCGAGCCACTTCGAAGAAGAACCGCTCTTCGACGCCGGACATTCGCAGCACGCTAAAGAAAATGGCCCACAAAATTGCCATTATCAGATTGACACCAGGTCCCGCCGCAGCAACCCAGATCATGTCGCGCTTCGGGTTACGCAAGCTTGCCCAGTCGACCGGCACGGGCTTGGCCCAGCCGAACATGAAGCCGGTCAAGATCACCATGGCGAGTGGTACCGCGAGCGTACCGATCGGATCGATGTGCTTGACAGGGTTTAGCGTCACACGACCGAGGACGTACGCCGTGTTGTCGCCCAGCATGCGAGCCACATAACCGTGCGACGCTTCGTGAACCGTGATCGCAAAGAGCACCGGGATCGCGTACACCGCGATCAACTGCAGAGCGTTTTCCATCGAATCGAGTCTATCAGCGTGATCTCCGGCTACGAGACCGAGCGCGGCGATGTCGCCCTCGCCCTTGCCGCACCAACACCGCTTCTGCGCCAGTGAGATCGACAATCGTCGTCGGTTGCAGACCGCACGCACCTGCATCGAGCACGAAGTCGATCTGGTGATCGAGCCGTTCGCGGATATGTTCGCCTTCATTGAGCGGCAGCTCGTCGCCCGGCAACTGCAATGTTGTCGTCAGCAGCGGCTGTCCCAGCACATCGAGCAAACCGAGCGCGACCCGATGGTCGGGCACACGCAGCCCGATCGTCTTTGCGTGACGGGTGCGACAGACGTCGCGGTACTTCCTTCGTCGCTTCCAGAATCAGCGTGTACGGCCCCGGTGTTGCGTTTTTCAGCAGACGATAGCGGCGGTTATCGACCTTCGCGTATTGCCCGATATCCGACAGATCGCGGCACATCAACGTCAGCAAATGGCGATCGTCGATGCGGCGAATGGCGCGAATACGATCGACCGCTGCACGGTCATCCAGGTGACACGCTAGTGCGTAGCATGAGTCGGTGGGAATCGCGCCGACACCGCCGTGATCGAGAATCTGCGCCGCCTGGCGCAGCAAGCGCACCTGCGGATCGATCGGATGGATCGAAAATAGTTGCGCCACGGCTGAGAATTTCTAGAGGAACCGGTGCCACACCGGCGTTAACTCCGGTGCCAGCGGTGCGACGCGGCCTAGCTCGACATTCGCCGATTCTCCGGGGCCGTGAAAGTCACTCCCACTCGATGCTTCGAAACCGAACTCGAGCGCGAGCTTGGTGAAGCGGCGCACATCTTCGGGCGTGTGATTGCTCGTCACGACTTCCAGCGCCTTACCGCCCACATCACGGAACTCTTCGAGCATCGTGTGCAAGGCAAGCTCGTCGAACCGGTAACGCGCCGGATGCGCGACGACCGCGACACCACCCGCGTCACCGATCATGTCGACGGCTTCAGCCAACGTGGCCCAGCGATGCGGCACGTAACCCGGCTTGCCCTCGACCAGGTAGCGCTTGAACACGTCGCGCACGTCGCGGCACACACCCTGTTCAACCAGAAATCGCGCAAAGTGTGTCCGGCCGATCATGCGTGGATTCTCTGCATGACGCAGTGCGCCCTCGAGCGCACCGCCGATTCCGGCCGCCGCCAGGCTCGCATCGATCTCCTGCGCGCGCCGGGTTCGACCTGACCTGACGTAGGCAAGCCGTTCCAGCAACGTCGCGTCCTCGCTGTTTACGCCGAGGCCGACGATGTGAACGGTGGTCTTGCCCCAGGTCACTGACACCTCAACGCCCGGAACAAACGCCAGCGAGCGTTCGGCAGCAGCAGCCTTCGCCTCCGCCAGGCCCACCACTTCGTCGTGATCGGTTAACGCATACAACTCGACACCTTGGTCGGCGGCACGCCGCGCGACATCGCCGGGCGACATCGTCCCGTCCGAATGGAATGAATGCGAATGAAGGTCGGCGCGCACCGAGTGAACGCCGGCACGGATGGTGTCGGGCATCAAAGCATTCTAGGGCTTGTCAGTCTGGTCACATCGCCGTAAGAATTCCTCGATCAGCCGTGCGACTTCGCCCGGTTGATCGTGATGCAACATGTGACCCGCATCATCAACGACTGCGCTCTGCACCTTCCTCAGCGCAGCTTTTCGAATCTCGACTTCCTTCAGCGCCGCACTGCGATCCTCACCGACGTGCTGCAGCACGTCTGTCTGCGCTCCCTGCACCCAAAGCACCGGACACTCGACGCTCTTCCAGCACGCGAGCACTTCATCGATTCGATACAGCGTGGGGTTGACGATACGATGCGCAGGATCCCCAGCGATACGGAAACGTCCGGCGCCATCAGGCTCCGACCAGTGCTGCGCGAGAAACGCTGCGCGTTCGGCCGACAGCCGCGGGTTGTTCTTCATCAGGCGTGCGGCGACCTCCTGTTGCGACGCGTAGTCACGCAGCGCTCCACCCTGTTTCAACTGATCGATCCACTGCGCGTAGCGGCCCGGTGCCTGCGCGGGTCGGGTTGGGCGCAAGCCAAAGCCTTCGAGATTGACGACCGCACGTACACGTTGTGGCCGAGCACCGGCATACATCAGTGCGACGTTGGCTCCCATGCTGTGACCTATCAGCCAGGCCGACGCCTGTCCGACGACGTCGTCCAAAATGAATTCGAGATCGGCTAGGTAATCCGGGTACCAGTAGCAATCGCGTCGGTGTGCGATCGGTCCGACCGAATCCCCGCCAATCCGGGGCAACGACTCGCCATCCACGACCGAGCGCATCGACAACGAACTGAAACGACGCCGACACGTCCATCCAGCCGTGCAGCATCAGCAGCGTGTGCTCGGCATCAGCCTCAGCGTCACCCCATTCACGCAGGTGATAGCGAAGCCCACGAACATTGATGAATCGGGACCGTGACGGCGTCATTAGAGGGGCGTTTGCGCCTACGCGACTGTTCGGCGATTATAGGAAGGAGTATTCGAGTTCTTCGTCGGAGAAGCCGATGCGCGACCAGTACCGCGCGCTGTACGACAACTTTCGGTGGTATGTGCCGCGTGAATTCAATATCGCGGAGGCCTGCTGCCGCCGATGGTCGCAGGAGACCACGCGCATCGCGCTGCACTACGAAGACGACACTGGGTTGCGCGCTTCCTTCACCTACGCAGCGCTGCAAGCCGATGCGAACCGATTGTCGAATGCACTGCAGGCACTTGGCGTCAAACGCGGCGAGCGTGTGGCAATCGTATTGCCGCAGTGCGCAGAAACCGCGATCACCCACATCGCCGTTTACCAGATGGGTGCGGTCGCGATGCCGCTGTCCTTGTTATTCGGGCCAGACGCTCTTGAATACCGGCTGCAGGACAGCGACGCGGTCGTGGCAATTGTTGACGCAACCGCGCTGGCAACAATCGAGGAGGTGCAAGCACGCTGCCCCAATCTGCATCATCTGATCGTCGTCGGCGACTCGGACACGAACGTGGTCTGGCACGCGTGGAGTTCGCTGCTCGGACGCCATCGCGATTCTTATTTGCCGGCGACAACGCTGGCCGATGACCCGGCGCTGCTGATCTACACCAGTGGCACGACGGGCCCGCCAAAAGGCGCGTTGATGCCACATCGCGCGCTGATCGGCAATCTGCCCGGCTTCGTCGCCTCGCACAACTGGTTTCCGCAGCCCGGCGATGTGTTCTGGTCGCCGGCGGATTGGGCCTGGACCGGAGGTCTGATGGACGCGCTGCTGCCGACGATGTATTTCGGATTTCCGATCGTCGGTTATCGCGGCCGCTTTGGTGCCGAACGCGCTTTCGAGCTGATGCAGCGGCATGGCGTCACCAGCGCATTCCTGTTTCCGACTGCGCTGAAGATGATGATGAAGTCGATACCTGAACCGCGCGCGACGTATCAGCTAAAGCTGCGTTCTTTAATGAGCGCCGGGGAGGCGGTGGGTCAAACGGTATTCGATTGGTGCCGCGATGCGCTTGGCGTGACTGTCAACGAAATGTTCGGCCAGACGGAGATGAATTACATCGTCGGCAACTCGTATCAAAAGTGGCCAGCGCGCGCGGGCAGCATGGGTCGGCCGTATCCGGGGCATCGAGTCGCCGTCATCGACGATGACGGAAATGAAGTGGCGGCGGGCGCGACGGGCGAGGTCGCGATCCATCGGTGCGATATTCACGGCGACCGCGATCCGATCTTCTTTCTCGAGTACTGGCGCAACTCGGATGCGACTCGGAAAAAGTTCACCGGCGACTGGTGCCGCACCGGTGATCTGGCGAGCGTGGATCGCAATGGCTATCTCTGGTACCAAGGCCGCGCAGACGACATGTTCAAGGCGGCGGGTTACAGAATCGGACCAAGCGAGATCGAGAATTGCCTGGTCAAGCACCCAGCGGTCGCGAATGCAGCAGTCGTGCCGAAGCCCGATATCGAACGCGGTGCGCTGGTCAAAGCCTTCGTCGTGCTGGCCGCCGGCTACGAGCGCATCATCGGGGTTGATCGAGGAATTGCAATTGCACGTGCGCGGCAAGCTGGCGCCTTACGAGTATCCGAAGGAAATCGAATTCATCCGCGAGCTGCCGATGACGACGACCGGCAAGGTGCAGCGGAGAATATTGCGCGAGCTCGAGAAAACGCGTGCGACAGAACGCGCGAGCAACAACGCTCAGGGCTGATCGCCCTTTTCGGATCGACTCTTGCGTACGGGGATGATGCGGCCATCGCGCGTCATGCGCGGCCGATATTGCGCATTGGCAATAGCAACTTCCATCACTCGGGCGCGCTCTTCATTTGCCACCGCATCGATCAATCGAGTGACATACGCGCTAGGAATATCTCGGTAGCGGCGCCGATCTATACGCACCGGCACTTCGCGCCAACCTTGATCAAGCAGCCAACGCCAAAGCTGATCGCTCATGCCACTGCGGACGGTCATCCGAATGTCGCCACAGAACAGCTTGGAGCCAAAAGGCGGCTTACTGCTCTCCGAGGGAATGTCGCGCTCGCACCGGATCCTCAACAATGTTCGAACTTGGTCGCGGACGTGCGCAACGAAATCGAGTTCCAAGATAACAACCTCCAACGATCCGCGGACTTTAGCGTCGGTTCTACCGCGCTGTATCCCCCGAATCTGTTAGAGGAAACGTTGATTTTTGCTAAGAAACAGCGACGCGCTCAGCCTGCTTTGCCGAAGGACGGCGCGTAATGTGCCGTATCGCGCTCGTCAAGACGCGCTCGTACTCCTCGGGCTGTGAGTCGAATAGCTTAGTTATCAGCGTTGTAGGCAGCGGCTTCAGCTGCAGGCGGTTTTCGCCCGAGCGCCAGCTCGCGCCAGCCCAGACTGACCAGCCAGTGCCACAAATCGTCACTTAGACCGGCCTGCACCGACATTCGCATGCCGGAGCAGCAAATCGTTGCGCCGATCGCTGGCTTGTTGGTTTCGCGCAGGCGCAGGTCCTGCTTTTTCTTCCACAGCAAGTCTCCGACGGGTGCGTACAGCAACGTTGCCCAATTCATCGTGCCTCCTAGTTGACAGCACTGTATCGGTCTCTCTGACTCGATTCGATACCCCTTGAGTGCGATCGCGCGCTCAGCCTAATCCGCGCTTTTATGGGTCAAGTTAGTGCCGGCGAACCTTGACAAATGCTCGCTGGTATCAGGCCGTTAAACTCAACGGATGGGTATCTACCAATTGGGCGAACGCGTCCCGCAAATCGACCCCAGCGCTTATGTATTCGACACGGCTACGTTGATCGGCACCGTCATTCTCGGGGCACGCGTCAGCATCTGGCCCTATGCAACGCTGCGCGGCGACAACGAGCCGATCGAGATCGGCGACGACAGCAATGTGCAGGAGTGCTCAGTGCTGCACGCGGATCCAGGATTTCCGCTGACGATCGGCCGGCGGGTGACGGTTGGGCATCAAGTGATGTTGCATGGATGCACCATCGGTGACGGCAGCCTGATCGGCATTCAAGTCGTGGTGCTGAACGGCGCGGTGATCGGCCGCAACTGCCTGATCGGGGCGGGTGCGCTGATTACCGAAGGCAAACAGATTCCGGACGGCTCACTCGTGATCGGCTCACCGGCGAAAGTCGTGCGGCAACTTGAACCTGAGCATATCGAGCGCATCAAGCGCGACACTGACAGTTATGTACGGCGCGCGGTTTCCTATCGGCGCGATCTGAAGCGCATCAGCTGAAGCTCCGGCGGCCGTTAAGCGTCATGTCGGACCAATTGTTGAAGTTTGCGTTTACGGGCGCGCGCGTGCGTGGGGAGCTGGTGCAGCTTGGCACTGCATGGCGCGAGATGACTGCGCATCGTCGGTATCCGCCGGCCGTCATGCGCGTGCTTGGCGAAATGGTCGGCGCTGCTGCCCTGCTTGCGACCAATATCAAATTCAATGGCGCGCTGGTGATGCAGATCTACGGCGACGGTCCGTTGCAGCTGCTGGTGGTCGAGTGTCAGTCCGACCTTGCCTTGCGCGCAACAGCGAAGGTGCGTGACGAACCGATCGCCGACGACATTTCGTTGCATGACCTAATGAACCGTAGCGGCCGCGGACGATTCTCGATCACGCTCGATCCGAAAGATCCACTGCCTGGCCAGCAGCCGTATCAGGGCATCGTCGCGCTCGAAGGCAACAGTGTTGCCGAAGTCCTGCAGACCTACATGCGGCAGAGCGAGCAACTCGAGACGCGCCTTTGGCTGACGTCCAACGACACTGCGGTGGCGGGGCTATTACTGCAAAGGTTGCCGGGCGACGCCGGAAAGGACGTTGCGCTTCCTGATGACGCCGCATGGGAACATTTGCTGGCGCTCGCGCGCACCGTGACGTCTGAAGAACTGCTGGAACTCTCTCCTGCCGATGTGGCGCACCGGCTGTTCTGGCAGGAGTCTCTGGAGCACTACCCGCCGCTGACTCCGCGCTTTCAATGCACGTGCTCGCGCGAGCGCATCGCAAAAATGCTGCTCTCGCTCGGACAGGACGAGGTCGACTCGATCATCGCCGAGCAAGGTTCTGTCAGCGTCACTTGTGAGTTTTGCGGTCGCACGTATGCGTTTGATCCTGTCGATACTGCACAGTTGTTCGCAGGCGGTGTCGAAAGCACCTCCGCTACGCTGACCGATTCTGCGCGGCATTGACGACCGCCGGCATCGATGATCGGCCGATGCGGGGCAAAGAAAACGTTTTTCAAACGCGCGACGCCCTAAGGAGAAGAGACATGCCAGCCTATCTGTTCGCCAATGTCGAAGTCACTGACCCGGCGGGGTACGAGCAATACAGGCAGCGGGTGTCGGCGACGATCGAGGCGTTTGGCGGTCGATATTTAGTGCGCGGTGGCGCGACGGAGGTTCTAGAGGGCGACTGGACACCAAAGCGATTGGTGATTCTGGAGTTTGCCGATATGGCTCGCCTGAAAGCCTGGTATCAGTCGCCTGAGTACAAGCCTTTGATTGAGCTTCGGCAAAGAACGGCGACTTCGACACTGGTTGCGGTTGACGGAGTCGCGAGTTCTTGAACCAAATCGCGGTGCGAAGACAAGTTGTGCATAGCTTTAAACGGTACGCACACTGTTTGCTGGCGTGGGGTGCATGGCTCTCAGGACCGGCACGGACCTCGAAAAAAACCCTTCGCCGCGGCAGTCGTCGGAAACACCGGCACGCACGCAGTCATGGAGCGGCGCCCGCCGTTGCCGCCGCAAGTTTCTGCGTTTTTTCCCCAAAGGCTTCTTGGACAAGAAGTACATCGACTGGGAGCGGGGTTACAAGTGGAAAGCGCATCAGCAATGGATTGAAGGTCTCAACCGCCGCACACATCGCGCGCTGCTGCAGGAGCATCGGTTTACAGAAATAGCGGCGCGCGCAGTCCGAGTAGAGTCAAGAACAAATCTTCTCTTTTCGTTCGAGAAGATGGCGCTGCGCGACGCGGTTAAATCAGCCGCGGGTGCGCAGCTATTCGCTGAAGAGCTTTATGAATTCCTATACGGCCGCGGCAGCCCTTACCGCAAGTTCGAGCGCTGGTGCAATGCCGTCGAGGCACTTCCACGTAAGCAAACGCGCGTTCTGACATGGCCGCTGGTAACGATATTCGGATTCATCGCACAACCCGAGGAGCACATCTTCCTAAAGCCCACCGTGACGCAGATCGCGGCGCGACAGTACGGCTATGACTTTCAGTATGGGTCCCGACCGTCGTGGGAGACTTACGCGAGCTTGCTTGAGTTTGCAAAGACCATTCGTCAGGACTTATCGGACATGCCGCCGCGCGACATGATCGACATCCAATCGTTTATTTGGGTCCAGGGGTCTGACGAGTACGACGAGTAACTCTAAAGCTACGCGTTGGCGACAATCGCCTCGTCCTGAAACGCTGTCGTCGCGCGCTCCATAGAGCGGCGGAACGCCACGACACTCTGCTGTTCGTCGATTTCGACGTCATCCCATCGCACATGTTGCCCGGCCGACACAGCGTTGATAAGCCGCACTTTGTGCGCAAGACCCAGCGGTAAGCCTCCAATCCTCATCGATTCTTCGGCAGGCATCACCTTGCCGTAGACGGTGTACCCGCCTTCGCCGTCGAGCACTTCGCCCGTCGCAAGGTCGCGCTTTGCCGTCGCTACAACATCGGCGTTGAAACCAATCGGCGCGCCGGTGGCCTCGTTGCGCAACCCCACGCTAGCGACGCTGATACCGAGCTCGAGGCCTATGAGGTGAAACGGCTTGTAGAGCGCGGAATACTGCCCGCTCGCATCGGTCACGAGGCCATACTCCTTGAAGCAACGCTCGACATACTCGCTGCCGCCAGCGAACACCACATACACGCCCCAGCGCAGATCGCGCTGCACGGGCGAACCGTCGCGCTGCAGGCTTGAGATGACCTCGACTTGTCCGCGATGATGCAGCACACCGCCTTCAGTTTGCGGCCGCAACACTTGCGGCAAGTCGTCTACGCTGCACGGCGGGAACGACAGACCGTCCGGCGCGATCAATCCGGTCGCGTTCGACACCGCGCACATTTCAATCGAGCTCTTGGTGCCGTCGAGAAACGAGTTGAACATCTGCGCGTTCAATCCACCAACACGTGCATCTTCGGCGCTGAGACCGTAATAGCCCCAGACGCTATCCGGGGTGGAGGCATGATAGGCGGGCAGATACTTGGTGCCCTTTCCCGCGGCGATAACCTCGAAGCCGCACGCGCGTGCCCAATCGACCAGTTCACAGATCAGCGCAGGTTGATCGCCGTAAGCAAGCGAGTAGACGATGCCGGCTTCGCGCGCGCGCTGCGCGAGCAGCGGTCCCGCAAGTGCATCAGCCTCGACGTTGACCATCACGATGTGCTTGCGGTGCTCGCAGCAGGCGAGCACGTGTGTGATGCCGGCCGAAGGTGATCCGGTGGAGTCGATGACAATGTCGATGTCGCGCTTCTCGATCAGCGCACGAGCATCCGAGAAAAAACTCAGCGATGAGATTGCGCCGTCGGTCCAGCCGACTCTGCGCAAAGCTTCGCGCGCACGCGCGGGATCGAGGTCTGCGATCGCCGTCACCCGCATGCCTGGCGTATGCCGGACCTGCGACAGATACATCGACCCGAATTTGCCGGCGCCGATCAATCCGACGCGCAACGGAGTGCCACGTGACTCGCGCTCTTTCAGTAAGCGATGCAGATTCATTTCGGTGGCTGGCCTGTAGTTGCGGCAGTTTCCGTCTTCGGCGTCACGATCTGAAAAAAGACCTCGCCATCACGCACCATGTTCAACTCGTGTCGCGCTCGCTCTTCGATCGCTTCGCGTCCCTCGCGCAGGCTTGCGACTTCCGCCGCAAGCTCCGCGTTGCGCGCATTCAGCGCGCCGTTGATACCGCGCTGAGCGATCAGTTGCCGGTCGAGATCCCATACGCGCAACCAGCCGCCCTTGCCGAACCATAGCGGCCACTGAATCGCAATCAGCAGCGCGGCGAGGACAATGGCCAGCAGCCGCATGAGCATTATTGGCTCCGGCTAACGCAAGTTGTTGAACGCATCGCGGCCGGGATAGCTGGCGACTTCGCCCAGATCTTCTTCGATGCGCAGCAGCTGGTTGTACTTCGCGGTGCGATCCGAGCGGCTCATCGAGCCTGTCTTGATCTGCATGGCGTTGGTGCCGACGGCGATATCGGCAATCGTCGTGTCTTCGGTTTCGCCGGAGCGGTGGCTGATCACTGACGTGTAGCCCGCACGCTTCGCCATTTCAATGGCGGCGAACGTTTCGGTCAGAGTTCCGATCTGGTTGATCTTGATCAGTATCGAGTTTGCGACACCGCGCCGAATTCCTTCGCGCAATAGCTCGGTGTTGGTCACGAAGATATCGTCGCCGACAAGCTGCATCTTCTTGCCCAGCCTGCGGGTCAGCTCTTCCCAACCTGACCAGTCGTTCTCTGCCATACCGTCTTCTATCGACACGATCGGATACTTGTCGCACCAGCCAGCCAGCGTCGTTGTCCACTCGGCCGCCGTCAACGTCCAACCTTCGCTTTCGAGTCTGTACTTGCCGTCTTTAAAGAACTCGCTGGCAGCACAATCGATCGCCACCGCAACGTCCGCTCCCGCTTTATATCCAGCGTGATCGATCGCCTGCAGAATCATTTGAATCGCAGCTTCGTGATTCTCCACGTTAGGCGCGAATCCACCCTCATCGCCGACCGCGGTGCTCATCCCTGCCTTGTCGATCAGCTTTTTCAGGCTGTGAAAGACTTCAGCGCCGTATCGCACTGCTTCGGAGAACGTCGGCGCGCCGACCGGAACGATCATCAACTCCTGAAGATCGAGATTGTTGTTGGCGTGTGCCCCACCGTTGATTACATTCATCATCGGCACTGGCATCTGCATCGCCCCGCTGCCCCCGAAGTAGCGATAAAGCGGCAGCCCCGATTCCTCCGCCGCCGCCTTGGCAACCGCGATCGACACCGCCAGCATCGCATTGGCGCCGAGCCTGGACTTGTTCTCCGTGCCGTCGAGCTCGATCAGCGCGTTGTCAAGAAACGCCTGCTCGTTGGCTTCGAGCCCGAGGATCGCTTCCGAGATTTCGGTGTTGACGTTTTCAATCGCCTTCTGCACGCCTTTGCCGCCGTATCGGTTAGCGTCGCCGTCGCGCAGCTCGATTGCTTCGCGCGCACCAGTCGACGCTCCGGACGGAACTGCGGCGCGGCCCATAACGCCGCTCTCAAGCAGCACATCGCATTCAACAGTGGGATTGCCGCGCGAATCGAGAATCTCGCGGCCGATGATGTCAACGATGGCGCTCATGTTTCCTCAAGGTGAGGTGCTAGGCAAAGCTCGCCTCGATAAAGCCTTGTCGCTTGACTGCGCGATCGAGCTCTACCAGCGTGGCAAGCAGCTCGCGCATCCGATCGAGCGGTACCGCGTTGGGTCCGTCGGACTTTGCTTCGGCGGGATTCGGATGCGTTTCCATGAACACGCCCGCGACCCCTGCGGCAACTGCCGCGCGCGCCAGCACCGGCACGAATTCACGCTGCCCGCCACTCGTCGTGCCCTGCCCTCCAGGCAGTTGCACCGAGTGCGTAGCGTCAAACACGACCGGTGCGTTGGTTTCGCGCATGATTGCCAGCGAGCGCATGTCGGACACGAGATTGTTGTAGCCGAACGATGCGCCGCGCTCGCACGTCATGAAGCTGTCTTCGGGCAATCCGGCGTCGCGTGCAGCATCGCGCGCCTTGTCGATGACATTCTTCATGTCACCGGGCGCGAGAAACTGGCCCTTTTTGATATTGACCGGCTTGCCACTGACAGCACAAGCACGAATGAAATCGGTTTGTCGACACAGAAACGCCGGCGTTTGCAGCACGTCGACCACCGCCGCGGCAGGCCCGATTTCGTCTTCGTCGTGCACATCGGTCAGCACCGGAACACCGACTTGCTTTTTGACGGCGCCGAGAATACGCAAGCCTTCATCGATGCCGAGGCCGCGAAAGCTCTTGCCCGAACTCCGATTGGCCTTGTCGAAGCTGGACTTGTAGATGAACGGAACGCCGAGCGCGCCGGTGATTTCCTTCAAGCGACCTGCCGTATCGATTGCCATCTGCTCGGACTCGATCACGCAAGGCCCCGCGATCAAAAACAGCGGGCGGTCGAGTCCGACTTCAAAGCCCGCCAGCTTCATGTGACCCCCTCGCGCTGCGCGCGGTCCCCCCAAGGGGGACGCAAGCACTGCTTGGGACGGCCCGGCGCTGCGCTCACGCAGCGGCCTTTTGAGCAATCGGCGCGACTTTGGCATCGCCGTCGGTGTCCGATCGTGCCTGCTTGCTCGCCAGTGCGGCTTCGATAAACGCCTTGAACAGCGGATGCCCATGCCGGGGGGTCGAAGTGAACTCCGGGTGAAATTGAACGCCGATGAAAAACGGATGCGACGGCAGCTCCATGATCTCGGTCAGCTTCTCGCTCGGCGTACGCGCCGAAACCGTATAACCGCAAGCTTCGAGCTGCGGCACGTAGGCATTGTTGACCTCGTAGCGGTGCCGATGGCGTTCATTGACTTCGGCGCCATAAATGCGCGCCGCCAGTGTGCCGCGCTCGACAGGACACTTCTGCGAACCGAGCCGCATCGTGCCACCGAGATCGGACTGCGCATCGCGCCGCTCGATGCGGCCGGTGCGATCGGTCCATTCAGTGATCAACGCAACCACCGGGTGCGGCGTATCGGGATCGAATTCGGTTGAGTTCGCACCCGTAAGCCCGCATACGTTGCGTGCAAACTCAATCGTGGCGAGCTGCATGCCAAGGCAAATTCCGAGGTACGGCAAATTGTTTTCACGCGCGTGGCGGATAGCGGAGATCTTGCCCTCGGTACCACGCCGGCCGAAGCCTCCCGGTACCAGCACCGCATCGACCTTATCGAGCAGCGCCATTCCGTCGCTTTCGATCTGCTCGGAATCCAGATATTCGATCTTCACCTTCGTGCGTGTGTTGATGCCCGCGTGCATCAGCGCTTCGACCAGCGACTTGTACGAGTCCGACAGCTCGACATACTTGCCGACCATGCCGATCGTGACCTCGTGCTCGGGATGCTCGAGCGCATACACCAGCTTGTCCCAGCTCGACAGATCAGCGGGCTTCGCAATGATGCCGAGCTTGAAGCAGACGATCTCGTCGAGACCCTGCTTGTGCAGCATCGAGGGAATCTTGTAGATCGAGCTCACATCCCAGGCCGAAATCACCGCGTCGATCGGCACATTGGAAAAGAGCGAGATCTTCGCGCGTTCGTCTTCCGGGATCGGACGATCGGCGCGGCATAACAGCACATCGGGCGAAATACCGATCTCGCGCATCTTCTGCACGCTGTGCTGCGTCGGCTTGGTCTTCAACTCACCCGCGGAGGGAATGAACGGCACCAATGTCAGGTGCACGTAGCACGCCGACGACTGACCCAGCCGCAGCTTCATCTGGCGCACTGCTTCGACGAACGGCAGCGATTCGATGTCGCCGACGGTGCCGCCGATCTCGACGATCGCCACGTCGGCCTTGCCGTCCCATGCCGCGCGTGCGCCGCGCTCGATGAAGTCCTGAATCTCGTTGGTTACGTGCGGAATGACCTGCACGGTCTTGCCCAGATATTCGCCGCGCCGCTCTTTCTTGATGACCGAGTCATAAATCTGTCCGGTGGTGAAGTTATTCACCTTCCGCATCTTGGCCGAGATGAAGCGCTCGTAATGTCCGAGGTCGAGATCGGTTTCGGCACCGTCCTCGGTCACGAACACTTCACCGTGCTGGAACGGCGACATCGTGCCGGGGTCGACATTGATATACGGGTCCAGCTTTATTAGGGTGACTTTGAGGCCGCGCGATTCGAGGATCGCGGCAAGAGAGGCGGCGGCGATCCCTTTTCCGAGCGAGGAGACCACGCCACCGGTAACGAACACGTACTTGATCATCTTATTTCTTACGCTGTAAGCAACAGCGTTACCGGTAACGGAGCAGTATACCGATGCATCGCGAATCGCACACCACTGCAAGTCCGCTCATCTAGTCGATGGAAACGCCGTGCGCCGCCAGTGCGCGGCGTGCGCGGTCCGGGTAGTCCGTAATGATGCCGTCGACTCCGAGCGTTGCCAGTCGTTCGATCTCGGCAGCATCGTTGACTGTCCATGGAATAACTTTCAGCTTCAGCGCTTTTGCCTCGGCGACATTCTCGATCGTTACATTGCGCCAGAACGGTGACCAGACGCCACAGCCTGCGGCTTGCGCCATCCTCGGCAACGACCCGCCATAGTCGGCCGCTTTCAGACCAGCGTGCCACGGCGAAGCGCCGGATGTATCGGGCACAACCGTGTTCATGCCCGATGAATCAATCGTCAAACATGCGGTTGTCACGTCTGGCGCACGTTTCTTCACTTCACGCAGCGTGCGCCAATCGAACGATTGCACGGTAACCCGATGCATCATTTTTGCGGCCCGAACCGCATCCACGACCGCACGCGCGTAGCTTTCGACGCCAGGAGTGGTGTCACCGCTGGTCGGAGTGATCTTGGTTTCGATGTTGAAACGCACCGGCTGGCCACCCGGAGAAACGGCGTCGCGTGCCACGTCGAACAATTGCTGCAAGGTCGGTATTCGCTCGCCGTCCCTGGCTCGCTGTTCGGCCCACTGCTCCGAGTACTTGTGTGCCGGGTTCAGGCGGCCGACGTCATACTGCGCGAGATCGCGAGCGCTCAGCGAAAAGATCGGTACGCCGTCTTCGCTCAACCAGCGTCCGTCGGAGCCGCGCGTCAGCGCCGCGGCCAAACGCGGCTCGTGCGATAACACCAGCACGCCGTCGCGCGTGAGGGCCAGATCCGTCTCGAGTGTTGTGACGCCGATTGCAAGTGCGGTCCTGAAGGCGGCCAGCGTGTTCTCGGGAGCCAGACCGCGCGTACCGCGATGCCCTTGCAGATCGATCGCAGCCGACGTGGAAACGCCGGTAGCAAGCAACGCAAAGACGACCGCGCTAGTACGCACGCACGACCACCGGCTTGCCCAGCGTCTTCTGCAGCTCGATCGTGATCGGCTCACCCGCGCGCTTTTCCAGATTGATTTGCTCGGGCACGTCAACGTACCGAAGGTGCGACGTTGTCGTATGGCTGGAAACGTTCTTTTCACCGTTCGGCGATTTGCACCACACCAACATCGAGGATTGACGACTGAGCTGAAACGAATAGTCGTGCGCGCATCCTTCCGGCGAGGCCTTCGGACGATGAACGAGCGTGTAGGTCGCGGCCGATGAACCCTGCATCGCGTCCGCTGCCTTTTGCAGGTCGTTCGCGACCCTGGTGGCGGAATCCGTAAGGAAGTCACCGCACGCCACCAGTTGGAGCGTCAGCGCGATAAACGCAGCGGTGCACAAAAGACGCCTCAATTCAATCTTTCCGGATTGTTTGGTGGCCAGAATATACGGCGTGGTTACGAATCGCTCGTCGGCTTGCGCAACGTGCGAAACGTAATCGACCATCGGTGCTCAGGCGTCGCTGGAATGCTGTGTTGCCAGTTCCAGCGCACGTCATCGCGCATCACGTACATCGAACGCGGCTCGAGTTGCAGAGTGAATGTTCTGGGATCGCGCCCGCGACGTGGCGGGTACGGCCGAAAGCGCATCCGACAGTGGCCACCAAGTGAGACGCCGGCGACTACTTCGTAGTTCAGTGCGTCACGATGCCAGCCCAATGGTGTACCCGGCCGATATTCTGTAATCAACGTTTGCGCAAACGCATCTTCCGGGATTGCTACCCGAGCTGCCACGCTCCGGCGCAGCGGAATTAGGAAGGTGGGCACAGGTGCGGCGTCGTGCAGCTGTCTCGATTCGAAGTCGTAGCTTGAACCGAAGCTCGCAACACGCCGCTTCGCCGTGTATTCGTAGTATTGAGCGTCATGCATCGGCACATCGCGGAGCGCCGCCAGCAGCTGGCTTTCTTCTTCAACGCTGATGAAGTTGAGTGTGTACGTCAGCCCGGGCGGCCACTGAGGCGAAGCGCCAAACAGATCACTGGGATGTGTGCTCATGCTTGTCCAGCTCGAACCGTATCTCACCGTGCTCGGTCATCCCTGCCCGCCTCCACCCGGCCGCTTCGTAGAATCCGTGCGCACGTGTGCCCGGCGTTGTGGTCAGCCAAAGCTGCGTCAGCCTTTGCGACCATAGCCAGTCGACCGCCGTATCGAGCAGGCGCCGGCCGAGGCCACGTCGCTCGAATTCCGGACGGACGAAGAGTCCCCATATGTTTCCGTTGCGCGCATTGCCGATGACGACGGCAACAACACGGTCCCCGGTTTCGATCACCCAGCCACGGCCCAACATCTCCAGATGATCGATGTAGTCCCGCTCGGAGATGACGCTGCGGGTCAATTGATTCTCGCGGACCGACATCCGCACTTCGTGAATCGCGGCGATATCCGCGCGTGACGCCTGTCGCAACGAATGCATCACAAAGTTAACTATCAGCGCTCTTGACGATCCGTAGCAACTCGCGAAACTCGGGCACGTCGGCACGCTTCAGCCACTCGAACATCACCATCTCCGTGGAGACGATGCGCACATTGCTCATTCGCAGACGCTCGATCGCAGCGACGTGGTCCGACGGTCGCTGCGAGCCCGAAGCGTCTTGAACGAAAAAGCAGTCGTAGCCATTCTCAGCAAGACCGAGCGCGGCCTGCATCGCGCATACATGCGCTTCCATGCCGGCGATAACCGCCTGTTTTCGATTGAGTTCATCGAACTTTGCCAGCGCGTCGGGTTCATCGGTGCAGCAAAAATGCGTCTTCGACAGCAGCTCGCCCTGCTGTGTCAGATCGGCGATCTGCGCAACGGAATGCCCGATCCGGTCCGCGCAATGTTCGGTCACGCGAACCGGAAGTTTCAACAGGCGCGCCGCCTTCATCAGTGCGACGCATTTCGCAATCACTTGCTCCGCGCCGGTGACCCGGGGCGCAAGCTGCGCCTGCACATCGACGACCAGAAGAAACGACTGCTCAGGCCGCAAGCGCACGCCGGCACGCTCAGTTCGTAGTGCCGGTCTTGCGCAGCGGTAGCACCGATCGCGCGGGCGCGTTGCCGATTTGCGGCAACGGCACCACGATCGGAGCATTGGGGACCTGACATCCCTCGATGCAGCAACGGCCGGGCTGACGGTTGCGGGTGATCTTGCGCACGTCGTCGGTCAGAACACCGCGCTCAAGCAAACGCTCGACGAGATCGACCTTGTTGCCAAGCGGATAGTTGCGCCAGATTTCCATCTTCATCGCGTCAGGCGATCCACCACCGTGAAGGGAAATCACCGAGTACCAGCCCGCCTGATAGGACGCGGTCAGGTCTTCGACAAAGCGTGCGACCTCGATCCGCTTTTCGTATGGAATGTCCGAGCGCGCAGTCAGCAACTCGGACAGCCGGCCGGCAGTTGCGGGGTTATGGTCCTCTTCTGGGCCCGGCAGCGTGACGATCAATCCGCCCGAGACGTGATGGGCCAGCCGATGCATGTCGTAGATCTGAGTCGCCATTAATAGCTTGCCGATATTGCCGAACACGGCGTCAGGCATCGCAACGCCGGACGGATCGGCAGTGCAATACACGGATGCGGCCACACCGCACGCATAAAACCCTTCGACAATCTTGATCAGGTCGACCATCGCATCGCGCAGGCCGTGCGCGTGATCGAGGTCGGCACCATTGGCTTCGGTCATCAGCGCCCCAGCGCCAATCAGCAAATCGCCGAACCCGGCACGGGCAGCAATGCACGTTTGCCGATGGTGCGTCGCGTAGCTGTAGGTCAGAAATCCCGAGTGCTCCCACTCGCCCGCGAGAAAGACCTTTTCCCACGGAACGAACACGCGCTCGAAGATCGCGACGCCGGTGGACTGCCCGTAACGCCCGCTGAACAGTGCGGCCTTTTCGCCGGGACGTCCTGCCGGACGCGCGACGATGGTCAAGCCGTCGACGTCGATCGGCACCGCGCAGCAGACCGCGAAGTCCGCGTCGTCCTGTGTCATGTTGCGACAGGGCATGACGAGCAGCTCGTGCACATACGGTGCAGCGGTCACGATCGCCTTGACACCTGAAATGACGATGCCGTCAGTGCGACGGTCGACGATGTGAACATACGTATCCACGTTCGGCTGCTGATGTGGCCGCAGCGAACGATCGCCCTTGCCATCGGTCATCGCGATGCCGATGCTCAAGTCTTCGGAATAGACGCGTTCGAGATACGCGTCGAGACGCGCAGAGTATTCGGTGCCCTTGTCGGCGTCGATCCGGTGCGAAGCCTGACGGAGTGCGGCCAACCCATCGCCACCCAGATACCGCTGTGCGCAGCCTGTTTCCTGGCACAGCAGACGAACCGCTTCGAGCTTATTCAGCAGATCCTGGCTCGATACCGGAATCGCATTCATTCGGTTGACTTCGTGCGTGCCGGCGCGCACCCGCATCACCGGCGCCAGGTTCTCACGCAATGCATAGTCATAGCTGAGACCGAGCGCGTTCACACCCGGAGCAAGCGACGGCTCGTCTGCGACTGATTCGACAGCGTGGCCGTCGACGTAGACACGCGGACGCGACCGACGTAGCGACTCGCGATAATCGTGAGATGACATCAACATGGCGTGGCCTCACCTAGACTGCGTCACAGGATTATGCCGTCAGCCCCGCTGCGATGAACCCAACTTCCGCTGCCCGCCTGCGGCTCGTGGACGCGTTGCGCGGCTTCGCCGTGGCGCAGATGATTGTTTATCACTTCATCTACGACCTGGCTTACTTCGGTTGGGTCAATCTGGTCATGACGCGCGATCAGCCTTGGATTGCGTGGCGCACGGCAATCGTCACACAGTTTCTGTTGCTGGTTGGCGTAAGTCTCGTTCTGCGCACGTCGTTCAAGCCGTCGGTAAAAGATTTCTGGAAGCGCTGGGCACAGATCGCTGCTGCTGCGCTTCTGGTGTCAATCGGCAGTTGGCTGGTGTTCGGCCAGCGCTTCATCTACTTCGGAATACTGCACTTCGTCGCAGCGGCGCTGCTGCTCGTGCGGCCCTTGTTGCGCTTGAGAGCGTGGAACATCGCGCTTGGCATCGTGTGTGTCGCGATCGGGCTGGCTTACTCGAATGAGTTTTTCAACACGCCACCCGCGACGATCATTGGGTTCATGACGTTCAAGCCGCGAACCGAGGATTACGTTCCGCTCTTTCCATGGATCGGAGTGGTCTTGATCGGTGCGGGGCTGGCCGCGCTTTGGCAACACGCAGACTGGCGGATTCCGGACGCGCTGGTACCCCTCAATGATCGCGCCCCGCGCTGGCTGCTGTTTCTGGGCACATGGGCGCTGACGATCTACCTGTTGCATCAAC
This sequence comes from uncultured beta proteobacterium, assembly GCA_963801035.1. Taxonomy (GTDB): domain Bacteria; phylum Pseudomonadota; class Gammaproteobacteria; order Burkholderiales; family Burkholderiaceae_F; genus JACCZX01. The sequence continues at coordinate 75,213 of CAWDDF010000002.1, read as the reverse complement.
CCGTCCTGCTGGCTGGGATGACATTGCTCCGCAAGCTGGGTTTGCAATGACTTATTCCAAACTGCTGGGCGCGAATGTCAGCCACGCTCGGCCGCGCCCGCGCTCGGCAACGAAAGAATCGCGCGCGACGTTGAGCTTGTAGGTTACAAACATTTTTTCGCGGACATTCGAGAGCCGCTCGGCGCGAAACACCGCGGCGTTAATGCCATCGCAGCGCGCGGACTGCACCAGTAGGCCGCTCAGATCCTGTTCGTGAACGATGCGCCCGACCTGGTGCGTAAAGGTGTAGCTGTCGCGCCGCACGAGGTCCGGAAAATCGACGTGCTTGCCGCGAAGGTCGATCAACAGCGCGTCGCAGCGCACGTCGCAGACGCGTCGATCGGTAACGATCACACGATCAAGTTCCGCGTAGCTATCAAGCAAAAAGCGTCGCCAATGATGCGCGGTCTCATAGATGGTGGTTTCCACCTCGAGCGCGCCGTACCAGACACCGTAACGCGAGCCATCAGAAAATCGGGTCGATTGCCAATGCGACGCGTCGAAGCTGTAGCTGATGACACTTCCATAGTCGAACGGGCGGGTAGCAAGCGCGGCGGACGTCGGGATGCGCCCGCTCTCCTCGGCAGCCATGGCCACCGCCCAATCGGCGGGATTAGCGGTTAGATCGTCGAACAGATTCTGCGAGCGACGAATACCCGGGATGTTTCGAACCAGATCGCCATGAAACTCGGCGTTGGCAGACAGCAGGGCACCAGTCGAGTGAAATGGTCGAATCGTCACAGAGCGGCTGAGCAGCGGGCCGCTAGGCTAGGCGCAAAGCGCAGCGATACCGGAAGTATCGCGAGCATTTGCAACGACGCATGGCGGCCCGAGGCGCAGACGAGCGGTGGCGCATTTCGGCCATTTCACTCGACTAACCACGCTGAAAATCTAGGTATCGGCGGACTGCCAGCAGGCCTTCAAACCCTCGTTCGGCAATCAGATCGACCGGGCGCGCACCGAGACGCCGATTGAATTGCGTCATCCACCCGTAGGCGAGGTCCCGATCGTACGGAAATAAAATGCGCAGCGACTTGTGGATGCCAAGCAGATGGCCTGCACGGTCAAGCAGATCACGACTATCAGCTAGCGGTTCGCCTTCACGATAACGCGCAAGCGTACTGCGGCTCGTCGTGGAAAGTCCGAGCAGCGTGGATTGTTCAACAGCGGTCAAATTCCAGTGATCCAGCAGCTTGGTGACCATCGCAGCCAACCGGCTGCGCGCGTCACGGCTCCCAACGTCGATGATGTCGGTGCGTGCAATCTCTCGTTGCGGCAAGGCGGCCATAGATTTGCCTGTAAAAACACCCGTGTACGAAATGGTACTCGAAACGTACCAATATAACGGCCGTGTGTCAAGCTACCGTGCTGCCGCCCGGCGTACTACTCAGACCTCTTGATATTGATCACGCCGGGCTCGCGATGCAGCCATTCGGGCTGCAGGGTGATGTGATCAATCCTGAAGTCGCGATTCAACACAAGCCGTGCCTGGTGCAGGATCACGGGCCAGCGCTCGATGTCGTCCACCAGGACGTGCGCTGAGAGAGCCGCACGACCCGGCACCATCGCCCAAACATGCAGATCGTGAACGGAAACGATGCCAGGCAACTTCGCCAATGTCGCTCCTACTTGGGTGTAGTCGACTCCTGTCGGGACGCTATCGAGCAGTACGAAGATGGTTTCCTTCAACACGCCGTAGGTTGAGCGAACGATCAGCGCCGCGACCACCAGCGACAGCACAGGATCGGCGATCAGCGGGCCGCCAAAATAAATAATTGTTCCGGCCATGATTGCTGCCACCGATCCCAGCAGATCGCCTAGGACGTGGATGAATGCGGCGCGAATGTTGACGTTGTCTCGATCGCGCGACAACGTCCACGCCACCAGGATGTTGACCAGCAACCCGATACTGCCGACGCCAATGACCGCCAGGCCCCGAACCGGAACCGGCGCGTTGATTCGGTTAAACGCCTCGATCGCAATCCACAGCACCACGGCGACCATCAGGAGTGCATTGACGAACGCAGCAATCACTTCGACCCGCGCGAGCCCGAACGAATGCCGCTCTGAGATTGGGCGCCGCGCGATGATGTTGGCGATCAACGCAAACAGCAGCGATGCCGAGTCGGTCGCCATGTGCCCCGCATCGGCCAGCAGCGCGAGCGAACCCGACCACAGCCCCGCTACCAGTTCCACGAAAGCGAAGCCGAGCGTTAGCCCAACGGCAACCGTCAACGTGCGTCCGCCCGCAGCGCGCGCGCGATGTGTGTAACTGCTGTCGCCGCGATGATGCGCGCTGAGTTCGGCTTGGTGCTGGTGATGATGGTGCACAGCGTTAATGATGCGCCCTAGACGCCGTGCACCGTTGCCGTAACAGGAACCAGCCTCGCTTCGGGTAGCCGAGCGGCAGGCGCTCGACCGCGACCGCGAGTTACGCCGCGACCGCAGTCGACGCGAACGTGACCGGGCAACCGGTTTTTGTTCGGACTTCTTCCTGCGACACGCCCGGCGCAAGCTCGACTGCCTGCAGGCCTGCTTCAGTCACGTCGAATACGCCGAGCTCGGTAATGATGCGATTGACTACCGCCTTACCGGTCAGCGGCAACGTGCAGTGCTGCAAAATCTTATGCTCACCATTCTTTGCGCTGTGCTCCATCAGCACGACCACGCGCTCCACGCCGCCGACCAGGTCCATCGCGCCTCCCATGCCCTTGACCAACTTGCCGGGAATCATCCAGTTGGCCAGATCGCCCTTCTCGCTGACCTGCATCGCGCCCAGTATCGCTAAGTTGATATGACCGCCGCGAATCATTGCGAAAGAGTCGGCACTGGAAAAGTAACTCGAACCCGGAAGCGCGGTCACCAACTGCTTGCCGGCGTTGATCAGATCGGGATCGACCTCTTCTTCGAGGGGAAACGGGCCGATGCCGAGCAATCCGTTTTCAGACTGAAGCATCACGTCCATCCCGGCCGGGATGTAGTTGGCCACCAGGGTAGGTAGGCCGATACCGAGGTTCACGTAGAACCCGTCTTTCAATTCCTGTGCCGCACGCGCGGCCATTTGTTCGCGAGTCCACGGCATCTCAGCTTTTCCTCACAGTACGGTTCTCGATACGCTTTTCCGGAGTTGCGTTCAGCACCAGGCGTTGCACAAAGATACCGGGTGTATGCACATTGTCAGGGTCGAGCGTGCCGTTCTCCACGATCTCTTCGACTTCGGCTACCGTGACCTTGCCGCACATGGCAACGACGGGGTTGAAGTTGCGCGCGGTCTTGCGATAGACGAGGTTGCCCTGCTTGTCAGCCTTCCACGCCTTGACGAGCGAAACATCAGCGCGGATCGAGCGCTCCATTACGTATTCCTTGTTACCCCACACACCGTCAAATTTCTGTGTCGGCTTTCCTTCGGCCACGATAGTGCCAAAGCCGGTGCGCGCAAAGAAAGCCGGAATGCCCGCGCCACCGGCGCGCATCCGCTCGGCCAGCGTGCCTTGCGGTGTGAACTCGAGTTCGAGTTCGCCCGCCAGATACTGCCGCTCAAACTCCTTGTTCTCACCGACATACGACGAAATCATTTTGCCGATCTGTCGAGTCGTCAGCAGCAACCCTAGCCCCGCACCGTCGATTCCCGCATTGTTGCTGACGCAGGTGAGCTTTTTGACACCGCTGTCGCGCAACGCCACGATCAGTGACTCCGGAATGCCGCACAGCCCGAAGCCGCCGACAGCAACGATTTGACCGTCTTTCACCACATCGGCCAACGCTGCCGCAGCCGTGGGATACACCTTGTTCATGGAGTTCTCCGCCTTCGAGTCGTAATTTTAGGTGATGGCTGCGCGCACCGCCTCGGGCAACGGCGCGGACTTGCCTAAGCTGTAGTCGTACCAGACGATCACGCTGCGTCCCGTTGCGTAAACGACGTCGGGTTCGTTTTTCTTTTCAATCTTCAGCGACATCTCGACGCTGGAACGTCCGAGCCGCGTCACGACTTGAGTGACGATTGCGGTCCCAGGATAGGTCATCGCTTTCAGGAAATCGCAACCAGCATGTGCAAGGATCGGCGCTTCGCCAACAGGCAGCGTAGGAAAGCCGAAGAGCGCAAACCACTGAATGCGCGCTTCCTCCATCAACCGGAAATACATCAGATTATTCAGGTGTGACATGGCGTCCATGTCGCCCCACCGCAGCGGAACCTCGACGACAAACTCTTTCACGTGACGGACATTCCATCATCGGCAGAGATGATCGCGCCATTGATGAACTGCGATTCTTCTGCGACCAGCAACAGCAGCACGCCATCAAGATCTTCCGGCGAACCGACCTTCTTGCGCGGCAGGCGATCGAGCAACTTTGCGCCGCGCTCGGTATCCCAGACCGCATCGTTCATTTCGGTGCGTATGTAGCCTGGGCAGATCGCGTTGACATTGATGCCGTAGCGACCCCATTCGACCGCCTGCGAGCGTGTCATGTGAACCACGGCGGCCTTCGTCATGCAATACACGCCGATGTCAGGCAGCACGCGCAAGCCCGCGATCGAAGCAATATTGACGATGCGGCCACGCAGCCCTTGCTGCTGCTTCGAACGCGCAATCATCTGCCGTGCCACCGCTTGCGCAACAAAGAATGCACCCTTCACGTTGGTATCGAACATGAAGTCGTAGTCAATCGGCGTCACCTCCGTGAGACGCTGAGCGGTCGAAACGCCGGAATTGTTCACAAGGATGTCGATTGGCCCGACCTCGCGCTCCGTCTGCTCGACGGCGGCTTCGATCGATTCCTGGTCGGTCACATCGAGCGCAACGATGTGGGCCGCACCGCCCGCTGCCTCGATCTCGGCTCGTAAATCCTTCAGACGCTCGAGCCGGCGCGCTGCCAACACCGTCAGCGCGCCATTGGCGGCCAGCACGCGGGCGAAGCGCGCCCCCAGTCCGCTGCTGGCACCGGTGACAAGTGCCACCTTCTCTTTTAGATTGGTTCGCATGGTTGTGGTAAGCGTCGACGACCCGGGCCCGTCGCGTGCACCTCGATGCTTGGCACGCAGCAGCCGGGGAATCCGTCGGTGGCGATGATCGCATAGTCAATCCTTCTACAATCTTCGATCGCAACAAGGACGAGACATGGCCGACGCAGACGTACAGCGCGAATCGATGGAGTACGACGTCGTCGTTGTCGGCGGCGGACCGGGCGGCTTGTCGGCTGCGATTCGACTCAAACAGCTTGCAGCGGACGCCGGACGCGACGTGAGTGTTTGCGTGCTGGAAAAGGGCTCCGAAATCGGCGCTCACATCTTGTCCGGCGCTGTCATCGATCCCATTGCACTGACCGAACTGTTTCCAGACTGGAAAGAGCGCGGCGCACCTCTTAAGACGCCGGTCGGCGAAGAGAGATTTTTGTTCCTGTCGGAACGCGGCGCGCGTGAAGTTCCGCATGGCTGGCTACCGGCTTCACTGAAGAATCAGGGCTACTTCGTCGGTAGCCTTGGAAATCTGGTGCGATGGCTGGGTCAGCAAGCCGAATCACTCGGCGTAGAGATTTTTCCCGGCTTCGCTGCGGCCGAAGTGCTCTATGACGATGCCGGCGCAGTGAAAGGAGTGGCCACGGGAAACATGGGCGTCGGGCGCGACGGCAAGCCGACCGAAAATTTTCAACCGGGAGTCGAGCTGCACGGCAAGTACACGCTCTTCGCCGAGGGGGCACGCGGAAATCTTGCGCGGCAACTTATACCTCGCTTCAAATTAGATGAGGGACGCGATCCACAGACATGGGGCATCGGTATCAAGGAAATCTGGGAAGTCGACGCTTCAAAGTTCAACGCCGGATTGGTTCTGCATAGTGCCGGCTGGCCGCTCGACAACAGCACGTACGGCGGCGGCTGGATGTATCACTTTGGCGAAAACCTCGTGTCGGTCGGGCTTGTTGTTGGTTTGGGGTACACGAATCCGTACCTGTCGCCATTTGATGAATTTCAACGCTACAAGACGCACCCTTCGATTCGTTCCTTTCTCGAGGGTGGCAGGCGGCTCGAATACGGATCTCGCGCGATCAACGCCAGCGGGTTGCAGTCACTACCGAAGCTGGTGTTTCCGGGTGGTGCGTTGATTGGTTGCGATGCGGGTTTTCTGAACGCCCCGCGGATCAAGGGCAGCCATGCCGCAGTGAAGAGCGGAATGATCGCGGCCCAGGCCGCATTCGAAGCGCTCGCTGCAGATCGGCAGCGCGATGAACTGGTTTCCTATCCCAGTGCGTTCGAAAAGAGCTGGCTGCACGATGAGCTTTATCGCGCGCGTAATTTCAAGCCGTGGCTCGACAAGGGGTTGCTTTTCGGATCGCTTATGTTCGGCATCGATCAGATCGTTTTTCATGGCCACGCGCCGTGGACGTTGCATCGAAAGTTCGCCGATTATCAAAAGTTAAAGCCGGCGGCCGAGTGCGAGCCGATCGTCTATCCGAAGCCCGACGGCAAATTGACGTTTGACCGTCTGTCGTCGGTCTATCTCTCAAACACGAACCACGAAGAGAACCAGCCGCCGCATCTGACGTTGAAGGATCCCACGGTTCCGACTCGGATCAACCTGTCGAAGTACGCGGGGCCCGAACAGCGCTACTGCCCCGCTGCGGTCTATGAGTTCGTCAAAGGTGCGGATGGCAATGAACGTCTGCAGATCAACTTCCAGAACTGTGTCCATTGCAAGACGTGCGACATCAAGGATCCGACGCAGAACATCGTCTGGGTTACGCCGGAGGGTGGCGGGGGACCGAACTACGTGAATATGTAGGCTGCGACTGAACCTGCGGCACGTACTGATTTGGTAAGGCGTCAGCTGTCGCGCTTACAGCTTTAAGTTGCTCGTGCTTTTGCCATTCCGCACGTTCGATTCTGGTTTTCAGCCGAACGCAAGCACATTCGGTGAACGCTACAAAACTTGCTGCCGCTGCCATTCTCCTGCGAGCACTTTCTCCAACCACATGACGCCAAGCATTGTCTTGGCATCGGTGACGATGCCGTCACGCACCCACAGCAATAACTGTTGCCACGGCTGGGCGAAGACTTCAAGCGTCTCGCCGGCATCGAGGGCGGCACCCTCGTGCACTAGTTCCTCGGCCAGGAACATTTCGATCTTCTCGTCACAATAGCCAATCGCGTTGTGCAATGCGCCCAAATAGCTCCAGCGCGCAGCCTGATAGCCTGTTTCTTCCGTCAGCTCGCGTTTAGCGCAACTGAGCGCGGTTTCACCGGCGTCGATCTTGCCTGCCGGGAATTCGATCATCGATCGCTTCATCGGGTAGCGGAACTGCCTCTCGAGAATCACCTGGCCGTCCGACAACAGCGGAATGATCATTACAGCGCCCGGATGTCGCAGATACTCGCGGGTGCCAACGTGACCGTCGGCCGATCTGACGGTATCGACGTAAACTCGCAGGAACGTCCCTTCGAATGCAAGTCGGCTATCGAGCGTCTGCTCGGTCAGTGGATCATCACCATCCGACTGCGACATGGAGCTGCGCTAGCCGCCAAGCGTGCGTGTCATCGCGTTAGCGCACAGCTGCAGCAAGTATTGCGGAAGAATTCCCAGCACCAGCACCAACATTGCGTTCACCGACAGCGCCACGCGCATGTCGGTAGGCCCAACCAGTTGAAGCGCCGCCGATTCGGGTGTCGGGTCGTCGAAATACATGGTCTTCACAATGCGCAGGTAGTAGAACGCCGCGATCAGCGAAAAGAGCACCGCAATCACCGCCAGTGATACCGCCGCGACCGTTGCCCCTTCGCTGAACAAGGCCTGCAGCACCACGAGCTTCGAGTAAAAACCGACCGTTGGCGGAACGCCTGCAAGCGAAAACATCAGCAGCAGCATGACGAACGCGTACCACGGGCTGCGCTTGGCCAGCCCGCGAAAATCTGCAATCTCTTCAGCTTCGAACCCCTGCCTCGACAGCAGCAGCATCACCCCGAACGTGCCAAGCGAGGTCAGCGCGTATGCAATCAGGTAAAACATCGCCGCGCTGTAGGCATTCGCGATGGAGGCGGCATTACCAGAAGTGACACCCGAGAGCATTGCCAGCATGACGAACCCCATCTGGGCGATCGTCGAATAGGCCAGCATTCGCTTCAAGTTGCTCTGCGCTATCGCGGTCAGATTACCGAGCACCAGCGACGCGACCGCGAGCAGTGCGAGGATTTTCTGCCAGTCAACGGCGAACGGCAGCAGCCCTTCGACAAGGATCCGGAACGCAATCGCAAAGATCGCCAGCTCGGGCGCGGAGCTGATCAATAGAGTGATCGGAGTGGGCGCACCCTGATACACGTCGGGTGCCCACATGTGAAACGGCACAACCCCGAACTTGAACGCGAGCCCCGCGACGACGAACACAATCCCGAGCAGCAGCGGTGCACGGCTCGCGATCTGCCCACTTGCAACGCGGCGTGCCAGCTCATCTATTTCGAGTGTGCCAGTCGCGCCATAGAGCATCGACATGCCATAAAGCAGAAATCCCGATGCCAGCGATCCGAGAACGAAGTATTTCATCGCCGCTTCGCTGGCGCGTGGATCGTCGCGCCGCAGCGCGACGAGCGCATACATTGAAAGCGATTGCAGCTCGAGGCCGAGGTAGATCACCAGCAGGTTGTTCGCCGAGATCATCAACATGATCCCAAGCAGCGTGAACAACGTCAGACTGAAAAGCTCGCCCTTCCAAATGCCGCGTGCGCGAGCATAGGATTGCGCGCAAATCAACATGAAGCCGCAGCAAAAGATCGCAAACAGCTTCAGCACATGCCCCATTGGGTCGGCGATGTACATGCCGCCAAAGCCGACGACGACTTCGTTTCGCGCCAGCGCCAAGCAGACGGCGACTGCAGCAGCCGCCATTGCCAGCAGTGTCATCGCGTACGTGACGTTGCGCCGCTCGTCTGAAACGAAAAGGTCGACCACGAGCACGATACTGGCCGTCGCAAGCAGAACCATCTCGGGAAGCGCGACGACGAGGCCAAGCGAGCTCATCTACTGAACCGCTCCGGTGGCAAGCGGCAGCTTGGAAGCGGCGACGTGTTTCAGCAACTGTGTGACCGACGCATCCATCAGATCGGTGACCGGCTTGGGATATAGACCCATCCAGAGCACCAACACAGCGAGCAGCGTAAGGATCACGAGCTCGCGGCGATTGACATCGACGAGATCCGCGACGTGCTTGTTTGCGACTTCGCCGAAGATGACTCGCTTGTACATCCACAACGAGTACGCGGCGCCCAGCACCAGAGTCGTTCCTGCGACCAGTGCAATCCAGAAGTTGTACTGCACGGCGCCAAGAATCACCATGAACTCGCCGACAAAACCACTCGTTGCAGGAAGCCCTGCGTTCGCCATCACGAACAACATGAAGAACGCGGCGAATCGCGGCATGGTGTTCACAACCCCGCCATAGTCCGCAATCTCCCTGGAGTGCATGCGGTCGTACATCACGCCGATGCAGAAGAACATCGCACCCGAGACGAAACCATGCGAGATCATTTGCACGATCCCGCCCGTCATTCCCATCGGGTTGAAGATGAAGAACCCGAGCGTCACGAAGCCCATGTGCGCGATCGACGAATACGCAACGAGCTTTTTCATGTCCGACTGGACAAGTGCCACGAACCCGATATAGACGACAGCGATCAAGGACAAGGCGATGACAAAGCCTGCCAGCTCGTGCGATGCGTCGGGAGCAATCGGCAGCGAAAAGCGCAGGAAGCCATAGGCGCCCAGCTTCAGCATGATGGCCGCCAGGATGATCGAGCCACCGGTGGGAGCTTCGACGTGTGCGTCGGGAAGCCACGTATGCACCGGCCACATCGGGACCTTGACCGCGAACGCCGCGAAGAAGGCCAAAAAGAGAAGCGTCTGCGCGGTCATGCCGAGGCGCACCTGATGCCAGTCGAAAATGCCGAAACGCCCATCGGACGCGTAGTACAGATACACCAGTGCGACAAGCATCAGCAGCGAGCCCGCAAACGTGTACAGAAAAAATTTGATCGCTGCGTAGATGCGGTTGGCACCGCCCCATATGCCGATGATCACGTACATCGGCACCAGTGTCGCCTCGAAAAACACGAAGAACAGCAATCCGTCTGCCGCCGCGAAAACACCGACCATCAATCCGGACAGGATCAGAAAGGCCGCGTAGTACTGCGAGACGCGCGTTTCGATCACCTGCCATCCGGCGAGCACGACGATCACCGTCATGAACGCCGTCAGCAGCACGAACCAGATCGAGATGCCGTCGACACCGAGGTGATAGTTCGCATTCAGCCTCTCGATCCACGGCACGTTCTCGACGAACTGCAGTTGCGCAAGCGACGGATCGAATCCCGTGTAGAGAGGAATCGTGACGACGAGCCCGAGCAGGCTGCCGATCAGCGCCAGTGTGCGAATCACATCGAGATTGCGATCGCGGCCGGCAGCGAGGATTGCCACTCCAAAGCCGATCGGAATCCAGATCGCGAGGCTGAGCCAGGACGTCGCGGTCTGCACGGCTATCGCACGACGTTCAACGTGACGAACAACGTCACCAGCACGAGAATGCCGATGATCATTCCGAACGCGTAGTGATAGATGTACCCCGACTGAAGCAGTCGTGCCGCGCCGGCTACCCAGCCGACGACCTTCGCGCTGCCGTTGATCGCAATGCCGTCGATCAGTCCGATATCGCCGCCGCGCCAGAGACCGAAACCGAGTTTGCGCGCGCCGCCTGCAAACACGAACTCGTTGATCCGATCGAGGTAGTACTTGTTGTCGAGCAGCCGATACAGGCCACCGAACCGCTGCTTCAGCGCAGCGGCAAGATCAGGGCGCCGCAGATACAGAAACGCGGCCAGCGCGACCCCGGCCAGCGCCAGATAAGTCGGCGCAGACACGAACCCATGCAGACCCATCGCCAGTGCGCTGCGCGCCTCCTCCGCGACGTGGGTCATCGCCGGATGCCTTGCGGCGTCCACAACAATGGAGCTTCCGAAGAAGTCGCCTCCCAGCAGCCACTCGATCGCCACGAAGCCGATCACCAGCGAAGGAATCGCCAGAAGGACCAACGGCACCGTGACGACATTCGGAGATTCGTGCGGCTCGCCGTGATGCTCGTCGGTGTGATGCTCATCATCGTGTTCCGGGTCACGCGGTTTCTGATGCCAGCGTGGCTTGCCGTGAAAGACCAGGAAGAACATCCGGAATGAATAGAACGCCGTGATGAACACGCCGAGCGTCAACGCCCAGTACGCGACCGTCGCGCCCCATTGATCCGCGTTCGCCGCAGCGTGAGTTGCGATGATGATCGAGTCTTTGGAATAGAAACCTGAAAAGAATGGGACGCCGATCAGCGCCAGCGAGCCGATGAGCGCGGTGATCCACGTCACGGGCATCTTCTTCCACAAACCGCCCATGTTCCGGATGTCCTGATCGTGGTGCATGCCGATGATCACCGAGCCCGCGGCGAGAAACAGCAGTGCCTTGAAAAATGCGTGCGTCATCAGATGGAAGATGCCGGCCGAGTAGGCAGAGACACCCAGTGCAACGGTCATGTAACCGAGTTGGGACAGCGTCGAGTACGCGACGACACGCTTGATGTCGTTCTGCACGATACCCAGCACGCCCATGAAAAACGCAGTGATTGCGCCGATCACGACTACGAACGACAGCGCGACGTCCGAGAGCTCGAACAACGGTGACATGCGCGCCACCATGAAAATGCCCGCGGTCACCATCGTCGCGGCATGAATCAACGCCGAGATCGGTGTCGGGCCTTCCATCGAATCCGGCAGCCAGACGTGCAGCGGGAACTGTGCGCTTTTGCCCATCGCACCGATGAACAGGCAAATGCAGATAACCGTCATCAGCATCCACGGCGTGCCAGGTATGAATTCGATTGCGCGTGCGGCCATTGCCGGTGCGGCAGCGAATACTTCCGCGTAGTGCAGCGTCCCGAAGTACGCGTAAACAAGGCCGATGCCGAGCACGAAGCCGAAATCGCCTACGCGATTGACGAGAAACGCTTTCAGATTCGCGTAGATGGCAGTCTCGCGCTCGTACCAGAAGCCGATCAGCAGATAGGACATCAGCCCGACCGCTTCCCAGCCAAAAAACAGCTGCAGAAAATTGTTGCTCATCACCAGCATCAGCATGCTGAACGTGAAGAGTGAGATGTAGGAGAAAAACCGCTGATATCCCGGATCGTCGGCCATGTAACCGATCGTGTAGATGTGCACCATCAGCGACACGAACGTGACCACGACCATCATCAAGGCGGTCAGCGGATCGATCAGGAAACCCACCTCGAGGTTTAAGCCGCCGACTACTGCCCACGTGTAAACAGTTCCGTCAAACGTGGTGCCTCTCATCACTTCGGACAGCACCATGAATGACGCGATCGTCGCGATCAGCACACCGAGGATCGTGACCAGGTGCGCGCCGGTGCGGCCGATCACCTTGCCACCGAGACCAGCGATCAGCGCTCCGATCAGCGGTGCCAGTGGCACCAATAGGTAGAGGCTGCGCACGTCAGCCTTTGAGTAGGTCGAGCTCTTGCACGTCGATCGTGGACAAATTGCGGAACAGGACCACCAGAATTGCGAGCCCGATCGCAGCTTCGGCCGCAGCGACGGTCAGGATGAAGAACACGAATACTTGTCCGTGATAGTCGCCAAGATAGTGCGAGAACGCGACGAAGTTGATGTTGACTGCCAGCAACATCAGCTCGATCGCCATCAGCAGCACGATCAGGTTCTTTCGGTTCAGAAAAATGCCGACGACGCTGATCGCGAACAACAGCGCGCCTACACCCAGATACCAGGACAGCGATACCACGACGTTTCCTCTTCGTCTAAATGCTTTTTGTTTGCCGTGCTTTATCTATGTCTTCGCCCCCGGCCGCTACGCGTCCGCCCCCCGAGGGGGCACTTGATGAGCTTGGGGCGGCCCGGCGCTCCTCGCTAGCGCTCGCCATCGTGACCAGCCGGACGCGATCGCCGCTGCGTACCTTGACCTGCTCCGACGGGTTCTGCCATTTCGAATCCTTGCGTCCACGCAACGTCAACGCGATGGCAGCGATAATCGCCACCAGCAGAATGACGCCTGCAATCTGCAGAGGAAAAACATATTCGGTGAACGTGAGCACCCCGAGCGTCCGCGTGTTATCGGTGTTCGCGATACCCGCCCCTGCGCGTGTCATGCCCTGCCATTGCGGCTGGGACAGCACAAGCCACATCTGCAGCACGATCAGTGCTGCAACCCCGAAACCCCACGGCGCATTGCGCCAGAAGCCCTGTCTCAGCTTGTCGACGTTGATGTCGAGCATCATTACGACAAACAGGAACAAGACCATCACGGCGCCGACATAAACGAGCACCAGAGCCAGCGCTAAAAACTCGGCCCGCAGCAAGATCCACAGCGCTGCCGCCGAAAAAAATGCCAACACCAGAAATAGAACGGCATGCACCGGATTGCGCGCGGTAATCACGCGCAACGCGGCGATGAGCATCACGCCGGAGAAAATCAGGAACAGAATCGACTGAGCATCCATCAGCTGTTCGTCACCGATAAGGCGCGTCGGCTGCGCGCGCCGCTGCGATCTCTTTTTCATAGCGATCGCCGATCGCAAGCAGCATCGGCTTCGTGTAGTAAAGATCGCCGCGCTCCTCGCCGTGATATTCGAGGATGTGCGTCTCGACGATCGAATCAACCGGGCAACTTTCCTCGCACAGTCCGCAGAAGATGCACTTAGTCAAATCGATGTCGTACCGAGTCGTTCGGCGCGTACCATCTTCTCGCTGATCCGACTCGATCGTTATCGCGAGCGCCGGGCAGACGGCTTCGCACAGTTTGCAAGCGATGCACCGCTCCTCGCCGTTCGGATAGCGGCGCAACGCGTGCAGCCCGCGAAAGCGCGGACTGAGCGGAGTTTTCTCTTCGGGATACTGGATCGTGATCTTGCGCGAGAACGCATAGCGGCCAGTGAGTGCGAGGCCCTTGACCAGCTCCCGCAACAACAGGCTATCGAAGAATTCCCTGACGGCGCCCATCAGCCTATGCGCCCCAGATATTCCACGGCGTCTGCATCCAGACCGCAATCACCACCAGCCATGCGAGTGTCATCGGAATGAATATCTTCCAACCCAGCCGCATGATCTGGTCGTACCTGTAGCGCGGAAACGAAGCGCGGAACCAGATAAATAGCGAAACGACAAAAAAGACTTTCGCAAACAGCCAGAACCAACCAGACAATGAACTGACCCAGGCGGGTGTTTCAAATCCGAACAACACGCCGAGATCGACCGGCGCGGCCCACCCGCCGAGGAACATGATCGTGGCCACTGCAGACAGCAATATCATGTTCGCGTACTCGGCCAGGAAGAAGATCGCGAAGCTCATGCCGGAGTACTCGACCATATGGCCCGCGACGATCTCCGATTCGCCCTCCACCACGTCGAACGGATGCCGATTCGTTTCGGCAACGCTCGATACGACGTAGATCACGAACAAGGGCAGCAGAGGCAGCCAGTTCCATGACAGAAAATTCAGGCCCATCGAAGCGAAAGTGCCGGTGTTCTGTCCGGTCACGATCTGTGTCAGGTTCAATGTGCCGGCAACCATTAACACCACTACCAGCACAAATCCCATGCCGATTTCGTAGCTGACCATCTGTGCCGCCGCGCGCATCGCACCCAGAAACGCGTACTTCGAGTTCGACGCCCAGCCGGCAATGATGACGCCGTAGACGCCAACCGAAGTGATTGCCATTACGTACAGCAAGCCTGCGTTGATGTCGGCCAGCACGATGCCGGGGCCAAACGGAATCACTGCCCACGCAGCAAGGGCTGGCATCAGAATAACGATCGGCGCAAGGAAGAACAGCGATTTGTCAGCCTGCGACGGCGAGATAATTTCCTTGGTGATCAGCTTGATTCCGTCTGCAATCGGCTGAAACAAACCAAGCGGGCCGACACGGTTCGGGCCGATGCGGATATGGAACCAGCCGATAAGCCGCCGCTCCCATAACGTCAGGTAGGCAACCAGTCCTAGAACCGGCAGCACAATCGCCGTAATTTTCGTCAACGACCACACGACCGGCCATGCCGACCCGAGCACGTCACTTCCGAAGGTGGTGATCGCATCCATCATGCACGTTCCAGCGTGATCGGCCCGAACATGGCGCCAAGCGTTGCGGTCGATTCATGGGCTGCGGATACCTGGACCACAGCGTCGGCAATCGACTCATCGAGTGCCACCTCGAGTAACGCCGACGCGTCGCCTTGTTGCACGCGCGTCTTGTCTCCGCCTGCAATGCCGAGCGACTGCAAGGTGCGCGCGTTCGCACGCACCTTCGGTGGTTTGGCATCGCGTGTCGCCTGTAGAGGCGGCGAGCGGCGCACTATCGCATCGCTGAAATAGATCGGAACGTCAGCGATTCTTTCGACTGCTCCCGCCTGCGGCTGCGGACGCTCGGGCTTGATCGGCGCCATGGATGTTTCGTTCGAGAGCCGGGCGATGAGATCGGCTGGGAGAGCTTCGCTGAGGACCTGATCGGACGTCTCGTATTCAAAGCCGTCGAGACCGAGCAGATTGGCAAGAACGCGCAACACTTTCCATCCAGGCCGCGAGTCACCCGCAGGCCGAACGGTGCCGTTGAAACTCTGAACCCGTCCTTCACAGTTTATGAACGTGCCGGCAGTTTCGGTGAACGGCGTGATCGGCAAAATCACGTCTGCATAGTCAAGCGCGCCGTTGCGATAGGCCGAACATGCAATCACAGTGTCCGCTGCCTGCAGCGCCCGCGCGGCTGCGGCTGGATTTCCAACGTCATAATCGGGCTCAACGTTCCACAGCACATAGGCCTTACGCGGCTGTTCGATCATTTCGCGCGCATTCAAGCCGCGCTGCGTTTCTCCGGCGCCCGCATACGCTCCGACTGCATACCCTCCAACGGTATTTGCGCCCTCGGTGAGCACGCCTACTGTCGCGCCGGTCGCCTTTGCAATCCATTGTGCCCACGAGCGAAGCTGCGACGCTTGAGGATGCTGGAGCGCGGCGTTGCCGAGCAAGATGGCTTTGCGTTCGCCGCTGATTAGCGATGCGGCGATCGCTTTGGCATTGTCACTCGCCGCAACACCGTCGACCGGTGCCCGATCGCCACGCTCATTCGCGATAGCAACCGCGATTTCGGACAGCGCCTGCGTCCACTTGCTCGGTCGAACGATCAGCTTGTTGGCGACGGGCATCAGCAAATCGGCATCGACCGCATGCAGCACGTTTACTTTGCAGCCGCGCTTGGTCGCAGCGCGCAAGCGCGACGACAGCAGCGGTTGATCCTTGCGCAGAAACGAGCCGACGACGAGCACGCTGTTCAGCTTGTTGACGTCGGCGATCTTCATTCCCAGCCAGGGCACGCCACCGGCAGAACCGTCATCAGAAAAGTCTGACTGACGCAAACGGAAATCGATATTGTCCGAGCCGAGCCCACGGGTCAGCTTAGTCAGCAGATGCAGCTCCTCAAGCGTGCTGCCTGGCGAAGCAAGGACACCGATCGCTGCGGCCCCGAGCTCTGCCTTTACTCCGGCAAGCGAAGCAGCAACGTATTCCAGCGCGACGGTCCAGTCGACTTCGCTCCATTGGCCGCCTTGTTTCAGCATCGGGCGCAATAAACGATCGGGTGCATTCAGCCCTTCGTAGGAAAAGCGGTCGCGGTCCGACAGCCAACATTCATTGACCTCTTCGTTTTCCAGCGGAAGAACCCGCATGACTCTGTTGTTCTTGACCTGCACGATCAGATTGGAGCCGAGAGAATCGTGCGGACTGATCGACTTGCGACGCGACAGCTCCCAGGGGCGAGCTTCATAGCGAAACGGCCTGCTCGTTAGCGCACCGACCGGGCAAAGGTCGATCATGTTTCCGGACAGCTCCGAGTCGACCGAGCTGCCGACAAAGCTCAGTATCTCTGCGTGCTCGCCGCGGCCCGCCATGCCGAGCTCCATCACACCGGCGACCTCCTGGCCGAAACGCACGCATCGCGTGCAATGAATGCAGCGCGTCATCTCCTCGGCCGAGATCAGCGGTCCCATGCTCTTGCGAAATACGACGCGCTTTGGTTCGGTATACCGGCTTTCAGACGCGCCGTATCCGACGGCAAGGTCCTGCAGCTGGCACTCGCCTCCCTGATCGCAAATCGGGCAATCGAGCGGATGGTTGATCAACAGAAACTCCATCACCGAGTTCTGCGCCTGCTTCGCATATGCCGATTGGGTGCGCGCGACCATGCCCTTGGCGACCGGTGTCGCGCATGCCGGCAGAGGCTTTGGCGCTTTCTCGACTTCGACCAGGCACATGCGGCAATTCGCCGCAATCGTCAGCTTCTTGTGATAGCAAAAGTGGGGAACATAAATTCCGAGCCGGTTGGCAGCTTCCATCAGCATGCTGCCTTCGGGCACCTCGACTTTTCTGCCGTCGATTTCGACTTCGATCATTCTTGACCGCTCACACGAGCTCCGCTTCTTCGTGATGCACGAGACAGCGCCCGTGCTTGATGTGGTGCTCGAACTCGGCTCGATAGTGTTTGACGAACGCACGCACCGGCATCGCCGCCGCGTCACCGAGGGCGCAAATCGTTCTGCCTTGAATGTTGTCGGCCAGCGAATTCAGAAGATCAAGATCCTCGGGACGCCCCTCACCGTGTTCGATCCGGTGAATGATTCGGTAAAGCCACCCGGTGCCTTCGCGGCACGGCGTGCACTGGCCGCAGCTTTCTTCGTAATAGAAATAGGCAAGCCGCTCGGCGGCCTTGACCATGCAGCGTGTTTCGTTCATCACGATGACCGCACCCGACCCGAGCATCGAACCCGCCTTGGCGATCGAGTCGTAGTCCATGTCGGTCGCCATCATCACGTCGCCCTGAACGACAGGCATCGACGAGCCGCCGGGAATCACGCCCTTGATTTTTTTTCCATCGCGCATGCCGCCGGCTAATTCGAGCAGCTTTGAGAACGGCGTCCCAAGCGGCACTTCGTAATTGCCCGGAAACGTTACATCACCCGACACCGAAAATATTTTTGTGCCGCCATTGTTCTGCCTGCCGATCTCCAGAAACTTGTCGCCGCCCTCGGTGATGATGAATGGGACCGCTGCAAACGTTTCAGTGTTGTTGATCGTCGTCGGCTTGCCGTACAAGCCGTAGCTGGCCGGGAACGGCGGCTTGAAGCGCGGAAATCCCTTCTTGCCCTCGAGCGATTCGAGCAGCGCGGTCTCTTCGCCGCAGATGTACGCGCCGTAACCGTGCACCGCATGCAGCTCGAACGAATATTCGGAGTCGAGGATTTTCGAACCGAGGTAACCGGCGTCACGCGCCTCGGCCAGTGCCTCTTCGAAGCGCTCGTACTCCGCCCACGTTTCCCCATGGATGTAGTTATAGCCGACCGAAATTCCCATGGCGTATGCCGCGATCGCCATGCCTTCGATGACGATGTGGGGGTTATAGCGAAGGATGTCTCGATCCTTGAAGGTGCCGGGCTCACCTTCGTCTGAATTGCAGACAAGATATTTCTGCCCTGTGTATTGCTTCGGCATGAAGCTCCACTTGAGCCCGGTCGGAAAGCCGGCGCCGCCGCGGCCGCGCAATGCCGACTTCTTCACTTCGGCAATGACCGCATCCGGAGTCAGCTTGTCGCCGAAGACTTTCCGCAGCGCCTGATACCCACCCCGCGCCTCGTAACCTTTCAAGTTCCAGTTATTGCCATCGAGCCCCGAAAGAATCATCGGGCTCAAGTGGCGACCGTGGAAACATGTCTGCAAGCTCATTGATGCGCCCCCGCCGCGACGCGGCTGCCCCCCGCGGGGGCACGCTCTGAGCTTGGGGCGGCCCGGCGCTCGTCGCTCATCGCGCGGCCAACTCCAGTTCGGACAGCAGCGCGTCGAGCCTTTCGTTGCTCATGAAGCTTTCCATGCGCTTGTTGTTGATCAGCAGAACCGGCGCATCACCGCAAGCACCGAAGCACTCCCCTTCTTTCAACGTGAACGCACCGTCAGCGGTCGTTTCGTTGAAGCCGATGCCCAGCCGCCGCTTCAAGTGCTCGGCAGCACGCGTCGCACCCGACAGCGCGCACGGCAGATTCGTGCAGATCGCGATCTTGTGACGGCCGATGGGCTTCAGGTTGTACATGCTGTAGAACGTTGCGACTTCGTACACCGCGATCGGCGGCATGCCGAGGTAGTCCGCCACTTCCTCCATCGCTTCCTTGGATAACCAGCCGAGCTCGTCCTGAGCAATTGCGAGTGCAGCCATCACCGTGGAGCGACGCTGCTCGGGCGGAAACTTTGCAGCTTCGCGATCGATCCGTCGATAGGCGTCGGCAGACAGCACCAGCTCCGATTTAGGAACTGCGCTCATGCTTGCCCCCTACGGCGCCAAGCGCCGGTCCCCCCAAGGGGGAGCGAGCGCCTTGGGAGCGGCCCGGCGGCGCTCATGTTTGCCCCCTACGGCGCCAAGCGCCGGTCCCCCCGAGGGGGAGCGAGCGCCTTGGGAGCGGCCCGGCGGCGCTCATCGATCGATTTCTCCAAATACGATGTCCTGCGTTCCGATGATCGTCACCGCATCCGCGATCATGTGACCGCGAGCCATCTCGTCGAGCGACTGCAGATGCGGAAAGCCGGCGGCACGAATCTTTAGCCGGTAGGGCTTATTGGCCCCATCCGAGATCAGGTAGATGCCGAACTCGCCTTTCGGATGTTCAACCGCGGCATACACCTCGCCCGGCGGGACGTGAAACCCCTCGGTGAATAGCTTGAAGTGATGAATCAGGTCTTCCATGCCCGTCTTCATGTCGACTCGTGACGGCGGTGCGACCTTGTGGTCGTCGGTCATCACCGGGCCGGGATTCGCGCGCAACCAGGCGATGCACTGCTTGATAATCGAATTGCTCTGACGCATCTCGGCAACGCGCACCAGATAGCGGTCATAGCAGTCACCGTTCTTACCCACTGGAATTGCAAACTCCAGCTTGTCGTACACCTCGTAAGGCTGCTTGCGGCGCAGGTCCCATTCGACTCCTGAGCCACGCAGCATCGGCCCGGTAAAGCCGAGCTGCAACGCACGCTCAGGCGACACGACGCCGATTCCGACCAGACGTTGCTTCCAGATCCGATTGTCGGTCAGCAACGTCTCGTATTCATCGACGTGCTTCGGAAAGCGATTCGTGAAATCCTCGATGAAGTCCAGCAGCGAACCCTGGCGGTTCTCGTTGAGACGCTTGATTTCCTGCTCACTGCGATACTTGCTGTTCTTATGTTGCGGCATCGCATCCGGTAGATCGCGATATACGCCGCCGGGCCGGTAGTACGCCGCGTGCATCCGCGCGCCCGACACCGCCTCGTACATATCCATCAGGTCTTCACGCTCGCGAAACGCGTACAGGAACACCGCCATCGCGCCGACGTCGAGCCCGTGCGCGCCGATCCACAGCAGGTGATTCATCAACCGCGTCAGCTCGTCGAACATCACGCGGATGTACTGGGCACGAATCGGCACGTCGACACCGAGCAGCTTTTCAATCGCCATCACGTACGCGTGCTCGTTGCACATCATCGAAACGTAGTCGAGCCGGTCCATGTACGGCACGGATTGCAGATACGTGCGCGTTTCCGCCAACTTTTCGGTGGCGCGGTGCAGAAGACCGATATGCGGATCGGCACGCTCAATGACTTCGCCATCGAGCTCAAGCACCAATCGCAGCACGCCATGCGCCGCAGGATGCTGCGGTCCAAAATTGAGCGTGTAGTTCTTGATTTCTGCCATGACTAGTCACGCCCACCGAAGCCGACCGAGCACGCGCTGCAGATTCGCAGCTCAATTTCGTCGTAGGCTAACTTGCGCAAGCAAGTTAAGCCACGCGAAGCGTGGCGGCCGGAGACAAAATTGAGCGTGTAGTTCTTGATCTCGGCCATTACTTACGCCCTTGGCCGTAGTTCTCTTCGCGGATCACCCGCGGGACGATTTCGCGCGGCTCGATGGTTACCGGCTGATAGATGACTCTCTTTTGCTCGGGGTCGTAGCGCATCTCCACGTAACCCGAGATCGGAAAGTCCTTGCGAAACGGATGCCCGACGAAGCCATAGTCCGTCAGCAGTCGGCGCAGGTCGGGGTGGCCTTCGAACACAATTCCGTACAGATCGAACGCTTCGCGCTCGAACCAGTTGGCTGCCGCCCAGACGCCTGTCACCGATTCCACGAGCGGCAAGTCGTCATCGGCACAGAACGAGCGCACGCGCACGCGCCAGTTGTGCTTGAGTGACAGCAGGTGCATGACCACTGCGTAACGCGCGCCATCCCACGCACCCTCGCCGTACGAGAAGTAGTCGACACCGCACAGATCGATCAATTGCTCGAACGCAAGCATGGGGTCGTCGCGCAAGGTGCGAGCAACCGACAAGTGATCCGGCGCCTTGATGACAATCGTTACTTCGTCCAGCGCGATGACGAGCGTCTGCAGCCGGTCGCCCAGCGCCGATTTCAAATGTTCGGACAGCTCGTCGAGACGGTTCATACGAGGTAAGAACAGTCCGATAAAAAACGTAGCGAGCAGCCCCGAGGTTGCGTCGAGGAGCGGAGGCGTACGGAGGTACGTTGAGCACCGCAGGCGCAAGATCGGGGCGCGCAGTAGTTTTGCATCGGGCTGTCAGCGGGCGATTGTGTTGGTGCGGCGTATCTTGTTTTGCAACTGGATAATTCCGTAGATCAACGCTTCCGCAGTTGGCGGGCATCCGGGCACGTAGACATCGACCGGCACAATCCTGTCGCAGCCGCGGACCACCGAGTAGCTGTAGTGGTAGTAGCCGCCACCGTTGGCGCACGACCCCATGCTGATCACCCAGCGCGGCTCCGCCATCTGGTCATATACCTTGCGCAATGCTGGCGCCATCTTGTTGCACAGCGTGCCGGCAACGATCATCAGATCAGACTGGCGCGGGCTCGGGCGAAAGAAAATACCGAAGCGATCCAGGTCGTACCGCGCGGCACCGGCGTGCATCATCTCGACTGCGCAACACGCAAGGCCGAACGTCATCGGCCAAAGTGAGCCCGTCTTCGACCAGTTCAGCACCTTGTCGACACTGGTCGTGACGAAGCCTTCGTTGAGGTGACCTTCAAGAGCCATTGCCTATTCCCAGTCCAGCGCGCCCTTTTTCCACTCGTAGATGAAGCCAACGGTGAGAATCGCAAGAAACAACATCATCGCCCAGAAGCCCGCGCTCCACACTCCAAGTTCTCCAAGCACCACTCCCCACGGAAAGAGAAAAGCGATTTCGAGATCGAAGATGATGAAAAGGATCGCAACCAGGTAATACCGAACGTCGAATTTCATACGAGCGTCTTCGAACGCCTCGAATCCGCATTCGTACGGAGACACCTTTTCGGGATCAGGCTTGCGCGGACCGAGTACTGCTCCGAGCAACAGTGGTGCCGCCCCTATCGCAAGCCCGACCAGGATGAACAGCAAGATGGGAAGGTAGTTGTCGAGAGTCACTGTGCGGCTTGCTTAGGTGGTGCCCACGGGGAGACTCGAACTCCCACGGCTTTCGCCGCCACCCCCTCAAGATGGTGTGTCTACCAATTCCACCACGTGGGCAGTGGAAATCCGGTGAGATTCTACTGAAGTCGGCAGTTACTTTCGCGCGCCGAGTTCGCGCGGTGCTTCGCCAGACTACTTGGGAACGTCGCTCGGCTTTGCCGGGGTCTCAGATGGAGTAGGCGTCGGAGCAGGCACCGCAGGAACGGCGGCCGCGGGCGCACCCTGCGGCGCTTGGCTGCTCGGAGTCGGGATATCTTTCGGTGCTGGCGTCGTCTCGGGCACCGTTCCCATCACGCCGCCCGTATCAGACGCGGGGCGCTTGATTTCGGTGCTTGTATACGCCAGGCCGAGCGTCGCCAGAAAGAAGACTGTTGCAACGACGCCGGTGCTGCGCGACAGAAAGTTCGCCGAACCGGTTGCGCCGAACAGGCTGCCCGAAGCACCGCCGCCGAAGGCCGCCCCCATGTCCGCGCCTTTACCGTGCTGAAGCAAGACAAGCACGATGACGGCAATCGCCGCAATCACCTGCACAACTATCAGTAATGTAGTTAACCAAGCCATTCCGCTTCCTTCTTCGGGTACTTCTTCAATACCCTTGTCAATTGTCCGATGTTACTTGGGCACGGCCGCACAAATCGCAACGAAATCCGCTGCGACCAGCGACGCGCCGCCGATCAACCCACCGTCGATATCCGGCTGCGCGAAGAGTTCGGCGGCGTTACCCGGTTTCACGCTTCCGCCATACAAAATCCTCACGCGATCCGCCTGTCCGATTTGCGCGCGCAACGCAGCGTGCACTTCCTGCGCCTGTTCCGGCGTTGCGGTGCGGCCGGTGCCGATCGCCCATACCGGCTCATACGCAAGCGCTCCCCTCGCCAACCCCTGCACACCAATGCGATCGAGAACGGCCGACAATTGCGAGCTCAGCACTGCATGCGTCTGCTCCGCCTCGCGCTGCTGCAGTGTCTCGCCGATACATACGATGGGCCGCAGGCCAGCCTGCAAGGCCCGCTCCGCTTTGGCTGCGACAGTTCCATCGGTTTCGCCATGCCCCTGGCGCCGCTCCGAGTGGCCGACGATGACCCAGCCGCAACCGGTGTCCTTCAACATTTCAGCAGCAGTGTCACCGGTGTACGCGCCGGGCTGGTGCTGCGATACGTCCTGCGCTCCGATCTCGTCTGCACTCAAAGCATTTCTAAGCTGATGCAAATAGACGTGCGGCGCGCAGACGACCACATCGCACGCGAGCGTGTTCTTATGCGCATTGAACTGCTTTAACCAAGCCTCGTTGACAGTACGCGAGCCATTCATCTTCCAGTTGGCAGCCACCAGCGAGCGAGACCGCTTCACTTGGTGCGCTCCGCCTCTGCGCCGACTATCAGCACAATCTTCCCGACGTGCTGGCTCGATTCCATCAACCGATGTGCTTCCGATGCCTCGGCCAGCGGAAACGTGCGAAACAACACCGGCTTGATGCGCCCCGATTCGATCAACGGCCAGACAACTTCGCGCAGCCGCTTCGCAATCGCAGCCTTGAACTCAACGGAGCGTGGCCTCAATGTCGACCCGGTGATCGTCAGCCGGCGGCGCAGGACGGCGTTCAGATCGAGCTGCCCTTTGGAACCGCCGAGCAGAGCGATAAAGACCAATCGTCCGTCATCGGCCAGCGATTGCACTTCGCGCGGCAGGTAGTCGCCCGGCAACCATGTCGAGGATCACGTCAACCCCCCGGCCCGCGGTTTCCTTCTTCAATACCTCTACGAAATCTTCGGTGCGATAGTTGATAGCGCGCTTCGCACCGAGGCTGACGCACGCTTCGCATTTCTCGTCGCTGCCCGCCGTCGCATACACCGTATTGCCGAGTGCCGCGGCCAGCTGAATCGCCGCCACCCCAATGCCGCTTGAGCCGCCCTGCACCAACAACGACTCGCCGGGAGCCAATCGCGCGCGGTCGAACACGTTGCTCCACACGGTGAAGTACGTCTCCGGCAGCCCCGCTGCTTCGGCAAACGACAGCGTGCGCGGCTTCGGCAGACATTGCGCGACGGGTGCGGCACAGAACTCTGCGTAACCGCCGCCAGCAACGAGCGCGCACACCTCGTCGCCAATCTTGAAACCGGAGTCGCCTACATCACCGCCTTCAATCGTTCCGGAGACCTCAAGTCCAGGCAAGTCGGATGCACCTGCAGGTGGTGCATAGGCGCCTTTGCGTTGCAGAACATCCGGGCGATTCACACCCGCTGCCTGCACTCGGATCAGAACTTCGCCGTCAGCCGTCTGCGGCACCGGTCGCTCGGTCAGCCGCAAGACTTCCGGCCCGCCGGGCTGCGAAATCTCGACCGCTCGCATCGAGCGTTCTTTCACTGCGGGCCTCCGAGATGCTTCCACAGAAACGTATATTCGATTGCAGCCATCCGCGCGCGCTGTTCGTTATTCGATGCCGCCCCGTGGCCACCTTCGATGTTTTCGTAGTACCAGGCATCGTGCCCCTGCTCCCGCATGCGCGCAAACATCTTGCGTGCATGCGCGGGGTGAACGCGATCGTCGCGCGTCGACGTTACAAACAGCGTCGGGCGGATAACGCACGCCTCTGCGCACGTTCTGGTATGGGGAATACTTGGCGATGTACGTCCATTGGTCGGGTACGTCCGGATCGCCATACTCGGCCATCCAGCTCGCGCCCGCCAACAATTTGCTGTAGCGCTTCATGTCGAGTAGCGGAACTTGCGCCACTGCCGCACCGAACAGTTCCGGGACGCTGTGTCAACGCAGCACCCACCAGCAACCCGCCATTGCTGCCGCCGCGAATGCCAACATGCTTGGCCTGCGCGATGCCTCGCCGCGCCAGGTCCTCTGCAATCGAAATGAAGTCGTCGAACGCGTTCTGGCGCTTCTCCTTCAACGCCGCCTGATGCCACGCCGGCCCGAACTCTCCGCCGCCCCGAATGTTCGCTATCACGAGCACGCCGCCCCGCGCCAACCACGCGCGCCCAAGCGCGCCGCTGTAAAACGGTTCCATCGGCACTTCAAAACCGCCGTAGCCGTACAACATCGTAGGGGCATCCTTTACGCCGCGTGCGCCGATGACGAAGTAAGGCACGCGAGTCCCGTCCGTCGATTTCGCTTCGAGCTGCTGCACGGTCATTCGCGCAGCATCGAAGAACGCAGGCATCGATTTGAGCTTTTCGACGGGCTCGCCGGCAGCGCCGATGAAAAGTGTCGGCGGCGTCAGGAAATCCTGATAGGTGACAAAGACCTTATCGGACGTGTAGCGATCCACCGGCCGTGCGTTGGCTGCTCCCAGCGATGGCAGCGCAATTTCCTGGCGACGCCAGCCGCCGGCTGCCGGCTGCATGATCCAAATGCTGCTTCGAACATTGTCGAGTACGTCAAGCACGATCGTGTCTCGAGTCGCCGACCAGTTATTCAGCGCAGTGCGCGCGGTCGGCTCAAAAAGCACATCAAACGCCTCCTTGCCCTGCGAGAACTCACGAGCATTGGTCACGATCAGCGAGCCGGCAGAATACGAGCGGGCTCCGATACTCCACGGCGAGCGCAGTCTTACGACAAGCCACTGTCCGACGATCTGCGCGACCGCGTCATCCGGAACGGCAAGCCGCACCAGAACTCCGTCACGCAGCACAAACGTCTGACCGTTGAAGAACGCGATCGAGCGACGAATGCCCTCGCTGATGCGCATCGAGCCATCGCGAAAGTCATGATCGACCCACGGACTGACGCCCACGTCGGTACGTTGCCCTTCGAAGACAGTCACGGCTTGTGCGAGCAGCGTGCCCCGGCTCCATCGCTTGACGATGCGCGGATAGCCACTGTCGGTCAGACTGCCTGGCCCGAAATCGGTGCCAACATAAATCGTGTCGCGGTCGCGCCATTCAACTTCAGACTTGGCTTCCGGCAGCACGAATCCGTCAGCGACGAATTGCCGCTTGGCAAGATCGAACTCGCGCACGACGATCGCATCCCCGCCCCCACGCGACAGGCTAATCAGGCACTGATCAGCCCGCGGCGGCAAGCACTGCGCATTCTTCCAAACCCAGTTTTCGTTCTCGTCGCGAGCGAGAGCGTCGACATCGAGCACCGTTTGCCATGTCGGCTGCGCCTTTCGATATTCGGCCCACGTCGTGCGGCGCCATAGTCCACGCGGATTCGCGCGGTCTTGCCAGAAGTTGTAAAGGTAGTCGCCGTGTACGGCAACTTGGGCAATTCGCTCGCGCGAGTCCAGCACTTCCCGCACTTGATCGCGAATCTGCGAAAACTCCGGCCGCTCTTGCAGCTCGGACAGCGTACGCATATTCGCGAGGCGCACGAAGTCGAGGGCGCGCGCGCCGTCGACTTCTTCGAGCCAAAGATACGGATCGGCAACGTCGGTGGGCATTGAAGTCTGCGCCGGCAACACAGGAGTCCACGCAGCAGCGGCAAGCAGTACAAGTACGCGGGATGCGAATCGGTTCATAGAAAACCAAGGCGCGACGACAGCGCCTTGGGGTTCGTTAGACAGACTACTGTTGCAGCGGTTGCTGAGACGCAGCGACCCCCTCGCCGCCAACTGCCTTCATCGAAAGCCGAACGCGTCCTTTTTCATCGGCTTCGATGACCTTGACCTTGACCGCCTGACCCTCTTTCAGATAATCAGCCACGGCGTTGACGCGCTCGTTGGCAATCTGCGAGATGTGCAACAGACCATCCTTGCCGGGCAGTATCTGCACGATTGCGCCGAAGTCCAGCAGCCGCAGCACGGTGCCGTCGTAAACCTTGCCGAGCTCGACTTCCGCCGTCAGCTCCGCGATGCGACGCTGCGCTTCGCGACCTTTGTCCTGATCGACGCTGGCGATGATGATGGTGCCATCGTCCTCGATGTCGATCTGCGTGCCGGTTTCTTCGGTCAGCGCGCGAATCACCGCGCCGCCTTTGCCGATCACGTCCCGAATCTTTTCGGGGTTGATCTTCATCTTGATCATGCGCGGCGCGAATGCCGACAATTCACCGCGCGAAGCACCGATCGCGTCCTGCATCTTCTGCAGGATGTGCATGCGCGCTTCCTTCGCCTGCGCCAGCGCCACCTGCATGATCTCGCGTGTGATGCCCTCGATCTTGATGTCCATCTGCAGAGCCGTGATGCCGGTGGCGGTACCCGCCACCTTGAAATCCATGTCACCAAGGTGATCTTCGTCACCGAGGATGTCGGTCAGCACCGCGAACTTGTTGCCTTCCTTGATCAGCCCCATCGCGACACCGGCCACATGCGCCTTCATCGGCACGCCGGCGTCCATCAAGGCAAGACATCCGCCGCACACCGATGCCATTGACGACGAACCGTTCGATTCGGTGATCTCCGACACGACGCGAAGCGAGTACTGAAAATCTTCGTACGACGGCAGGCATGCCACCAGTGCACGCTTTGCCAGACGACCATGGCCGACTTCGCGCCGCTTCGGTGCGCCGACTCTGCCCGTTTCGCCAGTCGCAAACGGCGGCATGTTGTAGTGAAGCATGAAGCGCTCGCGATATTCGCCTTGAAGTGCATCAATGATCTGTTCGTCCTGCTTGGTGCCGAGCGTTGCAATGACGAGCGCCTGCGTTTCACCGCGGGTAAACAACGCAGAGCCGTGCGTGCGCGGCAAAACACCAAGCCGAATCGAGATCGGCCGGACAGTGCGAGTGTCGCGCCCATCGATACGAGGCTCGCCGTCCAGAATCTGGCTACGAACGATCTTCGCTTCGAGATCGAACAAGATGTTGCTGGCTTCGTTGGGGTCCACTTCGGGTGCCAAGGCGCTCAAGGTTGATGCATAAATCTCCTTGATGCGATTTTGACGTGCCTGCTTGCTGCGCATCTGATATGCCTCGCGCAGCGCCGCACCGGCGGTTTGCACCAACGAGGCCATCAGTGCTTCGTTCTTCTCCGCAGGCTGCCATTCCCACGCCGGCTTGCCGGCATCGCGCACGAGATCGTGAATCGCGTTGATTACTGCCTGCATCTGCTGGTGTCCGTGCATCACGCCACCCAGCATCACGTCTTCGGGCAACTGGTCAGCTTCGGACTCGACCATCAATACCGCGCGCTCGGTGCCGGCGACCACCAGATTCATCTGCGAGGTCGTAAGTTGGGTCGCGGTCGGGTTGATCACGTACTGACCATCGACGTAGCCAACGCGCGCCGCACCGATCGGGCCCTTGAACGGAATGCCGGCCAGCGAAACGGCCGCTGAAGCGCCTATCAGCGCTGGAATATCGGGGTCGATCTCCGCATCAACGGACAGGACGTGGATCACGACCTGTACTTCGTTATAGAAGCCATCGGGAAACAGCGGACGAAGCGGACGGTCGATCAGCCGCGACGTCAGCGTTTCTTTTTCCGACGGCCGGCCTTCGCGCTTGAAGAAGCCGCCCGGGATGCGGCCCGCTGCGTAGGTCTTCTCTACGTAGTCAACTGTCAGTGGAAAGAAATCCTGGCCGGGCTTCGCCTGCCTGCGCGCCACAACGGTTGCCAGAACGACCGTATCGCCAACCGAGCACAGCACCGCGCCATCTGCTTGCCTTGCGATCTCGCCGGTTTCCAGCGTCACCGTGTGCGCGCCGTACGAAAAACTTTTCGTCACTTTCTCGAACATGATCATTCCTTTGTCATTCGCCGCGCTCTCGTCATTGGCTGCATTCGAATGCAGCGACAGAACGCAAAAAGCCCGCGCGGACCGTTCCACGCGGGCCAGGGGCCTGCTCACCCCAAAACGTGAGTGCGAAAGGCCGATTGCGGGATGCAGTGCTAGGCGTCGCGAGCGCCGTTGGTGCAGACCAATAAGCAAGCGACAACGACGCAATGCGCCCGCAATCGACCTTTCCCTCCGGGTTGGGTCGAAATGCGGCGTCTGCTTTGGCGAGCGGCTTGCGAATGGAACCACCATTCGGCAGCGCCGCTCTTCGCGCAGCCGTCCGCATTGCGACCCAACGCACCTCATGTTTTGGGGTGAGCAGGCCCCAATGTTTCATACCGGACACTACTTGCGCAGTCCGAGGCTATCGATTAGCCCCTTGTACGATTCGGGGTTCTTGCCTTTCAAATAATCGAGCAACTTGCGGCGTCGGCTGACCATTTTCAGCAGACCGCGGCGTGAGTGATGGTCCTTGACGTGCGCCTTGAAGTGATCGGTAAGCTCGTTGATGCGCGCCGTCAACAGCGCAATCTGCACTTCTGGGGATCCGGTATCGGCCTGGGCGCGCTGATACTTGGCGACGATTTCCGACTTGTTGATATCTGCAACTGACATGGCGTCCCTTTCGCGTTAACGCGGGCGTTAACTGTTGGTACTGCGACTCGCGGACACGGAAGGATGGCCGTGCCGTGAAAAGCGCGTGATTGTAGCAGTGCTGAAACGTCGAGCACGAGCCCTCCCCCAGGGTCGGGATGCGTAGTCCAGGCCGAAGTCACACGGCTGCCGACGTCTGCGGGTTAAGCCGCTCTCCGGTCATGTACAGCTTGTTCAGGGCATTCAGATACGCCTTCGCTGACGCCGCAATGATGTCCGGATCGGCGCCGGTGCCGTTCACGATGCGGCCGGCGCGCGCCAGCCGCACGGTCACCTCGCCTTGCGCTTCGGTGCCCGTTGTGATTGCGTTGACCGAATAAAGCAACAACTCGCAGCCGCTCTTGACCTGGCTTTCGATCGCTTTCAGCGAAGCGTCGACAGGCCCGTTGCCGTCCGCCTCGGCAGAGACCTTGGCCGCGCCGATCGAGAACACGATCTTTGCGTGCGGACGCGCCCCCGTTTCGGACTTTTGCATCATCGAGATCAACTTGAAGTGCTCGTCGTGCGGCGTCACCGCTTCGTCTGAAAAAAGCGCCTGGATGTCTTCGTCGAAGATCTCGGACTTGCGATCGGCGAGCTCCTTGAACGCCGCAAAGGCGACATTCAAGTCATTTTCACTCTCAAGCGGAATCGCCAGTTCGTTGACGCGCTGCTTGAAGGCGTTTCGGCCCGACAACTTGCCGAGCACGATTTTGTTCGCGGCCCAGCCGACATCTTCGGCGCGCATGATCTCGTACGTGTCGCGTGCCTTGAGCACTCCGTCTTGGTGGATGCCTGAGGCGTGCGCGAACGCATTCGCACCGACCACCGCCTTGTTCGGCTGAACTGCAAAGCCCGTGATCCCGGCTACCAGCTTTGACGCCGGCACGATTTGCGTCGTGTCGACCCCAACGTTCAAATCAAAAAAATCGCGCCGGGTTCTTACCGCCATCACGACTTCTTCGAGCGAACAGTTGCCCGCGCGCTCGCCCAGGCCGTTAATCGTGCACTCGACCTGACGCGCGCCTCCAATCATCACGCCCGCCAGCGAGTTGGCGACTGCCATGCCGAGATCGTTATGACAGTGCACGCTCCAGATTGCCTTGTCCGAGTTCGGCACGCGCTCCCGCAACATGCGCAGGAACTGGCCGTATAACTCGGGCACCGCGTAACCGACGGTATCGGGGATGTTGATGGTCGTCGCTCCTTCGGCGATCGCCGCCTCGAGAACGCGGCAAAGGAAATCCGGCTCCGAGCGATAGCCGTCTTCGGGCGAAAACTCGACGTCGTCGGTGAACTGGCGCGCGAAGCGCACCGAAAGCTTCGCCTGCTCGTGCACCTGCTCGGGCGACATGCGCAATTTCTTTTCCATGTGCAGCGGCGAGGTCGCAATGAACGTGTGGATCCGCTTGGATTTCGCGCCCTCGAGCGCTTCTGCGGCCCGGCTGATGTCGCGGTCATTGGCGCGTGCCAGCGAGCAGACAATGGAGTCCTTGATCGCGTTGGCGATCGACTTCACCGCCTCGAAGTCGCCGTTCGACGATGCCGCGAAGCCGGCTTCGATGACGTCGACCCGCAAACGCTCCAGCTGCCGTGCGATACGCAACTTTTCTTCGCGGGTCATCGACGCGCCAGGGCTCTGTTCGCCATCGCGCAACGTGGTGTCAAAAATAATCAAGCGGTCGGTCATCGGAAGCTCCGGCAGATAGTCGTAGTTTTTCCCCGCCTGGCTCGCGGCTCAGGCGCGGTAGTGCACAAATTGTGGAGTGGGGTTATCTGCGCGCGGGGCGCAGCAGCAGCGCGGATAGCAGACCGAGCGCGGCAGAAATTTGAGCGGTGGGAGCGGTGAAGCGTTTCATGTGCGGCGAGTCTAAGCCGAAAGCGGCAACCGGACAACAACGTTATTCCGGTTTGCTTTGCACCTCTGGAGGCGGCGTTTTAGCTACCGGCACCGGCTTGACCGGGTTCGGCTGGTGTTTGTACCAGCGCCACGCAAGATAAACGTAACCGGAAAAGGCGTAGCAACAAAACAATGTGAAAAGCATGATCGGCGGATCGGACGACACAAAGAAGATCAATGCGATTGCAACCACGAGCACCCAGAACGGAACGCTGCGGCCCAGTTGGAAACTTTTGCCGCTATAAAAAGGCGCGCTCGATACCATCGTGAAGCCGGCATACACCGTAAGGAAGAAGGCCGCCCACGGTAGCCATGCTTCGCGGATCGGGAACTTGTTATCGACGGCAAGCCACACAAAACCCGCAATTAGCGCCGCCGCAGAAGGACTGGGAAGTCCCTGAAAGAACCGCTTGTCGATGACACCCAGGTTTGCGTTGAAGCGCGCAAGACGCAGCGCTGCACCCGCGCAATACACGAATGCGCCCGCCCAGCCCCACCGACCCAGGTCCTGCAGCGCCCACTCATACATGACCAGTGCGGGCGCGACGCCGAACGACGTCATGTCCGCAAGCGAATCGAACTGTTCGCCGAACGCGCTTTGAGTATTGGTCAGGCGCGCGACGCGTCCGTCCATGCCGTCAAGCACCAGCGCCGCGAAAATCGCGATCGCCGCGAGCTCGAACTGCTGATTCATCGCCTGCACGATCGCAAAAAATCCTGCGAACAAATTGCCCAGCGTGAACAGGTTCGGCAGCAGATAGATGCCGCGCCGCCGACGCACGATGGTCGGCACTTCGTCAAGAATCGGCGAACCCTGCAGGCCAAAGGGACGCGGTTGGCGGCGGCGAAAGCGCATCAGTCCAGTGGAACCGTCGAATCACGCCCGAGCGGCCGAGCAGCGGCGTGGCGGGCTAGGCCGAATTTACAAACCCCGGCGCAGACATAGCGGTGTCTATGGCGAGCATTTGCAACGACGCCCGACGCGGCGAGGCGCGGACGAGTGGGTGTGAGTGTCGGCGGTTTCACTGGACTAAAGTTTGGCGATCACCGTAGAGGTTGCATAAACCTTGTCGCCGACCGCCACCTGTGGGATCGCCGACAGCGGTAGATACACGTCGACTCTCGAACCGAAGCGGATGAATCCGTAGCGCTGCCCGCGCGTCAACGTCTGTCCCGGCTTGACGTAACACAGAATTCTGCGTGCGATCAGCCCCGCAACCTGGACGACCGAAATCTGCTGTCCGCGTGGCAACTTAATCACCAGCGCGTTGCGCTCGTTCTCGGTCGATGCCTTGTCCAGATCAGCATTGACGAAGGTCCCGGCCTGATAGTCGATACGCTCGATGGTGCCGTCGACCGGAGAGCGGTTGCTGTGAACGTTGAACACATTCATGAAGACGCTCACCAGTAAAGCATCGGCCTGCGTATAAGGGTCGATCGTTTTTTGAACTCGAACAACGCGGCCGTCGGCAGGCGACAGAACGGCATTTGGATCTTGCGGTACGGCACGCGGCGGATCGCGGAAAAACTGGATGATGAAGATCGCTATCAGCCATACCGGCAGCGACCACGCAAAGCCGGCGAAAACCGTGACAAGCATGGCAGCAATGACTGCGGCGCCGATATACGGCCAACCTTCGCGCGCGAGAATTGGATGCGGGTAATTCAATGCTGCCCCTTAAGAACCAACGGCCGATGGTATCGGAGCCGCTATGGCAAGAATCACGGCAAGAATCGCGCCTTTCCGGTGACGGTCAGTCGCTCGATTGAGCGTCCGGATTCGAATACGGGCGGCGGCACAGCGTCGGAAGACTGCATCGCCGACCGCATCATCATCGGCTGCGGCGGCGCTGCCTCGCGCACACCGAAGTTGATTTCTTCGACGCGAATACGATTCGCTGGAACGCCCATCGATTGACCCGCGGCGGCAAAGCGAGAGTTCAGATTCGCGATCGCAAGCTGGATCAGCTGCGCCTCGACCTTGTCGCGCGCTGCCTTTGAAAGTCTGAAATCAACGCCACCCAATGCCAGAGTTGGTTGCGCGGCCGCGACCGTCTTCGCAAGCGCCGCCAGATTGTCTGTGCGGACCGTCACGCCTTGTCGCACACGCCAGCCGGTGATCGTGCGATTGCTGCCGCTCGAGTACACCGGGTAGCTGCTGTAGCCCGACGTTTCAATCTGGGCTTTTGGATCTGCACGTCTAAGTGCGGCGGTGCCATCGCCGACACGCTGATTGACCGTCGACTGCGCGCGCGTTAGATCGGCGTCCTGCGCTTCATAATAAAAATTGGCAACAGCTTCGTCGTTCGCGAGCTCGACTTCCGCCGCACCCGTCATCAAGACCAGCGTGCCGCCCGCCTGAAGGGGAAGCGACGGCTGCTGAGCAACCGCGGCCGCTGAAATCAGCACGATAAAAATCGCGAGGAGTCGTTTCATGACGCCCCAATCAGTTCTTGGCCTGATCAACGAGGCGGTTCGCCTTGATCCAGGGCATCATCCCTCTCAGTTTTTCACCGATCTGCTCGATCGGATGCTCGGCCGTCAGACGACGTCGCGCAGTCAACGTCGGTGCACCGGCGCGATTTTCGAGGATGAAATCCCGTGCGTATTCTCCTGTCTGGATGCGCTCCAATGCAGCGCGCATGGCGTTCTTCGTTTCTTCCGTGACGATTTTGGGGCCAGTCACGTATTCACCGTATTCGGCATTGTTCGAGATCGAGTAATTCATGTTCGCGATGCCGCCCTCGTAGATCAGATCGACGATCAACTTTACCTCGTGCAGGCACTCGAAGTACGCCATTTCGGGTGCGTACCCGGCATCGGTCAGGGTTTCATAGCCCGCCTTGATCAGCTCGACCACGCCGCCACACAGGACGGTCTGCTCGCCGAACAGATCGGTTTCCGTCTCTTCGCGGAAATTCGTTTCGATGATGCCGGCTTTGCCACCCCCGATCGCGCACGCGTACGACAGCGCCAGGTCGCGAGCCATGCCGGAGGCGTCTTTATGCATCGCGATCAGACACGGCACGCCGCCTCCCTGCTTGTAGGTCGAGCGCACCGTGTGTCCCGGCGCCTTTGGCGCGATCATGATCACGTCGAGATCCGGACGTGGCTGAATCTGCCCGTAATGAATGTTGAAGCCATGCGCAAAGGCGAGCGCGGCCCCCTGCTTCATGTTGGCCGCTATCGAATCCATGTAAACCTGCGCGTGACTCTCGTCAGGAAGCAGCACCATGACGATGTCGGCTTCCTTCACGGCGTCGGCGACCTCCTTAACCTTGAGGCCGGCCCCCTCCGCTTTTTTCCATGACACGCCGCCGCGTCCGCAGGCCGATCGTTACCTTCACACCTGAGTCGGTCAGATTCTGCGCGTGCGCATGACCTTGCGATCCGTAACCGATGATCGCGACGTGCTTGCCTTTAACGAGCGACAGATCGGCGTCTTTGTCGTAATAGATTTTCATTGCTCCCCCTAAACTCTCAAAATTCTTTCACCGCGGCCGACTCCTGAACCACCGGTACGCACGGTTTCGAGAATGGCGGCGCGATCAACCGCGTTGATAAACGCGTCGAGCTTCGCGCCGTTGCCGGTCAACTCGATCGTATAGCTGCGCTCGGTGACATCGATAATGCGACCGCGAAAGATATCGGCCATCCGCTTGATCTCGTCGCGCTCCTTGCCTACGGCGCGCAGCTTGATCAACATCAGCTCGCGCTCGATGTAATCACCTTCCGTCAGATCGACAACTTTGACCACTTCGATCAACCGGTTCAAGTGCTTGGTGATCTGCTCGATCACGTCGTCTGAGCCGACGCTGACGATCGTCATGCGTGACAGCGATGGGTCTTCGGTCGGCGCGACAGTCAGGGTTTCGATGTTATAGCCGCGCGCTGAGAACAGGCCGACCACGCGCGACAGCGCGCCCGGCTCGTTTTCGACAAGCACCGAGATGATGTGTCTCATAGGTCCTCACTTCCGAGCAACATTTCAGTGAGTCCTTTACCGGCCTTCACCATCGGCCACACGTTCTCCTTCTGGTCGGTGATGAAGTCGAGAAAGACCAACCGGTCCTTGTACTTTCCGAACGCTTCCTTCAAAACGGGTTCCACGTCGCCAGGCTTATCGATCTGGAACCCGACATGGCCGTAGGCCTCAGCGAGCTTCACGAAGTCAGGCAGTGCGTCAACGTAAGACTCCGCGTAGCGGCCGCCGTAGTCGATCTGCTGCCACTGCCGCACCATCCCTAGATAGCGATTATTTAGGTTGATGATCTTGGGAGTCATACGATATTGCTTGCAGGTCGACAGCTCCTGAATACACATCTGGATTGACCCCTCGCCGGTGATCACCGCGACATCGGCGCCTGGGTTTGCCATCTGCACACCCATCGCATACGGCAACCCAACGCCCATCGTTCCAAGTCCGCCCGAATTGATCCACCGTCGCGGCTTGTTGAAGCGGTAGTACTGCGCCGCCCACATCTGGTGTTGTCCGACGTCTGACGTAACGAAAGCGTCGCCGCCAGTGACTTCCCATAGCTTCTCAATGACGTACTGCGGCTTGATTGCACTTCCGTTCTTCTCATAGCGCAGACAGTCCTTCTTGCGCCACTCGTTGACCTGCTTCCACCACGCAGCCAGCTTGACCGGATCCGGGCGTGTGGCTGTGGCATCGATCTGAGCCAGCAGCTCGATCAATACTTCGCGCACGTCGCCGACAATCGGTATATCGACCCTGACGCGCTTCGAAATCGACGACGGATCGACGTCGATGTGAATGATCTTGCGCGGATTCGTCGAGAAGTGTTTCGGATTGCCGATGACGCGATCGTCGAAGCGAGCGCCGATGGCAATCAACACGTCACAGTGCTGCATCGCCATGTTGGCTTCGTAGGTGCCGTGCATGCCGGGCATTCCGACGAATTTTTCGTTGTTCGCTTCGAATGCGCCGAGCCCCATCAGCGTGTTGGTACACGGAAACCCGAGCAGATTGACGAAGCGATTGAGCAGATCGGCGGCATTGGCCAAGATCACGCCGCCACCCGTATAGACCATCGGCCGCTCAGCCGCGAGCAGCAATTGCACCGCTTTCTTGATCTGACCCGTGTGTCCCTTGGATACCGGCTTGTACGAGCGCATCGACACTTCGCGCGGATATTCGTACTCGCAGCGCGCGACCGTCACATCCTTCGGTATGTCGACCAGCACCGGACCGGGACGTCCGCTTTGCGCGATGTAAAAGGCCTTTTTGATCGCGCCGGCGAGCTCGCGCACGTCCTTCACCAGAAAGTTGTGCTTGACGCACGGGCGCGTGATGCCGACCGTATCGCACTCCTGGAACGCATCGAGTCCGATCGCGTGCGTTGGCACCTGACCCGTCAGCACAACCATCGGGACGGAATCCATGTACGCAGTGGCAATACCGGTCACTGCGTTGGTTACGCCCGGCCCGCTCGTCACCAGCGCCACTCCGGTGCGATTGCTCGAGCGCGAATACGCGTCAGCCGCATGCACGGCAGCCTGCTCGTGCCGCACGAGAATGTGCTGAAACTTGTCTTGCTTGAAGATTTCGTCGTAGATGAAAAGGACAGCGCCGCCCGGATACCCGAAGACGTGCTTGACTCCCTCATCCTGCAAACATCGAACGACGATTTCGGCGCCGCTTAACTCCATTTTCGAACCCTCTCAAAGTCCACAGGAAATTGATTGGTTGCCGTTCCATACTCGCTTGTGGCGGGCGGTGCGGCGGGCGCTCTGCGCTTACTTACTCTCGATAAGCGGATAAGCTGTAATCGATAAGCTATCTTGCTGTTTTCGTACAAGAGCGCGAGAAGATACGGGAGCGCAGCATATTGTGCAAATCGATTTTGGCGATCAACCCAGACGCTAGGGCCGAATAGTGGCGTCGCGGCAAGAGCTTTCCGATTTCCTAGCAGGTGTCGAGCGCCGAGCGTTCAAGCAGGCGCAGTATGCGGTGCGCGACTCCGATGCCGCGCTGGACATCGTGCAGGACGCGATGATGAAGCTGGCGGAAAAATACGGCGACCGGCCGGCAGGCGAGCTGCCGCTTCTCTTCACGCGCATCCTGCAAAATGCGACCTACGACTTTTTCCGCCGACAAAAGGTTCGATCGACTTGGGTGACCCTTTTCTCGGCTTTATCGCCCGGCCATGAGGACGACAATGTCGACCCGCTAGAGACGCTGGAGGCCGCCCCGGGGTCGCCCGCCGCCGAAAGCGCCGAAGACCAGGTCGAGCGGTCGCAGGTTGTTGCGATCATCGAACAAGAAGTCGCCCGTTTGCCAACTCGTCAACGAGAGGCATTTTTGATGCGTTATTGGGAAGACATGGACGTGGCGGAAACCGCCGCGGTTATGGGATGCTCGCAAGGCAGTGTCAAGACCCACTGTTCGCGCGCTACGCACGCGCTGGCGAAGGCCTTAAAAGCACGGGGTATACAGCTATGAACGAGAAAGAATTCGGCTACCAGATCCGCCAGGCGCTTAACGAAGCCGCGGGTGAACTCGACCACAAAACGACGTATCGATTGGAACAGGCTCGAGCGGCGGCGCTGACGCGCCATCGCGAGCCGGCGACTGCACCGGCTTGGAGCCCGGCCCTGCAAGCTGCCGGCCGCCATTCCTCGGAGGGGTCGCGCCTCGGTTGGTTTGGAGGATTGGGGCTAGCGGCGCCGGCAGTCGCCCTGGTCGTCGGCTTCATTGCCATTTATCAATGGCAGCAGCCGCAAGCGCCAGAACGTATTTCGGATCTCGCAGCCATGGATTTCGCGGTTCTGATGGACGAAACACCGATCCGTGCGTACGCCGACAAAGGGTTTGGCATACTGCTACGCGGTGAAACGGAAGATCTATAGGCGACGCCTCTTGCACGTCAAGTCTTTACTCTTCTTGTTCGTCGGCGCAATCGTCACGGCTAGCACCGGTGCGGTCGTTGCCCAAACCCCTCCCACAACAGCATCCTCAGCCAAAGCAACCGACGTTCCGCAGCCGTCGCGGCCCAGTTGGAACGAGCTCAGTTCAGCCCAACGCGAGGCGCTTTCACCATTGGCCGGCATGTGGGAAACGCTCGAACCCGATCGCAAGAAAAAATGGCTTGAATTGGCGGGCCGATATCCTCGACTCACACCCGACGCACAAAAGCGTATGCACGAGCGCATGGGCGAGTACGCACGGCTCACACCTGAGCAACGAGCGACTGCGCGCGAAAATTTTCGTCAGGCTTACGAGCTTCCTGCCGATCAAAGGCAGGAGAAGTTGCAGCGTTATCAGGCGCTGCCTGATGAAAAAAAACGCGCACTAACAGAGCAGGCAGCCAAGAAACAGACCCCTCCATCGCCGCCCACGCCCGAGACTGCACCCGCACCAGCACCGAACACAAAGTAACTGCGCGCTCGATAGACTCGCGCGTGACCAAAGAGCCCGAACGCCCGGCTTCCGATTTGCCTGCCGCAAGTCTGCAGATTCGCCTTGGCGCAATGATCTATGACGCGTTACTGCTGACCGGCATTGCCTTCGTTGTCAGCTACGCGATGCTTGCGTCACTGCAATGGTCGTATCCACTGTCGCCAGGTCGGCGCCTGGGTTTGCAAGCAGTCCTGTTCGTCAGCGTCGGTATCTACCTGATCATCTGCTGGACTCGCGCCGGTCAGACTCTTGGCATGAAAGCTTGGCGCATCAAAGTTATCGACGCTGACGGTCGTCCGCCGCGAACGGCTCGAGCGATAGCTCGATACGTCCTCGCATGGCACCTCTGGGTTCCAGGATTGGCACTCGCCGCTTTGTTTCACTACAGCACCACCTCGTCACTGGTGATGCTGGCCGTGGGGTTTGCGGTGTTACTGATGCCGGCGTTATTTGACCGTCAACGGCGCTTGCTGCACGATCGCTGGACTGGCACGCGCGTAGCGCGCGTGCCATAACGTTGCAATCAAGTGCGCTCGGCTCTCGATAGAACCACGCGACGATGATTCCCAGGACGACCATCAAAATACTGCTGAAAATGACCTGCTGGGCAACCATATCGCCGGAAAGCGGCTGTACTGCGTAATAGATCAAGTACCCCGGGACGGCAGCCAGTAGCGCAACCGCCACTCCGTAGCGGACGCCCTGAGCGACCCACGGCTTGGCTTCCCTCCCAAACGAGTAGATCCATGTGAACGCACCCGCCATTAATACGTGAGCGAGCAGCATCCATGGAAAGTACTGCTGAGATTCGGCCTCCGAGCGATAGAGTTTGGCGAGCTGCATGTAGTCAGCCTTCAGAAGCACGCTGTGCACCAGGAAATCACCCGCCATCCACGCGATGAAAATCACCAGCCATGCGATGAAGAATTTCTTATTCCATATCGTCTCCCGGGTAGTGAAGCGCCGGAAGCGTATCGAATTAGTCGACCGGGCGAAATGGGTCCGGGTCGCCAGCGAACAGGCGTTCGTTGATAGCGAGTTCGCGCCGGTTCGTCTTTTCCAGGAACTCGCGCGCGCCGCGCATCGCCACGAATGCATCGAACCCACGGTCCAGAAAGTGATGCAGGTGCGAAAGCCCCCACATCGCAGCGGGCCCCTTCATCATGTGCAGCATTGTCGAAAGCATCGGGACTTTCGCAAGCTTCTCCAATGCTTTACCGATTTGGTCGGCGAGCTCGATCTGACGCACTCGCTCCGCCTCGGTACCGGTCGCTCGATACGCTTCTGCATAACTTTTCGCGGTGATCGGCAGATCGATGTTGCGTGACATTTCGATATCAAACCGCTCCGCCATTTCTTCCAGCTGAATGGCAAGCAACAAGGCGTCGATCGCGCGGGATGGGAGCATCCTGGCGAGCTTTGGCGCTACTTTCTGCGCCTCGCTGTCGCGGCGATCGACGTCCTTCGCACCGTACAACTCATCGAGAAAGAACTCCGCCGCCTCTTTGTAGCGAGGGCTCGCAAGCAAGTCAGCGTAGGTTTTGCGCAGGCGCTCGATCTGCCATTGCTTAAGCGCAGCCCATCGCTTTTTGTGCTGCGCATCCGTCTCAAGTTCGGCACGCAGTGCGATTACGCGGCCGAGCGCGTCGGCAAGCTTGCGGCCGCTCATACCCGGAGCTAGCTGGCGCGAATCGCGTGCTCTGAATGAAGCGCTTGTCCGCTATGTCCGGTATATCCGCGCGGAATCGCGTTCAGAAGTTTCTGCGTGTATTC
Source organism: uncultured beta proteobacterium (assembly GCA_963801035.1). GTDB lineage: Bacteria > Pseudomonadota > Gammaproteobacteria > Burkholderiales > Burkholderiaceae_F > JACCZX01. The sequence continues at coordinate 34,198 of CAWDDF010000002.1, read as the reverse complement.
GTTTTGAGGTGCGGCATAAATTGCATCGGCATCTCCGCGCTCGACGATTGCGCCTTGGTTCATGACCAACATATCGTCGGCCATGTACTTGACCACCGCGAGATCGTGACTGATGAAGATATACGTCATGCCGAACTCGTCTTGCAGATCGAGCAGCAGGTTCAACACGGTCGCCTGCACCGAAACATCGAGCGCGGAAACCGATTCGTCGCAGATCAGAACGTCCGGCTTCATCGACAGGCAGCGCGCTATCGCAATCCGCTGGCGCTGACCGCCCGAAAACTCGTGCGGGTACTTGTGAACGCTATCGTCAGCGAGACCGACTCGGCGCGAAAGTGCAACGGCCAGCGAAAAACGCTCCTGATCGCTCGCGCCGATGCCGTGGATCTTCATTGGCTCGGTCAATATCTGACCGACGGTAAAGCGCGGATTCAAGCTGGCGTACGGGTTCTGAAAGATGATCTGAATCTTGCGGCGGTATTCCATCATCTGGCGGTCGGACAGCGTCAGCAGATCCACGCCGTTGTAAAACACTTGCCCCTTCGTTGCCGGTGTCAGCCGCATCAACATCATGCCGACTGTGGTCTTGCCGGAACCCGACTCGCCAACCACGCCAAGCGTGCGACCGGGATACAAGTTGAAGCTCGCTTCCTTGACGGCTTCGATTGTCTTGTGCTCGAACAAGCCCGTCTTTAAACGGTATTCCTTGCGTAGCCCCTTTGCTTCGACCAGCGGCGTGCCTTCTTGCGGGCGAGACTGCCGTGACTGCAGCACGATTTGCGTTGCATCCTTGTTGCGCATGAAGTCATCGATAACGGGTAGCCGCCTGGGCTTGACGTCGAGCCGTGGCCGGCACAGCAGCAAAGCCTTTGTGTAGGCATCCTGCGGAGCACCGAATATTTGATCCACCGGACCGGATTCTCGGACGGTTCCCTCGCGCATCACGACGACGTGATCTGCAATTTCCCCGACCAGGCCCAAGTCGTGGCTGATGAACAGAACGCTCATCCGGTGACTCGTCTGTAGCCGCGCGATCAACTCGAGGATCTGCCGCTGCACGGTCACGTCGAGTGCGGTGGTCGGCTCATCCGCTATCAACAGCTTCGGCTCGCACGCGATCGCCATCGCGATCATGACCCGCTGTTGCTGGCCGCCGGAGAGCTCGTGCGGATATGCATCGACGCGCGCTTTCGGCTCCGGAATGCCGACTTCGTTCAGCAACTGAATGATCCGATCATTCAGCGCGCGGCCTGTCAGATCGGTATGCAGCTTCAACACTTCAGCAATTTGCCAGCCGACGGTAAACACCGGATTCAGTGACGTCATTGGCTCTTGGAACACTACCGAAATGTCGTTACCGCGAATCGCACGCAGTTCGCTGTCGGACGCTGTCAACACGTTGCGTCCGTCAAATTCGATACGACTGGTCGGTCCGAGAATCGCGTTTTCCGGCAGCAGCTGCACGATCGCCATCGCGGAAACGCTCTTGCCGGAACCGGATTCGCCGACCAGCGCAACCGTCGAGTTTTCGGGAACATCGAAGCTGATGCCGCGCACTGCTTCGGCGATCTTGTGCTTGCCGAGCCGGAAGGAAACGTGCAGATCGCGAACTGAAACGAGATTGCTCATGTTTTCTAGCGCAGCTTCGGATCGAGCGCATCACGCAATGCGTCCGTGAACAGCGAAAACGCGGTGACGAACGTCGCCATGAAAATCGTCGCCGCCGCGAGCTGCCACCAGTGTCCGAGCACCAGTTCGGCCTGTGCCTCGGACAGCATCGTGCCCCACGACACCTGATCGACCGGCACGCCAAGTCCAAGAAAAGACAGAATTACTTCGGCCTTGATGAACCCAACGACGTACAACGACATTCGCACCAGCACCACGTGACTGACGTTCGGCAGGATGTGAACGAACATGCGAGACAGATGGCTGGTGCCGATGGCTTCCGCGGCCCGCACGTATTCGCGGTTGTGGTGCTTGATGTATTCCGCGCGCACCAGCCGGTACATGCCCGTCCATCCGACCAGGCCGAGAATCAAAATAACCGTGGTGATTCCGCGCCCGAGCACCGCCGCGAACGCAAAGATCAGCAGAATGTCGGGGATCGACGTGAAGACGTTGTAGACCCATTCGAGAAAGTCTCCGACCTTGCCGCCGATGTAGCCTGATAGCGCACCCAGAATCGTTCCGATGACGGTCGCCAGCAGTGCCGCGAACAATCCAACGAAAATTGAAACTTCGGCGCCCTTGATGGCCTTGTCGAGCACGCTCCGCCCGAGCCGATCTGCACCAAAAGTCAACGTCTCCGCGCGCGGCGGGTCGGCAATTTGAATCTTTGCTGCTCGCGCTTTCCATTCGTCATACTTGGGCGCGAGCGGATCGATGTCGGTCAGGTCAACCGGCTTGGCATCTTTCGCGACAACGCTGGCGAGTGGATCAGTACCCGTCTGCACCGCTTGCGGACCAAGAAACGTCGGAGGCGCATCGGGCACTGCCACTTCCTTCTGCCAGTCGCCGGCAACGACGCCCAAAAAGGAAAGCAGCACCAGCAGCGCGAACGCAGCCACAATCACAAGCGACACGACGCCGACGCGATCGTTTTTCAGTCGCCGCCACGCCGTTACCCAAACACCACGCGATCTCGTGGGCTCCGGCGGAACGCGAATCGACTCGATCGTTGCTGCGGGAATCATTTGAGTACGACCCTCGGGTCGACGACTTTGTACAGAATGTCGGCGGTCAGATTGATCAGCATCGTCAGCACCGCAAGATAGATCGTCACGGCCTGAATCACTGGGTAATCGCTGCGGTTAACCGCCAACAGGATTTCGCGCCCCAGCCCCGGAATCGAGAAAAACACTTCGATCAGGAACGAACCGATGAACACGCCCGGCAATTGCAACGCGACATTGGTCAGCACTGGAATCATCGCGTTGCGCAACACGTGAGTGAACAACACGCGGTTTTCACCGACGCCCTTGGCGCGGGCGGTGCGCACATAGTCCTGGTTGATCTCATCGAGGAAGAAGCTGCGATACAGCCGCGTCTGCGGCGCGAGTGAAACGAATACTGCGAGGCTGACAGGCAACACCGCGTAATAGGTCAGATTCGTAAAGAAGCTGTCGCTCCAACCCTGCACCGGGAACCATCCAAGGTAAAACCCGAACAGCCACTGACCGACGATGATGTAGACGAGGAACGAGATCGACAGCATCACGGTCGTAATCACCATGATCGCCCGATCGGTGACCGAACCGCGCACGTATGCCACGGCCATTGCGGCGATGATGCCGAGCACGGTATCGAGAATCAGGATCGGAATCATCACGGTCAACGTCGCCGGCAGCCGAGTGCGAAAGATGTTGCTGATCGCTTCGCCCGTCGCCCAGCTATTGCCCCAGTTGAAGGTGAAGATGGACTTGATGAAGATCCACAGCTGGACGTACCACGGATCGTTCAAGCCGAGCTGTTGCCTGATGGCCTCGATCTGCTCGGGCGTAGCGAGCAAGCCGCCAAGGATCTCCGCCGGGTCGCCGCCAAAGAACTTGAACAGGAAGAATACGAACAGAATGACCCCGGCCAGCGTGGGGACCATCTGCCACAGTCTGCGTAAGATGTATGCGGCCAACCCAACTGCCTTCTTGAGCGCGGAAGCGCGGATTATGCCGTTGCCGGCTTCCAGCACAAGCCGGAGCGATACGGAGGGTCTCGATGACGAGTAGGCGCGACTTCACCAAAGCACTCGTGGCGGTGCCTGCAGCAGCAGCGAGCAACGCGACGGCACAACCGGCCAGCGATGGATTAAAAGTACTGCGTTACTGCGTTCCGTGTAGCGGAGACGGGCTTTGATCCGGCGCAGGTCAACGATTTTTATTCAAGCAGCATCATCGGCAATATCTTCGATGCACCCTTGGCATATGACTTCCTTGCGCGCCCTGCCAAGATCGTCCCGAACACAGCGGAAGCGATGCCGGAAGTGTCGAGCGACTTCACCACGTTTACGGTCCGCATTCGACCCGGCATCTATTTCCAGGATCACCCGGCTTTTAAAGGCCAGAAGCGCGAACTGGTCGCGCAGGACTATGTGTATTCGATCAAGCGCTTCTATCACCCGAAGTTCAAGAGCCAAAACGTCACGCTGCTCGAAAACTCGAAGCTGCTCGGCCTGTCCGAGATCAGGGCGGCCGCTTTAAAGGGCGCGAGGTTCGACTACGACCGGGAGGTCGAAGGCGTTCGGGCACTGGACCGTTACACGCTGCAGATCAAATTGGCCGCACCGGCGCCACGCTTCCATCAGTACTTAGCGAACAGTACCTTCCTCGGCGCCGTCGCACGCGAAGTCGACGAGATGTACGACGAGAAGCAGATGATGGCGAACCCGGTCGGCACCGGCCCGTATCGGCTCGTCGACTGGCGGCGCTCGTCGCGCATCGTGCTCGAGAAAAATCCCGGTTACCGCGATGACTATTACAACGAGCAGCCTACCGATGAGGCGGGCGAGCAGGCGGCAGCACGGATGAAGGGCCGCAAGCTGCCGTTGGTCGATCGCGTCGAGGTCTACATCGTTGAGGAGAATCAGCCGCGCTGGCTCGCGTTCTTGAATGCAGAGCACGATCTGGTGGACGAGATTCCCTATGACATGGCGAACCTGATCATCCCAAATGGCAAGCTCGCACCGAATCTCGTCAAGCGCGGCATTCAGATGGACCGCGACTATCGCGCCAGCGTCGATATGGCGCTGTTCAATATGGAGCATCCGCTCGTCGGTGGCTACACAGCAGACAAGGTTGCGCTGCGGCGGGCGGTAGGACTTGCCTACGAAATGCCGAACGAGATCCGGCTCGTGCGCAAGGGCCAGTCGATTCCGTCACAGTCGCCGGTATCCCCTCTTACCTCCGGCTACGACCCGGCGTTCAAGAGCGAAATGAGCGACTACAGCCCGGCGCGCGCCAAGGCGCTGCTCGATTCGTTTGGATACGTTGACAAGGACGGCGACGGCTGGCGCGAGATGCCCGATGGCAAACCGCTCACGCTCGAGATGGCTACGCAGCCTGATCAACTGTCGCGCCAGCTCGACGAGATCTGGCGCAAGAGCATGACCGCGATCAATGTCAACATTGCTTTCAAGCCCGCCAAGTGGCCGGAGAATCTGAAGAACTCGCGCGCGGGTAAGTTGATGATGTGGCGCGTCGGCTGGGTCGCCGCGCAGCCGGACGGCGAAGTCTTTCTCGCGCTCGGAAACAGCTCAAACATCGGGCAGGCAAATCACGCGCGCTTCAACCTTCCGGCATACAACAAGCTGTTACGCGCTGCAGAAAACGTTGCCGGACGGTCCCGAGCGCGATGCGGTGTTCCTGCAGGCGAAGAAGCTTTTCGTGGCCTACATGCCCTACAAGTTCGTCGGCCATCGCATCGAAACAGCGGTGTTTCATCCATGGGTCGTCGGGTACCGACGTCACTCGTTCATGCGCGCGATGTGGAAGTACGTGGATATCGATAACGATCTGAAGGGCGAACGCGGCGCATGAGTTTGCTTAGCCGGCGTGACGCGCTCAAGGCGCTCGGTGCGTTACCAATAGCGGCATCCACTCTGCGCAGACACCCTCGCAAAGCGGTAAGAAGGTGCTGCGTTACGCGTTTGAGGTCGCGGAGACGGGCTTCGACCCTGCCGCGATCAATGATCTGTACTCACGGATCGTCACGTCGCACATCTTCGAGTCGCCGTACGGTTACGACTACCTCGCACGGCCGTATGAAATACGCCCGGCGACCGCCGATGGCATGCCCGAAGTGTCCGCCGACTTTCGTATTTGGATCGTTCGGTTGAAGCGCGGCATTTATTTTCAGGACGACCCCGCTTTCAAGGGCGAGCGGCGCGAGTTGGTCGCCGCCGATTATGTGTACTCCTACAAGCGATTCTTCGATCCACGCTGGAAGTCGCCATTGGTGGCGAGCCTCGCCGACCTGAAGATTCGTCGGCATGGCCGCGCTACGCGAAAGCGCGCGTTGAAAGGCAAGCAGGCGTTCGATTACGACACGCCGGTTGGAGGGATGCGCGCACTCGACCGTTACACGATCCGTTTCGAGTTCGAGGAGCCCAACCCTCGTTTCGTCGAGGCGCTGGCCGATGCCAGCCTTTACGGCGCCGTCGCGCGTGAAGTCGTCGAAATGTACGGCGACACGATGTCGGCGCATCCGATCGGAACCGGTCCGTTCCGGCTGGCCGAGTGGCGACGCTCCTCGCGCATCGTGCTCGAACGCAATCCGACCTATCGCGATGTGTTCTACGACGCTCATCCGAACGCCGATGACGCCGAAGGACAGGCGCTGCTGGCAAAGCTGAAGGGCCGCAAGCTGCCGATGGTCGACCGGGTCGAGGTGTCGATCATCGAGGAGGTGCAACCGCGCTGGCTGTCGTTCCTGAACAAACAGTCCGACGTCGCGTGGCAGGTGCCATTCGACTTCGTCAACACCGCCGCGCCCAACGGCAAGCTGGCGCCGTTTCTCGCGAAGCAAAACGTAAAGATGTACCGGACCCTGGCCTCCGACATCACGCTGTCTTACTTCAACATGGAAGACCCGGTCGTGGGCGGCTATACGCCCGAGAAAGTGGCGCTGCGCCGAGCGATCGGCCTGTCGACCGATATCGATCAGGAGATCCGTTTGTTCTGGCGCGGCCAGGCAGTGCCGGCGCATTCGGGCCTGATGCCGAATATCGTCGGCTACGACAAGGACTACGTCGTGCCGAGCCACGATCTGGCGCAGGCGCGCGCGCTGCTCGACACCTACGGCTACGTCGACCGCGACGGCGATGGCTGGCGAGAACAGCCCGACGGCAGTCCGCTGCTGCTGCGGTGGGCCTCGACGCCCGATCAGCGAACGCGGCAACGCGACGAATTACGGCGCAAGGACCTCAACAGCATCGGCATTCGCGTCGACTTCGTGACGGCCAAGTGGCCGGAGAATCTCAAATCGGCGCGCGCCGGCAAGCTGATGGCGTGGAACCTCGGCTACAGCGCCGCGTCGCCTGACGGCCGCCTGGCACTCGACATCATGGCGACCACGCACAAGGGCGGGCAGAACCTCGCGCGCTTCGAGAACAAGGAATTCGATCGCATTTACAACCTGATCCGCACGATGCCGAACAGTCCAGAGCGCGAACGGCTGTTCTATGAAGCCAAGCGCATCATCAGTGCGTACGTTCCGTACAAGTACCACGTGCACCGCATCCTCACCGATCTGGCGTGGCCATGGGTCATCGGATTCCGGCGTCCACCATTCTGGCGCGATTGGTGGGTTTACGTTGACATCGATGCAGAAGCGCAAGCCAGGGCAATTGGCTAATGGCGAATCGGGCTGCTGTTGTCTTCTGCCTGGCGCTAGCGATGATCGGCGCGCCCGGTCACGCGCAGCAACCTAAAGTTCTCCGCTATGCGTTTCCGATAGCCGAAACCGGATTCGATCCAGCACAGGTCACCGACCTGTATTCGCGCACCGTCACACCGCACATCTTCGACGCACTGTATCGATACGACCATCTTGCCCGCCCCTTCAAGATCAAACCGAATACAGCGGTCGAGATGCCGAAAGTGTCGGATGACTTTCGGGTCTGGACTATCAAGCTGCGGCCGGGAATCTACTTTCAGGACGACCCGGCATTCAAAGGACAAAAGCGCGAGCTGACCGCCAACGACTACGTCTATTCGTTCAAGCGTTACTTCGATCCGCGCTGGAAGTCGCCGAACTACCCTCGGCTATCTGAGGAAGGAATCAGCGGCATGGCAGCGCTGCGCGACCTGGCGTTGAAGTCGAAAACGCCGTTCGACTACGACCGTGAAGTGGATGGCATTCGCGCACTCGACCGCTATACGTTGCAGTTCAAGTTGGACGAACCACGTCCACGTTTTCTGCATCTGCTTGCTCTGGGCGACTTGTATGGCGCGGTTGCGCGTGAGGTAGTCGAGGCCTACGGCGACGATATTCCTGCGCACCCAGTCGGCACCGGTCCTTTTCGTCTCGCCGAATGGCGACGGTCATCGCGAATCGTGCTCGAGCGCAATCCTGACGTTTCGGGAAATGTTTTACGACGCCGAGCCCAATGAGGATGACGTAGAAGGCCAGGCGTTATTGCAGCGCTTTCGCGGCCGACGCCTGCCGATGATCGATCGAGTTGAAATTTCGATCATTGAAGAGCAGCAGCCACGGTGGCTGTCGTTTCTGAACAAGCAGCAGGATTTGATGGAACGAATCGCAAACGAGTTCATCAACCTCGCCGCGCCCAACGGCAAACTGGCGCCGAACCTGCAGCGCCAGAACATGCAGCTGTATCGAGTGCTCGCGTCAGATCTAACGATGTCGGTCTACAACATGGACCACCCCGTGATCGGCGGCTACGCACCCGACAAGGTGGCGTTGCGCCGTGCGATCAATCTTGCGACCAACACGCCGCAGGAGATCCGCCTTGCGCGCAAAAACCAAGCGATTCCTGCGCAATCGCCGACGATGCCCAACACCATCGGCTTCAACGCCGACTTTCGCAGTGAAAACGGCGAATACGATCTGCCACGCGCCAAGGCTTTACTCGACCTGTACGGCTACGTCGACCGCGATGGCGACGGCTGGCGAGAGCAGCCGAACGGTGAGTTGTTGACGCTGGAAGTGTCGACTGAACCCAGCCAGGCCAACCGTCAGCTCGCTGAGCTTGTGCGCAAGGATATGGATTCGCTTGGCGTGCGAACGGACTTTCGTGTTGCCAAGTGGCCAGAGAATCTCAAGAACTCGCGCGCTGGTAAGTACATGGTGTGGCGCGTCGGTCTCACAGCCGATTCTCCGGACGGACAACCTATTCTCGATCGCGGCTCCAGCGCGCATATCGGAGGACAGAACCTGGCGCGCTTCAAGAACGCGGAGTTCGACGCAATCTATAAGAAGATGCGCAGCCTGCCAGACGGGCCGGAGCGTCTGCAATTGTTCGACGAGGCGAAGCGACTACTGATCGCGTATGCGCCTTATAAGTGGGGCGTGCACCGCATTCACACGGACATTGCACAGCCATGGTTGCATGGCTATCGACGGCCACCATATTGGACCGAGTGGTGGCAGTACGTCGACATCGACGCGGACGCGCAAGCGAAGGGGACCCAGTGAGCCGGCGTGGTTTTCTTCGGACGCACAGGCGCCATTGTCACGGCCGCGGCGCTTCCTCAGCCGTCGAACGCGCAACCTGATGCGCAGAAGGTGGTGCGCTGGTCGTTCCCCGCCGCCGAGACCGGGTTTGATCCGGCTCAGGTCAGCGATCTGTATTCGAACACCGTAATCCCGCACATCATCGAATCGCCGCTGCAGTATGACTTCTTGGCCAACCCGGTGAAACTGAGGCCGCGCACGGCGGCGTCGATGCCGCATGTGTCAGCCGACTCCCGCGTGTTCACCGTCGAGCTGCGACCCCGCATCTACTTCCAAGACGATGCTTTGTTCAAGGGGCAGCGCCGCGAAATGGTGGCGGCCGACTGCATCTTCCAGTTCAAGCGCTGCTTCGATCCGCGCTGGAAGAGCCCGCACTACCCGGCACTGGCGAAGAGCTCGCCGCTTGGCATGGAAGAACTGCGCAAGGCCGCGCTGGCGCCCGGTCGCCGCTTTGACTACGACGCCCCGGTGGCTGGCGCCCGCGTGCTCGACCGCTACACCTTCCAGATCACGTTGGCTGAACCGAATCCCCGCTTCTTGCTGGCGTTCGCTTTCGCCAATTACTTCGGCGCCGTGGCTCGCGAAGTGGTCGAGGCCTTGCCCGAGGCGGAGTTGATGGCCAGGCCGGTGGGAACCGGACCCTTCCGCCTCGTGCACTGGCGCCGTGCCTCGCTGATCGTGCTTGAACGGAATCCCGACTTTCGCGAAGAGCTGTACGACGCCAGCCCGGCGCCTGACGATGCCTACGGCCAAGCGGTGTTGCAGCGATTGAAGGGCAGCAAGCTGCCGTTGCTCGATCGGGTTGAAATCTCGATCATCAACGAGACGCAGCCGCAGTGGCTGGCGTTCCTCAACGGCCAGCTCGACATTGGCTCACCCGGCGAGTTGCTAAACACCGCTGCGCCCGGCGGCAAGATGGCGCCGGCGCTGGCTAAGCAGGGCATTCAATTGCAGAGGGTGATCAGCCCCGACATCATCTACAGCTACTTCAACATGAACGACCCGCTGGTAGGCGGCTATGAGCCACACAAGGTCGCGTTGCGGCGGGCAGTGGCAATGGGCTATCTGGCCGACCTAGAAATCCGCCAGACGCGGCGCGGTCAGATGGTGCCAGCGCAATCGATCGTGCCGCCCGGCGTGTATGGCTTCGATCGCGACTTCGTGACGCCCGATGAACGCGGCAACAGCGTCCACGCTAACGCCCTACTCGATACCTATGGTTACCTGGATGCCGACGGCGACGGCTGGCGCGAGACGCCCGAAGGCAAACCGCTAGTGCTCGAATACGCGACGCAATCCGATCAGTTCTCACGATCACTGAACGAGATCTGGCGCAAGTCGATGGCTGCTGTCGGCGTGCGTATTCAGTTCAACGTCCGCACGTTCCCGGACAACCTGAAGAATGCCCGCGCCGGCCAGCTGATGATGTGGGGCGCAGGTTGGAACGCGGCGACCTCGGACGGCGAATACTTCCTCGACCTCGCCTACGGGCCGAATGCCGGCGGCGCCAACCAGTCGCGCTTCAACCACCCGCGCTACAACGCGCTGTTCGAGAAGCAGAAGGCGATGCCCGACGGCCCCGAGCGCCAGGCGGCGATCAACGAAATGAAGAAGATCTTGATCGCTTATCAGCCGCTGGCACCGGTGGGCCATCGCATCCTGAACACCTTCGTGCATCCATGGGTGATCGGCTATCGCCGCCACCCTTTCGCACGCGATGCATTCAAGTGGGTCGACGTGGACATGACGCAGCGGCCGCGAGTCTGAACGTGCGGCGCAGGGATTTCGTTGCGGCCGGCAGTAGCCGGCACCGTTGCGCCGCTCAATATTGGAGCAGCCAAGGCGCAGTCGCCAACGCTCAAGAACCTGCGCGTTTGTTTTCAAATCCCAGAAACCGGCTTCGATCCGGCGCAAACACAAGATTACTACTCGAACACGATCATCAGTCACCTCTTCGATGCGCCGCTGCGCTACGACTTCCTGGCGCGGCCGGTTCGCCTGGTGCCGAATACCGCTGCAGCGCTTCCGGAAGTCTCCAGCGATTTCCGTACGTTCACTGTTCGACTTACACCGGGCATCTTTTTTCAGGACGATGCCGCCTTCAAGGGCCGGCGGCGCGAGCTGATTGCAGCCGACTATGTTTACTCGATAAAGCGAGTGTTCGACCCGCGCTGGAAGAGCCAGGTGTTGTTCGTCCTGGAGCCGGCGCGAATCATCGGCCTCGAACAAATCAGGCAACGCGCACTGAAGGGAAATCAACCGTTCGACTACCGGCGCGACGTCGAGGGATTGCAGGTGCTCGATCGCTACACGTTTCAGGTTCGGCTGGAGCGGCCCAACCCCCGATTCGTCAACTTGCTCGCACTGGCGAATCCGCTGGGCGCCGTTGCGCACGAGGTCGTCGAGGCATACGGCGATCAGATCATGGCGCACCCGGTCGGCACCGGCCCCTTCCGGCTTGCTCAGTGGACTCGCACGTCGCGCATCGTGCTCGAACGCAACCCGACGTACCGCGAAGAAATCTACGGGTTTACTGCGCCGGAAAATTCGCCTCGACTTGCGGCTGACGTTGAGCGACTTCGGGGGCGGCACGTCCCGCTGGTGAACCGGGTCGAGGTTTCCATTATTCAGGAAGCGCAGCCGCGTCTGCTGTCGTTCGAGCAGGGCGCACTCGATCACCTGCTTGTGCCGATCGAGTACGGCGCGCTGGTCGCGCCAAATCGAAAGCTGGCGCCGAATCTTGCGCGTCGCGGGGTGCGGCTTGACGTGACGGCGATGGCGGATCTTGCGATGACCTCTTTCAATATGGAGGATCCAATTGTCGGCGGCTACACGCCTGAGCGCGTCGCCCTGCGACGTGCAATCAGCCTGGGCTTCGATAACGAGGACTACATTCGCCAAATTTTCAAAGGCAACGGCGTGGCTGCGCAATCGCCGATCGTCCCGGGCACCTTTGGTTACGATCCCGCAATGGCGCACCGGCATGTCGGAATACAACCCGGCACAGGCGAAAGCGCTGCTCGATACGTACGGTTACATCGATCGCAACAACGATGGTTGGCGCGAGCAGCCGGACGGCTCACCGCTGATTCTCGAGAAGGCTGCATCTCCGTCAGAAATCGATCGTAGACAAAGCGAGCAGTGGCGACGCTACATGACCGCAATCGGCTTGAAAATGGAATTTCATGTGGCGCAGTGGCCCGAACTGGTGAAGCGGTCCATCGCCGGCACATTGATGATCTGGAATTTTGCGTGGCAAGCGCAGGAGCCAGACAGCGACTTGTTCTTCAGTCTTGCTTACGGACCCAACAAGGGATCGGCCAACGACGCGCGCTTCTCGTTGAAAGCGTATGACCAGCTATACGAACGTCAGCGTGAGTTGCCGAATGGTCCGGAGCGCCTGGCAACAATGCACGAGGCGACCCGCTTGCTGGTTGCCTACATGCCGTACAAGTTCCACCTGCATCGGATTCAGCAGGATCTCGCGCAGCCGTGGCTCTTGGGCTACCGACGGCACCCCTTCACGACCCGCACCTGGGCGTACCTCGATGTCGATAACGGCGCCCACGAGCGACCGCAGGCTTGATGACGCTCGGTCGAATCCTTCGAATCTCCTCATTGCTGTCCTTCACGCTGGCCGCAGTCCTGGCGGTGTGGCTTGTCAGTCTCGACGTTTCGCCATGGATTGCAATCGCGCTTGGGTTACTGCTGCCGTTTGCAATTCATGCTGTTCCACTCGGCATCGAGTTCATCGTTGGCGCCGCGCTCGATCGGCGCGCGGTTGCGCGACTCAATGTGCTCGATGCGCTGCGTCTTTGGCTGGTCGAGTCATGGCGCTCATTCATCGTGTTCAATATCGATCAGCCATGGCGCGCGAATTTTCCAGAGCGACCCATTGTCAAGGATGCTGCACGCCCGGCGGTGCTGCTTGTTCATGGCTACATGTGCAACCGGGCTTCGTGGCGCCGTTGGGTGCTTCTGGGATTACCTCGGGACTGGAACGTCGCGACAGTCAATCTTGAACCTGCTTATGTACCCGTTGAGCAATACGCGGCGGTGTTGGACAGAGCCGTTGAAAAATTACGTGCGGAAAGCGGCGCCGAGCGAATAACGCTGATCTGCCACAGCATGGGCGGTTTGGCAGCACGCGCGTTCTTGCGCAACAAAGGGCACGACGCCGTTGCGCGTGTCATCACAATCTCCACGCCGCATCACGGCACCGTCTTCGCCCGCTTTGCACACGGCAAAAATACGCACCAGATGCGGCGTGCATCCGGCTATCTGCGCCATCTGGCCGAAAGCGATGAACCCGTTGACTTCATCTGCTTTGCGAGCCGGCACGACAACTTGATCGTGCCACGCGATTCGCAGGTGCTCGCCTGCGCAGAGGTGGTCTGGTTCGAAAAAATCGGTCACCTCGCGATGAGCGCAAGCGATGAAGTACTGGCCAAGCTGATCGAAGTCGTCAAGCGACCGCGTCAGCCAGAGCCGCGATCACGTCCGACAGCCGCGGCCGATCGCCGATACCGACATCGCCCTCTCTGTCGCTCGTTAGAGGCAGCGGAGCGTCTTAGAAGTGGATGCCTCGCATCAGATTGGCATAAGCAATCTGATCCGCGGTCGCTTTGGTCTTCTCGCCTTCCTTCGCGCCCTTCGAAGCATCCGAGTCCGGAAACATTCTGAAGGTGGTGTTCATCACGATCTGCGCGACTCTAGGCGCGAGCGCATGCAGCACTTGGCCAAAGATACCGAGCCGCGTCGCAATCCGCACCGGCTTGTAAACGATCGCCTGCACGATCAGGTCAGCCGCTTCTTCGGGCGACAAGGTCGGAACGTTCTGATAGATCTTCGTCGGCGCGATCATCGGCGTGCGGACCAGCGGCATGTTGATCGTCGTGAAAGTCACACCGACGTCGAGATACTCGGATGCCGCACAGCGGGTCCAGGCGTCGAGCGCCGCCTTGGAAGCAACATAGGCCGAAAAGCGCGGCGCGTTCGTCAGCACGCCGATAGACGAGATGTTGACAACATGGCCCTTGCGCTTCGCGGCCATGCCAGGAAGCAATCCCATCGTCGTGCGCAGACACCCGAAGTAGTTCAGTTGCATCGTGCGCTCGTAGTCGTGAAAGCGCTCTTTGCTTGATTCGATGCCGCGCCGAATCGAGCGACCGGCGTTGTTGATCAACACGTCGACGCCGCCGTAGGTTTCAATCAGCCAGGCAACCATCGTGTCGCAACTTTCGAGGCTCGCCAGATCCGCCGAGTACGTGACAACCTCCCCTCCCTTGGTTGCGGCACCGTTCTTTGCTTTCAACGCGGCATCGATTTCATTCTTCGCAGCGTCGAGCTTTTCCTGCTCGCGGCCGACGATCACCGTCACTGCACCGGCATGCGCGAGCTTGTGGGCCGCTGCGAGGCCGATACCCGACGAGCCACCGGTAACGAGCACCACCCTTCCCTGCACCTGGCCTTTCAATGTGCGATCAATGAACAGGTCCGGGTCAAGATGACGTTCCCAGTAGTCCCACAGCCGGTACGCGTAATCCTCGAGGCGCGGCACATGGATGCCACTGCCCTTTAGCGCGGCGGTTGTTTCCCGCGTGTCGAAGCGCGTCGGATAGTTGACGAACGTGATGATGTCGTCCGGTAGACCGAGATCCTTCATCACGGCATTTCGAATACGGCGCACCGGCGTCAGTGCCAGCAGCCCTCGCTTGACACTGCTTGGTACGAACCCCAGCAAAGCCGCATTGACGCGCAACGAAAACTTCGGGGCGTGAGCGGCACGCGCGAAGATGTTCAACACATCGCCTACTCGGTACGGCGTCGGATCGACTAGATGGAAAGCCTGTCTGTCGAGACCTTTTTTGTGCGCGATGTGGTCGATTGCATCGACCACGAAGTCAACGGGCACGATGTTGATGCGTCCACCTTCCAGCCCCACCATCGGCATCCATGGCGGGAGCAGATTGCGAATTTTCTGGATCAGCTTGAAGAAGTAATACGGTCCGTCGATCTTGTCCATCTCGCCGGTTTTGCTATCGCCGACCACCAGCCCTGGGCGATAGACGCGCCATGGCATGCGCGCTTCAGTGCGCGCAATCTTTTCGGACTCATGCTTCGTCGCGAAATAGGGATGATCGAGGCCCTCGGCCTCGTCAAACATGTCTTCGCGGAACACGCCCTCGTACATGCCCGCGGCGGCAATCGACGACACGTGCTGGAAAATCCCTGCGTCGATTTCATTTGCCAGCGCGACTGCGTTCTTCGTGCCGTCGATGTTGATCGCTACTTGCGTGTCGGCGTCGGCCTTCAGGTCATACACCGCGGCAAGATGAAAAAAGTGTTCGATCTTGCCGGTCAGTTTCTTTAAATCCGACTTCGATAGACCGAGTAACGGCTTGACGAGATCGCCGACGATCGGAACCGCGTGCGTCTCGTCTGTCCCCCAGTAATCGAGCAACTCGGGCACCTTGTCGCGGCTTTCCTGCCGGATCAGGAAGTAGACGACGCCGGCTCGACGCGCAAGCAGTTTCTTGACGAGGCGCTTGCCGATAAAACCGGTCGCACCCGTGACGAAGTAAGTCATCGGTTCTCCCCAACGCTTGTCTTGTTCTAACCGTGAGGCAGTTTAGCGCCGCACTAGAGTCGTAGTTCTATACCGATCGTTGTTCTAACGTGCAACACGCTCCTACACTCGCACACTAGTTTTCAAATCGAGGAGCAGCGAATGGTCAAGAAACTGAAAGCAATGGCAAACAAGTCACGCGGCGACAGTCAACTCGCTGGTGCAATCAAGGACTCCGCACACGAGATCTGGCTCGCGGGCCTCGGTGCCTTTGCCAAGGCTCAGGAAGAAGGCCAAAAAGTCTTCAAGGCGCTGGTACGCGAAGGCAGCTCAATGCAGCAGCGCACGATGAAAGCGACTGAAGAGAAGGTGGGCGATGTTACGGCCCGAATGAACGATGTCACGGGCAAAGTTTCACAAGTAGCCGCTGGGCTGCAAAAACAAGCGACCGGAACTTGGGACAAGCTGGAAGGTGTATTTGAAGCCCGAGTAGAGCGCGCACTGAATCGGCTAAGCGTGCCGACTAACCGCGAAATCAACGCACTCGCCAAGAAGGTCGAAGAACTGAGCAGGAATGTTGCATCGGCAACGCGCGCGAAGCCAGCTAGTAAAGCTGCGGTGAAGCGTGCAAAAACTGCGAAGAAAGCAGTGAAGAAGACCGGCGCCTGAGGACGCGTCTTCGCAGCGCGCAAGCGTTTGGCGTCGCTGCGCTGCCTGAGTCGTCGGGGTCTTCGACCCTGCTCTGCGGTACTCGCCGAGCCGGCGCAAAACAGGGCTAAAGCGCTGTTTTGCTCAAAGGCCCCGGCTCGGCTCCGCTCCTCGACGACGCCCAAGGCAGCGCCGCGTCGCCAAACGCTTGCGCCGGCACCATTCTCTTGGGTTGGGGTAAAAAGATAAAAACATCTCAGATCGGGACAATGTCGCCGACAGCAGCGGCTGGCGCAGATGCGCCGCCTTTTCGTCGTCGCCCGAGGAGCGGAGCAACGCCGGGGCCGTTGAGCAAAAAAGCGCTTTAGCCCTTTTTTGCGCCGGCGTTGTGAGTACCGCAGTGGTTGGCACTTTAGTGGCCGACGACGTAGGCGGCGCAGCTGCGCCAGCCGCTGCTGTCGCGATGCCGCGAGTGCGGCTATTCTTTAAAGATGGAACGCAAGCCGCGCCGCACACGCGAACGTATTCTTGACGTCGCGCTACGGCTCTTCAACGACTTTGGTGAGCCTAACGTCAACACCACCCTGATCTCGGATGAGATGAAAATCTCGCCGGGGAATCTGTATTACCACTTCAAGAACAAAGACGACATCATCAACTGCATCTTCCAGGAGTTCGAGCGGGAGATGGATCAGTTGCTGGCGGTGCCGACCGGGCGCTCGGCCAATGTTGAGGACGCATGGCTGTTTCTGCACCTGTTGTTCGAGCAGATCTGGAAGTACCGGTTCTTTTACCGCGATCTGAACAACCTTCTGGCGAATAACAGAACGCTTGAAATCAAGTTCAAGGAGCTGCTAAACGAAAAGATCCAGGTGGCCCGACGACTCTGCGAAGGGCTGCAACAAGCTGGCGAGCTGAGCGCGAATGCTCGCGAGCTCGAGGCGCTGGCAACGAATATGGTCGTGGTGGCTACCTACTGGTTGTCGTATTCGTACGTGCTCGATCCTCGCCGCTCTAACGAGCCGGCCGTTGTGGGAGCAGCTTTGCAGCGCGGCTGTTACCAGACGCTGGCATTGACCGCGCCATATCTGCGCGGTGACGCACGCGCATTGTTCGAGAGGCTGGCGGTCGAGTATCTAGGCAACTAGCCATAACAAGCAGACAAGAAATTTCAGGAGACGAGGATGGCGAAGGGATGGACGAAGTTTCCGCACGCGCAAAAGAAATTTGAGTACACGCGAGCGTCCTTAAAAAAGTCGTGGGATCGACTGCACAAGGGGGATGCCGAGCCGTTTCCCAAGAGCGACGCCCTGCTCGACGCATGGATTGCATTTCACGCGGGTGATTTTCAGGCCGCCGTCGAGCTTGGAATGAAGGCGGGCGCAGATGGCGCGAACGTTGCCAACAAGTCGCAGGCGATCTATGCAAATTACTTGGAAACGAATGACAAGAGGAAACTCGAACTGTTCGAGGAAGTTGCGACACGTGCTGAGAAGCTGCAACGTGACCAACCCAAGAACGCAAACGCCTACTACTGGCAGGCTTACGCGCTAGGCCGCTACGCACAGGGCATTTCAATCGTAAAAGCGCTGGCACAAGGCATAGGCGGCAAGGTCAAGACCGCTTTAGAAACTACGATCAAGCTTGCACCCAAGCATGCCGACGCGCACATTGCGTTGGGCGCCTATCACGCCGAGGTCATTGACAAAGTCGGCGCGATGATTGGCGGATTGACGTATGGCGCGAAGAAAGACGCCGCCATGAAGAATTATCAAACTGCGTTGAAGCTAAATCCCGACTCGGCAATTGCACGCATCGAGTATGCGAACGGCCTCGTGATGCTCGAGGGTAACAAGGCGCTGAAGCAAGCCGAGCAGCTGTATGCGGAGGCCGCCGCAATCGATGCGATGGACGCAATGGAACAACTTGACGTCGAACAGGCAAAAGCCGAGATCGAAGATTAATACTTAGAAGCGCGATCCCTGCTCTTTCAGAAACTCGATCTCATCAGCCGTCGATTCGCGGCCGAGGATGGCGTTCCGATGAGGAAAGCGGCCAAAGCGCTCAATAACGTCGTAGTGCTTGACGGCCCACGCCAGTGGCTCCTCCAGTCCCTCTTTCGCAAGTTGCTCGAACAGTCGAACCGATTCGATTTGATCGTTCATAAACTCCGAGTGCTCGAAGGGCATGTACGCAAACCAGCGTTCAATCGGGGTAGCCGTCGATCATCATCGCGATCGACCAGGTTTGATGCCAGCCGCAACGCCTGCGCGTCGCCGGCGAACGCGCGCGGCGAGTCGCGGAAAATATTGCGTGTGAACTGATCGAGCACCAGGATCAAGGCCAGTGCACCTCGCGGCGTTGCAGCCCAATCGTCGAAGCTGCCGCGGAGAGCCTCCTCGACCGTGTCTCCGAAGCGCTGGCGGACAAGCTGATCGGTCGCTTCAGACTTGGTAAACCAGAGCGGCCGCGCCTTACCGTAGTCAGGATCGGCCGGCCCTCCGAACCAGAAGTCGAGGACTTTATCTGGGCTCATAAAAAAGGCGCCGGGTTGGCGGCGCCTTTTGCAGTTCGAAGCGATGCCTCAAGCGGCGGCGTACATCGTTGCGCGCTTGCGAACCACTTCAAGCAGCCCCTGGCACGCGTCTTCGACGTAGTCGAGCACGGTTCCGAAGCCCTCAGGACCACCGTAATAAGGATCCGGCACAGTGGCCGCGTCAAATTCGCCGGCATAGCGCATCAACAGATGCAGCTTGTGCTTCTGCTGCCGCGGGCACTGCTGCTGCAGCAGCGACAGATTTTCCCAATCCATCGCGAGGATCAGGTCATATTCATGGAAATCCGACTGCGTAATCTGGCGCGCGCGCAGGTCCGTCAACTCATAGCCACGCTTGCGGGCCGCTTGCTGCCCGCGCACATCGGGCGGTTCGCCGACGTGATACGCATGTGTTCCGGCCGAGCCGATCTGGACGATGTCTTCGATACCGGCATCCCGCACCATCTTGCGGAAAACCCCCTCCGCAATCGGTGACCGGCAGACGTTGCCCATGCAAACAAAGAGAACTTTTGTCATACCCATTCGCCTTTTCAAGTGGCGGTCCAACCGCCCCGGGCTCCTAGTGGCCCTGATAAACCCTAACCTGTAGCTGCGTTCCTCATCCTGTCGTTCCTGAAGACCCATCGGCCTTGGCAAAGTTCGCGCCACCCGAACTCAGTTACAAGATCGGGGCGGCCGGGTTGGCTACAAGGCGCAGTCGTCATGCCGCCCTCTCGCCGGGGACCAGTGCGACCACATTGGTCGATCCGCCCGAGCCAAACACCTGCTCTTTCAGAAGCGCCAGTTGATCCCTGACGCGAGCAGCCTTCTCAAACTCGAGGTTCTTGGCGTGCTCGAACATCTGCTTTTCCAGCCGCTTTATCTCTCTGGAGACCTGTTTCTCGGACATAACCTCGTATTCGGCCGCCGCAGAAGCCGCTTTCAGGTCTTGCCGTGAGGCCGTCGCGTCGTAAACGCCGTCGATCATCTCGCGTACGTCCTTGACGATGCTGCGCGGCGTGATGTCATTGGCGGCATTGAACAGCGCCTGCTTCTCTCGCCGGCGATCGGTTTCATCGATGGCGCGCTGCATTGAATCGGTTACCTTGTCCGCGTACATGATCGCCATACCGTCCAAGTGGCGCGCGGCGCGACCGATGGTTTGGATCAGGGACCGTTCCGAGCGCAGGAAGCCTTCCTTGTCGGCATCCAGGATCGCAACCAGCGAGACTTCGGGAAGATCGAGACCTTCGCGCAGCAGGTTGATGCCAACCACCACGTCGAAGACACCGGCACGCAGGTCGCGAATAATCTCGACGCGCTCAACCGTATCGATGTCCGAGTGCAGGTAGCGCACCTTGATACCGTGCTCGGTCAGGAATTCGGTCAAATCCTCTGCCATGCGCTTGGTGAGCGTCGTGATCAACACCCGATCGCCTCGATCGGTACGCAACTTGATCTCAGACAGCACGTCGTCGACCTGCGTACGCGCGGGACGGACTTGAATCTGCGGATCGACCAGTCCAGTGGGCCGTACCAACTGCTCGACCACCTGTGACGAATGCTCCAGCTCGTAAGCGGCCGGAGTGGCAGAAACAAAAATCGAGCGCCGCATCTTGCGTTCGAATTCGTCGAAGCGCAGCGGCCGATTGTCGAGTGCCGACGGCAGCCGGAACCCGAACTCAACCAGCGTTTCCTTCCGGGCTCGATCACCGCGGTACATGCCGCCCAGCTGCGGAATCGTTACGTGCGATTCGTCGATGAACATCAGCGCGTCAGGCGGCAGATAATCAACGAGCGTCGCGGGCGGCTCGCCCGGCATCGAACCCGAAATATGCCGCGTGTAATTCTCGATGCCGCGACAGAATCCGAGCTCGTTCAGCATCTCGATGTCGAAACGCGTGCGCTGCTCGATCCGCTGTGCCTCGACGAGTTTCCCCTGCGCGACAAAAGTGTCGATGCGCTCCTTCAGCTCTTCCTTGATCGTCTCGATCGCACGCAATACGTTCTGGCGCGGCGTTACGTAGTGCGACGACGGATATAACGTGAAGCGCGGAATCTTCTGCCGTACGCGGCCTGTCAGCGGATCAAACAACTGAATCGAATCGACTTCGTCGTCGTACAGATCCACCCTAACTGCGAGCTCCGCATGTTCGGCAGGAAAAATATCAATCGTGTCGCCACGCACGCGAAAAGTGCCGCGCGTGAAATCCATGTCGCTACGCTTGTACTGCATCTGCGTCAGCCGCACGATGATGTCGCGTTGACTCAGGCGATCGTTATGTCGCAACGTCAACACCATCGAGTGATAGTCGGACGGATCGCCGATGCCATAGATGGCTGACACCGTGGCAACGATCACCACATCGCGCCGCTCCAGCAGGGACTTCGTGGCAGACAAGCGCATCTGCTCGATGTGCTCGTTGATGCTGCTGTCTTTCTCGATGTACAGATCGCGCGAGGGAACGTACGCCTCAGGCTGGTAGTAGTCGTAGTAAGAAACGAAATACTCGATCGCGTTGTTGGGAAAAAACTCACGCATCTCCGAATACAACTGCGCAGCAAGTGTCTTGTTTGGTGCAAGCACCAATGTGGGGCAGCCAGCTTGCGCGATGACATGCGCCATCGTGTAGGTTTTGCCCGAACCTGTAACGCCTAACAGCGTTTGAAACGCGAGACCATCCGCCAGTCCCTCGCTCAGACGCGCGATGGCCTCCGGCTGATCGCCTGCCGGTGCAAACGGCTGATGCAATTGAAAGGGCGAGTTGGGAAAAGTCGTGACCACGTTATCTTGCACTGCAGTAGATTTGCGACAAGCGCGCATCCTAACAGTTGACGCGTGAAAAACCTATACCTAGCCTAGAATGGATTGCCAAATCCTGGATGAGAATCAAAGAGTTATATGATGTTCCTTGAAACTTTATCAAGTAGAGGGTCCGTTGCTACGCTCTAAGCGGCGCCGTCGGCCCTCAGTCTTATGCTGCATCCGCACTGAATACGAACGCCGTGCTAACGTTTTGATTTATTGAAGAAAGCACCGATCGGGATGGTCACTTCGCTGTTTGCCGGCGTTCCTATGGCGCCGCGCGACCCCACGTTAGGTCCGACTGAGGCGTTCAATCGCGATACGCACCCGGACCGAGTCAACCTTGGCGTCGGTATTTATCTCAATGACGAAGGTCGAATTCCAGTGTTGCGCGCGGTCGCTGAAGCAGAACGGCGCCAGGCCGAATCTGTTCCTAAGGGCTATCTACCTATAGACGGCATCGCTGCCTATGACACAGCGGTGCAAAAGCTCCTCCTTGGTAACTCGTCGCCGCTGATCGCCGAGGGCCGGGCGATTACTGCGCAGTCGCTGGGTGGCACCGGGGCGCTGAAGATCGGCGCCGACCTTTTGAAAAAAGTGTTGCCCAACGCAAGCGTTGCGATCAGTGATCCAACGTGGGAAAACCATCGAGGCGTGTTCGAGAGCGCTGGGTTTCCGGTAGTTACGTATCCCTATTACGACGCAACCACGCGCGGTGTTCGATTCGACGCGATGGTCGACGCTCTTAAAACGTTCGCACCACATACCATCATCGTGCTGCATGCGTGTTGCCACAATCCGACCGGCGCCGACTTGACTGCGGATCAATGGCAGACGCTTCTGGAGTTGCTGCGCGAGCGCGATCTAGTGCCGTTTCTTGATATCGCATACCAGGGCTTCGCACGGGGCATCGACGAGGACGGCGCCGTCGTCCGGCAATTCGCGGAATCCGGCATGCCTGTGTTGATCGCGAGTTCATTCTCAAAGAGCTTTTCGCTTTACGGCGAGAGAGTTGGCGCGCTCACTATCATCGATTCGAGTGCGGACGAATCCGCCCGGGTGCTCAGCCAATTGAAGCGTGTAATTCGCGCGAACTACTCAACGCCGCCGACGCACGGAGGTGCAGTCGTAACTACGATACTGACAAGCCCGGAATTGCGAGCGTCGTGGATCGAAGAACTCACGGAGATGCGCGAGCGCATCCGCCATATGCGCTCCGCGCTGGTCGAGAGCTTGAAGGCACACGGAGCCCGCCGGGATTTTTCATTCGTGCTGCGACAGAACGGCATGTTTTCGTACAGCGGACTGACGCCCGAGCAGGTCGATCGGCTGCGCGAGGAGTTTCATATCTACGCAGTCAGCACCGGACGTATTTGTGTCGCTGCGCTCAATAGCCGCAACGTCGACTACGTCGCAAAAGCAATGACGACGGTCTTGCAGTGATGACGCGTCGCATATAATTCGCGCCCACCTTCTTCCTCGATAGCTCAGTCGGTAGAGCGACGGACTGTTAATCCGCAGGTCCCAGGTTCGAGCCCTGGTCGAGGAGCCACCCCCTTCTCTCAGCGCACGTCACATGCTCGGCATCATTGCGCTGATATTCGGCAGTTTGGCGATCGCTGCAACGCTTCTTTCGTTGTTACGCGCCAAAGCTTGGTGGGTCAGAATATGGGACTTTCCACGCGTGCAACTTGCCGTCCTGGCGCTGCTCGCCTTGGCGTTTTGGGTGTTCGGCGCCCCATGGCAGGCATGGCCCCACTTACTCTTTACTGTCGCGCTGCTCGCTGTCATTGCTTTTCAAGGGGCGCTGGTGTGGCGATATACACCTCTAGCGCCGCGGGAAGTGCAGCAGAGCCAATCAAATGATCGCGCGCAGCAGCTTTCGCTGGTCGTCGCGAACGTTCTGCAGACGAATCGTCACGCAGATCTGCTGCTCGCGGCGATCCGCGAAGCCGATCCAGATGTCGTGTTGTGCGCCGAAACCGACGACTGGTGGCAGACGCGGCTCGATGCACTGTTGGTGGCGTACCCGCACACGATTCGCTGCCCCTTGCCTAACACCTACGGCATGCTGCTTTACTCGCGCCTACAACTGCATGAAACCACCGTGGATTTCCTGGTTGAGCCAGACAAGCCTTCGATGCAAGCCAAAGTGGTACTGCGCAATGGCCAACGTGTGTGGCTCAACTGCGTGCACCCACCGCCGCCGGTACCTGGTGAGAGCGACGAATCTACCGAGCGTGATTCGGCGCTGCTTCGCGTTGGCCGCCGCGTTTCCGAAGCAACAGGACCAGTGGTTGTCTGCGGGGATTTGAACGACGTCGCGTGGTCTCACACGACCCGTTTGTTTCAGAAGATCAGCGGTTTGCTAGAACCGCGCAAAGGCCGCGGCTTCTTCAGCACATTTCACGCACGTTATCCGGGCTTCCGCGTTCCGATTGATCACGTATTTCACTCAAAGCACTTTCGCTTGGTGAAAATGCGCCGGCTCGGATACGTCGGCTCCGACCACTTTCCAGTTCATATCGTGTTGAGTTATGAGCCGCAGGCCGCTATGCAGCAGGAAGGTCCGCGTCCCGACAAAACTGATCGTCAGGAAGCGCAGCGAACCGTTAGTGAAGCGGGTGCCAATTGAGTCGAGGGCCTCACGGAGTTAGACCCATACGGTTTTACGAGGCTGTATCAAGCGTCGGTGAACTTTACGAATGATCGTCCACGCCGATGCCAAAATTTATTAAGTTGCTGATTTCAAGGGATAAATTCGGCCTGGAATACTTCATGCGTATTACCTGGCAGGCACCAACAAAAGTGGAGTAGCAAATGGGTATCCGTAAATTCACAAAAGCACTATTGGTTGTTGGCTTCGGCGCGTTTTCGTCAATGGCGTCGGCAGCTTTGGTCGACACAATTGAAGGCAACGATTGCGCAGGCGTGTTCGGCCAAGGCTTTTCAAATTGCGTTATTCCCTCGGAGTACGACCCGAATGAAACGCCGGTCATCATCAAGTTCAATTTTGCAGGCGGCGACTTCTCGGTAGCAGAAATCAATTCCGGGTTGTTCCCGTCGATCAACGGCAGCGAGTTTAGCTTCACGACTACCGGTGAGGGTGGGATAGGAACTTGGACATACACCCCAGGGGCGGACGATCCGTTGATCAATTTCTTCGTCGCAAAGGGTGGACCCAATTTCAACCTGTTCAGCAACCTCGGTGATCCAAATTCCGACGATTGGTCAACACCCATTAACTCGAACAACAACCAGCCCTTTGGACTGTCGCATCTGACGTTCTACGACGAGGGCGGCGGCGGGCAGGTGCCGGAGCCCACCACGCTATTGCTGCTTGGCGCGGGGCTGTTTGCTGCAGGCTACGCTCGCCGGCGTGTCAAGCGCGACTGACGGCTAGGTTTTCGTGCTGACAAGGCCCGCTTCTGCGGGCCTTTTTGTTTGCGCTGTGGTTATGTCGAGGATCAGCGGCCCGTGGCGGAGAGCGTGATCGAAGTCGACGTCATGTTGCCCGCCGCGTCAAACGCACGCGCGGCGATTGTTACCTCGCCCCGCAACTTGTTCGCGTTCAGCTTGAACGAATGCGGAGCCGACGTATCGGTGTTCATCAGCTTCCCGTTGACCCAGAACTCGACTTTGGCTACGCCGATGTTGTCACTAGCCTGGGCGGAAACCATGACGACGCCTTTAACCGTGGTGCCGTTGGCAGGCGATACGATCCTCACAGTCGGCGGCACGCTGTCCGGTGCCGTCACAATGTAATTGCCCTGTGTGGTCGCGGACGACGTGGTCGCAGCCGTGTCGTATGTCGTCGAGAACACCGCGTAACTCTGTTCTACCACTCCGGTGCTGGGAGAAGTCACCGTCCATGTCGAGGACGTCGAGGCTCCCGCATCCAGTGACACGGTAAATGGCGAATGGCTGCTGCTCCAGCCGCTTGGCAACTTCGGAGTAAAAGCGAACGTTGAGCTGCCACAGCCCGAATTGTTGTTGTTGGTGATAGTGATCTGGTAGCTGATCGAATTGCCGGCCGCCGAGCTTTGTGAGACGGGGGTGATCGACAATGCCAGGCGCCACGCGAGCACACGTCGGCGTGGCCATCTCAACATTGACGGTGGCGCTATTGCTGATGCTGGCCACAGAAAAGCGGTAGCCATTGACCGAGTCGCTGAATGACTCGCCTGTGGCCAGCGTGGCAAGCAAGTAGGTGGGCATGCCCGAAGACGTGCTGCCGCGGTGCACGCTGACTTGGTTCTGGTAGGTGCTGTACAGGCCGCTGTCGTAGCCGATAGGTTGGCGAAGGCTGATGACATAGCTGTCGTTCGTGTCGGGCTTGGGAACGACAAGGGCTTGGGCAATCACGGAGTTGGTCGCTGCCGTCGGATCAATGGTGAACACGCCGGCACCGTTAACGTTTTGTATCCGTGCGGGCGGGATCCATCCGGCCCTAATCTTGTTCGCCGCATTGAACTGGCGCAGCGGGTGGCCGCTTTGCCCCATGATGTCGCTCTTGTCGCCGTACTCGCTGCCCGGTGTCCACGCATGGCGGAAACCGAGGTTGTGTCCGAGTTCATGCGCATACAGATCGGTGGTTCCGCAATAGAAGATCCATGCGCGTGTCGGTGTGCCGCCCGACGAACCGTATCCGGCCGACGAGCACACGTTCTGCGGGAACACGTAAACCCGGCGCGGAAAATTGTTCAGGTTGATACCCTGCGCGGTGGCCATGTTGTCTAGCGCGTTGCTCCAGGTGCCGTAGCTGCACACGCCGCTGCTGTAAGGAATCTGCCACGGTCCATAAACCGAACCGGAGAACGTCACCGCGCTGGCGCTCGTTTGGCGATACAGATCGCCGACTGAACCGGACGCGCCGAACATCAGGTTGTTCACTTGCGTTGCCGAGCAGCTCAGTGCCTTGTCCTGGAAATTGGCAAGCAGCACCAGCGTATTTTGCGTGCCGGAAACGGTGCCGCCGGACACTGTCGTTATGTTCGATGTCGTTCCAGTGCTGTCGGCGGCTTCGATGGCACCTTCGCCTGTGAGCAGCAGTTGGCCATCGATTTTCAGGGCACGGACGGTGACGGCTTTGCCTACAAACGCAGCCGCCGGATGTTCATGACCTGGATGGTCGGGCAAATCGGCCGCATGCAGCCGATAGCGCACGGGATGCGGCTCAGGCGTCAGCTCGAGGAAATACTTGCGCGTCGAAACCTTGTTGCGCATATCGTCGCCATGCAGGCCGGTAATGAGGCCTGTCAGCTCGACTTCCTGCTCGATCAGGTCGCGCACGTCTGCCGGCAGACCCATCGTGAGTCCGGTCGGCAGCGATTGACGCAGCGTCAGACCCGGCTGGCGTTCGATCGCGTTCAATAGCAAATTGCGGCGTTCGCGCGCGGCAAGCCTGAGCTTCGCTGCAGCGGCATTGCGACGCGCGCCCGCGGCGCGCTGATACTCACCGACTGCCGTAATCAGCTGGTTTGTTGACGTCGAAATCCGGCTCGCACTTGTCTCGTCGAATTCGTCGTGCGAAAAACTGGTGCGTGGGAGCAGCACCAAAGCAAGCACCATTAGAACGGCAAGCGCACGGTGCATTGGAGGATAAGCGGCTGTGGGCATGGAAACGGATTGGCAGGTGTGGGATCGCAGGGGATTCGAGCAACACGGTGCTCGCGAGATAACATCGGCAGTGCGGGGAAGATCTCGAGCCACGCTGCTTCCAAAACCCCGCGAATCGGGCAACATCCGTCCCGATTAGCGCGCCACGGGATGGGGATACTCGGTGCGGCGACCGGCAGGACCCGGCGCACGGCGGCGGGTGGTAAAGGCTTTAGCAGCCTGAAGAGGATGCTCGGGGCCGATGACGCCAATGGATTCCCCGGATGCGGAAGTACGGCGCCGCCTGTCACAAAACGCAGGTCACAATCGCACCGTCGCGAAGGACGGACAGCGCTGTTAGGTACTGTCGACCAACTTTACAGCGCCGCGTAAATGGAGAAGGCTTACACCGTTAAGTTGCTGTTTTGTAAAGGGTAACAGGCAATGGCACGCTTGCTGCTTAGGAATCGATTGCTGCTTCACTGTATTCCTCAACCGAACCTATCGGAGCCACGAATGAAACTGCGGACAGCACTAGCAACGGTTGTAACAGGATGCGGGTTGGCCCTCGCCAGCGGGGCGGCAATGGCGGTGACGTGCGACACCATTGCAAATATTGGCCAGTGGGAAGCAGCCGGCTCTTGCGACCAGGGCGACAAACTGTGGACGATAGGGGACAACAATTTGAACAACAACGTCCAGGTGTTGTTCATTAGCCCCATCGAAAATATCCATGTCATGCAGATGGTCGGTTTCGACACCTCGGACGCCGCGGGTGCCTGGTCGATCGACTATACGATTTCGGTGACCGACCCCAACTTCTTTATCGACGCCATGTTCGCCGGTGCGGATAACCCGGGGGGGCGGATCGCTGCTTACGAAGGACGTTACGGGCGATGAAGTTTTCAGCCTAGCGTGCTCAACGGCGCGGAGAATGCCGGGTCGGGGCGGGTGGGTCTGTCGGCCACCAACCTCAACATTAGTGAAACCTTCAGCGTCGCCGCGGGTCCCAGCTGCTGAGTGTTTCCAATACCTATCGGCAGGCTGAAGTTCCAGAGCCCGGCTCGTTGGCGCTGATAGGGCTCGCGCTCGCCGGGTTGGCTCTCGTTCGTCGACGCCGCATCTGAGCAAACCTGTTTCCGATAAGAGCCGGCCTCGTGCCGGCTTTTTCTTTTGGGTGACGCGGCGTTTCGTGGACCATGCACGCCGGCTACGTGTGAGCATGTACGCTTGCTTGCAAAATGCCGATCAATAGATCATGAAGGTTGTCTTGTTTTGCGGCGGCCTTGGGACTCGCTTGCGCGAGCACTCAGACACGATTCCCAAACCGCTCGTCAATGTCGGAATCCGCCCGCTGATCTGGCACTTGATGCGGTACTACGCTCACTTCGGA
Source organism: uncultured beta proteobacterium (assembly GCA_963801035.1). Classification (GTDB taxonomy): domain Bacteria; phylum Pseudomonadota; class Gammaproteobacteria; order Burkholderiales; family Burkholderiaceae_F; genus JACCZX01. Next base: position 5,460 of record CAWDDF010000002.1, on the reverse strand, counting down.
CACAAGGACTTCATTCTTTGTCTCGGATATCGCGGAGATCTGATTCGAGACTATTTCATCAACTACAAGGAGTACCTGTCCAACGATTTCACGCTTTCGGAAGGCGGGCGTCGGCTCGAATTGCATTCGACCGACATTCACGACTGGCGCATCACGTTCGTCGATACCGGGCTTCACGCGAATATTGGGCAACGGCTGCTTAGGGTGCGCAAGCACCTCGAGGACGACGAGGTCTTCCTCGCCAATTACGCTGACGGGTTATCGGACATTCCGCTCGATCAAATGATTGCGGAATTCGAGGCGAAGGCGGCGGTGGCGAGCTTTGCGGGTGTCAATGGCTGGCACAGCTTTCACACGGTCGCTGCGACGAAAGACGGCTGGGCAACTCACATCGGCGCGCATTCGCAGAGCGAGTTCCTGATCAACGGCGGCTTTTTTGTACTGCGGAAAGATATCTTCGATTACATCGAAGAGGGTGACGAGCTCGTGGAGCAACCGTTCGCACGCCTTATCGAGAAGCGTCTTTTAGCTCTGTATCGTCATGCGGGCTTTTGGCGCGCGATGGATACATTCAAGGACAAGATCACGTTGGACCGAATGGAGGCGAAAGGGGATTGTCCGTGGATGCTATGGAAGCGTTGATGAGGACGCGTTGCTTGGACTGACATTCGCCAAGTCGCGCGGCTCGGCGTTCGAGGTTCTTTGTATCGGCGCGCACTGCGACGATATCGAGATCGGATGTGGAGGTACGGTCCTTGCGCTTCAGAGGCGTTATCCGCGATGCAAGGTGCACCTTCTTGTGCTGACCTCAAGTCCCGCGCGCCGAGCCGAAGCGGCTGGCTCGGCAAAGCAACTTGTGAAGGCCTCGGCGCGCGGTGAAGTGCGTATCGGTGAATTGCCTGACGGCTTGTTGCCGGCCCACTTGCAGCAGTGAAGGCCGAGTTCGAGCGCATGAAGAAGGCGATCGATCCCGACCTTGTGTTGACGCACCACGGGCTCGACCGGCATCAAGATCACAGCCTGATCAGCCAGGTCACGTGGCAAACCTTCCGCGATCACATGATCTGGGAATACGAAATTCCAAAATTTGACGGCGACCTCGTTACACCGAACATGTACGTACCGCTTTCTTCCGCGCTGGCGGCGCGGAAAATTGCCCTTGTGATGCGCGCGTTTCCTTCGCAGCACAGCAAGCCGTGGTTCAAGGCGGAAAACCTCGAGGCAACGATGCGACTACGCGGGCTCGAAAGTCGAGCCCCCAGCGGATATGCGGAAGCATTCCACTGCCGCAAGCTGTTGAGTGACGTCACAGCTCGGGAATCTCCCGCCTTCGAGCGCCGAGGCTCGCAAACGCTAGTCGCACCGACGGAACAGAGCCTGTGACCCCCGGATGAACCCTACGTTTTGGCGCGACAAGCGTGTATTTGTCACCGGCCATACCGGCTTCAAAGGCGCTTGGCTTTGCATGTTGCTGAGCTCATTTGGCGCACGCGTGGCCGGCTACGCGCTGCCACCGCCTACACAGCCGAGTCTGTATGAGTTGGCGCGCGTCGACGAACTTGTCGACTCCACCGTCGGCGACGTCCGCGATTTCGAACTGCTTTGTGATCATGTCGGCAAATTCGCACCCGCAATTTGTTTTCCATATGGCAGCGCAATCCGTTGTCTTGCGCTCGTACGAGGACCCTGTCGAAACCTACTCGACCAATGTCCTCGGCACAGTGCACCTTCTGGAGGCTGTTCGCCGCATAGGCGACGCATGCACGGTGGTGAACGTGACGACCGACAAGTGTTACGAGAACACCGGGCAGAGCGAGGGCTACCGAGAGATGCACCGTTGGGCGGACGCGATCCCTATTCGAGCAGTAAAGCGTGCGCTGAGTTCGTGGGCAGCTCCTACCGCGATTCCTTCTTTTCCCTTTCCCGATTCGCCGAGCACGGCGTGGCGCTCGCGAGCGCGCGGGCGGGTAACGTGATCGGCGGCGGAGACTGGACGCCCCGCCAGTTGATTCCCGACACCATCGCGGCCTTTCTCAGCGCGGCCGGTCGTGCTGCGCCATCCGGCGCGGTGCGGCCCTGGCAGCACGTTCTGGATTGCCTTACCGGATACCTGATGCTCGCCGAGGCGCTGGCCGGCGATGCTCAGCGGTACTCGGGGGCATGGAACTTCGGTCCGGCTGAAACAGACGCGCTACCCTGTCAGCGCGTGGTCGAGAGCTTGGCGCGTACTGGGGCATCGAGCAAGGCTTGGGTCAAGGACGACGCCAGTCACGCGCCAGAAGAACATGTACTTCGGCTCGACTCCACCAAGGCCGCGACCTTTCTGCACTGGAGCCGCCGTTTTTCGATCGACGAGGCGCTGCGCTGGGTCGCCGACTGGTATCGCGACTTTCATGCCGGGCGAGATGCCCGCGCGCTTGCGACGAGCAAATCGCGCTTACCTGCGGCTGCGCAAACAGCGCAAGCGTGAGGCAGAGCCATGGTCTTTCATCCGTGCGGAATACAGGGCGCCTGGCTTATCGATCCCACGCCGCACGTAGACAGTCGCGGACGCTTCCTGCGGGCGTGGTGCCAGCGCGAATTCTCCAGTCAGGGAATCGACTTCACGCCCGTTGCAGGCCAACATGGGATTGAGCCTGCTGAAAGGCACGATCCGCGGCCTGCACTATCAGACGGAGCCGGCGCTGGAGGCCAAGCTCGTGCGCTGCACGCGCGGGGCGATGTTCGACGTCGTCGTGGACCTGCGGCCGCGTCAGCGACGTATCGCCCCTGGTACGGAGCGTTGCTGAGCGCCGATAACGGCCGAATGTTCTTCGTGCCGGAAGGCTGCGCGCATGGCTGCCAGTCGCTCGAAGACCTGAGCGAGATTCACTACATGGCTTCGGCCGTTTATTCACCGAATGATGCGCGCGGCGTTCGGTACGATGATCCGGCGATCGGAATTGCCTGGCCACTCGAGGTGACAGCAATTTCGGACCAGGACCGCAATTGGCCCCTCCTCGAACCGCGCGAGAATTGAGGCATGGAGACATCAACATGAACCTTCCGAAAGCTTGGTTCAGCACGCAACACGGCCATCTACAGCCTGTTGCAGATGCGCGAGAGCGAGCGGCGGCCGATTCGCGTCGGCGTCATGGGCGCCGGCGCGACGGGTCGCGCGATCGCGTTGCAGCTCGGCACGCCGGTGCCCGGAATTCGGCTCGCCGCCATCTCAAACCGCACGCCCGAGCACGCCGAGCGCGCATTCAACGAGGCGGCTATCGCGAACTGGCAAACGGCCGAGACGCCGGATCAGGCCGCCGCGCATATCGCGCGCGGAATGCCGGTGCTCACCGACGATCCCACCGTTCTGACGCGCTGCGAGCCGTCGACCTCATCGTCGAGGTGACCGGAACAGTGGACTTCGCCGCGACCGTCGTGCTCGACGCGTTCACGCATCGCAAGCCCGTCGTGCTGGTGAACGCTGAACTCGACTCCCTGATCGGCCCGATACTGAAAGCCAAGGCGGACGAAGCTGGCGTCGTGCTGACGCACACCGACGGCGACGAGCCCGGCGTCGCGATGACTTTGTTCCGCTACGTGCAGTCCGTCGGCCTGCGCCCGGTCGCGGCCGGCAACATCAAGGGCATGGTGGACTACTACCGAACGCCGGATACGCAGCGCGAGTTCGCCGCGCGAAACGATCAGGACGTCAAGAAAGTGACGTCGTTTGCCGACGCGACCAAGCTGTCGATGGAGACCACCGTGCTCGCCAATGCTACCGGCTTCGGCGTCGCGCGCCGCGGCATGTGGGCCCAGCTTGCGGCTACGTGAGAGAGCTGGCGAAGCTGCTTCCCGCCGGAAGCGATGCTCGACGGCGGCATCGTCGACTACTCGGTCGGCGCTTCGCCGCATACCGGCGGCTTCGTCGTCGTTCACGAAGAGAATCCGCACAAGAAGACGCAGCTCGCGTACTACAAGCTCGGCGACGGTCCGTTCTATGTCTTCTACACGCCGTTCCACCTGCCGCACATCCAACTGCCTTCGACGATCGCGCGCGCTGTGCTCCATGCCGACCCGACCGTCGCGCCACTTGCGGGGCCCTCGTGCGAAGTCGTCACCGTCGCCAAGCGAGATCTGAAGGCCGGGAGCGCCTCGACGGGGTCGGTGGCTTCTGCGCGTATGGACTGATCGACAATCACTCGACTGCGCGCGCCATCAACGCGCTGCCGATCGCGCTGTCGGAGGATTGCGTGCTGACTCAACGATATCCGCAAGGATTCGGTGGTTGCGTTCGACGACGTCAACCTGCCGGCGACGCGGCTCAGCGACGAGCTCTGGCAAGAACAGTGCAGCGCTGGCCGACCGCAAGTGCGATCTGATTCCGCGCACAACGCGAAGCGCGTTCTCGGCCGCGGGTTTGCGTAAACTCGGCAACGATCGCGCGTGGAGAATCACAGTGGCAGACATCGTCGTACTCGGTACCGGGCATGGCCGGATTCGGCGCCGCGTATCGCCTCAAAGCCGAAGGCATTCGGCCTGTCGTCTACGACAAGAACCCCGTACTTCGGCGGACACACGGCATCGTTCCGGACGAAAACGGCTTCCTGTTCGACCTCGGACCGCACATCTCCTTCACGAAGGACCCGCGCATCCAGGAACTGTTCGCCGGATACGTCGATCAGAAATACGAATCGGTTCAGATCAACCTCAACAACTACTGGCGCGGCACCGGGTCACGCATCCGGTCCAACTGCATCTGAACGCATTGCCAAGGACCTCATCGTCGACATCATCGCGGACTTCGTGAAGGAGCACACGGCCGAGCGCCAGATCGCGAACTACGAGGATTGGCTGATCGCGAGTTACGGACGCAAGTTCGCCGAACTGTTCCCGATGAAGTACACGCGCAAGTACCACCTCACTACTGCATCCAACATGAGCACCGACTGGCTGGGCGACGCATGTATCGGCCGAGCCTCGAAGAACTGCTGCGCGGCGCGCTCGCCCCGTGGAAGCCGGAGACGCACTACATCACGAACTTCCGCTATCCGACGCGGGCGGCTTCCTTTCCTACCTGCGGGACTTTCCCGACATCGCGGACATCAAGCTCGACCATGAGCTGGTCGCGATCGATCCGAAGCAAAAAACGCTGCCTTTTGCGAACGGCGTCACGAGGTCCTACGAGGCGCTGGTATCGTCGATCGCGCTGCCCGACTTGATCCCGATGATCGCGGGCGCGCCGCTCGACGTCGTCGACGCCTCGCAACGACTGGCGTGTTCGACGTGCGTGCTGGTCAACGTCGGCGTCGATCGGGCCGATCTTTCGGAGTCGCAGATGACCTATTTCTACGACGAGGACATCTGCTTCACGCGGGTGAGCTTTCCGCACATGCTGTCGGCCACGAACGCGCCGCCCGGCTGCGGCAGCATTCAGGCGGAGGTCTACTTCTCGAGCAAGTACCGGCCTCTGACGCAAGC
>CAWDDF010000001.1:0-38375 GCA_963801035.1 uncultured beta proteobacterium | reverse complement strand
AAAAAAAGTAGAGACTGGCCACGCTCGCAGCCGCGGCGATCACCAAAACCCATACCCGCAAATTTCGAAAACGATCCGCGCTTGCCGGGCGATCGTAGACACCGACCCTTCTGCGGCTTTGCTCGCTACCTTTGTCGTCAGCGCTCATAAAAAAGGCGAGGCATTACGCCTCGCCTCTTACCTTAACACTGGACCTTAACGGCCGTCACGATCCGAGTCGCCCGGGATGGCGCGCTCGACAGCGTTGGACGTTTTCTCCCAGCCACGTCTTATTGCAGCCTTGAATCGCTCCCACCCATCGTTCGGGTTACGCGATTCCCAGTCGCGGCGTGCATCGGATTCAATCTCCGACCAGCCTCGGCCGCGATAACGCTCGTTCCTGCCCAGATCACTTCCGTAGCGGTACGCCGGCTCATAGTCTTCGTACGTGCCACCGGTTGAACTCAAGTAATCCGTGTAGTGCGTGCGGAAGTCCTCGTCGCCCGACCACGTTGACGAGGTCGACGTCACCCCCATGCCGGAGGTCATGGTGTTTGCGCCCATTTGCGACCTGACGCCCATGTTCTGGTCGGACGTTTGGCCTAGCGAACCGTAGGTGCTGCGTTCACGCTCCAGCTGGTCGACGGTGTAAGGCGTCGCGCTCGGGTCGTGCCCTGTCCAGCCCTGCTGCTTCCACTGCTCAGCACGACGCTCGATATCGACTGCGCCATGATTTCGCATCGCACTGGCCGCTTCGTCTGCACGCGAGTCGTCGGCACGAACCGTCACGAGCGCGCCACCGCGGCGCACGGACTCCGCGTAGTAGCTCGCGTCGTCCTCGGGCACACCGACTCCAGTAAGTCCGCCTATCAAACCGCCGGCAACCGCGCCGACACCGGCACCGGCCAGTGCTGCCGCGATCGGGCCCGCCGCAACGATGGGACCGATTCCCGGAATTGCCAGACCCATCAGTCCGACGACAAGACCGGCTGCGCCGCCAAGCACGCCACCGGCCGCCGCACCGGTCGCTGTGTTAGCGCCTGTTTCCGAAACAGTCGTCGTATCGGTGCGCCCGCCGTCAGCAGACAGACTGCTGTATTTGCCGGTGGCGTTATTGGCGATAACGCTGATGTCATCGCGCGAAAAACCGCGCTGCTGTAAATCCCGCACCACTTCCTGAGCTTCTTCAAAACTGTCGAATGAACCGACGATGGTTTTAGCCACGGTGGTCTCCCTTCTTTCTCTGTATCGATAGGATCGCTGCGTTGCAGATCGCAGCGCAGCGACGCATCACAGATGCGTAAGAGAAACAGGCAAACGCCATGCCATGGGGTCAATTGTCAGCGCGCGTCGAGGGCAGCAGCTGCGCGGCTTGTTCGGGAGGCAGCGCCTCGACCGATTTCAACGCTTTACTCATTTGCATCGAACGGCGCTGGGCCGAATCGATCGTGTCGGATGCGGTCAGCAGCTGGCGATGCAGCGTTGCCAGCACTTCGCCGAATTTGCCGAACTCGGTCTTCACCGCGCCGAGCACCTGCCACACCTCGGCTGACCGCTGCTCGAGCGCCAGGGTTCGAAATCCCATCTGCAGCGAATTGAGCATCGCGAACAGCGTGGTCGGACCAGCGACCACCGTGCGGCACTCGCGATGCAGGTGATCTGCCAGGCCCGGTCGGCGCAGAACTTCGGCAAACAATCCTTCGGTCGGCAGGAACATGATCGCGAAATCAGTCGTGTGCGGCGACTCGACGTATTTCTCGCGGATCATCCGCGCCTGGACCTTGATGCTTCGCTCCAGCGCCTTGCCCGCGGCTTCAAGGGCGACCGCATCGCCAAGCTCCACTGCGGCCAGCAGCCGGTCGTAATCCTCGACCGGAAACTTCGCATCGATCGGCAACCAGCAGACCGAACCGTCCCGGCCCGGCATGCGCACCGCAAACTCGACGCGCTCTGTCGAATGCGGGCGCGTCGCAACGTTGCGCGCGTACTGATCGACGAGCAGCACTTGCTCGAGCAGCGCGGCAAGCTGCACCTCGCCGTAGGTACCGCGCGACTTCACATTCGTCAGCATGCGCTTCAGGTCGCCGACGCCGGAGGCGAGCGCCTGCATTTCGCCGAGCCCTTTGTGTACCTGTTCGAGCCGCTCGGACACCATTCGAAACGATTCGCCGAGACGGGCCTCCAGCGTCGTCTGCAGCTTCTCTTCGACCGTTTCGCGCATCTGGTCGAGCTTGCGCTCGTTGCCCTGCTGCAGGCTGGTCAGCTGCGAATGGAGCGTGCCACGCACTTCGCCGAGATCGAGTTGTATGCGACGTGTCAGATCGGCGAGCTGCTGCCCCTGAAGTCCGGTCAAGCCGGTCATCTGCTGGACCAGGTGCGACTGCAGCTCGCTTAGACGTGTGCCCGTTTCGAGCCGCATCTGCCCTGCGGTCGTGTCGACGGCAGCGCGAAGCTCTCGTTCGAGCCGTTCGTTGTCGTGCAGCAGCGCATCGAGACGCGAATACACCGCTGCATCCCGACGCCCACGTACTGCTACGTATAACCCGAGGAGTGAAACTAAAAGTGCCGCAGCGAGCACCACGGCGATGACTTCGATCATGCCGCGATGATACGGGCGCGGCGAGCCCGCTTTTCCCAGCGCGCCCGCGCGAAAAGCGGCTTCTACTAGCCTCCGGTGGTCTCGCCTCCCATTACCTGCAGCACTGTTCCAGTGATGTAAGACGAATCTGCGTTGGACGCGAGGAAGACATATGCCGGCGCCAGTTCTTCGGGCTGCGCTGGACGTTTCATCGGACTGTCGGATCCGAACTCCGCAGCCTCTTTGGCAGTGGCTCCTGTGTCAGCCGGATTGAGCGGCGTCCACACTGGGCCGGGCGCGACGGCATTGACACGGATCTGGCGTTCGACCAATTCCATCGCAAGCGTTTTCGTAAATGCATTGATTGCGCCTTTGGTAGCCGAGTAGTCCGGCATCTCCTTCGAGCCGCGGATGCCGGTGACTGAACTGGTTGCGATGATGGCCGCGCCGGGCTTCATGTGGCGCAATGCGGCCCGCGCAAGCCGCATGTAGGCAAAGATGTTGGTTTGAAACGTGCGCTCCAGATCGTCGTCTTCAAGTTCCTCGAGCTTCTTGCTGCTTTGCTGAGCCGCATTGGAAACCAGGATATCGAGCCGCCCGAACGCCCCTACTGTGCGCTCGACGACTTCGTCACAAAATGCGGCATCCACCAGGTCGCCAGGCATCAATTCGCAGACGCGCCCCTCTGCTTCGACGAAGGCACGCGTGTCCTCAGCATCGGATTGCTCCTCAGGCAAATAGACGATCGCAACGTCGGCGCCCTCGCGCGCGTACAGCACCGCAACAGCTCGCCCAATTCCGGAGTCGCCGCCGGTGATCAACGCAACCTGGCCTTCAAGCTTTCCCGCTGCCTTGTAGCGCTGCGCCTCGAAGCGTGGCGCTGGATCCAGCGCGGACTCGAGTCCCGGTGGTTGTTGCCGCTGCTTCTTGAACGGCGGCTTCGGCTCTTTTAAAGGCTTGGATGTGCTGGTGTCGAGTGCTTCATCGAGTTGCTCGGCCATCTGCGGATCTCCATCAAGTGATCAGCGAGCACGAGCAAGGCAAATACCCGACCGCGTCACGCCTCACGCAGTGTGGCCAGCGGCGGAGTTTTCAGAACTCCGCGCAATCCGAACCAGCCACCAATCAGTGCGGCCGCCGAGCCGCCGGCAATCCCAACGAGAAATACCCATGGTGAGATTCGGTACTCGAATTCGAAGCCATATTTGGCGAGTGTCCAGCCGACGGCACTGGCGCCAATCGCCGCCAACAGTCCCGCCAGGCCGCCGACGCACAGCATCTCGGCAATTTGTGCCCGCGAAAGCTGACGTCGCGACGCACCGAGAGCGCGCAACAAGCCCGCTTCGCGAACTCTTTCGTCGCGGCTTGACGCAAGCGCCGCGTACAGAACGAGCACGCCCGCCGCCAAGGTAAACACAAATAGAAACTCGACGGCGGCAATCACCTGATCGATGACCGTCTGCACTTGCCGGAACACGGCAGTCATGTCGATCACCGTCAGATTCGGAAACTGCTGCAGCAATTCGCCGGTGACATTCGCTTGCGACGCCGGTAGATGAAACGCACTGATGAAGCTCGCCGGCATCTCTTTCAACAATGACGGCGGCATGATGACGAAGAAATTCGCGCGCATCGAATCCCAATTGACCTTGCGCAGACTTGTTGCACGTGCGGTGACCACTTGGCCGGCAATATCGAACTTCAGCGTGTCGCCAAGCTTGATGCCAAGAGTCTCGGCGATGCCCTCCTCGATCGACAGCTCGTTGCTGCCGTCGCTGAACCACCGCCCGGCTGTGATGCGGTTATGCGACGGCGCATCGGCCATGTACGACAGGTTGAATTCGCGATCAACCAGACGTTGCGCGCGATCGCCCGTATACGACTCGGGCCCGACCTTTTTGCCGTTGATCTCGATCAGCCGACCACGAATCATCGGATGCAAAGGCGCGTCGACACCCGCAGCGCTCAGCAGCGCCCCGACTGCGGTGGCTTGGTCCGGTTGAATGTTGACCACAAATCGATTTGGCGCGTCGGGCGGCGCCGCCTGGCGCCATGCATCGACCAGATCTGTACGCGTCACGGTCAGCAGCAATAACGCCATCAGCCCAACTGCAAGCGAAACCAGCTGAATGATGGTTGCCACCGGGCGTCTTTGCACCGCCGCCACTGCAAAGCGCCACGAGATGCCGAGCTTGCCAGTCAGCCCTCGCAATGGCGCAAGTAGTTTGAGGACAAGCCATGCAACCAATGAGAAAACGACCAATCCGGCTGCAAAGCCGCCCGCCGTCAGGCTGCCGATTTTCAGATCATTTGACGACCACAGCAGAAGCGCGAAAAAGCCGATCAGCCCCGCCAGATAACCGAGCGCCACGCGACCGGTTGGCAGACCGACGTCCTTGCGCAGCACACGCAGCGGTGGAACATGGCGCAGCTGCGCCAAGGGAGGTAAGGCGAATCCAAGCAACAGAACCAGTCCGCACGCAAAACCCTGCGCGCCCGGGAGCAAGGAGGGCTGCGGCAGCGAGGTTCTGATCAGCGAACCCAGCGCATTCAACAACACATAATGGGTCGCGTAACCAAGCGCCATACCGGCAACGCAAGCCGCAAGACCGATAATTAAAAACTCGAGCGCGAACAATCGAAAGATGTCCGCCTGCGCCAACCCTAGGCAGCGCATCATTGCGCACGAATCCAGGTGGCGCAGCGAAAAGCGGCGCGCTGCAGCCGCAACCGCCACAGCTGCGATCATCGCTGCCAGCAATGCGACCAACGCGAGAAATCGCTCGGCGCGATCGAGCGTGCGCTGCATCTCGGGCCGACCTCCCTCGAGCGTTTCAATACGTTGCCCGCGCTGCAGGTTCTTCTGCAAAACCTCTGAGTAAGTCCTGACGGCCGGCCGCTCGCCTGCGACCAATAGTCGATACGTGACGCGACTTCCGTTCGCAATCAGCTGCGTCGCCGCAAGGTCGTCGATGTTCAGCATCACGCGCGGCGCAAAGTTGATGAACTGCGTGCCACGATCGGGCTCGATCGCAATCACCTTGCCGATGCGAAATGTTTTCTCGCCAAGCTTTAGCGCGTCGCCGGTGGAAGCCCCGATCTGCTGCAGTAACTGGCCATCGACCCACACCTCGCCGCGCGCAGGAATTTCGCGTGTCGCCCGGTCTGCCTGACCCACCGCGTCCGCAATGCGCAACGTGCCGCGCAGCGGATATCCCGGCGACACGGCTTTGACTGCCGACAGTGCGCTGCGATCGGCATCGGTGGCACTGATCGCCATGCTGGGAAACGTGACCGTGTGCGCAACCTGCAATGCCGCTTTCGACCGGCCAACGCTATCGATATCGATCGGAGTGTCCGAGCTCAGCACGAGATCCGCGCCAAGAAGCTGGGTTGCGTCGCGCTCGAGCCCAAGCCGGATTCGATCGACAAGGAAGCCGACGCTGGTGACTGCTGCCACTGCAACGACAAGCGCCGCTGCCAGCAGGCGCAATTCTCCCGCCCGCCAGTCTCGCGATGTCATGCGCAGCGACTGCGCGAGCAAGCGCTTCAGGTTCATTTGTTCAGCACGTTCCTATTTGCCGACCGGCACTTTGCCGATCACGCCCTCGACGTAATAGTCCATCGCACCGAGCTGCTCGTCGGAGAGCGAACCCGACGCCAGAATTTCCTTGCCGGTGTTTGTCTTGATCGGCGCAGTGAACGGGTGAAATTTTCCAGCACGGATTTCGTCCTGTCGGACTTTCACCGCTTCAACGAGTTCCGGCGGCAAGTTGTCGGCCAAGCCTTGCAACCGAATGAACCCTTCCCTCATTCCGCCCCAGACCGGCGCTACCGACCACTTGCCGTCGAGCACGGCTTGCACACGTTGCGTGTAGTAGTCGCCCCAATGATGCGTCACTGCCACCAGCTGAGCATTCGGGCCAAATTTCGCCATGTTCGAGTGGTACGCCACCGCCATCTTTCTCTTTTCTTCTGCGGCGGCAACGACTGCGGTCGAGTCCGTGTGGTGCGTGACGACATCGGCGCCTTGCGCGATCAAAGTATTCGCGGCGTCACGCTCTTTGCCGGGGTCGTACCAGGTATTGATCCAAACGACGCGCAGCTGCGCTTTCGGATTGGTGGCACGCGCGCCGAGCATGAAGGCGTTGATGCCCTGCAGGACTTCCGGAATCGGAAACGCGCCGACGTAGCCCAGCGTGCCGGTCTTGCTCATTCTGCCGGCGATCATGCCGGCAAGATAACGTCCCTCGTAGAAGCGTGCGTTGTATGTGTTGACGTTGGGCGCGGTCTTGTATCCGGTCGCATGCTCGAACTTCACATCCTTGAATTCCTCCGCCACTTTCAGCGTCGGATTCATGAATCCAAAAGATGTCGTGAAGATCAGCTTGTGGCCCTGCTGCGCAAGATCGCGAATCACACGCTCGGCATCCGCGCCTTCAGGCACCTTTTCGACAAATGATGTGCTGACCTTCGCACCCAGGGCTTTCTGCATTTGCTCGCGGCCGGCGTTGTGTTGAGTGGTCCAGCCTGCATCGCCGATCGGACTGACGTAGACGAAGCCGACTTTCAGTGGCTCAGGTGCAGCGACCGACCGATTTGACCGGCTCAATCTTCGGAGCTGCGTCTTCTTTTTTACCGCAGCCGGCGAACAGCGCAACCGCCGTGGCCACCGCTACCCAACTTGCAAAAGCGCGCATCATCAGCCTCTGAATTTCGATGCGCGAGTCTACGGGACAGCGTCACGCGTTCGGACTGAACGGTTTGCCCAGAGATGCGGGCATGTTGAAGCGAATCCAGCGCGCATTGCGCGAGATCAACGCCAGCACGACGATCGTCGCGACGTAGGGCGTCATCGCCAGCCATTGTGCAGGCACTTCGACGCCACGCCCCTGCAAATAGAACTGCAACATCGTCACGCCGCCAAACAAGTACGCACCGAGCAGCACACGCCCGGGGCGCCACGTCGCAAACGTCACTAGTGCCAGTGCGATCCATCCGCGCCCCGCAACCATTCCCTCGGACCATAGAGGCGTGTAAATCGTCGACAGATACGCGCCCGCCAAACCCGCACATGCACCGCCGAATGCCAGTGACGCAACGCGAATCGCTCGTACCGGATGACCAAGTGCATGCGCAGCGTCCGGAGATTCGCCGACCGCGCGCAGGATCAAACCGCTGCGAGTGCGGAACAGGAACCATGCGACCGCAGCCGTCAGTGCCAGAGACAAGTAAACGACCCAGTGCTGTGCGAACAATGCCGGGCCGATGAACGGAACATCGCGCAGGATCAGGCACTCCATCGGAAATTCTCGGCGGCAGCGAAGCGCCCTGCAGGGAAAGTCCAATGAATGCCGACAGCCCTGCGCCGAACAGCGACAACGCCAGGCCGGTTGCGAATTGATTCGTCAGCAAACCCACCGCAAGCAGCGCGAAGAGCAGCGCGAGCGCGATGCCGGCAATCACTCCCGCAACGAAACCGAGCCAGTACTGACCCGTGTAAAGCGTCGTCGCGAACCCGACGACCGCCGCAACCAGCATCATTCCTTCGGTGCCGAGATTGACGACTCCGCTGCGCTCATTGATCGCAACGCCAAGCGCGGCCAGTAACAGAGGCGTACCTGCATTCATCGTGAGCGCGATCAACGATGCGGCTTCGTCCATCACGCCACCCTCGCTCGAACTGCTTGCACGCGATAGTGAACGAGCGTGTCGCACGCCAGCAGGAAAAACAACAACAGTCCTTGATAGACACCGGTGAGTGCCGACGGCAAACCGAGACGCGATTGTGCAAGCTCGCCGCCGATGTAGAACAACGCCATCGCGAGCGACGCCAATATCACTCCGACGGGATGCAAGCGTCCGACGAATGCAACGATGATCGCCGCGAAACCGTAACCGGGCGAAATTGTTCCAGTGAGCTGTCCGATGGGCCCCGCGACCTCGAGTCCTCCCGCCAGCCCAGCGAGCGAGCCCGAAATCAACAACGCGATCCACAGAGAACGGCGGCTCGAAAAGCCCGCATAGTGAGCGGCGCGCGGGGCCAGGCCAACTACCTTCAGCTGAAATCCGAGCACGCTGCGCGCCAGCATCCACCAGATCGCGGCAGCAGCGAGCAGCGCCAACACCGCCCCTGCATTTAACCGCGACCCCTCGAACAGGAGCGGCACACGCGCCGCCGCTGCAAACAATTCGGTCTGCGGAAATCCATAGCCATCAGGATCGCGCCAGGGTCCCTGCACGAGCCAGGAGATCAACTGCTGCGCGACGTACACGAGCATCAAACTCACGAGGATCTCGTTGGCGTTGAACCGATCGCGCAGCCATGCGGTGATCGAAGCCCAAAGTGCGCCTCCGAGCATCGAAGCCAGCAGCACACCGATAAACCACACGCGCGGTGACTCGGGCGTCGCCAGTAATGCCACACCGCCGCCGACGATTGCGCCAGCAATCAGCTGGCCCTCGGCTCCGATGTTCCAGACGTTGGCGCGAAAGCACACCGCAAGCCCCAAGCCGCACAACACCAACGGTGTCGCTTTGAGTGCGAGCTCCTGCAAGCCGCGCACGCTGGTCAACGGCGCAACGATGAAAACACTCAATCCTTGCAAGGGATTCTTGCCTAGCGCGGCAAACAGCGCACAGCCGGCAAGCAGCGTTAAAGCAATCGCGACGACGGGCGATAGCCAGGTCCACCGGCTCGACGGTGTCGCCCGCGGAACGAGCTGCCATGAAGTCACACTGCGTGCTCCGCGCGCTCGTAAAAATCTTGTTCAGAGCTCCATGTCCCTGCCATCAGCCGTCCGAGCTCTGCCACGATCGACTTCGCGCGTCGCCCGCGACGGCGATACGCGGCCACCGGCAATGACGATCAGTCGGTCCGTAACTTCATATAGCTCATCGATGTCTTCCGACACGATCAGGATCGCGCATCCTGCCGCGCGCAACGCAACCAGTTCATTGCGAATCGCTGCGGCGGATCCGGCGTCAACGCCCGAGGTCGGCTGATCGAGCAGCAGCACACGCGGCGCCGGCAATACCTCGCGGCCGACGATGAACTTCTGCAGATTTCCACCGGAAAGCGTTTCGATTTTCTGGTCGATCGTGGCTGCGTGCACGCGAAAGCGCTGAACGATTTCTGTAGCGGCAACGCGTGCGCCGGCGATGTTCAACACGGTGCTTGATTGCAGTGATGCATCGGTGAGCAACGCGTTGTCGGCGAGCGTCATGCCGCTGACAGCCGCGTGGCCCAATCGCTGCTCAGGCACATAACGCAAACCCAGGGCTCGCCGCTGCGACGGACCAAACCGACCCACCGGCTGGTCGAAGAGCCAAATCGCGTCCGACTCGACGAGCAACTCGCCCGCCAGCGCTGCCATCAACGTTTGTTGCCCATTACCCGAGATGCCTGCGACTCCGACGATCTCGCCACTTCGCACGTCGAACGACACGTCCTTCAAGTCATCTCGCTGATCCAGGCCCGGCATGCTGAGACGCCGAACCTCGAGCGCCACTTCTGCAGCTGGCGATTCGTGCGCCGTAATGACCGGCGGGTCGCCTCCGAGCATCAATCGCGCGAGAGCCGCGTCGGATTCTGTTCGAGGATCAACCTCGGCCACGACTTTGCCGGCGCGCATCACCACGCAACGCGTCGCGAGGCTGCGAACCTCATGCAGCTTGTGGCTGATGAAAACGATGCTGACACCGCCGTCGGCCAGTTCTCGAAGCGTCTCGAACAATTGATCGATCGCCTGAGGCGGCAGCACAGACGTCGGCTCGTCGAGGATCAACACTCGCGGCTCGCTCATCAGCGCCCGCAGAATTTCGATCCGTTGCCGCTCACCTGCCGACAGATCGTGCACGCGCTGGGCCAGGTCGACCTCGAGGCCGTAGCGCACTGCGAGCTCGACGACGCGCGATTTAATCGTCGCAATCGGGGTCGGCGGCAAACCGAGCGCGATGTTCTGCAGCACGCTCAACGAATCGAACAATGCAAACTGCTGGAACACCATCCCGATACCCAGCGCGCGCGCTCGTCGGGGACTGTCGATGTTGACCGTTGCTCCATCTACGGCGATCGTCCCCGCGTCGGGCCGCGTCACGCCGTAGACGATCTTCATCAATGTGCTCTTGCCCGCGCCGTTCTCGCCGAGAAGCGCAACGATTTCGCCGGGCATCACGTCGAGCGATACGGAATCGTTGGCGATCGCCGTTGGGTAGCGCTTGGTGATGGCGCGCAGCGAAAGACGCGGGATCGTTAGCTTCTGCATGCGGTGAGGGCTAGCGGAAAGGATCACCCATCTTGGTTCTTGCCAAGACAAACGTGCCGGCGCAATGTGGTCGCCATCCCACCCCACTGGAACACTCATGATTCGAGAGCTGCCCATCAAGACAGGAGTGTCGATCCTAATTGCCGCAGCCGCCGGCGTCTGTTGTTTGCCGGCCGTGGCTCAGCAGCCGATACCCGCCCCTGTTCTCAAGCCATTCGCTGACAACAGAGACTGGGTGCTGATGGAGAACCTCGTCTATCAGATCGGCCAGACATCCACCGTCATCGTTGTGCCAAAAGGCTTCGTCACAGATTTCGCGAGCATTCCTCAGGCGTTCTGGTCGTTCGGTCTGTCTGCGCACGGTCGTTATAGCAAGGCGGCCATTGTTCACGACTATCTCTACTGGACCCAGGGCTGTTCGCGAGAGCAGGCCGACAATCTTCTGATGATCGCCATGAAAGAGTCGAGTGTCGACACCGGTCAGCGCATCGCAATCTACGAGGGAGTTCGCTTGGGCGGCGGTCAACCGTGGTTGAACAACGCCGACGAGCGGCAGAGGGGCATGATCCGAATCGTGCCCGAGGCCGCGCTGGGCTTCGGCCCAGAAGTCGTCTGGCGCGACTATCGATCGACGCTGCCAGCGAGCGTCGTAACGGAGCTCCTAGTCGTCGCCCCGCCCGCGTACTGCCTGTTTGGAAATTCCACCGACGTGCCGGGATAGGAGCTGGGTTCCCAGAGTGTCGAAGTCCTTTACAAGCGAAGCGAACTGTTGAGCACTTCAGCAGCTAAGTCTTTGATCTTCAAATCACTTCAGATAATGGCCTAACTATTGCGAGTGTCTTTCTGCCACTCTAAGGGGAAGATCACAATGGTTCAGCTTCGCTCTCTCATATGCACACTGTTGCTTGGCTTGAGCGTGTCAGCCAGCTCGGCAGATGCTGCCGTCATCTTGGATAACAGCAGCCTCGGCCGCTACAACGCCTCGATCGGTACATCACTCGACACATTAGGAAATTTGGATCCGTTCCCCTGTGCGAATGTTGCCTGTGGCGACGCCACCGTTTCCTTTCCGACAGAGCCAAATCTTTCGGCGGCAGCGGGCGTCTTGGGGAATTGGTTGACCAATCCTGCAAGCCCGGGCGGCTCATGGACCGCGGCGCAGGCGATTCCGTCGACCTGGTCGGTCAACACGGAAACGGCAATCATCTATGAGAT
Organism: uncultured beta proteobacterium; assembly: GCA_963801035.1. Classification (GTDB taxonomy): domain Bacteria; phylum Pseudomonadota; class Gammaproteobacteria; order Burkholderiales; family Burkholderiaceae_F; genus JACCZX01. Next base: position 26,336 of record CAWDDF010000001.1, on the reverse strand, counting down.
CGGCGCCGGGGACGGCTTGACGAACCTAAGTCTTTCGCTTGGCGTAGACAACGGTATCTTTGTTTGGTTGGATGGCGCCTACGTGTTCGGCGCGCGTCGCGCTGGTGGTGCGTCCCTTGGCGAATACGTTCTGAATTTGGCGGACCTCACCGCTGGAACGCACTACTTGCAGATCTTGCGTGAGGATCACGGGGCCGCGACAGGTTATGCAATCGAGCTCACGGCTGATGCGATACAGGTGCCAGAGCCAGGCACCCTTGCACTTCTCGGCCTAGCCCTTGTCGGTCTCAGCCGCCGCGCGTCGCCGCGAGACAGCGAAACAATAAATCGCCCCGCCTAACTGGCGGGACGCTCCAGCCACTTCGGTGGCATGGTCTGCTGCACTGACATCACTAGAGAGTTCTGGCGGAGGTGGTGAGATTCGAACTCACGAGAGGGATTACTCCCTCTGCCGGTTTTCAAGACCGGTGCCTTCAACCGCTCGGCCACGCCTCCATCAAATAAATCAGTGCCTTAGAAACTGCGGTTCCCGATAGCACCGCGAAAATGTACCCGATTTGTACCCGCGCCTCATGGATCATGCTGTTTTCAAGCGCTTGGCGAGCATAACGGCAACAGCATCGGCGCCGCGCTGGTGACAATCTTCAAGCGAATGCGCGTAGATGCGCACGGTCACTGCGGGGTTAGCGTGCCCTGCCCTGGCCGCAACTTCCGGCAGCGCGATTCTTCACGCTCAGTTTCGCCGCCTTCGCTAATTCTTCAGCAGCGACACTGATCGGCACAGGTTCAAGGCTGGTCGCACGCTTCGCACAGCCACAGCCTGTCCCTGCAGAGCGTGCACATCACCACCCCGGCGAGTCAACCCCGTAACTCACTACGCGCTCTACGAGATTCCATGACAACGGCTTCCTGAGGTAGCAAGTGAAAATCAACATTAGATTGCTCGATTGAGCGCGTCGTGCCTCTGCCAGAAATTCAGTCTCTGAAGTTTTGAACCTGAACCAATGGATGCCGTTCTCAGGGAGGCCTATTCGACTTTGACCGCCAAGCAATCCTTTTATTACGAGATCAAAGCTAACTGCGTCTGGTTGCGTCCAAATGCGCATTACTTTTCCGTTTGCGCTTCTCCTTTCCGACTCAGTTGAAATAATCTCTTCAATATCAGCAGTTGGAACCTTGGCTCGTCTAAGTGCAGCTACAAGCCGTTCCTCATAGTCAACCTGCGAGTGGAAGTGGAGCGCCACTAGTTGCTCGTCGATTGGCTTCCTCGACGTTTGGCATATTTTCTCCCCAGTGCTATCGCAAGGAGTCTAAATCTGCTCGTGGTCAGCGCGTCACCACGACGCGCATCGAGCGCGCTGAAAAGCGTAGCGGAGAGCTACATGCGTAGATGGGACCCGTTAATCGAGCCGTCGCAGCCGACATGCGTTGCGCACAATCGTGAGGTTAGTTGAGCCTCATCGCATAGACCGGCGTATCAATATGGCGAACCAATATCGCCACGTCAGTCCCGTCGTAGCTGGCAACGCGAAATCGCCCAAACGTGTGACTTCTATTCACCGCGTGCGATGAAATCGCCTGCGCATCCGCGATGGGATTCAAACCGTTGCTGCCATTTAAAACGCTGCGCCAGTTCCAAGCATCAGATGTTAGATGCCACCATGTCGATCCAGCAGGCGCGGTAATCGAATAAATTTGCGGGCCATCGTTGGCAGAGTAGTAGATGAATTGGTCGAGATTAGGCGAGTATTCAATGGCCGCGTAGGGCGTAATAAAAGGCTGATCCCCGGCGCTTGCAAGCGGCGCGATCTCACGGTCTGGCGCGCTCGGATCAATCGCATAAATCCCGTTGAACGCGCTGACGACTACCACGAGGATGTCGCGCACCGGATCGAACTGCATCGCGTTATGGTCGGCGGCGTCCTGCATCTTTTTCGGATAGGAAGTACCCCACGACCCGAAGGTGCCGTCGCCGTTATCTCCATCTGGACTAAAACTGAGAAAGGCATTGCCATCGTCGCCTGAATGGCCCCACATGACCCCGCGCAAGGAATCCCATGCCGTCCACCCGCCTGAGGCCAGAATCGCTGACGGATGTTTGGGTCCCCTTCGCCAAGTCAACGAATCCAAATTGAGCATGTGCGGGATAGGCGCAGCTCGCACATCGGGCCCTAACTCGATCTGTCCCTTGAACAGTAAATAATCGTTTCCTACCGGGTCATATTGAACGTAGCCATACGTATGCGGTGGTAAAGGCGAGCCGTCGGGGTACACGGCATCCGGGTAAACCGCGCCAGCGCCATATTCATTTGCTCGCCCGGCCACGTACCCATCCAGGATACGAGACCAGCAGCGGGTAGCAAGATCAAACGCATGGACATCAGAGCCAAAGTAGTCGTTGTGGCCGCCGCCAAACAGAATCATTGCTCCACTCGCACCGAAGCCTGACGCGAACACCGCGCCGTTCCATGCTTCTGTGATTGCCGGAAAGCCCATTTTTCCGCGCCACGGTGACCGAGGACTGCGGCCGAGTAATCGTCTTAGCGATTCCTTAGATCCCTTGGCGGGATTCAGTCTGGGGTCTGTTGCGGGATCGTTGTCGGCGAGATAACGCGTGCCGACTGGCGTTGCAGGCAGATCGAGATCCGGATGATTCCCGGAAATCGATACCAGCAACCCTGCGTCATTTGCTGCACCCATGACGGCATTTCGGACATCTGCTGCGCCTTACTCACCCTGGCTCACTTCATTCGCGCATTCATGTGACTCGTCGATATCATCGAGGAGACTGTTCGGGCATTACGTCCCTCACTTCGATGCGTTCCGTGTCGGCGCGCTTAACAACTCAGGGCCGTATCGGAAGCTAAGCGCTTGAATTTGCGACGCGGTGCAATTCTTGCAGGCGTAGTTTGCAATGGCACGTATCTAAGCGCATTGATACGCCATTAGGCTAGGCGAATCTTCTCTCGCGCTTCAGCCTGCGCTTCGCTGGTCTAGGTGTATCGGACCGCAGACGATCGGAGGAAATATGAGTCGCCGCATTAACCTCACGCTATTCGCTGCCGCGTTGGCACTATGCGTAGCGAAATCCGCGTCGGCGAGTTTTATTTACGACGTACGTATGAACATAGATGGGCCAAGCGGGTTTTTCGGGCGTCTGCGTTTCACAGAGCCCACAATTCTGACGGAGCCGACCACGATCACGGTTTTTGATAGCAACACGTTGACGTCTGGTGGCAACTTGGCCGAATACTTCGTCATAAGTCCCGTCGTGGGTGGCCCCCAATGTGTTCTTTTTTTCCTTTCTGGGGAACCGGGTTGTTTTGGCGTTCATTTTCCCCAACCGCCCTTCCCCGCCGGGTCCAATGCGCTGCACGGCATGGTGGGCAATATCACTTCGGTAGGAATTTACGGGACGCCCGGCCGGTTTTCTCTGACTATCCGTCGCGTGCCCGAACCCACCACGCTCTCACTCCTCGCCCTCGTGCTGGCCGGTCTGACCGTGATTTGCCGCCGCAAGCGCCTCAATGGTTAGTAATGCAAGTACCAGACGACCCGCGGCGTGGCGGGTCTTTCTTCGGCGATGCAACTTTGACAGCAATAGAATAAGGAGAAGTAAGCCGGAACGCTTTTCGGCGCGATTGACGACTCCCTGAGCAGCGCCGAAGCTCACGCGGGCGCAGGCTCAGACAACGAGAAGTGCTAGAGGGATTGACGAAGAAGAAAGTAGGACAAAGGAGAAAAAATGCGACTGTTCGCCGTGGTCGTTGCTGCACTGCTGACCGTGCCCGCGCAAGCGGCACCGCTGTTAATTGATTTTGAGAGCGATCCGCCGGGAGCGCCTCAAAACTTCACGTTGCACGGAATGCGATTCTCGCCGCTCTGTGGGGTTCACATAGAAAACTTCCCGGTGGTCGCTACGCCTCGGTCGATCCGGTAAACGACTGCGATTCCGCAACCAACCCCGATTTTTTAGGCGAGCATGCGGGCGGCCTTCTGTATATCGACCGCGCCGGCGCGTCCTTTTCGCTATTGAGTCTGGAAGCAAAGAACGACGAACTCCCGTTCCTGTGGAGCGTCGCATCGTCTAAGGGCGGCGTCTTTGAGTCGAGCCTTATCTTCACAACGATCCCGTTCGTCGGCGATCTGTGGACTGACGTGCAGTGGATCACGCTCTCCCTCGGCTTCATCGACGAGTGCTTCCATCACGACTGTGGTTGGGACAATCTGCGGTTCGACGTGCAAGCCGTAGACGAGCCCGCAACGCTCGCTCTCATCAGTCTTTGCGCTCGTCGGTCTTGCTTTCATCCGTCGCCGCGCCATAAGCATCGAGGCATTCCCGCTGACTATGGGCTCGCATTCTGCAATCACACATCTAGGGGGTCGCTCAAACGGTGAGGCTCGCGCAGCGGCGATCATCAAAGGCCGACCCTATGCGCGCAAGGATGAGCTGGTGCAGAAGAAAATCCTGCCGGAGTCCGTCTATCGCCTAAGCGCGTATTTCAGCGATTACCGCGGCGCTCCTGAACGCGCCGGTCGGATGATTGAGACACCGCCCTAACGCTTGGAAGCCGGCCTCGAGGCAGGGATCTTCTAAAGCGCTTTGAGTTCGTCAAGGGGCGGCCCATTTTTTCTGCCACGTTGCCTCGATCGAGGCCCTAACGCATCGCGGTTCCGCCGATGATGATGCGGCTCCAGCCAAGTTTCCGTGGCTACTTTGCTAATGGCGATTGCCATCCACGCTGCGGTCGGAGTATCCGCTCCAACTTCCGACCGGCCCGACGGAACCGCATAGGTCATCGCATCAGGCGGTGTATTGCGCAGCAGGCCATAGGAATCAGCAAAGAGGATCAGTAGTGCCGCGATCACGCGCTCCTCGAGCCAATCCTCGACGCGGTCCGGCTGTACAAACTCTTCCGTTTCTTCGAGTGCCGCAGTTTCGCCGAAAGACGAAGGGCTCGATGTACCATCGCGCCCCGCTAGAGCTCTAACTGGTCGTGCACGAAAGCGGCGTTCGCTCCGCGGCGTTCGCCGGATTCAAGCCATGCACTGGCCATCCATAGTGCGAACGCCTCAACCACGTTGAAGTCGAGGCGCTCGCGACCCGCTTAGCAGTGTGGTCGCCATCTTCAGGCGCCGCTTAGTCCAGTTTACCATATGCAGGTCAGCTTCGATCGCTTGCTGACAAAGCGGGCAATTACGTCTGCCACTCCGTCCCCTTGCATCTCCCCAAGTTTTCTAGATGTGTCGTCGATCTCCCGAAGTCGGGCCCCATGCGCCTCTTCGTTTGCCGCTACGGCAGCGTTCCAGATTCCGCAAAGAAGTCCCATATTGTTATGAGCTAAAGCAGATCTCCTGGTGGCGAACCATGAACGCCGCCTCTTTTAAACTTACCCGCCCCGCATTCCTGCGCGAGGCGGAGCATCCGATGATGAAGCGGGCGCCAATCGCTGAAAAGGCGAAAACAGCACTAGAACCGGGCCTTTAAGCGCAAACGCATTGCTTACCGTCAACTCGTGTGAGCCTCGTTCACCCCCCGCTCCTCTCTGCTCGCGGATGGAATTGCAATCAGAGGTGAAGAGCGCAGATGGGACCCGCGATGGCAATCGACACAGGCAATGCGACGCGCTGTGACTAGGATGTTTGCGCAGGCAGCCAGGTGATAGTCATGCTGCCCGTACCGTCAGTCGCTGCGTGTTCTACAGCACGACGCTTCGGCGCAACGTACTGCGCCAAGATCCGAGAACATTCGCGCGCGAAGCTCTACTGGGTTCTGCGGGTCGAGCGCAATCTTCGCCATGCCTTCAATCGGATCGCAGCCGAGTTGATCCAGCCGCTCGATTACGTCAAGCGTGCGTTTGTTTGGTGTGCCCGCTTTGCGCCCGCCAGTCTTTTGTCCCCGTGCCATCCATCTATTCCTATCGACGATAGAGCGATTCCCTTCAATTAGACGCGACCAATTGCAACATGGTTCGTTTGTCGCTATCGCTAAGGCTCGTACCCCCCGGTCCACTTCATTTGATGACGTTCACGTATCGCCACTAACGAGCTGGATGGGACCCATTTTTTTATGCCTTCAGATTTGTACCCCGTCTGTACCCGGACGCGCTGAACGAAACGGAATTGCCCGGCAGCTTGAGCAGATGCATCAGGCAGCGTCCCGTCGGTAAATCAATGTCTTAACCGAAGACGCCGTTACGCGCCGGATCAGAGCGGAAAGCGCATAAACGGTTTTCAAGACCGGTGCCTTCAACCGCTCGGCCACGCCTCCGAAGCCGCGATTCTGCCCGAGTTGAACGACCGCCTTACTTGGCGGCGCCCGAGGCGCGAGCGACGTAGCGCGCGAGCGCCTGTATCTGTTCGCCAGAAAGCTGCGTGTAGGCCGGCATCGCACCGATGCCGGCCTTTACCGCCTGCGTAACACGCTGTGCGTCGGGTTTCAGTTCGTCGAGCGACGGGCCGACGTTCGCTGTCGCACCTGCGTCTGCCAATGTGTGACAAAGCGCGCACGGTGGAGTTGCGTCCTTGACGAACAACCGACGGCCCGCTTCATCGCCATCGGCTGCATGAGCAATACTGAATGCAAACGTCAGTATTGCTGCACAACATGAATGCCGGACAGCCACGCAACATCTCCGCTTCAAGCGACAGTGATCGGAAACGAGTGAGCGCGCCAGCCGCTATTCAGATAGCCGCCGACGTTATCCGGCGTCGTTTCAACCTGAACCCTGCCCTGCGAGTCGGTTACGCGCGATGCCAGTACATACGTTCCAGGTTTCAACTCGGCCTGCATTACGAACGGGCGCCATGCATAGCGACCAAGGTTCGGCCCGATGAAACTCGCTTCGCGCCAAGACTTGCCGCCATCGAGCGATACCTCGACCGTGCGCGGCGCCTGCATGCCGCCCATCGCCACGCCATGGATCTGTACCCAGCCGCGACGTACGGAGCCGGCTTCGGGTGCGGGTGAATTAATCCACGACTTGGGATCCATCTCCCACACCGCAGGCAATGCCGGTGATTCCTTCGTTCCCGGCGGCGCGATGCGATAGCGCGTGGCTTGAATTGCTGCATCCGTTTGTTCGCGCGTGAACGCAAGCCGCTTGATGTACTTGATGTTATTGACGCCGCTATAGCCGGGGATGATCAGTCGCAACGGCCCACCATGCGCGTGCGGAACCGGCTCACCGTTCATCTCCCACGCCAGCAGCGCATCACCCAGCGTGCTGATTGGAACCGAGCGCTCCACGATGACTGTCTTCGGATCGATCCCGGCAGGCAGTGTTTCGCCGCCGGTACCGGTGATGTAACGCGCATCGGCGGTGACGCCACCGAGCGCCTCGACAACAGAACGCACCGGCACGCCGCTCCAGAACAGATTGCCTGCAGCGCCGACCTTCCATGGCGTCCCGCTAGGCTTCGACGTGAAATATCCGCGCCCATTGCCCGAGCATTGCAGCACCATCGCCAGCGACTCGAGGCCGAGCGTCTTCAGCTCTGCCACAGTCAACGTTCGTGGCTGGCGCACGCCCTCGACCGCAAGTTGCCATGCATCACGGTTCGCGACAATCGAGACGTCAGGCGCGGCAATATTGTTTCGAATGTAAAGACGCTCGGCCGGCGTGATCGGCCCTACGCCCAATGCGGTGCGCTTTGTTTCGATCGTGGTCGGCGTATGCACGATCAGGCTGTCCGCATCTTTCCACGCCACGTACGCGGGCAGCGGCTTCGATTGCGGGGCAGCTGCAGGTGCGGGGGCCGCTGTCTGCGCGACCACGCGTGACGCACCCGTGAGGCCCGCGGCAGCAAGTGCGCCCGAACCCGCGGCAAGCATTCGGCGGCGAGAAAAATTGGCAGAACCAGTCATCGAGATGACTCCTTAGCGAAAAGCGGAAAGGTGCGAGCCTATACGGAAGCTCGGCTGCTGCACGTAGCTTGAAAACGTATCACGTAAAACTAGCGCGTAGTGGTCTTGGCTTGCGCTTCTAGTTTGCGTTGCAGTTCATCGAGCCGTGCCAGTACTTTACTCTGACGTGCGCGATATTCAGCGGGCTTCTCGCCGCCTGCGCGCCCGAGAGTTGTCAATGAGCTCTCCCACGCTGTCTGATAGTCCTTCAATGCACCTTTCGAGGCTGTCGTCATCGTCTGCTTCGACACTGGGCCGTACATATCACGACCCTTGACCAGCGTCTCCTGTACGCACGCGCGATAGTCTTCGTCCGACGGCGGCGAGCCGGTGACAGTGTTTTGCCCTTCGTTCACCAGCGCAAAGCGCTCATATTTGTCGACGTAGTCTCGATACTTGTTGCTGCAAGTGATGTAACCGAGGCGCGTCCCCACCACATAGCGGGAAACCGCTTCCGGTGGCGCCGGATCCGGAGCGCGGATCTGTGCCACAACCGCACTACTGATGCTCGCCATCACCGTAACGGCTGCAATCAAAGCCAGGCTTTTTCGCTTCATGCCACACACTCCTTGTAAGCGCACCGGTCCGCCGAAGGGCGATAGGCTTCTTCTAACGCGCATCGAGGCCAACCGACTACGAAGTTTGCCGCAGATACTTGCGGGATGCATCGATCGCCGACGCAAGGTAGGCCTCGTAGAAACCCGAGCGGTCCAAGCCGACCAACGGCTCACCGATCGGCCGCAGCAGTGAATCAAACAGCGCCACCACCGGCACCGCACGCACGTGATGGCGCAGCGCGAAGGCCGCCTCGGTAGATTGCGCGCTCCCGACAGATCAGTAAGGGTTCGCTCCGACGTGATGTCCGTCTCACGAAGCAGCAGATCCGGCGTCGCTTTGTCCACCTGCTCCGCGACACGCGGGACGAGATAGTTGCGTCGGACTTCGCGGCAAAACGGACATCCCGGCGTACTGAAAAGAATCAACAGCGGCGCTTTGTGACGCGCAATCGCATCTGCGAGAACGCGCAGATCATCGAGCGGTGCGAGTAAATCCTCCGCAGCGCGCTGCTGCGCACGCAGCAGCGCGGGCGACAACAACATCGCGATGAGCACACTGACGCCGGTCGGCGTGCATCATGACTACGCGAACCCCAGGATTTGACTGCGCGCCCTTGATTGCCGGCAAATTCAACCGCTGAGGCTTCAGCATCTTTGCGATCTTTCATGTAAGTCGCGACCACCTCCCAGACGGGTTGGCCCTTGGCGCCTTCGGCCACGGGCGCCCAGCCGGCGACTTTGTAGCTCTTGTCGGCGTCGAGCGGCTTGCCGCCCAAGCGCAAATCGCTGATGCGGTGCCCGATATTCGCGAGCGGATCGATGGAGTATTGCAAGCCGCCTACTCGCACCATATCGCCGCCCTGCTGCAGATACGGATCGGGATTGAACAGGTTGTCGGCCACATCTTCCAGGATCGTCTTGATCATGGCACCGCTGAGTTCGTTGACCGTCGTGTACGGGTACGTGATCGCGGTCTGATCCATCAGGTGTTCCATCAGAATCGTCTGTCCCGGTAGCAGCGATGTGCCCCAGCGAAACCCCGGCGAAAAGGCAATTTCTGCGCCGCGCACCTGCATCAGCGCGTCGCAGATCAACTGATCGAACGTGCCGTTGAAGTTGCCGCGGCGATACAGCAGCCCTTCGGTCGTTGCGAGCTTTTCTGATAGTCGCGCCGCGAACGGCGCGCGGACCTGGGCGATGTACGCAGACATTTCGGCATTTGCAGGCAGCAGATTCGCAAACACCGGCAACAGCTTGTAGCGGTAATCGCCGACCCTGCCGTCTCTAACGTCGAAGTCGAGCACTGCAAGGAACTTGCCGTTGCTGCCGGCGTTGGTCACCAGCGTCGTACCACCGGCATTTTTGACCAGCGTTGGCTGTGGCACCGCATCGTGCGTGTGTCCACCGAGGATCGCATCGATGCCGCGCACGCGAGTCGCCATCTTGAGATCGACGTCCATTCCGTTGTGCGACAGCAGCACGACGACTTGCGCTCCCTTGCTGCGCACTTCGTCGACCATCTTCTGCATGTTTTCTTCCTGGATGCCAAAGCTCCAGTCAGGCATGAAATAGCGCGGGTTTGCAATCGGCGTGTACGGAAACGCCTGGCCGATGACGCCGATAGGAATGCCGTTCATTTCTTTCAGCGTGTACGGCGGAAACACCTGATCGCCGAAGTCTGCTGTCTTGATGTTCTGTGCAATGAAATCAATACGGCCTTTGAAGTCCTTGTCCACGATCTCCTGCACTCGCTTCTGCGCCGTAGGTCATCTCCCAATGAGCGGTCATCACGTCGACACCAAGCAGCTTGTTCGCATCGACCATGTCCTGCGCATTCGTCCACAGCGCAGTCGCCGATCCCTGCCACGAGTCGCCACCATCCAGCAGCAACGCGCCAGGCCTGCTCTCCCTGATGCGCTTGATCAGCGTTGACAAGTGGGCAAAGCCGCCCACCTTGCCGTAAGTGCGAGCGGCTTGGACAAAATCGAGGTACGTAAACGCATGCGCCTGCGGTGTACCGCGAGCAATGTTGAAGTGCTTGAGCAGATGCTCGCCGACCAGGTGCGGCGGCTGACCCAACGCTGCTCCCACACCCAGATTGACGCTCGGCTCGCGAAAATAGACTGGGAGTAGTTGCGCGTGACAATCGGTGAAATGTAGAAAGTGAACGTTGCCGAAGCGCGGCACGTCGTACATGCGCGCAGCTGATGGCGCCGCAGCGAGCGCGTCACGCGACGCAATCGGCATCCCGCCCGAAGCGGCGACGGCAAGGATCTGCAGGAACTCGCGCCGGTCCACTTACTTCGCAGCAAAGCGCGATAGCGCCGCGATGTCCTCCGGAAACATCTCACCGCGATGCACGAAGGCGACCCTGCCCTTTGAATCGACTACGTAAGTTTCCGGCAACGTGCGGTTGCGTCCGAACCAGCGATCAACGTCGCTACTGCGCATCGCTACATTGAATGTGTACCCGTGCTTAGCCAAATATTCCTTGGCTGCCTGCTCTGTTTGATCGATTGAAAACGCGAGCACTTTCAAGCCGCGGCCTGAGTACGCCTCGTGCAGCTTTTGAATGTACGGGTTCTGCGCAGCGCAAAATGGACACCACGACGCCCAGATCTGAACGACGACTGCGCTGCCATTGAGCTCAGCCGCCTTCAACGTGCGGCCGTCAAGCAACGCCACGTCGCGCCAGACAACGGCACTTCCCACTTCGCCCGCCCTCTGCGCAAGAGCAGGGGCCGCAGCAAGCCACACTGCGCCGGCAAACGCTACCAACAGCTTATGCAAGGCGGTCGTGGCTGCTTGTCTTATTTGTTTACTTGTTTACGGGGGAGTCCGGGTCGAGCAACAGCGCCATTAGATCCTTCAGCTGCGCGTTCGTCAGAATGTTCGCGTCGCCGTAACGGGGCATCTGCGAACAAGCGTTGTACGCATGTGAATTCCAGAGCTTGCCCCACGTGTAGGTCATCACTGCCGGCGAAGCGCCACGCAGTTTTCGATAACCCTTCAATGACGGTCCGATGTTTCCATACGCAATTTCCTGCGGGGAAATTTCATGGCACGCATAGCAATTTCCACCGGCCACCGTCTTGTCGGAATCACTCCATTGCATGCCGACGCCGGTCTGCGCAATCCGCTCGCCTTGCTTGAAGTCTCCAAGGTATTGACCGTCAGCCGGATATTTCACGGTCGCCAGCGCTTGTCGCTCTAATCGAGTTCGCGCTTCCTGCGGCAAATCCTTGCCTGTCATAGAAGCTTCCGAACACGCAACCTGCAGGTCCGACTGATTCAGTCGATCAAGTTTCGCGATGCCCCGCTCCTTGAACGAGCTCTTCACGACCTGTAGTGTCTCTTCGCGGGTCGGTGCGGTGTATACGGCACAGCTGATCAGTAGTACGGCGACGGCTGACAAGCCGGCCAACGCAATTTTGTTTTTCATGGCTGCACCTAGCGCTTGATCGACGGCGAATCCATCTTTGCGCCGTTTGCGTTAACACCGAGAAACGTAATCAGATCCACCGTGGCAGGCGATGCAAACACAGGTTCAGGCCATCTCTGCTGCCGAAAGCAATCATTAAGGCGCCATTGCATCGTTCGCAGCGTGCCCTGCGATACGCGATACGCGGGCCAGGTAGTAAACGCGCGCTCCGCGTCCTCCTTGTTAGCAGCGATATTCGGCAGGTCCTGCAGACGAATGCGCTGCCCTGTGACGCCATGGCATGTGGCGCACGAAAAATCGTACGGACCGGCACGCATGTAAAACAACTGCTTGCCACGGTCATACGAAGCTTGCTCTTTCGGGTGCGACTGCGGGATATTCACCGGCACCCCGCGCGACAGCTCGACGCCGTACGCTGCCAGTGCTTCGATTTCTGTTTGCCGCTGACCGGTGCCCGAGTAGGGACTCTTCGTTACCGTCGCGTAATCGAAACCCTGCAGCGTGACCATGCAGTGCACGACACGGCCCTCGAAATCCATCACTTGGTCCGCGTCAGCAAAATAACGCGGCATCTGTGCGTAGGCCCCTTTGACAACGCCCGCACCCAGGCCGAGGTCGCACTGCTCAAGCGACGCGTTCTTCGGGCCTCGCTTTTCCTTCCACAACGCTTCCCCGCGGGCGGCAACCAACTCGGCCGGGTTACCGTCCTGTAGCAACTGTCGGTAGCGCGCGATTGCGTCGGCGGTGTCTTTCTGCGCAAACGCTGCCGTACACGACAGTGCGAATGCAGCGACTCCAAGCGCTGCCCGCGTGATGGCCTTCATGTTCTGCATCTCCCCGCTTAAAGTTGTTTGAGCAGCTCTACAGCTGCCGGTGCTGCTCAACTGATTGTTGCCTCGTCCGTGCGTGTATCACCCTTGTTATCGATCCACGTGACCGTCAACTTGTCGCCTTTTTTGCCACCCTTGAACTTGAACTGCAAGTAGGGGTTCTTCGCAACCGCCGGGCCCCACTCGGCACTCAGCACTTGTTTGCCGTTGTGACTGACGGTGACGTTGGAAATGTAATGCGCGGGCACGATCTTGCCGGCCGAGTCACGGCGCTGTCCGGTTTCCATCTCATGACTCATCAGCACGCGCACGTCGACGCCGTCGGGCTGCTCGGTCGCGCGAATTCTCATTGGATCTGCCATCTTTGCTCCTGTATGCGAACGTCGCTCAGCCGCCGCAACCGCCGAGGGTTACTTTGACTTCTTTCGTGGCGACATAAAACTTGTTGTCGGCTTTGACTACCGCATGCACATTAGAGGTCTGCCCCATCTTGATGCGGGTGGCGACGTTGGCATCGGTTCCGGCTGGAATTGCAAATCCCGCTGCAAGCGAGTTGGGATTCTTCTCGACCAGGATGTAGACGTTTTGCGTATTCGGGATCTTGCTGGTAACGGCTACGGGAACCACGGCGCCGTTTTCCGCAATGTCGGGCGCCGTGATGGAAATGTCCGCGCTTTGCGTGGCAGCGGGACCGCCGAGCGCCTTGACTGTTTCATCAAGCGATTTCGCCTCGAATGCGGCTTTGTTCCACGCTTGCTGCTGTGCGAATGCTTCCTTGGTACTGATGAGTCCGGCGCTGGCCATTACGGCGAAGACGCCGGTTAGCTTGACGAATTCTCTGCGACTCTGTGTCATCCAAAACTCTCCTGCCACTGATGTTCGGGGTTGCTCGAAGCAAACGCATGAATGTAGCAGCGCGTCCACCTGATTCTATTTCGCTCTCGGGATAACCCTATTGTTAAAAGTTATTTCGCTCCACTTGCGATCCACCGCGCGATTTCCTCGGCGTCGCTCTCCTTTAATCCTGCTTGCGGCGGCATCGGGATTTCGCCCCAAACACCTTGACCGCCTTCCTTGATCCGTTTGGACAGATATGCCTGTGCGTCTGTTCGCCCTTGATATCTGGTCGCGATTTCGCTGAACCCCGGTCCGACAATCTTGTTCGTCAACCCATGGCAGGCGGTGCAAGCATGCCGAGCGATCAGATCCGACGGGTGCGGCGCCGCGGTCTGCGTTGCAACCTGTGTCGTTGCGGTCTTCCCAGCATCGAATCGCGCGGTATCGATGCCGCGCATCGGTCCTAGCGGGCGCTTTTGCTGCGCTAGGTTGCCGCTTTGATTGCGTGCGAACTCCGGTATCTCGGAAGTAATCGTGACGTCTTTAACGCAGTCCTTCATGCACAGACTGCCTTGCGCGTCGGGCCGCCCTTTCACGCTTCCAAGTCCATGAGCGGTTGTCAGTCCGTTTCGGTTGGGCATCTGCACGCTGAGTAACGTCTTCTCGTTCAACTCATAATCGGCTGGAACTATTTCGTTCAAGTGCAGCACGTATGCGGTGACCGCATATGTTTCGTCGACACTTAGCGACTGCGGATTGGTCCACGGCATCGCACGAAAAATGTAGTCCCACAGCGTCGTCGCGTAATTCAGCTTGGTTCCAAGCGTCCGCAGTCCATCGGACTGCAGCAGCATCGACGCGCGGCCGGTGGTCAAATCACTCTTGCGTACACCTCCGGCAATCGGCATGTAACGATTGCTCTCGCCGAAAGTGCCATGACAGCTGGCGCACTGCGCGTCGTAGATCTTCTGTCCCTGCGCGACAGTGCCCTTGCCCGCTTTGAGCCCATGCCCGTCGGGTCGGACATCGATATCCCACGCCGCGATTTCCTGTGGCGTCGGTGCACGACCGAGACCGTAACGACCCTGCTGCGCACCAACCGATAACGTCGTCGCGATCAGCGCGAGTGCAACCAGCGCGCTATGCGACCTGGACATTCCACACCTCGCCGTCGGGTTGCACGCGCCACGTTTGCACCGCGTTGTTGTGATAGATGGAGCGCACGCCACGCACTGCGCGCAGTTGTTGAATGCTCGGCTGTACGTGCCCGGTTTCATCGACCGCGCGGCTTTGCAGCAGCGCCGGCGATCCGTCCCAATTCCAGTCGAGTCGAAAGCGTGTCAGCGCCTTGGTCAGCACCGGCTCCTGAAGACGCGCCGTCTGCCAATTACGCCCACCGTCGACCGATACATCGACACGCTTGATCTTGCCGCGGCCGGACCATGCGAGACCGCTTATCTCGTAATAGCCGCGGCCGACGAGCGTCTGGCCTCCCGACGGCATCGTGATCACTGACTTGACTTCCTGGACTATCGAGTATTGGCGGTGCAGACCATTCGGCAGCAGATCGATGTAGTGCAAAGCCTCTTCGCGCGTGTTCCACGGCTTATCGCCAACCTCGAGACGACGCAGCCACTTGACGCTCGATACGCCCTGCACGCCGGGCACCAGCAGTCGCAATGGGTACCCATTTTCCGGCCGCAGCATTTCGCCGTTCTGCCCGTAGACGACCATCACGTCGTTCAGCGCAAACTCCATCGGAATCGTGCGAGTCAATGCAGAGCCGTCGGCCCCTTCGGCGAGAACGAACTTGCCTTTCGCCCGATCGAAGCCGGACTCGTCGAGCAACGTCGAAAGCAGCACTCCAGTGAACTCGCTGCAGGCAATCATCCCGTGCGTGTACTGCACGGTCGGCACGGCGACGTTGGCCCACTCCATGCCGCCGTTGGCACCGCATTCGATGAAGTGAATGCGCGAGACCGACGGAAATCGCATCACGTCGTCCATCGTCAACATCAGCGGGCGGTTGACGAGACCGTGAATCATCAGTCGATGCTGCTGGGGATCGACCTCGGGCATGCCGGAGTGATGGCGCTCGAAATGCACACCGCTCGGCGTGATGATGCCGAATAGATTTTGCAGCGGCGTAAAGCTGACGCTGGCTTGCGGTTGTGGTGTTAGTCCAGGGCTTTGCCGCCGCTGCACGTTGGCTTCGTGCTTCGACGGCATGCCGTAACCGGTACTGACAACCGGCGCACCCAACGAACGCGTCCATGGGGGAACGAGGTTCGCCTCGCCGGCCTGTGCTGCCCTTCCAGCGCCGATCATCAATGCGGCCGCTGAGGCGCCGCCTCCAATGAATTTGCGCCGCTGCAAGCGCAACTGGTCGACCGGCAGGTGATTTTCGGGCGCCGCAATTACGCGGCCAACAGCACGACTCGTCATGCACGCTGCATGAACCGCTTCAGCGTGCGGTTGGATACCGATCTCTCGTCGAACTGACTCGCCATTTGAATGCACGCGGTACGGCAAAGTGTCACGACGTTGCGATCAGCGATCGAGTAGAACGTCGACGAGCCTTCACGCCGACGCTTTAAAACGCCCTTGCCGTACATCAGATTCAAGTGTCGAGACACATTGGTCTGCGTCGATTCGACGCGCTCGACGATCTCGGTGACGCTGAGTTCGCCCTCGCAAATCGCGTTAAGAATCTTCAGGCGCGTGGGTTCAGACAGGAGCCCGAAGTAACCAGAAACCACTTCGAACAGCCGCTCGAGCTCAGGGTCCATAGGTCAGCCAGATATGCGCATATGCGCAATGGCGCATATCTTCCCGGCCTCCCGCCGGCAGTGTCAAGCCATATTTTTTCTTAGTTGGCTGCGATCTTGCGGTCTCGCACCACGTTGGCCCAACGCGACGTTTCGTTCTTGATACGCGTCGCAAATGCACTGGGCGTCAGCGGCGTAGGCGACATGCCTTGCACGAAAAAGCGTGCACGTATGCCAGTCGAGTCGAGCGCCTTGACCACGTCGCGATAAATGCGATCGATGATCGGCTGCGGAGTGCCAGCCGGCGCCATTAATCCGAACCATCCGATGTTTTCAAACCCCGGCACGGTTTCGGCGACAGTCGGCACGTTGGGTAGTGCGGGCGACCGCTCCTTACCCGTTACTGCCAAGGCGCGCAGCTTTCCGCCGTTTATGAAGCCGATGGCAGCCGGAAGATTGGGCGTTGCAAGATTGATCTGCCCGGCAACCAAGTCCGTGATGGCTGGGCCTTCGCCTTTGTACGGAATCTGTTGAATGTTCAAGCCGGTCGAGAAGAGAAAGTTTTCGGCGGCGAGATGCGTCTGGCTGCCGATTCCCGCGTGACCGTAGTTAAGCGTGCCGGGCTTTGCCTTTGCGAGTTCGATCAATTCTTTGACGTTATTCACAGGCAGACTAGGATTGACGACGATCACTTGCGGACCACTCGCAACCATCGTGATGGGTAGCAAGTCCTTCTGCGGATCAAACCCCATGTTTTTGTAGATGTGCTGGTTCGCGGTGACGATCGATCCCGAAGTCATCAACAACGTATAGCCATCTGCCGGGGCCTTAGCTACTTCGGCCGCGCCAATGTTGCCCCCCGCCCCGCCGCGATTCTCGACCACCACAGCTTGGCCCCAGCTCTCGGTGAGATTCTGTGCAAGGATGCGCGTGACGATATCCGTTGCCCCGCCTGCCGCGAACGGCACCACAATTCGCACAGTCTTGGTCGGGTACGACGGCGTCGATTGGCCGTAGGAACCAAAGGACAGCATCGACCCCAGGGCAAGCACAAGCAATCGCATCTTCATCTGCTCCTCCACAAATAGTTATTTGTTCGGCTATCGAGCTATAACGCCAAGGCGAATGCCAAACCTACGGCCAGCGAAAACGCTGCAGCAATTGCCAATAGCGACTGCTGCCAGCCCCGCCATGGCAGAAATTCCAACGCGAGCAACCTGAGTCCTCCACCCGCATGCGCCGCAAGTAGCACCACCAGCCCCCACTCCGCCGCTTTCACCAACGGACTGTCGGTCCATCGAAGAAACCCTTCGAGTTCGGCCTCGCCCCGTAGCGCGTGGCCAATTGCCCAAAAATGCGCGGGAAGAAACAGCGCCAGCGCGAGACCGCTCAGTCGATGCACCAGAAACGCGACATAGGCTGGGCGCCGTCGCGCCGAATAATGACGCGCACCGATCGAGTTGACTCTCATGGTTTACGCGTGGGCACTTACGCGAACACAGCCCACGCGGCGCGGAAGCCCATCACCACCAGCGCGACGCCGAACGCGGCCAGCAACACATCACGACTTGCCCCACTCCACCGAAGCCATTCGGTGGCAATCGCACGCAGACCGATCGGAACGTGCACCGCAACCGCTAGCACAAACACAACGTAAAACGCCAGCCACGCGGTATTGCCCCGCGTGCGCGCCAGTATCTCTGCGCCCGACAGCCCGCCACGCGTTGCATAGATGATCGTGATCAGGTGCACGATCACACAAAGCGCGAGCACCGCAGCCGAAACGCGCTGTGCGAGCCAGAGGCGTGTTTCCAAACGCACGTCGAGCGTCACAGCTTTCCCCTCAGAGCAGCCGTTACCGTCGCCCGCTTCAGCCCCGCGATGGACGCGGTAGGCGAAATATGTTTCGGGCAATGCTCAGTGCAGCTGATGTGCGTGTGGCAGCTTTGGCAGCCGGCGTCGCCGGCAACTGCACGCAGCCTTTCGGATCTGGCGTCGTCACGCACGTCATTGATCAGAGTCCAAGCACGATTCAACGCGGCTGGGCCTAAGTACTCGCTGCGCCATCCAACGACGTCACATGCGGCGTAGCAAACACCGCAGCCGATGCATTCGATGCCCGCCTGACGCGCTTGCGCTTCTTTCGTTGCGGGCCTGACCGCGGCGAAGTCGTCGCGCCGAGTGCGTGCACTTTTGTATTGACCCTTCGCGCGCGCCCATTTGTCGAAGAACTCACGCATGTCGGTCGCAAGGTCCCGCACCACAGGCAGGTTGGCAAGCGGCGCGATCTGCAGCGCGCTCCCTTCGCCTACGACCGCACTGACATGCGTACGGCATGTCCAGCGCGGCACGCCGTTGACCGTCATCGCGCACGAGCCGCACATGCCGACGCGGCACGCATAGCGATACGCCAGCGTCGAGTCGAGCTTGCGCTGGATATACGTCACCACGTCGAGCACGGTCTGGCTCGTCTGCCGCGGAACTTCGTAATCGACGTAGCGCCCTTGCTCGGTTCCGCGCCACACCGAGACGTGCAGCATCACGTGCTCTCGGACAGCATCATGCGCTCTCGTACAGCCTTGTCAGAACAAACTCGCGATGGCCCAGCGCCTCGGCCGCGGTGAGCCGCCCATTGGCCGTGCGAAACATCATGTCGATCAGTGCGTCGCCGGCGTCATCAGGCGACATTTCCCGTCGCAACAGCCCGGAGACATCGACATCAATGTGTTCGCTCATCGTGCGCACTGTTCTTGGATTTGCGCACAACTTGATTACCGGCAGAATCGGATTGCCGATCACGTTTCCCTGTCCGGTCGGGAAGAAGTGGACGGTGTAGCCCGACGCCGCGCATAACGTCACCATCTCCGCTGCGGCGGATGACGAATCCATGAACCACAAGCCGGGTCCCGTCGGGGCTTCAGCCTTATCGAGCACTCCGTCGATCTTGCAGGTACGCCCGATTTTCTGAATGTTGCCGAGCGCTTTCTCTTCGATTGTGGTCAGGCCACCGAGGATGTTGCCCTTGGTTGGCTGAGAATCCGAGAGGTCGCTTGTTTTATTTTTATCAATGACTTGCTGATACCTATTGAAGTATTGCATGAACTTCTCGCGAACCTCCGGCGTCCGGCAACGCTCGGCCACCAGGTGCTCGCCACCGGTCAATTCGGTGGTCTCCCCGAACACCAGCGTCGTGCCGAGCGGATATAGCTTGTCGAACGCATTCCCTACCGTGGGATTGGCGCCGCAGCCAGAGGTCGTGTCCGACTCGCCGCACTTTGTAGAGATCCACAGGCTGTCGATCGGACACTCTTCGCGCTCCAACTCGCTTGCCCATTGCACATACTCGCGCGCTGCCTTCGACGCCCGCATGATCGTGTCGTGATCGCCGTGCTGCTCGATGCCGAAGCCGACAACCGGCTTGCCGGTCGCTGCAATACCGTCGACGATTTTCTGCGTCCACTGGTCTTCGATGCCGATCACCACGACCGCTGCGACGTTCGGGTTGCTTCCGGTACCGATCAACGTGCGAAAGTGCAGTCCGAGATCCGCGCCGAACTGCAGCCGTCCGTAGGGGTGCGGCAAAGCCATCGCGCCGTGAATGTTGTTGGCGACCGCATTCGATGCAGCGTTCGATAGATCGTCCACCGGCAAAATGATCACGTGGTTACGCACACCCACCCTGCCGTTCTCGCGTCGATATCCTTGAAATGTCTTTTCCATGATCACCAGCGTTTCGTTTTGACGTTATGCACGTGCAGATGCTCGCCGAGCTTGATCGGCGCGATCGTTCGACCGATGTCGGTACCGTACTTGATCACAGTGTCGTTGTTCTTCAGGTCACGAATCGCGATCTTGTGGCCGATCGGCACGTCGTTCAGGACTTTCGTGCGCAAGGTCTTGTCCTGATCCATGATCCAGCCGGTGATCTCGTCACCGGCACGAACCCCTTCGACCACGACGACACCGACCGAATCGTGCTCGTCATGCACTACAAAATGAATCTTCTCTTTTTCTGCCATGGCCTTTGTTGAGAGTGTGCAGTGGTTGTGATTATCCCCGACCCTTCCACGGAACAACCGCGCGCTCGATGTAACGCATCATCAGATCGAACATGTACGCGACGATCCCGATCACGAAGATGCCCATGATGACGACATCGGTTCGCAGGAAGTTTGATGCGTTTAGCACCATCTGGCCGAGGCCCGCCGTTGCCGCCACCATCTCCGCGGCAACCAGTGTCGTCCAGCCGAACCCGATAGCGATCCGCATGCCGGTGAAAATCTCCGGCAACGCGGCGGGAATGATGACGTGGCGAATGACCTGCCACTTCGACGCGCCGAGCGAGTAAGCGGCGTTGATCTGCTCGATCATCACGCTCTTGACGCCCGCACGCGCAGCCATTGCGAGCGGCGCAAAGCACGCCAGGTAAATCAGCACGACCTTCGCTGTTTCTTCGATACCAAACCAGATCACGATCAGCGGCAAATACGCGAGCGGCGGCAGCGGACGATAGAACTCGACAGGCGGATCGAAGATGCCGCGCGCGATTCGCGAGACCCCCATCGCAATTCCGACCGGAATAGCGGTCACGCAGGCGAGCGCGAAGGCGAAGAACACACGGAACATGCTCCACCCGAAATGCTCGTACAGCGGGCGACCCCCCTGTATGTCGCCCTTCCATGCATCCGCGAAGCTGGTGATGATCCGTTCCGGTGTCGGCAAAAACAGATCGCGAATCCATCCGGCGTGTGTTGCAACCCACCAGAGCGTCAGTAGACAATGACCGTGACGATCAGCGATCGTCGTGCTGGAGCCCTCGCCCGGAACGCTGTAGCCGCTGACGTGACGCACGGGCGTCGCAGATGACGGTGCTTCGACGCGCGGCACAGCTGTCCCGGCCGCATCGACATTGCTGGGTGCGCTCATCGACCGCCTATGCAGCTTCGCGCATCTGAGGTGCCGAGTGGATCACCTGCAGCACCTCCTCGCGTATACGAATGAACTCGGAGTCGGACTTCACTGCACGCGCATCGCCACACTCGATGAAGCGGCGCCCAAAATCGAGACGGTAGCGATGTGCGATGCGGCCCGGAGATGGCGTCATCACCACCAGTTCGGTCGCAAGGAAAAGGGCCTCCTCGACGCTGTGCGTGATGAAGAAGAACATCTTTTGTGTCTTCCACCAGAGCTGCAGAATCAACTCCTGCTGCTGCTCCCGGGTCAGCGAGTCGAGTGCGCCAAGCGGCTCGTCCATCAACATCACTTCAGGATCGCTGGCCAGCGTTCGCGCCAGACCTACGCGCTGTTGCATGCCACCGGAGATCTGATACACCGGAGATGCTGCGAACTTTTCCAAACCCACCGCGGCAAGTTTTTCCAGCGCGATGATGCGGCGCTCTGCCTTCTCGACGCCGCGCATCTTCAAACCGAACTCGACGTTCTCGACCACATTGAGCCACGGCATCAGCGCATGCTTCTGAAACACGACGCCGCGCTCAGCGCCGGACCTATCACCGGCTTCCCGTCGAGCAGTATCTCGCCCGACGAAAACCGCATAAACCCGGCGATGCACGAAAGCAATGTGGTCTTGCCACAACCTGACGCACCAAGGGCGACAACGAAGTCCCCCGGGTCCAACGCTAGATTGACGTCCGACAGTGCATGCGTACCGGCCGCCCCGTGGCGGCCGGTGTAATGAACGGAAAGATGGCGAACCTCAAGCTTGCCCATGCAATAGTCGCCGCGTTCGGCGCCGTTGAGGGCGCCCCAGGCGCCACTCCAACGGCGCGAGTTATTCGGTCAGGCCTTCGTGACCGAATAACGTCACTTCATTGCTTCCTGAACATATGAGGGGTTAACTGCGATCGAGTAATCGGGCAGCTTCTTCTCGATCTGCTTCTGCGACAGTTGGAAGTCAGCTGTAGCAGCGAGCGCTTTTGCCGCAATCGAATCCTTGCCGCCGAGCCACTTTGTGGCCTGTTCCTGCATCGTTGGGAACGCATACAGCGCCATGCTGCCAGCGACGTCCTCTTGCTTTGCACCGGACCACTTCGCAATCGCCTTCGCTTCAGCCGAATCCTTGACGAACTTCGCCTTGTTCTTGCGATAGTTGTCGTCGGATGCGGCAAGCACTTTGACGAACTTGACCATGAAGTCCTTGTTCGCCTTTGCCCAATCGCGATTGACGACGTAGCCGTCAAACGTTGCCTTACCGGTGTCGGCGGAGATTTTTCCCGACGTCAGGATCACTGTGCCGTCTTTCTTCGCTTCGGCCAGCACGGGGTCCCAGATGAAAGTCGCATCGATGTCACCGCGCTGCCATGCCGCGCGAACCTCTGGCGGACGCATGTTCAGAATCTGCACATCAGCCGGATTCACCTTGGCCTGCTCGAGCGCAACCATCGTGTGGAAGTGCGTGGTCGAATTAAAAGGCATCGCGATCTTCTTGCCTTTCAGATCGGCGATCGATTTGATACCCGAATTCTTCTTTACGACCAGCGCCTTGGCACTGCCGATATCGTCGAGGATCCAGAAATCTCGAGCGGCTCTCCACGCGACACTGCCGCCGCAATGCCGGCCGAACCGATTTCGCCGATCTGCACTGCACCCGACGCCATCGCCTTGATGACTTCGCCGCCGCCGCCAAACTGCTTCCAGTTGATCTTGTAGCCGGTCGCCTTTTCCAGTTCCTTGGCTTCCTGCGCGACTCGATATGGAACCACCATGTCCTGGTAGCCGATCGTCACTTCCTTCGTTTGCGCAACCGCGAGCGTTGATAACGCCAACGCCGACACCGATAACAAGCCTGTGATGAAACGCTTCATGTGTCTCCCCTTTAAACGACTAATCAAATCGACTTCAACGTCCGCCGCAGGATGTCGATCATCTCGTCAACATGTCCGCGTTCGGCAATCAATGGCGGCGCAACGATCGCTGAATCGCCGGTCGCCTTCAGATGCAATCCGTTGTCGAACAGCTTCTTCTGCAACGCGTGCCCACGTCGGCCCGGTGCCCCTTCGGTCTGCACGTCCACTGCGCCAATCAGACCGTAGCCGCGAATATCGGTCACAACCGGCACGTCTCGCAAAGAGAACAAACCCTCGAGAAAATATGGCGCGAGCGCGCGGCCCTGCTCAAATAAACCGTCGCGCCGATAGATATCGAGCGTCGCCAAGCCAGCGGCGCATGGCACCGGATGGCCCGAGTACGTATAACCATGGAAAAATTCGATGCCTTCTGCGCTTGCAGCGACGATTGCGTCGTAAATGCGCTCGCTGGCGGCAACCGCTCCCATTGGCTGCGCACCATTGGTGATGCCTTTGGCCATCGTCATCAGGTCAGGCGTAACGCCGAAACTTTGCGCGGCGAAGGTTTGCCCGGTGCGACCGAAACCGGTAATCACTTCGTCGAATACCAACAGAATCGAATGCGCATCGCAAATCTCGCGCAGACGTTTCAGATATCCCTTCGGCGGGACCAGACAGCCGGCGGAACCGCCTATCGGCTCGACGAAGCACGCGGCGATGTTTTCGGCGCCGTACAAATTGATGAACCGCACCAGGTCTTCCGCCAGCTCGACGCCAGAATTGCCTTCGCTCGGCTGAAAAAAGTTCTCCTTGATGTGCGTATGCCGCATGTGAGCAATACCCGGCAGCGTCGGTCCGAAACGGCGACGGTTGTTTGCCATTCCAGCAAGCGAAACGCCGCCGAAATTCACGCCGTGATATGCCCGCTCTCGCGAGATGAACATCGTGCGACCGCCCTGACCCTTCGCCTGCCAGTAGGCAAGCGCGATCTTCATCGCGGTATCGACCGCCTCGGAGCCGGAGTTCGTGAAGAAGATGCGATTCAAGTCGCCGGGTGTCATCTCGGCCACACGGCGGGCAAGCTCGAACTGTTTTGGATGGCCGCGCGTAAACGGCGCGATGAAGTCGAGCTCGCGCAGCTGTGCGCTGACGGCGTCGGCAATTTCCTTGCGGCAGTGGCCGGCATTGACGCAAAACAAGCCGGACGATGCATCGATAAGGCGCTCGCCGCGGTCGTTCCACAAGTACATGCCTTCCGCGCGCACGATCATCTTCGGATCGTGTTTGAAGTCGCGGTTCGGCGTGAAGGGCATCCAGTACTCTTCCATCGAATACGCGCTTGCTCGCGGCGCTTCCTGGATCTTGGTTTCGGTGTTACTGGCCCATCGTTATCTCCTGGCGCTCAATCTATTAGGCTAGCAAAGCGGACTTGAATCCTACACTCGTGAAAGTGTGACGGGCAGCGATTTCCGCTCTCGCACAGCGAATAGACCCGGCTCCGGCTTCTGGCGGCGATGCCATTTATGCAATAGTGAGCCCCCCGCCTCGTTAGTGAAGTCGTGTTAGTGCTTCGCAAAACCGCTCGGCTGCAATAGCATTGCAGTTGTGCGGTCACAAGTGACGCTCATCCGAACGTCGCCAAAATAGGAGACATCCATGCATGCCCTGCGATACATCGCGTGTTCGCTCGCTGTTGCTTGCGTCGCTCCGGCGCTTTCCCCTGCTGCATCGCTAGCGCAGTCTCCGCAACGTGGCGGCACGCTGGTCATGGTGGTCCAACCGGAACCGCCGACGCTCGCTTCGTACCAAAGCACCTCAGGGCCGATTGGTCAGGTTGCAACGAAGGTGTACGAAGGACTTCTCCAATATGACTTCAACTTGCGTCCGGTTCCTGGGCTTGCGCAATCATGGACCGTGAGCCCGGATGGCAAGACGATCACCTTCAAGCTGCAGCAGGGTGTCAAGTTCCACGATGGAAAACCATTCACCAGCGAGGACGTCAAGTTTTCAATTCTCGACGTACTGAAAAAGGTGCATCCGCGCGGCGTAAATACGTTTCGCGCGGTCGAGTCGATTGACACGCCGGATGCGAGCACTGCGATCTTGCGCCTGTCCGAGGCGGCGCCCTACATGTTGATGGCGTTATCCGGCTACGAATCCCCGATGCTGCCGAAGCACGTGTTCGGCACCGGCGACATCGCCAATCATCCGAACGCGAACAAACCGGTGGGAACCGGCCCTTTCAAATTCGTCGAGTGGCAGAAGGGCCAGTACATGCGCTTCGACCGCAACGACGACTACTGGCGTAAGGGCACGCCACATCTGGATCGCATCGTTGCGCGCTTCATCGCAGACGGTGCTACTCGCGCTGCCGCGATGGAAACGCAGGAAGTGCACATCGGCGGCTTCAGCGCGATCTTGCCGCTCGACGTGAAGCGCCTACAGGCTCTGCCGCACATTGCAGTCACGACGCGCGGCTACGAAATGCAGTCGCCGATCGTCGAGCTCGATTTCAACACGCAGAAGAAGCCGTTCGACAACGCCAAGGTGCGTCAGGCTGTCGCGTATGCGATCGACCGCAAGTTTGTAATCGACAACATCTGGTTTGGCTTTGGAAGGCCGGCCACCGGGCCGATCAGCTCGAACTTCAAGGCGACCGGACTCTGGACCGGTGATGTGCTGAACTACAACGTACCGAACGGCCTCGAGATGGCGAACAAGCTGCTCGATGAGGCCGGGTACAAGCGCGGTGCCGATGGCACGCGCTTCGAGATCACGCACGACATCACGCCGTATGGCGAAGAGTGGCGGCGCTTCGGCGAATACGTGCAGCAGCAGCTTGGCAAGCTGGGCATCAAGGTGAACCTGCGCTACGAAGACGTCCCGACATGGCTTCGCCGGGTGTACACGAACTACGACTACGAACTCACGAACAACTGGATCCAGACGCTTGCCGATCCGGTGATCGGCGTGCATCGCCTGTACCACTCGAAGCTGATCAAGCCGGGGACGGTTTTCGTGAACGGCACGCGCTGGAGCTCACCGGAGACCGACAAGCTGATGGATCAGGCGACCGTTGAACCCGATCCGAAGAAGCGTGCCGCTATTTATCACGAATTCCAGAAGAAGATTGTCGAAGCGAGCCCGATCGTATTCATGATGGAGCTCGACTTCGTCACCGTGCACAACA